>CAVQFB010000011.1:0-829965 GCA_963711675.1 uncultured Acidobacteriota bacterium | reverse complement strand
ATGGAAGCACCGTGTGGATATTGTGTCAGGAAGCCCGAGCTGACAGGATCGATGAACGCTGGGCCGCTCGCGCTGAATTGATTGTTGTCAACAAAGAAGTCCCAGGTGTTGGGGTCAGCCGCTATGATGACTTGGCGAATGTTAGGGTCAGGAAGCTGGACAGTCGCTGCTCCCCCCTGAGAATTGGCCACAAGAGTTATCTGCGTGGAGCCACCTTGATCATCTTCAACCGTATAAGTCACGGTAAACGTTTCGCCGTTCAAAAGAAGCATGCTGAAATTGGAGACTTTTTGAGCGAAATCGATGGTAATTTGCGGTGAACAACCCGCGCAAAAATTGGCAGTACCGTACACGCTCGTCGGGTCGGCAGGCAGAAATGTCGCATTCGTCAATACTTGACCACCAGACAAGGTTGCTGATGAGATCGTTAACGGAGGGCTGACATTACTGAACATCGAGGGGCCCGACAGATTTTCGAAATCGATCGTGGTGAGTGGAGGTGAGGGATTGATTAGCAGAGCCGGACGGCGTGATCGACCCAGAAACCGCAAAGACCGCGGCGCAAAACAAACGTGGTGCCCGCCCTTTGAAGTTATGAAAATAGGAACGAACTCTTGCTTGATTTAGGAATTTGCATCAAGGCCCCCGTCGCACAGTTTGGCATCAAGACGCGTATTGGCTTGCTCGGCATTGATCAGCGTGGGAAATGCCTGCAACAGCTGCAGTTCAGACAAAGTGCGAAGCCAGCCGGAGAGAACGTCCTCTCCGGCAAGTGCGTGTGTGACAAGAATGGAACGACCGGGAAGCAATTTTGCGAAGCTCAGAGTTCTGACGACGCACATTCTTAGCACCTTCCTCACGACGAAGTCGGCCGAAGCGCGCCGAATAACCGAACTGGGAGAAGTCTCTCGCCAAGCTCCGGACGACTGGCCCCATCGTAGGCTGCAGTATGCGGAGACGCTAATTGGAAACGAATCTTGACCGTCGGCGCTAGGGTCTTTGGGGGAAGAAAGCGACGCGCTGAAATCTGCGATTCATTAAAGCGGGTGAATTATCCATTCTTTCGGAACGCATGTCAATAGCCGCGACCCGGTGCCTAATATTTGTTAGTGCGACCTGAACGAGACTGCAGCGGTAGATATCGTGCCGATATGGGATAGCGGGGGTGCCCGCGATTATGGAGGATCATTTTAGGGTTGTCCCTTGGCTGGGCACCCACCCGCTTAGGCCGACAAATTATGAAGAGGTTTTCGTTCTCAAGTCGATGGCTCAACCTCCTTCTTGCGGCGGGATTTCCAGTGCCAGAACAGCTTGAAACCTTTACGGTGCCAGCCGATCAGGGTCTCTGGTTTGACAACCATCAACGCGTCTTTCCACTCTAATAGTCGCGCCCAGAACACCAGACTCAGCCGGGCGGCGTCGGTCAGTGGTCTCGGTTTATCTTTGCGCTCGCAATAAAAGGCGAGCCTGCTTTCGCAGGAACAGGTTCTCGGCCACGAGGCTAGTATGCGACCGTAGCACCAGCCTCACGAACTGCACTAGGTTCAGATGCCAGATCGAAGAGGACTGTAACGAGAGATCTCAGCTGCCTCATGGCAGCGAAATTTACAGGAAGGATCGTGACACTTGAACGAAAACCGCACGACTTTGCCGCTCTGCCAAAACCAGATTCACGGCCCGCCTTTTCTGCAGTTTGCAGGCTGCTGATTGATTTTTGCAGAGCACAGCGCTCATAGCCTTTTTGCGTGAGCTGGTAGTAATCTGCCTATTTGCGCCGTGGCACCCAGTTTCACCCAGGGGGTATCCGGGATTGGTGATATCGACGCGAGCCGCGCCCCTATATGCACCTTGCCTCGCGTTTAATCCGGTCGATTCAATTCGCCAAACTATGGTAGTTTTGAAATGTGCGTTGATGATTAGGAAGGAATGGCGACGGTCTTAAGCGATTGGCTTGGACCTTCGACTGCCACGATCGCCCTCCGCGGGGCCGACCGGAAACTAGAAACTACAAACCCTCGCGTCTGGCGCGTGATCACCGAATGATCGCCGCATTGTGAAAGGCAATTTCGACAAGCTCCTAAGGCTTCAGCTCAAAATTAATCCTTTGAAGGGCGGAGGCGCGTTGGTTCAAATAGGTCTTCGCGGGTTCCCAGAGATATCTGTTGATCCTTTCGCTTCGTTTCTTCGAACGCCTGCCTTTTCGAGTTCATCAACTTGATCGTAGAGCTGTTCCTGTCGATTCATCTGCCCGGCCTCAAGTTCCTCCCATTGCTGCTCGGTCACTTCAACGAATGAGTGTCCAATGTTAGCAGGAGTATGCCGCACCGCCTACACCCGTGAAGCATGAAGCGCTTCACGTGGATTTGGAATTTGAGCTGTGCATTTGCTGCAGATGGGACAATACCCATCCGTAATAGTTCTTCCGGCGACTTTTTCTGTGCAGACATGATTCGCAATTTATGGCACGATTCAGCAAGGCTGGCGCGATTCCGTGGCTTCCTGTGGATATATGCAGGAGTAAGCTTCGAACCCGTGCGTGGTCCACTAGCTGCCGTATGTGTTGCAGTGTCTTAGTCGAACGCTCAAACAGCAGGAGCTGGATTCAAGAAAGGAACACCAGCCTGTTTGAACTTGTGCGGATTTCTCAGCCTCAAAATCGCCCACACAGCTGTGATGAAATCCCAGAAATGCTGTCCATCTGCTTGAAAAGATTGGTGTGGAGAGAGGATTTGAACCTCCGACCCCCTGGTCCCGAACCAGATTCCAGACATTGTTGAAAGCTATTGAATTCTGTAGACCGCAAGTGATTCATGATGAAGGCGTTGGGGCACGGCGCTTGAGGATTGTTGAACTTTGTTGGAACCTGGATGTTCCGACCGCCACAATTTCAACCACAAAAAAATAGAGTGAACCCCTTCGCTGAGACAGTTTTTGTTTTCGATCCTTCATCTCGCCAGCGCCATAGTTAGTTCCGTGCCGAAGGGAGTTTGTTCTCCTCTAGTCTTTGGACCACTATACTCGCGACCCGAAGCCGAGCAAGATTGTCCCTTCGAATAGGTATCTGCTAAGGTATTCTCCCTCGTACTCGACGGCGTAACATGTTCTGGGTCTGATTGCATTCTGGCCAAATTAGAGATCGTTCCGGACGTTTGGACGAGCAGTGATATCTGCACAGCGTACCTCATCGTTGCTCGATGCTGTATTTATCATCAACATACTATGGCTTTTCTGCAGCTGCGGCGGTGGCGGCTCGCCAAGCGCACCCGCCGCTCCTCCACCACCGCCAACGATTTCCTCCCGTAGGAGTGGACACCAGCTTCCCCTACGTCCTCGCGGGCACCTCAGTTACTTTCCGGGATACGATCACGGGTACCGGTGCATTTACCGCTGGTGTGGCCTGGTTCGTAAATGGAGTGCCGGGCGGTGACGCGATTAGCGGAACAATCGACGGGCAAGGTTATTACACAGCACCGGCGATTATTCCACCCGTAAGCCCCGTTACAATAAAGGCCACCGCTCTCGGAGATTCCACGAAATCCGCAAGCACGACGGTCTCGGTTTTTACCCTTGCATTCTCACCCACAAATCCTGTAGTTGACTACGGACATCCGCAACAGTTCAAGGCGATCGTGACCGGCGTCAGCAACCCACTGGTCTATTGGGTAGCTCAATATGGCAAGTTTTCGTCAGATGGGCTGTATACTCCCCCGTGAGCATCGGCGGACCAACCGCTCAGGACCTCATCACCCTCTCCATCAACGGCGGTAATGCTCCAATACAGGGCATCATAAACCTCAAGCTGCTTCCTCCGACTCTTACCTCGATCACTTCCACCGGCGCCAGTGCGAACCAGCCGGTGATAGTGCAGGGCCATGACTTGATTGGCATACCCAGCCTCTATTTCGCTGGCATACGTGGGGCGGCGGTGCCCGCCACGGTTCAGAACTCCACCGACACCGAAATCGATGCGACCGTGCCGTTTGGCGCCACGGATGGTCCTGTCTATGCTGTCTTCAACGTCGACAGTGGGTTCAACACGACCAGCAACAGCATTCCGTTCTCCCGGCTGGCAAATCTGCGTATTCGTGCACCGCAGAAAGACCTCTCATCGGGAGAATCGATGCAATTCTCGTGGCGGCTGCTCGGCGCGAATAGTCCAACCGTCATAAATTGGACGGCTGACCAGGGAACCATCGATTCCAACGGCCTCTACCAAGCTCCCATGGTGTCCAGCGAGACGTTCGCAACGGTGACAGGATGTCTCCCGACCACAACCTCCTGCGACAGCACTGTCCTGAGAATTCTGCCGCTAGTGACTCGCCCCGCAGATCCTCTTGTGGCGATGGGAAATACCATTCAGCTTGATGCTGAACAGGGTGGCAATCCAGTTTCGGCGCAGTGGTCCACCACCTTGGGAAGCGTCACCGGCACGGGCCAGTTCACGGCCCCCACCTCGATCACGCAAGCGGGGCCAGTTCCGGTGACCGCAACGGTAGGCATACCAGCCAAACTACCTCTGTCGGGGTAACCGGCGCGTTTCCAGGAATCGTCAACCGCGTCTACGATTACGTCAAAGCGAAGACCAGGGCGTTGCCGGGACCGTCGTACGCAATCTTGTTGTGAATGGCAACTTGCTCTATGCATTCGATCAGGGCGGGCCATTCAACAAGAGCACTTTCTCGGCCATAGACGTTTATGACATCACGAACCCGCAACAGCCGATCTGGGTCGACGCCGTCGAGAACCCGGTGTACCCGACCGACGCATTCGTCTACGGCACAAGTCTTTACGTCGTCTATTTCAACTATTACTACCCAACTTCCATCGCCACCTTTGACATTCACTCCCAGATCCCCGTGCTCACCTCGATTGCGACCCTGCCCGTGGAGTTCGCACTGAATGTGAACGGCCATCATGTACGCGCTTACCAGTTTTGTGCCACAGCCCAACGGGTTCTCTGCTGACACGTTTGACGTGCGAACCGGCACGGTCGTGCGGACCCGTTATGATCTTGCCTGGCCTCCGGGCATTCAGGAGCCCTCGGTTGAAGGCGTCGTGGGCAGCGGCAGTCTCATGTACGTTGTCGTCGACAACGACCCGGGCGCCAACTTCCCCTACACGATCGCTACTTATGACTTGTCTGTTGCTCCACCAAAGTTGGTGGGCACCATCTTGAGCAACGGCGGTTTTGCTCCTCGACTGTACGGAACTTGTTGTTTGTGGAAGCTGAGGTCTTCGACATCTCGGGTGGAATCCCTCAGCATGTATCCCGTATCCCCTCTCGTTACGTTGTAGCCATGCAAGGCAGTTCGGCACTTTCCTTAGGATATGACCTCAACTACCAGTTGATTGATCTGACCGATCCAGCCAATCCGGTGGTCAAATCGACTGTTGCCGCCGGTAATCTGGGCAACGGCCAATTTACGGGGAATCAGTTCTTCGCCGCCGCGGCGATGGGAGGAATCCCGGTATACGACTTTCTGTCCCCGGCGGCCCCATTGAAACACAATACCTGGCTCCATTTGGCGCTGGCGAGCTGGTCAGCCAGGTGATGCGGAACACGACGATGTTTGCCGTAGGAGGGGATCAGTTTGGCAACGGCGGGCTGGACATCATCGACCTGGGCTCCAGCGTCCCAAGTTTGCTCGGCTTTTTGTCGTACCCCAATTCGGTCGGTTATGCCATCGAGCTTGCGGGCAACTACGCGTTTCTGGGACTGAACGACGCGCTCAAGACCGTTAACATCACTAACGTCGCGAGCCCGACGGAAACGGCGTCGCAGTCCATACCCGCTGCGACATTGGCGCTGTCCGGCAGCACTCTGTTTGTCGGGACTGGCGATCATCGCTTGATCAGCCTGAACGTTACCAAGCCGAACGCGCCCGTCACGCTGAGCACAGTCACCCTGACCTATACACCCAACAACATGCGGGTCGACGGCAATCTCCTGTTGGTCGCCGACGGGCCCAGCGGTCTGCTGATCTTCGACATGACTCAGCCTGCTGCTCCCAAGCTACTCTCACAGCACACACAGGCGCCGGCCGTGTGGGATGCTGTTGTCTCGGGCTCTCAGGTCTTGCTGGCGGCCGACGCTGCCGGATTGGTAATCCTTGACATCTCAAATCCCAACCAGCCGGTTCAGCTGAGCCAATCAACTCTGAGTCCTTCGGACCCCTTCGATCTGCCGATTGGCCCGCCAACAATTGCCACTGCCATTACTCTGCAGAACGGGATCGCCTATGTCGGCACGGTGAATGATTCGGCGATGGTGTTCGGCTTTGACTACTCTCAGCCCAGCAGCCCACGCCTGGTTTCGCAGGCGCAGTATTCGGGGGTTCAGGACTCACTGGTTACGGGATTCGCGTTCGTCGGAAATAACATCTACGTCGCTGGCGCAACTGATGCGGGAACTCTGATCGGGGCAGACAATACCCTTCCGCGGAACTCGATTAACGCGTTCTACCCGCCGCCGGCGCTGGCGACGACGAACAAATCACCGCATCGCCCCGTGAGCCCTCTAGCGCGACTGAGGCGGAAGAAAAGCAACGGGAGTCCTCTGGACAAGAAGCAGTGGGTGAAGAAGTTGCCGTGAAGTCAGGCAGCCACGGTGCCGCCGGTGGTTTTCGCTCGTGATAGCAGCAAACAAATCCCGACGTCGTAGTGTCGCTTCAGACCGGCAGAAATGAGGGAACGATGAGGCATCGGCTCCGCGAAAACTGTGCACCCGCACAACCCACCCGTTACAAAAAGCGCAAGGAGGGGCTTCCCCGGTTGAATCTATTCCGACCTTAACGAGGGGTCCAACCGCCGCCACCGCTTTGTCAATCGCGGGTAACTCCGGAATCAACGGAAAACGGTACCGTGGTGCTTACCCCGAGTTAATTCTCTTTTGCGCTAGAGACTCAAGATACGACGCGTTCAGTTGTCGTAGGAGTCCGCAAATACATCAGAGTTCATGCTGAAGCCAGCAGACTCTATCACCTGTCGTGCCCTAGCAAGGAACTTCTTGCCCTCATCGTCCGGTTTGTACTTGAAGACCACGTGAAATGAAACGCGCCTGCCCTTGGCTTCTGGATAACGTTCCAGAATTTCACCGCTTTCAACGAATGCTAAGTAGGCATTAAACTTCTTCTGGAGCACCGTCTGGTGGCCAACACTGTCATTCCAATCCAGATGATCGGTAATGGTAAGCACCACACAGTCTGTCCGCGCGTCGACGCTCACTACATCGACCACATCCGTTTGTTCAACTGACACTCAGTCCTCCTGTAGCTGCAACCACGTCAGTCCGGATCCGGTGATGGCCTTATAACATCGACTCTTGTGGGCGGTATTCGAGTCCCCCCGGCGTAGGGAGCTTTCCCTCGACCAACAACCGTTGCCCCTGTATTTCCGGCTTCGGGCGGGTGGCCCGGCCTTTCGCGTTCTGTGCGAAGGCTGGGGATGTTCAGTCGTCACAGCCGAGACGCCGCCTACAATCCTACTCTCGCTTTATGCCTTGGGGTCTGAAGCGATATCAACAAACCCGGCAGCTGCATTTCATCACTTTCTGTTGTTATCATCGCGCTCCTCTGCTCGGCACCGAACCGGCACGCAATACGTTTGTGGCTGTGTTGGAAAGAGTGCGGAGGTGGTACGGCTTCTACGTGGTCGGTTACGTGGTGATGCCCGAACACGTACACCTGCTACTCAGCGAGCCGGAACGGGGCACTCTAGCCTGGCGCTGCAAATGCTGAAGCAGGTCGTGGCGCGGAAGCTGCGCGTGGCGAGCGCGCATGAGCCGTTTTGGCAACCCCGGTATTATGATTTCAACGTGTGGAGCGAGCGCAAGCGAGTGGAAAAGCTGCGCTATCTGCATCGCAATCCGGTGAAACGGGGATTGGTGGCGTCAGCGGAGGATTGGGCGTGGAGCAGCTTTCGGCACTATGTCACAGGCGAAGAGGTCGGAGCAGAGATTGAATCGCAGTGGACGGCGCGCAAGCGGGAGCGGCTGGGGGTGTACCTGACTGTCCGTCAGCGTGGCGCTCGCTAAACGCCCCGGGCGTTAGTCGGATCACGGTTGCTGGTTCTGAGGTTTCAGGCTTGTTTGTTACAGGCAGCTTGCGGACAATTGGCGTTGCAGCGGACACGTTAACCTTCGCAGATACCTTGGACTTTGAAAAGCGCATATTCTACCCTCTCGCGTGCTGTGGAAAAAGCGGCTTCTTTTCACAGTACAGGAAAGCCACTTAAAATCAATAACTTGTGAGCTTCCTCTAAAGACTCACAGGCTGCCGTACAGCTACACAGGGCCAGAGAAGATGGTAGCGAGGGACGGACGCTTCTCGAAGATAACTTCAGTAACAACCGCATAAGCAATAGATGCGAATGCTCATTTTGCGGTTGCGCACCCGCCCGGCTGCCGCCGGCAACCGTTTACGTGAGCGGACCTTTGTAGACGATTTTCCAAGGGTCCCGCATTGTTACCGTTTCCGACTGGACACCCTCGACAATATTTCCCACTGCAGTTTGTCTTGCAGTTGGGCTTGACGAGTACATATCTATTTTTGTTGGCGGAACTCTGAGACAAGCGTAAGTGGTCATGGACCTAAGGAGACCAGACATGGAACGCGACGAGAACAATCAGGAGATCGGGAGCCAGCTCGGATTCGAGGGCGTCGAACAGGTAGTCGGCCACGTGGAGCGTTACGCCGATTTTGAGAGGCTACGAATCGAGCTTACCAATAAATCCAAGACGACAGCCGTACGTGCCCAACTTGCGCTCTTGGTCGACCGCGAGCGCAATCTTGTGGAACGACTTCGTCACGCTCCGCCCGCGGGAGATATCCGCAGTCGCCGCCGCAAGGCCATATATTATTGGGCCGTCACGTCTGTTCTTACGGTTGCGGGATTCTTTTTCTCCCTCCTCGCCTTCGATCCTTATCGGCTCGGTTGGAAGAGCTATCTTTACTGCCTTGGGATCGCCGTCGTCACTCCCTTCTGTGTCGAGAAATTCATCGAGTCCTGGGGACAGGAAAAGCTCGTAAAGGTCCTGGCTTCTATCGCCTGTGTCGCCGCGGTCTCGAGTCTCATACTCTTGGCAATCGTTCGCGGTGACGTGCTCGCCCAGCAAATGAAGGACACACACTCGGTCATTCAATTTGGCGACGAGCAGGCCGAAACCGCACCGACTCATAATTCCTTCTACGACGAGACGGTAGCGTTGCTCCGCTGGGTGATGGCCCTCCTCGCGATGGCCATGGAACTCGGTGCCGGGCTCGCGCTCTATGATGCCAGACGCTATGGCAGGGAGTCGGGCGAATATCAACGAGACTCGAAACCGAGTTGCAAGAGACTCGCCAGCTGATGGTCGCGGGTCTGCACGAACTCACCGCGCTCGAAAATGAGCCAGGAATATTCGTGGCTACGTTCTGGCGCGACTTCTATCGCTCCATGCTCACCCACACGGCGCGGAACGCTCTCACCAAGCTATTCATCTGCATCTTGGGCGTTTTACTCTTCATGCCCGGCAGGGCGTTTAGCGCCGATCATCTAAACTTGATCGTGCTGGAGGACCTCAGCAAATCTGAAAGTCCGAAGGCTGCCGATGGCCACACTGAATTTCAGAAGAACCTTGAGGCCGTGACTCGGCTACTCAGTTCAATGCCAGCCGGCTCGCACGTGACCGTGGTGGGCATTACGGACAACAGCTTCGCGCAGCCTTACATCCTGCTTTCGGCAGAAATTGGCGACGACGAGGGGTATTTCAAAGAACGATTGGCGAATGCTCGCCAGCAACTTGTTCGCGCCTGGCGGAAGCGCTGCGCGCACTTGGAACCTACTTTCAAGCAAACCGACATTGTCGGCGCTCTCCTCCTTGCCAGCCAACTGTTCCAGGAATCGCCAAACACAAACCGAAAGCTTCTCGTCATCTTTTCCGACATGCGTCAGAACACACATGATCTCGACCTCGAAACTCCCCAAACTATTGGGGTCGAGGGAGCCCTCTCCAATGCACAACGGAAGAACCTGCTTGCGAACCTCACTGGCGTAAAAATACGAGTCTTGGGAGCTGATAACGCGGGCAAGTCGATGGCCTACTGGCAGGGCTTGCGAGATTTCTGGGGCAGATACTTTGCCAGAGCTGGAGCAAGCATTGAAAATTATTCGGTCCTACGCCTTGGTGTGGACCTTGGGTTACCCTAGCACTCACTGTTACATGCTCACCGACCTGTTACGTTTAGTCCCAAGACGGGATTCCCGTTTACGATTTCCGGACAAAATGATTTTCACAGTTGACAGTTGTCTCAAATTGACTTAGTTTCTGCACGATTAAACGTGAGAAGGTCCCGGGGGTCGGGACGCCGTTCTTCTCATCTTCCCCAAGGATCCGTTTACGTGTTCTTGCGCGATCCGCAGAATCGCGCAGGAGCAGAGGTGTGCCCGCTGCCGGTGCTTGAGAAGCCGGAAGCGAGAGTGGATGTGTCTTCTCCATAGGGAGGTAGGGCAAATGTCAGAACGTGCAATGTTGATCATCCTTGGCCTTATGCTTGGCTTCTCTCCAGCAGCATCAGCTCAGAAGGAAACGGTCCCTGTCAAAGCTCGACCCGCTGCGGTGACGAAGAACCCGCAAGCAATCTCGATAGTCCAGGCTGCTCTCGCGGCTGCTGCCGGGCCCCCCGGATTGGCGGGATACCAGGACGCCGTTGCGCAAGGGACTCTTCATCTCACGATAGGAAAAGCAGCAGACATGCCCATCGTTCTGAAATGCAAGGGCCCTGACATGACAAGAGTCGAGACGCATCAGCCAAAAGGCAAGAGCATTCGCATCGTCAATCAGGGTGTGGGAGTCTACCAGCAGCCCGACGGACACGTTCGTCATTTGTTGATGAATAACACTCTTGCTGAGCGGGCAAACTTTATCCCGGTCTTTTCGTTACTCGCGGAATACCAAAACCCCGCTGTCAGCGTGGAATACGTCGGGACTGGCAAGGTTAATGGAAGAGCTGCCCAGGTAGTCGCACTTCGACCCATACCAGTAAAAGGGATGTCCCAGGCCGAGCTTGATCGTACGACGACAAAAACCCAATTCTCGATCGACCAGGTCAACAGCACAATTCTCAAGATTGCCTACACGAACTTTGCCGAAAACAATCCTGACGACGGTGACAAGGTAGAAGTGTACCTGTGGGACTACCGGCCCGTCGGCAGCGGTCTCGTGCCGTTTCGGCAGACCGAGTTTGTCGACGGAAATCTTAGTACCGACTTGACACTGAGCTCCGTAGTCTTCAACAAGGGCCTGTCCGATTCCGAGTTTGCATTGCCACATTGAGGAAAACGCTCATGGATATCAAGGAGAGAGTCATGAAAGTCTGGCACTCTGTGACTGCCCTCATCCCGGTCTTAGCGTTCGCGGCATGCTTTGCGGGATCGCCGCTGCTGCAGGCGCAGCAGGAGCAGGACCAGAACATCGGAATCGGCTTTCCTGCAAATGGTGTCTTTAGTGGCACGGATTCGGGTTTCGATTCCGTCAATCTGATGAATTCCGATCTGCATATCGAAATCCCCCTCTGGAATTACAAGGGGAGAGGCTTGTCGGTAGGCTACAAATATGTTTATGACAACCAGGGATGGTACATAAAGACGGTTTGCAACAAGCAGGTTTGCAACGACAGTGTCAAGCCGGCATCGAATGGACAAAACCAGTGGGCTTTGGTCGGACCATTTTCTTACTCCACGAGCGGCAGCCAGGTGATCCAGTCGTGCAACAACAATAACTATACGACGATCACCAATCGATTCCTGCACTTGCCTGACGGAACCACTCATCACCTGGTTCCTGACCCCATCGTACTGAACTCTCCCAGCAATCCCTGTTGGGGTCAGCCGAACACTTCGTATGCCGATGACGGATCAGGTTTTGTAGTTCAGGCGAACTCCGGCGGAATTACGACGAACATCTTAACCAAAAGCGGAACGAGCATCCAGTCGATGTCGGACAGCCACTGCGCGGGTGGATGGGAGACGATAATCACCGACAGCAATGGCAATCAGTTGGTTAGCTCGACCTGTACAGCTCCCAATAATACCGACACACTGGGCAGAAGCTACGCCCAGACCGGTCTTACGTATACCGATTCAAACGGCACGCCGCACACGATCACGACCGGCACGACATCAGTCCCGATCCATACCAATATGTGCCAGTTCGCGTCGAATCCTTGTACTGAATTTGTGACGACGTGGCCGCAATTGTCCAGCATCACGCTGCCCAACGGGATGAACTATTCGTTCAGCTACACTCCTTGCGATGCCTCTCCGGACTACGGCGAACCGTGTTCCGCGACGCTTCCTACGGGCGGTCAGATCACCTGGGCATGGGGTACCACCGAGTCTTTCGGCAGACTGCTTAGCACCAGGAAAGAGACCGCAAACGGACAGTCGAATACATGGACTTATGGAAGCATGTCCGTGACTGATCCGGCCAGCAACAAGATCCAACTTACCGTCAGCGCCATTCTGCCCAAGTACAAGGATGCATATTACTTTGGGCAGACCGGAAGCCCTTATGTAACTGCGAAGCAGTATTACTCAGGATCGACCCTGATCGAAACGGTTCAGACGGGCTACAACACTGCCGTCACGGGGGCAGTAGTGCCGGTGTCGGAAACAACGACGTGGAATCAAACCAATCAGGTCAGCCAGGTCCAGACGGATAACGACACGTTCAGCATCTGGTCAGGAACGTTCACCTGGCAGAATCCAATTGAACGCCGTGAGTATGATTATGGAAGCGGTGCGCCAGGAACCCAGATCCGCACGACGGACTACAACTACCTCCACCTGACGAACTCGACCTATCTCAACGCCAACATCGCCGATCTGCCGACCAGCAAGGTTGTGCACAGCGGTACCTCCGGCGGTACGACCATTGCCCAGACAACGTACGCGTACGACGGCACAACCCCGACCTTGGAGTCGGGGCAGGTAACCGGCCACGACGATGCCGGCCATGGTACGGGATTCAACACGCGAGGGAATCTGACCAAAACCAGTCGCTGGCTGAAGCTGAGCAATACATGGCTCAACACGACTAACACCTTTGACACGCTGGGAAACAAGCTGTCAACGACAGATCCCAACGGCAACCAGACGACATTCAGCTACGCAGATCTGTGGTCCAGCGCGGGATGCACGCCTGCGGGACAGAATACCTACGCCTTCGTGACGCTGGTGAACCAGCCGAATACACTGAACCAGCAGAGTGGAACGGTTCATCATCGTACGCAGAACACCTATTATCCCTGCACTGGTTTGATCGAAGGCACGCAGAACGAGAATGACATCCTGGCCGGCCGTGCCGGAACCACGTTCGGCTACGACCTGATGAATCGCAAGAACTCGGTCAGCTATCCGGACGGCGGTGGGACGACCTGGACATTTACGGATACCGTGCCTGTCAGTTCGCTGGCAAAGACCACAATCGATACAAGCCTGTTCCACAAGAAACAGACAATTCTTGACGGCCTGGGTCGTCCGCTAAACGTGCTGAGCACAGATCCGGATTGCACCACGGGCGTGAACGCTGGCTGGACCGAGGTCGACTATGGCTACGGATTTACGCCCGGCTCGAACACCAGCTTCAAGAGCGTCACAAATCCATACTGTCAAACGCCTGCCGGAACCACCACGACAAATGCGGATGCGCTGAATCGCGTGATCAGTGTCGCGCAAGCCGATGGTTCGACCGTTAGTACGAGCTATAGCGGCAACTGTTCGACCGTTACGGATGAAGCCGGCAAGACACGGGAATCCTGCTCTGACGGCTTGGGACGTATGACGCAGGTGTTGGAGGATCCTGGAACGAGCCCTCACCTGAACTACGAAACGGATTACGCTTATGATGTTTTGGATAATCTCACAGCGGTTACCCAGAAAGGCGGGAGCACGTCAGGCAACTATCGAAACCGTAGCTTTACCTACGACTCGCTCTCCCGGTTGCGCTGTTCTGCCAATCCGGAGGTGACTTCGAGTGTCAATTCAGTTGCAACCTGCCCGGCGGCGGACACATCTTCCTACACCGCGGGCACCATTTCGTATTCCTACGACAACAATGGGAATTTGACCTCGAAGGTTGCACCGGCGCCTAACCAGACGGGTACAACCACAGTGACGGCTACCATCAATTACGATGCCCTGAATCGCCCGCTAGACACAATCTACTCGGATGGAACTCCGAACTCCAGTTATCGCTACGACGATTCCCTGACCTGGTGGAATCTCCAGCCGACAAACGCGGTGGGACATGTGACGCTGGCCTCGGCTTCCTTAGGTGCGCTGGGCATGGTTTACAGCTACGATCCGATGGGACGGGTGATCCTCACCTACCAGAACCCGCCCAGCCTGACGTACAAGATCTTTAAGTACACGTACTTCATGGATGGCGAGCCGAAAACAATCACGTATCCAAGCGGACGAGTGATCACATACACATCCAGCGTTGCTGGGCGGTCAACTTCGGCTGTGGATACTGCTAACGGCATCAATTATGCTACGGGTGTGAGTTATGCCCCATTTGGCGGGCTGACTGGTATGACCAACGGCTCCGGCGCAACGAATCCGATTTCGACCACGAATACCTACAACAGCCGTCTACAGCCACTGCGGCTCCACTCCTACTCGGGCAACAATCTGATTCTGGATCTCACCTACGACTTCCACGCCGGCGCCGGCGATAACGGTAACGTCTTAAAGATTACGAATGCCCGTGACGGCATGTCCGGTCAGACCGTCGGCACTGTCAGCTACACCTACGACGCCCTCAATCGCGTTGCGAGTGCCTCCACCAGCGGTACGGACTGCACCGTTATCGTCAATAACCTCACCAACAACTGGGGAGAGTCCTACGGGATTGACGCCTGGGGTAACGTGAATACCATTACTCCCACGAAATGCACGGCAGAGAATCTCGCCTTCTCTGCCAACGTCAGGAACCAGCCCAACGGATATTGTTATGACGCAGCCGGCAACTTGCTGGGCAGCTCCTCCTGCTCGACTCCCATCTATACCTTCGATGGAGCGAACCGGTTAACAGCTACGGCGGGTTACACGTACGCTTACGACGCGGATGGCCGCAGAGTGAAGAAGGCGGCTGGGTCGAGTGGCACTGCCTATTTCTACGATCCGGGCAGTGACGTTCTGACTGAGAGCGATCTGAGTGGCAACGTTCAGAACGAGTACATCTTCTTCAACGGCAAGAGGCTGGCACGGCGGGATGTTGGTGCGGCGGTGCACTATTACTATTCCGATTATCTGGGATCAGCGAACGTGACTGCCACAGCGGCGAATGGCACAATCGAGGACGAGGAGGACTTCTATCCCTTCGGGGGCAAGCGGCTGGTGATGAATCAGGCGACGCAGGAATACCAGTTCACCGGCAAGGAATTTGACTACGAATCGAACCTGGACTACTTCGGAGCACGGCACTACGCCAACGCATGGGGCCGATTCATTCAGCCGGACTGGGCGGAGAAACCGGCGGCGGTGCCGTATGCGCATTATGGCAATCCCCAAAGTCTCAACCTGTTCAGCTATGTCGAGAACAACCCGACCACGGTGGGTGATCCGGATGGACACGACAATGCGGCGACGGGCGACAAGATTGTCCCTACCTCGCAGGAGGTCCAGGCGCAAAAGCCGTTGCCTCCCCCCGACGCAGATCACACGCACACACTTACAGTTAGAGAGGTCGCAGGACAGCAAGGGAATCCCGCAGGTCATATCACGGTCCAAGTTGACAGCGGCAAAGAGGTCGGCTTCGGGCCGGTGCAAGATCTAACGAAGAAGCAGATTGTCGAGAATACGCCGGTTCCTGGACAGGTCGAACCACGTGCAACCACAGTCCAAACTCTGGATGCGGTTACCATCAACCTGACGAAAGATGAAGCGGCCCACGCTCAAGGAACTATCGACGCTCGGACGAGCAACCCAGGAAATTACCAGCTAAGAGGCAGAAGTTGCGTTGACTTCGGTGAAGCTGTTGTGACGAGCACCGGGGCCAGAGTTCCGAGCGATACTCTGCCGAGCCATCTCATACGCGATCTCCGCGCTATACAAATTCAAGAGAACACGACGCAAGCACCGTGAGGGAGGAGACTATGCGGATATTAACTGGAGCCATCAGAGGCGCTGCTACCGGAGCTGGGATCGCGGTCGTCATGATCTTACTCGACCAGCTCGGGCCATTTTCGGTCCCTGTGAACGGCTTCATCGATAGGGCGATCTTCAGGCTGTGTCCGTTCTACGCACTTGGCTTCTCAAAAGACATACCGAACAAAGCTGTGTGGTTTTTGATAACGATTGCAGGCAACGCGCTTATCTACGGAGCGCTGTTTGCCCTGATTGCTCTTGGTATCGGTCTGTTTCACCGGAGGTCCCCTGCGGCTCGGTAAATCTACGATTTGAGGGAGGTGTTGCTACGACGGGGCGTTGCGTGAGTTGGCGCAAAATACTCAGACCCAGCAGACACAACAGAACCAGCAACAACCAAAGAAAGGCTTTGGTGTAGTGCCAACTGTTGTCGGCTCTGCGGAAATCGGCGTTGGCAAGGCAGGCGCAACGATACAAGGCTCAGCCGGTGCAGGAGCCTTTGTTGATTCAAATGGCCATCCGCACGTTGGGGCAGAAGCGAGCGGCTCGGCGGACGCTTATGCGGGGCAACACACGGCGGCAGTTCCAAAACAGGATAAAGATTCGTTTGTCGTATTGGGGTTTGCCGGTGTTGGTGCTGGAGTCACGCTGACGAATGCCGGAAACGCACCCGCGATGAAAACAATGACCAACACACTGAATATCGATATCGGCCTTGGCCCGGCAGCTTCGATTAGCATCTCTTCTGGGCACTCCGGTATCTCGTCAGTAACAATCACGCTCGGGGTTGGCGTTGGCTTGGCGGTCACCGAAACCAATACTGCCACTGCCACAGCTCCTTCGCAGTAGAAGATTGGAGGAATCGTTGCATGACAATCAATGGATGCAAGCCTATCCGCATTTTGCGGCTGATAACGATCGCGGCGCTTCTACTGTGCGCACCCGTTGCCTACATAGTGGCCTTAATTGGCTTTCACCTAGGCGGGTCTTTCGTTCCTGGGTTTGTTGTAGGTGGTCTTTTGATGCTGACCTACCTGGTTTCGTTTGTGGTTCTCGCACTGTGGCCGTGTCCACAATGTCACAGGCGCTTCGTGCGGTTCAATGCCTTCTGGCCGCGAAGCTGCTCGCACTGCGGCCAAGCATGTTAACTGAAACGAGGTCTCGGTACTGTTACGACGGCGCGTGACGTGATTCGGCGCAAAATCAGAGCCAGACTCAAACACAGCAGAATCAGCAGAGTCCGCAACGTGGACTTACTGTCGGAGTAGGGGTAGCGGGAAATGCCGATGTGGGGGTCGTCAACGCAGGCGCTGAAGCTAATGCCACTGTTGTAGCGACAGCCTCTATCTCTTCCAGTGGGAAACCATCCGTCGGAGTGGCAGCCAGCGGCGCGGCGACCGCGTATGCTGGAGATCATGTGGCCGCAGCTCCCAAGCAAGAAACCAAGCCCTTGGTGGCCGGTGCTTACGCTGGTGGAGGCGTCACACTCGTCGTCGCTAATACCGCAAACTCAAAGGGGTTGAGCGGACCTTTCCAGACCATATCTGGGAACGTCGGTGGTGGACAGGGAGCTTCGGTAGCGCTCTCGTTCGATCACACCGGGACGTTTGTCTTTCAGATTACGCTCGGGCCAGGACTAGGCGTCTCCGGCTGGGCCGTCACAACCAACACCAAAGCGGGGTGTGCCGGATGCGAGTGAACCCGTCTCAAGTCACAGTGTTTGCGATCATTCTGATCCCCCTAGCGGCCATCGCGGTAATAGCGTTGTTCTCGCCAGAGACGCTTGTGCGCCATCTGGGGGGGCCAAAAACCCAGCGAGCTCCGATACGGGAACTCTTCCTGCGAGTTGCTGGGATATTGCTACTGGTCGGTGCCGTTTGGACATGGCATGAATGGTGGAGGCTCCGATGAACAACCAGCTCACTCCTGGTGCTTGGGAGAACTACAAGCGCGTTCGGAATCGCGCGCTGACGTGGATACTGGTGTTCTTCCTAATCTCCCCAGCCGTTGCTTATGTCTCGGTTAGGCTGATCGGTTCGACAACACCGGGCTTGGTGTTCGCGTTGGTGGCCATGCTGGTAGCAGCCTTTTCTGTCTGGCAGTTCATAACCTGGTCGTGCCCGCGATGTGGGGAAACCTTCGGAGTGCCTCTCGGCCATTGTCGCCACTGCCAACTTCCAAAGTGGGGTGGATAAAGCGGCGATCCGACCGCCGAGCAGAGTACCTGTCGTTGACGTTCCTGGGCGGCCTAGGGCGAGCGATCCGGGAGCGGGTGAGGGTCGGGGTAGGCGCTCGGGGTTGCCGGGGTGTTCTGAGAGTTTTTCTTTTAGCCGTGGGTTTGGGTGTTGGCCGCGCCGGGGTGTGGCGCGGCCTTGCCGTCACGCATCCGGGCGCGGCGCTCGATCATGATCACAAACAGCCCGCAACGGAAAACGCAGACGAGCAGTCGAAGGAGGAACTGTTCGCCGCGCTCGACGCCGAAGCCCAAGAGGAGCGCGAGGAGTGAAAACGCGGTATTACATCACGTAGTATTTTCGACGCAGAAAAAAATCTCACTTTCCCCCTTGACAGGTTTTTCCAGGAAGGCCGAAATCTGCTCACTTGCTGCCGTGCTGCCTCAGGACCAACAAGAGCAGGCCAGATCGAATACAGTAAGACACTATAATTTTTGCAGCAAGAATATCAGTGGAAAAATCCCCTCACTTTCCTCTTGACAGGGTTTTTCGGAAAGACCGAAAAACCATGTGGTTCGCTGTGTTCCCTCACTTAACCAGCCTGAAAGAACCCGAACAAAAAGAGTAGCTGCAAGCGGTCTCGCAGTGACTTAGAATCTATGCGGTGCTCCGGGTGAGCGCTGGGACTGTGGTTGCTGGTGTGGTTCGTGGTTCTTTGAAAACAGAATCGTGGTGGACCGAAGCACGGCTAAGTGAAAAAACTCGCATCAGGGGTTCGAGAAATTTTAGATGTGCATCGGGGTTGAGAGGAAGCTAAGCCGAGAACTGCGTTGGGGATAGCGGAAGTGTTGCTCTGGAAACGTGGTGGACACCGTAGTAGGCGCAAAATGCGGTGGGCTGGGCGTGCAAAGGACGCGATAGTCAACACAGCCGAAGCAGCTGGCAAAGAGATCGAGTCGGACGCGCCAGAGTGCTAACGAAATGGTACATGATATCAGAGAGGCGGCCACCGAAGTCGCTCAGAATCCGGGCGAGGCCATGAGGGAAGCGGCTGGCGTCGTTGTGGAGGCTCAGGAGTCTGGAGAGATCCCGCCGCCGTAGGCATGAAGAAAATGAAAAACAGCAATAACAACATACCGGTTAAAGGTGTTGTCCCCCTAGATCAAATGATCGGGGGAGACGACGAGGATACAAGACTCTTGCGAGTAATGGCCTCGGGAGCGGAGAAATACCTTCGTTCTTTTGCTTGGTGTAAGGGCATACGAGAAATCTACTTCGGTGATGGCTATGGTGGGGTTGTAGCAGTGTTCCTCTTTCACATTGAGCCTGCACTGGCGGATGTTGACGAATGGCTATGGGTTATCTCCTGCGATGTATCCCCGGCACATCTGGTGACGGACTCGTGCAAGACTCCATCGCAAGCATTGGAGGGGTATATAGAAGAAGTACTAAAATGGGTACAGATGGCAAAGCTAGGACAAGCCTCCAGTGACGTGATTCCCATCTACATGCCAGCGACACCAAAAAATGCTACTGATGTGGAGAGAAGACTTAAGGTTCTGCAGGAAGTCATAGTGCCTGCGTTCCGTGAGGCCGAAGCGGTGCGGGCATAGTCATCCTTGGAAGGAGATGAGCGACTAGTTGCCCGGTCTTTCGCGTTCTTTGCGTAGCAGGGGTGCAGTCGTCGTGCGGGAGAGGAAGGACCCTTTCATAATCTAGCTTCGCACCTTGGGGTCCGAAGCGGTACACGTTTGCCGCCTCAGCCCATACAGAGCGTTACTCACGAAAACGGTGGTGGTGTCTCCGGCTCCCTCCGTCGTCACGGGAACCTCTTCACCCACCGCTTCTTGTCCAAAGCACTCCCGTTGATTTTCTTCCGCCTCAATCGGGCTAGCGGGCTCACCGGGCGACGCGGTGAGCTGTTCGTCGTCGCCAGCGCCAGCGGCGAATAGAACGGATTGATCGAGTTCCGCGGCAAGGTGTTGTCCGCTCCGATTAGAGTTCCCGCATCGGTTGCCCCGGCGACGTAGATGTTATTTCCGACGAAGGCAAATCCCGTAACCAGGGAGTCCAGAACGCCGGAATAGGGCGCTTGCGAGACCAGGCGTGGGCTGCTGGGCTGCGAGAAGTCAAAGCCGAAGACCATCGCCGAATCAATTACCGTGCCGACATAGACAATCCCGTTCTGCAAAGCGATGGCCGTTGCAGCGGTTGGTGGGCCGATGGGCAGATCGAAAGGGTCCGAAAGACTCAGAATGGATTGGCCTAGCTGAACCGGCTGGTTGGGATTTGAGATGTCGAGGATCACCAATCCGGAAGCATCGGCCGCCAGCAAGACCTGAGAGCCGGAAGCGACCGCATCCCAGACCGCCGGCGCTTGCTTGTACTGTGATAGCAGCTTTGGTGCGGTCGGCTGGGTCACATCGTAGATCAGCAGACCGCTTGGGCCATCCGCAACCAGTAACAGGCCGCCGGCAATTCGCATGTTATTAGGCACATCAGGCAGGCTTACTGTGCCTGCGATCGTGGGTGAATTTGGGTTGGTAACGTTAACGCTGACCAGACGCTTGTCGGCTGTTCCTGCGAAAAGGTAGTTGCCCGACAGCGCGAGCGTTGCCACGGGGAGAGAGAGCGAAGCTGTGACTGTGGGGCTGGAAAGATTGGTGATATTCACCGTCTTCAAACTGTCCGTGAGCCCCAGAAACGCGTTGTTGCCTGACAGGGCGATGGCATAGCCGACCGTATTGGGGTACCACAGATATCCGAGCAGACTGGGCGTGGTTGATCCCAGATCGATAATGTCCAGTCCGCCGGTACCGAACTCATCGGCGCCTACCGCAAACATAGTTGTGTTCCGCATCACCTGGCTAACAACAGCCCCAGCGCCAAATGGAGCCAGGTACTGTGATTCGATAGGACCACCGGGGACTGAAAGATCGTACGTCACAATTCCCCCCAGCGCCGCGGGAGCGAAGAATTGGTTGCCCGCGAACTGTCCGTTGCTCTGCCCCCCAATGACACTCGACTTGACGACCGGGATCGCCGTATCGGTGAAATCAATCAACTGATAGTTGAAGTCGTATCCTATTGAAAGCGCCGAATTACCCTCCATGGCCATAACGTATTGAGAGGGGATACGGGATACATGCTGGGGAATGCCTCCGGAGATGTCGAAGACCTCAGCTTCCACAAACAAAAGATTCCCAAAGAGGCTAGGAAATGCTCCTCCGTTGCTCAAGACGGTCCCCACCAGTTTCGGCGGTGAGACCGAGATGTCGTAAGTGGCAATGGTGTAGAGGATGTTGGAACCAGGGTTGTTGTCGAGCACAACGTACATGAGGTTGCCGCTGCCCACGACGCCTTCCAGAAAGTTGGGCCCTATACCGGGTGGCAACGACAGCTCATAGTGGTTCTGAACAATGGAGCCGCTACGCACGTCGTATGTGTCAGCGGTAAACCAGTTGACCTGCGGAGCAAAGGTCGTGAGCCCGTACAGCATGCCTCCATTCACACTGAGCGCGTAGTCCACGGGCAGGGTCACAATCGAGGTCAGAACGGGCGTCCGAGAGCGGATGTCAAAGGTCGCGATGGACGTTGGGTAGTAATAGTTGAAATAAACGACATAGAGATTTGTACCATAGACGAATGCGTCAGTCGGGTACAACGGATTCTCCACAGCATCGACCCAGATAGGTTGTTGCGGATTCGTGATGTCGTAGACGTCTATGGCGGAAAGTGTGAACTTGTTAAATTGCCCACCCTGATCGAATGCATAGAGCAGATTGCCATTTACAGCAACGTTGCGCACGATGGTTCCGGCAAGGCCCTGATTCTTCGCTTTGATGTAGTCGTAGACGCGGTTAACGATTCCTGGAAAGGCACCGGTGACCCCGACAGAAGTGGTTTGTGCGGTAGTGCCTACCGTTGCGGTCACCGGAATCGGCCCCGCCTGCGCGGCCGTGGTGGGAGCGGTGAACAGGCCAGTTCCGGTTACGCTCCCGAGGGTGGTGGACCATTGTGCGGAAACTGGATTGCCACCCTGTTCAGCATCGAGCTGAACACCATTTCCCATTGCCACAAGAGGATCTGGTGGCCGAATCACGAGAGGCAGAACTCTTAGCACCGTGCTGTCGCAGGAGGCGGTGGTCGGGAGACATCCTGTTACCGTTGCAAAGGTTTCGCTGGACACAGTCGGGGCCTGGTAGAGGCCATTGGAATCAATTGTTCCGAGGTCAGCCGTCCAATTTATGACCGTTGGACTATTCGCGCCAAGTAGCCGCCAAGCGAACTGTTCTGATTCTCCAGATGAGACATCTTTCTGGGGTGCACGGATCCGCAAGTTTGCCAGTCGGGAGAACGGGATACTGTTGCTCGTATTGACGAAGCCTGGGCCGAGATTGAAGGTCCCGTAGACAGGACCATCGATAGCGCCGAAGGGTACCGTCGCATCGAGTTCAGTACTCTGGTTGGAACTCTGAACAGTGCCCGGTATCAGTGCTCCGCCGATGCCAGTGAAATAAAGGCTGGCCACTCCGAACAAGTCATGACCTTGAACGACCACAGGCTGGTTGCCACTGGCCCCGGCGGGCGTGATCGAGGTAAGAGTCGGGGGAAGCAGCTTGAGGTTTATGACGCCCGATACTGGAGCATTCCCGTCTTTGATGGAAACCACGAAAGGGTCCTGGCTGGTAGGCCCTTGAATGGAACCGGGCGTATAGAGCCCGTCGGCAGAAAATCGTCCATATCCGCATTGCCACTGAACAACCGGGTTACTGACGCCGTTCACGATCGCCGTGAACTGTTGTGGATGGCCATAGTCGACGACAGGATTTGCGGGTGAGTACGTCAGGGTAAAAACCGAGACCGTAGTGCTGGCGGATTTTGTAGAGTCCCCTAAGGCGGTGGCTTTCACCGTAACTGGGTTTGTTGGTGGAATGATGGCTGGCGCTGTGTAATAGCCTTGCCCGTCGATTGTGCCGTTAATCGCGTCACCGCCCGCCACCCCATTTACGAACCAGGCAACACCAGCGGTAAATGCACCGGTACCCGTTATCGTATCCCGGAAGGTAACTGAGGTGCCGGCAAGGACGTAGGGGAAGTTAGTGTCCACCCCTACTGACGTAATCGTTGGGGGCGGCGGAGGTGTGGTTGGTGTCACTGGTGGGCTACCACCTCCACAGCTACACAAGCACGACAGCACAATAGTGATAGGCAGGGTATTAACTCTTGCAAAGATACGCTGCGGAAATATCACGGCATGCCCAAGTGTGCGAATGTCACTTCTTGTGCTGGATAACGAAAACAGGCCACAACATATCACGTCGCCAAGCGTCAGGGAAAATACCTTGCCAGATTCCTGTTCGAAGGGACAACTCTGCGATGGTGGTGGCGGAACGACAACGAAGAACGAACTCGCATTGCCACCAGGCTAACAATTGCGATGGTAAATGAAGTGGCGAACTGTCTCAGCGGAGGGGTTCAGTCTATCCAGCTGTGGGCGATTTTGAGGCTGCGAAAGCACTAGAGTTCAACAGAATTCACCGAGCTTCAAACACGAGCATGCAACTGGTTCAACGGCAATCACTTGGAAAACGGAGACTTCTACAGATTTCAATAAGCCTTGGAATCTGGTTCGGGACCAGGGGGTCGGAGGTTCAAATCCTCTCTCCCCGACCAATCTTTCTTTCGCCCATTCAGTTACTTACGCGGCTTCTGCTGCTACAGTTTTTTCACTGATTTTCGGTACATTCGGTACAACTGCGGGCAGTTCGAATCCGATACCACATTTTTCAGCCCACAATTTTCGGAATTGAACGTCCTCTGCGATCTTGTCGTAGAGATCATCCATCGAATTTCCTGCGTGGCCCATCCAGTAGTTGCGCAGTCCTTCTGGGCAAGAAGTCTTGTTCCGCAGGAAAGTATTTCGGAATCGCCGGAATGCATGACTTCCAGCTTTATGCGTCCCAGTGTGCGGGTTCACATAGCCGAGTTGCATCAGGGCCGGGTGCAAATGCCGACGCGTGATATCGGATGACGAGACCGGCTTCCCATTGCGAGATGCAAACAGGAAACCAGACTTGCGCTCTCCAACATACGCTTGCAGCAAAGCCGCAATAGCCGGATGCAGGTCCACTTCCCGTTCCGCGCTCGCCGTCTTGAGCCGCGGTTCTATCCGGCAGTGCCTCGCTTTTTGGCGAATGCTCAGGGTCGAGAAGTCGGACGAGATATGCTTGTCGATCTCGATGCCCAGTGCCTCACCAATCCGCAAACCGGCCGAGCCACAGAGAATGAACAGCATGCGCTCCCTGGGTTTCTTCCAGTTTGCTAATCCGCTCATGACCTCCGACGAAAAGCTCGGTCGGTTTTGTTTCGACTTGTCAACAACTGGCGCATCGATGAACCCAGAATTCCAGCTCCGTGGATAGACCTGGTTGCCATCATCATCCAAAACGGATGCGACAACCATTTTCGGTACCAAGAGATAGTTCTCGACGGTCTTTGCCGACAAGCCCTGCTTTGATCATGGTTGCGACCAACTCCCGAAGCGCCCCGTTATTCACTTCGGAAACGGGTATTTCTCCGAGAGCGGGTTGATCCAGTTTTTCAGGATCCGCTCCCAATCGGCGAGGGTGCTGGGTGCAATCGGCTTACGTTTACGGGTTCGCATGCGATCAAGCCAGAGCACCGATTGCTCCTTGAGAGTTACATAACCGGGCTTCTGCTGTTGAACAACATGATTGAAGTATTCGACCGAGTCGGCACCGCTTTCAGCGATGATTTCACGGCCACGGCGTTTACGCGTTCCGATTCGGACAGTCTTCCCGGACCTGAAATTGGGCAGACCTTTGCTCGTTTGAGAACCCTTTCCTCCTGCCCGGGAACATCCTCCACCATCTGACAACCCACGATTTGCCACTTTTTTCAAGGTGACCGTTCTGACCAGTGCGGCGGGACATTGACTTTCCTCTCCGCTTCACCGGTGTCGCGGCACCAACCTTAGAGTCGCTAGCGGGGAATTGCAACAGGCGGGTTGGATAGCCAACGACCGAGGAAGAACTCTGGGTAGGCAGCGGTTCCCCGTGACCGCAAAGAGTGTGGCGGCTGAGAGCACTATGCCGAGTGCTATCGAGCCGGAGATCTGAGTTGCTGCTTCAATCGTTTTGCCTTCGAGGGCTGCGGTTACCCCCACTCGATCAGGAGACCAGGTAGCCCACTAGCAGTGAAATACCGCGAGATGTGAAAGTCGCGATTATTGAAGATGTGCTGAGCGTCGAGACAATACCGGGTGGGCTAGAAGGCACGCCGGGAGCACGGAGCCTCTCATCCTGCATTTTACGTTCCCGAAGTCAGGGCTATGCGTCAGGGGCATCCCTTTCTCGCCACTTCACGATGATGTACGTGCCCGGATAGACCTTCTCGATAATGTGGCGGTCACAGAGTTCGTTGAGAACTGAATCTGCGGCATCCTCAGACACATGGAATTCAGCCTGCAAGCTGACGGCGTCACCGATCCAAATTCCTTCGCGGTCCGAGTTTCGCCAAATGAACTCGAAAACCTGCTCCACATCGAAGTACTTGTTGCGCCTCACTGCCCCTCCCTGCGTCGAGCGGGGCTGCCCGCACCCCTTGGTCGGCGGATAGCAAGCCCCACCGCCACGCGGCAAATAAGCCATTTGGAGACTCCCAGCAGATCGGCGATCTGCTGGTAGCTGAGAGTTGGGTTCTCCACGATGACGTCTCTAATCGCCTCATGCGCTCTCGCAATGCATGTTTTCTTTACTACCCGGATGCCAATCACTTCGGCGGTTGCTTTCTTGATTTCTGTGTATCGACTCACGATTCACCCCTCAATAAAAGGGATCACAAATTGTGTTCGCAAACTAACTGGCGATCTCTAAGCGCCCCAGAAAACCCCATGAACACTGGAAATTCGTGGCATCCGGCACCGAAGTGGAGTGCGATGGGCTGGAGGAAATCGACATCAGAACCCTTCTTTAGAAGGCGAACAGATCAGATTGCCGGAAGGCTTAGAAGAGCGGGTTTTCCCATTGGATGGTATTAGACAGTGTTCGCGGCTTGATCACCGCGCCTTCTTTCCCAAAGGAAGAAATTCATGGGGGCTGACCTTCAACCCAGCCCCCGAAAGGTTGAAGACAATGAATACAAGAGAGAAGCACCCAATTGCGAACTCCGAGCAGCCTGCGCGACGGGATGACCTCATCGCCAAGCTAGCGGAAGTGGAGGAGGGGGTCTGTGGCAACGAGTAAGATCAACCCCTCCGGCACGACGAAGCTGGACACCAAGCGCATCATCGAGCGCGGCGAACGCATCCGGGAGGGCACCGAGAAGCCTTGGGACGTTCTAGTCCAAGAATCCAGCCTTTACGATCTCAAACCGACTATGCGATCCATCCTCATGCTGCTCGCTCGTGTGCGCGTCCAAGGTGACGGACCGAACGCCCGACCAAGCAATCCAGAACGTAAGGCGCTGCCGCAGGGTGAGTACGAGAACTGGTGCTGGTTGTCGCAGGAGACCGTTGCGAAACGCGTCGGCTGCACCGACCGCTATGTCAATAGCAGTGTTAGGCATTTCGAGAAGGATGACGTGATTGAGATACGGGAATGGCGGGACGACCTCGGTCATCCGCACCTCGAATACAAGGTCAACATTCTGACGGTAAAGCTGCACGAGCGCAAGGAAGGCGAGCCGCGTGCCAAGCGGTACAAGGCTCCCCGGAAGAGTAACGCGGGATCATTCTCCACCACCAACCAGCCGGGATACCACTTGAACTCTGAGCCGTTAGGGAATAGTGCGGACAAGTCTGTCGGCAGCCCAGAAGCGACCGGAACTGTGAGCCGCGACCGACGTGAACTGTCAGCCGTGAGCCGGGTGAAATCTCAGCCGTTAGCCAACGGAACTGTCAACCGTGAGCCACATGAACTGGGTGCCGTGGTTGGGGATGTTGGTTTTGGATTGAAAGTTTCTGATGGTAGTAGTGGACTGCTGTTACAGACGACGCCTAAGGGCGTCGATAGCTCGCTGCGCTCGCCTTCCGCCTTCGGCGGTAGCAGTCGTGCTTCGCACGAGGAACAAGGAACAACAAAACCAACCCCAACAGCGGTTCGTGGTGCGGACCCTGTTAGCAAACCAGAGAACCAAAACCAAAAGCAACACCGGGATGGCTGCAAAGCGGATGGCTGCAAGGGAAAGCAGTCCCCGGCTGGTACAGGTTTCTGCTCGTGGCACGACCGCGAGCGCACCAACAAGGGGAGAAAGCCCCTGACCTATGACCAGATGCCAGTCAAGGGCATGGCTGGTCTGGGCGAGGAACTGGAGGTCTACGATCTGGAAACTGCCGAGAGGTTCGCTTGTGGGGACTGCGGCAGGCTGGAGGGTCACAAGCCGAACTGTCCCAGTGACCCTTACGCTCGCGCCGACGAGTATGAGGTGGACGTGGAAATCTGCTCAGAGTGCGGCGTAGCCAACGGAAGTCACAGTAGGAACTGCTCACACCACCGCGAGCGCATCGCGTTGCGAACGAGTCGAGCGGCGGGTGTGGCACAGAAATCTCTGGTTGTGAGAGTCCCAGAGTTATGAATGAGAACAATCCTGAGGTGCCTCTGACGAACGAACAGAGGGAGTCACTAGCCGGAACGCTGGACATCTTTGTGCAGGCTCTGCGCGAGCGCCGACACCTCCGGGTGCGCGACTTCCAAGACCTCGCCGACGAAGTCCGCCACTTCCAGAGAAGCCCGAACCCGTCCCTTCCCGATCCTGACGATCCCTTGGAACGCGGACGAATGGTTGGCGTCGATGAAATCCGGATTACAACCTCGACGCAGATCGCTCGGAGGGAAGCTCCTACTCGCGACGACGTAGTCAAGCGCTACCCGAACAGTGTGCGGGAGCAGTTTCCGCTCCGTGTCAGCCGCAATGCCGGCACCAAGAATCCACTGGTTCTGGCGGCGGAAGTTCGTGCCAGAAGATAGGCTTTCGTCAAACGTGGAACTGGCATAATGCTTCTGCGTGGTTTCAATTCCGCACATCCCGACTCAAGACACCATCCGCCGTGTCCAGCGAATTCAGGTAGTCACGGTCGTCTGGATGAGTGTCGAGGCTGTGGTATCCCTCTTCGCAGCTTGGCGGGCGACTAGCCCCGCGCTGCTCGCCTTCGGTGGAGACAGCGCCATCGAACTTTTCTCAGCGGCAGTAGTGCTGTGGAGATTTCGTGCAAGTGCCGCACACGAGGACGTGGAAAAGCGGGCTGCCCGTGTCGCGGGAGCGTTGTTATTCGCGCTGGCTGCCTATGTCGCGATCACTGCGGTTGCGAGTCTGCTGGGCTATAGCGAACCCAAGCCCACAATTCTAGGGATCGCCATTCTGATCGTTGCCACAGTCATCATGCCGTGGCTTGCGAAAGAAAAGCGGCGGCTGTCACGAGCTACAGGCAGTGCGGCGTTGAGGGCGGACGCCTCTCAGTCGGCGCTCTGTGCTTACCTCTCGCTCATTGCCTTGTCGGGACTGGCGATCAACGCAATCTGGCACGTAAGGTGGGCTGATCCCTTTGCGGCTTTCGCGATTCTGCCGCTCATCGTTTGGGAGGGTCTGGAAGCCATGCGCGGGAAAGCATGCAATTGTTCGAACTCTCTTCGCAATTCAGACAAATGAAAGCAACGCAATCTTCAATCGTTAGCGAAAACCGTGCTTCATCACGCTACCTTGCTACCTTCTAATCTCCCGCTCCCGTAGCCAAGTGAAAATCACAGGGGTGACGATCAGGACGTGCAAGAGAGAACTCACCATGCCACCCAGTACGGGTGTAGCCAGCGGCTTCATAACCTCTGCGCCAGTACGCGCTGACCACATGATTGGCAACAGACCCGCCACGATGGTCGATACTGTCATCACCTTCGGTCTCAAGCGCAAGAGCGCTCCCTCGATCACGGCTTCCCGCAAGCCCGCGACGGTTAGCGTTCCTTCGGCGGCTTTCTTTCGAGCCACTGCCTCCTCCAGATAGATCACCATGACAACGCCAGTTTGTACTGCGGTTCCGAACAGCGCGATGAACCCTACCCACACTGCTACCGAAAAGTTGTAGCCTAACAGCTTGAGCAGGAAGATACCGCCGCTCAACGCGAATGGCACCGCCAGAATCACGTGGGAGGCTTCCCTGAACGAGTTGTAGGTCTTGTAGAGCAGCAGGAAGATAATCAGGAAAACAATTGGGATGACGAGTTCAAGGCGCTTCCGCGCACTGATCTCGTTTTCATATTGTCCACTCCATTCGACGTAGTAGCCCTGAGGCATTTTGACTTGGCGAGCCACTGCGCGTTGAGCATCGGCGACAAAGCCCCCCACATCACGCCCTCGGACATTCATAAGGACGGTGCCACGAAGCAACCCATTTTCGCTGGAGATCATGCTGGGTCCCATCACGAGCCGGATATCCGCTACCTCGCTCAATGGAATCTGGGCTCCGTTTGACGCAGCGACGAGCACGCGGCTCAGCGCCTCCGGGTCTTCCCGAAAATCGCGGGCGTAGCGAACCCTTACGGGCAAACGCTGCCGACCGTCAATCACGGTCGTGAGATTCTTGCCCCCAATGGCAGTCTCAATGACATCCTGCACTTCGCCAACGTTGATGCCGTAGCGAGCGGCAGCCTCGCGCTTGGTCTTGATTTCGAGATAGGGAGCCCCGGTGATCCGCTCTGCATAGAGGTCTACTGCCCCCGGAACCTGATGCAGAACGCGTTCAATCTCTTCCGCCTTCCCCTCGATGGTGGCTAGATCACTGCCGAAAATCTTGACCCCGACCTGCGTGCGAATTCCGGTCGAGAGCATGTCGATTCGGTTCCGAATGGGCTGCGTCCAGATGTTGGTTACTCCCGGCATCCGCAGCTTTTCATCAAGACGTTGCAGGATCGTCTCCTTGGTTGTGCCCGACGACCACTGATTCTTGGGCTTGAACACGATGACCGTTTCGGTCATATTCACGGGGGCAGGATCAATGGCGCTTTCGGCTCGTCCAATCTTTCCGACGACGCTCTCAACCAGCGGGTCTTGCGCGATGACCTTGTCCTGCCAACGCAAGATTTCTCCCGCCTTCGTAAGCGAGATGCTTGGGTCGGTGATCGGCATGAAGAGCGCAGTCTCTTCGTTCAAAGGGGGCATGAACTCTGAGCCAATCGTCGTCGCTAGCAGAACCGCGCTAACGAAGATGACTATCGCAGAGCAGAGAGTCACAATTCGATGCCGCAGTGCCCAGTTCAGCGTCGGCTTATAGAGCCCACGCAGCCCCCGCATCAGCGGATTGTCTTCCTCGCGGTGTAGCTTGCCACGGATCAGGAACGTACACAGCACAGGCACTAAGGTGACTGCGATCAGAGTCGAACCAACCATCGCAAACGTTTTGGTGAATGCCAATGGATGGAAGAGCTTTCCCTCCATGCCCGTCAGTGCGAAGACGGGTACAAATGCCAGTATGATGATAGCCATCGCGAAAAAAATCGGTCGCCCTACCATCTTGGCTGCTTCCAACGTGATCTGGTGAATCGCCGACCTGTATTCGCCATGCGCTTCGTAGTGTTGCTCGGCTTTTCGAAGGACATTTTCGGTCATCACGATGCCCGCGTCCACGAGAACGCCTATCGCGATAGCGATCCCTCCAAGAGACATGATGTTTGATGAAATGCCGACGTAGTGCATGAAGAGGAACGAGCAGAGCACAGCAAGAGGCAGGGGCAGCGTGACGATCAGGATGCTGCGGAAGTGCCACAGGAAAAGCACGTGGGCGAGCGTGACTAGGACAATTTCCTCGATCAGCGCTGTCTTGAGGGTATCGACCGAATGGCGAATGAGATCGCTGCGGTCGTAGAATGGGACGATGTGAACACCTTTCGGCAGACCCGGTTCTAGAGCCCTTATCTTCTGCTTGATCGCGTCAATGATCTCTAGTGCATTGGCTCCGTTGCGAATTACGACCACGCCACCAACGACCTCTTTTCCAGCCTTGTCCAAAACGCCCCTACGAAACTCAGGACCGAGATGCACATCGGCGACATTGCGGATGTAAACAGGCGTAGCCTAAAGAGTCGTTCTCTCAGTGGCACGGAATGCACGGACCTCATGCCAGCGATGTGGCGCGAAAATATCCGCTATCAATCCCATTGTTGAAGTCAGCGTAACGAAATTCAGTGACTGGAGAACATCGTGGCAGAGCGAGCAGAGCAGAAATCCGCCCAGTCCGAAGCTGTCAAGCAGAGGAGCACGGTGTTAACCGCGCAACTTCTCTGGGCTGCCCATGCGTGGAACGCGACGCCGGAGGAAGCAGCGCAACAGGTCGTTACGGACCTCTTCGAGCACCTTTCACGCGGCGGCACCGTGTCTGTCCGCGTCGAGGGATTGGATGGCAGGGAGCACACGCTAGAGGTGTCGGGACGATAGAAGCGGCTTGCTTGAACACTCGATGCCTATGCAGGTTTCGCCAAGATTGACAATCCTTCTCCTGAGATCGTTAGAGTCCGAGCATTGGGGGTTGAAACCCGCCTCCAGCGATGGGAGGCACTGAAATCAGCGGGATACGGCGCTTGACGAGCAAGATGTAGCGGAACGGCAAGCAGGGCGGCTTCGGAACACTGCAAGCCCCCGCAACCATTCGCACCTAAGGCGCGAGGGGAAGCCCGTTTTCTGTGCGGAGTTTCGGTACAACTGGGGTACGCTTGAGAGGAGAGAAAGACTGATTTTTTGGTTCCTAAGCGACACCAAATGAAGCACTTGGAATTTTGAGTTTCACAGTTCGGGACCAGGGGGTCGGAGGTTCAAATCCTCTCTCCCCGACCAATCTTTTCTCTCGTTCCTTCAATTGGTTACGCTGCCTTTGCTGCTTCAGTTTGTTCAGCGATTCTCGGTACATTCGTAGAGACGGCATGTTCGCATAGAAGAATCATGCCGATGGTTGGGCCGAATCGATAGTTGGTGGAACTTAAGTTCACCGCAGAGTGATTCGCGCGAGATTTCCTGAGTCTTGGTCCTCAACCTCTCCGGCAAAACTGGCGGCGCTTACGCACCGCCCAGGACAACTACGCCTTGACAACGCCTTCGCTCTTATCGAGGGCCACCCGCCGGAAAACGCGGGTAAAGCCTCTTCGCTAGGTGGTATCCACTGGTCGCCCTAACGCAAATTTTGCGACTTTGTATCCTATATCGCTGCGAGAGAGTCCCAGCATCCGGGCTGCTTCGGCCTGCACGCCGTTAGCCTGTTCCAATGCGCGCTCAATCAGACTTTTTTCAAAGGCGGTGAGCAGTTCGCGAAGGTCGACGCTGGCCGGCAAGGTTCGGAGCCAATCGCGCATCTCCATTTTCTGGGGTGCAGGTGCTGCGTAGCCTCGATCGTCTACGGGAAGTTCTTCAGCGGCAATTTCCTCACGGTGCCCCAAGATGTGCGCCCGCTCCAAAAGGTTCCGCAACTCCCGTATATTCCCTGGAAATGTGTAGTTCGCGATCTTCTGCAGAGCTCCCGGGCTCAAGCGCTTGGGCCGGACCTTCAAGTCTTTCGCAATCTGAGCTGACAGGATCTCGCAGAGGCCGGGAATGTCCTCTTTGCGTTCGCGGAGCGGGGGAATGCGAATCGGAACAACCGCCAGCCGATAGTAAAGATCCTGCCGAAAGAGTCCCTGCTGCACTCGTTCCTCAAGGTTGCGGTGGGTTGCAACCAGGACCCGTACATCGACGGTGCGGGCCTGCGTGGACCCCACCCGCAGCACTTGGCCATCGACTAGGACGCGGAGCAATTTGGCCTGAGCGGCTGCCGACATTTCGCCGGCTTCGTCCAGAAAAAGGGTTCCCCCATGCGCGGCTTCAAACAGACCCTGGCGGGCTCGATCCGCTCCAGTAAAGGCTCCTCGTTCATGTCCAAAAAGTTCGCTCTCCAAGAGAGTTTCAGTGAAAGCCGCACAGTTCACTGCAATCAAAGGTTTCTTGGCCCTGACTGCTGTTCCGATGAATTGCCCTGGCCACCAGTTCCTTGCCCGTTCCAGTTTCGCCAACGATCAAGACAGTTGCATCCGTGGGGGCAACGCGGGCGATCTGCTCGCGCACTTCCTTGATTTCGGCGCTGTTCCCGAAGATGGTGTCGCTCCCGAGGAGATTCCCCACCGTGGATTTGAGGAGTAGATTCTCGCGGAGCAGACTCGTGCGCTCACAGGCGCGCCGCACGGTTGCTCTGACAACTTCAGGATTAAATGGCTTTGTGATGAAATCAAAGGCCCCCTTCCGCATGCTCTCTACAGCAAGCTCAATCGTAGGGACCGCGGTGAGGAAAATTACTGGCAGCGACGGATCGTTCTCTTGAGCGACCGATAGAACTCTCAGTCCATCTCCATCCGGCATTTTCTGGTCTGTGATGACCGCGTCGTATTCACGCTCCGTCAAAAAAGGCACAGCGGCTATAACGCCGTCCGCCTCGTCGACCGTATGACCGTCGAGGTGAAGCTCTGAGCTTAGGACACGGCGCAAGTTAGGCTCGTCATCCACAATCAATAATCTACCCATGGTTGATTGCTCCAGAGCCGACCGGCTCTCCGTCAGAAACCGTCATTGCGAAACACACGTGCCCGGGTTCATTCCGGGCCACGACCAGGTCGCCGCCTTGAACTCTCGCGATGTTTCTCGAAATCGCCAGTCCGAGACCTGTTCCGTGCAGTTTGGTCGTATAGAAAGGTTCAAAGATTCTGGACAGCACTTCTTCCGAAATCGGCTCACCCGAATTTTCGACCTGGAGTTCCACGCTTTGGGCCGATGGACGGCGACTGCGGACCGCAACCTGCCCTCCAACAGGCGTGGCATCGATCGCGTTGAGCAGCAGGTTCAGGAGAGCCCGCTGTATCTGCTCACGATCAACGTTTGCCCGCGAGTCCTCGCGGCTCTCGACCGAGACCCTGATGTCTTTTTTCGAAGCATGCACATTGGCAATCTCTGCGACATAGCCCAACACTTCTGCCATTGGCGCCAGAGTTCGCTTCGGCCGACTCGGACGTGCATAAGACAGGAAGTCACTGGTCAATTTTTCCAGCCGAGCGGCCTCGCTACGCGCGATGGCGTGCATCTCTCGTCGTTGTTGTTCCCCGACATCAGGGCGGTCGGCGGTGACCAGTGAACTGGCAATGATGGAAACTGGATTGCGAATTTCGTGGGCCACTGCACTCGAGAGACGGCCCACAACGGCGAGTTTCTCTTCGACCACTAGTCGCTCACGCGTGCGCTCCAGTTCGGCGAGGTTATCGGCTAGCTTCCTTTGATCGCTTCGAAGCTGATTGACGAGCAGCCAAACCAACGGTCCCACGATTGCGTACACAACGGAAATGACACCTGCTTCAAAGTACTCGCTGGCTTGGACTGGCGGATGAAACGTCGCAAAATGCGAGACCCAGAAGAAGGTCAGGGAATCCGCCACTGCAATCACGACGATGCAGGCGGGAAGGCTGAAGCGGTAAGCTGCCTGCAAGACAGGCAAGGCGAGGAGAACAAAGTATGGACTGTCTTCCCGATTGGTGAGGAATGTTAAGAGAAGGCTTAAACCAATATTCAGAGAAATCGAAGCCCAGACGACGACCCCCTGTAGGTTTCTGCTCAGCGGCCGCGAGCGTCCCCAGAGCCAAAGCAATTCCAGCATCTTGAACAGAAAGGCAGCCCCCAGTGTGACCAGCAAGACGGGCGAGGGTTCGCCTAGTAGGGAAGAAAACAATGAGTGGAGAAGCAGTAGGGCAGCCAGAACAAAGAGGTTCAGAGTTGCAAAAATCATCTCCTGCTGGCGAAACGACTCGTCGAAGCGTGCCAGCATAGCGACGATTCGCGATTCTGGTCTGTCTTGTGCCACTTTCGATTAGAGTACTCCCGGTTAGCCAAGTCAAGAGAACAAGATTCTGGTTGCAGAAGCGGCGGTCAGCTTTGCAAGCCTGGCCGCCATGTCATATCCTCATCGCTCGTCGCGAGTATTCTTGCGGATAATTCTCAGACCTGTGCCCAGAGCCAGTGACAAGAAGCCTAGCATTCCAGCCAATGGTACGAGGCTGGCGGTCTTGGGGAGTTCTTGCGCCGCTGGCTCCTCCAGGGTGGCCGTTAAAGCCGGGGCCTCCCTTGCCCGTTCGATGAGCATCGGCCCTTCGAACGCCACATTCGGCCGTGGAGGCGCTTGGCCGGTCACAACCGTGTGCGTGCTGACAGATTGCATCGGCGCAACAGTTAACACCGTTGCTGAAATATCCATTCCCTTCTTTAGATCGAATACCGTCTTGTCTTGACCATCTATGTGGAAGGCGATCTTGTCGTCTGGGACCGTATACGCTTTGTGCTCACCGTTGGGAAAAGACAAGACCACGTAGTGGGGTGGGTTGACAAACCACACCTTTCCGTTCACTGTTCTCAGGGTTGTCACCTCTTGCGGTTCAGTAACTGTATGAATCTCCTGGGACAGCTTCGTCCCGGGCGTCAGTTCATGAACCGTTAGGTCCCGGCCATTAACTTGGAATGTGACGTCGTCAGCCAGATTCAAGAGCTCAAATTTGCCGTTCTCGAGTTCTACAACAACCTCATGACCAGAAACGTGGATGACTTCCGCATTCTGGACATGAGTCGTTTGAACCTCGTGCGTCGTCGGTTCTATTGTTTTGGTGGTTGATGGGTGCGTTACGTCCTGGGCAGCGGTACTCAAGGTCATGGCGCAAAGAAATGCCAAAATGACCAATCCCAAGCCGATCGTTGTGCGATTGGATTGCCTCATGGTGATCTCCTTCTATTAAGTGTGAATTTGGATTTGTCGAGTCATGTCGAAGGCTTATTCCTTCAAAGAAGCTTGGACTATGAAGCGACGTGGAGCCGGCCCAACGAAATAAAACGGGTAGCATGTCACCAACGTGAGCGAATGCTTCGTTCTTGGCCGCAAGACGCTAACCTCGGCTGGGCTGGTAATTCGGATCTGGTCCACGACGAAAACATCTGTTCCAGACATTCTGACCAACTCAATCGCGTCTCCGGTCCTGATGTCTTTCAATCTGCGAAAGAACCCGTCCCGGTGTCCGGCGATGCCGATATTGCCGCCCTGTCCTGGAAGTGAAGTGCCGGCTATTCGCCCAACCCCGCGGTTCAAAGTGACCTCATCAGTGCCCTCCAATACCGGAACCTCCAAATGCAACGCGGGAATCCGTCAAAACAGCAAGCGATTCAACAGGCTTACGAAGACTCGCCTGATACAACTTAGTACGCTGAATTGACCAGAGCGAGTATTCAGTGTTCGGCGCCGGATGAAGGTCAGTGTCGTCGTTAGCGCCGTCGATCGCTTCTATTCCCGCGGCGCCTTCCTTGTTGGTGGACTCAAGCTGCATGACTTCAAATTTCGCCACCTCTGCTCGGGACATGATGAACCTGTGAATGTGTGCGAATGCGAATGTAGCCAGCAGCAGCAAACCCAAAAAAAGCAGTCCGCCTTCGAGGATTCGAAGCGCTTTTGAGTCAGCCTTCATTAGGCTTAGTCCCTATCCTGTGTCTCCGTCGGAAGCGTAGCGTTGGCGTCTGTCGGAGATGAAGCTACCATCGCCCGTACGCCGAATTCGTGCACGAGCCTGCCTCCGTTGTGGGCGGTATTGACCAGCAGCAAAGCGCCTGCGCTGTACAGGACCAGGAAAGCCAGCGGGAGAATAGTTGTCGTCAAGCGAGTGTCTGCCCTTTTCAGCAACCATGGCACCGCCAACAGCACAAGGAATATCACCGTCAGAACACTGAAAACGGCTTGTGTGCGCTCGGCAAGGGATTCGTGGGTTTCGAGGATTTGCTCCATCCCCGGGGCCCGTTCGGCGAGCTTACCTGCAGCCTCCCCTGTCCCGACCGCCACGAAGACTGACGCTGTTCCTACCAACAGCAAGACCATCGCGGCAACCAGGTAAGGACGGCCCTTGGCGGGCGCTAGCACAGCACCAACGACTATGAAGATCGGGGCAATTAGCAAGAGAGCGATCGGAAAGTGAATGATCAAGGGGTGCAAGGCATCCCAACTCGGAATCACCGGAAATTGAAGCATAGAAACTCCTTAGTCCGAAGAATCGGGACGCCTCTCGACGGCCCGGTTGCTAGCTGACCTTCTCGTACTTGTCCTTGTGAGTGAAACACGACGGACACTTTGCAAAATCCACTTTGGACGTCGTGTAGCCACACACCATGCACACGAAATAGTCCTTCGCTTTAGACCCTTTCAGTTTGGGGAGATTGTTCAAGGCTTCGGAATACAGCTTGGCGTGTTCGGCCTCCGCCGTCTTTGCGTAGTTGAAGGTCTGGACAGCGTCTCTGTTCCCCTCGGCGCGAGCCTGCTTGAGGAATTCCGGATACATCGTGTCGCGCTCGTACGACTCTCCCTTGATGGCTGCCTCGAGGTTTTCCTTGGTCGACTTGACGACCGGAGTCTCCAGCTTTGCCTGGGGGGTGCCGCCCAGTTTCTTGATCACGGCGGCGTGGTTAGCGGCGTGAACTTCCTCCGCCTTGGCTGCAGCCCGGAACAGACTCGCAACTTCACCGTACCCTTCCTGGTCGGCTTTTTCTGCGAACGCGAGGTAGCGGGAATGGGCATTGCTTTCCCCGTTGAATCCGGCTTGCAAGTTATCGAGTGTGTTAGTCGCGGCGATGGCCCCGTTTGGCAGGGCAATCAAGGCGAGGGTGAGAGCGAGCACACTAAAAGCGAACTTCTTCATATTCAGTATTCTCCATTCCGGTTTCAACGAATGGCGACCTGCAACGAGATCGCTCGCCGAAGAGAAGGGCACGGCGTGGGCCAAGCATCGGCTTTCGCCAAGTTACACAGAACAAACCGCAAAAGCAGGATAGATGTGAGCCGCAGTCCAACGCATGTCAGAAGAATCGGACAGGGAACGTCCGAACCATCGGACATCACAAGGCGTCTGGTGCCGGTTTGGTCTTTCGTTCAAGCTGGCGTCAAAGTTGACAACCCAAACGCCGGACTGCCGATGGTCTTATCGAGTTTGTAATCTGTCGGTTAGTATCTCCCGTTCTTGATTGGATTCCGAGAGTAAAGACTTGTAATCGCCCCCTACTTCTCGCCTGCGCGGCACTCAACATGCACCGAACTTGTTGGGAAGGCCGAGTTGTTCAAGGACATCATATGAAGATTCTTCCGCGTCACTGGATGATCGCGATTCTGATCGTGCTGGCAGTTGCTGCCTTTGCTTTATTTCGATTGAAGGGGAAAGACAATCTGCAATATTTCACGGCTAAGGTTGACCGCGGTGACATTCGCCAGGTGGTAGAGGCCACCGGCACCATCAACGCCGTAACCACCGTGCAGGTCGGCTCCCAGGTGTCGGGGACCGTTTCTCGTCTGCGCGCAGATTTCAATTCCCGCGTAAAGAGGGGACAAGTTGTCGCGCAGATCGATCCCTCACTTTTCGAAGGATCGTTGCTGCAGGCCAAAGCCGATCTGGCCAACGCGCATGCCAGCGTCGCCACTGCCCAAGCAAATCTCCAGAAGGCACTGGCATTGCAGATTCAGACCTCGGCCGACTACGAACGCGCCAAAACCTTGACTTCACAGGGCGTCATGAGCACGCAGCAGCTCGACTTAGCCAAGTCCAACTACGATTCCGCGGTGGCCGGTTTGTCTGCGGCCGATGCCCTTGTGAAGCAAGCCGAAGCCCAAGTGCATCAGCGGGAAGCCGCTGTCCGGGTAGCCCAGACCAACCTGGACTACACCACCATACGCGCTCCCATCGATGGCACTGTTATTGCGCGGAACGTGGACGTTGGCCAGACGGTTGCAGCCTCGTTACAAGCACCAACGCTCTTTACGATTGCTCAAGACCTGACCAAGATGCAGGTTTATGCCAGCACCGACGAATCCGACGTAGGCGCGATCCGGCCAAACCAGCGAGTCACTTTCAAGGTCGACGCATATCCCAGAGAAAACTTCAGTGGGCGGGTATCTCAGGTGCGAATGAATGCCACCACGGTTCAGAACGTGGTCACCTACAACACGATCATCGATTTCGATAATCCCGAAATGAAGCTGTTTCCTGGCATGACGGCCTACATCACGATTCCGGTGGCGTCGGCAACCGACGTACTCCGAGTTCCCAATAGTGCCCTACGCTACAAGCCCGACATGAAAGCGGAGGAAATACGCGCTCTATATAAGAAGTTTGGGATCGAGAGCGCAGGCCAGGGGCCACCCGCGGCTAATCATGCGGCGGTCAGCAAGAGCGAGGAACTTGGCGGAACGGTAAAGCAAGTTAACCGCCGCACTGCCGGGGAGCAGAGTGACACGATCGGGCTCGCACCGACAGATGCTCCCCGTCTGGATGTGGCAGTCCTCTGGAAGCTACGTCCGGACAAAACTGTGGAACCGGTAAGAATCCGATCCGGTATAACCGACCACACCGTGACAGAAGTGGCCGAGCTATTCAACGGATCCCTGAAGGATGATGACGAACTGGTGACAGGTGCGGTTCTTGCCGGACCCAAAATGGGGCCTGGCACGACGAACGCAAATCGCCATTAGAGACGAAATGCAGAGGAGCTTATGGTCACGATGAGCCAACCCGAGATCGACATCACCCTCTCGCAACCGGGCGAAGCGACGATCCGCGTCCTGGACGCCCACAAGTACTACGACCTGGGCGAAGCCCGCGTGCATGCTTTGCGCGGCATCACCATGGACATTGCCAGTGGCGAGTTTGTGGCCATCATGGGAGCAAGTGGAAGTGGCAAATCCACCTTCATGAACATTCTGGGTTGCCTCGACAAGCTCAGTTCTGGAAGGTATTTCCTCGATGGTATGGACGTATCAGGCCTTGGCAAGGACGCGTTGGCAGCGATACGGAATCGAAAGATCGGCTTCGTTTTTCAGGGATTCAACCTGCTTTCCCGGACCACGGCGCTAGAGAACGTGGAGTTGCCGACTTTGTACGCACAGGTGAGCAAGGAAGAGGGTGAGAAGCGGGCGCGGGAGGCGCTTGATCTTGTCGGACTCGGAGACCGTTCGACACATTTTCCTTCACAATTATCTGGCGGGCAGCAGCAGCGAGTCGCGATTGCGCGCGCCTTGGTGAACAATCCTTCGATTTTGCTGGCGGATGAGCCAACCGGCAATCTCGACAGCCGCACGTCGGTGGAGATCATGGAGATTCTCGAGAGGCTGAACGAGCGTGGACTCACCATCGTTTTGGTGACCCACGAGCACGATATTTCGCAGTTTGCCAGGCGCGCGATCCAGTTTCGCGACGGAAGGGTTCGTCGAGATGAGCTTGTGGAAAATCGCCAGACCGCGTTCCAAGTACTCCAGAATCTTCCAGTGGAAGAGGATTAGTGGTTCCGCGCTGTCTGCGGCAGAGGGATCAAGTATGAATGTAATCGCCGTAGCGCGAATCGCCGTGCGAGCTCTGGCTCGCAACAAAATGCGCTCCAGCCTCACCATGTTGGGCATCATCATCGGCGTGGGTGCTGTCATCGCGATGGTAGGGGTGGGGCAAGGGGCACAGCAGCAGGTACAGCAGCAGATCGCTGCCATGGGTTCGAACATTCTGTTCGTTGGCTCGGGCACGGTTACGCGTGGCGGGACCCATATGGGCTGGGGTGCCACCAAGACCCTGGTATATGCGGATATGCTCGCCATTCTAAGAGAGTGTCCGGCGGCCAAAGCTGCCGCCCCCGGCAGTAATACCAGTTCACAAGTTGTTTTTGGCAACGACAACTGGGCCACTCGAATCAACGGCACTGAGCCGCAGTACTTCGACATCAGGAACTGGCCGTTTCAGGAAGGGACCGCATTCACGCAGGAAGACGTGGAGATGGCGGAGAACGTGGCAGTCATCGGCGAAAGCGTGCGCAAGAATCTGTTCGGGGCAACCGATCCGCTCGGACAGACCATTCGGATCAAGAGTCTCCCTTTCAAGGTCGTGGGTGTCCTCGCTCAAAAGGGGACCTCAGCGGCAATGGGCGATGATCAGGATGACGTGGTACTTGTTCCGATCACAACCCTGCAGAAGAAGATCACCGGGCAGGATTGGCTGCGTTGGATCATGGTGTCAGCCACTTCCCGTCAGGCAAGCTACGCGGCCCAAGAGCAGATCACATCGCTGCTGCGGGATCGTCACCGCATTCGTGCCGGGCAGGACGACGACTTCATGGTAAGGAATCTGGCCGATATGGCCGACCTCGCAGACCAGGCCGGAAGTATCATGACCATGCTCCTGGCGTCGATTGCCAGCGTTTCATTGATCGTCGGTGGCATCGGCATCATGAACATTATGCTGGTGTCGGTGACGGAGCGTACTCGCGAGATCGGCATTCGCATGGCGATCGGCGCCACGGAGCGCAACGTGCAGAGCCAATTTCTGACGGAGGCGGTTGTGCTCAGTCTGATTGGTGGCGCGATTGGGATCGTCTTCGGAATGGGGGCCTCCTACCTGATCACCAAGACGTTGGGCTGGGTGGTGTTGATTTCTCCGCTCGCGATCGCGACGGCTGTGGTGTTCTCAATGGCTGTGGGAATTTTTTTCGGCTTCTACCCCGCGCGGAAAGCGGCACGCCTGAATCCGATCGAGGCGTTGCGCTACGAGTAGGCGCCGACTCCGCAGAGCGCCGGCGCTCGGGCCTGGTTCCATGGAGAGCAAGCCGGGGGAAATGGAGGTAACGTGGAGCGTGAGTAGTTCAGTCAACTGGTGGAGGAAGTGTTGGACTCACTCCCGATGGAATCCGGAGAGCGGATCCACAACATGCTGTACTCGTTGAAGACCTGCCAAGGTAGCGCAGAAAACCGCGTGGATCTGCAGAGTGCTCGCAAGAACTACTTAGGCCGTCTTCCGGACTTGGGATAATTCAGCCTCAGCCCGCAACCAATCGTCCACTTCGTGTCCATCATCTCTTCCACGCTGCTCGTAGAGTTGATAGGCACGCGCACGGATTTGGTCCTGCAATTCACCGCCGCCCTCCGTCTTTTGGAGGTTCGCTTTGATCGGCACAGAGGGGACTACCTGGGAAGATTTCATTTCGATTTTCTCCTTTAGATGATTTCTCTAGCTGCTTCCGGCTACGCATTAGCAAACTCAAAGATGCGATTGCCGCACGGTTTCTGCGCGTTACCACCCCGGAGTGTTGAACGAGACCGCTGCGGACCGAGATACAGAGTCCCGCTGTCGTCATTGCTCTTCTCGTGCCTCGCGAGTTTCATGCCGGCAGCGTCCTCCAAATTCCGAACGCAAAAAGATAGGGCACGACGTGCACCAGGCATTCACGACTGACAAGTTGGACAAAACAAAGATCAAGGACAACACCGGTCTCACATGCAGGCCCGCACGCGTCAAAGGAATCGGACCGGGAATGTCCGAAGTATCGGACGTACAACACCTCAGGTCTCCTTTCTATGACGAGTGGGTGGGGACGAGAGACAGACTCCGAACGGGTTTGACGCCTTTGTTCTCTTTCGCTTGGCATGTCCTTTCAATCGATTGCAATTGCCGTTTTCTTTTCGGCATACCCGGCACCCAACATGCACGGAAGTTCGTTAAGCAGGTAATGGAAGCCGTGAGCCGGTGTCTGGCTTGCAGCAAGCCAGCATCGCTGACGGCCTGAATTGTGCCGAAGGGGTCTTGCAATTGGAAGACTCCTTACCGGGGAGAAGAGACCATGTTCGACAATCTGGATGAACAAATCGCCAATGCTCAAACGACAAGTTCCACGCGATCCGAGCGTCTGATCCAGTATCTAGGGATTGTGGTCGTCTCCGTGATCTTGTTTGGTGGACTCTTTTGGGGAATCTTGCTCCTCGAATACTGAAGGGGCCACTTGGACCGCCGCATTACGGCGGATGGCTGATGTGCCACCCCTTGGAGGGTTTGTCATGAACCAGGAGTACATGCTCGCCTGTGCGATTGTGTGGCGGAAGACGGCTGATCCGGAAGCAGGGCTGGAGCTGGTAGAAGCCCTGGAATCTGCAGACCTCCGGGTGCGCGCGCTGGCGCAAGCCATATTGATTGACGGTGCGGAAAGCTCGATGAGCCTGCTAGAAGGTGCTCTGGTCGCGGGCGTTGTAAGCCCTGAGGCAGCCGGCCCATGCATGGCCGAAATTCTGCGCAGCGGAAAGGCCGGGCAAACTGATGGAGAAACCATCAAGCAGCATCTGGTCGACGGGTCGCATTGTAGATGTTAGATCCATGGCGGTTATGTGGAAGGCAAAATCCCGGGACCAGACATCTTCCCTCACCATGTGAACACAGAGAGGGATCTATGAGAAGCATCGGACTTAGCAGCATCGTATCTTTGTCCACACTCTTGCTTGCCTTTTCGTTCGCGGCGGAACCTGTTGCCGCGCGAGTCGCGAAAGAGATCGATACCACCGTGGCCACTTCCGTCCAGGCAGAGCAGAAGCAGTCAGAATATTCCGTGTCGGTCGAGTCGGCTCTGGTCGTTGTTGACGTGCTCGTTACTGACCAGGATGGAAACGTGCTGACCGGCCTGAACAAAGAGAACTTCCGCATCCTCGATGAAGGCAGGCCGCAAATCATCGCGGATTTCACCCCAACGAGTGCGCCTGTCACGATCGTTATGTTGGTGGAGTATAGCGGGCTGGCATACGACTATTTCGCTTATAAGGCTGCCTCCTGGGGCACGGAATTCCTCGACCATCTGGAGCAACAGGACTGGGTGGCGCTGGTCACCTACGATATCAAGCCTGCGGTCAGAGTGGACTTCACCAGGAGCAAGCCTGCAGTGGAGCAAGCGCTTAGGACGTTGTCTTATCCGGGATTCGGAGAAGCCAACATGTTTGACGCCATAGCCGACACGCTGGAAAGGCTGGAAGAGGTCAAGGGCAAGAAGTCGATTCTACTTATAACCACCGGCGTTGATACCTTCAGCAGGACGAGTCTGGATGAGGTTTACGAGAAGTTGAAGAAGAGCAACGTCACGATTTTTTGCGTTGGCATAGCTGAAAGCGAATATCTGATGGCCGAAATGCGAGGAGGAATCTCCAGCGTCGGATATCTTCAAATGAAGAACCAACTCCAGACTTTCGCAGACCTAACCGGTGGATTCGCCTGGTTCCCGCGTTTTGAAGGTGAACTTCCCGCCATTTTCCGGAGCGTCGGGGGAGCGTTGAGTAACCAATACGCAATAAGTTTTTCGCCACCGCAGGAGGTTCGCGACGGGAAGTATCACAAGCTGAAGGTAGAGGTTATCGGAAGCGATGGCCTTCCCCTGAAAGTGACTGACAAGAAGGGAAGAGCTCGGAAAATCACGGTTTTTGTCCGTGAGGGGTACACGGCTCCGGTGGCCTCGACTACAGATAACCAGTAGTCGTTGACGTGTGTACGATTCCGGAAATTAGCGGCAGACACTTAAAGAGGAGGTGACTGCGATGAAAGATCTGGTCCGTCGGGTGGTCGCACTCGGCCTCTGCGGTACGATGATGAGCTTCTCCGGGCCTTTAAGCGGCAGTCAGTCGCCAACGGCTGCCAAGCAGTCGCAGTCGGATCTTCGGGGATACCTGCAGAAGTCCTATTTGGAACTGTTCGAAGCAGCTTCAACACTCAATTTCAGCGCAGGTGAGATCCAGAGCCAGCGCAAAGCTCTCGAAAAAGGAAAAATTCCTGCGTCAGCCGCTTTAAGGATCACAGCAAACGATATGAGAAACAGCTTGAGACGGCTCGCTCGGATCTCAAAAGAACGACAGCCGGGCTCAGCAAAGACCAACGCAAGCAAGCGCACTGCAGTATCCAAAACCTCGATCTACTCAACAGTGAAGCCAAGGTTCTGGCGACGCAGGCTGTTCCGACCGCTTACGACAATCTGAACGCGAAGCTGGACCTGATCGAAAAATGGCCTGGGGTCAACCGGCAAATACAGCAGGAGATCGCCAATGGCGCCTTTGCGCAGCGCCGATGGGGCGACGTACAGGACATCGGGTTCCGTGAGATCGAGCCTGGCCAGCAAGACGACATCAAACGTGGCCAGCAAGCCATCGAAGAAATGAAGCGATCTCATCTGCTTCCACCAGAGGTGCAGGACAAAGCGATTCAGGATTACGTGAATACGGTGGCGCAGCGTGTAGCCAGCCGTTCTGACCTGAAGGTCCCACTGCATGTAGTGGTTCTCCAGTCTCGCGAGATCAATGCGTTCGCACTACCGGGCGGTTACCTGTTCATAGAGCGCGGATTGCTGGAAGCTGCCGAGGACGAATCGGAATTGGCAGGGGTGCTAGCGCATGAAATGTCGCACGGCGTCGCGCGGCACAGCCACAAACTCATGAAGCGCGCGACCATTGCAGGGATTTTTTATCAGGCAGCACAGGTCGCCGCTGTTGTGTTAACCGGCGGTGTGGCCGGCATTGGCACAATGTACGCGCTGCAGTATGGCTTCTACGGGTTGGGGATGGTGCTCGATCTGAAACTGCTGGGTGTGAGTCGTGACTATGAACTCGAAGCCGACCAACTGGGCGTGCAGTACGCCTGGAACGCAGGCTATGACCCAACCGGCTTCACCCGCTTCTTCGACAAAATTGCGACGCGGGAGGGATACATCAAGGGAGCAAGCTGGTTCCGGACGCACCCTGCGTTTTATCAGCGTATGGTCGAAACGCAACGCGAGATTGCGTTTCTACCGCCGAAGTCAGACCTCATCGTGCAAACGGCAGACTTCGAAGAGATGAAAAAGAAACTGGCACCCATTGCAGACACCGCAGACAAGGAGGAAATCGGCAAGCCCAGTTTGCTGATGACCCGTGAAGAAGGCTGTGAGCCTCCGAAAAAGCTTGAGTATAAGGCAGGCCAACCGATCGAAGAGATCTGCTCCATTGGTGGCAAGTGAAAAGAGTGAAACGAGACGACGCGAGAGGATGTCTCGACAGAACTGGCAATCTAAACCGGCTGTTGATCCTGAGGGCCCCCGATTATGTGGGAAACAATCGCCATCATCGCAACACTCGGCGGACTTGAATTCATCCTCTGGGTTCTGAACCGACGAGCTGCAAAGCTGGACCGCGAGATGCAGCGCAGGCAACTGGAAATATTGGATGGGATTCTGACCGAATTGGCAATTCTGAACTCCGAGGATGTCGGTACCGCTACGTCGTCGTCAGCCGAAAGAGAGGTACGAAATGAAAGCCCTGGAAATGAAACCGCAGATCGCACTCAAGAACATTCTGTTTGCGACTGATTTTGAGAATTCAGCCCGAAGGGCCTTGCCCTTTGCGGTGGCGATGGCAAATCAGTATCACGCCAAACTCTATGTGGCCCATGTGATTCCTCCAGAGGCGTACGTCTTTGCGCGTCCCGAATCCACGGAGAAGATATTGAAGGAAGCCCGAGATTACGCCGGCTATTCCCTCGACCAGCTCATCAATCCGGTACGACATCGTGGACAGACCTGCGAAACATTGTTGGGTGAAGGTGACGTGGCAGAGGTGCTCGCTGAGTTCGTGCAGCGTCATGCAGCCGACATGATTGTCGTAGGCACGAGCAGTCGCGCCGGCTTGGGCAAAGTGCTCCTGGGTTCGATCGCCGAAGAAATAATTCGGGAGGCGCCTTGTCCGGTGCTAACGGTGGGACCGCACGTGACAGCAGAGGCGTCAGCCGGAGTGCAGAGCATTGTTTGCGCCACTGATTTCTCGCCGGGGTCCGTGCGAGCGACAGAATTTGCCATGTCGCTAGCCTATGAAAACCAAGCACATCTCACCCTTATACACGTTGTCGAAGGAATCCTCAGAGATTCCCCGCATCTGGCAATACAGCTGACCGAGAAACGCTTGCGCGAAATGATTCCACCCGATCCGGACCTTCGGTACGAGCCGGAAGTGTTGGTGGAAATCGGGCCGGTAGCCGACCGCATCCTGAGTGTGGCGAATGACTTGGCAGCGGACATCATCGTTATGGGTGTACGCGGAGCGGGAGCCTTTGCGCAGACTGCCAGTCACTTTGGTTCGATCGCACATAGCGTTGTATCTCTCGCGAAGTGTCCCGTGCTGACCGTCGGCGACGGACAGAAGCGCGAGAACGACTGAGGGAAACGAGGTGTCCTTATGGAAGCATCAACGATCCTAGTGTTGGTCTTATGCGCGGGTGTCGCAGCTCTTCTTGTGTGGTTCGAAATCAACTCGCGCCGAAACGAAGCCAGCAAGAAGCAAGCATCGACGCAATCGGCGGTAGATCACTCGCCAAGAAGAATGCCGAGCAAGGCTGAATCTGAAGTTGAGAAGACGAATGCGGCCTAGTTGTGTCTAAGAAAGAAGAAGGAGTTCATCATGAAAAGCCCCGCTATTCTCCTTACGGATGCTGATATGGACAGGCTCAGCCGTTTGGTTCGAGCTCTGAAGCACTCTCTTTTTCGAGATCAACTGCAACTCGAGTCGCTGGAGCAAACCTTGGAGGGTGCAGAGGTGGCGTCTTCGGAACGCGTTCCGAGAGACGTGATCAGGATGAACTCCCGTGTCCGTGTTCTGGATTTCGATACGCGAAAGAGAGGGCTCTACACGCTGGTATTTCCGGACAACGCAGACATCGCCACAAATCAGATCTCTGTTCTCGCGCCGCTGGGGCTTGCGCTCCTCGGTCGCAGACAAGGAGACGTCGTCGAGGCGAAAGTGCCTGGAGGAGCCAGGCGGTTGAGAGTCGAGTGGGTGTCCCAAAGACCGCAAAGAGCAAGAAGGCAAGCTCAGCTAGATCGATCAAATCGGCGAGAGCTTGGTCCCTGTCGGACAACCGAGAAGGTGACTCTAGCAGCCTAGTCCAGTGGCTTCGGGTTGGCTTGTTCGTGAAACTTGTCGGCCCTGTTTGCTCGACGATGTGACTTCCACGAGTTACTCTGTGTTTGTCCAGCCCAGGCGACCGCGTCTTGGAAGGCATCACGAGAGAGGTTAAGCGTCACAAAGCCTACTTTATGTCCTCGCAAGAAGCAGTTCCTGCCAAAACTTCAATCTCGACTGCGAGAGAGACGTACATCGCCGTAGTGACGGTGATTGCGATTGGCGCGCACCTGATTCTCCGGTATTGGGCCCATCTGCCAGCGTCGGCTTCTCTAAGCCCGCTGTTTGTTGCTCTGCTGGTCGGCGGAATCCCTATCCTCGTGAGCCTGGGCAAGAAGCTCTGGGTGCGAGAATTCGGTTCGGACTTGCTGGCCGGGATCTCCATCGTGGCTTCCGTTGTGATGGGCCAATATCTTGTGGGAGCGATCATCGTTCTGATGCTTTCAGGCGGGGCCGCCTTGGAGCAGTTTGCCACGCGCAGAGCCTCTTCCGTCCTCGACGCGTTGGCGAAGCGCATGCCGCAAGTTGCGCACCGCCAACGTGGAACGTCGGTTGAGGACATCAGGCTCGACCAGATCCAGATCGGTGATCACGTCATAGTGTTGCCTCACGAGATAGGTCCGGTCGACGGAGTTGTCGTCGAGGGGCACGGCGTAATGGACGAGTCGTATCTGACGGGTGAGCCCTTCGAGATCTCAAAGGCTCCGGGCTCGAAGGTCCTGTCCGGGGCCATCAACGGCGACATGGCTCTGACCATCGAAGCCGAGAAACTGGCGGTCGATTCGCGATACGCCAAGATCATGCAGGTGATGGAGCAGAGCCAGGACAAGCGCCCACAGCTTCGCCGCATCGGGGATCGAATTGGGGCTTGGTATACACCTTTGGCCATGGGTGTGGCCGGACTAACATGGCTGCTTACTGGCGACTCCACTCGTTTTCTGGCTGTGGTCGTCATCGCCACTCCATGTCCTCTCATCCTGGCGATCCCAGTGGCGGTGATTGGGGCCATCTCGCTCTCCGCGAAGCACAGCATCATCATTAAGAATCCCGCGGCCCTGGAGCAGATCACCACCTGTCGCACGCTCATTTTCGATAAGACAGGGACTCTAACCTACGGCCAACCTCAGATGACCGACGTGATGTGCGGTCCCGGTTTTGCCAGGGACCAAGTTTTGCAGGTAGCTGCCAGTCTTGAGCAATTTTCGAAGCACCCGCTGGCAGGCGCAGTGATACGGGCAGCGCGCGATGCAAAGCTGGCTTTACTGGAGGTCAGCCAGATGCAAGAGAGACCCGGAGATGGTCTGCTTGGCGTGGTAGCCGGCAGAAATGTGCGTATCACCGGGCGCGGCAAAGTAGATCCCGAACTGCTGCCATCACTGCCACCGCTGGCTTCGGGGTTAGAGTGCCTTGTCTTTGTAGACAACCGTTATGCCGGGGCATTTCGTTTTCACGATGCTCCTCGTCAGGACACGAAGCCCTTCGTCCACCATTTGAACCCCAGTCATCAGGTGAACAGAGTTCTACTGGTCTCCGGAGACCGAGAGTCGGAGGTCCGCTACCTGGCGCAAGAAGTCGGCATCACGGAAGTGTACGCAGGACAGACCCCAGAACAGAAGGTTGCGATTGTGGAGGCGGAGACCAAGCGAGCTCGAACCCTCTTCATCGGGGACGGCATTAATGATGCCCCCGCACTCATGACGGCGACCGTCGGTGTGGCTTTTGGAGCCAACAGTGACATCACCTCCGAGGCGGCCGATGCCGTAATTTTGACAACTTCCCTGGGCAAGGTAGATGAGCTGATTCATGTCAGTCACCGGATGAGATCGATCGCGCTGCAGAGTGCGGTGGGAGGAATGGCAGCCAGCGTCGTGGGTATGATTGCGGCTGCCCTCGGATACCTGCCTCCGCTGGAGGGGGCCATACTGCAGGAGATCATTGACTTGGCGGCAGTGGTGAACGCCGTACGAGTGGCCGTCCCCACTCGGGAGCTGGCCGATTTTTGAGGTTCTTGCAGTTAAGCGCATTGTCCGCTTTGAGGTGGCTGTCCCCGGGCGATGAACAAGAGCAACTGGGACCGGAAACGCTTTCCGGCTGAGAAGTGCACGATGCGATCGGAGCTTGGCGGGCGCAGGCCGGCGATACATGCAGCCTGCCCCTCGGAATACATTGCCGTCAGGAGGAACTTTATGTACGCCTTCAAATTGATCCAACTCATCGAAACTCGCGCGGAACCCTTGTCTGAAGGCCTCATGCGCAGGATAAAGAAAGATGACAGATGCGTCGAGCTGTTGCGACGAGTACCTTCAGATGAACTCAGAAGACGATCCCACGAGATATATCGCAACCTCAATGATTGGCTGCGGAACAAGACAGAATCGGAGATCGAAGAGCGGTACCTGGGACTGGGCATGAAGCGCTATAAGCAGGGTGTGCCCTACACTGACTTTGTCTGGGCGGTTAGCACGACGAAAGAGCATCTGTGGGAATTCATGCAGGCGGAAGGACTGTTCGCAGAGCCGATTGACCTGTATGGCGAGATCGAATTGCTCCACTCGCTGGATCGCTTTTTCGATCGACTCCTGTATTTTGCGGCTGCGGGTTACGAGAGCGCGTCGCAGATGGAATGCCAACACGCAACGCGCCGACACGCGGCCGTCCACGGGTGAAAGGGGGACACGGACCAGCGGCGGTTTGTCCCCGGAGACCGCTAATCACTCCATCTGGCCAACGCTCTTCATTGATTAGTGGTGTGTATAGGTCTTTCGCATGAACGATTCGACAAAACGTCTCGCAAAAAAGTACTAGGAATGCGTGTCAGAATACAGCAACAAAACGAAGAATCGAGCGGGCCTTATCTTCTTACTGGGCCTGACAGCGGTAGCGTTCTATTTCTGCTATGTCCTGATTGCCCCTTTCCTAAAGCCGATCCTCTTTTCAGCTGTCTTGGCCATTCTTTTTTATCCCGTGCACTCGCGTGTTCTTCGTAGGATTCGGAATCGTGATGTTTCTGCACTCTTGTCCACATTTTTTGTCGTCCTATGTATCATCTTGTCGACGCTCTTCCTCGGGCGGGCACTCGCGACTGGACTAGGAGACGTCTACCAATCACTTAGTAGTTCGGGCGACGGAAGCGAACGCCTGAGCCTTTACTTCGTGCATCTTTTTGAGAGAGCCGTTGAGCTGGTGAGCAGCTATCTACCGATTTCTATCGCCGATTTGCGAACGGCGACAGTGAACCAAGCTGAGAAGGGAGTGTCGACCCTTCTTGGTATGACGGCCGGAGTTCTTGGTAGCTTCACAGCTCTGCTCGCCAACGCCTTGATTGCGTTCTTCATTTTGTTCTTCTTGTTCCGCGATGGCAAGGCCATGTTGCGCCGAGCCGCCGTTCTGCTCCCACTGCGAGCGGATCAGACAAGAAGGCTTTTTGCTTTGGTCAAAGATACTGTGAACGCGACTGTATACGGGACGCTGACGATGGCAGCGCTGCAGGGCACCCTTGTCGGCCTTGCCTTCTGGTTTTTGGGGGTCACCTCAGCAGGCTTGTGGGCGATTGTCACAGCACTGTGCGCGCTGTTGCCATTCATTGGAACGGGGATTGTTCTTCTACCCGCAATCTCAATGCTCATGTTCAGCGGTCACTGGATCAAAGGCCTGATTCTCGTGGCTTGGGGACTGGCAATCGTCCATCCGGTGGACAATTTGTTGCGACCTCATCTGATCGGTAGCCGCACTAAGCTCTCGACACTGTACGTTTTCTTTGCGCTGCTAGGGGGATTGAAAGCTTTCGGCGGGATTGGAGTGTTCGTCGGCCCGATCATCCTGGCGATCACCTTGGCACTCTTGAAGTTTCTCCGCGAAGAAAAGCGCGCCGGTAACTGGGGTCTTGACGGTGAGGCTCCAAAGACTTCTCATGCATAGCGTGATGATAGTGAGCGGATATTCCTTTGTCAGCTCGATGCCAGCGTTCATCGGCCGCGTCTTGGCGAATTGGAAATGATGGTTAGTGATTGAGTGATCGTTCACCAGTTTCAGCCGCAACCAGCAGGGAGAGCAGCATGCTGCTGGATCAACGACTCGCGGTGTTCGATGCCTCCAGTACCTTCGATTGTCCGAAGGTTGAGGTTTCGCAGGATGAAGTTGATCGCTTTCGTAACCGGCTGTGGGATGGAATAGCCGATTCCGACCGCTACACCGACATCGAGGTTAGCGGAACGGCAGACAGGCATACCCAGAGGAAGTCCCGCCGCGTCCGAGCCGCGGGCTACACCGATTCCGACGTTGTACCCGAAGTAAGGTCCCGTCACAAAGCCGAAGGCGCCGATGCCCACGATTACCTTGCCTTGGTAGGCCATCACCAAACCATTGGCACCGAGCGAAACACCGTTGATTGAATCCAGCAGGCTTTGACGCACCACGAACTTTGTGGGCGCGCCGGCGCCCCAGGAGCCGTCGTGGTAGCCCATGAACAGGGATCCACCCAACGCATAGTCGCCTGTGGCTCGCAAAACGGAGTTGCGGGCGCTGAACGCAGTCTTCAGGATGAAAGCTTGGTGCAATGTGACAGCCAAAGGAACAGGCAAGCCGAGAATTGGCAGACTCAAATCCACCGGCACTGAAATCTGCTTGTTGATATTCCCGTTCACGCCAACCGTACTCGCCGCCTCGAATTGCATGGTCAGCCCGGCCATTCCCTTTAGTTCAAGCTCTGCAGTCGTGACCTTGCCGCCATGAATGTCCAGATTGAAGCGCAGTGCCGGGTCCTTCAGTCGAATAACGGCGTAAGCCATGATTCGCACACCGTCGCTGTCATGCACTATTTTTAGGCCCAGGCCTCCACAGCAGAATGGCACCACCTTGAAGTCGCTTATGTCGACCTGACTCGGTGTTCCTAACTGAGGCAGGGGCAGAGGCGGGGAAAACGCCGCAAAGTTCGTAAAAGACGCTGGCGACAGGCGGAGGGCGGCGCCGGTTGAGTCGTTCCATGCGCTTTCTCGCCGCTGCGGCTCGCTCTTCCACCAAGTTCCATCGCCCTGGTCCCAACGGCCGCTCGGCCAGCGTCGACCGGTTTCGGCAACCACGTAGCCGCCTTCTGGGCCGGAGAGCGGCGATAAACGGAATGCTTCAACCGAGGTACCAGGAAACTCTGGGGCGGAGTAAGCAATCATGTTGCTCAAATCCACCGGCTGCTCGAACGACATATGAGTTTCCTTGATCACGTCGGTCAGAGCTACCGGCCCTAGAACGACCGCTAGTCCGTCGCCCGTCCGCTGGACTCCGAGCACGCGTCCGACGCCGCGGGCCGTGATAAACATGATCTTGCCCGGTTGCAACTCCTCCGCACGGGCCGCGCTTGCGTCGATCGTCCAGGTGAGGCCGTCGGCACTGACGGAGCGGACATCGTCGGCACCGTGCCCCACAATAATGACATCGTCCTGGTAGACCACCTCGCTATTGCGCGTGGGGGCAACGCCATAGCGGAGTTCGGTGTCGGTCAGCCTGAGGCGTCCTATTTGCGACGAGGCGCTCCTCTTACAGCCGGTGAACAGTGCCGCCGCGCAAAGCAACAAGCCCATACATGCCAGGATCTGCGAGAGCCTCAGGACCACAAAGACGAATTGATTCGCTCGAAGAGGATGCATTAATGACCTTGCCTGGCTATCGGTTCCGTCTAATCCCAACCCTTTAGCTCCCGAAGGGATTCTTACGTTCATCGCGATCGCTTAAAGTTCAGACCGCGTGGCGTGGAGAAACTCACGCGTGGTCGACCACCAGCCGGTGGAATCGTTCCAGTCATAGCGGCTGGGGCTCCACAGCACGACCCCATTGCTGAAGCGATATGCCGTTTCCAGCTGAAACTCCCAGTAGGATTTGTCGATGAACTGAAATTGTTTGGGAGTGCCATCGTGGTACTGCGGCCAGAGATAGAAATACACCGGCTTCTCCGGGTCGAGCGATCGGGCTTCCGCCAAGGATTCCTGGGCCCGCTTCTCGTACATCGAACGGTCATCGTCAAACGTGTACTGCGGTGGGAAGAAAGCGTCGACGTGGCGCGCGAGCTCGCGGGCATAAGTGAGGCTTGCTGGTGGAACCTTTGACAGAGTGTTGGTCCCGTAGAAGCCAATCACCTTGCCAGGTGCGGCCTGTCGCGCCCAGTCGGCCAGAGTTGCGAGGGTCTCCGCGTTGTGGCGAACGACTTCGACGGAACCCTTCAGGGGCAGCTTTTCAATGTCGATCACCAGTGGGCCAGGATTCTCCGTATGCGAGCGAACCAGGGCGGTGAAAGCGTTGCGGTTGGGAAAGGTGCCGATGTCTTGCTCGTTAGGCCAGATCTTGTTCTCATAAATGATGTTTGAGGCAACAAGTCCTGCGGAGGCCGTGTTGGGTTTCCCGCGATAGAACATGTTGTCGTAGATCATGAAGGGGCGTCTGCCTTCGGCAGCAGCGAGGTCGATGAGCCCCATGGCTGCAAATGTCGAGACGGTGATCAGCAGGAAAGCAACATATAGTTTCATGGTATCTCCTTGGTGGAGCCCCTCACGAGAGGACTCCTTGGCTTTGACCTGGTTTGCAGTGCTCACTCCGACGCTTCAGCACCAGACTTGCAGGAAGTTTCGTGGTCGGGATGGATTCCGACGAATTCGCCAGCCTTGAGGTCGAACTCCAGTCGCGCGTTGTCAGAGCGAATGCCCACTGGCCCTTCGAAGCCAATCGCCTCCGGCCCTACGCTGCCCTCCCAAATCTCGGCATCATCGATAAATACCCGCAGTTCTTCTCCGTTCATTTCTCCGCGAAGAGTGTGCGTATCTCCAGGCCGCAAGAAAGGGACAGCAGCGGCGTGGCGTGGCTTGATGTTCTGGTAGCCGCGGTTCCCACACTCGGCACTCGTGTGTTCGGTGGGATTTCTCTTTACGGAGACCACCAGCTTCGACTCCGGCTCGATCCGCCACATGGCATATACCAGGTTGCAGGGATCCTGAGCGCGGAGTTTCAGTCCAAACTGGCGTCGGGTTTGTCCGGAGGCCAGGCGCGATTCCTGGGCCGTGGCGCCGAGATAGGTAAAGTGCACTTCAACCAGCTGCGACACCCAGGTGTTTACGTAGGCGCGCATCTTGGGGACATTTACCGAGAGGCGATCACCGGCCGCCTTGTCAATTGCCCCCTCCGTCACGCAGAGACTTCCGCGGCCGACGACAAACTTCTTCCCAATACCCTGAGGGTGTGCGACGCCAAGGAAAATCGCAAACAGTAGTCCATGCTTGAGAATCCGTTCTGCAAGAGTTTTCATCATCCATCTCCTTTTTATCGTTGGTGCGAATCCAGACCCATACCCGCGAAGTTTACCTTTTGATATCCCGCCGGAATCTCGAACAAACTGGCCCCTTGTGGCCCTTCCTGAAGATCCCGCATTACCAGATGAGTCCCTTCCGCGTCCATCTTTAGGAGCACGCGCAGGTTCTGGTCTATCCATACGAATCCTTCCCCTGCGCCGCCAAGTCCGCTGACCTGGTACTTATACGCGGCCCTTCCATCAACCGTTTCCGGACCAACCTTCTTGCACTCAATGGACGTCTTCTGCGCGGGAGTCTTTGTCCAGGTGGAGCAGGCATCGTCCGCGCTTTGCGGCCGGAAGAGTTGCCAGTCGATCTTCCTACCGAACCTGACCGTAGTGGCATCGATGTAAACGTGCTGCTCGGGTAAGGCTACAACCGCCCAATGCTGCGCAAAGTCGATCAACAGGATCGCGGAAGAACCGGGTGACTCAAGGTCGGTCATTTCCATCCGCATCTTGTCACCCTGCACGCGCACCGGAATATGCTGCGGTGGCATTGCATGGACGCTTGCATCCACGAGATCGGCAGAGAATCCTTGCGCGTGGGCGAGGATTCCGCATGTCAGAACCGTGATCAGGAGCGGAATACAGCATGTAGAACTGTGTTCATTCTTTTTCATCATGGGCTGCACCTTTCGATTGTTATAAGAGCCTGTCATTGACGGACGAGCTCGACGCGGCGGTTGCGTGCACGCCCTTCGAGCGTATCGTTGCTTTCCTTGGGCCGCGATGCGCCAAACCCCGCTGTCGTCAGGCGCGAATCCGTGATGTGGTAGCGTTCGACGAGTGCCACCTTCACCGCCGCAGCTCGTCGTTCAGAGAGCGCTTGGTTGTATTGATCTCCGCCGATGTTGTCGGTATGGCCTTCGATGTGCAGGTTCCACGCCGGATTTCCCGTCATGGTGTCGGCGATTTCCTTGAGCACCGGCTCCGACTCGCTGCGAATTTCATCGCTGCCGAAATCGAAATATATTCCGTGGATTTCGGCGGTTCCCTTTTTCTTCAGAGACTCTTCGATTTGCGCCTCGCCGGCGAATGAGAGTTTGACCACCTGGAGTGAGAACTTGCTGCTGGGCTGAGCGAAGCGGAGCGTCACAGGATCAAGAGGGTCGTCGACCACCCAAAGCTCAGTTAGTTCTTTCCCGAGCATGCCCTTTGCGTGGACGGCAGGTAGCTGGACTCGCTGGTCATTCACAATCACCGGAACCTGCACGTCCCCCTCTTCGACCCGAAGAATCTCGCCACTCCATTCATCCCAGGTAAATCCGTCGTGAACAAATCGACGTGAGGCCGTTCTTCCTGCCTGCTCGTCCCCCTCGTCGACTGTCTGCGTGTAGGTGAAGTCAGCCCTGCCCTTGGTCTTCAGGTCGTTAAGCACCTTCGCGGATACGCTGAAAAGGGTCGAACCCGGGAACACCTCCGGGTCACCTGTCCCGAAGCCCGTCTTGTAAGTGTGGGCTTTCTGAAGGTCCTCACGACATACCGTGCGGTAGGCTTCATTGTGATTCTTGCCATCCGAGAGGAATAGCCGTACCGAGTCCGGGGCGATGGAATCGATGTTTTCGATCAGCTCGTAGTCCCCGTCGAAAGTGTGCCAGGCGTCCACAATGGTTAGGCCCGGATGCAGTGGAACGATTGCTGCCTGACCGCCGGCGCTAGGGGTAGGAGCACCAGGACAGTGGGCGACAGTCGGCTCGACACCGAGCTTTGGCTCGCGACTCTCTGTGGTGTCGTCATGGGTCGAAACATCGGGATCGTTGACAAGGTCTTGGGCTTCCTGGCTAAGCGACCGAGCCTCTTGCACGGACGTGTTCTTGATTCGAAATGCCATGTAGACGCAGCCACCCAATCCGAGCAACCCAAGAAGAAGCAAAGAGCCCATGACGATGCTGACAACCCAAAACAGGCTTCGCCCAGACTTCTGGCTCGTGCTTGTCGGAACAGCGGTCGCGGCGTCAATAGTGCCGCTCGGAACGCCGCTCGTGTGCCGAAGTGCTTCCTCGCGAATGGTAACCGCGGTCTGTGGAGCTCTAGGTGCGCCACACGCGTAACAGAACCTTCCTGCTTCTCCGAATCGAGCGCCGCATTTTGTGCAAAATGAGTTCATGGCATGTTTACCTTTACTTACCTTTAGTGCTTCGCGACAATTTTGGCAGGTGCTTTCTTTCCGTTCGCCGAGATGGACCGGGGTGACGGGTTATTTGAAAGACAGCCCGGATTACACGCCCTGACATTAAGCGTGTAAGTGGCAGTCGCACGGCTCCTGGTTCCTATCGGCCCACCATGCGGCGGAGGAGCGAAGGCTTTCGAGATCTCCATCGAGTTCGGGTTGATCTTAAGAGGGAACTCGACTCGCTCTCCTTCGAAAGCTCTCATCAGCATGAAGCGCGCATTTTTGTAGGGCGGGAAGTCGATCTCCTGGAAGTTAGGGGCCAGCGTCATCATGGAAAAGATCAGATACTTGGCCCGCATTTTCATTACGTCTTCCTCAAAATCGTGGGTTGCGGGCTCGAGGGTGAGAACGACCGAGTTCTTCTCGATCGTTCCTTTGACGGGGATTCTGAAATCGGCCGGCCCAAAGGTTGGCGTACCCTTCTGAGCTGGGAAGTCCGCCGACGATGTTGCTTCCGGGGAGTTGGCCCCAAATCCCATCTTCACCGGATGTGGCCCGGCCGGAGTGACTGCCGCAGAGACCTTGTGGATGTAAGTTGCACCGATCCCCCGCAGTAAGTCAGGGAACAGCACAGCGTAAGAGTTCTCCCACACCTCGATGTGGGTCGCGGTACCTTGAAATTCTCCCGACAACTGCACCGCTCCCGTGGCTCCTTTGGGATAGCGCAGCGTCAGAGCACCGTCGAGCTGGATGCGGTAACGCCACCAGCGTGTGCCGCCGGTTTCCACGTCTGCATCCATGGTTCCGCTGACCGGACCTTCGAACTTCTGACAATAAGCGTCAAAGACCAGCTCGGAGTTTCGGGAAATGACATTCTGGACCTCCTTTAATACGGTGTTGAAATACTGCACAGGCTTGTCACCGGGGTCGATACCCTCGAGTGCCTTGGTGAACTGCAGCTTGGTCGGCGATTCCGGTTGGATCTGGCCGTTAGGATTGGCAATCCCCTGGCAATAGTGACCGGGATCCTCGAGCCCAGCTCCTTTTACAGTCGATGCCTCCCAGTTAGCCACCTCTTCCATCGGTTTTTGAATCGTCGAGATCAGTTCGGCAAGATCATTAAGTTCCTCCACGATGAGGGCTGTGTTGTCGCACTTCACTTCATCGGGCTTGCTCGTTTGCAGCAGAGCGCTGATCTTCACCTCTTCTTTCCAGGCTTCGTCCTGGAAATCCTCCAGCTGTTTGAGCAGGGCATCGTATGCCGGTCCCGCCATCGGATAGTCGTTGCGCAAGTTCAGGATCTCGTGCAACTTCGTATCGAATTCAGCGATTTGTTTCAGACTGTCGAGCAGCGCAGCCTGTACGTCGGTTAAGTCTTTGTCCAGTCCTTCCGTGGCGGGAGACGCGGGCAGTGCGTTGTTCAGTTCCTTGATCTGGTCCACGAGTTCGACTGCCATCTTCCCGAGTTCGGGATCGGTGTCAGGCGGCTGCATGCCCGCGTCGACTTTGAAGCTGAGCTTCCGGCTGAACCTGCCTCCTGGCGATTCTGCGCAAACGTTGTAGTTTCCCGACTGGGAAGTGTTATTCATGCAGAATTGAAAGCTGCCATCCGGTTGCACGGGCACACTCACAGGGATGTTTGGACCGGACGGAGGCTTGACAGTCGCCCGTAGCGGGCCGGTGCCGTCGACCGGAGTCATACCTTTGAAGATCACTTCATCGCCCAGCCCTGGCGGGGCTGAGACAATTGCCAGTTCAATCGGGTTGCCCTTATCCGATTCAGGCCTCTCAACCTGGAATGTCGACTCCGAAGTCGCTCGGCCGCCGGGCGCCAGGGCTTGTACACGGTAGGTTCCCGGAGAAGAAGGCGCATCCTCCGACCATAGAAAATTGCCGGTGTTATCCGCCTGAACACTTACCGAGTGCGGATGATCCGGGGCTGGCGGGGTGACCAGGATTCTCACCGCTCGCTCGCCGCAAACCATGTCTGTGTGGCCGCTGATCGTAATCCTGGTATGCGGTGTGGTGGCGGAAGCAGAACAGCTCTGCGGCTCCGCGGTTACAGAACGGGGCGCCACATCCACCTTGATCACCGGAGGTGACACCACCTGGAATGATGCCTTCGCGGTTGCGGTCCCCTGCAGGCTCGTGGCAGTCACCACATAGTTGCCCAAGCCAGGAGGAGCGTAGTCCGCAAAGAACGTCCCGTCCCCCTGCAGCGGAGCGGCCAGCTTGACCGGCGCACCGTTGGAGGACGGAGGCGCGATGCTGATGGCGACCGTTTTTCCGCCTCCTGAGTTCCTCGCTGTACCGTCGACGATCACTGGTGTGCTCTGAATAACGCACGCTGGGACGGCTTCAACCGTGATGGCAGGAGTCGAATTCGTCCCTTGTGCCAGCGTTTCTGACATGGCCATCGTCAATACCGCGAGGATTGCTGCGAGTCGCTGTGTGCTAGTCATCGGAGTCCTCCGTCGCCCACGGGTCAGCGTTTCTTTTACTTCACCGAGAAAGACCATGCGGAATTGAAGAGCAGACCACCACCCTGGTTTTCTGCCACCTCAGCACCGGAAAATTTCTTGGCTTTTGAAATGGGACGCAACACGACCGCGTATTCGCCAGCGGCGAGTGCTGCATTCGGTGAGATTTGCGTATGCCCGGAAGCGACCTTGCTTACCGTGGCGGGTACCCGGTCTTCTATGAACGATGAGTAGACCTGCCACTCCGGGGCGGTGGTGAGCACGGTGTCAGACTTCGCATTGGTGGCCCCGACCAGTCTCCAAGCATTGTTCGAAGGAGATAGCTTCACAATCGCAGGTTCGAATTCATCCGCGTTAACGCCAGGCAGATTGGCATAGCTCAGATCAAACTTCGGCAGGTTCGACGAAGCGACCACTGACGAACTCACGCCAGAAAGTGCCCAGACATACTTGGAAGAGGGTTTGAAGCGGCGGGCGAGTACCCCGGCGGCAACATCATTCGAGGTTTGCCAGATCGCATTGCTGGCAACCGAGCCTCCAAAGCCAGAACCCATATGCTCAGCGGTCGTATACCAGGCTTGATTGATGCCGGCTTCCAGAGTTGATTTTGTCGCGCTATCCACGGCGATGTTCTTCAGCGAATCAGCCTTCGATTTTGTCTGAGCAACAAAGGTCCGTTCCGGCGTCAAGTCCTTGCGTCCGGTAGCCTCCAGGAATCCCACGACGGGCATCCCCCCTGCTGGAAGCGAAGCCGTGGTGCTGAGTGCGGCAAGCCCGCCTAGGCCGCCGCCGCCGTTCGGTAGGCCGGGTTGTCCGCCGCCCATCATCGCTTTCATAACCTGGCCGAACTGGGCCAGACCGGCGGCGGGTGACTGGGCAGCAGAACCATTACCGCTCGCAGAAAGGCCCAAGGGTTGTCCGGCTGCTGCCGGCTGCGAACTCGGCGGATTCTTCTTCGCCGCCGCGGCGGCCAGCATCGCGGACATCAATTTGGAACTTATTCCTGCGTTCTTCAACGCGATCAACCCGCTCGCGGATGTGTCGAAATTCGTATCGTTTGCTTGAAGAGCGTTCAGAATCACTTCCTCTGGAAGGGAGCTCTTCACCATCGAGACAACGTCGTCATTCGTAAGTGGTTTTGCTGCTTGTTGTGCAAAGCCGAAAGACACCAGCATCGCCAGAACAAGCGCGACTGCCAGCACTGGCGAAGTCGTTGGTCGTAGACAGGCCGTAAGACGTTGATGCCGCAGTAAGTTCATAACAGTCTCCTTCTTTTAGAGTTTTGGATCTATGGTTTGGGGAAGAGCCCGACTTGCTGATCTCAGCAGAGAATCCAGACAGATTCGTGCCATTCCATCCTTCATCTGGGCCGCGTGCAGTTCCTCAGAGTCCAGCCATTGTTGGATCGTGCTGTCATCCACTTGCGCCAGAACGCCGGCGGCGTCCAGCACGACTGTGTCTACTTCTGCCGCGCAATGTGAGCACCAGGCACGTACCGGGTTCGCTCTTTGAATAATGAGCGTGCGTCTGGTCTCAACCGTGATTCGAGTGGTTCTCTTCGCCATTCCAGCCTCCACTTGGTTTGCCAGCAACCAGCCTTGGTCCGTGCCGGAATGCTGGCGGTGTCGTGTCAAGAAAACTGACTGTGGCAAATTCCTCACTACCGTCCGAATGGCAGCGACTAAGCCACTAGCGCCCCTCGCGACTCGTTGCCCCCAGCCGGTTGCCGTGCTAGATTTGCAGCCCATGGCGTTCCGCCGTGTGCCCCCACGCGACGCATCCTGCCCGCAAGCTGGCTCCGCAGTCTTTAGGAACGCCTCAAAAAGTTCTCAGGAACTGTTCAAGAGCTGCTATGGCCAATGAGAGCAAGCACTTCTACGAATTCGGGCCATACCGGATTGATCCCGAAGAACGCTTGCTTTTTCGCGGAGAAGAACCAATTCCGCTGCCCCCAAAGGTCTTTGAGACCCTCTTGATCCTGGTGGACCACAGCGAACGGGTCGTGCTCAAGGACGATCTGATGAAGCGTCTGTGGCCCGACACCTTCGTCGAGGAGGCCAATCTCTCCCAGAACATCTTCGTTTTGAGAAAGGCGCTGGGAGACTCAGCCCAGAATGCGCACTACATTGCCACCGTTCCCGGCCGGGGTTACCGCTTTGCGCAGAAGGTGCGGCACGTCGCTGAAGGAGAAGGTGACCTGGTTGTCCAGAGTCACTCCATTCAAAGGGTCACCATAGAAGAAGAGGAGAAGCCCCAGCACGGGCGCTGGTTCCTTTCGGCTGGCCTGGCAATTTTGCTGGCTGCGAGCCTGCTTGGATACCGTTTCTACCTTCGGCCGAAGATGCACCCGCCTGCCACTAGTTCGACCGGGGCAAACCCTGTGGCTCGCCGTTCCATCGCAGTTCTCGGATTTCGCAACTTGTCGGGACGCCCAGAAGAGGGCTGGCTGTCCACGGCTTTGGCGGAAATGCTGAGCACTGAACTGGTGGCCGGAGAAAAATTGCGGCCCGTTTCGGGGGAAGATATCGCGCGCACGAAGCTCGATCTTCCTCTGGTGGATGCTGACAGCCTATCCCGGAATACGCTTGCCCGCTTGCACAAGAATCTGGACAGTGACCTCGTCGTCCTCGGCTCCTACACGGTACTCGGTGAAAAGTCGAACGGCCGCATCCGCCTCGATCTGCGCCTGCAAGATACCGTTGCCGGGGAGACTATCGCTGACGTCGCCGTGGTTGGTAGCGAGGCTGACCTGTTTGACGTAGTGTCGCAGGCGGGTTCCCGTTTGCGCGAGAAGCTTGGGGTAGAAGCGGTTTCTCCGGTGGAGGCAGTGAGCGTCCGTGCCTCCTTGCCTTCCGGCCGTGAAGCTGCCCGCCTTTATTCGGAAGGGCTGGCTCGACTGCGCGTGTTCGATGTCCTTGAAGCTCGCGATCTTTTGCAGCGGTCGGTGGCCGCCGACCCGAAGTATTCCCTGGCGCACTCTGCGCTGGCAGAGGCGTGGTTCCGATTGGGTTTCGAGAAAAAGGCTCAACAGGAAGCCCGGCAAGGGTATGAATTGGCTGCCAATCTTTCTCGCGAGGAGAGGCTGGCCGTGGAAGGCCGCTATCGCGAGATCGATAACCAATATGAGAAGGCGATCGACGTCTACCGCGCCCTCTTCACGTTGTTTCCCGACAACGTCGATTACGGGCTCAGGCTCGCAGCCGTGCAGAGCCGCGGCAGTAAAGGACATGATGCTCTCGCTACGATCGATTCACTTCGCAAACTTGCTGCCCCCGCTTCCGAGGATCCGCGCATTGATCTGCAGGAAGCAACGGCGTGGAATGCGCTGGGGGACTATAAGCATCAAGAGCAACCCCTGGCTCGGGCCGTCGAGAAAGCCAGGACGCAGGGAGCCCGGCTGATGCTGGCGAACGCGCGGAAAGAACAGTGCTGGCTGTTCGACTATTTCCAGCAGGTGCAAAATGCGATCGCAGACTGCCGAGAGGCCAGGGACATCTTCGCGGCAGCCGGAGACCGGGACGGCGAAGCCGACTCTTTGCGCACCTGGGCGGATGCGACAGCTCAGTCCGATGCACCCGAATCGATCCGCCTTTACCAGCAGGCGCAAACCATTTTTCGAAGTATTGGATCGGAACGTGGTGAGGCCGCCGTGCTCAACAATCTCGGCCTGGTCTATGAAACCCAGGGCGACCTCGCTACCGCCGAAAAAATGCATCGGGAGGCGCTGGCCATCTTCGGCCGACTCGATGACAAGTCGCGCCAGGCCGCAGCCATCTCGAACCTCGCCAACGAGCGACAGGAGCAGGGGGATCTGCGCGGGGCCACCAAGCTTTATGAGGAAGCCCTCCAATTGGACCGGGAAACCGGGAATACCGGAAGCGGTGCCATCGCGGGTTACAACATCGCTAATCTGCATGCACGGCAAGGGGACCTCGTCGGCGCAAAGCAGGGATTCGAAGAGTCGCTTGCGATCTGGCAGAAGAATGGTGATCAATACTCTTCCACTTACGCGACGTATAGTCTGGGAGATTTGCTGGTCGAGGAGGCTGACTTCGCGGGCGCCCGGAAAATGTACGAGCAGACTCTGGCTGCCAGGACCTCGGCGGGCGACAAGCTCGGCATTGCCGAGACTCAGCTTGGACTCGCAGATTTGGCGCTTGAGGAAGGGCATTCTCCAGCCGATCAAGAAGCGACGCTCCGGCAGGTGATCGAGGTCTTTGAAAAAGAGAAGGCCCGTGATGACGAGGCTCGGGCTTGGGGCACTCTCGCCCGCACGATGCTGATTGAGGGTAAGGCGGCGGCAGCCAAAGAGGCGACGCAACACGCACGACTCGTTGCGGCCAAGAGTCAGAATCCGGAAATCCGCTGGCAAACCGCGATCGCCGGGGCTGGTATCGAGACCGCCGAGAAAGGCGTTACCGATTCCTCTTTAAGGACTGCGGCAATAACGGAATTGGCCCATATCGTCGCGAAGGCGCGTGAGCTCGGTTATCAAGGCATTGAACTCCATGCTCGTCTGGCGCTCGCGGAAATCGAAATGAAGTCGGGAAGGCCGGCCACAGGCCGCACCCATCTCGACGCGATCGAGACGGATGCCAAGGCCAAAGGCTACAATCTCGTCGCACGCAAAGCCGCTATCGCTCGTGGCTGAGTTGCATGCCGACATTGCCATCGAATCAATCACGCTCATTAACACAGAGCCTTGTCGTTCGCCACAATTCAAAACGAATCATTTCATCAAGCTGGTCACACCGAATTGCGTTTGTGGTATCGAGGTAGATTCCAACGACTCCGCCTCGCAGTGCTGATTCCTGTAGCGTCGGCCTGCTGCTCCATTGAGATTCAGCAGCTTGTAGGTATATCCCTTCAGCGTAAAGGCAGCCTCGCTACCAGCAATGATCTGGTCGCCCAGGACGAGGACACTTACTGTCCTCGTCGACGATGATAGACAGTTGTGCTCCGGGAAAGTCGGCGGAACCGAACTGGAAGGTCTTGGCTTGGGTCAACCCTAAGGCGACGGCATCACTGCATTCTAAATGCTAACGGCTTAGCATTCGACTTGCAGAAGTCCGCGACTTCGAGTGCATAATAAAACAAAAATGAAGGATGATCTTCACATACTGGCTGGGCGTGGCCCATTTAAAGCAGTTACAGAGTTCGTCAATCGCAGAATCTTCCGCGAACTTGCCTTTCGCGGTGAAGACCAGTTCGTGGACATAGGATGCGGAGACGGTCTGCTGCTTCGATGGGCTATAGAAAGCGGCGTAAACTCTGCAGTGGGCCTCAATGCTACTGAGCAAGAGGTAGAGCCCTTGCGCGCTCTCGGGCTCGATGTCAGGCAGGGGCGTACCGACTCAATTCCGTTGCCCGACGCATGTGCTTCGGTGGTTGTCTGTAATAGCGTGTTATTACTGGTGCCTCAAGACAGGATGGCCGGGAGTTTGTGTGAGATTGCCAGGATTTGTAAGCCGAATGCTCGTGTCTGGCTTGGAGAGATACCGCGGAGCAAGGAAATTACGAGCGTTCCTCTGCATAAGAGCATTCCAGAAATGCTTTGGTGGATGCTTCGAAAGCGTGGCTTCCGGAGTTTCATTGGAATATGCCGCCGCCTCGTGTCAGGTGAACAGCGAGGCCCGACTCTGGTGGGTGACCAGGCCGCCGTCTTTTTTGCCTCGCCTGAAACATTTATCCGAATGGCCCAAGACGCTGGGTTGCGGATTGAATTCCACTTTCCACATCAAAGCATTGATCGGAACCAACGGCCGTATATTTCCCCAACCCGGCACGATTATCTGTTCCGCAGAACCTGACTCGCCAGTGGGTGAAAAATCTGCCTTGAGCCAGGTCGGACGAACAATCGTTTTGAACGCTATCTCCTGTGGTGCGCAAAAGTCTATCCGGAACATTCTTAGCTTGTAACTGCCGATTCTTTCGTCCAAACTCTGGAGCAATTGATCTCATCCTCGTGCTAGTTTTGGCGAACGACAGGGTTACACTGTCGCTATAACTGAGCTGCCTGATGGCATTTACCGAGAACTCCCAGGACGACAATTCTCACTCTCAGCGGCGAGATCTGGCCAGACTCGATCGCCTCCTATGGATTATCTGTGTTGGCCTTGGTTTATCTCATGTTTGGGCTGGTCGGTATTCCATGGATCCTGACGGGATTTCCTATCTGGATGTCGGTGATGCGTTCTTTCGGCACGATTGGAGGCACGCATTCAACGCGTATTGGAGCCCGCTCTATGGATGGGTCCTGGGCTTCGCCAACGGTATCTTCAAGCCATCGCCTGTGTGGGAGTTTCCACTCGTCCACGTCGTGAATTTGGGGATCTTCCTCTTGGTTCCTATGCTCACTTCAAGCTGACGCGCTATCTTCTGTGCATCACGCGCGAAGCAAAATATGGGGACAGCATGGAGCGCGTCATGTACAACACCGTGCTCGGAGCCAAGCCGCTGATGGCGGACGGCCATGCGTTCTATTACTCCGATTACAACTATAACGGTCACAAGTCTTACCGCGAGGATCAACGCTGGGCCTGTTGTTCAGGCACTCTCCCGCAAGTAGCCGCAGACTATCGCATCAACACCTATTTTCGTGATCCCCAGGGAGTGTGGATCAACTTGTACATTCCTTCTTCTCTGCACTGGGTAAACGACGGTGCGGCATGTGAATTGAAACAGAAAAGTCTCTACCCGTTTGACAGCACGGTCCACTTCGAAGTGAAAATGTCAGCTTCCAGAGAATTTGCACTGCATTTTCGGATTCCGGCATGGGCCAACGGCGCCTCCATCTCCGTGAATGGTCGTGACCTGCCCCCCATCTTTAGTCCAGGGATAGTGAGACTTTCTCCGGTTTCTGGTTCTCCAACGCTACACCTGTAACTACCCTCTCTCCACCTGACGGCGCGGCTTCGAACGGCGGAGCCATGGGAGCGCAGCCGGACGAAGCCGCGCTCCTCTGCGCAAACTCCGCGGGCGTGAGATAGCCGAGCGCCGAGTGCGGCCGCACTTGGTTGTAGTCGCACCGCCAGGTCTCGATCTTCTCCCGCGCGTCGGCCAGATCGAGGAACCAGTTCTCGTTTAGACACTCGTCGCGGAACTTGCCGTTGAAGCTCTCGATGAAGCCGTTCTCCATGGGCCGTCCGGGCGCGATGAAGTGCAGCTGCACTTGGTTCTCGTACGCCCATTGATCTACCACCTGACTGGTAAACTCGCTCCCATTGTCGATCACGATCGCCTCCGGCTTGCGGCCCCTTCGCTTCAGTTCTTCCAGCACCCGCACCACGCGCTGACCCGGCAACGAGGTGTCCACCTCGATGCGTGGCGCGTAGCGCGTGAAGCCGTCCATCAGGTTCAGAGTTCGGAACTTGCGCCCACTGGCGAACGCATCCTGCGTGAAGTCCATGGTCCAGACCTCGTCGGGGCGCACCGGTAGTTTCAGGGGCACGCGTGCGGCGGCCGTCGGCATCCTCCGCCGTCCTCGCTTCCGCCGCAGTCCCAGCTTCTCTTCCACGTACAGTCGGTACACCCGTTTATGGTTCACCGTGAAGCCCTCGCGTCGCAGCAGGATCTTGAGCCGCCGATAGCCGAACCGTCGCCGGGTCGCAGCCAGCTCGCGCAGCCGCTCCCGCAAACGCGGCTCTTCGACCCTGCGCCGCCGATACCGGCAGGTCGCCCGATGGACATTGGGATCAGCCCGCAGGCGCGTCGCTCCGAGACCGCTGCTTCCGAGCGCATCACTTCCACTGCCTGCCTCTGCATCTGCGGGCCTACCACTTTTTTGTGACTACCGCCTGCAACGCTCGTTTGTCCAGCAACAGCTCGGCCACGACGTGCTTCAGCTGCCGGTTTTCCTCCTCCAGCTGCCGCAGTCGCCGCGCCTCGCTCACTTCCATCCCGCCGTACTTCGCCTTCCAGCGGTACAGGCTCCCGCGGGTGATCCCGTGCCGCCGGCACAGCTCGTCGGGTGTTATCCCCGCCTCCGCCTCCTTCAGGATGGCGATGATCTGTTCTTCGTTAAACCGACTCTTGCGCACGACTCCTCCTCTTGGCCCTGAGCGGGTCATCGTAAATGGAGAAGTCACATTTCCGCTGGACTACTTTTCGGGGGGCAGGTCAGTCGCCACGACGAGCATCCGATCGTTCCCGGTTCTCTCGCGGCAATTCAACGCGTATGGAGAGACGGCGACCACGTCGAAGTGGAACTCCCGATGACGCTGCGCCTCGAACCCGTCGACCCTCGTCATTTGCAGACAGTCGCTCTGCTCTTTGGACCGCTGGTCCTGTTTGCCATCTCGCCCGATCAGCGAAAGCTAACCCGCAAGGATCTGCTGGCCGCGAAGAGGATCGGCCAGACGAGTTGGATCGTGGGAACTACAGATCTGCCACTCAAATTCATGCCATTTGTCGAAATTGGAGAGGAGCAATATTCGACATACCTTCAGATCTCTTAGGACCAGACCAGGGTAGTTAGAGAATTCTCATCCAGAGGCGTATTCGCCTGCATTTTGCCCATTGTGATTGACACCGTGCGCGTGGGACCCAAATTTGAAATAACCAGAACACGTTGTCGATCCGGGTTCTCGAATGCAACATGATCCACGCCAGACAATGTCCCCTGCGAATCAATGCGGTGCGCCCCCCTGCGAACCTTCTGTGAGAAATGGGCGAAGGCCCAGTACTGACCGCTCCGGGTGATCTCCTTGCTTTTCGAGTCAATGGTCACGACTCCGCCACAGGGAAATGGCCCTATGTTCGGCTGTCCATGCTCGTCGAGTGCCAGGTTCCATCCGGTAACTGACTGGCACCAATTGCGCAGGGTGAGGGTGAAAGTTCGTCCCCACTTCGTCCACCCTGTCAGGTAGTCCGGGTCCGTGTAATCCGGTCCGCCTTCCGTCCAGTGGAACTGCGCGTCGGGATGGGCGTCGTGGACACGGCTCATAAGTTCAACATTGCCGACGTATCCATGCCAGGCCACCGCATTGCAATACTTGCGCAACCCTCGGTCGTCTAACTCCGCAATAGCACGTCCCCAGAGATTGTAGTTGTGGTCGATAATCCAGATTTGGGTCGCAAGTCCGTTCTGCTTGAAAACTGGTCCCAGATTGTCGCGGACGAATTCGACCTCTGCCTCTTGCGGCCAGGTGCACGCCGGCATCTTGCCATCCTGATCGGTGTCCACTTCGTTTTGCACGGTCACCGCCTGGATCGGCACGCCTTCCGCCGCGTAACCCTGAAGGAACTTCAGAAAATACTGGGCATAATTCGGCAGATACCTGCGGCGAATGGTCCCCCCCAACATCGAGTCACCCGTTTTCATCCAACCGGGAGGACTCCAGGGCGAGGAAAAAAGAAACAAGTCGGGATTCGCGGCGCGCGCCGCGCGCAGCACCGGCAGAATGTATTCTCGATCGTGAGCGATCGAAAAGCGTTTCAGTTCTGGATCCGGTTCTCCCTCGTCGTAGCTGTACAGCTTGGTCGAGTAATCGCTTGCCCCCATGCAGGTACGGCAGACGTTGAGTCCCATCTTCGAGGGATGAAACAGCTCGTGGAACAGATCCTGCCGTGCGACCGTGGAAAGCTGGTTAAACATGTAGCACGCAGAATCGGTGAACGCTGCGCCGAAGCCGAGTATCTCCTGGAACTTCGTCTCCGGGTTCAGAAGGATTGTTTCCGATCCAGGAACCGTCGCCAACGAACCCCAGGAAATCGGATCCGCCGGCGCAAAACGCTGTTTCGCATTGGTCACCCAGCGGCCAATTTCTCCGGCTGGGCGGGCATCTGCGGAATTTCCGAAGAGAGGCAGGCTCCTGGCTGCAGCGGTTGCCGCCACACCGAAGGCCGAAGATTTAAGAAACGTTCTTCTCGTTATTGCCATGGATGGCCAGCTCTCTCCCGGAGGTTGAGCCAGTTCCCGCGGATCAACTTCACATCAGGTTCTTGTCGCATACACTCCGAGCTATTCCGTCCGCGACTTTCTTAACTTCCGTACCGCGGTCGTTTCGCGGACGATCAAATCTGGCGGCACCTCCAGTGCTTCCGGATAATCCTTAAACCCCTGGATCCTCTGAAGAAGAATTCTTGCCGCCGTTTCTCCCATGTCGTGCAGAGGCTGTCGGATCGTGGTCAACCTGGGCGTGTGGTAGGCCGCTGCGCTGATGTCATCGAACCCGATGACCGAGACGTCCTCTGGCACTTTCAAGTTGGCGTCACGCAAGGCGCGAATCGCTCCGATCGCCGCAATGTCATTGAAGGCAACAATCGCCGTAAAGCGCCGGCCCTTCTGAAGCAACTCCTGGACCACGGGGTACCCGAGTTCCGGTGTAGTTAGATCCAGCGTTAACTGGATCGTTAACTCGGGATCAATTTCAAGGCCGAGTTCGCGGGCAACGGCCGCCAGATGACGCCAACGGTCGTCCGAATCGGCACTGAACGGCTGCCCACGCATGAACGCGATCTGCCGGTGCCCCAGTTCGTGAAGGTGCCGCAGGGTGAGTTCCGCGGCGCGGCGATGATTCAGCGTCACGTTCGTGACTCCGCGTATCCTGCGATGTCCGGCTATGGATACAACCGGCAGTGTGAGGGAGTGGCTCAAGGCCGTATCGATCGCAATCAACCCCTCCGCCCCGCGTCCCGCAAGGATTCTCGGATACTCTTCGATGAGGTCGGGTTTGTGCCGGTGGTGTGCGCTGAAATAGAAATAGCCTTCGCGCATCAAGTGGTCGCCCACCCCACCCATCACTTGAGTGTGGTAACCGTCACTCAATTCAGGAACCAAAACCCCAATGGTGAAGCTTCGCTGCTTTCGCAGGGATCGCGCCAGCAGACTGGGTTGGTAGTTGAATTTGCGCGCAGCGGCACGAACCCGCTCGCGCGTCTCCTGGGGAATCGAGCGCCCGGGGACATTGTTGAGTACGACCGAAACCGTTGCCGGACAGAGCCCCAGGTAGTCAGCCAGAATTTTTAAGCTGGCCGGCCTGTCGGCTTGAGTCCCGGCACGACTTTTCGTCTTCCCGGTCGCCATAAAGGGATCGTGTGACAAATCCTCCGATTTCTGACTGTTCGGCTCGGAGAAGTTCATTTTAGGACACGTCGAGCTACACATAGCCTGCATCAGAACTTGTTGCCGTGCAATCTATGGTTCCCGGTAGAAGCTGGTTCACTTTTTCCAAAAATTGTAAGACAAACGTTTGCCTAAACGCCATCCACAATTTTGTACTTGACAACATACGCTAGTTGTAGCCAAATGGCGAACACGTTTTCTGTGGGGGAAAGCGAAAAAATACCTTTAAACAAACGATTGTCTTGCTTGATCACAGGACTGCTGCGGTTTTCTGCCTCAAGGGGACGGAGAACCCAGTGAACCCAGTACTGCAGTTACCTGATCTGGGTTTTGGCAAAACGGTCTTTGTGCAGTTCGCGGTGGGCGGTAGCAATATCGTTCCTGCCGCGGAAGTGCGTTCCTACGACCTCCACAAAGTCTGCGTCGTCAGCGAACAGAGCGGCCATGGAATCAATGTCGTGACGGTTCCAGGTAGAACGTGAAGTTCACACAAACGATCCCCGTCTAGAGTTTTCCCGGCCCGGATACGTCGGCAACACATTCGCGGGTCAATTACTAAGTGGCTTCTCGCTGGCTAAGGGCGGCCTGCCTTCGATCTTGCTTTTGTACTTCACGTACACCAGAGACATGATCAGTAGAAATGGCGCAAAGGTGGGAATGGTGTAGCGCAGCCCGTCGACCCAAAACGTACTGAGTGCAATTGCCGAGATCGCTGCGATGGCTGCCCACGTGGGCAAGGGATGAAAGCGCAGCTTTAGGGGTAGCTCGCGCAGCGTCTGCTCGTTGATGGATTGCCGGAAGCGGAGATGGGTCAGCAGGATTACAGTCCACACGAAGAACATTCCGGCGACGGCCGTGCCGTACAGAAGCAGAAAGGCATTCTTGGGGGCAAAGACGGCCAGCAGAATTGCAGCCACCATACCTCCCGCGGATATGGCGAGCGCGCGATGGGGCACACCATTGCGACCTAGCCTTCCCAGCCAGGCCGGGGCATATTGACCGCGCGACAACGAAAACAGCATACGAGTGGAGAGATAGAGATTTGTGTTTGCGCTGGAGAGCGCAGCCGTGATCACCACCAGGTTCATGATGCTCGCGGCGTAAGGAATGCCTGCGGTTGCGAACGCCCGAACAAAGGGGCTTCCACTCACACTCGCGCTGCCGGTGCGGTTCCAGGGAGTCATAGCCAGCATGATGGAGATCGCAACGACGTAAAAAATGATCAGGCGGAACACAATGGTTCGCATCGCGCGCGGAATTGATTGTTCCGGATTTTGCGCTTCGCCCGCAGTTACGGCGATCACTTCCACTCCCATGTAACTGGTGATGACCAGAGTGAGAGCCAGCCAAACCCCGCGCCAGCCGTGCGGAAAGAAACCTCCATTGCCGGTGAGATTGGCCAAGCCAATCGCGTGCCATGGTCCGATACCGGTGATCAGCGAGAGTCCGACCGCGATGAAGCCGATGATCGCCACCACTTTGATCATCGCAAACCAGTATTCGAACTCCCCGAAGTTGCCCACTTGCATGGCGTTCACCACGACGAGTCCGGTCGACACCAGCACCACCCAGATCCAGCTGGGAACAGCTGGGAACCAGAAGGAGAAGTAGATCGCGACTGCGGTGACTTCGGCGCCGATCGCGATAATCTGCACCAGGCCATACGTGGCGCGAACACAGAACCCGGCCCATGGGCTGAGATATTTCTCCGCATAGATTCCAAAAGAACCGGAAACCGGATGCACTACTGCCATCTCGGCTAGCGAGTAGGCGATGACCATGGCGATGAGCGCACCCATCAGGTAGGTGATAATGACGGCCGGCCCGGCAAGTTCGATGGTCACACTGCTGCCCAGAAAGAGGCCGACGCCGATCGCGCCGCCGATCGCGATCATGGTCAACTGGCGCTGGCTTAGTTGCCGCTGAAGTCCTTCCAGCTCGCCAGAAATGGGGCGACCGTCGACTTGGGTGGGGCTTGAGCTGTGGACATCAGGCACGATTTACGCCTCTCTTGGAGCCCTGAAAAGTGTGCATACGACGAAAGGTCAGTTGCCCGCAATTTCCTGAAGTGCGTGCAGGAAGCGATCGACTTCCTCAAATGAATTGTAGTGGGCCAGGGAAGCGCGAACTGCGCCGCTCTCGGGAGCGATACGCAAGCGTGCCAGTAGGCGGGGGGAATACATATTGCCGTCGCGCACTCCGATACCTTTTGCAGCAAGAGAAGTCGAAACCTCAGCGGGAGCGACATCGTGCACGTTGAAGCAAATGGTGGGTACACGCTTGCGCACCGATCCGGAATCTTGAATCCCATAGATCGCGACTGACTTCATCTGAGCCAGGCCATGCAGAAGTCGGGAAGATAGCGAGACCTCGTATTCTCGGATAGCTTCCATGGCCGTCACCAAGGCAGCACGACGCGACTCCGGATGCCCATTTTTCGACACGCGAGTTCCCAGTTCCTCCAGATAACCGATCGCTGCGTCCATGCCGGCGACGTTCTCATAGACAAAAGTGCCTACCTCGATCTTGGTGGGCACTGTGTCAGGAATAAAGTCTTCGCGAAATGTCGGCAATGCCTCGAGCGCTTTGCGCTTGCCCCACAGAAAACCCATGTGCGGCGCAAAGATTTTGTAGCCGGAACAAACGAGGTAGTCGCAATCCATCTCTTGGACATCGATGGGGCCGTGCGGTGCATAGTGAACCGCGTCCAGAAAAACCTCGGCGCCCGCCGCGTGCGCCAGACGCGCCACTTCTTTGACATCGACGATGGAGCCCAGCGCGTTTGAAGCCAGTGTGCAGGCCACCAGCCGAGTGCGACTATTGAGCAGTGGCTTCAGGTCATCCACGTGGAGCGTTCCGTCATCGCGCATATTCCACCAGCGAATCTGTACGCCGTTGCGTTGCAGAATCAGCCAGGTGGCAACATTTGCCTCGTGATCCATGTCGCTGACGATGATTTCCTTGCGGTCGCGGAGAGTCTCGGCCAGAGCCAGGCTCACGATCCGGATGAAGGAAGTCGCATTCATGCCGAACGCTACTTCCTCGGGCTCTCGCGCATTGAGAAAAGTGGCGACACTCTCCCGCGCCCGCTGGATGCCGGCGTCGACTTGCTGGCTCCTGCCGTAGCGTCCGCCCCGCTGCACATGCCGGCTCAGAAGATGGTCTTGAACCGCGTCCAGCACGCGCTGCGGCACCTGGGCTCCGGCGCCATTGTCGAAAAATACGAATTTGTCTCCCATGTTGAGTGCGGGGAAGGAACTCCGCACCCACGCAATAGGGAAGTCGGTCACCGCGGATTCACTGCTGCTGGAGTTGCTGATAAATCACCTCGGCGTTGTCGGCAAACGTCGCGTGGAACTGGGGGTACTGCCGGAAGTCTTTGTACTCCTCCATGTGAATCTGGCGCACCGCATCCTGCTCCTTCACGCCGCTCTTGTAGAGCGCACTCACCTGCGTGAAAAGATCATTGAGGTAGTTGCGAAAGCGTTGTAGATCAGCCTTGGTCGCCAGTTCGAAATGGCCCGGGACTACTGTTTCGGGAGAGAGGGCGAGTACCTGGTCGAGCGCTTTGATCCAGTTTTCCGCGCTGCCCTGGTCCATCGCGGGGGAGGACCTGTTGAGAAACAAGTCTCCCGCCGCGATGGCGTGTTGACGGGGGAAATACACCAACGCATCTCCGGAAGTGTGGGCCTTGCCTGGGAAGTAGATCTCGGCTGTATAGGGATCCAGGTGAAGCGTGACTTTCTGTTGGAACGTGAGGTCGGCCGGCTGGAAGCGGGTTTGTCCGTTGGGGGAGGACTGCATCACTTCCAGCGTTCGCGCGCGCGTGAAATCAGTGGTGATGATCACGGCATTCGGGCCGACCACCGAGTTTCCACCCTGATGATCGGGGTGATAGTGCGTGTTGACGACGTAGAGCACCGGGAGATTCGAGACCTTGCGGATTTCCTGCAGAAGTTTGCCACCTTCTTTCGCGTCGAAGCCGGTGTCGACGACAAGAATGCCTTTGTTCCCGACCAGAAAAGTTGAGTTCGAACTGGAATCGTTGTCGGAGATGTAAGCGTACAAGCCAGGCCCGATCGCCGTGACCTGAGGCGCCGCCCATGCGCTTGCGGAAAGGAACAGCACCGCGAAGATACGCCAACTTGCACGAAATGGGGTTCGCTTAAGATGTGTCGCTCTTCGCAATGCTGCTCCTTTGTCCTCGACGACTGACCGCAACCCGCTAGAAACTCAACTTCAAGGCAAGCTGAATGAGGCGCGGACCACCCGATCCCAGGCCAACATTATTTTGCGCCGCGTCCGGCGTCTGGAATAGAGTTCCGAAATTCGGCGCCGCCAGAATGTTTGCCGGCAGGGCAAAGTTCGGATGGTTCGTGATATTGAAGAATTCGGCCCGGAATTGCAGATTTGCCCTCTTACCAATCTTCGTGTTCTTCAACACCGAAAAATCGAAGTTGTGAAATCCCGGACCCGTAACGATGTTGCGGCCCGCGTTGCCGAAAGTGAGGGGCGCATTCTGCACGAACGCCGCCGTGTTGAACCACTGCGCTACCGTGTGCGGGCCGGCATTCGGGTCTCCGATCAGATCCGGACGGTCGTTGCCCAGGCCCGTGCTGCTGTTATCCTGCCCGCTCAACACTGACAGTGGCTGCCCGGTTTGCAGACTGAGGATGCCTCCCACCTGCCATCCGTCGCCGATTGCCTTGGGAAGCGCGTGTGCGGTCGGAATTTGATACAGGAAGCTCCAGCTGAGCCGCTGGCGAATATCAAAGTCCGAGTTGCCGCGCTCCGCCGAGAGGTTGTAATTATTCTGGGGAAAAATCGTCGTAGCATTCGCGCCCGACCCAAAAAACACCGAAGCGCCGTCAATCGACTTCGACCACGTATATGCCAGCAGTGACGACAACCCGTGCGAGAAGCGCTTGTCGACCTTCACTTGGAGGCTGTTGTAGTTCGAACTGATCGTGTCTTCAGCCTGGAAGATCTGCGCGTATCCGAAGTATGGCACCCTCGCGATGCTCGGAATCAGGTTGATGTGCCCGCTCAGGAATTGCGCGACCGGTGTCGGGATACCCATCAACTCCATGCGCGTTACCACGTCCGGCGAGAGCTGATCGATTTGCGCCTGCGTGATGTACGCCTGATCGATCTGCCGGAAGCGTGGCAGCTTCGTGCCCGACGTTCCTACGTACGCGACTTCCAGCAGCGTGCGCGCCGGGAGTTCCTGTTGGAACAGCAGGTTGTAATGCTGCGCGTATGGGGTTGGCATGTTCTGGCTGGTGACCGTAATCACCGGGAAGCCCGACGGCGCAAACGCATTCGGCCACTGGGCAAACGGAGCGGAGTTGAAGTAGTCAGGCAGAAATGGCGGATTCAGCATCACGTTCCCGGGAATATTGCCGATGATCGTTTCGTAGAAAACGCCGTACCCGGCGCGCAGCACGCTTTTGCCATTGCCACGCACGTCCCACGCCAAACCCACACGCGGTGCGAAGTTGTTGTGGTCTGGGTTGTAGATTCCGCTCACCTGCGATTGCGTAACGATGCCTGAAGCTTGGAGGGCCGCCAGGTTAGTCTGGTCTACGGTTGGACTCAGGTACGTGCTGAAATTTTGCGGACGGAACGTGCTCAGCCGTCCATGCGCTTCGCGCAGCACGGTGTTGAGCTCGTAGCGCAAGCCGTAGTTCAACGTCAGATTCCTGAAAATCTTGTAACTGTCCTGCGCAAAAAAGCCGTAGCTGGTGGTGCGAAAGTTGCGGTGAGAGTCGCCGATGAACTGCAAGGCGCCGTTCACCAGTCCCTCGGCAAAATCGATCAGCGCATTGGGAACGTTCGCTCCGCCGGCCCCGGCAGTGTTGGCGGTTCCGCTAAAAGAAATCTGGCCGTTGAAGGCGAGATCGTACAACCGGTTCAGTTGCGTGTATCGGACGTCTCCCCCCACTTTGAACGAGTGGCGGGCCGTCGTGTGCGACAGATTGTCTACCCACTGAAACGTATTGATCGCCGTGCGGTTCGGCTGATCTATTCCACCTCCCAGATTGCTGACCGCCGCACTGCCGGAGACGAAACCGCCCGAAAACGTAATCTGCGGGATGTTTCCCAGCCCCATGGGCGCATTTGCCGGAAGTCCAGTGTTGAAGCCAAACTCGGCGGCTGTCGGCCCCGGTTGCGTAGCCAGCGAAATGTTCGAACGCGTGAACCCGAAACGTGCCTCGTTCAGTGTCCTCGGCGTGAAGACGCGCGTGTAGGAAACCGCAATCAGGTGATCATCGCCGTTGTCATTTACACCCCATCCGGGGATGTTTGTTCCGCTCTGTCCCGGAGTAAAGGGAAAAAAGATGTCGGCACGCGTGCGGCTATAGCGCGCGGAAAGACTGTCCGTGCTTCGCAGACGGTGATCGATCTTGACCAGAAACTGATCGGTCGCATCGCTTTGCTGAGGGGAGGAAATGAAGTTTCCCGTCGGGTCGGTCAGGTTGGGCTGAGGGAATAGATTGAACACGGCCGCGCTCGTTGGATTTACGGGCACCGTTATCGGGTTCCCGTTCGCGTCGGTGAATTGGCCGGCACGCTCGGCCAGCGTGGGCACGTTGGTTATGCGCGTGATGCCCGCGGAACGGCGGAATCCTTCGTAGTTCAGGAAGAAGAATGTCTGGTTCTTCACAATGGGCCCGCCGAGAGTTCCGCCGAACTGGTTCAGCCGCAGGGCGGGCTTGGCGAAGCGATCGTCATTGAAGTAGTTGCGTGCGTCCAGCACGTCGTTGCGCAGGAATTCGTAGGCCGATCCGTGCAGGTCGTTCGTGCCGGACTTGGTCACAAGGTTCACCACCGACCCGCTGTTCCGCCCGTATTCCGCCGCGAAAGTGTTAGTCTGAACTTCAAATTCCTGGATGGAATCAATCGACGGCAACTGCGCCGCTTCGCCTGCGAAATAGTTGTTGTTGTCTACGCCGTCCACGAGAAAGTTGTTGGAAGTCGAGCGCTGGCCATTCGAGGAGAAGCCGGAGACGTTGCCTTCACCGCCCTGCTGTCCTCCTCCGCCACCCGAAACGGCAACGCCTGGATTCAACCGCGCCAGCTGCGCGAAGTCACGGCCGTTCAGCGGCAAGTCTTCGACTTTACGATTATCGATAATCTCGCCGACCTTGGAGCTCTCCGTCTGCGTGAGGTCGGCGTTAGCCTCGACGTCGACAACCTCCGCTCTCGCACTGACGCGCAGCACCAGATCGACGGTACGGGTCTGGTCGACGCCTACCTCAATGTTCTTTGTCAAGGTGACCGCAAAACCCGGGGACTCTGCCTGCACCTGGTAAGTCCCCGTGGGAAGGGCTCCCACACGATAGATCCCGTTGTCAGCCGTGGTCGTTCCTCGCTGCAAGCCGGTCGCAGGATTGGTAACCGTGATCTTCGCCCCGACGACGGCGGCCCCTTTTTCGTCCCGAATCGTGCCGACAATTCCTCCCTGCGTCGTTTGCGCCCACACGCTGCCGGCAAAAACTGCAAGCGCCAGAAAACTGGTCCAAGTCACAGCGACTTTCGATGACCACATGTCCCACCCCCCTGAGTAGCGATAGTTTTGCAATCCTATCTAGGCTTCTTGTTTCCAGTCCCGCGTCGCGGCGGTCGAACTTAACGGGTTTCCCGCGAAATCTCGTCTTTGTACACAACACCATCTTTCATCACGAACTGAACATGCCGCAGCAAACGCACATCAGCGACAGGATCCCCCGTCACCGCGACGATGTCAGCAAGCTTTCCCTTACTGATCGAACCGATGCGTGTCTGACCAACCCATTAATTCTGCAGCGTTGACGGTCCCGGCCTGGAGCGCCTGTGTCGGCGTCATTCCGAGTTCCACCATCGACCAGAATTCGCCGCCATTTTCACCGTGCGGATAGACGCCGGCATCGGTCCCAAGCGCCACCCGCACTCCACTGTGAAACGCCTTTGCCATATTTTTCTTGGCGGCAGGAATGATGATTGCAACTTTTTCTTTCACCCAGGGCGGGAGGTTCATCTGTGGCGCGTGCTCTTCGAACCAGAAGAGCGGATACGAAGTCGGAACCAGGAACGTGTTGTGCTCCTTGAGAAGCTGAATGCCTTCGTCGTCCAGGAAAATGCCGTGCTCGATCGAGTCCACGCCGGCGCGGACTGCGTCTTTGATGGACAAGGCTGAATGCGCGTGCGTCGCGACCTTTCGCCCCAGCCGGTGTGCTTCGGTGATCAGCGCTTGCATCTCCGACGGGCTGTATTGTTCGAGCAAGGGATTGTCACCCTTGGAAAAAACGCCACCCGAGGCGCAGAACTTGATAACGTCCGCACCGTATTTAACGGTTTCGCGGACTTTATGCATCACCGCTTCTACGCCGTCGGCGGCACCCTCGGCCGAGTAGTGAAACTCGAAGGGGAGCAGGTTGTTGTCGCAGTGACCGCCCGTGATTCCCAGCGGCGGACCGGAAGCCTGCATACGTGGGCCGATGACATCGCCCGCGTTAATGGCATCGCGCAGGGCCACGTCCGAGTAGCCCTCTGCTCCCACATTACGGACGGTCGTGAAACCCGCGAGCAAAGTGAGTCGCGCGTTCTTCGCTCCGATCAGAGCCTGGCGTGGTGTGGAAATCCCAAGCGACTCGTATCCACCTCCCGTCGCGTTCGCCGTCAAATGCGTGTGCACATCAATGAAACCCGGCAGGATGGTGGCGTTGCCCAGGTCGATCACGCGAACATTTGCGGGAGTACTCGCTTTACCGCTGGTTACGGATTCGATGTGGTCACCAGTGACCACAACGACCGGGTTGTCAAGCAGGCGTCCCGACTCAGAGTCAAAGAGCTTCCCAGCGCGTATGACAACTGTTTGCGCCCCAGGCATCGTTGGCGCGGGGTTCGCTCTCTGTGCGGAAGCGGCGGTGAAGATTGCCGACAGCAGTAGAAGAGTCAGCACGGCGGAACGGACCGGTTGACAACATGAAAGACTCTCCAGGATTCGCCGTCGTTCGCACTTGGCCGGCAACTCCATTTTCTTATTTCCTTTCCGCTATCACCTGCTTGTGACCACGCTCGATCCCGTTCTCACCAGCAAGCCGAGGTTCTTCTCCAGCAATTGCAAAACGGCCTTCACGTCGTCGAGCGTGTTGTAAACATGAAATGAAATCCGCAGGCCATCATGACGGTTGGATACGACGATGCCGTTTTCGGCGAAGATCTTCACGAGCGCTGCCGAATCCTTTGACTGCAGTACGACCAGCGGGCCCGCGCTGTCTGAGGGCGTTTTGGCGCGAATGCCTAGTTCGCTTGCCCCCTGTATGAGCGCGGTAGTCAGAGTGCCAACCTGGCCTGCCACTGTGCTAAGCCCGATCTCCTGCAGCAATCGGACACCTTCACTCGCCCCGTAGACAGGGGGAATGGCGGGGGTCCCCTCCTGGAATCGGCGCGCATTCGGCGCAGGTTCGAGCAGTTTGACATCGAAGGCAAACGGATTCGCCTGGCCAAACCATCCTGTGATGGACGGCACCAGCGACATCGCCAGAGACTTCCTCACATACATGAAAGCCAGGCCCGGCGGCCCGAGCAGATACTTCAAAGTTCCGCTGATGTAAAAGTCGATATCCATCGCCTTCACGTCCACTGGCCGCGTGCCGCAATCCTGGTAGTCGTCCAGCAGTACCAAGGCACCACGCTCATGTGCGATCTCCGCGATCTCGACCGCCGCCATGCGGAAGCCGTTGCGAAAACATACGTGGGTGAGTGGCACGATCAGCGTCTTGCGATCGATCACGCGCTCATAAGCCTCGACCGTCAACCGCTCATTTTCCGCGTCGATGAATGTGGGCTCTGCACCGCGCCGCGCCTGTGCAAGCCAGATATGCCCCATGGTGGGAAATTCGAACTCACCCAGCACCACTTTCCGCCGCTCCGCAAACGACAGAGCGCTGGCCACGGAATTCACACCCGCCGAGGCGCTGGCTACGAGCGCGACTTCATCCGTCTCAGCTCCGATGAAGCTGGCGAACAGTGTGCGGGCTTCTTCGTATTTCTCAACCCACAGGTCCCAGGGCGAACCTTGCTCATGCCAGCTCTCGAGAAACTCGCCGAAAGCGGCTTCCACCCGCCTGGAGAGTGCTCCCTGAGAACAGCTATTGAGATAGACCTTGCGTTCGAAGATAGGGAACTGGGAGCGGATCGCCAGAATCGAGTTTTGAGAGGTGACCAAGAACTTTTCCTTCAGCTCCACATTTGCGGTTCGCTAACCGCTGCGCATTCCTGGCGCGGTGCCGCCGGGCTGCACTTACGGGATGGCCCCGGGCGCCGGTTTGGCTGAAAAAAGTACCCCACCTGGTGTTGCATGTCAACTGTATTGTTGCGGTATATGTGCGGTATACCGAACAAGCACGATACGACCCGGCCTAAGACTACAAACCACCACCTTCAGTTCGCCGAAGAAGCACTGACGAGCGGCTTCAGTATCTGGTCGAGATGGTCATCGGAGCTCTGAATGCGTTCCAGGTGCGGATAGCGAATGCCCTGGTGGTAGCCTATTTCGTGAGTTTCGAGCGACCCGGTATTGGAAACGATGACACTGATCGGTGCGGAATTTGATTTGGACTCCTGGATCGCTCGCTTCAAATCGTCGACCGAGAACTGGTGCCCGTTCACGCCTACGATCTTCATATAAGGACTCAGACCAGCACCATTAGCCGCCATTCCCGGGATGGCGTCTTCGATGGCACCGTCCGATTTCACGATGAGGCCGATAGATGCGGTGAAATCACCTTTGCCCGATGCTTCCTGGTCGGCGGCGATCATGGTGTTCGGTTCGTCGTTATAGACAACCCGCCAGCCCCCACCCGTGATACCGCCAAGTGGTGCGTGCGGATCGACGGACTCCAACCGGTCACGGAAGAAACTGCGCCAGTCCAAAGGCGCGACTAGGTTCAAGGCCGCGACCAGATCGTCGAACGTGTAGGTCTTGATGACAGGCATCCCCTCTGAGCCCGCGAAAAAAGCACGGCAGAAGTCATCCAGAGAGTGCCGGCCCTGCGTCTGCTTGCGAATGGTCACGTCGGCTTCCAGCCATATGAGGATGCTCTCCGCGTAGAAGTCCGTGCCACGACGATAGGAGGTCCACTCGCCAGGTGCGAAATAAAGGATCTGGGCAGCGTTGGCTGTGTTCTGGAGTGAGCGCCACCTCCGGCCAGCGCGGTGATCGAGCGAGGAAGCCACCGTCGCCAGATATTCCCGCGTTTCAGCGGGAGTCCATAGTCCGCTGCGCGCAGTTAAGATCGTGCCGAGATAGGTAGTGAGCCCTTCATACACCCACAGAAGTTCACCTTTCATCGGTTGCTGAAAATCGGGTGTCGCAAGCCCGACGGGGCGACGATATTGTCCGTTCCAGGAGTGCGTAAACTCGTGCGGGAAAAGCCCCGCTTCGAGCAGACGCTTGCTGGGATCGACGAGCGTGTGCTCGGGAATGCGGTCGTCGCTGCTTTCATGATGCTCCTGGCCCAGGCCGATGGTGTTGTCGCTGAGCGTGAGCAAAAAATGGTAGTCGCGATAGTGATGCGACTGGTAAAGCGCGCCGGCTTCCGCCACCAACTTCTTGTAGCCATCGATCAATGCCGGCGGAATGTCGAGTGCCCAGGCATCGTCTGCCACCACGTCAAGCTCGTGCGAGACCTTTTCTCCGGGCGTGAGCGGGATAACCTTCGTGAATTCGCCTGACTGCACCGGAGAATCGACGAGGAGATCCAGCGCGACTGGAGCGAAGGTGATGGTGTTGCCGGACTGACTCGAGACGGGAAGGGAGGTGTTGAACTTCCATCCCGCAGGCAACTGCAGGTTGGATTAAATGTGATCTGGTTGGCGGGCAAACCGGCGGGATAGAGCAATACTTCATGCCACATCAGGATGAGCAGCTTGGAAGAACCGGAGGCGCTGAAGTCAATAATGGGGCCGGGCACTGAGAGCAAGAAATCCAGATGGACGTGTATGGAATCTGCCCCCTTGGGGACGTCAAGATGAAACGCATACATATCGACGTCGTCCTGCTGCCAGGGAATCTCTTTGCCTTGCGCCGAAAACTTCAGCCCGGCAAGATTAGTGATGGGACCGTCAGGTGAGTGGTCAGCGGGCAGCCACTTGGGATAGTAGAGAGTCAGCGGGCCGGGCGAAGCGGGGATCTCGAGTTCCGAGTGAAGGATCTTCTGTTGCGCATGAGTTGCGTCAACAGCGATAGTAATGGGCCGCTGGGATGGGTTCTGAGCACTGGCAAAGACATAAGCCGTCGCCACCACGAGACACAGGCAGATGCGCCACTGCCACTGCGTGCGATTTGTGGTGGCCACGCGTCCTCCGGTGTTCAAGAATTTCTGCGTTTCAGATCACGGTCACCATGAGATTTTTCCCATGAACTGAATGTTTCTGGGACCGCCGACTCCGAAGTGAGAATCGAAGCTGCCGTCGTCAGCGGTCGCAGTGATCGTCGTGCTTAGGTCGGGGGAAGGCTCGGCAAAATTCGGGTGATTGAATGCGTTGAAAAAGCTGGTGCGAAACTCGAAGGCAACCCTTTCGCCCAGCCGGAAGGTTCTCTGGATGGAAATATCCCAGGCGTTCAAGCCGGGAGCGACGATCGGATTCCGGGGACAGTTTCCAAATGTTCCGGGGGCGGGCGGAGCAAACGCGCCTGGCAGAACATAAGGCTGAGTAAAATCCTTCAGCTGGTAACGAATGGGACCGACGCAGTTCGGACGCTCGTGAAAATTTCCTACGCCACTCTCGCCGCCGAAGGTCAGGACGGGGGAAGCCAGGCCGTCGCGGAGTGTAGTAGTGCCCGAAACCTGCCAGTCTTTCAGGACGGAGTCGGCGAAGTTGCCCATCTTCGGACCGGGGATCCGATAGACATAAGTGATAATCAACGCTCGGCGTTGATCGAACTCCGAATTTCCAAGGCTACCCGCCAGGTTGCGGGAATCCTGTGGGATGTAGCCGCTCGTACCAAAGAAATCCTCGACCTCGGACGCCGTGTCGATATTGTGAGACCAAGTGAAGGCAACTTGTGTGGTTAGCCCGTGGAAGTCGGTGGACTTGAGAACGGCTTGAAGCGAATGGTAGTACGCCCATCCATTGGTCATGATCGTGTTGATCTGTTGCAGGTTCGGAAACAACGCGTTGTAAGGCCGACGCGGCTGTGGATTTACCGTGGGATCGCCCGGAGTGGGCTGGTTAATGTCAAGCAACTGGAGTTGGTGGTTGCTTCGATTGCCGACGTATCCTACCTGCAAAGAGAACTTGGACCCGAGTTCCTGCTGCAGATTCAAGTTCCAGAGCTGCGTGTTCGGAGTTTTCAAGTGGGGATCGACGCTGGTGATGTTAAAGGGAGGCTGTGGAGCGCCAGTGCCGAAGATCGGTATCCCGACGCCGAATGGGATCGGAGCTGCGGGGGTAATGGTGAAACCGGCGGTGGGCCCGATGGGGTTTTGGGCAATGCCTTCTTCCCAATTGTTAAGGGGGATGGTGTCGTAATAGATGCCGTATCCGGCTCGAATAACGGTTTGGCGCCCGGTAATCAACTCTACGGGGGGAACCCAGGAAAGAGCGATTCGGGGGCCGAAGTTTCGCTTGGGGGCGTCATAGATTTTTCCGCCAGGGAGCTGGCTCGCCATAACCAGGCCCTTTTGCGGATCGAAAGCTGAGAAGCGGCCACGCGATTCCCCGACGGTCCCGAAGAAGTCATATCTCAGGCCCGCGATGAGCGTCAGCTTGCGTGTGACTTTGTAAGTGTCCATCGCATAGAAGCTGGGAATGTTCTGATAAATGTTGGCACGATCGCTGCCTACTCTGGTGATCTGAGTGAGACCGCTCCCCGGAGCGGGAAGCCCAGCCAGGAGATCAACCAGTCCGGCGACGCCGCCATTGCTTGGCGACAGGCTGTTGCCAAGTTGTGAACCGTCGAACGTGAAGATGCCTCGGCTCCCAGCCAGGGTGTAATCGGAATAGTTGTGAAAGAAGTTAAACCCAAACTTCCAGGCGTGCGAGCCGTGCGTGATGTTGAAATCGTCGGCAACCTGAAAAGTAGTTGCGACACGACCACCGGCGCCGTATTGCAAACCTAAGTTCGCGAAGCGACCAGCGCCATTGCCAATGTCGAACTCGGGAATGCCGAAACTCTCCGGGCCGACGCCAGTATTCAGGCCAATCGTGGCGGGGTCGACGTTGGCGTCGCGCCCCTTCTGAAACTGACTGAAACGGTTATAGCCCAGACGCAGCGTGTTGATGACATTCGGAGAAAAGATATGGACTTCGCTTACGGCAAAGTTGGCGACATGAGTGGGCGTTACGCCGAACCACGGACTGAGCTGAGAGCCGCCTCCCGGGCCGGGACCTCCGCCGGGGAACTCGTCTTCGCCGTTGGCGTACAGCAGCCTCCCGGAGAGAGAATCACTCTCTGAGATCTGGTGGTCCATCTTTGCGACCATGCTGTTAGGGGATTGTTGACCACGGTTGTCGATAACGAACGGCCCGGAGAGGCCGAGGTTTGAGTAGAGCCCCAGCACGTTCACGCCCAGTTGGTTAACCGCGATGTTCTTGGTTGCCAGCAGGGCCTCAGCCTGCTGAATCTGCGCCGGAGTGGGTGCGAGACCACGCAATGTGGTCCCCAGCCGGAGTCGGCTTCCATCGTAACCACCGAAAAAGAAAGTGCGATTGCGGCCGTTGTACACGTGAGGGATAACAACGGGGCCGCCTATCGTGGCGCCGAATTCGTTCCACACGAAGGGAGCTTTTGGCTGTCCTGCCAGGTCTTCAAAGTAGTTAGCCGCATCGAGGGCAGCGTCGCGATGCACTTCGTAGGCGGACCCGTGAATCTGATTGGTGCCGCTCTTGATGATCGCGTTCATTACGCTGCCGGCATTCTGGCCAGTGTCGGCGCCACCACCGCTGACCACGCTGACTTCCTGAATGGCGTCGAGCGGTAGCCGCGTTGCTGCCGTGGCGGAATTGCCGCCCTCGTTGAGTGATGGCAGGTAGGTGGAGGGATCGGTGTTGGAGGCGCCGTCCACGAAAAAGGCATTGGATCGGGAGCGAGAGCCGTTGATCGTGTATTGCGCGAAGGCGAAGTTGCTGTTTTGTGTAGCCCCCGGCAGGGTCAAGGCCAGGCGCGTGTAGTCGCTGTTTCCGATGGGAAGGGACTTAACTTGTACTTCCGACAGTTGCCCGCCGGCGGAATTCGTCTCGGTTTGTATAAGTGGGGGAAGCGACATCACTTCAACTTCGCTAGTTACGGTGCCGACTGTTAGAACGGGGGAGAGCGTGTTTACCTGGCTGAGCGAAGTGGTAATGTCGGTCAGCACAACGGTCTGGAAGCCGGCTTTGCTGACGGTCAGCTGGTAGGTGCCGAGGGCTAGTTGCGGGAAATTGAATTCCCCATTCTCGCTGGTGGTAGCGGTGCGTTCGAGCCCTGTGGCCGTGTTCGTCAGCTTCACGCTGGCGCCCGGAATCACGGCTCCTTGGGCATCTTGCACAGTCCCCGTAATTCGGCCCGGAAAAATCTGGCCGAGCGACCCACTGGCGGCGAACAACACGACGGCAGAGAATGCGATTCGAGACAAGCGATTCCATGGCATGGCTTGACCCCCTGGCGGTCACAGATACGGTGAGTAGGTGCGCACGCTACACCCAAATTGATCTGTATGTCAAGAAGATACCACTGGTATACAATCGGCACATCCCTCTGCCGGGGTGCTGGGGAAGGGCTTGAATGCTGGGCGCGACGCGTAGCGAAACGGTTTTGCTGATACGCCTGATCCATATTTCTTTACAGGCTAGGGTTGCTTGGCGCAGAATGGCATACGGAACACGAGCCCGAGCCAGCGAGAAAACGATTTCCGCCCGCGCGTTCGTGTAGAACGAACTCCATGAAGAAAAAGGTTCCCAGCCCGCCCATGGCAAGAAGCCAGCGTGTGCCCCCTGCAGTAACGCGAGGACACGAAGGGGAACTTGCTCAGTTCCCGTCCACGGGTAACTCCAACGGGACGCTTAGCCAGCGGGTCTATCAGGCCCTCAAGAAGGACATCATCATGGGCCGCTACCAGCCTGGCGAGGCGCTCAGTGAAAAGGTCTTGGCCAAGCGCTACCACGGAAGCCGGACGCCGGTGCGTGAGGCCGCAGTACGTCTTCAGCAGGAACATCTGATGAAGATTGTGGCCAATCGCGGCTACTTCATCACTCAGATCACGATTCAGTGGGTGAATGAAATCTACGAGTTTCGCGCCGCGGTGGAGGGCGCTTCGGCGGAAGTGGCAGCGCAAAAAAACTGGGACCAGTCCACGATGGACAGGCTCGTCCAACTCGCGAACACAGAACATCGGGTCGATGATCGGGCCAGCTATATGCGCTTCATCGAAGCCGACACCGAGTTTCATCTTGCCATTGCCCGGCTGACACGCAATCCACTGCTCATCCGCTCGGTCGCTGACATGCGCTCACAGATGGAGCGGATCATGTACGCTTCGATTGATGTTGGCTACTACGGAGAACTGCCGGTGCGGGAGCACTGCGGCATCGTCGAGGCCATTCAGCAGCGGGATGCGACTCTCGCGCGCAAGCGGATGTGCGAACACATCTACATTTCCAAAGATAAAGTTCTAAGGTTAGCCAGCGGTAGCTCCCGCCTCTAGGATTATCGTGCCAAGAGCGACTCCCAGTCGGATGAGCCGACGTGCCGCCTCCGATGAATTCATGTCTTCTTCTCCCCCGGCAAGCTCCCGTTTCATCTTCTGAATAAAGCGTAGAGACTAGGTCGTGACTTCGCCGAGTGGGGCCCTCAAAGTCGCTTGCGAGGTTGGGTGACAGCGGCACCACAACCCGTCACCCACAAGTCCGAACAACAAGGACAGGTCATGATTCAGTTCAAACCGGAAACACTGGGCGATCTGGACGCCGCCCTCCGTCGCGAGTGGCTTGAAACAAACGGGCTAGGTGGCTTCGCTTCCTCCACAATCATCGGTTTGAACACGCGTCGCTATCATGGCCTGCTAGTGGCGGCAACGAAACCACCCGTCGGCCGCTACGTCCTGCTGTCGAAGCTCGAAGAAACCCTGTTCCTCGACGGGCAGGGGTTCGACCTCTCCGCAAATCGCTATCCGGGTGTGGTCCATCCGCAAGGATTTCGATATCTCAAGCGGTTTCGCCTCGACCCATTTCCTATCTTTACTTATGAAGTCGAAGGCATTGAGATCGAGAAGTCTGTGTTTATGATTCATGGCGAGAACAGCACGGTCATTCACTATGAACTGACAAAGAACGATCATCCGGAATCGCCCAGGAATTTGCGACTTGATGCGCGGCCTCTGATTGCCTTCCGCGACTACCACAGCACGACCCACGAGAATAGAGCCTTGAACGCCTGCGTGGCGCAAAGCCCAGGCCTGGCTGCGGTCGCTCCTTATCAGGGATTGCCACCTCTTTACTTGGCCCACAACGCGGCTGAACTGTGGAAGAGCGGTACCTGGTATCGCAATTTTGAGTATGACGCAGAGCGGGAGCGGGGTCTGGATTTTACTGAGGACCTCTTTAACCCTTATGCACTGCGCTTCGATCTGCGAGCGAATCCGCAAGCCCTGGTGATCGCGTCTTTGGAGCCGCGAGATGCGGCTCGCAGCGACGAATTCCGCCGAAACGAGATCATCCGCCGGAAGCACATAAAGAGATCCTCACCACTCGAAGACGACTTTGCTCAAACCCTCACGGCGGCTGCAGAGCAATACATCGTGTCTCGCGGAGATCAGAAGACCGTCATTGCTGGCTACCACTGGTTCAGCGACTGGGGCCGCGACACCATGATCGCCCTCCCCGGCCTCACTTTGCCCACGGGGAAGCATGACATTGCCCGCAGCATCCTGCGCACTTTCGCGAAGCATGTAGACCAGGGCATGTTGCCGAACCGTTTTCCGGACGCGGGCGAGAGTCCGGAATACAACACGGTCGATGCGACGCTCTGGTTCTTTGAAGCAGCGCGTGCTTACCTCGCCTATACGGGAGATCTGGTGTTTGTGCGTGACGAACTCTACCCGGTGTTCGCGGACATCATCGCCTGGCACAGTCGCGGCACGCGTCACGGAATCAAAGTAGATTCCAGCGGCCTGCTTTCCTCAGGCGAACCCGGTGTTCAACTCACCTGGATGGATGCCAAGGTCGGTGACTGGGTCGTAACGCCACGCCGCGGCAAGCCCGTGGAGATCCAGGCGCTTTGGTACAACGCGCTTTGTATCATGGAAGGCCTTGCCCGCCAGTTCGACGACGATGCCGGCCAGAAACGTTACCGCAACATGGCGACGGTCGCCGGTCAGAGCTTTAACGGGCTTTTCTGGAACGACAAGGCAGGCTGCTTGTACGACGTCATCAATGGGGCGCTTCCGGATCCGTCCATCCGCCCCAATCAGATTCTTGCTGTCAGCCTGCCCCACAGCATGTTGTCCCCCGAGCGCGCAAGGAGCGTGGTGGACACAGTTCAGCAGCATTTGCTCACGCCGTACGGTCTGCGCACCTTGGCACCCACCGATCCGCAGTACCGAGGCCGATACACGGGTGGTCCCGCCGAGCGTGACGCCGCCTATCACCAAGGAACGGTGTGGCCCTGGCTCATGGGGCCTTTCCTCACGGCATATGTAAAGGTGAATGGTGGTAGCGAGGGCGCACGCCGCCAAGCTGCAGAGTGGCTCGCGCCGTTGAAGGAGCATCTTACGGATGGCGGGCTGGGGCACATCTCGGAGATCTTCGATGGTGACGCTCCCCAGCGGCCTCGCGGGTGCATCGCGCAGGCGTGGAGTGTGGCTGAGGTTCTGCGGGCGTATGTGGAGGACATACACGCACTGCGCCCCTTGACGGAGAGCCCCCAATCAGCAGACGCATCGCAGGGCAGCGCATAGGCTCCGGCAATTGGTGGGAAGATAATGGGCAGGGTCGATTCCTGCCCCCTCAAGAGCGTAGGAACTCAGATCGACTTCTCTCAGCTGCGTTCAAAGAGAGAAAGAACCCGCCCCCTTAACGGGAGGGCGGGTTGTCAGTGTCTACATCCTTCTGCAGCGGAATGATTCCCGGCACCAGCCACTTGTTCCACATGTCATCGATCTTGCTCTGGAAGTATTCGATGTCGTCATCCACAAAGTGCGCGAACCTTCCCTGTTTGAGCAAGTAGTCACGCACGGGCAGGCGTTTGAATTTGCCCTTGGCGATTTGCTCGGTTTTGCCATAGAGCTTCAGTTTCCCGCACTCGACTTCATACAGAGGCCAAATGCCGGTGTTCACGGCCAATTCGCCCAGTTCGAAGGACAGCACAGGATCGAAGTCCCAACCTTTCGGACACGGATTCAGGCAGTGAATGAACGTGGGCCCGCCGATCGACAGCGCCTTCCGGATATTGTTCATCGCCTGCAGAGGATACGACGTCGAGATCGTTCCGACATACTTGCAGGTGGGATGACCGGCCAAGATCAGCGGAGCGACATTCTTTTTCCATCGGTGATGCATGATGCGCTTCACTTTTCCCGGCGTGCTGAACGAGGTGTTGACGCCATACGGCGACGTCCCGGAGATCTGGATGTCCGTGTTGGCATACGACTCGTTGTCGTACATCAGGATCAGCAGGTTGTAATCGGGATGGGTCATGGTAGCCGAGATGGCGCCCAGACCCATGTCCGCGCCACCGCCGTCGCCGCAGAACGCGATGACGTTGATGGGCTCATCTTTCATTACGCCCTTGCGCATCTGGACGCGGAACGCGGCCGCCGCGCCAAGTGCGCTCGACCCGGAACTGCCTAGTTGGGTATGCATCCAGGGCACGCCCCAGGGCGTGGCATAGTAGGAGGTGTTAGCCACGTACATGCAGCCTGTGCTGCCCAGAACCACTGTCCTTGGACCTGCGGCCTTCGCCATCAGCTTCATGATTTGCGCAGACTCGCAGCCTTGGCAGGTGCGGTGGCCGGACGTGTAGTATTCCTCGTGTGGAACCTTCTTTACTCCCTTGAAGGCTTCCAGGTTTTGCGTCGGTTTCTCATCTACAAATGTTGTGCTCATGAGTCTCATGTCCTTTCCGGCTCTGGATAAGCGTCCTGGGACGCTCTATCCCCGCAGCCCGATCCATTGAGTCAGGGGTTGCGCTTTACCTTTTGCGGCTTCGAACACCGACTCGGTGATCTTCTCCACATCCGGCACAGTTACTTCCCGTCCGCCCAGGCCGCAGATGAAGCCAAGTACAGGTGGTCTGGTTGCAGCGCCGGTGTACATTGCCGACCTAAGTTCGGTGGCTACGACACCGCTGAGATTGGGTGAACCGAACGAGAAGTCGCGATCGATCACGCCAATTGCCTTGAAGCGTTCCAGACACTTGGCGATCTCCGGACCGGCGAACGGCCGGAACCAGCGCAGCCTTACGAATCCGACTTTCTTGCCTTCTTCGCGCAGCTTGCGAATCGCGACTCGTACCGGCGTGGACATCGTCCCCATTCCCAGCAGAACGACTTCCGCATCTTCGGTCATGTACTCTTCGAAGAACGGATTGCCATACTTCCGGCCAAACGTCTTCTCGAAGTCGGCATAGACCTCGCGAATTACGTCGCACGCGCGCTCGGTTACGGCGTAGTTCTGGCGCCGAATCTCCATCACCCAATCCTCGTTGGCTTGAGGTGCTACCGAAATCACGTTGTCAGGGTGGAGCAGCAGGTCGCCGCGATCGTAACGAGGCAGGAACTTCTTCACTTGCTCGGCCGCCGGAATCTTGACCAGCGCCTGCGAGTGAGTGAGGAAAGCTCCATCGCAACTGAGAGCCAGGGGCACAAACATGCGGCGATCTTCTGCCACACGATAGGCGATCAGAGCGGTATCCAACGCTTCCTGCGCACTGTCGACCCAGGTCAAGAGCCAACCCAGGTCGCGCACCGCCAGGGCATCGTTGTGTTCCACGCCGAAAGCGCCGGGATCATCGAGTGCCCGGTTGCCCACCATGGCTACCATGGGAACGCGCAGGGCAGGCGTGACGGTCAGCGCTTCCATGGCGTACATCCAGCCCACGCCGCTGGAACCGCAGAACACACGCGCCCCGCAGACCGATGCGTGTTTGACGATTTCAAATTGTGAGTGCTCACCTTCCGCCACGATGTATTCACAGTCCATCTCGCCATCCGCCACCAACTGGCTGATGTACTGCATCACTGTGTCGTAAGGCCGGATCGGATAAGCCGTGACCACGTCCACGTTGGCCAACTTGCAGGCAATCGCAATGGCTTCGGCTCCGGTGATCAGGGCTTCCTGCTCGTAAGTCTTCTTTTCTTGCTCAACCGGCATTGTCAATGTCGCCATCTGATTCTCCTTATCTTGAACTTGCTCCTCCGGCGCGGTTAGCCTTTCTGAGCGATCTCCAGGGCCTCAGGCACCTGTTCTTTGTACTGGCCGCGATAACGGAAGCCATGAGCTCTCTTCTCTTCAGGCTCAGCCGACTCGATCGTCTTTTCCAGCCACTTCAGGTAAGCATCCTGGTCTTTCTTGAACGCCAGCCATTGACTGTGGTTGTCGTGGAACTGCGACTCATTGACCATGGTGATGCAGTCTTTCACCGGGCAAACCGCCTCGCAGATTCCGCACCCGCAGCAAGCCTCGAGATTGGCATCGTAGGTGGCATCCGGCGTGACGTCGAAGGACGCGTCCGGGCAGTTGAGCCAGCACAGCGTGCACTTCGTACAGGTCGCAAAGTTGACAACCGGCCGCTGGTTGCGCGTTGAATACTTCTTGAACAGTTCGTTACGGGCCGGCCGGAAACCGCCCATCTGCTTCGTGACCGGGTCCTCATACGGGCCACCCTGCGGCTGGCCTTTGATGGAGACGCCGTCCCGCATGTCTTCCCACTTGAGAAATGCGAATTTGAACTGCTCCTCGGGATTACCTTCGCCCGGCTTCACATCGATCGTCGTGAATCGCTCGAAGGCGGTTTGGGTCGAGGTGACTTTAAGTGAGTTCTTAAGCTTCTCCGTGATGAACTGCTCGACTGCCTTCAGCCCGACGAGTTCCGGCAGCGCCTTGGCGATGGCGCCGAGGACCCGCACATCGGTGTGGTCATCCTTGTAAACCCACATGCCGGAGAAGTTGGTAACGCCCTTCAGGACTCCCAACTTGTAGGGCTCGTCCCGGCGATGGATGCTCTTGAGGAGAGTAGGTGTGTCTTGCAGCGAGACCACAATCAGAGTGTGTCCGGGTTTGAGTGCATGATGCACCGGCTGCAGCCCGTACCATGCCCAGGACTCCGTGCCCTTGCAGAGCGTGTCGTCGAGGACCACCGTCAAGTCGACCTGCTTGGGCTCGTATTGAGCCATTCCCGCCTCAAGCGTTTGCTCATCGCTGGCCACGATGGCAAAGCTCTTCGCTGGAATTCCGTTGCGTTCCGGAGAGTCCCCGTAACGGCCAAAGGAAATGCCCAGTTTGCCCTCGTTACGCCCGGCCAGAACGATGTCGCGCGTTATGTTTTTCGCCAGGGTCTTCTGAAAGACCCCGCGGTAGATGATCTCGACCGCGAATAACTGACCCATGTGGCAACCTCCATTCTTTTTCTTTAGAGCTTCTTCAGAACGATTTTTTCGATTTCGGATAGGTGCCGGCGCATGGCAGCCTCGGCGGCTGAAGCGTCGCCCCGCTCAAGAGCCGCGATGATGCGGAAATGGCCGGCAAGCGACTTTTCGGGGCGTCCTTCACCTTGCAACGAACGCTCCCTCGTCTCACGCAATAAATCCATCAAGACTCGTACCAGTTTCAGCATCACGCTGTTGTCCGCCGCCAGTGCGATGGTGTAGTGAAAAGCAGAGTCTTCTTCAGTCGCGAGTGCTCCCCGGCTCAGCTTCTCTTCCTGGCGGATCAAAATCTCCCGCATTTCACCGAGTTGCTCGGGGGATGCATGAAGTGCGGCACGACGAGCCAAGGCTGGTTCGATGATGTTGCGGACCTCCAGAAGTTCGTGGATGACTTTTCGCTTCTGAAGGAGAACGCTGGCTACCGGATTCACGACCGCATCCGATGGAAGCTCGCGAACGACGGTGCCGACTCCCTGGCGCGGTTCCAACAACCCCACCGCTTCCAGGCTGCGAATGGCGTCGCGGATCGAGCTGCGACTGACACCGAACCTCTGTACCAGCTCACGTTCCGGCGGGAGCATGTCGCCCGGCTTGAGTTTGTTGACGATGCGGATTTGCAGTTGCTTGGCGACCTCCGAATACACTCGGTTTCTCGGGATCGCTTCGAAGCCGTACTTCGATCGCGTGCTGGTGCCCGCGGCGGCCATTGGTCTGATGACTGACCTCGTACCGCTCGATTTCAGCTCTTCTCCGCCAATGCTTCAGTGATGCCAGTCACGCTTCAACGTGAGATTGGGTTTTCGGGCGATTGAGGAATGTCTTTGAGCTCCTCAAAGAACGGCTCGATGCCACTGAGTTCTGCACATCGAAAACGTGGAACTACGATCTCTGAGGCAAGGAAACGCTCGGGCCAGGATCGTTCCAGACTTAACAATAGCAATCACTCTTGCGATATTGATTTCGCGCAAAACGATGGTACTCTGCAACCATCGTCGATCTTCGATGGCTCCGGGTTGACCGTTGACAGGGCATGATTCGTGTCTTGAATTTGCAGCTGCAAATGGAGGGGCGCTATGAAGGTAGCGGCAAGATTTTGGGCCCCTGAGGTTCCTCGGCAACGCTCCCACCGCTCTTCACTCTTACAGATCTGTATGGTCTCCGCTCTGGCTCTCGTACAATGCGGCGTCCTTGCCACGGCTCAAGATAGAGTTGTCCTCGTGGGATCCGGATCGAGCGTCCCGGCACCTCTTTATGCCCGGTGGACGCAGGAGTACGGCAAGCACAGCCCCAACGTGCAGATGCGATACCTCCCGATCGGGACGAGTGAGGGGATCAAGGAGATCTCACAAGGCGCCGGCGATTTTGGTGCCGGCGAGGCCCCTCTCACCGAAAAAGACAAGAGTCGCGGCGGCTTGATCGAACTGCCGGTGGTGCTCATCGGGATCGTTCCCATCTACAACCTACCCGGTGTCCATCAGGAACTTCGACTTTCCGGCGACGCGCTGGCAGGGATCTTTCTTGGCGATGTGAAGACCTGGAATGCGCCGCAGATCGCGAAGCTCAACCCGGGCCTCGATTTGCCGAATATATCCATTCAGGTGATGATCCGCCCTGCAGGGAAGGGGTCCAACTACGTCTTCACCGACTTTCTCTCCAAGTCGAACTCAAAATTTCGTTCCGAGATCGGGACCACTCCTTCACCCAAGTGGCCGGTGGGTACGCCAGCCGAGCGCAGTTCCGACATGGCGGACAAAGTGAAAAGCACTCCCGGCTCCATCGGTTACGTGGAGTATCAGTACGCAGTGAAGAGTGGCATTGCCCAGGCGGCCGTACTGAGTCCTGCCGGCAAGTTTGTTAGAGCTTCTACCGAGAGCATTGTTGCGGCGTGCAAAACCGAAGAAGCGCCGCAGTGGAACCGCTTCGCCGCCTCGCTGACCAACGTCTCGGGAGCCGAGTCGTTTCCGATTACCAGCTTCACCTGGATATACCTCCGAACCACATCGACCGATTCTGCTCGTGCCGCTGCGTTAGGTGATCTCTTGAACTGGATGTATGGCGATGGGCAGCGGTTTGCAGCCGAGGAGGGCTACGCCGAACTACCAGCGCCTTTGCTGGCCGCGGTAAGAAAAAAAGTCAAAACATTGCACTAGTTGCGTGGTTTTCCGGAAAAACTTTCAAACTCTTCCTTCCCCGGTGATGAAAATATGCGAGCGCGATTCATCTATTTTTTCGTGACTTGGTTGTCGTCTTTTGCCTTGGCCCAACAACCGGCGATACCGCCGGCACCCAATGCAAACCGGCAGTCAAGCGATGCTGCAACCGATCCGAATCTGAAGGCGATGTTTGAATCGAAGATCAAAGCTGAATGGGACGCCATCAAGAACAAAGACAAGAAGGCTTACGGGACGCTGCTGGCGGATGATTATCAGGGCGTGGAAGTCGACGGCCAGGGGGAGCGCACCAAAATTCAGGCTCTGAACGAAATGGCGGCTGGGAACGTGTTCAACTACACCCTCTGGGGTTTCAAGATGATCCCCTTGGGGCCGGACGCCGCCTTCCTTATATACGAAGTTACACTGCAGTTTCCGCCCAAATCCGTGGTGCGCTACTCAAGGGTCTATATCACAGAGCTTTGGGTGAAACGCGGGGGGGAATGGAAGGAATTGCACTATCAGGAGACCCACGTCAAGTAGCCCTGGGGGCATCGCCCCGCCCAGTGAGGGCATCGAAATAAGGTAGGAACGGAAAGTGAGGATGGGACTATGGGGAAGATCACAATCATGCTGGCGGTGCTTTGCATGACCCTGTCTGCAGCTGGGCAAGAAGCCGGGGCAAATCCGCCAAATGCAAATCCGCATCCGGCTTCCAAAAAGGCCAAGGACGAGATTACCGTCCAAGGCTGTCTCAGTCGATCGAACACTGACTACATCTTGATCCAGGCTGACAAGGGCAACAGCTACCAGCTCAGCGCTCTCGTAAACTAAGACTGGCACCTTACCTTGGTCAACAAGTTGAGGTGACCGGTCCACAGTCACCTTCCATGAGCACCAGTTCCGACTACTTGGCAAGGTCGGGTTCTGCCAGCCCGGTGACCATCAGGGTCAGAGAGATCAAAACCATCCAAAAGCGATGTTCTGACTAAGTTGAATGTTTGGCAGTATCAGCGAACCGGAGATCAGTCACAGTCCGGGGGCATGGACATAATTTCCGAGTTGGAATCGCACGGCGGTTTCTTCCTGGAGGGCTCCAACAGCGAGGGTCGGTTGTACCGCAGAATCCACAAGCCCTCGTTATTCGCGAGATAGATCAGGCCATGGGCTCCATCGGGCAGAAGACTGGTGACGCTGCGGAATTCCTGAAGAACCTTCGGACTGCGCGGATCGGCTAAATCCAGAACGCGCACCGTTTCGGTAGGGTGGTTGCTGCTCATTAGAGTGCCAGGCTTCTTCTCGGGCGACTCAGCAATCGCTACGTTCGGACTCACCATCTCGAGATTGCCTGCTGTTGCCGGATTGGCCTCTGCCGTTCGTTTCAGCAGGCTCGGTCTCTCTGGTTTGCTGACGTCCACCACCATGAAGCCTTGCTTCGAAGCCTGCTGCACGTAGAGATAGTTCTTTCCTTCATCCCTCTGCAGAAGCATCTGGCTTCCGGTGGCTTCGGGAAGCGGCAGGTGGGCAATCACTGACGCGGGTACATCGGTGGGCTTCTTGGGAGGTTCGTCCTTTGCCAGTGCGACGGTGACACCGAGCAGGAAAAGAGTTGCCACGCCAACCGAAACTGCTGTTACACGAAACGTCCCCATATCACTTCACCCGTATCAAGCCCCAGCAGGCGACTGTGCAAGCTATCGTACACCTGCAGATCGCCAACCGGTCGAAAATCGCAGCATCCGAGAGGCCCGGACGCTAACTCCGGGCCACGGCAATCAACCTCTCACGACTTTCACTGCTGGGCATAGACCCCGATGCAGCCATTGCTGCTTTGCGACGTACAGATTCCGCCAGCCTGCAAGGGCACGAACGCATGATTATTGCTCGAATCAACCGCGATACTGTGTGAGTTCGAGTTGGTGGTGACGTTCTGCAGCCAAACATTCGTGGCCGCGTCAATGACACCCATCACGGGGCCATTCGGCATATCTCTGGCTGCCACGTAGTACTTGTTATCACCGGAGTTGTACCAGATCTCGTCTACGCCACCCACGTTCGTGATTTCCGCGAGAATCGTGCCTGCCGTGCCGTCGATAACGTACTCATTCGGCGGGAAGGCTTCGCCATCGTGATCGGCGCAGCCCACCAGAAAATTGTTGCCCGGGCCTTGAGCAACGCCGGTGGGCATGCAATTCGGTATGACGAAGCTGTTGACCACCACCGGCCCGTTTGGATTTCCTAGTCGCGGATCAATCTCATCGATGCTGCCGATATTTGTAATGCCAATGGAATTCCCGTTCGTCTGGAGCAAGTGACCAGTATTGGGATTCCAGACCATCCCTCCCAGACCGGCGGGGGCTATCGCCCCGGCACAATTGCCTCCCGGCGAAGCCTGGTTGCAGAATGTGCCGAGAGTTTGGTCGATGAGAGGGCCGTGGTGACACGGAATGGTGTAGGGTGTGCCGCTCGGAGTTACCCCGATTCCGGGGAGCCCCAACGGTCCATCGGCTGCGGCCGATCCGGAGACGCCGCTGAAGACGTGAGGATTAGAGGGATCAGGGCACGGGAACGTGGCCCCAACATTGTCAACCGGAACGCTTGGATTAAGTCCGAATGCCGCTCCTGACCCTCCGGAGTTTAATCCTCCGGCGCCATCGTAGTAGATCTGGCCAATGATGCAGCTGGGAGGATTGAACGAAGTGCCCGCCACGCCCGGGTCCAAGGTCGGGGATGGCTGAGGGATCCCGGTGCCTGACCCTTGGAGTGGGTATGCTGCCGGTGTGAACCCGACGGGGTACGGGCCGTAAGCCAGAGTCGAATCAATTGGCAGGCAGTGCTGCTGCGCCAGGGTGCCGGTTTTACTGACGATGTGCGACATGTCGATAAACGTGATGAACGGCAATCCGGGATCGCCGTTGATAATCGCGAGAACCTGATGCACTGGGTCGTACGACATTTCGTCAGCTCGATCGTCCCCACAATCGGCGGCGGAGCCCGCTTCTCCATTCCATGAAGAGACACAGGGTGCTATGCCCAAGGGGCCATCGTAATCAGCAGAGACACCAGTCGGGATCGTCGCCAACACTGCGGGGGGAGTAGGTGGATTCTGGGTCAGGTCCATCGTGCTGATATCGAAGACGACAACCGAGGAGCTACCATTAGCTACGAACAACGTCTTGCCGTCTGGGGTTAGCTCAAGACCATCCGGGCCCGACATCGGGTTTACACCGTTGGCGCGCGCGGCACAGCACTGCGCGCCAGGAAATCCACCGAAGTGATGGTTCGCACCAAAGCCCGAAATCAGGTGGAACGTGGGTGCCCCCGCTCCTCCAAGCCCGGTCATGTCCGTTCTGCATCCGAAGCGCGTAAAGTTGCCGAACACATCCACGATGGGTGGAATGATGTCGTTGCCCGCCCCGTCCTTTGCACATGGACTCGCCTGATTACCCGCGCCAGTGACGGCATTCGTACCTTGAATCGCATTCACCGCGACATTGTTGATAGTGTCCACGACTACCACCGCGAGTCCGATACGGTCGGAGACGTAATCCAGGTGCGTGGGTGTGTTGACCCAGCTTATGTCGAAGGAGTTGAACGGCCCGCCGGGTTCGCCGGTAGGATTGTGCTCGGGCACCGTGATATTGACGATGTCGGCGTAGCCGTCAGCCTTGGTGGTACCGCACGTGGGACAACCAGCCACGTTCCCGCAGCCGCTCGCGATCACAAAAAACGCGGAGAGCAGAATAGTAAGTAGGATCCTGGATCTCATCGAATCTCCTCCTGACAGTTTCCCTTTAGGACCAGGGCTGCCGCCAGCCCGACGTCGTAGCAAATTCGCATGACTGCCTAATCCTCAAACTCAAGACCGAGCCCATCTCAGAACCGGAACTGCAACTCCTGCATCAGTACGGTAAAGTTCTGGGGCAGCGTCCCGGTGGTACTGGGCTGCTTCAGCCGATCGATGTTGACGTTGAACTGGTATTTCACCCAATAGTTCGGGTACCAATTCACGCCGAATGTAATCTGATCGGTGTGGTAGTCGTACTGAGGCACAAATCCCGGCGTGTAATAGTTCAGGAAATTCGCGGCGGGCGCATTTCCCTGAATGCCGGAGTACCGCGCCGCTACTTCAAACGCTCCCCATCCTCTTCCGGTTCCGCCCGGTGTGTCCGGACCAAATATCGGATGCTTCACCCGTGGCGTGCCGTTTTCAGGACGTTTCTCGCCGGTCAACAGATACGTGGTGGAGAGGTTCCAGGCCTTGGCGCCAACTCCGGGCAAAGTCAGAAAGCCCAGACCGCCAGCCTGCTCCGAGCCAACGCCGTAACGTTGCTGTTGCAACTGCACGTACTCACCGCGCAGAGCCGCTACTCCCTTGATGTAGGTGAATTCACCCTCGTACCGTTCGGTTGGGCCGTTGATTCTCAACTGCGGGAAGAACGAGTAAGCAACGTCAGGGAGCAGCCCGCTAAAGCTTAGGTCGCCGGAAAGGCCTCGGGACCGGCCATGGCTGACCGAACCACCGAAAGCAAGCTGCTTGAACCAGTCGTTCTTGCTTTTGCGCCAGGGATAAAAGCGCAACCGGCCGACAAACTCCGGCTCGTTGGTGGCGTTCGCAGTGACCCCATTCCGCCCGTTGAAAGCGCCTGCCCAGTACTGCACGACCCCACCATCGATGTCGCCATGAAGGGTCATGCCAGGGCAGCGGTACGCGGTCCCAGCGCAGGGGTAAAGCAGCGCCTGTAGGCCGCGCTCGACGAAGTCCAGGTTGGTGGCGCCGATACCGGTCTCCTGAGCGAACGGCTCTTTGAACTGACCGGCCTGGAACTGGAACTCAGGCTTGATCCTGACGTTGAGATAAACGTCGCGGACAATCGCCCCGGTGGTCGAGTTAGCGTCAGTCAGCAAAGCAAAGTCGAAGTGGGAACCGTAGTTGCCCTGGAATCCGAAGCGCGCGCGACGCACGACAAACGTATCCGCCGGCGCTCCGTCGCCCTTGTAGGCGCGGTAGTCGGTGTCCACATACCCGTAGGGGTTGAGGTTGAACTGTCCATCGGGGCTCCGGATGAAGAAATGTTCTCCATTCCATCCCGCTGTGAGCGGAACATCTTTCTTGGGCGCCGCCGCGGGCGTTGCCTGGTCGATGATCGCCGGTTCCAAAACCTCTGGCCGCACCAGAACCGCATTCACCAGATGCGCCCCACCGGAGGCAGAGGTCGGAGTTAGCTCTGGCCCACTGGCGGGTGCAGAAACGGGATCCACTCGCGCAGGATTTGCACCCGAGGCTTGCAACTTGTCCTCGGCGAGCTTCTGCACGATCGCCTTCAGCTCCTCAATCGTCTTCCGCTGCGCGGCAATCTCGCCGCGCAACTGGTCGACCTCCGCCTTCGTCGCGCTCGCGGAGGGGGTTCCATCGGTAGTGCCGGATGGTGCCTGGCCTTGAGCGTGGGCGAGCGAACCTGGCGCCATAAAGCTGATCAGAAGCACAAAAAATGCTGTTAGCGAGCGCATGTGTTTCCTCTCCCGCGATGATTTGCGAAAACGAGCTTCTCCTACAAGCGCGCGGACCGGAAGATCGCGCGTTGCCTTAGTCGTTCGAGCGACGAAACGAAGGTTGTCCACAGTGTTACGAATGAGTGCGCATCAGGTATGAAAAGTGGACCAGTTACGCGGGAGGAGGATTTATCACCTTCAGAAGGCATTGTCAAGAACAACTTGTTCCGGACGCCTGTTGCATGCGAGTTTTGCTGTTCCTTCCAACATAACAACTCCGGTCGTCTGAAAATGGGACGCGAAAACGTCTCGTGCTAGGGAAAAGCAAAAATCGACTTCTTGCTCAGCCAGATAGAAATCGTAGATTTGAGACCGAGACTTTCCGATAAGCAAAGCGGATCGAACAGATCACGGGAATTTTCTTGACGCTGGATCTGCCGCCGGTGCCCACTATCACACTGGCATCGCACGTTGAATTTCCCATTTCGGGTGAGGTCCTACTGAGGTCCTGGAGAATCGTCAGCTCCGAGTCGTAATATCTAACTATCTCTGACACAGAAACGAGTCCCATGAGTGCCATACAAGAGGGAAGTCCGGCTGTTCATTTCGCCAGTTCGCAACCGCCTCGCCGCTACTTGTTCGGGCCCGGACCCAGCATGGTCGCCCCGCGCGTTTATGAGGCGCTTTCAAAGCCGATTGTCGGCCACCTCGACCCCTACTTCATCCAGGTGATGGGTGACATTCAGGAATTGCTCAAGACAACCTATGGAACAGGCGGCGGCGCCACGATCGTGATCTCCGGCACCGGCAGCGCAGGCATGGAAGCCGCCGTGACCAATTTCGTGGAGCCCGGCGCCAGGTTTGCCATATTCGCCAATGGGTATTTTTCCGATCGGCTCACCGAGATGGCGAAGCGTCAAGGGGCTGACGTAGTGCGCTTTGAAAAGCCTTGGGGTGAGACCTTCAGCGACGACGAAGCCGCGGACTTCATCCGTCGCGAAAAGCCCAAGGTCGTTGCTTTTGTTCATGCGGAGACATCCACAGGCGCGCTCCAGTCAGGCCGGGCAATTTGTTCCGCCGCCCACGATAACGGCGCACTGGTCATTGCCGATTGCGTCACGTCGCTCGGCGGAGTGCCGGTAAATTTCGACAAGACAGGTATCGATGTCGCATACAGTTGCACGCAAAAAGGGCTGAGCTGTCCTCCAGGCCTGTCTCCGATGGCGATTGCGCCGCGCGCCATGGACTGGTTGCGGGCTCGTACGTCTCCCGTGCGCAGTTGGTATCTCGATCTCAAGCTGATCCATGACTATTCGACGGTATCGCATCGCTACCATCACACCGCGCCGATTTCCATGTTCTACGCCCTCCGCGAGGCGCTCCGGCTCATTGCCGAGGAAGGAATCGAGAAGCGCTGGGAACGTCATCGCCGTTGCCACAAGTTGTTTGTCAAAGGCATCGAAGCCCTGGGACTGCGTATGCACGTGCCTGAGCAGTTTCGAATTGCAACCCTCAACACCGTCTGCGTGCCGAAAGGTGTGGACGAAGCCAAAGTGCGCAAACGCTTGCTCGAAGGTCCTGGGATCGAAATCGCTGGAGGTTTCGGTCCCCTCGCCGGGAGAGTTTTCCGCATCGGCGTGATGGGACCGCTGGCCACCGACGACAATGTAAATTTTTTCCTGAAGGAGTTTAGCCACGCGCTGAGCGCCGAGGGTTACTCGACCTAGATCCATAGGGCGTCTCGCATCGTGCACGATGACGGGCCCCCAGGAGGCCACGCTTACTTCATACCGAGCACTCATAAATCGCCAACATCGTAAGGCTCGCGCCAAAGGTCACAACGAATGACTCTGAAGTCGGTCGACACACTTCTTGATGTTTTGCATTTCGCGGACAGTCACACCGCGATTGTCGTTCCCGAGTTTGGAATCCGCGTCACCTACGATTCGCTCCGACAGCAGGTTTTCACCATGGCGAACGCGTTGGCCTCCGCCGGCATTCGCCGCGGGGATGCCGTGGCGATCGCCCTTCCCAACGGATTGCCTGCGATTGTCAGCTTTCTGGCCGCTTCCATAGCAGGAACTGCTGCTCCCTTGAATCCCGCGTATCCCTACGAGGAGTTTCTGTTTTTTCTCGGCGATACCAATGCGCGCCTGCTGCTTTGTCCGGCGGTGGGCGCCGAATTCGTGCGCAGCGCAGCTGCCGACCGCAAGATCCCCGTGTTCTCGGTGGAAATGAACAACCGGGGTGAAGTTCACATGGTCGGCGCTCCAAGGGGTAAGTCGGCGCCCGACCCCAGGCCCGACGACGTTGCTTTGGTCCTGCACACCAGTGGAAGCACGGGCCGGCCCAAGCGCGTGCCCTTGCTTCATTTCAATCTCGCCGTTTCCTCGGCCAACATCGCCAACACTTACGCTCTTTCCGAAGAAGATGTTTCCCTGTGCGTCATGCCGCTGTTCCACGTACACGGGTTGATCGGCTCGACTCTGTCAGCGCTGCTCTCGGGGGGGACCGTGATTGTTCCCGCCAAGTTCAATGCGCTTTCTTTCTGGCGGACGGTGCGGGATCATCGCGTGACCTGGTATTCGGGAGTGCCCACGATGCACCAGCTTCTTCTGGCGCGTACTCAACACAAACCGGAGGAAGCGGAGTCGCTGCGTTTCATCCGTTCCTGTAGCGCTCCTCTCTCCGCCGAGCTCATTCAGAAAATCGAGGATCTTTTTGGCGTGCCTTTCGTCGAGGCGTACGGAATGACCGAAGCCGCTCACCAGATGACTTCGAATCCTTTACCCCCGCGGCATAGGAAAGCGGGCTCTGTCGGCGTCGGCGCGGGCTTGCGCATCAGCATCATGGACAACGCGGGCAATCATCTCGGCACCAACCAGCGCGGCGAGGTCGCCATCCAGGGAGCCAACGTATTTCGCGGATATGAAAACAATCCCGACGCCAACGCGCGCGCATTTGTGAATGGATGGTTCCGCACCGGTGACGAAGGATGGCTTGACCAGGACTGCTATCTACATTTGACCGGACGCATCAAAGACATCATCATCCGCGGGGGCGAAAACATCGCACCGCACGAAGTCGATGAGGTTTTGCTGAAGCATCCGTCCGTCGCCGCCGCCGTCACATTTGGTTGTGCGCACCCCATTCTCGGAGAAGAAGTGGCTGCCGCCGTGATCCTGCACGAACCTCATAGCCTCACCGAAGCTGCACTCATCAAACACTGCCGCGAGTGGCTGGCAGAATACAAGTGTCCCAAGAAGATCTATCTGGTCGAGACCATCCCAACCACTGCAACCGGAAAGATCCGCCGCCGCGCCGTCGCCGCCGCGCTCCTGGATGAGCAGGGATGAGATTCCTGATCGCGGGAGCGGGAGCCATCGGAGCCTACATCGGTGCGCGCATGGCGCAGGCGGGATTCGATGTCACCCTGTTTGCGCGCGGCCCTCATCTTCGCGCCATGCAGGAGCAGGGCGTACAGGTGAAAAGTGCCGACGGAGATTTCGTTGCCCGGCCCGCAATCGCCAGCTCCCTCGAAGACGTGGGACTGGTGGACGTGATCTTTCTTGGCGTAAAGGCGCATGGCCTGCCACACCTCGCGCCTCAGTTGCGCCCGGTGTCGGGACCAGATACCACCGTCGTCAGCACGCAGAATGGAATTCCATGGTGGTACTTCCAGGGTTTCGGCGGAGAGTGGGAAGGATTGCGGCTGGAGAGGGTAGATCCCGGCGGCGTGATCTCTTCGGCCATTGAAGCGCAAAAGGTGGTCGGGTCCATCGTTTACTTTTCCACCGAGATTTCCTCGCCGGGGGTGGTCCAGCATATCGAGGGCAACCGCATTTCTCTCGGCGAGCCCGACGGCACGCGGTCGGACCGCTCCCGCCGAATTGCGGAGGCGCTCATCGCCTCAGGTTTGCGCTGCCCGGTCACCACTCGTATCCGTCACGAGATTTGGGTGAAGGTTCTGGGAAACGCTTCGTTCAATCCCGTGAGCGCGCTCACGCGGGCTACCCTGGTTCAGATGGTGCGTGATCCCGGAGTCTGTTCCGTGATCCGAAGCATCATGCAGGAAGTGGAAGAGGTTTCCCGCAAGTTGGGGATGGAGTTGCCGGTCTCCATCGACCAGCGCATCGCCGGCGCCGAGAAAATCGGCGAGCACAAAACTTCCATGCTTCAGGATCTCGAAGCGGTCCGTCCGATGGAGCTCGAAGCTCTGGTCGGGGCGGTCGTCGAGTTAGGTGAGCGTGTCGGGCTCCCCATGTCCACCACGCGAACCGTCTACAACTGCGCCAAGCTGTTGGCGCAGTCCGCAAGCCCTCAGCGTTCGTACTAATAAAGATCGTGATACGATCTATTCCGCGTTGAAGCTGCCGACCCATCCAGTGTGCCACTCGCCTCTCAGGTGCGTTATTCTGGCCACGAAAGATCGTCTTGTCGGATGTCTCGCCAAACACCCGTTTGACGGGGGACCGATTTTCATGGCAGTTTTACCGCAGAAAAAATATTTGCTAGTGGCCGGAAGACAGGGGTATACTCCCTGCGTCTGGTCCACTTATCGGACCACTTGCTTATGTCTGCATCGATCAAACCCGATTTGGAAGTAGTCCGGAAAAACAAGGTCTACGAAGAAGTCGCGAAACAAATCGAGCGCCTGATTCTGAACAAATTGAAACCTGGCGACAAACTTCCTTCGGAACGGGAACTGGCTGAAGTCCTCCAGGTAAGTCGAAGTTCCATCCGAGATGCCATTCGCGGCCTGGAACTGATGGGCTTGGTTGAGCCTCGACAAGGCGCCGGCACGATCGTTCGCGAAAAATCATCCGAAGCGGTAATCAACCCTTTTGCCGATGCCCTGAAGCGCAGGCATGAACTGGTCAGTGAGCTCCTGGATTTTCGCAAGATGCTTGAACCACCTTTGGCTGCGCGCGCGGCCACACATGCTTCTCCCGATGAAATTTCCGAGCTTGAGGAGATTCTGCAGCGTCAGGTAGACAAAGTATCGCGTGGCGAAGTCGCTATCGCTGAGGACCAGGAGTTTCATTACAACATTGCCCTGGCTTCCGGCAACAGTGTCGTGCTGAAAGTGCTCGACATCGTCATGGACCTGCTCCGAGACACGCGCACGCGCTCCCTGCAGCTGGAAGGGCGCCCGGAAAAGTCGCTGGCTGGCCACCGCCGGATCTTGTCCGCGATCAAACGCCATGATGCCGAAGCGGCGAAGGCTGCGATGCGGCGGCACATCGAAGACGTCGAAGAGATCGTGCTTGATAAATTTTGAAGGCAGAGAGTTCTTTCGCCGCTGACAAGAGCCCCCATCAAAGGGACGAGCGGCGTACCGTCCAGCGTATCAATGTGGGGTTGATCCGATTGACTGAGCGGGAAAACGACGCAATCCGAGGCGCCAGTTCGTCTCCTGGTGCGGATCATATCGAGAAACAGCAGATGGACACGATCCTCGACAAGCTGACACGTGAAGAACAGGCTGCAAGTCGCAGCGTCGAGATTTCTTCTTCACACCAGGCACCCGCCATCAAACTGCGTGTTGCCGAGGCACGTGTCGAAGACGTCGGGCGAGCCATCGCCCGGCTCGCACCGGTCGACCTGCAGAGTCTTAATGCTAGCGTGGGCGACGTGCTGAGGATCAGCGGCGCTGCAATCGGGGTTGCGCGCGCCGAGCTTTCTGAGGATGGACACGAAGGCATGATTCAGATCGACGGGACATGCCGCAGCAATTGTGGCGCGGGTTTGCAGGAGCAGGTGACGGTCGAGCGAATCGAGCACGAGCAGGCAGTAGCTGTGCGCTTCACGCCATTGTGGGTGGGAGCCGCACCCGCGACCATTGCGCCCGACCGGATGCTCGAGGATCTCGTGGGCGTTCCCGTCATCGGCGGCTGCGTGGTGCGCGTGCCCACCTACGCCAAGGCAGTGAACTTCCAGGTGGTACGCACCATTCCCTCGGGGCCGGTTGTAATTGGCCCTCGTACCGACATTCGCGTTGTGGAGAGCGATCAGACTGCGGCCACTGCTCCGGCGGTCTCCTATGAGGACATCGGTGGCCTTGAGCGCGAAGTGGCTCGGGTGCGTGAAATTGTCGAGTTGCCCCTGAAGTATTCGCGCATCTTTGAGCGCTTGGGAATTCTCGCGCCCAAGGGCGTGCTGTTGTACGGTCCTCCCGGCACCGGCAAAACTCTGCTCGCCCGCGCAGTAGCTGCAGAAAGCCGTGTGCACTTCATTCATCTCAACGGTCCTGAGATCATGCGGAAGTTTTACGGCGAGAGCGAAGCCAAGCTCCGCGAGGTCTTCGAGGATGCAGCCCGCCATGCGCCGGCGATCCTGTTCATCGACGAGATCGACGCCGTCGCTCCCAAACGCACGGAAGTAGTCGGGGAAGTTGAGAAGCGTGTTGTGGCGCAGCTACTCAGCCTGATGGACGGCTTCGTCGCGCGCGGTCAGGTCATCGTCATCGGCGCGACTAACATTCCCGAAGTCCTGGACCCAGCACTGCGCCGTCCCGGCCGCTTCGATCGCGAAATCGAAATCGGCGTTCCGAACACGCAGGCGCGGCTGCAAATTCTCAGGATCCATACGCGCGCTATGCCGCTCGCGCCGGATGTCGATCTCCAGGAGATCGCCGAACATTCCCACGGCTTCGTCGGTGCAGATCTTGAGGCGCTGGGCCAGGAAGTCGGCATGATTGCCTTGCGTCGATTCCTCTCAGCTGACCCGCTTGCAGGCGGCGACAGCCCTGCCGACGTAGCGTCCCTGCACGTCACGCGCGACGACTTTCTTGCCGGCTTGAAGGAAGTCGAGCCCAGCGCAACCCGCGAGTTCTACATTGAGAAGAGCACGACCACGTTTGAATCTCTCGGTGGTCTCCACGACGTAAAACGCCTGCTCGACGCCGTCATCGAACACTCTCACATGCGCGATGAGATCTACGAGCAGGTGGGACTGGCGCGGCCGCGAGGCATTCTGCTGGTGGGACCTTCGGGCACAGGAAAAACGGCCATGGCGCGTGCGCTCTCCGGTGAGAAGCAGATTCCGCTCATCGCCATTGACGGTCCGCAGCTCTACTCGAAGTGGCTCGGCGATTCCGAGAGGGCGTTGCGGGAAGTTTTCAAAAAGGCGAGACGGACTGCGCCGTGCATCCTGTTCTTCGACACCATCGACGCCGTCGCGCCAAAATGCGGTTCCGACCACCCCGGCACCGACGTCTATCAAAGAATTCTCAGCCAACTCTTGCGCGAGATCGACAACTTGCATGACGTCAAGGGCGTAATTCTCCTGGCCGCCACGAATCGCCAGGAGCGGATCGAGCCGGCCCTCATGCGAAGCGGGCGCTTCGACTATGTGCTTCAGTTCGCCAAGCCCGACGGCGCAGAGCGCGCCGCGATCATGCGCCTATGCTGCCGGCGCGTGCCACTAGCCCCTAACGTCGATTTCGATGAATTCGCGAATCGGATGGAAGGGCTCACCGGCGCCGATATCGAAAGCCTCTGCAAGAAGGCGACGTTGTTGGCGATCATGGAATTTCAGGAGGGCACTCGCGTGCCGCCTTTTGTCGTCTCTCGCGCAGACTTTCTGTCAGTTCTTGAGTCCGAGCGAGGCAATCCCAAGCAAGGCAAAGCGCCCGTGCCGAAAATCGGATCGGGAAATTCTGCAACTGACCGTCTACCAAGCGAGAACGAGGTCTGATTATGGGTTACACCGAACTCACCGTCTGGACGCGCGGCATCATCATGGACAAAGAGGGGCGCGACATTGTCGGTTCCATTTCCGCTTCGGCGCGGCTTGAGGGAAAGTACGCGCAAGCCATGGAGAACTACGTCGACAATCCCGATCGCACCAACGCTCCCACACGCAAATATTGCCGTGTGAGCGACCATGTGCTCGAAAATGAGCTCACCTACGAAAATGAGGCGCCCAACATCGTCGTCTTGGTGGAAGGCACGATGGTCAAGGGTTGGGACTACATGCGCGGCATGCCTCCAGGTGGCACGCTCGTCATCAACACCCACTATTCGCCGGAGTACATGATTCGCTTCGTGCCGGGAGCCGAGCGGTTAGCTCAACTCGTTTGCGTGGACGCCGCGCATCTTGCCGATCACAAATGGCTCTATTACCGGCTCGGTGAGCTTGGCCTCGACCGCCTCTCGACCGAAGGCGCCGCGGAGCGTAACAAGTCCGTCGCGCCCGACATCGCCGCGCCGCTCATTGCTGCGGTAGTCAAGACGACCGGCATCGTAAAGCTCGAAACCATTGAGCCCATGATCGCGAACAAAAGAGCTTTTGAAATGGCACTCGACCAGTTGCACATTCTGCCGCTGAATCCAGTGGCTGTGTAGGAAGGAAAACATGTCGACTAAAGGCACACACATTCCCGACCGGCTCAAGATCCCGTTCGCCGGCATCACCCCCGCGCCAACGCAGGAAAAGGGACAGGACCTTTTCCCCACGGGCAACTGGCGCTCGATCCGGCCGGTGTACCGGGACAAGTTGCCACCGTGCAACAACGCCTGCGGAACGAACGAAAAGATCCAGGGCTACCTCGATCTGGTGAAGCGCGGCAAATATCTGGATGCCTATGCGCTCATCAAGGAAGACATGCCCTTTCCGTCGGTGACTGGGCGAGTGTGCTACCACCCGTGCGAACAAGCCTGCAATCGTGGAAAGTATGACGAGGCCATCTCGATCCGTGCGGTCGAGCGGTTTCTCGGTGATCTTGGACAGGCCCTGAAGCAAGACGTAGTCAAAGCAGGCAAGCCCAACGGAAAGAAAGTAGCCGTTGTTGGTTCCGGTCCCGCTGGCCACAGTGCTGCGTACCAGCTTGCGCGCCTCGGCTACAAGGTAACGATTCTCGAGAAATCGCCCAAAGCGGGTGGACTGAATCGCGGCGGTATCCCCGACTGGGTGCTCCCGCAGCACGTGCTCGATCGTGAGATCGAGCGACTCGTCGAACTCGGCATCACGATCAAGACCAATACCGAAGTCGGCAAGGACGTCACGTGGGACGACTTGAAGAAGAACTATGACGCCTGCGTGTTGGCCGTGGGCCTGATCGATCCTAATAGCGTGCGAGCCGAGGGCGAGAACAAAGAAGGCGTTCTGTACGGTCTCCCGTTCCTCCGCGACATCGGCATGGGCACCTCAAAGGTCAAGCTGGGGGCCCGGGTTGCGGTCATAGGTGGCGGGAACACCGCGATCGACTGTGCCCGCGAAGCGCTCCGGCAGGGCGCCGCGGAAGTGACCATGATCACCGTCGAGGCCAATCCGAAGGAGATGCCGGCTGTGCCAGAAGATCTCCACGACATGCTCGAAGAAGGCGTGGAGCTGGTGCACGGTCGAGCGGTTACGGCAGTGCTCGGAACTGGCAAGGTCGAGGCTTTACAACTCCATCCGGCCCGCTTCTCCGGTGCCATCAATGCATCGCCCATCACCATAAACCGGGATGCTCCGGCCGAGCACTTCAAGGTCGACAACGTGATCATTGCGGTGGGGCAGCACGCATCGCTCAAGTGGTTGCCGGACGAGTTCAAGACAGATCGTGGCACCATCAAGATTGACCGCTTCGGACGTCTCGGCGACACGAACTTCTTCGCCGCCGGCGATATTGTGCAGCTGGGTTCGGGGCAGCCGCTGATGGTCGTCAACGCTGTCGGCGACGGCAAGCGGGTTGCCTTCAACCTTGACAAGGTGATGCGCGGCGAGTCGTTGCAGCCTCGCACGATTCCGGTCGACGTCATCTTCGACCTGAACCGTATGAACATGACGTACTTCCCGCATTTCCCGCGTGTCCAGCAGAAGCTGCTGCCGCCGACTAGCCGGCGCAAAACGCAGGAGGAAGTGATTCAGGCATTCTCCGAAGAGCAGGCGATCGAGGAAGCGGGTCGCTGTTTCAGTTGCGGCACCTGCAATGCCTGCGACAACTGTTATCTGGTTTGTCCGGAGCCGTGCATCGCTCGCCCGGCACGCTCGAACGGCCTGTACAAGATTCTGGTCGACTACTGCAAGGGCTGTCGCGTGTGCATCGAGGAATGTCCGACGGGCTGCCTGGAAGGCGTGCCCGAACTCGACTTCGATACTGGCGTGGTGCGAATGGATACGGCATTCGCCATCTCGCCTGGGTTGCACGGACGGCAAGCGGAAGAACTGAGGAACCTGGATCAGCGGACGCCGAAGAATATTTAGATTCGGCGACCGGCCAAGGCTCGACCGCTGTAAACAAAAATTGCGCAAGAACTCGTCGTGAGGTCTGCGCTCCCATCAATTGATAACGTTCGCCCTCAGGCGGACGGCGTGGAGTGAACATGGCAACGGTTGCGGCAACAAAGAAGAAGACAGTCCGGATCAACGGCTGCGTCGCGTCGGCGCAGGCCGCGAAATATGCCGACGTCGATGTGATCGCGGCGTATCCGATCCGCCCTTACACGGCAACGATGATGGCCCTGGCGCAAATGGTGGCCAACGGGGAACTCGACGCCGAATACATTGTGGCCGACAGCGAGCACTCGCAACTCAGTATCGCGCACGGCGCTGCGTCGAGCGGCGCCCGCGTGTTCACCGGAAGTTCAGGCGTCGGCGTGCAATTCGCGCTACGAGCTTTACTCGCCGATCTCCGGCAGCCGCATGCCGGTGCAGATGATGATCGCCGACCGCACGCTCGATCCGCCGGGCGATTTCGGTTCCGAGCACACCGACGCGCTCTCGACGCGCGACATGGGCTGGCTCATGGGCTGGTCCTGCGATGCGCAGGAAGCATTCGACAATCATCTGATGGCCTATCGCATTGGCGAAGACCCGCGCGTTCTGTTGCCGCAGATGGTCTGCCAGGATGGCTTCTTCGTCTCGCACATCACTTGCGATGTCGAGTTGCCCGACGCGGGGCAGGTGAAGGAATTTCTTCCGCCCTACAAGCATCCCGTACCCGCTCGATCCGCGGCATCCGGTGTCGCACGGCCCGCAGATCATGCCTGAGCAGGGGCCGCCGCTGCAGTTGGAGCGTGCGCGGGCCATGGAAGAATCGATGGCGGTCATCGAGGAGGTCCACGAAGAGTTCGCGAAAATCTTCGGACGCAAGATATGATCCCTGGGTCGAAGAGTACATGACTGACGACGCCGAAGTCGTCTTCTTCATGCAAGGCGCGCACGCGGTGACGGCGCGTTTCGCCATCCAGCACATGCGCGAACGCGGCGCTGAAGGTCGGTCTGGTGCGGCTGCGGACGATCCGACCATATCCGACCGATCGAGTGAAGGAAGTCCTCAGCAAGTTCAAAGTGGTCGGCGTGATCGAGACCAACATGGGACTGGGCAGCGTGAGCAGCGGCGGCTCGCTCTACGCAGAGGCGTGCGCGGCTCTCTACGAAAGCCACAAGCGCCCGCTCGTCCTGTCGTTTATGGCGGGCATGGGCGGCGAGGCGATCGTGCTGAAGGAATTCTACTGGATGACCGAGAAAATGTTGGAAGCGCAGAAACGCGGCAAAATCGAGAAGCGCACGCATTGGGTCGGATTCGAAGAGTAGCCACAGGGTGTTGGATTCCGCGGACTGACGTCCGCATTTACGACATTGATGTGCACGGTCTGCGGACGGTGCCATCAGGAGGAACTGATATGGCAACCATAGAAGTTCAGCGGCAGGTGCTGCCGATTCTCAGCAACCCGAATCAGGGAGCGCGTTTTTACAATCCTGAATTCCCATCGTCCGAGCCCTTCGTTCCCGGCCACCGCACGTGTGCCGGCTGCGGGCCGTCCATCCAGTACCGCATGACGAGCAAGGCGGCGGGCGACAACACCATCCTGGTCGGGCCGACCGGCTGCATGTACGTCGCGAACAGCTCGTATCTGTGCACGCCCTACAATGTGCCGTGGGCGCACACGCAGATTGGCAGCGCGGGCAGCTTTACCGCCGGAGTCGCCGCTGCGTATGAAGCCATGATTCGCAAGGGCAAGTGGAAGGGAGCTTTCCCGAACATCATTTGCGAGGCGGGCGACGGCAGCGCCTCTGACATCGGACTCGCCTCGATCTCAGGCGCGCTCTATCGCAATCACGACTGCCTGATCATCTGCTATGACAACGAGCAGTACGCGAACACCGGCATTCAGGCGTCATCGCGCACGCCCTATGGCGGCATGACGACGTTCTCGCCTCCCGGCCCGAAAGTTCCCGAAGCGAAGAAACTGTTTCCCAAGGATCTCGCGCGCATGATGGCCGCCGGACATCCCCACTGCTATGTGGCGACCGCGAGCGTAGGCTATCCCATCGACCTGATGAACAAAGTTCGCAAGGGCCTGAACCACAAAGGCGCGGCCTACCTGATGGTCTACACCCCCTGCCAGAAGGGCTTCGTGTACGAGACGCCGCGCTCGATCGATCTTGGCCGGCTGGTCGTCGAATGCGGGCTCTATCCGATCTGGGAGTGGAATCCCGAGAAGCGCGACTTCGATTACAGCTTCCGCCCGCAAAGCATGCGGCCGGTATCCGAGTACTTGAAATTGCAAGGACGCTTCGGCCACCTGCACGCCGAGCACATTGCCACGCTGCAGAAGTTTGCCAACGAGCAATGGCGGATGATGGGCGTCCAGCTGCCTGAAGCCCTGATCCAGGCCGCGGATGCGAAAAATCTGGTCAACATGGCGGCTGCGGCAGAAGCCGAGCAGGTGGCGGAGACTGTATGAGCACCAAAGCAACCCCTCCGCCTGCGGCTCCTGAACCGCAGGAAAGCTATATCGTCACCGAAGGCAAAAAGCGCGGCTCGACGCGCGACGTGCGGCCGGAAGCGGCGTTCGACCGCTACTACACTGTCCTGCGCGTGCACGCGGGCGACGCGATCCTCACCGACAACTGGCACACGAACGAAGTGCTCAGACCACGCGCGCAACAACTTCGAGGGCTACACCTTCGCGATGCGCACGCTCGAGGCCTGGGGCGCGATGATCGAGAACGATCACCGCGCCTACTACACCGCCGGCGGTCGCGTGTGGGTCCTGGACCTGGAACCGGCCGAAGGCAAGAAGCCGCGGCTGCCCGGCACCGGACCCGGCAAGAAGTAGCGATTCGGTTGCGCCGCATCCTGCTCATCGACGACACGCCGGAGATTGCCGAGCTTCTGACGTTTGCGTTGCGCGATCGCGGCTACGAAGTGTCCGCTGCGGGATACACCAGCTCGGTCAACGAGCTTGTGCGGGAGCAGCGCGCCGAATGCGCTCGTGCTTGACTGCTCAGCCTTCGACATGAGCGAATCGCTCTTTGACGCTGTGCGCAACCACCCCGATCACGCCGAGCTTCCCGTCGTCATCATCAGTGACACGCCGGAGCAAGCGGACGCGAGCCTCCGTTCCCGGAAGGCCCAGAAAGTCTTGCTGGTCCCGAAACCGTTCACAGGCGCGCAAGTCGCCAGAGCACTCGGTCAGCTGTTGGAATAAATATGCCGTTGTGGAGCATGGACGAGTGGCAGTACGTCGAGCGCGAGGTCGTCACCGATCCCAAGGGCAGGCAGTGGACGGTCGCGCTGATGGACGTGCTCGGTCAGCAAGGCGATCCTGAGATGCCGAACAAGCTGCTCGAACTTCAGTACTCCTCGGGTCGTTATTTCACACTTATCTACTCGGCCACCGGAGCGGTGCAGCGGGAACGCGGCTACGCCTCGCTGGCAGAAGCGACGACTGCATACGAAGACTTGGTGATGGCAGTCATTGACGGCACCGTGGATCCATCCCAACCAGTGTTCCGGCAGGATCTGGAAGACTGACCAATCGCCCGAAAGCTTCGCGAGTTCACTGGCTCTAGCGGCCCGGATCAAGATCTCTCATCACGACATGCAGCACCTGCCCGGCCTGGCGCGCGGCGCGCTCCGAAATCTCTTCCTGCGTGCTGTTTTCACTATGTGAATTGATCTGATCCCGATACGTCCACGCCACCGCTGGGAGTCGGGCCCACCCACCGCGAATCAGTCCCGCCCTTTCAGCCACGGCGAGTCGCGTCTGGAAAGACCAATCGGCGACCTTACCGGAAGGCGCGCCCGAAGCCGCCAGCGCGCTCAGCCCCTTGTGCTCAAGCGCATCGGTCACGATAGCTTCAAGGATTCCGCAGGAAGTACGCAGCGCCCGGTCATAGTCTTTCTGCTCAAGGGCAAGTCGGCTATCGATGTATGCCTGCTCCAGAACGGGCCTGAGTTCGGAGTTGTGAACGAAGTCGAACCGGCGGACGCGGTGGCGCCTCCGACGATGCAGAGATGACCGTCTCATCATCCATGCGCTTGAGGGAAGCAACGGCTTGCTCAAGGACGTCAAGGAGTCGCTTGACAATCTCGGCCTGGCGGCACGTCTTCAGCCGCCGGGCCGGTCGATGACCGCATCAGAAAGGCCTCACTAAACGACCGGGCTAGCCAATGGGCTTTGCTGCCTCCGGACAACTCGTTGACTGTCACCCCACACTCTTGCTGCCAGGCGCGTGTGGCTACTACCGCTGAGATGTGGGAGGGGTCAGCCGCCAGCATGTCGTGAACCTGACATCCGCGGCGGATCAAATCATTGAGCTGAGAGAGGTAAGTGTCGATCTGAGCTCGCAGGGTGTCATTCATCGGTGCGTCTCACACTTCCGGCCGTCGACACGGGGACAGCTCGCTGCGCGCGAGCTTTGATTTTGAGCCCCTTGACAGCGGGGGGTACCCATGGTACATTGCCCGCCGCAAGTGGTTCGATGAACGGACCACTATAGCACATGAGCCGAAAGACTCTCAGGTTCACGGCCGCGACGCCGCGCGATCTAGTGAGAGGACACGGACGGGGTAGCAGGTCGACACCCACGATCCTCAACACAAAGTCGAAGCGGTAAAGGCCGGTCTGGTGCGCTGTTCACGTCTAAAAGTGTTGCCCTGGAGGAACACGCATGGCTACCGCTCCAACCTCCCTTATTCACCCGTCACGTATTCCCAATCGTTGGATCCAGTTGACGGCAGGCATCGTCGCGATGATGGCGATCGCGAACCTGCAGTACGCCTGGACCCTTTTCACCAAGCCGATACAAGCCCATTTGCACGTGAGCTTGGTCGCCGTCCAGTGGACCTTCACTTTGTTCGTTGCGCTGGAGACTTGGCTCGTGCCGTTTGAAGGGTACCTGGTCGATCGCATTGGGCCCCGGTTGATGCTGGGCGTGGGCGCGATTTTGGTGGGACTGGGCTGGATCGGGTCCGGACGGGCGGAGACCATTAACACTCTCTATTTCTGGTACGGAGTCGGCGGTATCGGCGCCGGAGTAGTCTACGGCGGGACCATAGGCAACGCGCTGAAGTGGTTCCCCGACCATCGCGGTCTATGCGTGGGCCTGACTGCCGGAGCTTTCGGCGTCGGCACGGCCACGACGATCGCTCCCATCGCGACCATGCTGAAAGTTTCAGGTTACCAGCACACGTTCATCGTTTGGGGCTTTATCCAGGGAATCGTTGTGCTGATCACAGCGCTTTTCCTGGCCAAGCCGCCGGTTGGATGGACGCCGCCAAACTGGAAGGAAAAAGAAGCGAAGATCAGGAAGAAGGTGAACACGTCGGCAGTCGACATGACTCCATGGGAGATGCTCCGCCAGCCCTCTTTCTATGTGATCTACGTGATGATGACGATGTTGGCCTTCGGTGGCTTGGTGGTGACAGCGCAACTTAACCCCATGGCGTCCTCGTACCATGTGGACAATGTTGTGGTTGCCTTCGGCATGACCGCGTTGGTCCTTGCCATCACCGTGGACAGGCTCCTGAACGGATTGACACGTCCTTTCTGGGGATGGGTTTCCGACAATATCGGGAGAGAGAATGCCATCTTCATCGCCTTCATCCTGGAGGCGATCGCCGTGTATGCTCTGCTCCAACTGATAGGCCATCCTGTATGGTTCGTGGTGCTCTCGGGCCTCTGCTTCTTCGCCTGGGGCAATATCTTCTCGCTGTTCCCCTCAATCACTGGCGACCTCTACGGCAATAAATGGGCCACCACTAACTACGGCATCGTCTACACCGCTAAGGGAGTGGCGGCTGCCTTTGCCGGGCCTGGCGCTGCTTGGCTGTTTGCCAAGACCGGCTCCTGGACGAAGGTCTTCTGGGCGATGATCGTTTGCGACCTGGTCGCCGCGTTCATGGCCTTGCTCTGGCTGAAGCCGCTGGCACACCGCGTTGTCAAAGATTCAGAAAAGGCAGCGCTTGTCCCGGAACTAATTAAGGCTAACGGGATGCGAACCGTGGCGTAGTGAGCTGTGGGAGACGCCTGGGAGGCATTTCTCGCTCAACTTCAAGCACTAGAGCACGTAGGATTCTGCGTGCTCTTTTTATTTGTACTTCCGACCGCGGAGAGGCTTTGCAACCTGGGGCTTGAAGGGAACCAGCGACGTTCCGCTTGGACATCCTGATCCTTATGCTGGCAGGTTCTTGCCGCGTGTCTCCACGCCAAAGGGAATCAGAAGCAGTCCCAGCGCGAAGGCGATCGACGTCATCGCAACCGGAGTTCCGAGCGATCCGAAATGGCGGACGCTCGCGCCCACCAGAAAGGTAATTCCCGCCCCACCAAACCGGGCGAAGGAGGTCGAGAAAGCAAATGCACTGGCGCGGCATTCCGTGGGATATTGCTCGGGCAGCCACAATGTGTAGACAGCGAAGTTGGCGCCGCCCAGTCCCAGAAAGAAAAGACAAACGAAGAACCACGGGAGCGCGCTTGCTCCAAGATAGAAGACCTTGCCGAAGGTGAGGGCAATAAACACCATCATCAGACAAAAGAAGATGGCCAGGGCACCGCGGCGGCCCACCTGCTCGGCGAGCGATGGCATCGCCAGGCAACCCAGAATTGTTGCAAACGAGACCAACATGATGCCCCAGGAGGCCAATTGCGCAACTTGCGGACCCGTGCGGCCGCCTGTTTCCGCAACGGCGGTGATGGCCGCGGGTACATAAACGGTCCCGGCCCACAGACCACAAATCGACGCCAGCATGAACAAGGAATTCAGAACGGTGCGGCCTCGCAAGGTGGGCGAAAACAGCGCCGCCAGGGGACGCCAAACAGCCGACGACCGAAGGACACCTTCTTTCTTCTTCCAGGCAACAGGCTCCGTAACCCCGTGCCGAATCCAGGCGAGGAACAGCGCCGGCAATCCTCCCACGATAAACATTGCGCGCCAGCCAAAACGGCTTCCGATGCCGTAGTTCGCGAGTGCGGCAAGGAAAATGCCGACATAATACCCCGTATGCATCAAGCCGGCACCTACGCGGCGCCGTTGCTCAGGCCACTCCTCGGCGACGAATGTCCCGCCCATGGCCCATTCGCCACCAATGCCTATGCCGGCAAGCAGACGCAAGACCGCGAGCTGCCACACGCCGGTGACGAAGGCGCTCAGAAAAGTGAACGCCGAGTACCAGACGATGGTCAGCATGAGCGTGCGCATGCGGCCGAACTTGTCTCCGATCGGCCCCCATAAGAAGGCGAGTCCCCAGCCGATCAAAAACAGAGCGAACAGCAGGCCACCGTATTGCCCAATGTTGCCCTTAGTGGCTGGGATGCCGGAGCGCGGAAGCAATTCGCGCAGCGAGGGCACGAGGACGAGCGCGTAGACGAACGAATCCATCCCGTCTAATGCCCACCCACCCCATGATGCCCAGAAACCACGAATCTGATTGCGCGTCAGTGAGAGCGCTAGATCCGAGGAAGCGAGGCTTGCTTCGTTCGCAGCAGAATGCGGCATACCAGTCGGACACAATACCAAAAGCCGACCAAATGTCATTGGAAATGTACAAGTAAAGAAAGACGCGAGCGGAGCTCTCGCGTCTCGGGAAAAGGAAAATTGAGGGCTGCTATTTCGCCGCTCTCAGCCGTTGCTCCAGAGCTTTTACTTCCGAACTCAGTCCCTCCGGCAGACGGTCACCGAACTTGGCGAAGTGCTCTTTGATCAGCGGGACCTCCGCCAGCCAGCCCTCGACGTCCACGCTGAGCAGTTGGTCCAGATTAGCGGCTGGCATTTCCAATCCGTGAGTGTCGAGATCGGGCACCTCGGGAATCCGCCCAATTGGCGTGTCCTTCGCATGGACCTTGCCGTCGCATCGTTCAAAGATCCATTTCAAGACGCGGCTATTTTCGCCATACCCCGGCCACAGGAACTTGCCATTCTGGTCCTGGCGAAACCAGTTGACATAGAAAATCTTCGGCAGCTCCGCTTCGCTTGAGCGCGCGCCAATCTTCAGCCAATGCTCAAAGTAATTGCCCATGTGATAACCGCAGAAAGGAAGCATCGCCATCGGGTCCCGGCGCAGTTGGCCCACCTTGCCGGTTATGGCTGCGGTAGTCTCGCTGCTGGCGGTCGCTCCGAGGAAAGTGCCATGCTGCCAATTAAAGGCTTCTGTGACCAGCGGAACGATTCCGGCGCGCCTTCCGCCGAACAGGATCGCGTCGATGGGCACGCCCTTGGGATCCTCCCACTCGGGAGCCATCACCGGGCACTGCTTCGCGGGAACCGTAAACCGCGCATTGGGATGCGCTGCTTTCCGGCCTGACTCTGGGGTCCACGGCCGCCGCAGCCAGTCCACCAACTCGCCAGGTTTCTGGCTACTCATTCCCTCCCACCAAACATCGCCATCGAGCGTCACGGCGCAATTGGTGAAGATAGCGTTTCTGGCGACGCTGAGCATCGCGTTGGCATTCGACTTCATGCTCGTGCCTGGCGCCACGCCGAAGAAGCCATACTCCGGATTGATGGCGTAAAGCCGGCCATCCGCACCGAATCTCATCCAGGCGATGTCATCTCCGATAGTCTCCACTCTCCAACCGGGAATGGTGGGGATCAGCATCGACAGGTTGGTTTTGCCGCAGGCGGAAGGGAAAGCCCCGGTCATATACTTCACCTGACCCGATGGACTGATCAGCTTCAGAATCAGCATGTGCTCCGCCATCCAGCCTTCGTCGCGCGCCTGCACCGACGCTATGCGCAAGGCGTGGCACTTCTTGCCCAGCAGCGCATTCCCGCCGTACCCGGAGCCGTATGACCAGATCTCGCGCGTCTCCGGAAAATGGCAAATGTACTTTTGTCCCGCATTGCATGGCCAAGGGGAATCCTGCTCGTTCGGGGCAAGCGGCGCGCCGATGGAATGCAGCCCACGGACGAATTCGCCCTTCTCCCCAAGGACTTCGAGGACGTGCGGGCCAAGCCGCGTCATCAGGTGCATGTTGGCTACCACGTATGGCGAATCGCTGATTTCCACCCCAATCTTGGCAATGGGAGAGCCGATCGCCCCCATGCTGTACGGAATCACGTACATGGTCCGGCCTGCCATTGAGCCGGCGTAGAGTTCCGTGAGCTTCTGTTTCGTTTTCGCAGGGTCTTCCCAGTTATTCGTTGGCCCCGCATCATCCTTATTTGTAGAGCAAATAAAGGTTCGGTCTTCCACCCGGGCCACGTCGCCTGGGTCTGACCGGACTAGAACACTATTCGGACGCTTCGTCGAATCGAGGGGGATGGCCGTTCCGGAAAGCACCATGAGCCGCAGCATCGCCTGATACTCCTCCGGCGAGCCATCGCACCAGTGAACCCGCTCGGGCTTGCACATGCGGGCTATTTCTTCAACCCAGTGCTCCAGCTTGGGATGCCTATGGTTGTAGGCGGCTGACTCAACCTCTATCGTGGAACCGGCCATGCTAAACATCTCCTCGAACATCCACTGCGATTTGGGATTTTCGCTTGCCGAGCTTGATTGACCGTACGAAAGTCTTACCTGCAGGCGAACCTGAGGCTGCGGCCAATGCGCACAAGGGTAAGACCGGCAGTCGCGAATCTAGGCTGGTCTGGCCCGTGAGGTTTGTTGCCTTGGCTAGCGCCATCTGCAGCAAACACGAACCGCATATTGTCTCTTACTTGTGAGGATTATTCCAGCAAATGACGCTGCCGGTCGAGGTCCCATTTCAGAACACCATCATGCTGCAGGCGCAGAAATTGAGTTGTGACTACCTGTCTGGTTTGAGGCTGTCAGGCCGCGCTTCCGAGCGGCCTGACAGGAAAACTCAATGGGCGGCAGTTTTTCCGACACCTTTGAGTTGAGCGTCCACTTTTTCTTTTTCTTGCAGCGCGGAGATCTGTCCCAGCGTGTCAACGAAGACCTGCCTGAACTCTTCGAATAACAGTTCGAATTGGCCGACCTCATCCTCCGAGGTGACCCGGATCTCCGTTTGGTAGTCACCACCCACGACGCGGGTAGCGACCTTGATGATGTGTTCAAGACGGCGAAACACCAGGCGGGTGAGCAGCATCAGCACCATCAACATGCCGAGCGTTAAGGCCGCGACAGTCAGCATCACGAGGATGTTTCGCGTGTGCCGCATGCTCAGGTAGAAACCCGAGATGTCGCGCACTAAGAACATCGCGCCCACGGTGTTACCGGCCGCCCATTACGGCAAGAATTGCAGAATTCGGTCCCAAGTCCCGCCCTGGTAGAAGTAGTTCAGATGGTAGACACCGGTAGCTTGTCCGTACTCATCCACTTGCGCCGGAGGCAGGGGCTGGCCTTTCACCTCGGAAACGCCCAACGTCGGAACGATCAAATCATTAACATCACCCAGGAATAGTGCATCCACTCCATTGTTCTCAATCGCGGTTGCCAGCCCGCCCGTCGGCTGGTAGTCGGCTTCTACAGCAGAATAGAAAGCCGGGCTCAAGGGAGGCACGTTCAACTCCGCGAGAAATGGACTTCCCGGATCCATATCCTCCAGCCCCGGTAGCGCTCCAATTCCACCTTCGACAATTCCCCCGAAAATCGTGAGCAACGCCCCCAACCCGATCTCGGCCACTACCTGGCTAAATGAGGTGAGAATCGAAGCCAAGCGGCTCACGGCTTTCGGCAGATCATTCGGGTCCGCCAGCGGCGTTCCAATGTCGGGAGCTCCTACCAGCATGATCTTGTTGACTTGAAAAACCACTCCCTGCGGAGGAGTCCATTTCAAATCCGCCAGTTCGGCCAGTTGCGCGGGTGTAAGTTCCTTCAGAGCGCGCGCCAGCTGACACTTCGACTTCGCCGTCCTGCTGCAGAACCAGATGCTCGTTGCGCCCAGCTAACCCGCCCACCATGCCGTATCTGATCGTCCAGGTCTTGGGGATACCCTTACCCGGCGATTCCCTGATTCTGCAGCAGGGTTTGCGTACACCCCAAGTGACCAGGTAAATGCGAGGAAGGAGAGGACCGTAGCCAGCAACCGTTTATTGAAAGTCATGGCATTCCCTTGAGCCCATGCATCCATAATAGATCGACACCTTGCCGGTGCCAAAAATCGGTCCTGCCACTTCTTCGAGTTCGCCGAGCAATTGCGCGGAGCCACATCCGTCGAACGAAAGCACTGGCTGGATGGATCAGCGTCCAACACATTCCGAAACGCAACTTTCCTCCTGCCTCGGTGGCGCGTATCCCGGTCCGTACTAAGCCTGGCCGTTCCGGCGTATCATCGCAGGGCGCAGCCGGATAAAATCTCCTATTCAAACCATGGCACCCCCTGTCGACTTCGAGCACCGGAGTATGGTTGAAAGTATTCCTCACCTTAGCGGGTCGCTCTCTTCATCGCCCGGAGACGGGGACATAACCATGAGTGCGACAAGACGATCTCGTCATCCTGATGAAGTTCATAAGTCGAATGCCGGAGCGCGCATACGTTTTCAGAACGCGGTTATGGCTTCATTGCAGGTGGTGGCATGTCTGCTCTATCTCACCTGCGAGGGGCTAGCCCTCGGGCAGCCGCGGTACGTGCAAACCGTTCCCACTCCCGGCAGTTTCGTGATCGTGCAAGACAAAGTCCTCGCTGCTATCTACGTGGATCCCAACGATCACGCTGGAGTCGTTCGTGCTGCCCATAACCTACAAGCCGACATCGGACGTGTCACGGGCCGGACACCGCCAAGCACGAAATTAGAGGCTGACCTCTGCGCCGCCACCATCATCGTGGGAACGGTAGGCAAAAGCGCAATGATTGACCGCCTTGTAAAGGAACACAAAATTGACGCGACCGCCATCGAAGGCAAGTGGGAATCGTTTCTAATTCAAGTTGTGCCGAAGCCGTTGCCTGGAGTGGCCAACGGACTAGTCATCGCCGGAAGCGACAAACGGGGGACTATCTACGGAATCTATGACCTTTCCGAACAGATGGGAGTCTCGCCGTGGTATTGGTGGGCTGACGTCCCCGTTGCGCACAAGGACGCCCTCTTCGTAAAGGCTGGCAGGTATGTGGAAGGGCCGCCCGCCGTCAAGTACCGCGGCATCTTTCTGAACGACGAAGCACCGGCGCTCACCGGCTGGGTACACGAGAAATTCGGAAACTATAACCATCTGTTTTACGAGAAGGTCTTTGAACTCCTGCTGCGGCTGAAAGGAAACTACTTGTGGCCGGCGATGTGGGACAACGCTTTTGATGAAGACGATCCCGCTGAATCCGAAGCTTGCCGATGAGTATGGCATTGTCATGGGAACATCGCATCACGAGCCGATGATGCGAGCCTGGAAAGAGTGGCAACGCCACGGCAGGGGACCATGGGACTACTCCACGAACAGCCAGGAGCTCCGCGAATTTTGGAAAGAAGGCATTGAGCGCAACAATCACTACGAGAGCATCATCACTATCGGCATGCGAGGAAATGGCGATGAACCGATGGTGCCGGGCGCCAATGCGCAGCCAACACCGTGTTGCTGGAAAAGATTGTGTCGGACCAACGCAAGATCATTGGTGAAGCATTGAACACAGATCCTTCCCGCGTCCCCCAGGACTGGGCTCTCTATAAGGAGGTGCAGGAGTATTACGAAAAGGGTATGCGCGTTCCTGACGATGTGACCTTGTTGTGGTGCGACGACAACTGGGGAAACATCCGAAGACTCCCCACGTCGGACGAACAAAGGCGCAAAGGTGGGTCGGGCATCTACTACCACTTCGACTATGTGGGCGATCCGCGCTCCTACAAATGGCTCAACACCGTCCCCATCACCAAGGTCTGGGAGCAAATGAATCTGGCCCATCAGTACGGCGCGAACCAGATCTGGATCGTGAATGTCGGCGACCTCAAGCCGATGGAGTTCCCCATCGAGTTCTTTCTCGACCTGGCGCGCGACCCGAAGCGCTGGCCCAAGGAAAGAATCTCCGAATTCGCCCGGCTGTGGGCGGAACGTGAATTTGGATCGAAGCACGCCGCCGAAATCGCGGACATCATTGCCAGATACACCAAGTACAACGGCAGGCGGAAGCCGGAACTTCTGGATCCGAACACATTCAGTCTCGTCGACTATGAGGAAGCTGACCGCATCATGGACGAGTGGAAGGCACTTACAAACGAAGCGGAGCGTATTTATCGCGACTTGCCGGAAGGTGAGCGCGACGCCTTCTTCGAACTCGTTCTCTATCCAGCGAAGGCCTCCGCCCAGGTTGCCGAGCTCTACATCACGGTTGGCAGAAACCGGCTGTATGCCAGTCAGGGCCGCGCCAGTACGAATGATCTAGCCGCACAAGCGCGGGCATTGTTTCAGGCAGACGCGGATTTATCCAGCTACTACAACCACGCTCTCGCGCAGGGAAAATGGGGCCACATGATGGACCAGACCCACATCGGCTACACGTCATGGAGGGACCCACCAGCGAATGTGATGCCCAGAGTGAGCGAACTCACAGTCCCCGTTCCCGCGGCCCTGGGTGTGGCGACCGACGGCTCTGCTGCTGCCTGGCCCAACGCCACAGTAGAACCCGTCCTTCCCGAGTTGGACGTGTTCAACCAGCAGCGCCGGTATGTCGATGTCTTCAACCGCGGGCAGACGCCATTTCAATTCTCAGCTTCACCAAGCTCTCCGTGGATTGTGTTGAGCGAAACTCGCGGAACAGTTGAGAAGGAAGAGCGTCTGTGGGTCAGCGTGGATTGGAGCAAAGCACCGCACGGCAAAAACCGGGGATGGATCAAGATTGCCGGTGCCGGCGCCGAGGTAGCGGTCAAAGTGGAAGCATCTAATCCCGCAACCCCGGCGCCTGCGACCCTCAAGGGTTTTGTGGAAGGCAACGGTTACGTCTCGATCGAAGCCGAGCACTACACGAGGAAAGTAGACGCGAGTCAGGTCCGGTGGGAGAAGATCGCGGACTATGGTCGAACCTTGTCCTCGATGACGATATTCCCGGTTACCGCACCAAGTGCGTCGCCGCCGCGGAACTCTCCGTGCCTCGAATATCAGGTGTATCTCTTCCAGCCGGGGAAAGTTGAAGTTGAGGCGATCCTGGCCCCTACACTGAATTTTGTTCCCGGCCGTGGCCTGCGGTACGCGCTCTCCTTCGACGACCAAGCACCGCAGATCGTAGATGCGCTGGCGCACAATTCACTCGCAGACTGGGAGAAGTCCGTGGAAGATAGTGTCCGCAAGGTCAAGTCGACCTTCACTCTGACGGAACCGGGGTACCACACGCTGAAAGTCTGGATGGTCGATCCGGGCATCGTGCTGCAAAAACTGGTTCTCGACCTGGGCGGCCTGAGACCAAGTTATCTCGGCCCACCCGAGAGCTATCATCATGTGAGTAGGCAACCGCCGTCCCAGGAATAAGTAAGAAAGATGTTCTTAGGTGCATCGCAATGGATCAGGTTGTCGACTAAGATCGACTTACTAACTGTAACGATGCGCCTTATTTCTGCGGAGGAGTTCCACCGTAATCACGGGAGGCTGATCACGCACGTAACCAAGTGATTCAGCTCCTGAGGCTCCCAAGATGTTCCTCCCTGAGCTTGGGGTCATACCCTTTGTCGGCCAGAACTTTTCCGTGGAGTCGATGGCCTTCATCGGAAACCGGGTGAACGCCGGAAGCCGTGATCCATCGGTTGTAAAAGTTGAACAAGGCACACGCAGTGATGGTATAGAAGATCGCGTCGTCGCCCCGGCCCACCGCCTGAAGTTCCTTGACGTCGGCTTCGCTCATGGACGGAAGATCCCTGGCCATCTTGCCCGCGAACCTGAGCAGGGCTTTCTCCCCGTCTTTCAGAGGGGAAGATTCCAGGTTGCGTAGCGCGCTCCACACCAGATCCTCGCTGCCCAACAGCTCCGCCGCTACGGCGACGTGAGCCTTGGTGCAAAAACCGCACTCGTTGACATAGCCTAACGGACGACACCTGCTTTTCGCCTCTGCCCTCCCCTCTCTGCGGGATCCCCGGGCAAACATGGCCGGGCTGGCCCCTTGCATCATCGAGCCCGCGTCAAATTGTCATGAAACCCGGTTAAGCTCAGGACTCTCAATGTCATGCAGTTCCCAAATCGGATTGTTCAGCCCGGCATTGTTTATTCCGTTGCACAAACCCACCAAAGTCCGTTAACGTTTACAATGCCCAAATTGAGCTACTCGGAGGCCATGTCAAACTCGGCATAGCCGGGAAGTCGGGCAACAGAATGGGCAGGAATCCCACCACACTTTTAGATATCGCCAAGGCGCTTGGCATTTCCACAGGCACCGTGCACCGGGCGCTACACGATAATCCCGGCGTCAGTCCGATGACCAAGGCTAGAGTCCAGCAGATGGCGAGAACGCTGGGCTACCGCCCCAATCTTGCCGCGCGGTTCCTGTCCTCCAAGCGCACCCTTCGGATTTCCGTAAATACTCTGAAGGGCACCACGTCATTCTGGGACGAGGTGCGTGCCGGCATTCGCGAAGAATCTCGCGCCAGCCTTATTGAGAACGTGGAAATCGAATTCCGCACTTATCCCCAGCTCGGAGAAGGAGAAGAAGAGGCTTTCGAAGCGGCTATCAATTCCAAGGTCGACGGCATCATCACATTTCCCAGCCGTCCGCAGAAGTTGCGGTTGTGGATCCGCCGGGCAGCCCGTGCTCGCATTCCCGTTGTTTGTGTGGCTACGGACGCCGCCAACAGCGGTCGGCTCGGGATCGTGGCCATCGACACCCTCGCCAGCGGATCGATTGCGGCCGATCTGATGGGCCAGTTCTTGCGTGGGCACGGACCCGTAGCGGTCACTCTTTTCGATATGGCAATCACCGAGCACGCTGAGAAGTACTCTGCTTTCGAGGCAACTCTGCAATCGTTTTATCCGCAGATGAGCTTGATGAAGCCGATCGAAGATCACGATATTGAATCCGAGACATACGAAAAGTGCCGCCGGCTGTTCGAGCAGTGTCCCGACCTGGCTGGCATCTACGTGACGACGGAAGCTTCGATCCCGGTGTTGAATGCTGCGCGGGACGCGAAACTGCTCGAACGTTTGACCATCATCACCACCGACCTCTTCCCCGATCTTGTGCCGCAAATCCGCTCCGGGGCCGTCATCGCGACGATCTATCAGCGCCCGCGCACTCAGGGGCGAATGGCGTTTCGGATGTTGCACGAGTTCCTGGCAGAAGGTGAGAGCTCGTCCCATCAGGTCGCGCTGGCGCCGCACCTGGTCATGCGGGGAAATCTGGATTTCTTTCTGCAGCGGCAGTCGCAGGAGTCGGTGCGGGAGCGAGTGCACGAGCTTCAGGAAACCCGAGATCTGGCAGAGGACTTCGCATAGCTGCCAGCCGGATCGGCTGAGAGAGGGGGGCTGCATCAATTTCTTAGGCATCGATGTCGGCACGGGCGGCACGCGCGCCCTGATCATCGACGGGCACGGGAAGGTGAGAGGCGCCGCCTCCGAAGAGCACACTCCTTTCTCAAGCCCACAGCCGGGCTGGGCGGAGCAAGATCCGCAAGACTGGTGGCGAGCCACTGGAATCGCGGTCCGCAGGGCCCTTCAGGCTTCCGGTGTCGGCAGCGATGAGATCGCCTGTGTTGGCTTCTCCGGCCAGATGCACGGTGCGGTTCTGCTCGATTCCTCCGACCAGGTCATTCGCCGTGCCATCATCTGGTGTGACCAGCGCAGCGAAAAACAGGGCAGGGAACTCAACGAACTCTTCGGCGCCGAGCGACTGATCCAACTGACCTGCAATCCTCCTCTCACCAACTTCACTCTGACGAAACTGCTCTGGGTGCGTGAGACCGAGCCCGAAAACTGGCGGCGCGTTTCCCACGTAATGCTGCCGAAAGACTACGTGCGCTTTCGTCTCACCGGAGAACGGGCGATCGATGTCGCAGACGCGTCCGGGACGCTCCTTCTCGATGTCGCGCACCGCAAGTGGGCATCGGAAGTTCTCAGCAAGACGGGCATCGAAGCCAGGCTGCTCCCAACTTTGTTCGAGTCCCCTCAGATTTGTGGCAGGGTTTCAGCGGCCGGTGCGGAAGCAACGGGCGTCAAAGCTGGCACTCCCGTCATTGCCGGAGCGGGCGATCAGGCCGCTGGCGCGGTCGGTATGGGCATCGTTCGTCCGGGAGTCGTGAGCGCGACGATTGGCACCTCGGGTGTGGTTTTTGCCGCGACCGATCGACCGGCTCTCGATCCCCGTGGACGCTTGCACACATTCTGCCACGCAGTACCCGGACGCTGGCACGTCATGGGTGTCACGCAGGCAGCAGGTCTGTCTTTGCGCTGGTTTCGCGATCGCTTCGGAGCACCATCGAAGAATGGTCGCGACCCCTACGACGTGTTGGCAGAGGAAGCGAGCGCCGCACCTCCCGGCTCGGCGGGCCTTTTCTGGTTGCCCTATCTCATGGGGGAACGCACTCCTCATCTCGACCCGAACGCGCGCGCAGCATTACTCGGACTCACGGCTTCTCACAATCGCACACATATCGTGCGCGCCATCATGGAAGGAGTCGCCTACAGCCTGAAAGACACGTTCACGATCTTTGAGGAGATGAAGGTGCCGGTTACCTGCATCCGGCTGGGCGGTGGTGGCGCGCGCTCCCCGCTTTGGCGACAGATTCAGGCGGATGTGTACGGCCGCGAAGTAGAGGTCGTCGAAGCTGAGGAGGGGGCGGCCTACGGGGCTGCGATCTTGGCGGGCGTCGGCGCCGGTGGCTGGAAGTCCGTGGATGAGGCTTGCGATGCCATTGTGAAAGTCGCGCACCGCATTGCTCCGGACCCCAAGAACGCAGCAATCATGCAGGACGGATATCGTACCTACCGCCAGCTTTATCCCGCGCTGCATTCGGTGCTTCCCGGATAAACACACGGATTTTTCAGATGAACTGCTCGGGTTTGGCGAGAAGAACTACCACCAGGATCGTAAACGTTTACGACGCCCATGTTAATTCGAAATCGAAGCCGGAAAGATCTACGGAAGTCCCGATTACGGGCGGTTGCGCTTCTCGCAGGTCTGTTCGCCCTGACACTCTTAATCCGAGCCAGCAACCCGTCAACGGGCAACTCATCCCCCACACTCCGCAAGGCTGCGGCGGCGCGGGGTGTCCTTATCGGTGCGGCTGTTCACACTCGTTTCCTCGGCGAGCCTGCTTTTACTCAGATTCTCACCGCCGAGTTCAGCCAACTCGAGCCCGAGAACGAAATGAAGTTCGCGCTGATTCACCCGAGGCCCGACACCGACCCCCACCCGTATGACTTCACCGGCGCCGACACGCTGGTGTCTTTTGCGCAGGCACACGATATGAAGGTCCGCGGTCACACGCTGCTTTGGCATCGGCAGGTGCCCACGTGGATCACGAAGGGCACATACACGCCATCCCAACTCGCCGCAATACTTCACGGCCACGTCAACACTGTCATGTCCCACTACGCTTCGAAGGTCTATGCGTGGGATGTGGTGAACGAAGCCTTCAACGACGACGGAACCATGCGGCACACCGTTTGGTACGACCAACCGGGAATCGGTTTTGCAGGTGGTGGAACGAAATACGTGGAGGAGGCATTTCGCTGGGCGCGAGCTGCGGATCCCAGGGCGAAGCTTTTCTACAACGACTACGATGCCGAGCCGATCAATCCCAAGTCCGACGCCGTCTATGCCATGGCCGTCGATTTCAAGCGTCGTGGCGTTCCGCTCGACGGAATCGGGATTCAGGCGCACGTTGATCTGTCCTTCGACAATCCGTCCGTGCTCGCGTCCTTCCGCAAGAATATGAGGCGGTTTGCGGATCTCGGACTCGAGATCCACATCACTGAACTCGATGTACGGCTGCACGACGGGAGCGCCGCTTCACTCAGCGCGCAGGCCAAGATTTATGCCGAGATCACCCGTGCATGCCTGGAACTTCCTGCTTGCAAGGTGATTCAAACCTGGGGAGTCAGTGACAACCACTCCTGGATTCCGTCCGAGTACCCCGATCTCGGCTGGCCTTTGCTTTGGGACGCGAACTACCAAAAGAAGCCGGCTTACGCGGCCATGCTCGACGCACTCATGCGTTCGCGCTAAGGTCAGCTATTCTGGCAACTTCTGTTCGCCTTGAATCGAAAACTGCGCTTCAGTAGCTGCGGCTCCTGTCCCAGGCTGGCCACCACCAATGTGGACGCTATATGCTCCTGCTTCCACCATTCGATCACCCGCTTCGTTTATCAAGCTCAGATCGCGTGGAGACAGATCGAAACGCACATGTTGCGTTTGGCCTGCGTCCACATGAACCCGCGTGAAGCCACGCAGGGCGCGCAGCGGCGCGCCTGGCGATTTCGGGAAATTCAAGTAAAGTTCAACCACTTCATCTCCCGCCCGCTCGCTGGCGTTCTTGACGTCGACCTCAGCCACCAGGGAATCGCCGGCCTTCAATTCGGCAGTCGATAGTTTCAGATTGCTGTATTCGAACTTCGAGTAACTCAGCCCATAACCGAACGGATAGAGAGGCTGTCCCGTGAAATACCGGTAGGTGCGATTCTTCATCGCATAGTCTCCGAAGGCAGGCAACTGGTCCACTCCCGTGTAAAACGTGACCGGCAGGCGTCCTGCTGGATTGTTTGACCCCGGCGAGCGTCTCGGCAATCGCCGTCCCACCTTCTTCTCCCGAGTACCAGGCGTCCAGAATCGCATCGGCATGTGCGTTGGCCCAATTCACCGAAAGCGCGCTGCCGTTCATCAGCACCACTACGAGCGGCTTGCCCGTTTTCTCCAACCCCTCCAGGAGATCCTCTTCTTCCTTGGGAAGATCAATGCTCGTGCGATCACCTCCCTCGAAACCGGGCACCTCCACTTTCATCTCCTCGCCCTCTAGCTCCGAAGTGATGCCGACTACCGCGACCATCGCATCAGCTTGCGCTGCCACCGAAACCGCTTCTCCGATTGGGTCCGCGATCAAGGGCAGCCACACCAACTTCGTCCCAAGGCCACCGCGTCCGTATTCCAGCTTCAGTGCGTAGCGTCGTCCTTTCTCCAACTGAATTGTCTTGATGATCGGTGTGGGATCGTGCAGCGCGTAGTCATCCACGATCAGTTCGTTGTTGAGCCAAAGCCGGTTCAAAGACCCAACCAGGCCGATCTTGTACGAGCCCGATTCCGGTGGCATCAGAAATCCTGTCCAGCGAGCCGAGAATTCCTTCAGCCCCTCGGGCGGTTTAAGCGAAGACGAGTCGGGATTGTAGTACTCAACATTGACCGTCTTGTCCACACGTACCGCCTGCGGCGTACCTTCGGGCTTTTCACCCGCGAAATACTCGCCCTTCAGTCCCGGCTGCCCATCGTCGGTCACAAGCGCCGCGGTCGGGATCGTCGTCTCGGAACGCAGGAAGTTCATCCCGGGAACAAAGCTCACTTGGGCCCCGCCGAATTGCTTTCGAATGCCGTCGAGTGCAGTCGTCGAACGAGAAGGTGTCCCGTTGTAGTTGCCTTCGAGCACTCTGGCGGACTCAGCCAGCGGCCCGACCACCGCGATCTTCTGGATGCGTTCTCCGAATGGCAGCACGCCGTTGTTCTTCAGCAGCACGATCGATTCCCGCGCGGTCTTTAGCGCCAGTTCCCGGTGGGGCTCGCTGTCGATCTCGGAATCGGGCGTCTGCGCGTACTTCACCATCTCAGGTGGGTCGAACATCCCCAGCCGAAACCGCGCTGTGAACAGGCGTCTGAGTGCCGTATCGATGTCCTTTTCACTCAGCAAGCCCTGCTTCACCGCGTCCAGGTAGGCGACGTAATCGGCATTGGTCTTGGCTTTCGTGAAGAAGTCCGCACACTCGCTGTCCATGCCTGTCTTCAAAGAAACCGCAACCGCCTCTGCCATGGACTTGGTGAAATGATGGCCGCGAAAGACGTCGACGATCGCATCGCAATCGGAGACGACATATCCGTTGAACTTCCACGCGCCCCGCAATTCATCCTGCAAGAGAAACTTGTTGGCGCACGCCGGTTCTCCATTGACACGGTTGTATGCACACATCACCGATCCGGCTTTGCCCTCGGTCACCGTGGCTCGGAATGCCGGCAGGTACGTGTCTTCCATGTCGTGCTTCGAAACCCGTACGTCGACAGAGTGCCGCGTCGTTTCCGGGCCGCTGTGCACGGCAAAATGTTTGGGCGTGGAGATCACTCGGTAGTACTTCGGATCGTCGCCCTGTAGTCCCGTTACAAACGCAACTCCCATCCTTGCGGTAAGGAACGGATCTTCGCCGTAGGTCTCCTGTCCCCGTCCCCAGCGCGGATCGCGGAAGATGTTGATGTTGGGCGACCAGAAATCCAGGCCCTCCATGATGTCGCGGCCGTCCCGCACGAACGGCCTGGTTATGTTTGGCTCTGGCTTCCGTACCGATGACCACCGCCATTTCATGAATCAGCGGCGCATCGAAAGTCGCCGCGAGTCCGATCGGCTCGGGAAACACCGTGGCTGTTCCCGCCCTGGCGACACCGTGCAAGGCTTCGCTCCACCAGTCGTACTCGGGGACCTGCAAGCGGGGAATCGCGCGCGCCTGGTTGACCAACTGAGATGCCTTCTCCTCGAGCGTCATCCTCGAAACCAGATCGTCCACTCGCACACTGAGCGGTTTCGAAGGATCCAAATACGCGGGATTTCCGGAAGAAGGCGCCGTCTGCGCCGCTGAAATCGTCCCGAGGAAAACAAATATGGCGGTTGCGCAACAAATCGTGCGGATGCGTTTTTCGATCATGGAATGGCGTTCCTCTCGAACCCCAGTGGTAAATGTCGGGCTCGCATTTCTATGAAATCCGGAAGCCCCTCGTTTGCCCCTATGTGACCTGCCTGACTACGTGCAGAGATCTGCGTACATCGGCGTCGAAACACGGTTGGCAACGTCGGGCAAACAAAGGGAAAAGCGTAATCGTTAACGACGATGCCTGCAAGAAAATCCATTAATCCCTGCTCACAGGAGCGCTCTCCTCCAAACGGCGGCCATGATACCACCTTCTCCAGAAATTGGGATATTTTGCTCTACATAAACGATTATCTTAATCGGCCCTATGAAAGTTTTGCTTGACACGAATACCCAAAAAGGGGTACAAGTTCCCGCCGTAAACGTTTACGTTTTCCCGCTGGTCTGGACCCATCGAGGTCCTGGGGATGACCGAGGTCGTACTGCTCGTTCCGGAGGATTGGCCATGAACTCACTCTCGTCCACGTACGTCGGGAGCTTTGCCCTCACCGTGAGAAACCGCAGCCTTCACGCGCTGGCGCTCTTGTTTGCTCTCTCTCTTTGCCTGGGAGTCTTCTCCATTCGGGCCTCAGCCCAGGAAGCCACCATCGTCGGCACCGTCACCGACCCCACCGGATCCGTTGTGCCTGGCGCATCCATCACAGTCACCAACACAGACACGGGCCAAACTCGCAATATCAAAACCAACGAGGCGGGCCAGTACGTTGTGCCCAACCTCCAGATCGGTCACTACAGTCTCAAGATCCAGGCCGCGGGTTTCAAGGTCGAAGAGCGGTCGGGAATTGTTCTGAACGTCGGCGACCGCTCCCGTATTGATGTCGCCATGAATATGGGAACGGCGCAGGAGACCGTTACGGTCGAAGCCAACGCCGTGAAAGTCCAGACCGACACCGGTGAAGTCAGCAACCTGATCAGTGGGAAAGAGGTCTCGCAGCTGGCGACCAACGGACGAAGCATATACACGTTGGTCAATCTGACCCCCGGAGCTTCCAGTCTTCAGGGAGACTTTCAGACGCCCACTCCCGTTGGTGGCGATGCCAACGTGAGCTTCAACGGCAATCGTCCCGGCCACACCCTCTACATGCTCGACGGCGGTGAGGACCTCGACCGCGGCGGAGCCGGCACCTTCAGCGTCATGCCTTCCGTGGATTCCATTGCGGAATTCCGTGCTCTGAGCTCGAACTACAGCGCCGAATATGGACTTTCTTCATCGGCCACCATGACCACGGTGCTCAAGTCCGGCACCAAGCAGTTCCATGCCACACTGTGGGAGTTCCTGCGCAATGACGCACTCGATGCGCGCAATTACTTCAACCCCGCCCCCCAGAAAGTTGCGAAGCTGCGCTTCAACACCTACGGATTCAACGCCGGTGGCCAAGTGCCTCTGTGGAAGAGCCACCCCACCTTCTTCTTCTACAACATGGAATGGCGCAGTCTCATTCAGGGCCAGACTCTTAATCAGACGGTTCCGTTGGCAAGCACCTACGGTGGGGACTTCACCGCCGCGGGGTTAGCCGTGGACAAGTTGCATGCACCCTTTTCCTGTCTGCTCTCCCCGGCTCTGCAGGCACAATTTACGGGCGTCGGTCAGGCCTTGAGCGGTTGCACCGCCGGTGCTCCGGATCAGACGAAGGTAGTCGCCTTTAAGAACAACGCAATTCCGACCGCGTTGCTTGCTCCCAATGCGCAGGCGCTTCTCGCTGCCGGCATCTTCCCCAAGCCCAACAACGGGGCCCAATTTCAGGGCGGCAACGATTCTCCCACCAACGTGCGCGAAGAAATTGCCCGCGTCGATCACCAGTTCAGCGATAAGTTCTCCATCTTCGGACATTGGGTCTCTGAGCAGATCTCCCAAGGCTACGGTACGACTCAGTGGAGCGGCGACAACGTGCCCTCGGTCGGGAACACTTTTGGCAACCCGTCCTACAGTGCCGTCGTACACGCAACCCACACGATCAGCCCAACGTTGCTGAACGAGGTAGCCTTCAACTACAACGGCAATCGCATTAACATCATCCCTAACGGGCTGGTGTCGGCTCCCTCCGGTTTCACGTTTAACCGGATATTTACCGGCCCCAACGCCAACAACCGCATTCCCACCATCAACCTCAACCAGGCCACGGGCGCACAGTACAGTTCCAACTGGACCCCGTGGGTCAACAAGGCGGACGACTATCAACTGCGCGATGATCTTTCCTGGACTAAAGGTGCTCACCAGCTGAAATTCGGTTTCAGCTGGTCGCTTTACAAGAAGATCCAGGACGTCTTCGCCAGTACACAGGGCAATTTTGGTTTCAACGGCACCTACACCGGCAACGACTTCGCCGATTTCCTCCTCGGCTACGCGAACTCGTACTCCGAAGATGCCGTCCACGACAGCGGTCACTGGAACAACGTCTCCTGGGCCGCTTATGTCCAGGACAACTGGCGTGCGACCCACCGGCTCACCTTGAACCTCGGTCTACGCTGGGACGGCGTGCCGCACACCTACGAGGCTAAGCATCGCACGTCGAACTTTTACCCCGGCCTCTACAACCCGGCGAATGCTCCCATCTTCAATCCGGATGGCACGATCAGTGCCTCAAGCCCGGGATTGGGTACGAGCCCCAATCCGATTTTGGCCGGCTACCAGTTCTATCTGAACGGTATCGGTTTCGATGGCCTGAACGGTGTTCCCAAAGGTTTGGTTGACAACCATTGGGCCGCCTTCGGTCCTCGTCTTGGATTCGCTTACGACGTGACGGGCCAAGGCAAGACCGTTATCCGCGGCGGCTTCGGCACCATGTATGAACGCATCCAGGGGAACGATATGTACAATGCTGGTACCAACGTTCCCTTTAGCGCCACTGCCAATCTGAACAACGTTCTTCTGTCGAATCCGAAGACAGGGGTACAAACGGGCACCACCATCGCGATTCCGCCTCTACCCATCGTCGTCCCCAACATCACCGGCTTGGACCGTGCTCATTACAACCTGCCGGTGAGCTACCAGTTCAGTGTCGGCGTGCAGCAGGCGCTCGGGGCCAGGTCAGTCCTGTCGGTGTCCTACGTCGGAAACCAGAACCGGAATCAGAATTACTGGATCGAAACCAATCTCCCGAATCAAAGTCTCCTGCCTGGCTTGGTCAACAACGCGAGTACCTACAACGCAGTTGTGCCATTCCTCGGGTATCACTCCATACGGCTGGCCCAAAATCTGGCCCAGGCCCACTACAACTCGCTCCAGGTCGACCTGCACGGAAATATCCGGAGCGATCTGCAACTTCAGTTCGGCTATACGCTTTCGCGCGCCATTGACCCCACGACCGGAGGCGCGAATGGCTTCGACCTGGACAACATTTCCAATCCCTATGTCGGTTGGAAGTTCGACCAAGGCCCGTCCATCTTCGATCGCACGCACGTCGCCTTCGTCAACTTCGTGTACGACATCCCGTTCCTCAAGAACAGTCCGAATCGATTGATGAAATCGACGATCGGCGGATGGCAACTCTCGGGAATCGTCCTTATGGAGTCGGGCGCCCCGATCAATATCATTGCGGGCGGGCAAACCGTCACCAGTATTCTTCCCAATCTGGCGAACGGTAATTCCGACGTCCGGCCAAACTTGACCGGCCAAATCTCGTATCCCCATAAGGTCGGGGAGTGGTTCGACCCGTCGGTCTTCTCCACTCCTGCTGCCGGCACCTGGGGCAACCTTGGACACGACGCCTTGCGCGGACCGGGCCGCGACAATTGGAACCTCGCGCTCTTCAAGAGTTTCCTGTTCAGCGAGAGCCGGGGCAGCCGTCTTGAATTCCGCGCGGAAAGCTTCAACACCTGGAACCACACGCAGTTCATCGGGAACGTGCAACAAGGTGGCATCAGCACCAAACTGGGCGCCAGCAATTTTGGTGCGGTCACGAATGCATACGATCCCAGGGTGTTCCAAATGGGGTTGAAGTTGTATTTCTAACGTTCGCTCTCCCCTCCGTCCTCTCACCCCGAGGCGGAGGGGCTTTTTTGATTCTCGTTGAAAGCTCTGGGGGTCGGCCTGAACGGCGTGAGGTGTGGTCAAAGCCCCGGTGGATGTCCTAGTCTGCTGATGTGCAACATCTGTGGACGGGCGTTTCGGTCATGAACAACTGGAAGTGGGTCCTGCTTGGTGCCACAATGCTTTGGCCAATCCCCGGGCTAACTCAAACTTCCAGTCCCGCTGAAGCTCTGGCTCTCGAGCAGCAAGGGAAGCTCCCCGAAGCTGCCGAGGCTTGGCGCACCGTCACCCGGCAAGATCCCAACGACGCCGCAGCTTTTGCCAGTCTGGGCGTAGTTCTATCCAAGGAGAAGAAGTACGACGAAGCCGCTTCAGCGTACAAACGCGCACTCACCCTGAACCCAAGGTTGCCTGGAATCCAGCTGAATCTCGGATTGGCAGAATTCAAACAAGGACGATTCCAGGCCGCCATTGCGCCCTTCAGCGCTGCTTTGTCGGCCGATCCCAGGAACAAGCAGGCGCGCTTGTTGCTAGGCTTTAGCTATTACGGGGCCAAGAATTTTGCGGAGGCAGCCAGACATCTTGCGATAGTGGCGAAGTCTGATCCCGACAATCTGGAGTTGCACCACGTGCTGGCACAAAGCTGTTTGTGGGCCAAGCAGTATTCCTGTGCTCTCGATGAGTTCCGTCAGATTCTCCAGCGCGATCCGGACTCGGCCACGGTTCACGTCCTCATGGGCGAAGCCTTGGACGGTTTGCGCAGAACGTCCGACGCCATCGTGGAGTTCCAGACCGCCGCCAGCATGGCCCCACGAGAACCCAACATCCACTTCGGCCTCGGTTATCTCTTCTGGAAATTGCACAAGTTGGACGCGGCGAAACAGGAGTTCGAAAACGAACTGGCGGTCGATCCGGGAAATGCTCAGGCGCTCGCCTACCTCGGCGATGTCGAGATAAAGAACAACAACACGGATGCTGCTCTCCCCCTTCTCCGTAAAGCGACCGCGCTCAGAGATGACCTTCGCATCGCTTATCTCGATCTGGGAGGAGTTCTCGCTCAGCAAAAACAATACTCGGAGGCCGTGATTGCATTCCAGCATGCAGTGAAGCTCGATCCGAAGGAACCGGATGCTCACTACCGGCTTGGGCGCGTGTACCAGGCGATGGGAAAGACAGACGAATCGAAAAGGGAGTTTGCGATGGTTCGTGAATTACGCGCGAAGACGGACGAAGGCCTCGTTCAGAAAATGTCGCCGGCCCCGCCTTCACTGGATCAATCGCAAGCCATGCGGCCTGACTGATCGGGCCTGAACACCGACGAGGGTGCAACTCCGGTTTGCATTGCACCCCACAGAGAAGGAAAAATCAGGATAAGCGGAGAAGCGTTCATGACGACCAGGAACGGGTCATACCAACCAGCGCCCGAGCACAAGTTCTCCTTTGGGCTCTGGACTGTAGGGAACCGCGGCCGCGACCCATTCGGCGATTTTGTCCGTCCCACCATTTCTCCTAACGACATCGTCGCCATGCTGGCTGAGGTCGGCGCTTGGGGTGTCAACCTGCACGACAACGATCTTGTCCCGATTGATGCAACCCCTTCTCAGCGGGACAGTATCGTTCGAGAGTTCAAAAAAGCTTGCCAGGAGAACGGAATCGTCGTGCCCATGACTACGGTTTCACTCTTCTTCCATCCCATTTTCCGTGACGGTGCGTTCACCGCCAACGATCCCGCGGTACGTGCCTATGCCTTGCAGAAGACGATGACGGCCATGGACCTCGGCGCCGAGCTGGGAGCGAAGATCTTCGTGTTATGGGGCGGTCGTGAAGGTGTCGAAACTGACGCCTGCCGCCGTCCTGAAGAGGCGCTGAAACGGCTGCGCGAAGCCATCAACTATCTCTGCGAATACAACATCGATCAGAAGTACGGCTATCGCTTCGCTCTGGAAGCCAAGCCCAACGAGCCCAGGGCTGACATTTACATGGCTACGACAGGCCACTACCTCGGTTTCATTCCAACCCTCGACCATCCCGATATGGTGGGTGTGAATCCCGAAGTGGCGCACGAACAAATGGCGGGTCTGAACTTCCTGCACGGGGTGGCTCAGGCCTGGGAAGCCGGCAAACTGTTTCACATCGATTTGAACGACCAGATGCCGGGGCGCTTCGATCAGGACCTGCGTTTCGGTTCGGCCAATCTCAAGTCGGCTTTCTGGCTGGTTAAGTTCCTGGAAGATGTCGCTTACCAGGGCCCACGTCACTTCGATGCTCACGCTTACCGCACTGAGGATTGCGCCGGTGTGAAGGACTTTGCACGTGGGTGCATGCGCACGTACCTGATCTTGAAGGAGAAGGCTTCCCGCTGGAACGCAAACCGGCAAATTCAGGGCATCCTCAAGGATGTCGCCGCGGCGCGGCCTGGCTTGCCGGATACGGCACGGTATTCAAAGCGGTCATCCGCGGCCCTGTTGAAATATGGTTTTGACAAGGATGCTATAACGACAAAACGGCTGCCTTACGAACTGCTTGATCAGTTAACGGTCGACATTCTTCTCGGAGCGGAGTAACCTCCTTGGGGAAATCCAGGCTGTAGCGCTGCGAGAGGCTGCTTCCGGGCTCGATTACTGCGCCGTTCCGCACCACCCGATCAGGTTGTCGATGGCCAATCGACGCACGATTTGAGTTGTCAGCTCGCTCTTACAACATGGTTTCGTGAGGATAGGATTCGGGTGCGTCGCCAGGGCGAGGAGTTCCACCGCTAGGTAGGAATCGATTCCCTCAGCGACACCCCAGACTGAGAGAGGATTCCAGCCATGAAATTTCCTCTTCGCCAGTTCGCCTTTCTTGTTGCCCTCTCGGTCTGCGCGTCGTCATGTCTGCAGGTTCAGGCCCAGGACTCTGGGTCTTCAAGCGCGGCGGAACAGAGCAGCGTACAACCCGCCGAAAACGTCTCGCATTCGTCCTCCCCTCAAATCACAATTCCCGGCCCTCTCCGGTCCTTCCAGCGCATGGCGGCGATCAGCCAGAAGGTATCGCCGGACGAAGTGCTGCCGCTGCTCGCACGTAACATCTTTTCGCAGGGTTATCAAGGGTCTCTGAACGCCGGCCGGCCCACGGAGTTCCTCATCCTTCTGATCCGCTATGTGCAACAAGCCAGGGAACTGACCAATTTGGCTGGAGCCGAAGGAACGATTCGAGTTTCCAGCTGTGGAGAAGCACAGCCGTTATTGCGCGTTCTCGGCTATCGCCTGCGCAAAGATTGTGGACAACCCACGTCCACTCTCATCACCGCCGATCCAGACAGGGCGTTCCTCACCATCGACTCAGGTTTCCCCTTGCCTCAACTCGAAGAGGCGCTCCAGGGAGGCAAGCCCTTCGTCTATGCGTACCCGAGTTCCCAGGTCCCGCTGCTTTTCCATGAAGGCGATTGGACGGCGGCAGTCAAGGACAACGCCCGGGATAGAAACTTCCTTGACCTGCTGTTGCGCGAACCGGCTCTGGCCCGCCTTTACTGGGCTCTGGCTCGAAGTGGTACCGAAACCAGGGATTTCCTCCACCAATCTCCGGGGTTGCAGAGACTGCTCCCATCCGCCGCGGTTCTCGATTTTTACGGGAGTCACATCACCATACGGTCCGGACGCGTAGCCGTGCCCGGGGGTACAAGTGCTGAGACCGCATGGAAGGACCTGGTCGGAGCTGGCCCTGACAAGCCCGCCGAATTCGTCCCTCGATTGCTTGCCAAAGATCGAGGCTGGCTCGCGGCTTACTTCGACGCTCTATCCCGTGTAAACCAAACTCAGCAGGCTCACTTCACCGAGCCCCGCCGGCTTCGGCGCTACTATGAAGCCCTGCGCGGACAGGATTCACCTCCCGATGCCGCCAGATCTGTGTTCCGCCCGTCTCCCTGCCTCCTGTTGCTGCTGACCCGTCTTCAATGGGAACCTAACGGCGAGCCGCACGTTCCTGGAAATGTGGAAGTGTGGAAACAGATCCTCCACCAACGCAGCGATTCCAGAATCGCGCGTGCCTTAAGCAAGCACGCAAACCACATCAACAATCCGGAGCAGGTTCTGGACGCCATGTTTGCCCTTTCCCGGGAGCAATCCGAATTCGGACCTCTGCAGATCTATCTGACACTGAGCGACCTCGATCGCAGGCGTCCTCAAGATCGGCAACTGACTCCCAAGACTGCACTCTTTTTGGCGGACAGGTTTGGGAAGTTCAGTGACCAGTACCGTATCTTCTCCGAGTTCCCGGAGCTGACAGACGCCTCCATCACTCATTTCTTGAATGTGGCCGAGAGCCTCGACAGGATTCCGAACCGCACTTTGCGCGGCAATGCCATGGGAACCTTTCAGGCGAACGTCGGACTTTGGCAAATTCTGGCCCGCCAGGGGCAGATCTCCAGTGCCGAGTTGAATGATTCATGGCAGAAGGTGATCAAACCTTTCGCCAACGTTCCGTCCTCATCGCAACTCGTCGATGCCGGTCGCGACTCTCTCCGTGAGTTGCTAGTTGCCGCCGCCGGTACTGCTAGCGGGTCTCAGGACGAGATCATCGATCTGCTGGCGGGTCCCCAACAGGCGAATGCGGAGGCCCAGCGGGTGCACCGCGAAGTGGCCGACGGGATCCGCTCGGTCATGGACGGTCAGCGCCTCGTTCCTCTTGATACGCTCCTCGCCCTCAGTGACGGTTTGAGCGAAATGGCGAAGGGGAAGGTGAACGGTGAAGGCATGATTCCCCTGGCCCGCGAACTCGGGGAATTTGAAATGCCGCGGCCCATTTTTACTGGAACCGAGCGAACCATCTGGACAGCGGGAACCTACAACGTTCGCCACACAGAATTGCAGATGAGAACCGACTTGACCAAGGTGATCAAGGCCGGCGGACCTCCGGAAAAACTGGCAGAAGCCCGTGGACAACTGGCTCCCTTCCTGAGAGACACTTTAGTGGGCCTGAACTACGCTTATTATGAGCCGCCCGGCGCTCAAATGCTCCACAACAATCCGCTCTTTGTCCGCTCGCATGACTTCACAGCGGAAACAGTCGAGGGCGTGGAGCGGGTTTGGCAGGCCCCCCTGCTTTTTGGTGAAGGTTCTCCCGCTGCCGGTGGCGCCCATCTGGTTGGCTCTTTGGCAGAGTTGCCGTACGTGCTCGCCACCGTCGAGGAGGACTTTGTGGCGCCCGAAAATGTACAGGCCCTGATCTGGAAAGAACTGGTTCCGGGGCTCCTTACCAGTGCCGTTCTTCCGCGTTGGTGGGGGGTAAGCAAGGAAGAACTTCACGCCGTCGGCTTGTATCAACGAACCGGCGAGGAGATCCTCGCAGCGTCGTCACAAGATAATCAACTGCGCGGCAAGGTCATGAACATCTTGTCGGATCGCATGCCGCCGCAACGGTGCGAGTGGCTGGAATGGAGCATGCGCGCCGGGCGAGTCCAGGATGCCCTTCCTCAGATGATGCCGGCCGACACCTTCTACCTGGCTCTCGAGTATCGGAGAAGGTTTGGTGCTGAGACAAGTTCCTGGGGGCCGGCAGGACAGGAACTCGAGAACCTGACTCACGCTCATGCGCACGAGGTCAGTTGGGAGCGGATATCTCAGGATTTCGGAATCCCTCACCCCATTCTGGCCCAGAGTTATGCCAAGGAACTCCTGAATGTCGAGCCCTTTCCTTCTTTCGAAGGTTATTCGAGCCGGCTGTTGGCCGAGACGTGGGACTCGAACAACCTGTACTGGGCTCGCCTCGCCGACGAAATGGGCTATCCCCCGGTGATGCTGAACCGTCTGGTTCCGGTACTCACCCGCCGTATGGTGGAAAAGATTTTCGCCACTGACTTCGAAGATTGGCCGGCGATCCTCCGAGCCATGCGAGAGACAGGAGAGGAGTTTCGGAGTGGTAAGATCGCGGGGTTTCCGGCAAGGGAGACGGTGACTCGCGTCATGCCGCCTCCTGACGAACGGACGGATCGATCAACCCTACTCGACTCGGCGCCGCAGGCAGGTAAATAAATGATGGACTGGAGACGATTCCTACTTCTTGGGTTGTTCCTGGGCTTCCTCTTGAACTCGGGAATCTCTGTGCCCGCACAAGAGGACGAACCGCACATTCACGTCATAGTGAATATGGTGCAGCTGAATGTGGCGGTCACCGATACCAAGGGAAACTACATTACCGGTCTTCGCCCCGAGGACTTTGCCGTCACCGAAGACGGCATTAAAGAAAAAATCGCCACTTTCGCGGAAGGGAACGAGCCTGCCCGCCATACGGGAGACCTCGCGTCCGAACAAAACAAGCCTGCAGTGCCTGGCGACCAGCCGGGCCAGCCCGGTAAGCAGGGGGCTCAGAACGATCTCTCTCCGGATCTGGGTACTCTCGTGGCGGGTGCGAACGTCTTCATTCTCTTTGACACCAGCAACTATATGTATCGCGGCTTCGTGTTCGCGCAGGATGCGATTGCGGAATTCATCCGCTCCCTTGATACCGCCGACAAGATTGCCTTCTACTCCTACAGTCGCGACCTTCTTCGCGCCGCATCGCTGACTCCTGATCGCTCGCGAGGTCTTGCGCGGCGTGCGTACAACCGTGGCTGGAGACGACGCCGCTCTATATAACTGCCTGTTGCTCACAGTAAAAGATGCGGCCCGCTTCACGGGAAGAAAGGTAGTGGTCGTATTCTCGAACGGCCCCGACAACGCCAGCATGGTGCCACCCGAGGATGTCGCAGAACTGGCCCAGTCCACAGGAATCCCCATCTACATGATCAGCACGCGTACGGCGCAGTTGGATCCGATTTCCACCGCGGTGTTCGGACGCATGGCTGCCGCGACCGGCGGCAAAGCTTATTTTGCCAAGACGTGGAAGGACGAGAGAGACGCCTTTGCTTCCATCAAGAATGATCTGGCGCACCTGTACTCGCTTGCCTACTACCCTCAGGCAAACCCCAATCGAGGCTGGCGCGCTATTAACGTCAAGCTGACGGGTGAGCGCGTGAAGAAGTACAACATCCGGACGCGAAACGGCTACCGTCCGCAGCCCACGCGTTTCTCGGAGCCCAGCCCGCCCGCCTCGGTTTCGCAGACCATGCCGCAGTGACGGCGTTCTGCAGATTCGTCGGGCTTCATACGAATCCCATCGCCATCGCCACAACCACGTGCAGCAGGGCCAAAACCGCAAAACCGTAGCTGAATGGCTTGTGGATCACGTGCCACCACTGAAAGATCTTCTGCGCGCGAGTCAGAAACACAATGCGCTTGCAGAGGGAAGCCTGCTCCCTCGCGAGATCAATTGCTTGCTCAAGCGCAGCATTGCTCCCACGCCGGAACCCCACAAGAAACGTTTGACCGTTCCCGGTTACCGCTCGCCGCAAACCCGCGACATGAAAGGGACGAGCCAGATCGAACCCGACCATCGCAAAAGCCGCCACTGGAAATGGCCACTTCTCCACCTTTCTTGGAGTGGGAAGATCGAACAAGATGTGCAGGGCTGACTGAACGATCAGACGGTGTTCTCCTGCCGCATTCATCATCTGCGCCTGCACCGCGCGAGACGCCTTGAGCGCCGCCTCCGCGGTCACCACGTGACGCGGTATCTGACCATACAAGTAAAGCCCGACGAATCCGCTAACGGAGACCAGCACCATGACCCAAAAGGCGATCCCAGCCAGCCCGCGAAACTTGAACGAGGAGTGAAACGCAATGAAGATCGGAGCCGCCGCCCCCAATACCACGTGGTAGTCAAGCCAGTGTCTCGAGTTCCCTCGCTTCCGCAGCCAGGGCAATCGTTTCCGCAGCGGATATAAGAAGATGCCACAAAACATCACAGTGCCAAGCAGGCCTGCGTTCATCCCCACGATACCGCTGGGTTTCAGTATGTGATGCCGGGACGAAAACGGCCGCGCACTCTGGCTTAGCGTGTAATAGTGTCCTCCGTAAAGCGCTAGAAGAATGATGCTCGCAATCAGGAAAGCCGAGAGGATGCCCAACACCTGGCGATGCCTTTCCTCGGTTCTGCGTACCGCAGTCGAGACCACTTGCGCCGGGGCCTGAGGTCGAGTCGTACGCATCGTTGCCGGACGCCGGGGACTTGGCTGCGCCGGTGGCCGGACCATGGGCCGCACTGCCGCGATCACAGATTTCTCGCGTGCTGGTGTCGCCGTCGTTCCTGGCTGGCGGAGACGAGGCGCGCGCATGCCGAGAGCTGTCCCGTTGGGGAACCAGAACGTCCAGTTAGTGCCGTTGAATGAACTCATTTTCCGGGATCTCTCGCGTCGAAGCGATATCCGAGGCTTACGTACCACTGGTCGTAATTCATCTGCACGCCGTGCGAAATCGTGTAGCCGCTTTGCAGAAAGGCGCGTCCAAACAGGCTGGTGTCGAAGGAGGTATCCACAAACTTCGACTTATTGTTCACGGTGTAAGCAGACGCAAGATTCTGATTCCCAACCTGTGCATCCCACACAATCCTTTCCCCCAGGTGCCGCGATAGCGTCAAGGTTCGGTAATCGCCTTTCGCGAACGAGCTGTCAAACTTCGAGTAACGGAGATCGGCCCGAATGCCGGTGCGCCAGATTTCGCTCCAGGTCGCGCCGTACATCTGGTTCAGGCTGCGCTTTACGTCGCCGGTGCGATCGCTTCGCCCCATCGTCGTGTACACCGCGAAGTGCCGGAGGGGTTCCACGCGAACGCTGCCGTTTACGCCTTGGTATAGCAACTTGTCGACCAGGCCCGTGCCAATCAGCTGTGTCGCGGCGGTCGGAACGTCGCGAAAATAATTGTGATAAACGTCAAACGAGATCCACCGCTCCGGTTGAATATGAAACGTCAAATAACTGCGGCTGATGCCCGCGCCGGGCTTGATTCCATCCGTGGTGACTCCCTGCGGAGAATCGACGATCAACGAGTGATAGATAGAAACCAACTTCTTGTAGGAGAGTCCGTCCTCGAAGAACACATACGGCCGATCGAGTGACCACTTGAACATGCTCAAGGCCACACCCGCGGTGCTTGTGTAATGGAAATTTTCGTAGTTGCCCCCTTCGAAATTAACGAACGATCCCGTAATCTGCCGGTCGGGGGCGTAATGCCACGACGTCGGGTCGGGAGTGGAGCCGCCGAAGATTCCGGCAATCACGCCATGAGCAACCCTCCGTCCCATATATCCGCCGTCAATCGTGTCCAGGCTTGGTGCCCAGGGAAGATAGAGTCGCCCCAGTCCGGCCAACCACTTCGAATTCGGATTGTCGTAGTACAGTTGCATGGTGTAGGTCTTGTCCAGGTAGTACTGCATCGTTGGCTCATCCGGCTGTGAGCTGTTGGTCAATCGCCCGCGCCAGTAGCCCTGCAGGTTCCAGTACGTTCCCGCAATGTGGGTGATGTCGCTCTGAAAGATGAAGCCTCGCGCAAGGCTGTCGCCCGTTGTCGACCCGCTGCTCCGAATGCCGCTGTAGTCCCACCCGAATCGTCCGCGAATTCGGCCCGGTTCGGCGGATGGCCGGCGGACATTGGGTGTCGTCCCGCCAAGCGGATTGCTCTCGACGAACGCATGTTTTCCGGCCTGATCCGCAGAGGCGCTGAGCTTGTGTTCATCGGATGCCCGCTGGGCATCCTCGGTGGAAAGGTACGCCAAGTCATTGCGCTTAACCTCGCGTTTGGGCACGCGAATCTCCGCGACCGCCGAAGCATCCGCAACTGACACTACGTATAGTTCGGCGACATTCGCCTGTTTCGCGAAATCAGCCGCGGAACCTGAAGTAGAAGGGCCAGAGTTCCTCACGACTAGTGTCATGCCCTCGGAGAGTCCGGAGCGCCGCCCGCCATTCAGGTAAGCCGCGCCGTCGGCCACGTACTTCACTCTAAAAACTGTTCGCAGACCCGGCTTTGACTCTTCCTCAGTAGCCTTTGCGTCTTTTGTTTTTGACTCTCGCGACGGGAACTTCACTACGGTCGCCGCGCCTGGGTTGTTGTTCTTATGCTGCCTGGGCCATAACTTCCCGATCATCGAACCGGACGCCGCCGGTACAGGGGCACGTCCTTTCTTGCTCTGCAGGACATCAGTGGCTGGCAGCACCGTTAGAGTGATCGTGTTACCGTCGCTCGTGAACCCAAATGATCGTGAGCCATTTAGATCGACCACTACTCGCGTAAGCGGTGGGTTGGCAACATTCAGACCGACGCGCAGTGCCTGCACGCCGTTCTGCTTTACTTCGATTCGCTCCTGTTGAGCATTTACCACCGTGTTGGGAAGTTCCAGAACCAGGCGATCGGGATCCGTCGCCGTCGTAACTGTGGGAACTACATGCGAAGTGACCATGACCTCGATCTTTACCTTGTCGCCATCGGGGGACACTCGGATCTTCCGCACGATCGCCGTGTGTTTCCCGATGACTTGCCCAATGCAGACTGGTACCAGCAGCACAAGTACGCTCAGGCGCCGCAACTTCCTCGTCATTTGCCGGCACCTTCCGTGCTCTGCGTTCCCATCTTCACGATGCTCTATCTCCGTCCCTTTGCACGCATGACTGTCCGCACAATCCAGCTGTCCATCGACATGTGACACTCCTGACAATCGCGCGAAAATCCCAGTGCCTGGTGATTTGGAGAGGTGGCTTTCAGAAACGCCGCCAGGTGACAGCTGTCGCAATCGGTAGACAGCCCCTGCCGGTTGAACTGTCCCACAGAGCCCACCTTGTGACATGCATAACAGTCAACCGCCGCGTGAGCGCCGACGAGCGGAAATCGGTCCTGGTGTTCGTTGATCGAATGAATCGACACCTCCCAGCCATTCACCCGGTGACACAATTCGCACTCCGCTCCGTTCTTTCTGCGATGGATGTCGGCATGGCAGTCCTGGCAGCGCTGGCCCACATTACGAAACAGCGGAGTCGTATGACATTCCTCACAGCGTACTTTCGTGTGCATCCCGCGAAGGGGATAGCCCGTCTTGTTGTGATCGAACTCAGGAACGTTGCGGATCGACTTCCATCCCGACGCGGTATGACACTTCTGGCAGGCGAGTGTCATCGGGCCATGCGGATTCTGCGTGGAGGCCGCCGGACTCCCCTCTTGCCACGCCAACGCGACAGAGCTTATTTGAATTACAAAGAGCGCTTTCAAGAGCAGCAGATGGCCCCGCACAACTTCTCAACCCCAACTTGGATTTGTGTTCTACATATGTCACGGCACTACCACCGTGTACACATCCAGTTAGTGCAACCTGAAGTACAGCGTCGCTCGTGCCTGACTTTGCAGTCCGCTCGTACACCACTGGATGTGTACATCACACCTTCGGCCTGATTACACCTGTTCGACGTGAATGGTTGTGCTACCGAGAGACCCACCGCGACGTATCCGCTTACGGTGTCGCATCATCAGCATCGTCATCGCCGTCCTGTTTCGACTGCGCGGCGAGACCCTGCTTACCTGTCTGATAGGTCGCTGTGATCGTGGCGCTGACCGCGACACCGTTAGCATCCGTCGTCACTGTCACGGGATCTGGTTCATTTATGAGGGCGGCGCAGCCCAGAACTTGGTACGACGCGACAAAACGTTGCGCGAGGAATGTGAACAGCGAATTCCCGGCAGAGGGAACCGGCGACGGGCTGGCTGTAAGAACCGCCTCATTCAGCAGAAGCCTGTCGGGCTGAATTCTGTAGAGGTGGCGGCAATAACGAGCCGTGTCCGCCTCTCGAAGGGAGTAAGCTTCCCGTTGATCGACTCCTCGTCGATACGCGTTGATCTTTGGCAGGTCGGCGTTCCCATTGCTGTCGAGAACCATCGGATCGCCGGCAGGGATCCGAGCGACAGGGCGCCCCTGGCGGAACTTGGCCTGCAGTTCGTTGAGCGGCAGGGCTGGTACCATTTGGCCAGGGTCGGCCAGGTCTGGGCCCTTCCACGGCGTGCAACTCAGCGCGACATCCAGAAATCTGTCGAGCAGGCCGTTGTCGCTGGGATTTCCCAAGGTGGTGGCATTTGGAAAGGCCGCAAGGTTAGCTTGTGTTTTTTGTGCGATACCTGCGTCAGTCAGCAGGTAGGTTACGGGCAAGTTGTCGCTTTGGTCTTGATCGACCACAAAAAAGTCCCGCACAGTCGGACACGGCTGCCCGTCAATGGCCGTTCCCAACGGCGGCACACTGACCTTGCCCTTCCAGACGTCCCGGTTGGCGGCATCGAAAAACTCTCGCGCATTGCAGTAGGCAAACTGCCCGAAATTCCCGTTGAGTCCGTTTACGCATCGGTTTTCCTTCAGGTTGTCGCCGGGCGCTTGCAAGGTGAGAATGTTGCCGTTATATCCGAACCACAGCGCCACAATCGCGTTGTCCGGAAGCACGGGCACGACGGGCGCCGTTGCTGGCGTTGTGTTCTGATCGATGACCAGCGGGTTATAGATGGAAATCTGGCCCGTGACTCGATCTAATATTGCGGCTTGAACAAACGCCGACTGATTCGGGTCTGCCTCGTGGCACTCTCCATCAGCCAGGTTGGTAGCCACCAACTGGTACGGTGTAGCCAGACCTTGAGCCGTGAGCGGAGCATTCGGCAAGATGATCGTACAGTTGGGATTGGGTGTTGTCTGCGACTGCGCCATCAACCTCACCGGCGCAACAGTCGGCAGAAGCAAACACAAAGAAACTACAAATAGATTCCAGCCTTTCATGACACTCCTCCATGCGCGCGGAGTGAGCACACTCCGGCGAATAATAGGAGCGGTTTAGGGGGAGGGCTGCGGAACTTTCGTCCCGATATACGACCGGGTCGGCTTAGGTACAGGGCTCACCCACGAGCTGGCGAAGCAGCACCGCCCTGGCTACGACGACTGTAGGTCACTTGATTTCTTGCGAATGGCGCTTGCGTTGAATGCACTGTAGAAGAGAAACAAAGTGCGGTCAATCTGGAAGAAGTACACTTGCGTACAAAAATCTGATCACTGTGTCGCGCGTATTAGTACACCTCAGAACACTAATAACATTGGTTACCCCTCTTACTATGTTGACCTGTGCCCGGAGAAATTGCATATTGCCCGATCCTCATTAGGCGCTTCAATTCGCCTTTGCTGGCGACGCCTTCTGCGAATCGATCCACTCGTTCACCTCGTCCTCCAGCACGTCAAGCGGCAGCACGCCGTGGTCGAGCACGACATCGTGGAAGGTGCGAATGTCGAATCGACTGCCCAGTTGTTGCCGCGCACGATCCCGCAGTTCAAGAATTTTCATCTGGCCGAGCTTGTAGGCCAGCGCCTGCCCCGGCCATGCGATGTATCGGTCTACTTCCGTCTGGATATTCGGCTCGTCCATCGCGGTATGCTGGCGAAAGAACTCGACCATCTGCTCACGCGACCAATGCTTGTAATGGACGCCAGTATCGACGACTAGCCGCACCGACCGCCACATCTCGTTCCCCAGGCGGCCATACTCGCTGTACGGGTCCTGATAAAAGCCCACATCCTTTCCCAGTCGCTCCGAGTAGAATGCCCACCCTTCGGAATAGGCGTGATAGTCCACTCCGAACTTCCTGAAAGGCAGAAGATCCGGCAACTCCTGCGCAATCGAAAACTGAAGATGATGTCCAGGCACTCCCTCGTGGTACGCGATTGCCTCCACATTCAAAAGCAACCGGTGTTGGGGATCATATTCATTCACGTTGATCCGCCCGGGCAGGGAATTACCCGGTGACCCAATGGAATAATCCGCCGGTACCGCATCAGGTGCGCGATACGCCTCCATGGGTACGACGGCCAACTTATTCTTGGGTAAATTCCCGAAAAGTTGCGGTAGCTTCTTGTACATCTGGTCGGCGTAGTGCTGATACAAATCCAGTAATTGCTGCCCCGATGTGCCGTATAGGGCCTTGTCCTTGCGGATGTGTTCATTGAAGCTCTTCAGGTCATTGAAGCCTTGCTGCTTGGCGATCTTGAGCATCTCGCTCTCGATTTCGACAACCTGCTTGAGCCCCAGTTGATGAATCTCCTCTGGTCCCAGATTTGTTGTCGTCATCTGCCGGACCGCGAAACGATAGCGGGCATCTCCATCCGGCAGTTCCCAGGTGCCAAAGTCAGCGCGGCCCTTGGGCGCATATTCGGTTCGCATGAACGCAGCAAACTTGGCGTATGCCGGCGCAACCTCATCCTTCACGGCGGCTGCCATCGCGCCGCGTAAGCGCTGCTGGTCGGCATCGGAAATTCCAGCAGGGAATTTGTGAGCCGGCTGCATGAACGGGCTCGCCTCGAGGCTGTCGTCGGCGATACTCTGTGCCTGCGTCGTTGCCTTTTCGAGCAGATACTTCGGCGGCATCAGGTGGTCACGCATGCCCAGACGCATGTTGGCCGTCACCTGATCGAACACGCGCGGAAGCTGATGCAGCCGCGCAATGTAATTCTCGTAGTCCTTCGCCGATCGGAAGGGAGTGTTAGAAGCGAGTGAAGCGTACTCCAGATGCACCCCACCGAACTGTGTGACCGGCATCTCCCAGTGCTTGAACTGCGCTGCCTCGATGTTCTCCTTGAGGCCGCGCACCATCAGCGCCTTATTCAGTTTTTCTTGCTCCGGAAATCCCGTGGTGTCGATGAGTTCTATGCGGCCGAGCATTTGTTTCGCATACTCGATCTCAGAGGCGAAGAACTCCGGCGAGTAATCCTGCAACCGGTCGTTATAGCGATCGTCGCCGACGTGGGTCGCCATCTCGGGCTCGGCACGCAGTTCGTGTTCCCATTCCTCCTGCAAGACCGCATTCAATTGCGACCTGCGGGCATCCAGGCTGGTCTGGCCCGATGATGAAGGAACTGTGACCATGCAAGCTGCGACGATAAGCGTCATTACAGAAATTCGTTCCATGCTTGGAAAACTCCTCAGGGAGAATATCGCTCGGCCCCGCGCACAGCGAAAAACGCGCAACTATGACCGGCTGACCGAATTTACCTTCCAGTAGACCGCGTAGCGTTCCTGGATGATCTTGTAAAGCGGAACCATGCTGACCGGCTGCGCCTGTCCGACGGTGCGGAAAGTCAGCGGCGCCTTCGTGTCCGGTTCCACCCAAGCCGTGGGCTTGTTCGGATCGGCCGCAATGTCATCCACCTTGCGCCGGTCATCTTTCTTGGGAGCAGAATCTCCATACATCTTATCTTTCGTCACCGCATCAAAACGTCCTGCCAGAACCAGCGGACCGTACATGACAGCCTGGATCGTCTCGTCGTCAGGCATTCGGCTGAAGGTGCAGTCCCATCGGCAGGCTGAGTTCGATCTTGTCTCCGGTCTTCCACACGCGGCGCAGTGCAAGATAACTGCTCGGACTGGCAAACGCCGGCAACTCCGCTCCGTTGATCTTCACTTTGCCTCCCTCTGCCCAGTAAGGAACGCGAAGGTTGATCGCGAGCTGTATGGGATTCTTGGCAGAAATCGTAAGTGTCGTGCCTTCCTGCTCTGGAAACTTCGTTTCCTGCCGCACCCGCAAGCCCTTCTCCGGCCACTCCAGATTCGAATCGATATAGAGATTCACGTAGAGCGAATCGTCATCATGGAAATAGATCGTGTCCGTGAGCTTCGCATATTCTTCAGATCCGGTTCCCGTACAACACCACAAGGCATCGAACGGTTTGCCGAAAGTCTTCCAATACCCTGATGCGAGAGGCAGATAGTACATCATCGTCCCATCTTCTGGATGAATCGTGCCCAGACGATGGTTGAAGACGGTGCGCTCGTAATAGTCCATGAGTCGTGCATCCGGCGACCACCCGAACAGGTGCCGTGTCAGCTTCATCATGTTGTAGGCGCAGCAACATTCCGTGGTGTCGTTGCTGAGTTCATTCGCCAGCTTTCCGGGATCTGTATTCCACGACTCGCCATTGCTCGTACCGCCTGTGCAGTAAGACCTCTCGCTGACGACTTCATCCCAGAAATACTCCGCAATATCGCGGTATCGCCTTTCGCCCGTAAGTTCGTAATAGCGGGCAGACGCAATCACCTGTGGGATGTGCGTATTCACGTGCAGCCCCTTCAACTCATCGCGATGCGCGGCAAGAGGATCGAAAAACAGTTTCTTGTCGAAGCGCTGTGCAACCTCTAGGTACCGGTCCTTACCCGTAACCGCATACAAATTGCAGAGCACTTCGCCCATGCCGCCGTACTCCGTGCCCAGCACACGCTGCATGTGGTCATAGCTCAAGGGTTGCGTATAGCCGGCCACCCATCCTGCCATCTTTTCCGTGACCTCGAGCGCTTGTTCGTTCCCGCCGTACACGAACATGTCCAGGTTCCCTGCCATGATCTTGTGGATGGTATAGAACGGCGCCCAGACTCTCTCGCGATTGCGAAGCCGGTCGAAGAAATCGACGGGAAACGCGCTCAGATATCCGCTCTTGAGCGCCGCTTGGCACTTTGCCAGCTCCGCCACCACCGTGTTTGCGTTGGCTTTGAGTGCTTCGTCTCCCGTGCTCGCGTACATAAGAGCGCAGGCAGATAAATAATGGCCGCCGGCATAATGGCCGCGCAGTTCGCAATCGGGAGACTCCCACCCTCCCATCGGTTCCGCTGACGACGGAATGCCTGCGTTAATTCGAAACGTGTGCAGCAACCGGTCCGGGGGAAGGGAATGCAGATATCGCCGGTCGGCCTCCATGGCCACCTTGCATGGTCCCTCGCCCAGACGAACCTGCTTCATCGGAAAGGGCGCGCTTTCCAGGGAACTTTCTCCCGGCTGACCGACTTCCCGTCTTTCTGAAACGTATCCACGACCGGATCCTGCATGGGAGCACCCATCAAGCTCTTGGGGAGGAGGGCAGTCCCTGCCGCCGTCGCGGCCGCACTGAGAAATTGTCTGCGGGAGAAGTCGCTTAATCCTGGCATGAAGTCTCCATCGGAATCGTGGTGATCGGTGTGGTCCTTAGTGGAGAAAAGTGTGGCGCGGAAAAGACCGTGCCCAAAGGGTATTGGATATTGTATACGAATCGCGGCGCTACGCTCCCCCGCGTCGCCGCGGTCGAAGACTGTTTAGTCCGGGCATAACAATCCCGCCGCTAATCCTTCCCTTTGCCGCGAGCCTTGGTCTTGCCGGACTCCCGTCTCTCCTGCAGAACCTTCTTCAACGATTGCCCGGCATACTGGATGTGCTGCCGCAGCAATTTGCACGCAGCTGAAGTGTTCCGGTGGCGGCACAGCTCCAGAATCTTGATGTGCTCTTCATTGGCCCGCTTCATGCCGTGAGTCAGGAAAAGCTGCAAGCGAGTGTACCTTTCGCCGTTGTTATTGATGTTCTGCAGGACGGACATGAAATAAGGCCGGTTGGCACGCGAATACAGGATGGAGTGAAACTCCCAGTTCAGCCGTCCCCAGTCGGAAAGGTGGTCTTCCCGCCGAAGCTCGCCGACAAATTTGCGCAAGATCCTGTTCGGCCTCCGCGAAATCCTCTTCCGTCAGACGGGGAATGGACAACTTGAGTAACTCGGGCTCGAGCAACGCGCGAATCGCGAACAGTTCCCCGATGTCGTCCGGCGACAGTGCTGGCACCACCGCGCCCCGGTTGGGCACGATCGCAATCAGGCCCTCAGCATGAAGTTGACGGAGTGCTTCGCGCACCGGAATGCGGCTCACCTTGAACTGGATCGCGATCGCGTCCTGTCTTAATTGGGCGCCTTCCGGGATCTCACCTCGAATGATCTGATTGCGGAGCCTCTCGGCCACCGCCAACGTCAGTGATTGGCGGGGAATTGCGGAGTCGCTTACCCTTCCAGTTTCCATGCGATTTCGGTAGTTTTCGCTTTCCTACAGTGAAGCTCCCAACGAAACCTGACCCAACAGAAGCCATTAACTATACCCCACACACAACCTATGCGGATTCCAGCGGCTAGTGCGCGGGTCCGGGCGTTATGTGTTCCTCGAGATACCGCGCGAGCAGGGCATACAAATGATATTCGGTGCCCTCCCCTTCCACGATGGAATGCGTCCTTCCGGGGTAATCCATGAAGTCGAACGGTTTGCCCAATTCGATCAGGCGGTTCACCAGCAGTTCGGTACCCTGAAAGTGGACGTTGTCATCGCCCGAACCATGAACCAGCAGCAGCGAACCCTTGAGCCCTTCGGCAAAATTGATCGGAGAACCTGCTTTGTAGCCTGCGGCGTTATCCTGCGGCAGTCCCATATATCTCTCCTGATAAATGGTGTCGTACAATCTCTGATCCGCCACCGGCGAGACGGCCATCCCGACCTTGTAAAGTTCCGGATGACGGAACATCAGATTCAGAGTGTTGGACGCGCCGCCACTCCGTCCCCACACCGCGACTCGATTGGGGTCGATATAAGGTCGGGTGCGCTCCAAGGCCTGAAGAGCCAGCGCCTGCTCCTTCGATGACAGTACTCCTACCTCCCCGTAGACAACTTTTCGCCAGGCCCTTCCTTTCGGGGCAGGCGTGCCGCGGTTATCAACACTGGCGACGATGTATCCTTCCTGCGCCAGAGCGCGGTGAAACATTCCGTTCTCGCCTTCCCATCTGTCCAGCACAGTTTGCCCGGCCGGCTCCCCATACACAAAAATCAAGATCGGATATTTCTTGGACGGATCAAAGCCTCTGGGCTTGATCATCCAGCTATTCAGCTTCACGCCGTCACCAATATCAAGCGAGAAAAATTCAGTCGGAGACGGGATCAGTTCCCCGGACGCGCGCCGGGCCGCGGCATTGTCCTCCAGCACTCGCTGTACGTGATGCTCGGGAAGTCGCACAAGATCCGTTACTGGTGGTGTGTCGAACGTTGACGACGTGTGAAAAGCCCAGTGAAAATCGGGGGACATCTTATAAGAGTGCGTCCCCGGTTCGTTTGCGGGACTCAGACGTTCGGCAGAACCTTGTGCATCGAGCCTGCTCCGGTAGAGGTATCTTTGCGTCGCGTTTTCGGGTGAGGCAATGTAGTAGAGCCATTCCTCGCTCGGATCGGCGCCCAGAAGGTTGACCACATCAAACGCTCCGGGGTCGCGAGCCGCACCTCCTTGCCATCCCGCGAGATCACATACACGTGCTGCCAGCCGTCCTGCTCACTGAGCCAGAGAAAATCCTTGCCGCCGTGAACCCAGTGCAAATCATCGACTACATCGACCCACGCCATGTCGTGATCCTGATAGACGCTCCGCACTTCGCCGGTTCTGACGTCGGCAAGAAGCACATCGTTCGTGTTTTGCAGGCGGTTCAGGTGCTGCAGAACAAGTGCATCAGAATCTCCCGCCCACTCCATGCGCGCTATGTAGTTATCGCTCGGAGAACCCGGCACTTTCATCCAGCGAGTCTCGCCGCCCGCGGCCGGGACCACGCCGACGCGAACCGCCGAATTCGCGGTCCCGGGCTGCGGGTAGGGAATCTGTTTCACCTTCGGATAACGTCCATAATCCGGATAAGGAATCTGCGTCTCGATTTCGTAAGGAGCGCCCACGTCATAAATGAGCGTGAAGTTCTCCACGCCTGTCGTGTCGAACCGCCAATAGGCGATCCGCTTTCCGTCCGGGCTCCATCGAAAACCGTCGCGAACGAAAAACTCTTCCTCGTAAACCCAGTCCGAGGTGCCGTTGATGATCTTTTCCGAGCCGTCGAAGGTAAGCCGTATGATCGCTCCTGTACCTAATTCCTGGACATAAATGTTGTTATCCCGCACATAGGCCACGCGCGAACCGTCTGGCGAGAACTTGGCAAACATCAGGTTGGAGGGACGTGGGTCGTTGCCCAGCTTGCGTAAGGCGCCCGTTTTCACATCGAGCACCCAGTAGTCACCGCGAGTATTTTCACGCCACACCCGCTTCGAATTGGTGTAAATCAAGACGCGGCTCATATCTTCGGACCACGCGTAGTCGTCGATTGTGAGCGGCGCCTTGGCTCCGGGAGGAGTCGCCTGTTCTGCTGTGACCAGAACCGTGCGCTGTCCACTCGCCGTGTCATAGCGGACAATCTCTTTCGCTCCACTTACCGACGGCGAGGACTCCACAGTTGCGTACGCCTGTCCTTCCCTAAGCCACTTCGCCGGCCCGAAGGACTTGGAGGCGAACTCCTTGGCAACAAAAATCCGGCGCAAGTGCTCAGCCATGACCGGGCTTTGAGCCCTTGCGATGCCTGTGCCTGCGAGTGTTACCGCCATCACGGCGCCAGCAACACTCAACACTCGACACGATGCAAAAACGCAGGCATTTGTCCGCACTATTCACTTCCTCCGGAAGAATTGAAGCAAGAAGTCACTCGAATTGCTTAAGGACAGCAAGCCGCGATGCAAAGCCGCCGTTTCGCCATGGCCCCCAGAGTCAGGTAATAGACGGAATGCCCAAAATTGCAACCAGCAGCCCGGAGACAGGTGGTGACGGGCCGGTGTGCGAACAGCGCGAAAAGAATAATACTCGCCCGGCAGGAAGATGAATCGCCTGCAACAAAAAATTACAATCACAGGAATAAGACAAGAGAATAGCAAGCTCACCCGACAAACAGAAAACTCCGGCCGCAGAGGAATTCAGTGTTTTCGGCAATTCGGAACCTGCGGTTGACGATTGCATATTGTATACATAAAATCGCAGAGGTGCCCGCGTAGCCTCATGTTCCGTTAAAAGTCGTCCTTCCCTTGCCGCGTTTAGGCTGTGGCGAAGATGCAAGTCAGCAGCAATCGTTAAAATGAATCCAGTGCCACAAGGCCAAGCCAGACGAGTGCGCGTGATTGACTCCCACACCGGCGGAGAACCCACCCGCCTGGTGGTGAGTGGTGGCCCAGACCTTGGGGCGGGCACGCTGTCGGACCGGCTGGAGCGTTTCCGCACTCAGCACGACGATTTTCGCTCTGCGGTGGTGAACGAACCGCGCGGTTCCGACGTCGTCGTGGGCGCACTTCTCTGCCAACCCCTCAATCCCTCTTCCGCCGCGGGCGTCATGTTCTTCAACAACGTCGGTTATCTCGGCATGTGCGGGCACGGAACCATCGGCCTCGTCGCCACGCTGACTCACATGGGACGTATCCATCCCGGCCGGCATCAGATCGAAACTCCCGTCGGAACCGTAGGTGCCGTCTTGCACGAAAGCGGCGAGGTTACGGTCAACAACGTTCCCAGCTACCGCGCCGCGAAGGACGTCGTAGTCGAAGTCGCCGGCTATGGCAAGGTGCGCGGCGACGTTGCCTGGGGAGGAAATTGGTTCTTCCTGGTGCAGGAGCACGGGATGGAACTGTCGCTGAAGAATATCGACATCCTGACCACTTTCACCTGGGCCATCCGCCAGGCGCTCAATACCTCCGGCGTCACCGGAAAGGACGGACACGAAATCGACCACGTGGAACTGTTCGCGCCTTCTGCAACGCCGGGAGTGCATAGCAAGAACTTCGTACTCTGTCCGGGCAAAGCGTATGATCGCTCGCCCTGCGGAACCGGGACCAGTGCCAAACTGGCGTGCCTCTATGCCGACGGCAAGATTCGCGAAGGCCAGGTGTGGCGGCAGGAGAGCATCGTCGGCAGCGTTTTTGAAGGGACTGTGACGATACGGGATGGCCAGATTCACCCCAGCATCAAAGGCTCGGCCTTCGTGAACTCTGAAGCCGAGTTGATCCTGGACCCGCGCGATCCGCTGTGTATGGGCATCCGGGCATGAGCAGCACTTCCTATGACGTCGCAATTGTGGGGGCCGGAATCGTCGGTGCGGCTTGCGCCGACGAGTTCGCACGTCGCGGCATGCGAGTGGTCGTCCTCGAGCGTGACATGACGGGCGGCGGGGCCACCGCAGCCGGCATGGGGCACATCGTCACTATGGACGATTCCGAAGCCCAGTTCGCGCTTACCCGCTATTCCCAGCAATTGTGGCAGCAGCTACGGCCGGAGTTGCCCGAGGATGTCGAATACGAACCGTGCGGAACCATCTGGGTTGCTGCCGATGACGAAGAAATGCACGAGGTTTGGCGCAAGCGGGAGTATTACTGCAAACGTGGCGTTCCCGTCGAAGTGCTCGACTCGGCAAAGTTGCAAGCGCACGAACCCAACTTGCGGCCGGGAATGGTTGGCGGGCTGCTCGTCCCTGAAGACGCTGTGCTGTATCCGCCCTGCGCCGCGCGCTTTCTGGTGGAACGCGCGCAGACTAACGGCGCGAAACTTCATCTCGGCGGTTCCGTGAGCGAAATCGGACAAGGGCGCATCCACCTGGCGGAAGGCGCGGAGATTGCCGCCGACATCATCATCAATGCGACCGGCTCATGCTCTCCTTCGCTGACGGAGGGCCTCGAAGTAAGGAAGCGCAAGGGACATCTCGCCATCACCGACCGCTATGCCGGATTTTTGCGTCATCAACTGGTGGAACTGGGATATCTGAAGAGCGCCCACACCCTCACCAGCGAGTCGGTAGCCTTCAACGTACAACCGCGTAAAACTGGCCAGATTCTGATCGGCTCCTCCCGCCAGTTCGGCGCCGAACATAAGGAAGTGGACAACGACATTCTGGTGCGCATGCTGGAGCGGGCTCAGCAATATATGCCCGGCCTGAAAGATATGCTGATCGTACGCAGCTGGACCGGATTCCGCGCCGCCACTCCCGACAAGCTTCCCCTGATCGGCCCGTGGCCCCAGGACAAGAGCCTTTTCCTGGCCACTGGCCACGAGGGCCTCGGGATCACAACCTCGCTGGGGACCGCGCGGCTGCTCGTTGATCTAGTCGACGGGAAAAATCCTGCAATCCCCATCGATCCGTATTTGCCGTCTCGATCGCCCAAGGAGCACGTGCATGCCTGAGACAGTCGAACTCACGGTGAACGGAGCCAGACTAGCAGTGCCTTTCGGGTCCACCGTGGCGGTTGCAGTCTCTATCGCGGGAGTTGCGTGTCGCACCTCGGTTACCGGTGAGCCGCGCGGACCTCTATGCGGCATGGGCATCTGCTTTGAGTGTCGCGTCTCGATCAACGGAGCACCTCATTGTCGAAGCTGTCAGACTCTGTGTGAATCCGGCATGGAAGTGACTACGAATGAGTAGAAAAGTTCAAAAACGATTCGACGTGCTTGTGGTCGGTGGCGGGCCCGCCGGCATGGCTGCGGCCGCCACAGCTGCCGAGTGCGGACGACTCACCGCCATTGTGGATGACAACCTCACCTTGGGAGGACAGATCTGGCGCGGCGAGACGCAAAGCGCAGCCTCGACCGATGCCGCGCAGTGGGCATCGCGAGTCAAAGCTGCCGGAGTCGCGGTTCTTGCTGGCACGAGAGTCTTTCAACAATTGGAACCGGGATTCCTGGTGGCTGAGTCAGCGAACGAAGTTTCCGAGCTGGGATATTCGCAACTCATCCTGGCGACCGGCGCAAGGGAACGATTCCTGCCCTTTCCCGGCTGGACGCTACCGAACGTCATGGGAGCGGGCGGCCAGCAGGCCATGGTCAAGTCCGGCCTCCCCATCCGCGGCAAGCGCGTGATCGTCGCGGGCACGGGACCGTTGCTGCTGGCTGTAGCCTCGTATCTGAAGAAACACGGCGCTGAGATTCCGATGATTTGTGAACAAGCTTCGTGGAGTGATCTTGCGCGCTTCGGTTTCACGCTGTTTGGTCAATCCGGCAAGCTGGCACAGGCATTTCGGTTGAAGCGTGACCTCGCAGGCGTGTCCTTCGTCACGAGTTCCTGGCCGGTCGGCGCGCATGGACGCAACGCCCTTGAATCCGTACTCATCTCCCACCATGGAAAGATTGAGACGATCCCATGCGATTACCTCGCGTGCGGCTTTCATCTGGTACCGAACATCGAGCTCGCACAGTTGATCGGCTGCCAGATTCAGAACGGCTATGTGCGAGTGGACGGCTTTCAAAAGACATCCGTGCCCTCCGTGTTCTGCGCCGGAGAACCGACGGGCATCGGAGGCGTCGAACTAGCGCTTGTCGAGGGTCAGATCGCGGGGTTCACGACCGCTGGCCGCATCGAAGACGCGAAACGGCTCTTTGTACCCTGCGAGAAGCTCCGCCGCTTTGCCCGTGCCCTCGACCGCGCCTTCAAACTGCGCTGTGAGCTCCGCAGATTGCCCCTACCCGAGACTATTGTCTGCCGCTGCGAAGACGTCACCCACCGCAAACTAAGCCAGCATTCCTCCTGGCGCGCGGCCAAACTCCAGACCCGTTGCGGCATGGGCCCCTGCCAGGGCAGAATCTGCGGGCCCGCAACTCAGTTCCTTTTCAAATGGAACCCGGATTCCGTCCGTCCGCCGATCTTTCCTGTGCGTGTGGAGAGTCTCGCGTCGATGACGCCGCACCTGGAGCCGGAACATGCGGAACTCCAATCTAGCGAAATCATAGGAGGGCAGCGATGAACTGGAAGGGCGTGATGCCCGCGATAACCACGTGCTTCACCGAAGATCTCAAGGTGGACCACGGTTTCATGAAGGAACACAGCCGCTGGCTGGTCGATAACGGGTGCACCGGAGTTGTCGCTTTCGGGTCTCTAGGGGAAGGCGCTACTCTTTCCCTCGACGAGAAGCTGCAGATTCTGCAAACGCTCGTCGCAGCACTCAAGGGCCGCGCGCCGGTAGTGGCGTCAATTTCGTCGCTTACCACCACCGAAGCGGTGAGCCTTGCGAAATCGGCTTCTGACATAGGCTGCGACGCTCTCATGGTCTTGCCACCATACGTTTATCAGGGCGACTGGCGTGAGATGAAGGCACATGTGGCGGCGGCGTTCGAGGCCACGTCGCTCTCCTGCATGCTCTATAACAACCCGATTGCCTACGGCACCGATTTCCTTCCCGAGCACATTCAGGAACTCGCCGCGGAGCACGAAAACTTCCATGCCGTGAAGGAATCAAGCGCCGACGTCCGCCGCGTTTCTGCCATTCGCGCCCTGCTCGGTCACCGCCTGGAAGTTTTCGTCGGGGTCGATGATGCGATCCTGGAATCCATCGCAGTTGGAGCAACCGGCTGGATTGCGGGATTGGCCAACGCTCTGCCCCGCGAGTCCGTCGACCTCTTCGACTACGGCATCAAAGGGGAGAGCGAAGCTGCGTTCGAGCTCTACCGCTGGTTTCTGCCGCTTCTGCGCATGGACACCGTGCCCAATTTCGTTCAACTGATCAAGCTGGTGCAGGCCGAAGTCGGGATTGGCAACGCTCGCGTGCGGCCGCCCCGGCTGCAACCCACGGGGAAGGAACTGGAACAAGTTCGCAAGACTATTCGTGAAGCGCTGGCTGCGCGGCCGCAAACCGCGGTCAGTTATGCCATGCCTGGAAAGAAATAACGCGGAGCAAGCATGAGATTTTCCGGCAGATCGATCATCGGATTCCGTGAAGGCTCAGTCACGTCAGACTTGTTTTATGCCACAAATCCCGCCACTGCCGAACCTTTGCAGCCGGGCTTCACTTCAGCAACCGACTCCGAGGTCGATCTTGCCGCACAACTTGCTGTGGAAGCCTTTGCTCTGTACGGCCGTGCTTCCGGAAAAGAAAAGGCAAAGTTCCTTCGCGCAATCGCGGCCAAGATCGAATCCAGCGCCAGCGAACTCGTCGCTCGCGCGGAACAGGAAACGGCGCTGCCCAAAGCTCGCCTTCAGGCGGAGACTGGGCGCACCTGCGGACAACTTCGCCTGTTTGCTCAGCTCGTGGAAGATGGCTCGTGGGTGATGGCGTGCATCGACCGCGCCGATCCTGACCGCAAACCCGTTCCCCGGCCCGATATTCGCTCCATGCTTCGTCCGCTGGGCCCTGTCGTCATATTCGGCGCCAGCAATTTTCCTCTCGCGTTTTCTGTCGCTGGTGGAGATACAGCTTCGGCGCTGGCCGCCGGCAATCCCGTGATCGTCAAAGCACACCCGGCACACCCCGGCACCAGCGAGCTTGTGGGACAGGCCATCCAGCAGGCAGTACGGGGATGCAGTCTTCCTGAAGGTACGTTCACCCTTCTCTTCGACAATGGCACGAAGATTGGCGAAGCGTTGGTCAAACATCCTCAGGTGCGAGCCGTAGGTTTCACCGGCTCACTGGCTGGTGGCAGAGCACTGATGAACCTTGCGGCGGCCCGCCCCGAACCAATCCCGATCTTCGCCGAGATGGGCAGCACGAATCCGGTGTTCATACTTCCGGGTGCGCTCCAGGAGCGTGGCGACGCCATTGCAGCCGGTCTCCACACATCATTCACTCTGGGTGCGGGACAGTTTTGCACGAAGCCCGGAATGGTCTTCCTGCCACGCGCCGCCGAGGCCGATTCCTTTGCCGCCAGTCTGAAGCACTTGGTGGGCGAGACTCCACAGTTCAATCTCCTCACCGCGGGAATAGGTTCGGCGTACCGCGCCGCAATCGACCGCCGCAAGCAGGACAGTAATGTCCAGGTCCTCGCCGAAACGAGTCCACCATCTGGCGAGCGAGCTTTCTGCGCGGGCGCCACGCTCTTCGAGACCGACGCGAACACGTTCTTGAACAGCCACGGGTTGGACGCTGAGATCTTCGGCCCCACCACTCTCCTCGTCCGCCATTCCACGCGCGAAGACATTCTCAAGATCGCTCGCAACCTCGAAGGTCACCTTACCGCCACCATCCACGGGACAGAACAGGATCTGCGCGACTACGCGGACCTCGTTGCCGTCCTCGAAACCAAAGTAGGACGGCTGATATTCAACGGTTTTCCTACCGGGCTCGAAGTCTGCCACGCGGTAGTTCACGGCGGTCCTTATCCCGCCACATCGGATGGGCGATCGACATCGGTGGGAAGTCAAGCCATCTTCCGCTTTGCGCGGTCGGTTTGCTTCCAGGGCTTTCCTGACGATTCTCTACCTGAGGAATTAAGGAACGAAAATCCGCTGGGAATCTGGCGTCTGGTGGACGGCGAAATGACCCGCGAACCGGTTACGCCGCTTGCGAGCAGGCAAAGCTAGATTATTTGAACCTGTTGGCTAGACTCGGAAACCTGCAGCGGGTCAGTTTGGCTCTCGTTTTATCAGTTGTCATCCCGAAGCCCCGCGTTTTCTCCAGCCGGGCGAGCGATCTGGCGTGGAGTCCGGCAAATTGACCCGCTACGCAGAGACCATCCTCACTGGCCTGATCCGCGTCCGGTGGCGTTGGGACTAGCAGCATTGAAATCCGCCACACCCACCTTGACGACAGTTCCACGCGGGCGAACCGGCTTCTCTTCCGATCCAGGCACTTTTTCGTCCGCCTGGGCTTGCTCCGCTGGCTTTTCCGTCCAGATTCCGTAGACCCGCCCCCCGTACGCGGCAAGTCCGGTGTAGTCGCCGAAGAAAACGCCGCTGGCCTCGAAAGGCTCGCTGGTCCAGGCATAGTTCTTGAAAACGTGGCCGCCATCTACGGAGCGCGCCAGAGTCACAGTCTGATTCTTGTTCTCCTTGTCTCCCCGCCGATCGTAGAAGACAACATTCACCGCGCCATCTGTCGGATCGACCGCCAGCCACTGGAAAAACTGATCTGCCCCGTTATGCACTTCGTCATCATTCACTCGCACTGGCGAACTCCACGTCGCACCGTGATCAGATGACATTGCGCACCAGATATCCAGATCGCCATTGCGGTAGTCGCTCCAGGTCACATACAGGCGCTCGTTCTTTGGGTCGATGGCAATCTGGGGAAATCCGTTTGCCCGTTCGAGCGTCTGCACCGCAAACATGATAGGGGCAGTGTGAATCACCTGCCGCGCCGCAGAGAAACTCTTGCCTCCGTCACGCGACATCGTGAACACAACATAATCGTCCTGGCTCCAGATCGCGTAGAGAGTGCCGTCCGGCCCCACGGTTCCAGCGAATCCTTCTGCGGCCCCGTTATCGTCTCGCGGCAACCCTGGGTGGCTGTCAATCTCGATCGGCTTCGACCAGGTTTGCCCGTCATCCGTCGAGCGCGAGAACAGCATCTCCGAGTCCGTCACCGTCCATCTTGTCCACCCCACATAGAGGTTTCCCCCATGCGGCCCCTGCGTGGTGTCCGACACAATGTAAGGTTTGTCTTCCGCCGGAACTCCTGGCTCGGTGGGATGTTCGATGATCGGCACGTGATTCGCCTCCCACGTCTTGCCGCCGTCGAGTGAGCGTCGTACGAACAATCCGCCGCGCGAAGCATTGTGACCCCAGTAGTTGAACGTGCCCAGCTTGTCGAACGCCATGTAACAGATGAACGCGTGACCCTGGTTGTCATAAGCGACCGAAACATCCCCCGACACACGATAGTTCTTCGGTTCCACACCCTCCGCCACCTGCCAGGAACGGCCGCCGTCTCCGCTATAGGCGGCGTGCGCGTTGTCCTGAAAAACCGCCGTGATCTGCTGCGGATTCTTGGGGCTGACTGCAACGGCGGGCTCTGTGAAGAAGCCGGGCTTCGGCGTCAGCGTGAACACCTCCGCGCCGGGCGCTTTCTGCAAATCTTGCGCCGTGCAAGGCGTCCACAAGAATGCGATCCCGGCAGCCAAAGCGGCAATCAGCCTTGGAAGACGGGGGGAACCGATCATCCCAAAATCATGAAAGCTGTATGCGTAGTGCACGAGGTGTCCTTCCCGCTGATCAGTTTCAGTCCAGTAGCAAGTTTGTGTACGCATGGTCGTCGCAAATGCTGTCTCTTCCGCTCAAAGCGTGAAAATCTTTGCAACAAACCCAAACTTGGCCTCTTCAGGCGTCGCTAAACTGCTTTCCATCATAGAGTTATGGTGAGCCTGATGGCAACCAAGCTGCAAACATCCGTCTGTTAGCCAGGCCGGGAGAGGGGATTGCTCTTAGACAAACTCGAATTTGGGTTGGTGGCCTTCAAGACCGACGACGGCGTGTTCTATGTCCGGCCGTCCGGTTGGCAACGCCTTTATCTGCTTTGGACTTTCCGCCACTTCCACAAACTTCAGGTCAGGCTACTCAACCGGCGGCAGCGCCGGCTCGTCGAACATCTGTACCGCTCTGGTTCAGCAAGATTGTCCGGTCGGCAGGAACGCACCCACATCATTGGAGGCATCGAAGACGCCGATCAGCAATTCTCGAGGCTTGACGTCCGTATAACTCGACGACCGCACCACGAATTGCCGAAACCACTCCTCATTCCCGTCGCCCGGAACAGCGTCACGCAGAAATCGAACCAGACAACTGTAAGCGAGACAACTGTCAGAACAGTGGCCGAGCCACTGCTGCGCCGCAGCCAACCTGTCTACGCCACGCTCGCGTGGTCCAAGATCGGCCAAACTGTCGGCGTCGGGGCTTTGTGTGTATTGGTGGCAACGTCCGCCTGGCACCGGCTCCAGGCGTCGGCAAATTCGCACGTGGCGAACGCGCAGAAGTCGGTTCAAGCGTATCTACCCACGCCTGTCAACGCCGCTCCTCAGAGCGAGGTTGCGCCTATGGCGTTCAAGCCCGTCTCTCCGATGCCTGCTCTGCAGTTGGTCGGTGCGCCCAACGATCCCGCCCCTATCGAGAATCACACGGTGCCTGTCACTCAGCCCGTCACGCCGCCAGCCAGCGCCCTACTGCCTGCAAAGCCGCCATCACACGACGCCGCAACACCATCGGCGCTTGTGGCTCGCGCCAGTCAGACCGCTCCCATCACTTCTGCGCCTGCACACCACAATCCTCTGCATGACGAAACGGCGCACGTCAGCACTATCGCTAGTCTCCCCGCCACCGAGACTGAAGACGAAGCATCTTTGCCGAACGTTTCCCGCTCGCCGATGAAACTCGTCTACCCCTCCGCACCGGAGAGTGATCTTCGTGGCAGTGTCGCCCTGCAGGCCATGCTTGGAGCCGATGGCAACGTAGAAAAAGTAAGAATCATCTCGGGAAATCCGGTCCTGGCCAATGCCGCAATCCGCGCCGTCCGGCAATGGCACTACGCCCCTTACTACAAGGATGGACACGCCTTGGAAACCGAAACGAACATCAGGATCTCGTTCATCGCCTCCGACGCGATTTCCATAAGCTTCCCTGCCTCAGCCGCCACGCCTCACTAAACTTCATGACTTCCTGGCAGCCCGCCAGCACAACTCGAGTCAAATTAGGCTTTTACAAGTCTTTACAAGACTTTACGGAGACTTTACGCAGGCTGCGCAGTCCTGGCCGCATCATTTATATTTGACGCTAGCGTATTCTTGTACCCAAACTCCCGGAAGAGGTCATCGTGAAGCCAAAGCTGAAACTGCTTGCTGTGGGCGGGTGTCTGTTTTTCTTCGGAATCGTTTTCTTGACTTTGGGATGTGGTGGTAGTTCTACCAAGCTGCGAGTGATGAATGCGGTGCCGGATCAAACCAGCTTGGATGTCTTGGTTGACAGCAAGACCGTTACTACTAATGTGAACTATGGAACGGCGTCGAGCTACTTTTCGGTAGGCTCCGGCTCGCATAACCTGCAGATCGAGCCAAGCGGAATCACGACGCCGATTATCAACTCGACGATTACCTTGAGTTCGGGCAACAACACCATCATTGCCGCCAATTTCACGGCCTCCGTAACTACTATCACGCTGGCCGACAATAAGACCGCACCCGCGACGGGTGACATCCAGTTGCGCGTGGTCAACGCCGCACCCAGTCTTGGACCCGGCGACGTCTATATCGTTGCGCCGGGCACTAATCTCACTACGGTAAGCCCGACCATTCCCAGCCTCGCCTTGGAATCAGCCTCCACCTATCAGCAGATTGCCGCCGGCAGCTATGAAGTATTCTTTACGCTTCCGGGCCAGAAATTCGCGTACATTGATAGCGGAGCGCTTACACTCACCGCTGGTCAGAATCGCACTCTTGTGGGTCTGAACAGCCAGACCGGCGGTTTCACGACTGCCGTCCTGGCTGATCTCAACTAGGCGCAAGCCGTCGAGATTCGGACGAAAAAAAGAAGACCCGCCACGTGACGGCGGGCCTACCTCATCTTTTTTGCAGACAGCCCTCGTCTGCGTCAGCCGTTATCTTCCGAACGTGTAACCTATGGAAGCTCCGAAGCGAGTAACGCGAGCCGAGCTGAACTCAACGTTATTGTTCACAAGATACAAGTGCGCTTCCGGGCGAACAAAGAAGCCACCCCTCACATAGAGCTTCAGGCCAGCCCCGAAGTGACCCAGAAAGTGATTGCTGCTCGTGTAGTTGGTGCAGCCCGTAAAACCGCAATTGTAGTAAGGCTGGTAGAAGCGGCTGCTCTCGGCGCCAATTCCGGCCATCAGTTCGGCCACCGCGTTCTTAGCGACCCGGGGCGAATAGACTCCGTTGAAGTCATAAAAGATTGGTCGGAAAGGCTGAAATCCCTGGTACAGGGCTTGGCTGGCTCTCCACGAAATCTCGCCATTGATCCCGAAGTTGCGCTTGATGAGTACTCCCGCGCTGAAACTTGGGTACGCGCCACCGGTCAACGATTGCGGTGAGTAGCTTCCCGAAGCGCTCGAGGCTGAGGGCGCCGTTACCGTGCTTACGCCAAACGCCGCGCTGATCTGTTGTCCGTGAGCGGGTAATCCCAACCAACAAAACAGGCCTGCAACTGCTATTACTGCATATTTCTTCATCAGAGAATCTCCCTCGTGTTATGTCGATCAAACCGAATGGAGCACGCCGCCTTAGACCTTCCTCCCATAATAGATGCTCCGACCAGTGTTCCCAGATGTACCCCATCCGCTGTTACCAGGGTGCTATCTCCCGTCTTGGACTGCTCCTGGAACCCTTGCTGTCCCTTGATTCTTTCCAAAAATTGCCCTATTGATTCGTTTTAATAATTCGCTTACTCTCACGTGTATCCTGATGATTACGGTCATGCCCCAAGCCCCGCCATCCGCCGAATCCTTCCCGCACTCCATGCTGAAAGAGATTTATGAGCAGCCGCGAGCCATTCTGGAGACCATTCACCAGCATGTGGCCGGGGATCAGATCTTTCCCGGGGAGTTAGCGTCGATCGAGAACGCGCTGCTCACCTTTAAGAAGCTCATCATCGTAGCCAGCGGTACCAGCCGACACGCTGGCCTGGCGGGCGAGATTATGATCGAGGACCTCTCCGGAGTCCCGGTCGACGTCGAATACTCAAGTGAGTATTGCTACCGCTCCACCCATGCTGGAACCGATCCCATCGTGATGGTGATCACGCAATCGGGAGAGACCGCCGACACCATCGCCGCGCAGCGCGAGGCGCTGATTCGAGGCGCCAAGACCATCGCGATCGCTAATGTCGCTGAGTCTACGATTGTGCGCGAAGCGAGTGCGAGCCTGCTCACCCACGCGGGCCTGGAAAAGGCGGTGCCCGCGACCAAGAGTTTCACCACCCAGCTCACGGTCCTGTATCTCTTTGCTCTCTTTCTGGCGCGCAAACAGGGACGCATGACCTCCGAAGTCATTCGCTCTTACCTGAAGCGCCTGTTGCAGGTGCCGGAATCGCTCGGGCACTCGATCTCCACCTGGGATTCGCTGGCCGCCGACTATGCACGGCACTATCGCCAGGCGCAGACTTTCCTCTATCTCGGACGCAGCGTTCATTACGCCATCGCGCGCGAGGGCGCTCTTAAGCTCAAAGAAATCTCCTATGCGCACGCCGAAGGCTATCCCGTCGGCGAGCTCAAGCATGGTCCTAACGCACTGGTCAACGACCAGCTGCCGGTCGTCGTGCTCGCGACTTGCGATCACAGCGATCCCGATTCCATCCTTCGTTATCGAAAAACTTTGAACCTTATGGAGGATCTGAAAGCGCAAGGGGGAAAACTTATCGCTATAGCGAACGAGGGCGATCGTGAAATCCAATCTCTCGCCAACCATGTACTGTTCGTCCCGCCCGCCCCGGAACTGCTGTTACCTATTCTGGAGGTTGTGCCCCTCCAGCTTCTCGCCTATCACATCGCCGTGCAGAATGGCTGCGACGTTGATCATCCCCGGAATCTGGTAAAAGCGGTCGTCAGAGAATAGCTGGCGGCGTCCTCCGTATAAGTACTTCTCAGCCGATTCGGCTCGCCACACTTCGTTCTCCGACCACGTGCGTGCCAAAAAGAAGACGATCCGAAATCACCCCGCAGGTTGTGACAGAATGGGTTCCCTCGTGAGATCAAACTGGGAGCAGCGATCCATGCACCGCGCGACCATCACTCTTCTTTTGCTCGGCATTCTGGGTGTCCACGCTCTGGCACAACAGCCTCCTGCGGCATCACGCGCACGGAAGCGCATCGTGATTGCCGCCAGCACGCTGTTTGATGGCATGGGCCACGTGCTGCACGACACTCGTATCGTGATCGAGGGAACAAAGATTGTGGCCATCGATCCCAAGGCCGCGCCAGTGGACTACGACCTCCGCGGTCTCACGGTGTTGCCGGGCTGGATTGACGCCCACGTCCACATCACTTGGAGCTTCGGACCGGACGGGAAGAATGCCGGCCCAGGCGGGACGACACAGGAGGCCGCGTACGCCGCAGCCTCGAATGCCTGGCTGACCCTGATGTCGGGATTCACTACCGTCCAAAGTGTGGGGTCACCTACCGACGTCCCCTTGCGCGACGCCATCGCGAAAGGTACTCTCCCTGGCCCGCGCATCCTCACGGCTATCGAGCCGCTCTCGGGGCGCGGCGAGAAGACCGGAACACCGGACGAGATTCGCGCTTTCGTTCGGAAACAAAAGGCCGCGGGCGCCGACCTCATCAAAATCTACGCGTCAGGTGGCATGACCCGAGGCGCGATGACCATGTCCCAGGAACAATTGAACGCCGCCTGCGACGAAGCGAAAAAGCAAGGTCTCCGCTCGCTCGTGCATGCATTTCGAGATGCAGTCCGCGCCGCAACCCTTGCCGGGTGCACGGAGGTGGAGCACGGACTGGGCGCCTCCGACGACGATCTGAAACTAATGGCCGAACGCGGTACGTACCTGGATCCGCAAGCCGGGCTCTTGCTTGAAACCTATCTCCAGTACAAGGACAAATATCTCGCGCAGCCGTATTACACGGAAGAGGGCTTCGCTGCGATGAAAGGACTTATCCCCGCGCACCAGGAATTCCTTAAGCGCGCGGCTCACATTCCAGGGCTGAAAATTGTCTACGGCACCGACGCCGTGGCAGGCGCGCATGGACGCAATGCTGAAGATTTCATTCACCGCGTGTGCGACGCCGGAGTCGATCCGATGGCTGCCATGGTCTCGGCCAACTCTCTCGGAGCGGAAGCACTCGGCATGTCCGATCAGATCGGCACCATTATTCCCGGCCTGCAGGCGGACATCATCGCGCTCGATGGCGATCCCTTGAAAGACATCACGGCTGTCACCCGCGTCGCTTTTGTGATGAAAGGCGGCCTCGTTTATAAGAACTCCTCGCGCAGCGTGATTCCTTCGTATCCGGGCCTCTAGCCTATGTCCACTAACGTGTAGCGTCCACCAATGCCTACACTTGCGAGACCCACTCCCGGCTATTTCCGACCCCTGACTTTGTCTCCATTATGTAAAAATATTGTCACTACTTTTACCCGCATGCCCGTAACTCATTCTTCTGGTAGTAATCTTGTTGCGTTATGAGTCTTTCTCCTATCGTAGGGTTATCGAGCATGGAAAGAATTCTGGTTGTCGAGGATGATCGACCGGTTCAGAAGGCTCTGAAGCGTCTCTTCGAATCTGAGGGGTTCGCTGTCGATATCAAAGCTGACGGAAAGTCGGCTCTCGAAGCCTTTCGCGCCGCCGCCCCCTCCGCCATCGTCCTCGACTTGCGTCTGCCGGCCATGTCCGGCCGGGACGTTTGTCAGGAAATCAAACAGCAGACGCCGTCCCTGCCCATCATTATTCTTAGCGCCGCATCCGACGTCTCTGACAAGGTGCTCCTGCTCGAACTCGGAGCCGACGACTACGTCACCAAGCCCTTCAGCCCCAGGGAGTTGCTGGCTCGGGTGCGCGCCGCCATACGCCGTTCCGGCCGGGTTGATGTTGGCGACGTCGTATCCTTCGACGGTATCTCCATCAACTTCGCCAAGATGGAGGTAGTCCGCGACGGGCAGCAGCTCGAGTTCACCGCCCGCGAGTTCAATGCGCTCAAGTTCCTCGTACAGAATCCCGAACGCGTCATCTCCCGTGACGAGCTCCTGAGCGAGGTTTGGGGCTACCAAAACTATCCCTCCACCCGCACCGTGGACAACCACATCCTGAAGTTGCGGCAAAAACTGGAAAGGGACCCAACCAATCCGGTACATTTCCGCACTGTCCATGGCGTAGGGTATAAGTTCGTGCGCTAAGCGCAAGAGTTTGCGATCTTTTTCGTTCCCCCCAGGAAGGCGAGGTTTAGAGGCGTGTCCAGGCTTCGATTGCGGACGAAGTTCCTGCTGTCGATGATTCTCATTTCGTCCGCATTGACGTGTACCAGCCTGCTCGTTGTCCGCCACAGCGTTCAGACCCAGGTGCGGACCGAGATCTTTGCCGACCTGCGCAACTCGGCCGAGACTTTCCAGAATTTTCAGCGCCAGCGCGAGGCTACCCTCGCTCGCTCCGCCGATCTGCTGGCCGATCTCCCCAACCTGCGTGCCTTGATGACGACTCAGCACGAAGCCACCATTCAGGATGGCTCCACGGCTCTTTGGAGGCTTGCGGGAAGTGACCTGTTCGTGCTGGCCAATCGGGCAGGGGATGTCGTGGCCTTGCACACCTCCACCTCGGGATTTACCCGCGACCTCGCTCAGCAAGTCATCGCGAAGAACCTCGATCAGGAGGGTTCCGTTCAGTGGTGGTTTGGGGGTGGACACCTCTACGAAGTGTTTTTGACTCCGATCTACTTCGGTCCCGCTAGTGCTAACCGGCAGTTGGGTTTTCTCGCCGTTGGCTATGAGATTGACGATCACGTTGCCGCCGAGGTAAGCCGCGTCGCCGCCAGCCAAGTCGCGTTCTATTACGGCGATTCCGTCGTTCGCAGCACATTGCCCGCAAGCCGTGTTCCGGAGTTGACGCGTGAAGCTTCTCGCCTCACCGCCGCCGACAACTCCCAGCCGGTCAACGTTCAGCTGGGCAATGAGCAGTTCCTGTCCACTTCTCTGGATCTGGCGCCGGGAAAAATTCCCGCTGTCCACCTGAGCGTTCTGAAGTCCTACGATCAGGCGACCGCTTTCCTTCACAGCCTGAATCGGTTGCTGCTCCTGCTGGGCTTCATCGCGATCTGCGGCGGCAGTCTGCTGGTCTATCTGATCTCGCACACATTCACCCGTCCCCTGGCCTCTCTCGTTGACGGTGTGCGCGCCCTGGGCAAGGGGGACTTCTCCTATCCCCTCACCGCCAAGGGGCAGGACGAAGTCGCCGAGGTCACGCTCGCCTTCCATCGCATGCGCAACAATCTCTTGAAGACCCAGCAGAACCTGCTGGAGTCGGAACGGCTGGCCACGATCGGCCGCATGGCGAGCTCTATCTCTCACGATCTACGGCACTCGCTGGCTGCAATCGTTGCTAACGCGGAATTCCTTTGTGAGACCAGGCTCACTCCCGACCAGCGCGAAGAGTTGTATCAGGAGATTCGAGTTGCCGTGAATCAGATGACCGATCTCATCGACTCTCTGCTCGAGTTTTCGCGTACGCGCGAGTCCCTGCGGCCCACCCACGGAAATTTGGTCGACACCGTCGATCACGTAGTGCAGGCCATCAAAGGACGTCCCGAGTTTCACCAGGTGCGAATGGAAGTGGTTCACAAAGGTCGAGCCGAAGGCTGGTTCGACAGAAAAAAACTGGAACGTGCTCTCTATAACCTATTGCTCAACGCCTGCGAGGCTATGCCCGGCAATTCCGGAGATATTACCGTGGCGCTGCAGGAGACTGAGCACGGTGTAGAGATTCTTGTCAGCGACAATGGCCGCGGTATCCCCGAAGCCATTCGCGACCGTCTGTTCCAGCCCTTTGTGAGTTATGGCAAGGAAAACGGCACGGGCCTGGGGCTGACCGTGGTTCAGAAGATCATTCAGGATCACGGGGGCGACGTGGCGGTCGAAAAGACGTCTCCCGAGGGCACGGTTTTCAAGTTGATTCTTCCTTTAACGCCCCTGGGATCTCAGGAAAATTATTCAGGAAGCGTTGATTCACCCGCGCTGACTCGTGTCAAGCCCGCGAAGACCGAGTAGGGTTCTTACAATTTCCGATGTCCCACGGCACGGAATGGCTGCAGGGTTTGAGACACCTCGGCCATTCCGCCGGACGTTCCGATCGAACTTTTACGGGAGGCAACCGTGCTGCACAGGACCCCTACCTTTCAGCTGCTCCGCGGAATTGTGGCCGCGGGGATACTCTCAGTCCCGCTTGCTCTTGCCTCGGCCCAGTCGGCCGTTTTGCCCGCGAGTCCTGGAACTGACCCGTCTGTTGCCGCTGAACTTCGCGAACTGAAGCAACAGGTGCAGGAACTGAGTGAGTCTCTCGCCGAAATGCGCGCCGAAGCGGCTCGCGATCGCGTCGAAACGAAGGCGCTGCGAGACGAGTTGCGGGCAAGCCGGGTCACCGAAGTTGCTGTCAGAACGACTCCACAATCCGCAGCCCAAACAGCAACCGCGCTCGGAAGTGAATCCCCAACCACCTCCGCACTGCAATCGCAGTCCGCGGAAGTGAGCGCGCTTGATCAGCGTCTGACCGCCCTGGAGGAAGATTCCCAACTGCTGAGAGGTAAAGTCGACGAGCAATATCAGACCAAAGTAGAGAGTGCGTCGAAGTACCGCGTGCGCCTCTCCGGCATCGTGCTGATGAATCTCTTCAGCAACCGCGGCGCGGTCGACAATCAGGACTTCCCCCAGGTCGTGTCTGACCCCAATCCGATCAATCCCAACGGCAGCTTCGGCGCCACATTTCGGCAGTCGGAAATCGGCCTTGAGGTGTTCGGTCCCCATGTGGCCGGAGCCAACACTACCGGCGAGGTGCAGTTCGACTTTGCCGGCGGCTTCCCCTCCACTCTCAATGGCGTGACGTCCGGCCTCATGCGCCTCCGCACCGCAAGCCTTCGTCTCGACTGGCAACAAACCTCGCTTGTCGGTGGCCAGGACGCGGCTTTTTTCTCTCCTCTGTCTCCCACCTCCTTTGCATCGCTGGCAGTTCCGGCCTTCTCCTACGCCGGCAACTTGTGGGGCTGGATTCCGCAGGTGCGTGTCGAGCACCGTTTTGATCTCTCCGACACAAACAAACTCACCGTGCAGGGAGGCATCGTGGACAATCTCACCGGCGACCCGCCCGTGTTCCAGGCGGCAAGTGTGCCGCAGTCGGGAGAGAGAACCAGCCAGCCCGCATATGCTACCAGGATCGCATGGCAGCACACGATCTCCGGCCACCCCCTCACACTTGGCACAGCCGGATACTATAGCCGGCAGGATTGGTGGTTCGGGCGCCACGTCGACGGCTGGGCCGGTATGGCTGACTGGGACGTTCCACTCGGAATGGGCTTCAGCCTTAGCGGCGAGTTCTACCGGGGCCGCGGCATCGGAGGACTGGGCGCCAGCGAGGCTCGCAGCGCCTTGTTCAGCGGCCCCTTGAATGTTCCCGCAACCAGGGTCTTGGGCCTGGATTCCATTGGAGGCTGGTCTCAGCTAAAATTTCGGGCCTCAGAGAGATTGGAGTTCAATGGCGCGTTCGGTCTGGATCAAGCCTATGCCAACGACCTGCGGGCGTTTGCCGTAACTCAAAGTTATGTGGATGCCAATCTCTTTCAGAACCGGAGCTACTTCGTGAACCTGATCTATCGTCCTCACACCAATCTGCTATTCTCTGCCGAGTACAAGCACCTGAGAACGGAGAATCTGGATGACTATGGGCACAACGCGGACCAGGTAAACCTCATGATGGGAATTTCATTCTGAGGCATGAAGGCCACTCCCCATCGCCGCGTCAACCTTCTGAGGTTTCCCGCCCTCTTCCTCTTGCTGGTGCTTGCCGGCTGGGCTTCAGGACAGGCTGTTCATGTCACCGGACGAGTAGAAATTCGCAGCAACGACGCCCATAAGGGTAAGTCGCCCGATGCTTCTGGCGTCGTGGTGTGGCTCACTCCGATCGGCAGCGCGTTGCCGCCGTCCGCAAAACCTGATCCGGCATCCTCCCACCTGCGCCTGGTCCAGAGGAACAAGCACTTCGAACCTCATGTTCTCGTGGTTCCGGTTGGAGCCTCCGTCGAATTTCCGAACCGCGACCCTTTCTTTCACAACGTGTTCTCGCTCTTCGAAGGCAAGCGCTTTGATCTCGGTCTCTATGAAGCGGGAACAACTCGTGACGTCCACTTTGATAAGCCGGGGATCTCCTACATTTTTTGCAACATTCATGCGGAAATGAGCGCAGTGGTGATTGCCCTCGATACTCCTTACTATGCGATTTCCGGTCCGCGGGGAGAATTGAGCATTCCGAATGTCCCCGCCGGGCGTTATCAGCTGCGCGTCTGGTCGGAGGTCTCCTTGCCCGATGAGTTGAAAGACATGACTCGCGAAGTGACGATCTCTGGGACTTCGGCATCGCTCGGAACTTTGCAGATCGCCGAGACTCAACTCGCGCACGTTCACAAGAACAAGTACGGTCGCGACTACGATCGCCCTGCGCCCTCAAGTCCTGCGTACGAGCAAAGGTAGCCCCTGAACTGCGCTTCGTATCGAGGAACCGCTTTAACCGCCGCAGAAATGTTTACGCTTCGTATCGAGGCACCGCTTCAGCGGTGCCGCGCGTGCCGTAGATCAACGCCGGCTTCAGCCGCTGAGCATCGATTGACTCCTGCCGTGAGGGCACGGCTTCAGAGGCTGCGCGCAAAACGAATGCGGGGCAGTCCGAAATTCCGCCGCCGAAGTATTCACGCTTCGTATCAAGGCACCGCTTTAACCGCCGCAGAAATGTTTACGCTTCGTATCAGGGCACCGCTTCAGCGGTGCCGCGCGTGCCGTAGATCAATGCCGGCTTCAGCCGCTGCGAGGCGATGGACTTTCCGCCGGGAGGGCACGGCTTTAGCCGTGCCGAACCAAGCCCAATCGATAAGGGGCTTCAGCCCCCGAGGGCAAACAGACCTTCAATATAATTCCAGATCCTTCGCCGATACGAATTTCCCCGAATAACTCTTTCTCACCTGCTCTACCAAATCGTCTTCCGAAAGCCTCTCCAGCGAGAGGTGATAGAGCACCAGCAGCTTGGGGTGCGCCCGCGTCGCAATATCACCAAGTTCTTTAGGGGACGTATGGAACGTCCGGAAATACTCCTGCCAGTGCGGCTCTTTGAGTTCGTCCCCGTTCGGGTTGTAGACCTCGTGCAGCAGCACGTCACATCCGTTACACGCCTGGACGACGGCTTCTGTCGGTGCCGTATCGCCCGAGATCACGATGCGCCGGTCCGCCGTGTCGAAACGGTAGCCGAACGCCTGGTCCCAGATACCATGTTTCACCGCGAACGCCGTTACCGTAACGTTCTCGTCGCGATAGACAACTCCCGGCGAGATTTCGTGAACCACCACTTTGTATCCCGTGTGGTTGGCCTGCTCCAACCCTTGCGTGCGCACGTGCACATCTTTCTTCCACGCTTTTTCGATGTGGCCAGTCATTGCGCGGAGACCCTTCGGCCCGTACGCGTTGAGCGGTTCCGTCCGCCCCAGCACCCACGGAGAAAAAATCATGTCGGGATACCCCAGCGTATGATCGGAATGCAGGTGCGTGATGAAGACAGTCTTGAGTCGCTTCGCTTCGAGCGCCTTGATGCCCTTGCGTTCCGCTGCCGCCGCCCGCCGCACCACGCCGGGCCCGCAATCCACAAGGTAGGCAGTGTCGTTGACGACAATCGCCACCGCCGGCCCCGAGCGTTCAGGATCAGCGTTTGGATTACCCACGCCAAGCATGACAACCTGCGTGCGAAGTTGGGTCTTCGGGATGTTGCTGGCATCTTGACCGAGAGCGAGCTGCCAAGCCAACAGAGAGATAACGATGCCGGCGGCTTTTGGCATGAAAACGTGGCTCCTCCTCATTCTTTCGAGTGCTTTCAACAGTAGAACTACTATTGACTGCTCACGCCGTGGAACATCGCGGGGCGGCGCGTCGTACCTATCGCTGTGCAACGTCGCCGAGTCATCTTCTGGACAATTACCCTTCTAACAATCTATTTCTCACTCTGCTTTGTTGTTGGTGTCGTGGTGGCAGATGGTGCCTTACATCCGACCCGTCGACCGTTGCTGCCAGATGCCAGAGTTCATGCCGTAACAGTCGCTCAGAGGTTCGGCGCCGAACTGACTGACGTTAGCATAACGGTCTCGGACGATGTATCTCTAAGTGCGTGGTTCCTGCGGCCAGCGCAAGGCAACGACAACGCCGTTATCTTGCTTCATGGCCTCAGCGACAACCGCGAAGGAATGATTGGCTACGCCGAGTTATTTCTCTCGCAGGGTTACGCGATACTCATGCCCGATGCGAGAGCACACGGGCAGTCCGGCGGAGAGTTGGCTACCTACGGGTTGTTGGAGAAGGTTGATATTCACAATTGGACTGACTGGCTTGAGAAGAATCGACACCCGCACTGCATCTTTGGCTTCGCAGAGTCCATGGGTGCAGCACAGCTGCTGCAAGCACTCGACCGAGATAACAGATTCTGCGCTGTCGCTGTCGAGTCGCCATTCTCAAATTTCGAGGAAATCGCTTACGACAGAATGGGGCAGGCCTTCCACGTCGGTTCCTGGCTCGGACGAACCCTCTTGCGCCCGGTGGTTACAAGCGCGCTCTGGAGAGTACGGTCAAAGTATGGAATGGAAATGAGAGACGTTTCACCAGAGGATGTTGTCGCTCGTGTGCGGACGCCAGTCTTGCTGATTCACGGCGCGATCGACAGCAACATCCCGCCGCGGCACTCTCTTCGGATCTGCCAACGCGCTCGTGACCATGCCGAGGCTCTGGCTTGTTCCGGGCGCGGATCATTGCGGCGCGATAACCGCTTCACCCGAAGAATTCAGTATTCGCGTGCTGAACTGGTTCTCCCAACATCAGGCAGTTCTCCGTGCCTCCGTGTCTCCGTGGTTGACAACAGAATCTATTGCCTTCTAAAAATCCGCCCACCCTTCATCACGAAGTCCACTTTCTCCATCGTGTTGATGTCAGACAGCGGATCGCCCGGCACGGCCACGATGTCCGCCAGCTTTCCCGCTTCCACGGTCCCGACCTTATCCTGCATCCCTAGCAATTCCGATGCAGTTGCCGTCGCCGCCCGGATCGCCTGCACCGGAGTCATCCCATACTTCACCATCGACGCAAACTCCTTTGCCGGGTTCATCCGCCAGTCAAAACCGCCCGCATCGGTGCCGAACGCGATCTTCACCCCCGCCTGCATCGCGCGATGGAATGTGTCCTCGTGGATCTTCAGCATGGTGACCCACACCGGTGACCCCTCGGTCGGCCCGCCTTGCGCCACATACTCGCCTACATAAATCGTAGGCACATAGTAAATCCCCTTCGCCGCCATGGTTCTCAGGTCCTCGTCGGCGATGTAGTTCCCATGTTCGATCGTGTCCACACCCGCTTCCACCGAGTTGTGTACGCCGTTAAGAGCCATCGCGTGCGACGCCACTTTGTGCTTCTCTCTGTGTGCCTCGTCGACGATGGCGCGCAACTCGTCCATGGTGAATGTGGGAATGTCGTCGAGTACCGGGTGGCGCTTGCACTCGCGCCCGAAATCTCCTGTAAACCGCGCCGCCGGGCGCAGTACTTCGGCTGCCGCACCTCCGCCGCCGTATCCTCCTTCACCCGATAACTGCGGTCGCTATACACCTTGATCCAGTCCGCGCCATACGAAATCTGCTCCCGCACAGCCTTGCGGCCTTCATCGGCGCCGTCAACGATCTGCACCCCGTGCGGCACCGGTACGTTCGGCGCGTAGCCAAGCAAGGGATATGCGCCCGTCACGTCGAGCGCGCGCGTCGCCACCTGCATGCGTGGTCCGGGAATCACACCGTTATTGATCGCCTTCTTCAGATCTACGTCCGCATAGCCTGCGCCTTCGGTCTCGAGATCGCGAATGGTTGTGAATCCAAACGCGAGCGCACGCCACAGATTCGTCGTTGCCACAATCGTGCGGTATTCCGGTGATTCTTTCAGCAGTTGCGCGTCGTAGTCCGCAGCGGTGATATCGCCTTGCAGCAGCACGTGCGTGTGCGTGTCGATCAACCCCGGCATGCAAGTCTCGCGCGACAGATCGATCACATCGCTTCCCGCCTCCGCGCCGCCCACTTCTTTGATCTTCTCGCCTTCTACTGCGACCACAACATTCTTTCGCGCCTGTTCGGACTTCCCGTCAATCAGCGATCCACAACGGAGATACGTCACGTGCCCAGAAGCTTGCCCATTAGTCGGCACAGACGCACCGATCACCACGCACACAATGATTGCCGACGCAAGAACAACAAACTGCGACCTGTACATGTTCCCTCTCTCGTTCCTTTGCATCCGGTTCTTCCAGAGTCCGAGCTCGCCGGAGCGGGCTGCTTTTCTGCATTTCCTGTGACCACTTGTGGAAATTCAGTCTGGCGAATTCATAAGAATCCAATCGCGACATCGACATCAAGGAGAAACTTCCCGTAGTGTTGCGGCTTCAGGCTCATTTCTTAACGTATTTCTAACCCGGCGCAAATCCTCCGCTGGCGCTGCCACTTTTTCCAGCGCTGCACCAATCTTGTGGAATTGACCACGGCCCCTCTGCCGCGTAGATTGCATCCACCTTCAACACAAAATTTCGGTACGAAAAGTTCGGCGCCATGGACCGGCAATGGCAGTCGCAAAAATTGGACATTCGCAACCGCAAATCGGCAAAAACCCTCCCTCCCCCAAGGGTGACCTCGTGAGTACACAAGCACAAGACGGTGAATGGAACCTCTACCGCACTCGGTTCCTCGTGAAGGCGAAACAACTGACCGAGCCGTTCTCCTTCGAGAATGCGCTGGGCTACAAATACTCGGGCAAGCCGGGCGACTATCTTGTGGAGTGGTCGTACGGCGTCAAAAGCATTCTCCCGCGCAAGTTCTTTGAAGATGTTTATGTCTCGATGGGCAAGGCGGACGGGAAGGGACAACTATCGGCTACGCCCAGGCTCCCCATGAAATCAGTCCCGCGCGAATTCTCAGACCGTCGCGCGGCTGCGTCGTGATTGGGCTCTCGAATGTTGTTTGCTTTCGCGGTGACGTCGCCAACCCATCACGCTCCAACAATCCCGCTTCATGCGGGAAGAACGCCACAAGGCTCTCTGGCCGGCTGAGTTGCATCCGCTGTGGAAATCAGGTAGTTAACCCGGCATCCGCCGCGTTAATTGCTTAAAATACAATATATAGGGCTACCCTCTTGACAGCCCCAACATACAGGCGTACTGTTGCGTTCCCATAGGTGATGCAAGTCGTCGTCGGCGACGTTCGGCGGACTTGTTGAAGAGAGACAAAGGGGCGGTTCTCGTGGTTGAGGTGACCTCGGAGCCGCTCTCGTTAACCCGGACTTCGGCGAACCCTGCGCCAGGTCGCTGATTCCGGCGTCAGTCCAGCTCCAAGCCCGAGGGTCTCAGTTCTTAAAGGTTAGAACCTGAAGCTTGCAGCTGGATTCTGTGCGGTGGCCGTTCCCCCGGTTCGGCCTTGGGCCGGACATCCCCTCGGGGGATTCGACCTTTTTGATAACTGTGATTTTCGTTTCAGCCGGCAGACGTGGCATTCGTGTCTCCTGCCCGGTTGTGAGAAGGAGCCCGCATGGAAGGTTTGGCACGCCTCGTGTCCGAGTCGCTGGCGCGACATGGTGTCGACACCGCTATCGACCAGCGTCGCCTGCAATGGTCACGCTGGTTTCGTTGTGAGTCCAGTCTAAGTTTCTTGCTAGCGCCCGCGATGCCGGGCGTGTTTGCCCTCGGCGAGGAGATCGCCGCTCCCGGTGAGTTGTCTGCCACCGGTGGACAACGCATGCTGGCCGTCTTCCAGATCAGTGAAACCGGTGACCTGGGTCTCGGCCTCGGTCGCCTGTTCGCTCCCAACCATCCTCTGCGCGAGCGCGTTGCCGCTGGGCGATGTTTCGCGCGCTATGTTGTCATTGAGGACGAGGCCCAACGCCGCTCTACTGCGGCTGCCTTGCAACGCTGGCTCGATTCCTCCGCGGAAACCGCGTCCGGGATGCCCAGCGGTTTCGCCACGCACTCCGATTCGACGCCGGGAACCTCGGCCGCCGAAAGACATCAGCCCGGTGCTGCTTCGCCTGACGCGATCCAACGCCCCGCAGCCCTTCCACTCGGCTTTTAAACGTAGGGAGGGGCGACTTTAGTCGTGCCCTCAAGACCTTAAAACGATCAGCGTTAGCACTGAGATTTCGGCAATAGTTTGTTGGGAGGGCACGACTTCAGTCGTGCTGCAAAAGCAACAGAAAACGAGGGGCTTTAGCCCCTGGGGTAGGGTTTTTCGGCCCGTAATTATTCGGACCGTAGATCGATAGCGCACTTATAGAATCTAATCAGGAGAGAGAAGCGATGTCCGAAGTGAGCGAAAAAGTTAAAACAACAAAGAGCCCCGAAGCAGCCGCCACTCCGGTGACGACGACCCCCAACGCCCCGACCCTCGTGCTCCCCATCCCTGCCCGGAAGAAGGCTCCCGGCCTCACCTTCCGCCGCTTCTTTACCAAGGCCGGCGTCTCTCCCTACGACGAAGTCGAATGGGAGTTCCGCACCGCGCAGATCACCGACTCGAAGGGCGGAATCCTCTTCGAGCAGAAAGACGTCGAAGTCCCCAAAGACTGGTCGATGACCGCGACCAACATCGTCGCCGTCAAATATCTGCACGGCACGGTCGGCACCCCCGAGCGCGAAACCGGCGTCCGCCAGCTCGTCACCCGCGTCGCCGAAACCATCCGCGACTGGGGATGTCGACAGGGCTACTTCCGCACGCCCGAAGACGGCGCCACTTTCCACGACGAACTCGTGCATCTCCTCGTCCGCCAGTACGCCGCCTTCAATTCGCCGGTCTGGTTCAATGTCGGCTGCGATCGCATCGAGCCCAACTCCGACGCCAGAACTGGCACTGGAACTCGCAGACGCAGCGCGTCGAATTCGGCGTCACCGGATACACCAAGTCCGCAGTGCTCGGCCTGCTTCATCAACTCGGTCAAAGATTCGCTCGACTCGATCCTCACTCTGGCCAAGACCGAAGGCATGCTCTTCAAGTGGGGATCCGGCACCGGCACCAATCTCTCTCCGCTGCGTTCGTCCACCGAAGGCCTCAGCGGCGGCGGCACCGCCAGCGGTCCGCTCAGCTTCATGAAAGGTTTCGACGCCTTCGCCGGCGTCATCAAATCCGGCGGCAAGACCCGCCGCGCCGCCAAGATGGTCATCCTCAACATCGACCATCCCGACATCGTCGACTTCATCGAGTGCAAGTCGAAAGAAGAAGCCAAGGCGCACGCCCTGGTCGCCGCAGGGCTACGACGGCTCGCATCCCGACTCCGACGCCTACTCGTCCATCTTCTTCCAGAACGCCAACAACTCCGTCCGCGTCACCGACGACTTCATGTACGCCGTCTGCGCGACACCGACTTCTCCACCCGCGCCATCAACGATGGCCGCGTCATCAACACCTTCAAAGCCAAAGACCTGCTCTACAAGATTTCCGACGCCACCTGGCACTGCGGCGATCCCGGCATGCAGTACGACACCACCGTCAATCGCTGGCACACCTCGAAGAACACCGCCCGCATCAACGCCTGAACCCGTGCAGCGAGTACATGTTCCTCGACGATTCGGCCTGCAACCTCGCCAGCCTGAACCTGCTGAAGTTCGCGCCCAACGGCACGTTTGACGTCGAAGCCTATCGCCACGCCGTCGACGTCCTCATCACTGCGCAGGAAATCCTGGTCGACAACGCCGGCTATCCGACCGAGATGATCGGGAAGAACTCGCACGACTACCGTCCGCTGGGTCTCGGCTACGCCAATCTCGGCGCGCTGCTCATGGCCTGCCGGCCTGCCCTACGACTCCGACGCCGGACGCGACTACGCCGCCTGCGTCACCGCCATCATGTGCGGCGAAGCCTATCTCCAATCCACCGCATCGCCGAACTCTGCCCGCCGCTGGCCCCCGCCACCGAGCCGACGAAGAAAGGCCTCGGCCGAAACCAATCTCGGGTTTGCATCGGTCGAATGCCCACGTGCGACGGACGCCTCGCCGTCCGGCGAGCGAAGCTCGGCAGTATGCCCGGAGGAGCCTGCCCCGGCTGGTACATCAACCGCGAGCCGTTCCTCGACGTAATCCGCATGCACCGCGCGTCCGTGAACAACATCAACAAGACCAACGTCCCCACGCGCACTCTACGAAGCCTCGAAAGCCTGCTGGGACGAAGCCCTCGCCAACGGCGAAAAGCACGGCTACCGCAACTCGCAAGTCACCGTCCTCGCGCCCACCGGCACCATCGGCTTCTTGATGGATTGCGACACCACCGGCATCGAGCCCGACCTGGCGCTGGTCAAGTACAAGAAGCTGGTCGGCGGCGGCATGATCAAGATCGTCAACAACACCGTCCCCACGGCGCTGTTCAAGCTCGGCTACACCCACGAGCAGGCCGACGCCATCGTCAGCTACATCGACGCCACCGGCACCATCGAAGGCGCGCCGCACATCAAAGACGAGCATCTCGCCGTCTTCGATTGCTCCTTCAAGCCCGCCAAGGGCACGCGCTCCATCCACTACATGGGACACCTGAAGATGATGGCCGCCGCGCAGCCCTTCATCTCCGGCGCCATTTCGAAGACCGTCAATCTGCCCGAGCAGGCCACCGTCGAAGACATCATGGAGGCCTACATCCAGGCCTGGAAGCTGGGCCTGAAAGCGGTCGCCGTCTATCGCGACGGATGCAAGCAGTCGCAGCCGCTCTCCGCCGCCGGCACCAAGACCGCGCAACTCTGCCAATGACGAGCGGACGCCGCTCGCCCGCTGCCGCCAGCAAGAGGAAGATCTCAACGCTCCGCCGCGCGCCGTCCGCCACAAGCTCCAGGAAGAGCGCATGTCGGTCACGCACAAATTCAACATCGGCGGCCACGAAGGCTACATCATCGTCGGCCTCTATCCCGACGGCGAGCCCGGCGAAATCTTCATCAACATGGCCAAGGAAGGCTCGACCGTCAGCGGCCTCATGGACAGCTTCGCGCTCGCCGTCTCCATCGCGCTGCAGCACGGCGTGCCGCTGAAACTGTTCTGCGAAAAATTCGCCCACACCCGCTTCGAGCCCAGCGGCTGGACCAAGAACACCGACATCGGCTTCGCCAAGTCGATCATGGACTACATCTTCCGCTGGCTCCAGTTGCGCTTCCTCACCGGCCAGCAGCAGCTGCTGTTCGACAACCTGCGTCCGCGCGCGAATGGCGCGCTTCCTGGCGCTTCCGCAGCCGATAGCATTGGGGACCTGAACGGCAGCGAGGATCGCCGAGCCGGCTCGTTGGGAACCGAAACAAGAACTGAGACTATCGCGAAGCTAGAGGCGAGAGCAGTCTCAGAGCCGACCGCGATCTCGGATCTGGGAACCGGGAACTGAGACCTGGAAGTTACCACGCGGCCGACGCGCTCTCTGACATCGTCGACCTCGGCGACGCGCCATCGTGCAGCTTCTGCGGCTCGATCATGACGCGGAATGGATCGTGCTATCGCTGCATGAGCTGCGGCTCGACGAGCGGCTGCTCGTAGGACCGTTTCGAGTTTCAGGTTTCAAGTTTCGGGAATCGAAATTTAGGCTATGCATTGTCATCCAGAGGGGAGCGCGAATTTCGCGAAGTGAAGTCCGCGCGCAGCCGAGAGCCTGCCCTGAACGAACCCGAGCACTGCGAGGGGAGTCGAACGGGGATCTGCAGTTCAGGTCTCAACGTTGCAGAGTTGCAAAGTTTCAGGGTTTCAGAAAATGCTCGTGTGGGGACGGGCGCCCTCGCCCGTCCAGGCCGAGCGCAGCTCGGCAGTGATTGTGGGAGGGCACGGCTTCAGCCCTCCAGCACGATGGGAGGGCACGGCTTCAGCCGTGCCGAGAAGCCCGCCATACTCGGCGGCTTCAGCCGCTGCGGTCAATCGCTTCGACCCGATTTGGGACTCGGGTGGGGGTACCCCCCTCCCCCCTCGTTTTGCGCAAAATATAGAAAACATTAACCTTAATGTTTTCGCAAGTGCGCGATGCAGGGCAAAATCTAGAGCCCAAACGAGTTGCGGGCAAAATCTTGGAAACACAGCTCTTAGCGTTAGCTGTCAGCTATCAGCTATCAGCCGTCAGCTTTCAGCTTGTGACTTCCGCCGACAAAGCTGTTTGTTTCGACCCGGTTGCTGGGCCCTGAGACGGTTCGCTCCTGGAAGCATGCCCACGCGATGAATCTTCTTCGCTGTCGAGCCATCGCAGGGCTTTGCCCTGCTTGAAAGCTCGACAGCGGGGATATCTGTGATTCCTCCCACCCTCTTCGCAAAGTACGCGAAGAAGGATGGGGCACCCGTCACCGAAGACGGCGCAAATTATCAAAGACCGTGCCGGAGAAGCCGGCGCTGACCGAGTGTGGATTCTGGTGAGGTGCGGCGTCAAGGAACTGTGTCACGCTGGGAAGTTCGAATCCACCACGGAGGCACGGAGTCACGGGAGTTCTTGGTTCGCCTTGGCGCAGACAAACACCCCCGCCCAAGCGGAGCTTGAGGCGGGGCACCTTCGACAGTCGCAGCCCACAAAGACCAAGGCCACTGGCCGGTTCACGTTCTTATTGGCCATCGTGGCCCCCTGATCCCAATTCTCAAGTGGAGTAGTTACAACGAGGGCAGATGTACCCTGCCTTTCGCGATTTTGCCCGCCAGATCAATCCGATGATAATCAGAGGTAGCCCAATGAGCGCTATGGACGTGAAGAGTCCGATCACAATCAGGATCGTAGGTCCCGACGAGCGTTTCATGATGACCGCCATGTGAGCTTGACAGTTCGGGCACGTTACACCCTGAAACTGTGAGCGCCCGGTTGTGGCTAGAACAAGCGAACTGAATCTTTCCGATTCAGAAAGCACAACCCAGCGGTTTTGGCCAACCTCACATACCATGTCGGTGATTCCCAAGTGCCGGTTGTTAATCATGTTGCGGACGGCAAGCTCGGTGAACGGACCAGCAGTTTCATTCTTCAAGCTAAATCTGACATAGTATTGGCCCAACTGGGGAGCCAAGGGCGGCGAAGGAACCATCACAATTCCTTCTGGCTGTGATTGAGTTGTTGATTGCTGCTGACCAGGACCCGGAACCGGAGAAGCCATTACCGACCTCCTGTTCTTTGCGGTCTGTGTTTCTAGATTGGGGGAGGCTGAAGTCTAGCAAATCGATTCGCAGCACACAAGGCTTATCCATGGCGGTCGCTTTTTAGTAAGTCATGCAGATCTGCTGAAGGGATGCGTGCACAACAATAATGGCACTAAAGTGCCCTAGGCAGGATTTAGTAAGAAGCGTAGAAGGTTGCTCGACTGTGAGGGGTCACGGGCCACGTACCGTGCCCCCTTTCTTGTTCATTAGTGTATGGATTTCCTTACCCCTGCTGCGCTTGATTGGGCTTTGACGCATGTAAAGAAATTTGGGGACACCGATATTTTTCCAGTCCCATTTGAATTTGACGCTATTGCACATGCTTGGACGGCCCTCAAAGGCGAACTCGCGTCTCGGGATTTGGAGGTCCTCAGGATACGTAGTGCTCGGCGTTTTCTCGTGCCGAAGCCGGGCGGTGGCTTTCGTGCGGCGGTTCAGCTTGATCCACTGGATGCGCTTATCTACACGGCTCTGGTCTACGAGATGGCACCAACGCTTGAGAATGCCCGAATTCCAGCCAGTCAAAAGATCGCGTGTTCCTATCGGATACAGTTAGATCCAAATGGAAGTTTCTTTGGTCCGAGTAACGGCTGGCACGATTTTCATGGGCGGTCGTCCGAGCTTATCGCTTCTTGCGAATATACTCACGTGCTCACAGCTGACATTCCGACTTCTACAACCAGATCTATCATCATAGGATCAGAAGTGCTCTCGAATCAGCTTCGATTCCGAGGGAAAGGTCTCAGAGCGTAGAGGCATTTCTTTCCCGATTAACGGCAAAGCAATCTCGAGGCCTCCCTGTTGGGCCCTTCGCCTCAATTTTGCTTGCTGAGATGTGCCTAAATGACGTCGATAGTTTCTTGCTGCGAAAAGGAGCGACATACGTCCGTTACGTTGATGACTTCCGAATCTTTTGCAAGTCACGCCGAGAAGCCGTGAGCACGCATCATGACCTTGCCGACTATTTATATACCGCACACCGATTGTCGTTGGAATCGTCTAAAACAAAGACCATGCATGTTGAGAGGTTTACGCGCGAGGAACTGCGCGATCCTGACGAGGAGGAGCAGCGCGCTAAGGTGCAGCGGTTCGAAGGATTAATGGATGAGTTCTTCGAGAATCTAGGACCTTACGCCGATACCGATGATCTGCCGGATGAAGAAGAGGTCAGTTCGCAAGCTGCACGCGACGCGCTGGTAGACCTATTTAACGATTGCGTTGACCGGCCTCCGCTTCACTTGGGTCTGGCTCGGCATTTGCTGCGACGTGCCAGTGTGATGGATACAGCAATTCTTCACAATCCAGTCTTCAAGAATCTCGAAGGACTGGCTCCAGCGTTACGCGATGTCGCGCGGTATCTCACTAAGACATTCCCCAAGAAGTCGTTACGTGCTCGTGGGCAGCAGCTCATGAATTTCCTGAAAGCGAGCGATGTCGGGCCCTTGCCATTCGTCCGCCTCTGGGGGTTGCATATCATTGAGCAGAAGCCAGAGTTGTTGGCTGCCAAAGATGCACTCGCGATAGCAGAAGAATCGATTACTGGGACTGGTGTTCGACCGTACGCTTTGTTGGCTCGAAGATACCGTCTCATCGACTGGGTCCGCGCTCAAAAGGAAACATGGGCAAATCATGGCGACTGGGATCGACGAGCAATCATATGGTCCGCCTCCGTTCTTCCCAGCGACGAGAGAAAGCACTGGCTCGATTTGGTACAAGAGACCGCTGATCCGCTCGACCGGGCCGTTGCGCAGCTCGCCGCGCTGCAGTAACTATCAGTGAGCTACGGAGGAGAACCAGCTTCGCCGCTCCTTCCCGCTTTGCTCCCTCGCGCGAGTCAATAAGAAAGAGAGGCGCGGCGCGGCCACAGCTGTCTCCCGTTTGAGGTTGTTCGCTGAGCCTGGGAAAAGCAGATCCCCGTTCGACTCCCCTCGCTATGCTCGGTTCGCTCAGGGCAGGCTCTCGATTTCGCACGGGATGACGAACATTGAAAGAAGTACGGGTTCCCACGTCTCGCAATGAGCGCGAGACATGCAGCTCCCGGCGGAACGTTCAAAGCAGATTCCTCGCGCAGCTCGCCTCCGCAGGCTCAGCTCGCCCGCTCGGAAAAACAAGAATGAGGAATCTTTCCCGGCGCTGAAGCGCCGGGCTATTGTCGCGACGCCCCTACGGGGCTGGCCCATCAGTGCTTCACGTGTCTGCGAATGGGATCAAGCAAAAGAGAGATGTAACGCAGCGCTGAAATTCAAGGTTTCAGAGTTTCAAGGTTTCGAAGGTCACCGTGCACGGCAGCGGCTAAAGCCGTTCGGGATTGTGGCTAGTCGCGGCACGCCTGAAGGCGTGCCCTGATACAAACCGTCGATGAATCCCACGTTTCGAAAATCGCGAATACGTGGGGCTCGGGGCGGTCGTCTCCCAAAAGAGAGTCAAAGGCGGCGGACAGGAGTGTCCGCCCCACACAAGTCCGCCCCACACAAGCACCGCCGAGCTGCGCTCGGCCCGGACGGGCGAGGGCGCCCGTCCCCACATGGGCATTTCGAAACTTGAAACCCGAAACTCGCAATTCTGAAACCCGAAACTCGAAACTCGAAACTCGAAACTCGCCCCCCAACCTTTACAACCTTGAAAGCTTGAAACCTTGAAACTTGAAACTCTGAAACTCTGAAACCTCCACCCTTGAAACCTTGAAACCTTGCAAACCTCGCCTCCCTGTACATCGGCAATCACTTGCGCCCTCCGGCTCATGGGTTCTTAATATTCTCGGGGTCAGGAACCACCACATTCAGAGCCGCAATCAGGGAGCTTCCCATGGGAGTCAAGCTTTTCCGGGCGCTTGTCATTATCAGTTTTGCCGTGAGTCTGGCCGCGACGTCCGCGTGGGCGCAGGATCCCACCAAGGTCGAGCCGACGCACTACAAGCTGGAGTTCGAGAATGATCGGGTGCAGGTGGTCTCCGTACACTACGGCCCGCACGAGAAGTCGGCCATGCACCAGCATCCGGGCGGCGTGGTGGTGGTGGTTACCGGGGGCCATCTGAAGTTCACCGACGAGAACGGCACCACGCGCGACGTCTATGCCAAACCCGGCGAGGCGCGCTGGTTTGCGCCCTTCAAGCACCGCGTGGAGAATGTCGGCGACACGCCCTACAACGCCGTGTATGTCGGGATCAAGAAGGTGGGGAGAGACGCGGCGAAGCTTCCGCCACTGCATGGCGAATCTGTGAATGCGAGTGCAGAGTAGGATCAGTACCTGGTACCCAGTGGCTGGTACCTGGACTGTGGCGGATCGGATAGGAACTGGAAGATAGCTGAGAAGTGCGAAGAAGTGAGTTCTCGCGACTTAGCTACTCGATACTAGGTACCGGGTACTTGGTACTGGTTCAGAACTCGAAATATCCGCCGGCGCAGGGACGCAGGCCGGTATCGTTTTCGCCGGCGGGCAGCAGGCCGACGACTCCACGCAGGTTCTCCCAGGCAGCCTCGGTAAGGGCGGGGTCGGCGCCCACGATGTCGCGAATCATCTGCCACGCCGCAATGTTCAGCGCGCCCTCGGGTGGTGGCCCCATGGCCAGCGAGACCGAACACTCCGGGCAAAAACATATCCGGCGCGACGCCGATTTCTGCCGCGGCCGGATGCCTACCGTCTGCGCGAACATATAGATCGCGACCGATTTCTGTCCTGATTCGATTTCCCGATTGCAGCGCAGACAATACAAGTTTTCCAAAGATCCCTTCCTGGTGGCCGGCTTGGCAATAGAAGATACTGTCGCCCCGCTGGCTGGATCGCAAGTATGTAGAGAGTTTCCCGGCGACCTTCTTACCTCAGCGGCTAAAGCCGTCGAGGTTGTGTGGAGCTAACGGCACGGCTGAAGCCGTGCCCTGATACGACGCGCCTCGACATCTGTCATTACCCTCACGCGATCTTCTGCTCGGATGCCTCCACCGGCTTCACGTCGTTCATCAGGAAGAACAGCCCTTCGGCGAGCGTAGGATGGATGAAGATTGCTCCCGCTCCCTTCAGCAGCGTGTAGGGTGCGTTGGCGAGCATCACGGCGTAGAGGATGTGGACGACCTCGCCCCCTTCGACGCCCAGGATCGATGCGCCCAGAATGTGATCGTTGCTGGCGTCCACGACAAGCTTCATCAGCCCGGCGGTTTCGTCGCGCTCGCGGGCGCGGGCCACGTAGGACATGGGCGCCTTGCCGATCTTCAGCTTGTATCCCTTCGCGCGCGCTTCCTTCTCGGTCAGCCCGACGCCTCCCAGTTGCGGATCGGTGAAGACGCAGTAGGGAACGATGCGCTTGTCGATGGTGAGATTCTTGCCTTCGCATAGGTTGGCGTAAACGATCTGGTAGTCGTTGTAGGAGATGTGGGTGAAGGCCGGCCCGCCCTTCACGTCACCCAGGGCCCAGATGCCGGGCACGTTGGTCTCGAGTTTGCCATTGACGTGGATCGAGCCGTCCTTATTTAGCTCCACTCCGGCTTTGTCGGGAGCGAGATCTTCCGTATTCGGCCGCCGCCCGGTTGCCACAAGAAGATGTGAGCCGGTGATCGTCGACGTGCTGCCGGCCTCTTCGATCGTGACCGCGATTCCTCCGTCGGTTTTCTCCACGCGAGTTGTCCGAGCACTGAGCAGGAACCGGATGCCTTCGGCTTCGAGAGCCTTCTGCAATTCGGTTGCGATCTCCGGGTCTTCGCGGGGAACGATTTGCCGGTTGCGCTGGACGATCAGTGACCCGGCTGCCGAAGCGGGCGAACATCTGCCCGAATTCGAGTCCGATGTAGCCACCGCCCAGGATCGTCAGGCTCTCCGGTACCTCGGTCAGTTCCATGATGGTTTCGTTGGTCAGGTAGCCGACTGCGTCGAGGCCAGGGACGGGCGGAATGCTCGGCCGCGCGCCGGTATTAATAAAGATGCGCTCACTTTCGAGAGTTTGCTGTGTGCCGGAACGGTCGGTGATTACGATCTGATGCGGCTCCGTGAACTGCGCGTTCGCCCAGTACAGGTGCACGTTTGGCCGGGCATCGATGCCGCGCTGATTGCCGTCGCGGCCCTCCTGCACCATCTTGTTCTTCTGCGCCACCACCGTCGCGAGGTCCACGCTGACGTCGCTGGCGCGCACGCCCCAGCGCGCCGCGTTGCGCGCGTAATGCATGACCTGGGCGCGATGCACCATGGTTTTTGTCGGCGTGCAACCCGTATTGATGCAGGTACCGCCGAGGTGAGCCTTCTCCACCATGGCGACTGTCCATCCGTAGTCCGCCAGGGCGCGCGCGAGCGGGTTTCCGGCCTGCCCGCTCCCGATGATGATCGCGTCGTATTTCATGTGTCCTCTCAGAACAGACTGAATCTGTCTTCGTGGCCTCTGTTGTGATTTCAGACGGCAACCCCGATCAGCCTGACCACGAAATCGCAGGCTAGAAACCCAAATCGCTGAGTCCGGGATGGCCGTCTGGACGGCACCCCAGCGGCCAATGATACTTGCGATCTGAATCCGCGATCGGAAGATCATTGATACTGGCGAACCTCAGGCGCATAAGGCCAGTCTCGTCGAACTCCCAATTTTCGTTGCCATAGGAGCGAAACCAGCTTCCGGAGTCGTCGTGCCATTCGTAGGCAAAGCGCACGGCAATCCGGTTCCCCTCGCAGGCCCAAAGCTCCTTGATCAGCCGGTAGTCCAGTTCTCTCGACCACTTGCGCTTCAGAAAAGCGACGATCTCCTGCCTTCCGTTGATGAATTCCGCGCGGTTACGCCATCGCGAGTCGGGCGTGTAAGCCAGCGCGACTTTCTCCGGATCGCGGGAATTCCAGCCGTCTTCCGCCAGGCGGACTTTCTGGATCGCGGTGTCGCGGGTAAATGGAGGTAATGGAGGACGTGTCGCCATGATTCTCCTCTCTTCGTACAGATTCGGACCGCGAACAAAGGTTTCATGGCCTTCCCAGCGACATTCTCGTGCCCCCGAACCACACTGTGCTCTAGCCAGAAGCGGCCGGCATCGCGCAATCTACAACGGTGAGCGCCAAGGTTACGAGCATGCGAGACGTGCGTTTCTCCGCCGGGCAGTCGCAGGCAGGCCAGCTGTCCGCCCGATTCTACAAGCTGTCGCATCTTCGCAAACTGCGCGGATCCGAGCAGGTGGCTGCGGTCTGTTACCGCGTGAGCGCGAATGGCGTCGAGTTCCTCCTGGTGCAAACTCGCGGTGGCCGATGGACCTTCCCCAAGGGCGGTGTCGAACCCGGCTTGACCCATGCCCAGGCCGCGGCGCTCGAGGCGTTTGAAGAGGCCGGCGTCCATGGACGGATGGAAGAATCGCCGTTCGCAAGCTACGTACGCGGCAGAGGCAAGACAAACAGCAAAAATAATAAGGATCTCGTGATCCATGCGCATCTCTGCGAGGTGCTGCGGCTCACACCACCGCAGGAGTCCGGTCGCAATCCTGCATGGTTCTCCCCCAAAAAGGCGAAACGTCGTTTACGCGAGAACCGTGCCCAGAATCACGCCGCCGAACTGGGGCGCGTGGTCGACCGGGCGGTCAGCCGCATACGGCGGCTATCCGGGGCACCCGATCCCGCCGCCGAAGGAAGGCTGCTCGCTGGTTCACAAGCTCTCCCTTCAGCCCGGGACCCGTTGAATAGAGTGCAATTCGAGGCCGCACAACTGGTAAATCTTCGGAGCGGGATGCAGGAGGTTTCGCAGGCTATATTCGCGCGATACGTCCGCCGCCAGCGCGGCGACGTCCGCCAATCGGCGGCGATCGAACTGGCCGTGAATGCGTACTTGAGTAAGGTGTTGCGGCTTGCTCCGGACGCGTCGAGTGAGAGCGCCACTTTTTCCGCGGAAAAGGCAAAACGGCGTTTGCGCGAAGCTCCCGACTACGAGGCTCAGATTCCTCCGGTTATCGCTCAGGCCATTACGCGCGTGCCGCAACTGCGCAGCGATAACCTCGCGGATGTGCAGAACAAAGTCACGCAAATTGACAATGGGCGAAGGCTGGCGGGAAAGACCAGAGCCGTCCGCGATCGTCATAATCGCTGAGCTTGCGCTCCGCGTCAGGCGATCCGTCGTCTGTCCAGCGCCGGTTTGGACACGTCGGCACAACCGTACTCACTACGTGCAATCTTCAGCTTCTTCATCTTCGACTGCAGCGTAGTTCTCTTGAGGCCGAGTTTCACCGCGGCGCCACGACGTCCCGCCACCACTCCACGAGTCTCCTTCAGCACCCGGATGATGTGCTCGCGTTCCACGTCTCGCAAGGTGCCGCCGGCAGAGGCGTGACCATTCTCCTTAGTTATTGCTGAGACGCTCGTAGCCAACTGCTCACGCTGCCGCAATGCCTCCGTCAGTCGCCGCAGGACATTCTCCAGCTTCTTCTGCGATGTGATCTCGATTACGATCACACCGATCTGCTGCACACGTCCCGCGTGGTCGCGTATGGGAAAGTAGTTCTCCACCCAGTAACCTGTCTCGCGCCGCGTGGGCAGTGCGCCCTCGATCTGCAGATTGAGCAGAGTTTCTCCCCGTTCGGCGCGCCGGAAGGCCGGTTCCAGATTTGCCGCGAACTCGCCCAGGACCTCCCGCACGGTGTGTCCCAGATGTTCAGCGGGAGGAACACCGTTCATCGCGGCCAGCGCATCGTTGACAGCCTGATAGCGCAGCTTGCGGTCAAACACCGCGACGCCAACGTTCGGCGAATGGAAGAACGCGGCTAACAACTGTTCGGGATCGGAGAATGCGTCGGGTGTTATTGAGAGCGATGGGTCCAAGGACACAACGTTGTGGCGCATGGCGCTATAACCTTTTCGAATCCTCAAAGGCAGGACAGGGCTCAACTTCTGTTGGGACCTACGAGACCACAGTGCTGATACCTTTTCAACCCCTTTTTATAGAAACTTTGCTCATCTGCATGGCGGGAACGGGCAACTTGCGCGCCCAACCTGACTGCAGAACGTCGCCTCCACTTTCGCCACCGCCTCTGCGGGGGTATGATGCTCCTCGCTCTTGAATCACAAAATATAAAAGCTCGGGGGAGAACCACTATGAAGAAGTTCTACAGTCTGATTGTGTTTGTCTTGCTGCTCGCACCCGCCCTTCTCGCACAGGAGCACTACACCGAAGGCCCGGTGTGGCGCATCCAGCTGATTCGCGTCAAGCCCACCCAAATGGACGCGTATCTTAGCACCCTTCGCCAGGGCACCAAGCCGTTGCTCGACGAGCAAAAGAAACAGGGAACCATCGTCGACTACAAAGTGTTCTTCAAGGAAACAAAGAACCACCCGGAAGACTGGGACATCGCAGTCGCCGTCGAATACAAGAACCATGCCGCCATGGACGGCCTGGCTGCGAAGGGCGAGGCTGCGCGCGACAAGATTCTCGGTGGCAAGCAACCGGCGCAGGCCATGGCGGAAAAGCGCGTCGAAATGCGCGAGATCGTCAGCTCGGAATTGCTGCAGGAGATCTTCCTCAAGTAGGGAATGCTGCGACAATCATCTGCGCGTGGCAACTCCATTCGCACGCGACACCATTGTTCAATAAGAGGCCTGCCCCGTGGCTCGCCTCTTTATTCTCTCTGGAGTGCTCGTAGACCGGCAGCTCGATACCGACGACTCACGACCAAAGAACTGAGAACGGAGAACCGGCAACTGGGAAGAGGAGGACGACCATGAATCTCACGCCCAATCAGGAAGTTCTGCATCACCGCGGAAATTATCTGGTGCGGCAGCGGTTTACTCAAGGCGATATCATACGGAGTAGCGGTGCCAAGTTTGTCTAACCGCCCGAGGAGTCGCACAACTGACGGCACTAAGCCCTGACCGACTGTGCACGTCCCCACACGTTCTTGATTTGGGGAGGATGCAGCAATGTTTGCATTACGACGCAATACTGCTCGGTTTTTTGCTGAAGAGCCATCAACTGTTCCTGCGTTGCCTGCGGCGCACGGACATCGAAATTGACCCTTATACTTTCAAATCCGACCGGCGCCGCTTTTGACATTCCTAATGTCCCTTGCAAGTCCAGATCCCCTTCAACGGTTACCTCGATGTCGTCGGTAGGTATCCCCATGGCGGCGGCAACCATCTGGCAAGTGATCTGCGCACAAGCGGCCAATGCCCCGAGTAGTAAATCCCCGGAGCAGGCGCCTGTACCGGCCCCTCCGACGCCTTTGTGCGCCTGAGCGTCGTAAATCGCTCGCCCCAGATCCACAGAGCAAGAGATCGGGGCGTTGGTTTGTCGGCCATGGGCGACCAAGGTGATTCGCGAACTGGCTGGGCCCTGCCGATATGACTCTTTCAAAGGCCGCTGTAACGATCGGATATCCATAAGTTCCTCTTAAATCCAGGTCATTATATTCCGGATCCAGATGGCGCATTCAGAGGCCCAGTGCAACCGGCTGCGACCTCAACGGGAAACGCACAGAATGGGCTGACGCTACCCGACAGCTCTACTCGTGTGCGCAAGTCACGTCGTTGTTCCAGTCCACGAATGTCGCCCTGCGGGTTGTCCCTCCATGCCCACACGTGAAGCTCGAAGAACGCTCGGTATGTTGAACCGGTTTGGGCTGTCGACGTACAGAAACACCTGACCCTCCAGAACGGGGGGACCGGAGTTGTTCTGCAACCAGGTCGAAGCGAGGGTAATGAATTCGACTCCGACCAGCTTCATTTGACCGTTCGGCGATGGCTCGTAGATCAGGGCTTGTGGTTGGTTGACATCGATCGTGCCGTTCAGCAGGTTGCCATTGACGTAGTGGATGCCCATGGCACCGTGGTCAGAACCGCTGACGCAACCGAGGAACGGTTCGTATCCGGCCTTGACGGCATTGTTCACATCGATGTACTGCCTCGTAGCTTCGCGAACCATCTGAACGAGCTTACTTTGATCTCCCTGCCCGGCCGGCTGCACTTTCTGCTGAGCCAAACCAAACGAGGAAAGTGCCAGGAACGCAACCAACAGCAAGGATATGCGCGAAGTGAGAAACACTGTGGTTTTCATATTTTGACTCTCCGTATGTTTTTTGTGAGGAAAATGCCAAGAAAACGCCGAGTTGCAGCGCTTAATTCGCCCTCTTCAACCCTTTCTGCTTGAACGTCCGCAAGCCCACAATCAACACTTATTGACCGTGTCAATTCCCGCCGGGCTCCCGCTCATCCTGCATGCCTCTATCTAGTAAGGCGGGAATTGATCTAGAAAAAACCGCAGTGCAAGAAAAAAAGCCAATGCTCTTATGCAAGCGCGACTAGCACGTCGCAGCAGAAGGGTGGTTACTGATCTGAGATCTCCTGCGCCTCAACTGGTCGGGTGCTCAAGCAAGCGTCGTGTGTGCTCAAGGAAGCACTGAATGTGCTCGCCCCACCCTTTGTTATTTTTGCGAAGGATGGGCCTTCGAAGAGACTCAATAATGAGGAACAGAGTCAAAATCCGTTCCCTCCCGGACACAGCAAATTGCTGGTCTACTTGGCGGATGCGAGAAGCGTGAATACTTCTTCGGCGACGTTCCGGGCCTGCAGTTCACCTTCCAATTTGCCCGCGGGCAACTGGTAGCCAATTCTTCCTTCGCGCTTGATACCGGCCAGGAAGTACTGGTCGCCGTATCGGTGAAACACGAGAGCCGTCTCTTTGCTCGCGTTCGGCGATTCATCCGCATTGGGAATGGGCACAGTCGTGCTGCTTCCCGCTGCTGATCGAGAGCATTGGTTCCTCCAATGCCCATAACTGCGATCATGCATTCGCCCGCCGGCATCGTCTTGCCGTTCGCGACGAAGTCGAAGGGAACCTGTGCTTTGATCACGGTGGACATCTGCGCATTTACCAATCCCGTCAACCCGACCAATATCAGGATTAGCAAGTGTGGCGACGTGCTTTTTCGTGATCATTTTGTTGTCTCCTCGTCGCGAAGTATTGTGGAGGCGCCCGTCTGATCTTCTTGCTGAAAGCCGAGCCGCATGCCTCTATCTAGTAAGGCGGGAATTGATTGAAAGAAACCGCAATGGAGGAATTAAAAGAACTAGGCTCCAACAACCGTCATTGCATACCCGGGCTATGTTTTTGCGTTTTTTCGTTGTAATGTATTGACATCTTGGGGGATGGATGGGGCTGCCTTCTAGTCACGAGGTCACGCGCCTCCTCAAAGCCTGGAGTGGCGGAGACGAAGAGGCTTTGCAGAAGCTCACGCCACTGGTGTACCGAGCAATTGCACCAGATCGCGCAGCGCTACATGGCCGGAGAACGCTCCGGCCACACGCTGCAAACCACAGCACTGGTCAACGAAGCCTATCTACGGTTGGTGGATTGCGGAAAGGTAAACTGGCAGGATCGGGCGCATTTCTTTGCTGTTTCAGCGCAATTTGATGCGGCGCATTTTGATCGATTTTGCCCGCTCGCGGGGTTATTTGAAAGCGCGGCGGTGCCGTTGCTCACATTTCTCTGGAAGAGGCTCCGTCGGTGTGCAACGAACCGGACGTGAATCTGGTGGCCCTGGACGATGCCTTGAAAGCATTGTCTGCAATTGATGAAAGAAAAAGCAAAGTTGTAGAGCTGAAATTCTTCGGCGGATTGAATGTCGAAGAAACGGCGGAAGTATTGGGTGTTTCGAGCGACACCGTAATTCGGGACTGGCGATTGGCCAAAATCTGGCTTTTGCGGGAGTTGAGCCGGGAAAGGGCAAGCCATGAAGCCTGAAGTTTGGCGTCGGGTTGAAGAACTTTGTCAGCAGGCTTTGGAGCTGGACGAAAGCCGCCGTGCTGAGTTCCTTCAATCCGCGTATGGGGGTGACGATGAATTCCGCCGCGAAGTGGAGTCGCTGCTGGCTCACGAGAAAAAGGCCGAGCAGTTTATTGAATTTCCCGCGCATGGAGGTAGCAGGCAAAATCGTTGCCACCGAAGCCCCCAAAGAGAGCTGGAAGAACCTTATCGGTAGCACGGTTTCACATTACCGGGTGATTGAAAAGCTGGGTGGAGGAGGGATGGGTGTGGTCTACAAGGCAGAGGACACCGACCTCGGCCGCCTTGTTGCTCTTAAATTCTTGCCCGACGACATAGCGCATGACTCCCTAGGCTCTCAGCCGCTTCCAGCGCGAAGCCAAGGCTGCCTCGGCGCTGAACCACCCTAACATTGTGACCATTTACGAACTTGGGCACCTCAACGGCACGCACTATATCGCAATGGAGATGATTTGCGGTGAGACGCTGCGTGCTCTGATTGCTTCCGGGCCACTGCCGTTTCGCAAGGCAATCGCCATCGCAACACAAATTGCCGACGCTCTGGCCAAGGCGCATGAGACTGGCCTCGTTCATCGTGATCTGAAACCGGAGAATCTGATGGTTACTCATGATGTCACCGCCAAGATTCTGGATTTTGGTCTGGCGAAACTCCGCGACCACCCTCCCGATTCGGAGGGACCGACCCTTGTGGGCTCGCTCACCGATCCCGGAACGGTCATGGGTACTGTTGGCTACATGTCGCCGGAGCAGGCGAACGGTGGCACTGTGGATTTTCGGTCCGATCAGTTTTCTTTCGGCGCGGTGCTTTACGAAATGGTCAACGGGCACCCTGCATTTCAAGGAAGAGGCAAAGCAGAAATCATGGCCGCCATTCTTCGCGACCAACCGGAGCGCCTACACTCCGTAAATCTGCAGGCGCCAGCACCTTTCTTCTGGATCCTGGAGCGGTGCTTGGCCAAGGACCCGAATCAGCGTTACACGTCAACCCGAGATCTGGCTCGCGATCTCGCCACAGTTCGTGACTTGCGGATTGATCCAGAGACGCGCCATGTGGTACGTCGAGCCAGCAACATGCCCGTACAGCGCACGGTCTTCATCGGACGTGAGCGGGAAGTGACTAACCTTCGACAACTTCTGAATCGTGAGGATGTGCGGCTTGTCACATTGACGGGTCCGGGTGGCATTGGAAAGACCCGTCTAGCTCTGCAGGTAGTCACCGAAATGGGGGATGGCTTCGTGGGCGGTGTATGTTTCGTTTCCCTTTCGGCGGTCGGCAGAAACGAGTCGATGACTACAGCAATAGCTCAGGCGATTGGACTGCGGGAAATGCCCGGTCAATCGTCGCGAGAGAGTTTGAAAGAGTATGTGCGCGGACTAACCCAGCCATTGCTCCTGTTGCTCGACAACTTTGAGCACCTGCTCTCCGCTGGTTCCGACGTTGCGGAGTTGCTTACGTTAAACCCCAACTTGAAAGTGCTTGTCACCAGCCAAGCATTGCTTCATGTTTACGGCGAACATGAACTGCCGGTTCCCGCTCTGGCAGCGCCTGACCTAAGGTCTGTTCCCTTCGCACCGGAGGCCCTTTTACGTTTCCCGGCAGTCGCGCTTTTCCTGGAACGCGCGAAAGCTGTAAAGCACGACTTCACGATCACGAAAGAAAACGCGACGGCCATTGCTGCCATCTGCGCCCGGCTGGACGGTCTGCCCCTTGCCATTGAGCTTGCGGCATCGCGCATCAAGCTGCTTTCGCCGGCGACTATGCGGACACGCCTGGAATCCTCTTTGAACCTGCTAACGGGAGGGGCGCGTGATCTGCCGCTACGGCAGCAAACGCTTCGTGGGACCGTGAACTGGAGTTACAGCCTTCTTAACGCGGCCGAGCAAAGCCTGTTTCGACGGCTTTCCGTGTTCACCGGAGGTTGCACGTTGGAAGCTGTGGAAGCCGTTTGCGACACCAAAGGTGACCTTGGCCTTGATGTGCTCGACAGCATGGCCTCCATGGTAGATAAGAGCCTGATCCAGCAACTGGAGGAGGCCAGCCGCCGAGAGGCGCTTTCTCATGCTATCGACAATCCGGGAGTACGCTCTGGAACATCTCGCCGAAAGCGGCGAAGAGTTTGCAACTCGCCGCGCCCATGCCGCCTATTACGTTGTGCTTGCCGAAGAGTGCGGCGGAGAACTGAGCACTCATCCCGAGTGGCTCGAGCGTTTCGATCTCGAGCACCAAAACTTTCGCGACGCGTTGGAATTCCTGATCCGAACCGCCGATGCAGACTGGGGTATGCGCCTCGGAGCTCAGCTCTGTTTCATTTCTGGGAGACGCGGGAACACTTTGCCGAGGGCCGGAGCGTTATTGGACAGGCTGCTCCAATTTACCGGGCGCGGCCCAGCCTAAAATGCGCGCTCGCCTATTGTTTTATGCAGCGATTTTCGCAAGTGCACAGGGCGATTTCGACTCCGCACAGAAACTGCAAGAGGAGAGTCTGAAAGCCTGCCGTGACCTGCACGACCACCGGGGAGTCGCCGTGGCGCTCAATGCATTAGGGGTCACCGCCCGCGATCGTGGAGATCTCGATACTGCATGCTCACTATTCGAGCAGTGCGTCGCGACTTGGAGAGACCTGGGCAGTTCCATTGACACTGCTCGCGCACTCAGCAATCTGGCGAATGTGGTCCGGCTGCAGGGCAACTACGCGCGCGCCCACGCGCTGTATGACGAGTGCCTGGCCATCTTCCACGCCACCGGCGACAGCACCGGGGTTGCGTGGACCCTGAACTACCTGGGCGACCTCGTACTGGAATCAGTTGATTCCATCGCCGCTCGCTCCTATTACGAGCAGAGTCTCTCAGCCTTCCGGCAGTTGGGCGACGGATGGGGTATCGCGAGCGCTCTATGCGACCTGGCCAGGCTTAATGCAGCACAGAGTAAGCATCAGGATGCCGAACGCCTTTATGGCGAAAGCATCAAAATGTTCCAGGATCTCGGGACATCAACGTGGGATCGCGAGGGTGCTAGAGTGTTTCGCTGTAAGCGCAGCCTCACAATCCAGGCCGCAGCAGGCGCTTTGCCTGGCAGGAGCGGCCGCCGCATTGCGTCAGCGCATAGGCACTCCTCTCATTCCCGCAGAGCAATCCAGGCTGGAAAGAAAGCTGGAACCCGCGCGCAACATGCTTACCGATGCCGCCGACTTGGAGGCATGGTCGTCAGGATGGGAGATGTCGGTGGAGGAAGCGGTCCAAGAGGTACTTGGCACGAAGGGCACTGCCAAGTCATGACCCAAGCCCGCGTTAACCGGCCGTGCTGGGATCAATCATTCGACGAACTGCGGACACCCGATTCACCGGGAACCCACCACGTCGCCCATGCTCGCGAATCGTCTCCTCGTCCGGGGCAAAGTAGACACAATAGACCTTATCGCCAGTCACATAACTGTGCAGCCACTTGATTTTCGGGCCCATGTCGTTGAGAACGCCAACTGATTTTCTGGCAATCTCCTGTAGTTCCGCATCCGACAGATTCCCCGCCCCCGGAATCTCGCGCTCGATTACGTATTCAGGCATAGCCACCTCAGCCACGCCATGGTAGCAAATATTCATCCGGCTCGCAGGAGGGTGCGCGAAACACAGCGATCCATTGCCTGACATGGACAGTAGGGTTGGAACATGCATGCTTTCGCCTGGTTCAAAGCCTCATTCGAACCTGCGGTGGATCGCAACGTAGAGCAGGAACTTCTGCATGAATGTAGCAAACCAAAATCGATTCTTTCCTGCCTAGTTGGTGGTAGCGCCGGCGCCAGCCGGATCCCAGGCTCTCGGAGATTATCCCAAGGCTCGGTCGGCCTGCTGCGCTTGTAGCCGATACCGTCGATCTGCAATCGCTGCCGGAGCGAGATCACGCCGAGGCCGGCGAAGGCAACCGCGCTCCGAGTGTAGGGGCGAGTATATTGTCCCGCTTAAGTGCCAGTCGGCCCGCAGCGCGCCACGGGGTACCGGGTGTATTTTTGTCGCGCCTATGCGCGACCCGCATCCGCTGGACCATTTTTTTGGTTTTGCACTTTCCAGGTGCTTGCCTTTGTGTGTTCCTGGCCAGTTGGCTCTCGAACCACCTTGCCTCCCTGGTAGACGCCTACGGCATTCTGCAGGGGTCATCCGCGCCTCGTGCCGATGAACACGCAATCTGGGATACTTTGTGATCCCGCAAGCCTGGTTCTCTACGGGGCGATGCCAAGCCAGTTCGAGACCTCATGCGCGATCTGGAAAGGGTGAATCGCGGCGAACCTTGAGCGAACCGTTTTCTTCATTCGAATCAACTTGTATAATCCGCCGATGCAAGGAATACCGTGGAGCACAATTGCGTTCGGCTCGCTGTTGCTCATCTCGGCCCGCTCAATAGGAGGACAGGAAGTGAAATCTCCGCAACCTGAACAGTCGAAGCCGCCTGTCAAAATGGAGCAGCGCGGGCGCATCCTTGGAATCGGCGGTGTCTTCTTCAAATCCGCTAATCGTGATCAGATGCGCGAATGGTATTCGAAGCATCTTGGACTCGCTGACAAAGGCCAAGGAGCGATGCTTCCGTGGCGCGAACACGACGACCCGCAAAAGGAACACGTTACCGTTTGGACTGTTTTTCCCGCCTCCACTAAGTATTTCGATCCCAGCCCCGCACCGTTCATGATCAACTACATCGTGGACGATATGGATGCTTTGCTCGACCGCTTAAAACAAGAGGGAGTAAAGATTGACGCCAAACGAATGGATGAATCCTACGGTCGCTTTGCCTGGATCTACGACCTAGATGGGAATAAGATTGAGCTCTGGCAGCCGCTGCCCGCAAAGCCCTAAGGGCCTTCCACTGCACTTACTCAATCGGTTTTCTGTAGCTACGGTCCTGTAGTCGTAGAATGGCGGGAAATGCTTTGCGCGCCCGGCTGTACGCCGATGATGACTGTCACATCCAAGGCCGGGTTGTTGAAACATCCTCAGTGCAACTCATTGGCGGTCGATCAGTAGACTGCACCACCGAGAAAACTTCCATTGCTGAACGGGACCGACGCCGTTGTTTGTTGGCAAGAAGACGCCATGATTGAAAACTTATATGAATTGGTCGGCGGTCATCAGGTTATCGAGGCTGCTACGGAACGCTTCTACCACAAGGTTCTGGAGGACGATGCCCTCCGCCACTTCTTTGGACGAACTGACATGGCGCACCTCCGCTCCCGGCAGGTCATGTTCATCACCATGCTCCTCGGCGGGGGAGTGTACACCGGCAAAGATATTCATGTCGCGCATGCTCCGGCCAGAGGTCACGGCCTGAACGATGCACACTTCGACTTGTTCCTGAAGCACTTTCGCGCGGCCCTGCAAGAAGTGGGAGTCAAGTCGGAAAACGCCGAGAAAATCATTAGATTTCTGGAAAGAAAGCGACGGGTTGTCTTGGATACATGAGGTAGCTTCTGATGGGTAAGTGGAAATCGTTTTTCGGGCCGCAAGCCTGGAGATCGGGATTCGGCTATTCGGAAGTTGTCGTCAGTTGGCGTAACATCCCCATTACGCTCAACGACCACCAGTCAAAACGTGAAATCGCCTGGTTACAACACCTACTGCAATGAGCAGGAACTAACAGGAACGTTTCGGTGTCAGCACGTACAGAAAGGGGACTACATCGTGCTGGCACTCACCCGAGGGTTCATCGGGCTCTTACTGACGGCGTTGCTAGTTTCGAGCGTGTCACCACAGACTTCTTCTTCCTTGCGACAGCGCATCCCGAAGGCCGATCCAGCGAAGTATCGCTCCATACGCGATGGGAGGGACTGGCACAATCCTAAGCTGGTGGTTCGCCCCGGAGGGATCGAGATTGTCGGAATCACTCCTGCGGGGCAAACCGTCCCTCTCGACTCGGTTCCAGACAGGCTAGAGCGGATTCCCGACTCAGCATGGCCGTATGGTCTGATCGTAATGGTTTCGGACGCAGGCGTAGTGTCATCATCCAAAGACTACCCGCGCATTCAGGCTAATCGCTCCAGACTGCTGAAGTTGCTGACGGCGCATGGTATCGAAGCGGACCTATGGCCATCCGCCTAGCTGGTGCAAAATCCCCTTTGCATTCATTGACCCCGACGAGGGGTTTTGAGTGTAGTCGATTGATAAACACTTCAATCAGGGATGGGCGTAAACCCAGAGCCTGGTCGAGGAAGGCATCATCGGATCAAGCTCAGACTCTCCGCCCCATTTTTGATGTAATCACCCTCATCTCATTGTCCCCAAAAAACGTCCGACATTACTGGCGTTGTATCGTCACAAGCATGATTCAAGCAAGGCAGCCCGAAGCCAGCTTCCAACGATTTCAGCAGCGAAAAATGGCTATACCGCTTAAAGCTGTGCACGCCCGCCACGCCGTAGTTTGTATCCACGATCACCAGCACCCTATTCCAATTGAGGTAACCGCCGGTGGCCAGGCTGTAGTCGTTTTCATCCCACAGAATAACAATGGCATTGCGGCCATTGAGCCACGCCGGCGAGCTGTGAATTGTCTTCACCAGATGGCGCAAGGTGAGGTCGCCTACGTAGATCAATCCGTGATTCAATCCTGCCTGAAGTCCGTTTGTGACCGGATCGAAACCGCATACTGACCCACCGTTCCCACGCCCATGCTGGTCGTTACACTGGTTCGGAGCTATGAATGACAAGTTGGGCATCTGGCCGCTGGCGAGATCTTCGTACAAGCCGTTGGCGCCTTCAAAACCAGCCACCCGCGCCAGACTCAGCCCCGACATTTCGTGCTCCTGCACGCTGCGAAAATATACAAACGGGTTGTGCTTGGCCGCGTAGAGCTTCAAAAGAGCTGGCAAGGTGCTCGGCACGGGATTAATTTTGACATTGTCGGTGAAATATCCGTCGCTGTAGGCAATGTTATCGGCGCCGGTAGGAGGCAGGCTTTCCTGGTAGCTCTTCCAGTTCTTGCCGTGCTCCACCAATTGGTCTGCAATCGTCTTACCCACTATGTTTTGAGCAGCCGGAATGGAACTCCCATCAATGCTGATCAAACCTGGAGGGCAAGGTGCAGAGCTGGGGCATTCGTTGGTGGTGTCTACCGCAGGCGTTTCCGCATCGGTTCCCGTTCCAGCGATGGGGCAGACCGGTCCGCTTGACACCGGACCATCCAGGTTGGTTGTCCCCGGGGTGCCAAGGTTTGGCGTGCAATTCCTATTGTGAAAGTCGGGTGGATTGTCGCTGCGCACTCCAAAATTCGATCCGCCGACCACTTCCAGATAATTCGTCGAACTAGGATGCCCGATCGCAAAGTACCAGTTTGCCGAGTTTGCAGATTTTTCCAGTGCGTTGGCGAACGGCGCGACGGGGTTGCCCACGATCTGACCGTAGCCGTGATTCTCCATCATGATCACGAACACATGATCTAAAGAAGAACCTTTGGGAACCGGCCCCTCACCCGCAATCAGCGTCCCGGCCAAACCGATCACCACCAGCAGAGTCGTAAGCTTCGTTTTCATGTGTCGCCTCAGAAGGAAATTAATGTCGCTCGTTCAAAGCGTGGCAAACTGCGCAGCGCTCGACGCGGGCACAATATGTCAGCTTTGTTGAAAACGTGTTAACAGCAGATTAAAGTTTTGTGAATAACCTAAAACCCAAAGCATCTCGTCAACTTTGACGAAGTCTTCGCTCATCTTCATGCGCTGGGTTGCAAAAACTTCGAGCCACGCAGGACGAACCCAGCCACCAGCGGCAAGACCTCAAAGCCGTCCAGCGAGCGTAGGTTGCGGCCTGCCTTGACGGCCGCAGAAACGCCCCAGCCCCCGCCTTTCGTTGACTTGCCCTTGCATCCCGCCTAAGATGGCCCGACCTCATGATCGGCAAAACCATCTCTCACTACCGCGTGGTCGAGAAACTTGGTGGTGGAGGCATGGGCGTCGTCTACAAGGCCGAGGACTCCCGCCTTCGCCGTTTTGTCGCCCTCAAGTTTCTGCCGCCCGAGGTAGCTCAGGACCCTCAGGCCCTGGCCCGTTTCCAGCGTGAGGCGCAGGCTGCGTCCGCACTCAACCACCCCAACATCTGCATGATCTTTGACATCGGCGAGCAGGACGGCCAGGCGTTCATCGCCATGGAGTTTCTGGACGGAGTGACGCTGAAGCATCTCATCGCCGGCCGGCCCTTGGATCTTGAGACCTTGTTATCGGTGGCCATCGAGACTGCCGACGCCCTCGATGCTGCGCATGCCGAAGGCATTGTTCACCGCGACATCAAGCCTGCCAACATCTTCGTGACCAAGCGCGGCCACGCCAAGATTCTCGACTTCGGGCTCGCCAAGCTGACTCCGATGGGCGGCCGCAACGACGTGATCCTGGAAGACGCCACTGCCGGGGCGGAGCCACAGCATTTGACCAGCCCCGGTACCGCGCTCGGTACGGTCGCGTACATGTCGCCCGAGCAGGCCCTGGGCAAAGAAATTGACGGACGCACCGACCTGTTTTCCTTCGGTGCTGTCCTGTACGAAATGGCGACCGGCACGCTGCCGTTTCGTGGTGAGACTTCGGCGGCGCTGTTCGACTCCATACTTCATAAGGCGCCGGTATCGCCGGTGCGGCTGAATCCCGACCTTCCCGCCGAACTCGAGCGCATCGTAAACAAGGCGCTGGAGAAGGATCGCAACCTTCGCTACCAGCATGCCGGCGATCTGCGCGCCGACCTGCAGCGTCTGAAGCGCGACTCGGACTCCGGGCGCGCCGCCGTACAAACCGAAGTCGAACTGCCGCCAGTTTTCAGCTCAGGGGTCATACCCGCCTCGGGCACGCGGCCCATCTCAGGATCGGCGTCGACTTTCAGAACTCCATCGGCCTCGGGATCCGCCGCGGTGTCGCAAGTCTCATCGGCGCAGGCGCGGATCAGCTCTGTCGGCGTACCCGTCGCCCCTGCCAGCGGATCGGTACCGGTGGAAGTCCCGCGTCGTCCACTTTGGAAGACGCTAGCGCCCATCGCGGCGCTGGTCGTCGTGATCGTTGCCGGCGCGCTTTACTTCCGTTCGTCGCGCGCACATGCCATCACGGCCAAGGACTCCATCCTGCTCGCGGACTTCGTCAACACCACTGGCGACGCGGTCTTTGACGGCACATTGAAGAAAGCGCTGGCGGTCGACCTGCAGCAGTCGCCGTTTCTGAATGTTGTGCCCGACCAGAAGGTCCAGCAGACGCTGAAATTCATGGGACGCCCGCCCGATGCGAAGGTCACGGCCGACATCGGCCGCGAGATCTGTCAACGTGACGGCATCAAGGCCATGCTCACTGGATCGATCGCGCTGGTGGGAAGCCAGTATCTGATCACTCTGGAGGCGCTCAACGCCTCCACCGGTGACTCGCTGGCACAAACGCAGCAGCAGGCGGCCAACAAAGATGCGGTGCTGAACGCTCTCGGCGAGGCGTCGACCAAGTTGCGCGGTGAACTCGGCGAATCGCTGGCATCGGTGAAGCAGTTCGACAAACCGCTGGATCAGGCCACGACGTCTTCGCTGGAAGCATTGAAAGCTTTCACGCTGGGCGACGAACTGCACAGCAAGCTCGAGGACATTCAATCCGTACCGTTGTACCAGCGCGCGATCGAACTCGATCCGAACTTTGCACTGGCGCATTTGCGGCTCGGGGTCGTCGGTGGCAACACCGGGCAAATCGCCCTGGCCGAAAAGGAAGTGGCCAAGGCATTCGAATTACGCGCCCGCACCAGCGAATACGAGCGGCTCTACATAAGCGCCTACTATTACTTCAACACCGGCGAGGTGGAAAAATCGATTGAGGCGTGGGAACTGATGAAGCAGACCTATCCCCGTGATGAGGTTTCGCGCATCAACGTCGCGGTGGACTATCAGCAGCTTGGGCAATATGACAAGACGGTGGAGAACTGCCTGGCCGCCCTCAGCCTGGTGCCCGACACTCTGAACTGCTACCTCGTCGGTTCGCAAAGCTACCGCTCGTTGGGACAGTTCGACAATGCCGACGCTCTGCTCACCCAGGCACAGCAAAGGAAAATCACGGGCACCGGTCTCTATGTTGCGCTCGCTCGCTCCGCCATTACGCGGGGAGACAGCGCCGGCGAGGCGCGCTGGGAGGAATTGGCAAAAGCGAGTCCAGAGGGTGAATTGCGCGCGCTCGATCAGAAGGCCTCGCATGCGACGGCACTTGGCAAAGTAGGAGAGATGCGGGATATGCGTGGCCACATTGTCGAACAGGCCAAACGGCTGACCATGACTGAATTCGCCGCCAACCAGCTGCTTCAGGAAGCCGCCGCCGAAGCCAATTTCGGATATCCCGCGCGTGCTATCGAGAAAGTGGATTCCGCTCTGGCCCTCTCGCGCGAGACGAATCTACTGTTCTCCGCAGCCGAGGTGCTCGCGGTCGCCGGGCAGGACAAGAAAGCCGAAGCGCTGATGTTGGAGGGCAAGAAGGCTCGGCCTCAGGATACGCTCGTGCAAAATGTGATCGCCCCTCGGATTCAGGCGCAGCTGGAGTTGCGCCGGGCCAAGCCCGATGCAGCGGTCCAGGCCCTCACTACTGCGCAGGCCTACGAAAACGGAACCTGGTTCCACACGCATGTGCTGCGCGGCAATGCTTATCTGGCCAGCGGCAAACCCGTCGATGCCGCCCAGGAATACCGAAGATTCCTGACACGTCAAGCAGCGCAGCTGTTTTCGTTTCAGTGGCCGCTCGCCCAGCTTGGCCTCGCGCGTGCCCTGGCCGCACAGCACGACGCCGCGGGAGCCCGCACTGCATATCAGGATCTCTTCGCGCAGTGGAAAGATGCCGACCCCGATATCCCCATCCTGAAGGATGCCAAAGCGGAGTATGCGAAGGTGCAGTAGGTGTTTTCTCCGGCGGATTACAGGACATCTCACCCCGTCAGTCATCCCGGGCGAAGCTCTGTTTCGTCGCGAAACGAGGGATCCGACGTGGATCATCCCCGAAGCAGCGAGTGGTCATAGCGCGTATCCCGATTGGGAAGCCCGAGCTGCGCTAGAATTCAGCAATGTCCAAGCAGCACTACTTCTTCAAACTGATTCCTCCGCGCCCCACGTTTCCGCACGACATCACGGATGACGAAAGGCGTCTGATGGAAGAGCATGGCCGCTACTTTCAGGAGCAGTTCGATGCCGGCCGAGTTCTTCTGTTCGGCCCAGTGATGTCGGGCAGCGGAGCGTTCGGGCTTGCCGTGCTGGAAGTCGATAGCGAAGAACAGGCCCGGCGATTCGGCGAGGGCGACCCATCGGTGCGAGCCGGTCTGAACCGGTTCGAGATTTGTCCCATGCGGGTGTCCGCCGCGCGGGCCAAGTCATAAAGCATTCAGCGGCAAGCCCTCGCGGGCTGTCTCCTCGGGTGTCGGAGGTTGAGGGCTTAGGCGTCGGTGTTATAGTGCCGGATTTCTTCTTCCCGCCAGTCTTTAGGTCTCGCGGTTTCTGTTTTTTTTTCAAGAAGTTTCCGGAAAAGTGGTTCGAATCTTTGATTATCGACTTTTATGGCTGGAGTTTTAACCGGTTGCAGTCAGGATTAGCGGATGGCTGCCCCACCCTTCGCGGTTTTCGAAGGGTGGGAACCACGAAACTTTTTCCATCCTGGGAACTCTAAGATGACTGAGTACTCAGTACCAAGTACCCAGTACCGAGTTACGAACGTCGGGGTTCGCACTCTTAACAAGCAGTCGGGAGCGGGCACGGAATCCGTCTGTGAAGCAGATTCGTACTTCGAAGTGACCTGGGTACGAAGGTGGCCCGCATTGGAAGGGAATCATGATTTCGAGAAAAGTGGCGCGAGCTTTAGCAGTTCCCACATTGGCTGTTCTGGTTGTTCTGTTTGGCTTTCTGTTAAAGGGCGCTGTAGCCGCTCATGCGAGTGACGCCGCAGCTCTGCCCGCTCCCGCAGTCGACACTCCCCTGGCAGCAGCCAAGGGCGAGCAGACCGCTGTCGTCGCGGGTGGATGCTTCTGGGGCATTCAAGCCGTGTTCCAGCATGTGAAGGGCGTGAACCACGCGACCTCGGGATACTCGGGCGGCGAAGCCAAAACCGCCGAGTACGAAGTGGTGAGCACGGGCAGGACCGGGCACGCCGAGTCGGTGAAGATCACCTATGACCCGTCGCAGGTGACCTACGGGCAGCTGCTGCGCGTGTTTTTCTCCGTGGCGCACGATCCCACGGAGTGGAATCGCCAGGGGCCGGACGACGGCACGCAATATCGGTCCGTTGTCTTCTATGGGAACGATGAGCAGAAGAAAATTGCCGAAGCGTATGTCGCGCAACTGGGCAACGCGCGCGCGTTCTCGAAGCCGATCGTCACGCAGATCGTTCCGCTGAAGGCGTTTTATCCGGCGGAGAGCTATCACCAGGACTACGCCACGCTGCATCCGAATAGCATGTACATCATGTTCAACGATGCGCCCAAGGTGACGAATCTGAAGAAGGCGTTTCCGGAGCTTTATACGGGCGACCCGGCGCTTGAAGCAAAGAAGCGATAGTTTCGCCGGGCCTCAGGGGCTAAAGCCCCTTATTTTTTGGGACGCTGGCGGCGCGACTGAAGTCGCGCCCTGATACGAATCCATTGCTGTTCCGATTTAAGGTAGGGCTAGCTTAGAGAAACTTAACGAGGGGATGCAGATTCCTCGCGCGTCCTCGCCGACGCAAGCGCGGTTGCGGACGGCTCGGAATGACAAAGAGGAAAAGGTTTGGCGGCGCAGGAAATCAGGGTTTGTATCAGGGCATCGCTTCAGCGATGCCTCAAGAGCCGTGGATAATGCCGGCTTTAGCCGCTGGGGCACTCTGTCCGGCGGCGCGCAGCTGCGAAGTTCGTGCAGAGGGAACAGCGAAGATTTCAGGTTCGCGCGAAAAGATCAGGTGAGGCAAAAATGCTTGAATCAGATGTGAAAGCGGATGACGAATCGCGAAAGGTGAGGCGGCGGGCGTTTCTCATCAGCTCAGCGGGAGCTGTGGCGGGGCTCGCCTTGTGGTCTATTATGAAGAAGCCGCAAATGCTCAAGGCGCAGGCCGCGTCGGGACCGCCGCCGGAGGTGACGATCGTCGAATTTTCCGACTCCGGCCAACGTCTGAAGAAAGTGAAAATCCCCAAGGTCGTGAAAACCGACGAAGAGTGGCGGAAGCAGTTGTCGGCGAATGCGTTCGACATCACGCGTCGCGCGGACACGGAGTTTGCCTTCTCCGGCCAGTACTGGAACCTGCACGAGAAGGGACTCTACCGCTGCATCTGCTGCGATAACGCGCTGTTCAGTTCGGATACGAAGTTCGATTCGGGGACCGGCTGGCCGAGCTTCTGGGCCCCGATCGCGAAGGAAAATGTGAGCACCGAGACAGACATAAAGATCGGTATTCCCCGAACAGCAGTTGCGTGCACGGAATGCGACGCGCACCTGGGTCACGTGTTTGACGATGGTCCGCAGCCCACGGGCCTGCGTTATTGCATGAATTCCGCGTCGTTGAGGTTTGTGAAGCGGGGGTGAACGGGGCCCTTTAGGTCGTCGCGAAGGGCAGGTCCCATAACAGCAGGTTCCTCGACTGCGCAGTTCGCCCGATGCTCGGGTGAACTGCTCCGCTCGGAATGACAAATCTGTTAAGAATGATGAGCAGGAAAAGGTAGCGAGCGATTACTCCAGCACGCTGTCGTCCAACTTTTTCTTGCCCCAGTCTTCCGCGGCCTGAACGAAGGCCAGCACCAGCGGATGCGGTTTGCCTGGCTTCGACGTGAGCTGCGGCTGGAATAGCGTCGCGATGAAGAAGCGGTGCGTGGGCGATTCAATCGCGCGCACTTCGCCCTGCGGACCGCGCGCAGCGATGGGGAATCCAGCTTCGATCGAAGCCCACTCGAAGTCAGGATTCACCTCGAAGTTGCAGAAAAACTCCTCGCTGACGGTATCCTTCCCGTAGTAGCTCTGCAGGTACGAACCCGGACGCAGGCGAATCTCAGGCACCAGGCCTGAGAGTTTGGGCGCGCCTTTCTTGCGGTCTGGAACCGCGCAGGCTACGGGATAAATAATGATGTTCTTCGATCCCGAGTTGTTCTCGGCGGTGTCGGCGTCCTTGAGGCCGAGCACGTTGCGCGCGCATTCGATGATGGTGTACTGGAAGCCGCCGCAAGTACCGAGAAACGGCCAGTCGCGGCGCCGCGCGAACTCGATGCCCTTCAGCATCCCATCCATACTCTTATAGGGGCTGCCCGCCGAGGCGAAGAGGCCGTCATAACTCTCCAGCTTCTTGACGGCGTTGGGCTCGACAAGCGAGGGAGTCGGAATCCACTCGGACACAAGCGGCACATTCAGCTTGGCGGCCGCGTGCTGAAGTGCGTCGTTGGTGGCGTGATGGGAGCGGAATTCGGTGTTGAAGTCGCCTAAGATGCCGATGCGAACCGTGTCTCCCACAGGGACATTCTACTGGACGTTGTTCTCCGGCTGCAGATGATGGGCTGGCACAAGGTTAGAAGGCTGGTGCGGGAGATAAGTTAGAGAAAAATTTGGAGACTGGGAGCAGGCTAAGACTCGTTGAAGCGCTGGGGGACTACGGACGGCAGCGACTTACGCACGGTTACAGCCAGTCGAAGTGGACGGCAAGAATGTAGGTGCACACCAGCGTAAGCGCGGGGCCACCCCAGATAAACGCGGCCGACTTCCATCCGAGTTGAGAGACCACTTCGCGCTGGCTGCGCCACGAGATAAAGAACGCGCGGTTATTGTCGCCCTTCATGAGCACGACTTTGGGATTAGGGTCGAAGTCGCTCTTGGCGAATTCTCCCACGCCGAGCTTCCGATTGACCGGGTCTGCCATGCTCACCGGCGAAGTGGTCTGCGCGACTCCTGCTGCTGCCCAGGCTCCCGGACGGCCGATGCCCGCCTTCATTAAGGCGGCGGCAATCTTGCTCTGCTGGGTCATACTCGCCGCAGGCATGTCCGGCTCAATCTCGGGTGCACTGAGCTGCACTACCTCGGTAGGAACCGGGGGCAATGGATCCGCTTGCGCGGTGCTCATAGAAAAAGACGCGTTTACCGCCGCCGCACCACGGCTTGCGGCGACCGCGGCGAAGGTCTCCGACTTTGGCGGAATCTTGAATTGCACCGAGAACGAGTTATTGGACGCCGTCGGCACTGGAGTCGGGCTGACTTTCAGGCCGGGGTTCTCTGCCAGGGTCCCCAGGATAAAGAGCGAGTTCTTGGGCTTGATGCAGCACTCCTCGATCTTGATCTTCTTGTCGGGATCGACGCCGTAGCGGGTCAGGAAGCGCGTTACGTTTTCAGGAACGCGATCCCTGCCGGAGAAAAGCGAGTTGCTGAATTCTTCGGCGAAGTCGCGATGGATATCCATTTCCGCGTTCTGCGGATTCACCAGCAGGCGGCCGGTGTTGTCGTCGAGATAGAAAGGAACGTGCAGGCTCTCTTCCGCAACCTTCACCCACTCGCGGTTCTTGCCCTGCTGCTTCAGTTGCCAGGCGACGGTCTGATAGTAATAGCAGGAGCGCCCGGTGATTGGGGCCGTAATCGTGTACGGGCCGACTGCGAGACCGCTTACCTCCACCAGGCCGAGAGCGGCACTGCGGACCTTGGAAGAGGGCGTGTTGAGAATCAGGTGCTTGCGATTGAGCAGATAGAAGCCGCGCAGGAAGAGATAAATACCCGCACCCGCGCCTATCGCGGCCGCGACCCAGGCGTCATCCAATGAAAGAACGTGGAACAGTGCAGAGAGTGCGATCAAGAGCGTGTTCCTGACATCCCGGTCCGGACCACAGGCTAGTGAAACTGCAGGAATGCCTGGGGGACTCGTCCCGAGCCTAGACGAGACGAAAGGCCTGCGGCAGCAGAAAAGGGCCGGGCGGACTTACGTCGGTAACATGGGCAAGCGCCTCCAAGCGATCCAACATAATGCCACAAAGCGAGGAGAAGATTTCCTCAAAATGCGCGTCAGGAGCGGCATGCGGTCGCCGAAACGCGTGCCAACACCTCTACCGGGCGACGACCTGTTTTTCCTTCAGAATCTCATCGACGACCGCGACGGCCCGGTCAAGTTCTTCGTCCGTGTTGTAGAAGTGGGGCGACATCCGGACGCCGGCTTTGGGACGATAGTCGACGATCACTTCGCGCTTGAGCAGTTCGCCGCAGACTTCGTAGGCCTCGGGCATGTCGAGGGAAACCGTGCCACCCCGCTTTCCCGGATCACGGGGAGTGTTGATCTTCCAGCCACGTTTCTCGGCGAGGCTGATCAGATGCGCGGTCTGGCGTTTCGACTTCTCGCGAATTCGATCCACTCCGACCTCGGTGATGATCTTCAGTCCCGGGCGCGCCGCCTCGAGCGACGGCACGTGCGGCGTACCGTTCATAAAACGGAAGGGGGGATCAGCGTACTTGTTGGGCCCGATCTCAAAGTCAAACGGATTTTGATGCGCCAACCATCCCGTTAGCCTGGGTTGCAGCCTTTTGCCGAGATCGGGTCGCACGTACAGGTAGGCGACGCCCGGTCCCCCACACAGCCACTTGAGAACGCCCCCGCAGGCAAAATCGGTGTTGAGAGCTTGAACATCGACCGGAACGGTACCGAGAGACTGGAACGTATCGAGCACAACGTAGGCGCCGACTTTATGGGCTTTCTCGATGACAGCTTTCGCATCATTTATATAGGCGCTGCGGAAGAGGACATGCGATATCGGGACGAGCAGGGTCTGCTCGTCGATGGCGTCAAGGAGACGGTCGATCGGGACGGTGATGCCGTCATCGGTCTTCACCATGTCGACACGGGCGCCGATCGCACGCTGTGCTTCCCAGAAATACATGATGGAAGGGAAGTTCATGTCGGTGTAGACGACCTTGTTGCGCTTGCCCGAAAAATCGAAACATGAGGCGACAACCTGCTCGCACGTGGTGACGTTCTGGTGCGTGGAGACCGATCCCTTGGGCGCATTCATGAGCGCGCCGATCTGATCGCCGACTTCAGCGGCGAGAGTCCACCAGCCCTCTTCCCAGGCGCGGACACCACGAGTGGCCCAGGTATCGGCGTAGCCTTTCATGGCGTCATAAACGCCCCGAGGCATCGCGCCCAAAGAGTTACTGATCAGATAGGTGGTGCGCTCGAGGATGGGAAACTCGGCGCGATAACGGAAAAGATCGTCGGTCATTCCGTAATTGTACTGCGGCGGCTGTAGAGGATCAGGAAGTAGGCTGCGGTCAATCCGACCAGGTAAAGCACTCCACTGATGAGGTTGACGCGGGAGTCCCACCATGTTTTGAGGATGCAGGCGACAACGACGGTCAGACCCAGTATCGACCCCCAGCCGCCCAAAGGTGACCGCATGGGGAGCGCGGCGGCCTCTGTCGGGCTAAGGCGCCGGCGAAAGGAAACATGCGCCGCCAGGGCGACAACCCAGGAGAGAATCATCCCGAAGAAGGCTCCGCGAAGGATGTAGACGAAAGCATTCTGGGGCGCCCACTTCTCGAGGATCAGCGCGACCAGAATTCCATACGACGACACCAGCACGGCGAACGTGGGCGATCCGGCCGGATTCAAATGACCCAGCCTGGCGGGGGCCCAGCCCGTGCGCGCCAGCGAGAACAGCATTCGCGATGAAACATACAAGGCCGCGTTCGCGCCGGAGAGTGCTGCGGTCAGTACCACGAAGTTCATTAAGTGGCTTGCGCCGGGGATATTCACGGACTGGAAGACGGTGACGAAAGGGCTCTCGCTCACACCCGCACGATTCCAGGGCATGACGCCGACCAGCACGACGATGGCGCCGAGGTAGACCAGCGTCAGGGTCACAAATGTCATGCGAACAGCTTTTCCGATCTCCTGCGTGGAGCGCGACTCGCCAGAGGCAATGGCAACGAACTCGACTCCGCCGAAGGTATAGATCGCGAACGTGATCGCGAGGAAAGGCGCAAGCACTCCCTTGGGGAAGAATCCGCCCTGGCTGGTGTAGTGCTGGGGGACGCGGCCACCCAACAACAAAGCGGCTCCCAGCACAACAAACGCGGCGATCGTGACCACCTTGATCATGGCAAACCAGTATTCGAACCGGCCATAGTCGCCAACACTTCGCAAATTAACAAACAGAAGGATGACGGAAAACACCAGGACCCAGACCACGCCTGGGACTTTTGGGTACCAGTAGCCCATGTAAGTTGCGGCCGCGACCATTTCGGCGCCGATGGAGACCGCGATCGCGGCCCAATATCCCGCGCGTGCGAGGAAGCCCGCCCAGTAGTTGAGATAAAGATCGCCGTACAAGCCGAAAGATCCCGCTGCGGGATGGAGGCAGGCCAACTCGCCGAGCGCCAACGTCGCAGTCCAGCTAATAAACGCGGCCAGCAGAAAGCTGAGAATGACCGCGGGTCCGGCCAGCTCGATCGCTGCCGCCGATCCCAGGAGCAAGCCGGTACCGATCGACCCGCCGACGGCGACCATGGTCATCTGGCCGGCGCTGAGCTGTCGCCGCAAACCCTTTTCATGTGAAAGAGATTGATCGCTGTCGCTGGGCACGAGAGCGCCGTCGGGAGAGGTGGGCACGAGGGACGTATATCAGAAACGGGAGTACGAGGCCAGAACGGTAATAGGCGGCTTGCCCCATGACCTTCGTAACGGCGCCTTCCGTTACTGCGTTGCTGGCACTTTTGGCGGAACCTAGAATCGTGAGTTAGGTTACTCCGCCCATTACCATCCATGGCTGACCGCGCTGAAATCGCGAAATTAGTGGAACGCGCCGAGAAGTTGCTGCAGAAGGGCAAGACTGCGGACGCCCTGCAGGAGTATCTCCAGGCGCTGGCACAAGATCCGGACAATGACAATGTCCGGCAGATGGCCGCCGACCTGTGCCTCTCGGTAAATCGGACAAAGGATGCGGTGCAGCTGCTGGGAGACCTTTTCGAGCGCCAGGTCAGGACCGGGGATGCCACCCGCGCGAGCCTCACTTATAAGAAGCTGGCGCGTTACGGCAACCCCACCACGGATCAAAAGGTTCGTTTCGGCCAGCTGCTGGAAAACTCCAACAAAAGGCTGGCGACCGGCACTTACGAGAACGCGCTTGAGGAATTGCGCAAGTCAGGGAAAAAGCAGGAGTCATTGGCTGTCCTGAACCGGATCGTCGCGCTCGAGCCCAAGCAGGAAAACTTCCTGCGGCTGGGCGAGCTTTCGTCGGAATTGGGCCAGAAACAGGCCGCCGCACAGGCGTTCCTGAAGGTTGCCGAGCTGGCGCAAGCTGCGGGAGTCACGGGCAGCTCGCAATTCGAGCGGGCGTACTCCGAAGATCCAGGCGATCCGGCGATCGCCTTGGCGTATGGCAAGAGCCTGATGGATCAGGGTGAGGTGGGCGCCGCGATCTTCATCTTCGAACCGCAGGTGCAGTCGGGCCAGGCGTCGCCGGAGTTGCGGGACATGTACGCCAAGGCACTGCTGACGGCGAACCGGTTGACCGAAGCCGAGCCTTTGATCTGGCAGATGTTTGAGGAGAGCCCGGCCCGCATTCACCAGGTCGTGTCACTGGTCGGATCCATGGTGGATGCCGAGCTCGATACCGATGCGGTGACTTTGGCTCGCAAATTGGAAGGGTTCCAGCGGCGCCGGGGCGAGAGGCGCTCGTTCATTGCCACCATGCAGGAGCTCATCTCCTCCCACAGGGCGTCGGCGGAACTGCTGGAATTCCTCAGCGAACTGTTCAACGCCTCGAACCGCGAGAGCGACTATTGTCTGACGCTTTTGAAGCTTTTCGATCTCTACTGCAGCACGGGAAATTTCGAGAAAGCCGGGGAGTGTCTGGACCGGGCGGCGGAAATCGATCCCTACGAGCATGGCCACCAGAAGCGGCTGGAAATGCTGCGGGGCAAGATCGACGACAATCGCTTCAAGGTGATCGCGTCACGGTTTGCGCCGCTGAGTAAGTCCGACCACAGTCCGGCGCACACCGAAGAGGTCAGCCTGGGCTCGGCTGCCTTGCAGGACCTGATGCTGCAGGCGGAAATCCTGGTGCAATACGGCATGCGCACCAAGGCGATCGAACGCCTGCAGCGCATCCAGGAACTTTTTCCGCACGAGGAAGAGCGCAACGGCGACTTGCAGCAGCTCTATCTGTCAGCGGGGATGACGCCAAGGTATGCGGGCGCCGCACCGGTGATCGCGCCGGCCACTCCTGCCCCGGCTCCGCAAGCTGCGCCCACCCCACCGTCATCCTCGAACGAAGGCGACGTCAGCAGCCTGACCCGGGTGGCGGAGATCACACGCAAGCTCAATCATCAGACGAATGCCAATGCGGTGCTCTCAACCGCGGTGAACGAGATCGGAAGCCAGTGGAAAGCGTCACGCTGTATGGCGGCGATGCGCAAGCCAGGACTAGCCGCGGCCACGATTCAGGAATATCGCGAGGAAAGCCTTGCTGCCGGCGACGACGCGGCATTGGCCAAGGTAATCGCCGTCGTTCAGGATCTGGCGATCAGCCGTGGCACTTTGACGATCGCCGATGCACCGGCTGCGCCTGAACTGCAAGAGGTGCGTGAAGCTCTGGCCAAGCTGGGTGTCACGTCTCTCCTGGCCCTGCCGCTGGCAGACGGGCAAGAACAGGTGGGAGTCATCATCCTGACCCAGAACCGAGCCCGCGGCTGGCACTCGACCGACATGGTGGTGCTCAAGGCGTTGAGCGAACAGATGGTCATTGCCCTAAACAATGCGGGATTGCGGCGACTGGTCAAGAATCTGTCCGTCACCGACGAAAAATCCGGGCTGTTGAAACGGGCCTCCTACATCGACCTTCTGCTGGCGGAGACGCGGCGTTCGGTGCAGCAAGCTACGCCGGTGAGCGTATTGCTGCTGCAGTTTGGCAAACGCGCCACCTTGACGAAAGAGCTCGGCGAGGATGGGCTCGACTCGATGATGGAACAGCTGGGGCAGTTGATTTCGGCCAACATCCGTTCCAACGATCTCGCTTTCCGCTATGAGCTGAATGCCATCGCCATCATTCTGGGTGACACCGGGGAGAAAGAAGGCCTGCAGGCGATTGAGAAGCTGCGCAAGTTGCTGAGCGAGGTGCGTCCGCCGGGGAAGGATCAGGCCATACCTTTCTGCGCTGGACTGGCGGCGGCGGTCATGCGCCAGCAATACGATCCGGTGGATATCGTGACCGAAGTGATCAATCGTGCGGAACAGGCACTGCATGACGCCGTGGTGCAAGGCCCGGGCAAAGTGGTGGCGCTGGCGCCCGCGACAGCCGCGGCTGCGGTGGCGTAGAACAAATCAGATCATTCCTGGCTTTCCCCATTCTGTCGATTCGCGAGTGGATTCGTTCGTCCGAAGCAAGCGGAGGCGATTCCCGTTCCGATTCGAAGGCGCGAAGGATTCGCCCGGTGCGGTTGAGTGGAGATGCTGCCGCTGCTAAACTAGAAAGTTTCGTGGTACTACTTCGTTCTCATCTATAAGGAATTCCATGTTGAAGCCAGGCGATATTGCGATCGTGAGCGGCGCCCGTACCCCGATGGGCCGCTACTGCGGCAAACTCAAAGATTTTTCTGCCATGGAGCTGGGGGCGGTTGCAGCGAAAGGTGCCATCGAGCGCGCGGGCGTGGACCCGAAAGAGTTCGATCACGTGGTGATGGGCAATGCGCAACAGACTTCCGGCGACGCGATTTACGGCGCACGGCACGTCGGTTTGCGGGCAGGGCTGCCCATTGAAACGCCAGCGTTGACCGTGAACCGGCTTTGCGGCTCCGGAATGCAGGCGATCGTGAACGCCGCGCAGCTCGTACAGCTGGGCGAGGCGAGCATGGTATTGGCGGGGGGCATGGAAGCGATGTCGCAGGCGCCCTTCGTGATCCGCGGACGCGATGGTTTCACTTTAGCCCCGGGCGGCAAACTGGAAGACTCGCTCATGGTGGCGCTGCTTGACAGCTATTGCGGACTGTACATGGCGAACACGGCCGAGCTGTACGGCGAGCAACAGGGGATTACCCGGCAAATGCAGGATGAATTAGCGCTGCGCTCGCAGCAGCTTGCGGATGAAGCGTACAAGGCGGGGCGGCTGCAGGAGGAGATCGTCCCGGTAGCTCTTAGGAATTCAAAAGGCGAGTCGACAGGAGAGTCCCTTGCTGAGGATGATCATCGCCGGCCGCAAACTACGATGGAGGGACTTGCCAAGCTGAAGCCGGCCTTCGGCAGAAACGGGACGGTGACGGCGGGAAACGCCAGCGGCATCGTGGATGGCGGGGCGGCGGTCGTGGTCATGTCGCTCGAAGCAGCACAGAAGCGCAACCTGAAACCGCTCGGCAGGGTGGTCAGCTGGGCGGTGTCGGGGGTCGAGCCCAAGCTCATGGGCCGGGGTCCAGTACCGGCGACGAAATTGGCGTTACAGAAGGCAGGCCTGACGCTCGACTACATCGATCTGATCGAAGTCAACGAAGCCTTTGCGGCGCAATATCTCGCGGTAGAGAAAGAGCTCGGCCTGGATCGAGAAAAGGTGAACGTCAACGGAGGCGCGATCGCCCTGGGCCATCCGCTGGGCGCGACCGGAACCCGCCTGGTGATTACACTTCTTCACGAATTGAGGCGGCGAAACAAGAAATACGGTCTGGCAACGGCCTGCATCGGCGGCGGGCAGGGAATCGCGATGATCGTGGAGAGCATGCACTAGGAGCGGGTCGCCGGCGGTGTCTGGCTGCAGGTTTCGCGATACCAAACATTGGTCTTCGAATCAAGAGATCGCTGCCCTGGCAACGGTAACCCATCCTCTTGCCGCCCAAACGTACAGGGCGGGAAGCCCTAACGGTACCTTGGCCGACCGGTGTTGTCTGCTACAATTTTGCTCAACAACGCTGCACGGGACTTTCCGTTTTGTTGTGGAATTTTGTGTACTGTGCTACTTCGGAATGCATCAAAATTCTGCAAGAGGGAAGACCTGTCGCGTTCATGACAAAGGATAGTTCCGGTGCCGGCAGTATCCGGTCGCGCGGGGAATTTAGGGGTACTTACAAGGCTCTTCAGCATGCCGATCGTTAATCAGAAAATCCGTCTAATTCTTTCCTTTTCAGTCCTGATAAGCCTGGCACTCGCAGCCGGCTGCAAGGGGTTCTTCGTCAATCCGACTTTGACCACGATCACGGTGAATCCGGCGACGCCGACCGTGCAAGCGGGCACAACCCTGCAGATGATCGCGACGGGCACGTACAACGACGGGAGCACCCAGACCTTAGCCAAAAACTTATTCTGGAGTAGTTCCGATTCGACGATCGCTACCATCAGCACGACCGGGCTGCTGACAGGGGTGTCCGTTGGAACCGCGACGGTCACAGCCAGTTCAGCCAATATCAGCGGGACGACGACGGCGACGATCAGCGTGGCGGGGCTGACCTCGATCCTGATTACACCTGCAACCTCAAGCCTCAATCCCAACACCCAGACACAATTTACGGCCACAGGTACCCTGCAAGGCGGCGGCACCGTTAACCTGACAAACTCGGCGCAATGGACCTCGTCGAACACGGCGGTGGCAACGGTCATTACGGGACTGGTTACAACCCTACAACCAGCCACGCCGACGTCGGTGACGATCACGGCCGCTTCGGGTGGAATCCAGGGGGCGCTAACCTTCACGGTGCAATAAGCAAGCGATCTCACGAAGTCAGAGGCTGTCGAGTGGAACCGGCGGCCTCACTCCAGAATTCATTCCCGACTCGGCCCTCCTTCGCCATACGTTCCTGCGTAACCTTGCCCTGGTTGCGCCGCGAGAATGTATGATCGGAAGTGATCAACCTTCATCCTTCAATTTTGGTGCGTGATTTCTTATGAGCGGTATCAAATGCATTGGCATTTGTACCGGGGGCGGTGATGCTCCTGGCCTGAACGCCGTGATTCGGGCGGCGGTGAAGTGCGCCATCCTGAAATACAAGTGGAAGGTGATCGGCATTCCCGATGGCTTCGACGGCTTGATCTGGCCGGAGCGGTCGCGCGAACTCACGTTAAGAGATGTCAGCGGGATCCTGCCGCGCGGGGGCACGATTCTGGGCACCACCAATCGCGGCGATCCGTTCCACTACAAAACCAGCGAAGACGGGAAGCAAGGGGTGCGCGACATTTCTGGTGAAGTGATCGCGAACCAGCACAAGCTGGGGATCGACGCCATCATCACGATCGGCGGCGATGGCTCGCAGAAGATCGCGCTCGAATTGTTTCAGAAGGGCATGAAGATTGTGGGTGTGCCCAAGACGATCGACAACGATCTTTCGGCCACCGAAGTCACCTTCGGATTCGATACCGCTGTCAACACCGCCACCGAAGCGATCGACAAGCTGCATACGACGGCTGAGTCGCACCATCGGGTAATGGTGATCGAATTGATGGGCCGCGATGCCGGCTGGATTGCTCTGGAGGCGGGCATCGCCGGCGGCGCGCACATTATCCTCCTTCCGGAGATTCCCTTCAGCGTGGAGAAGGTGTGCGACTACATTGCCAAGCGGGAAAGTTATGGCAAGCGGTTCACTCTGGTGGTGGTCGCCGAGGGTATACAACTTCCGCCAGAACTCAAGCACATGTCGCGCGGAGGTTCGGTCGGCAGCCTTGTGGGCGATGCGATCGGGTTGTTCTCCCACAAGGAAGTGCGGGTGAGCATTCTGGGACACATCCAGCGTGGCGGTTCGCCTTCGGCGTTTGACCGCGTGCTGGCGACGCGCTTTGGAGTGGCCGCGGTGGACCTGATCGCGGCGGGCGGATTCGGCAAGGTGGTTTGTTTGCAGCAGGAACTGATTCGCGCCGTCGATATTGCCGATGCCGTGGGGCAAATGAAAGCGGTCGATCCGAATGGCGAGTTGGTGTGTGCCGCTCGGGCGATCGGCATCTGTTTCGGAGACTGAATATTCCGCTACGTACTTACGTGCTCTCCCCGTCAATGCTTCGAGCAGGCGCTCGCGCTATAGTGTTCTACATATCCCTGTGAAGGTGTCTGCGCGAGAGCGAATCCCCCACTGTCTGCCTGCAGTTCTCCTGGCGACCTGCCTGCTGCTTGCCGGTTGTGGCCGCGGGCGCAGCAAAGTCCTCGAAGTCGACTACGTTACGGCGCCGCAGGTGAATCTGCGCGACCGCCTGGCCGCCGTCTACAACAAAACCGGTGTAGTGAAGAACGGCGATCGCGTGGAGGTGCTCGAACGGCAGCGCCGGTTCTTGCGCGTGCGTGCGGCCAATGGAGCCGAGGGTTGGATTGAGCAGCGCTACGTGGTGGGTCAGGATGTCTACGATGGCTTTCAGAAGCTGGCGCAAGACAATCTGAATACGCCCGTGCAGGCCAACGGAACCACACGAAACGAGACCAATCTTCACATCGAGCCCGGCCGCGATACAGAGCATCTTTACCAGCTTGCTGCGGGCGAGAAACTCGCCATGCTGAAGCGAGGTACGGCCGAAAAGCCGGGCGCCGCGTCACCTCCCCCGAAGACTCAGAAGAGCCCCGACAAGGCTGAAGCGCCCCAGCCGATCCTCGAGGACTGGTGGCTGGCGCGTGACAGCCAGGGTCGAGTGGGATGGGTTCTGGGGCGCCTGGTGGATCTCGATATCCCGTTGGAAATCGCGCAGTATGCTGAGGGCCAGCGACTGGTGGCGTTCTTTGCTCTTAACCAGATCCAGGACGGCGACAAGAAAGTGCCGGAGTATCTGACCGTGCTGACGGAACCGAAGGACGGTCAGCCGTTCGATTACGACCAGGTGCGCGTTTTCACTTGGAATCTGCGCAAGCATCGTTATGAGACGGCTTACCGGGAGCGGAACTTCGAGGGCTTCCTGCCGGTAACCGTCAGCCACGAAGACTTCGGGAAAGAGGGCACGCTGCCGGTCTTTGTGCTGAGGGTGAAGGACACGAGCGGGAATATGATCGAGCGCAAATACAAGCTCAATACTCCGATCGTACGCCGTGTGCTCGCGCCGGGAGAACAGAAGGACGCGCCGGTCGCACGGCGGAAGAAGAAGCGCCGGTAAAGGCAAATAGCTCTCCCTTATTACCGAATGTCGGGGATTGTGGTAGTGGCTCAATTCGAAGCACTCCGCGCAAGATCCCCGTTCGACTCACTCGCTTAGGCTCGTGTCGCTCAGGGCGGGCTCTCGCCCCGCTGACGAAAACGCGTGGCTTCGGGATGACTGTCGTATAGAACAACAGAAAATTGAGCGACTACCGGATGGTTGCCTAGCTAGCGCTGCACGAACTCCACTCGAGGCTTAGCGGGAACGGCTGACCCGTCCTCCAGCGCGCGGAGCCACCCGTCGAGCGACTGCGAAAGCAGCGGAAGGTCAATACCGCCGAAGTATGAAGGATACCCACGCCAAATTGCGCGTCGCCCGCCGCAACAGAGACTCGGCGCCAACATGGTTACCGGTTGAATGGTGATGAAGGGCAACGGCGACCTGGATCAGGCCCTGAACGAATCGCTTTTCCCGGGGGGAATCGATGGCACGCCAGACGTCCTCCCAGACCTCGTGCGCTTCAAAAAACTCTCCGCAGTTGAAGTGCTCGATTCCCTTTTTGAAGCCCTCAGGATCCATGGTTCATTCTGGCACAGCCTATAGGAAGTCCTCCCCAAAAAATACAGGATTTCATAGGAGATTTGCGCGGTAGCTCCACAATACGGTATGTGACAGCAGCAATAGACGTAAGATACTGAAAATACATTATGTTATTTGCCTCTGTTTTGGAACGTTAGTTGCTTCGTTAGCAGGTTCCGTTTCCGTAGCTTGCCGTAGTGCGCGACCAGAGCAAGCGCATTTCTCGACCCTGTTAAAGATAAAGATTAGTAGCTTCCAGGTACTACTGTTCTTAGGAGACTTCAATGGAATACGATTTTCGAATCAAGATCACATCACTGCTAGCAGTACTAGCCGTTGTGTTTTGTGCCACCTTCGCTTTGGCCCAGGGTATCGCGACCGGATCGATTTCCGGCACTGTGACGGACCCCTCGGGTGCGGTTGTTTCGGCGGCGAGCGTTACCGCCCAGAACACTGGAACCGGCCTGAGTTTGCACGCAACAACCAATGACACTGGTTACTATGCTTTCAGGTCGGTCCCGACAGGTACCTACAAGGTTACGATCGAGACGAAGGGTTTTCGAAAAGTCCAGGTCGCACAAGTAGAGGTTTCTGTTTCCCGTGAATCTTCACTGGGAACGACGAAACTAGAACTAGCCTCCACGGGTGAGACGGTTGAAGTGGTCGAAGCCGCTGCCATCCTCGAGACCAATACTGCGCAAGTTACCAACACATTCGACTCCGTCGCGACTGCGGACCTGCCCACCGGCGGAGGTTTCGACAGTTTGGCCCTGTTTCTGCCGGGGATTGCTGACTCTGGCAGCAACAATTTTAGCAACACGAACGGTGTGGGGTTCTCCTCGAATGGTCTGCGCGGCCGCTCCAACAATTTCGAGATTGACGGCCAGTCCAACAACGACAACTCTGTGGCGGGCCCTTCGATTTTCCTGGGGAATCAGGACCTGCTCGGCGAGGTATCCATTATTACCAACAACTTCAGCGTTGAGTACGGACGGGCGTCGGGTTCCGTGGTCAATTACGTTACCAAGAGCGGTACCAACCAGTTCCACGGCAGCGCCTTCGAGTATTACACCGGCTCCTACGCTGACTCTCACTCTAACGAAGAGATCAGTCCCCTTTTCGGTTTCTGTGCCGCTGGACAAAGTTCCAGTACGGGGTGCACGCCGGTGGCGCCGATCTCACGGTATGTTGAGAACCGCTTCGGTTTCACAGGGGGCGGGCCGATCCGTCGCGACAAGGCCTGGTTCTTCGGCTCCGGCTACTGGGACAGGGTACGTCAAGCCGGTTCCCCCGACACCTCGGGTGGCCTCCTGACACCGACCCCAACTGGCCTGACTCAGTTGGCCGCAGCATTCCCCAGTAATCCGGCCGTGGCCGCATTGAATGCGATCGGCCCTTACGCCGTGAAGGCCGGCAATCCAACGGTGAGTGGTGCTACGCAACCGCTGACCGTCACCGATGGCCTCACTCAGGCTACCATCGACTTTGCTCCGGTAACGCGGAATCCTCCCTCCTACTACAACGACAGGGAAATCACGGGCCGGGTGGATTTCCAGGTCACCAACAATGATCGCATAGGTGCACGGTACATTTTCCAGCAGAACATTCTGACCGCTGCTACCGCAGCCAATACCGCTGGTTTTGCAGCTGGCGCCTGGGTGGATATTCCGGCACGAGACCAGCAAATCGCGCTCGATTGGGTCCACACCTTTAGCAGCCAACTCCTGAACCAATTGCGCTATAGCTTTTCGCGGGCTGGATTCGGCTTTGAGGGGGGATCGTTCCCCAATTGCACCCGGGCGAGCATCAACTCGTGTCCGACCAATATCAACTGGTCGAACAGCCTGCTTACCTTTGGAGTTCCGACCAACCTGCCGCAGGGCCGTACCATCAACAACACGCAAGTCCAGGACAACGCCTCGTGGGCCCACGGACATCACACCTTCAAGTTCGGCGGTGAGTTCTACAAACAGCGCTCGCCGAACACATTCCTGCCGAACATAAACGGAGCCTACAACTTCAGCACTTCGGGCACCGCGGCTGGAGCTTCTTGTCCCACTGAGTTCCCGGGCCTTCCAGGTTACTCAGGCGCGGTCTGCGGCTTCTCGCGTTTTCTGGCTGATGCGCCTACCAGGTTGTCGCTCACGGATGGTCCAACCAAGTTCAACTTCAAGGAATATGACCTGGCGTTCTATGCCGGAGACGATTGGCGCATCACGGACAACTTGACCCTCAACCTCGGTCTTCGTTGGGAGTACTCGAGTCAGGCCATTAATCTGCTGCACGACCTGTCTGTGGCTAACCAGGCGAGTTCGAATCCTTTCTGGGATAAGACGCTCCCCGCATCGATTACCACGGTTCCGTCAATTTCCGCTCCACTCAACTACTTCGGTCCGAACGTCGGCTTCGCGTGGAAGCCTCGGTTTCTGGGGAGTGGAGACAAGACATCCATTCGTGGAGGGTACCGAATCACCTATGATCCAGCCTTCTACAACATGTTCCTGAACGTTGCCACTGCCGCTCCGACTGTGAACGCAGGGACGATTGCCTTGGCAGGCTGTACTGCGCCGTGCCTGATCGGTTCTGGCTTTACGGGTAGCGCCGTGAGGTCTGCCCACCTTGGCGATATCCCGCGAGGGGGCAATCCGGGATTCCGCAACTACACGCAAGTCGCCCCCAACTTCCATGAGCCTTATACCCAAAGCTGGTCGCTGGGCATCCAGCGAGAGCTGACGAATCGGATGGTTCTGGAGGTCCGCTACGTGGGCAATCACGTGATCGGCAACTTCCAGACAGTCAATGCCAACCCTGAACTCGCAGGTCTGGTGGCTAATGGATTCAGCTCCTTTATCCCGGCAGGGATTACGCCCTGCACTACGGCCGGAACTCCTGGAAACGAAGCGGGCCTTTTCGGGGAGCCGACCGACCGTCCTCTCTGCACTAACGCCAATATCCGCAACCGCACCAACAGCGCTTTTTCCACTTACAACGGGTTGCAGAGTGAAATCCGCGTTGCCGAGTGGCATGGATTGAGTGGCTCCGGTTCATTCACCTGGAGCAAGACCATGGACAACAGCAGCGAGATCTTCTCCACGGCCAGTGGCGGTAGCACCGTAGCTGGCGCGCAGGACCCCTTTAACACTGGCGCAGGTGAGAAGTCGCTGAGCGGACTTGATTTTCCCAAAGTGGCTTCCCTGTACGTGATCTATGACCTGCCACTCTACAAGTCTCAGCACGGTTTCCTGGGCAAATTGCTGGGAGGCTATCAGGTCAATAGCACGTGGCGGTACAGCAGCGGGCAGAACTACACTCCAGTGACGGTCCCGGGCTTCAGTTCCTCCTGTCAAATGTCTTTCGACGCTACGTACTTCGGTCCGTCCACCTGTCGCCCGTTCCTGGGAAATCCGGCAGCACCGATTGATACCGTGGGTGGGTGCACCAACCCGGCCTTAGCCGATTGCGGTCTGGTGAACTGGTTCACTGGGGTTGCAACGACCACGAGCGCGGTTCACTGGATCTACAACGAAGACAATGCTGCCCAGTTCTTTAAGACGCCTTACGGCAACGTGCGTCGCAACCCGGGCACTCGGGGCCAGAACATCAGTACCGTCAACTTCAGCATGTTCAAGACAACCAAAGTCAACGAGCGGGTTTCCATGCGCTTGGAGGCCCAGGTCTATAACCTGTTCAACCACCAGTTCCGGGGCGTTCCCGACCCGTTCATCGACGATTGCTCGCTCGCGGCCATCAGCGTGCCTGGTTGTGGGGGATCGTTCGGCAACAACTTCTTCAACCCCAGCGGTGGCGACTATAACAACGTTGTTCTTAACGGAATTGGGCGTCGCCGCATGATTCTCGGGGCGAAGTTCACCTTCTAACTGAGGACAACTCAGTTTCAGGCCGGCCTGCGGGCCGGCCTTTTTTTGTGGCGAGGAGAACTCTTGTCCGCGCTGATCTCTTGATCGGTCAGCCGAACGCTCGAGCAAGCTTCGGAGGCACTTGGGGTTGACACGCGAATGGCGGTGCTTTCAGGTGTGCGCCAGCAGATATTGCGGCGTAGAAGAAACGAATTCGGTCCCTGGCTTCAGGCACCGAGAGAATAGCCCGCCGCAACACATGTGCAACGCGGGTTCAAGCTGACACCGTTAAAGCAGAATTCTTACTCCGGTGCAGCCGACGGGACGCAGTTGCTCAAAGGCAAGTCCTTGACGGGTGTGCCCTTGTGGTCGTCGATACTCTGCTTGATCCATTTCCGAATCGGGTTCGTCAATCCCAGATTCGCCATGAGGGCCGTGTAGGCGGTTTCTTGCAAATCAGCCGACGCCGGGCGCGGCGCAAAACTGGCAAAAACCACCGATTGCACGCCCTTGTCGCGGGGCACCCCCATGCTGATGAGCTCGCCCTCGCGCGCGAAGTAGCCTGGTGCACTGTTATTGTGCAGTGCCACCAGCTTCGGGTTATCGAGGGCCTCCCGCAGTCCTGCGAGTTGACTCTTATCGAGCGTGTCGCGATAAATTTCAGATTTTATAGGGATGCCGGACTCCCGGACGCTCTTCTCGAAACGATACCGGCCAGTGTCGTACACGATCGCACACGTGCGTGTAATCTTGAAACCGTTTGCGTCCATCATGGGGGTCTTGGTCACCCCGCCGACCATCTCTCCGGCTGTCCCTTTGTTGAGCGAGAGGGTAGTTCCGCTGCCTCCTGCTTCATAGCGGTCAATAACAATCCGCATCATGTAGGGGTTGGAGGTGTTCGGGTTAGCTCCGCCTCCGCCCGCCTGTGCCATCTGCGGAGGCAGGCATCGGCTGGGCGTCGCGTCTGCCATCGGATTTTGCTGCTGCTTGTTCCGGTCCAGCCATTTCAGGATCGGATCGACCTCCGCTTTAAACGGCTTCCTGCTCTTGCTGCTTGAGAAAATTAGCGTCTGCCGGCCCTGCGTGCGGGTGATGGTGATCATGACCTGGTCGATGTCTTGCCCCACCGGCGTCGACTCGATCTGGCCTTGCTTCAGGTCGACGAGTTGGCTTGCCATCAAAAGCGGTTCGAGCTCCGTCACCGCCGACGAATCCAGGATTCCCACAAACACCCGCGAACGTCCCATGGCCGTGCGCTCCAGGTGATAATGGCCATCCTTTTGCACCAGCATGCAGACATTTTCGTCACGGGTCTGGCGCTCCATCCTGACGGGATAGGGAGCGTCAGCGTCCTGCGAATGGCAGAGGCCGCAAAGAAGGAGGAGAGAAAGAATCAGGCTGGATAACCTACCCATGTGCAAACCTCCTGAACATGCCATTACCTCGGGGAATTAGATTGCCGCGATGTCGTCTATGGCATGGAAAGAGCAGACCTAAACATTATAGTTCTTATCCCGACGCCCCACCCGTCCAGCAACAGGCGCCCCAGGAGCCGCTAACCTGGCCAAGGCGAGTTAAATCATTAAGGCTGGGTGGATCACTTCCCGAACATCGGGTAGTGGCTCGCTGCGCCCATGAAGAACAGCATGGGCAATGACAGCCAGGCATTCGTGCGCGAGCAGAGAAATGCCTGCCGCGCCATGTACTTCGCCTTGTCCGGCATGGGAGTTCCGTTAGCCGCGTTGTCTTTGGTCCATTGGATGATGCGCTTCTGAATGCGCCAGATGACGCCCCACACATTCAGCATCATGACCCACCCCAGCCCGCCGCCAATTCCGATTGACAGCAAACGGCTGCTCTCCCAGCCATGGTTGTTCAGGCTCAGGAAGAGCCATGCGGCGGCAACCACGATCGCAGCAGAAATCACAGCCAGCACCGGCCCTTTGTCCAGCGCACCTTTGCCAGGAATGAGGCAGGCATAAAGCAGCCCCCAGACCACCGTCCAGATCAGAAAGAACGTCCCCATCACCGAACCAACGCTGCCGCCACCGTTGCGCGCGTCAGCACCCACGATACTCCCGAAGTAGGCGAGCCCCATCAGCACGGTTACGACCGATCCCCAGCGGAACCACCACAACGCTTTCGGCAGAAGGTTGGGAATCACTTTGCCCTTGGTCGGTGCGTCCAGCTCCTTCATGAAGGGCACGTTGACCAGATTGAAGAAGTAAAGTAAGCCGATCCAGGTAATGCCTGCTAGAAGGTGGAACCAGCGGAGGATCATCTGAAACGCCGCACTGCCGCCGGGGAGATTGATTGTTGGGGCGAAGATCGCAAGAAGATGTGGAGCGGGCATCAGTGTCCTCCAGGCATCGGTTTCAGGTCAGTCCCGATGTGCAAGCAGCCGGATTGTACAACACGGCCAGTGATGAAGTGGCCAGTAACCGGTTACTCAATCGCCGAAATCGTTCAGAACCGGGGAGGGACTAGGACTCCAAGGCGAGGGTTGAAAAGCGGGAGACAACGCCGTATCGTACATGGGGCCGCCCGCGGGGTGTGGACGCGCATCCGGCGTGGATCGCCCAGTTGGTACGGGCCTCGAGTATCCCTCACCTGCGACCTCGCCGCAAGCGAGGCCAGAGGAATGAAAGTGCGGTTCACTCTGAATAAGGAGATCGGCAGATGGAAAACAAGCCGGCGCAAAACATCCAGGATTCTTTTCTCAACGCGGCGCGCAAAGAGAAATCCAGCATAACCATTTACCTGATCAGCGGCGTGAAGCTGACCGGGCGTATCCGCTCCTTTGACAAATATTCGGTTGTGCTGGAAACCAGCAATCAGGAACAGCTCATTTTCAAACACGCCATCTCCACGGTTGTGATGGGGAGACTGGTGCATTCAAGCCACGCAGAGCCCAGACCAGCCGCTTCCGCTCCGGCACCAGCGACGGAAGCACCGCCTGCGTCGGGCACAGAAGGGTAAGGCGCTGCGGGTTGCGCAGTTCAGAATTCAAAGATTCCGGAAATAAGAGTTCCCGCTTGCTCCAGCATGATGGCACCTCGTCATACTGTGCGCCCCGGGTGGAGTGTGCGCGTGGCTAGGTCTGCCCCTGCGGAGCCAACCGAGCGCGCGTTTCTGGTAGGCCTGGAATACCGCACGAAGCGGCGAGCGCAACCGGGTTCGAAGGTCACCAAAGGCCCGCTCACTGCCGGCGCGCAGGCGGCGCGCGACAGTGCCGCTTCCACCGCTGCGACCAGCTCGAAGGCTCCACCCACACCTGAATTCAGTCCCGAAGAATCTCTCGACGAATTGCGCAGCCTCGCGATGAGTGCCGGGGCTAAGGTGGCGGGCGAATTCCTGCAGCGCCGCGACCGGCCCGACCCGGCAACGCTGATTGGACGCGGAAAGCTTGAAGAAATTGCCGGTGCGGCGGCGTCGGTTTCGGCCGATCTTATTTTGTTCGATCATGATTTATCCCCTCACAACAGCGCAACATCGAGAGAGTTGTGCACGCCCGCGTCATCGACCGCACGCAGCTCATCCTCGACATTTTTGCGCGGCATGCCCGTACCCGAGAAGGCCAGCTGCAGGTCGAACTGGCGCAACTCGAGTACCTGTTGCCGCGCCTGGGTGGGCGAGGCATTGAGATGTCGCAATTGGGCGGCGGAATCGGCACGCGCGGTCCTGGCGAAACACAACTCGAAACCGATCGCCGTAAGATTTACCGCCGCATCCGGCACGTGAAGGAGCAGATCGAAAACGTGCGGCGCATTCGGGCGCAGCAGCGGCAGCGGCGAGAGTCTGCGCCGGTGGCCACGGTGGCCCTGGTGGGCTACACCAATGCCGGGAAGTCGACGTTGTTCAACGCGCTGACCAAAGCAGAGGTGCTGGCATCGCCCAAAATGTTCGCCACGCTCGATCCTACGATTCGCGCCGTCGAGCTGCCTTCGCGACGATCGGTGCTGCTGTCCGATACGGTAGGATTTATTCGCAACCTGCCGCACACGCTGGTGACCGCATTCCGCGCAACTTTGGAAGAAGTGCAGCGAGCCGCGATCGTGTTGCAGGTGTCCGATGCGAGCAGTCCGATTTCAGCGGAGCAGGACGCGCAGGTCGAATTAGTGCTGAAGGAACTGGAAGCGGAGAAGAAGCCGCGCCTGCGCGTGCGGAACAAGGTTGACCTGCTGGCGGCGGCGCAGCGCGATGCCCTGCGCGATGACGCAACAACGGTGCATGTTTCTGCGGTCAAGGGGATCGGGATCAGCACGCTGCTCGACAGAATCGACCAGATGCTGGAGGAAGATCAGTTGAGCCGCGTGCACTTGAGTGTCCCACAAAAAGAAGGGAAGACCCTGGCGCTGCTCGAGGCCAAGGCGCGGATATATTCGCGTGAGTACAAAGGTGGATTCGTCGAGTTGGAGGCCGAGGCGCCAGAATCGGTGCTGCGGAAGGTGAAGGCGTGGGTAGTGGGGCTGAAGGAGTGATTTCTGATTGGAGGAGTCGGTCGAGGCGAATTCCACAGGCTAGCGACCATGGACGAAAGACCGGGGAAAATTAAAATGGGCCGGCAGCCAAGAAGCGGTGACTTTTCTTGGCTATCGGCCCACTCGATCCTGAATTGGATCGGAGGTGATACTTCTATGGTAGCCCCGATGCCGCAGAAGTCAAGCACAACCTGCAAGAACTTGCACCGAAAAGAAAATTGGCTTGGCGCTTGACAGGTTTCAAAATGGGTCGATGACCGGTCCCCTTCATGGCGCCTTTACATTGACACTAAACCCCTAGAGCTGTTAAGTTTATGAGTTTTGGAAGCCCTCATTTTCCCGATTATTTCAGCTTAGCGCATCCATGGACGAGACGCTCAAACAACTAGGCGGATTACTGCTCGGGTCCGTTCCTACCATTTTGATGCTCAGCCTGCTGTACGTGGTTTACAAGGCGGCCCTTCACGGCCCGCTGGAAAAGGTTCTGGCGGAGCGGCGCAGCAAGACCGAAGGAGCCATCGAGAAGGCGCGAGCCGATATTGCCGCAGCCGAGGCGCGGACCGCGGAATACGAGCAACGCTTGCGGGAGGCTCGTATGGCGGTATTCAAAAGCCGCGAGGCGCAGCGCCAGAAGGCCCTCCAGGCGCGTGCGGAGGCTGTGGCAGCCACACGTCAGAAGGCGCACGAGCAGGTGCAGCAGTCACGAGCCGCCATCGAGCAGGACAAGCAAGCGGCGCTGGCCGGGCTCCAGGCAGAGTCGGAAAAACTGGCCGCCGAGATCATTCGCATGGTGTTGCGGCCGATGGCGCCACAGGCGCCGGTTGCAGGTGGAGATTGATGGTCAGGTCACAAAACATTTCGTCGGCGCCAGGACGAGCTCAGAGAAAGAGCCTAATGCGTTTTCTCGCCGCATTGGTGTTTGCCGCCGTGATCATAGCTCCCGTAGTTGCGCAAGATAAGCCCGCGCGGCCAAGCAGTGCTTCGCAGTCCGCTACCGAAAAGCCTCAACAGCAGACGGACCATGAGGTCCGAAAAGGTGACGGGCGGTCTCACCTTGGGGCGCAACTCGCGAAAGAGACGCGCGAAGCGGCCGGCGAAGACGATACCGCTGAGTTCAAACAGTCCGCATCGGTGCAATTTCTGGCGCGGGTTACCGGCATGAGCCTGCAGCATGCTTACTGGCTGGCGGTGCTGCTTAACTTCGGAGTGATTGCTGGAGTCTTGATTTGGGTTTCGAAGAAGTTCCTCCCCGGCGCGTTCCGTAATCGTACGAACGCCATTCAGAAGGCGATGGAAGACGCCCGCAAAGCGAGCGCCGAAGCCAATCGGCGGCTGTCCGAAATTGAAGCCAGGCTTTCCCGGCTGGACGCCGAAATCGGCGAGATGAGGACCGCGGCCGAGAAGGAAGCGGAAACCGAGTACGCGCGCATTGCGGCTGCCGCGGAAGAGGACAAGCGGAAAATCATCGAATCGGCAGAGCAGGAAATTGCGGCCGCCGGCAAGCAAGCCCGGCGCGAACTGGCCGCGCACGCGGCAGATCTAGCCGTCGCTCTGGCGCAGAAACAGATCCACGTGGATCCCGCGACCGACCAGACGATAGTCCGCAGTTTTGCGCAAAACATCGCAAACGGCGGAAAGAAAGGTGCGAACTAGGCCATGGCATCGGTCACCAGCACCTACGCGCGCGCCTTCGCAGACGCCGTGTTTGAGAGCAAATTCGATGCGGCCCGGGCTTCGCGGGAACTGCGGACCATTACGGCGGTGCTGGCGGAAAGCGCAGACCTGCGCAGGGTCTGGGAGAATCCTTCGATTCCCGCGGAACAGAAGCGCGCGGTGCTGGATGCGATCGTGGCCCGCGAAGCGATTGCCCGTCCAGTGCGGAATTTTGTTGCGGTCCTGATCGACCACCGGCGGATTCCGTTCCTGGAGCAAATCGTCCAGCAATTTGAGCGGGAGATCAACGAGCGGCTCGGGTTTGTCGAAGCCGAGATCACCAGCGCTCGCGACCTTACCGACGGTGAGAAGCAGACGCTCGAAGCTCAGGTCGGGAAGCTGGCCGGCCGCCGCGTGAAGGCGCGTTATCTGCACGACGGATCGCTTCTCGGCGGCGCCGTGGTCCGCGTAGGCAGCACGATTTACGACGGCTCAGTGCTCGGGCAGTTGCACAAGATAAGAGAGCAGATCGCGGGCAGCGGCAGCTAAGTCGATTTTTCACTGGACCCGGAGTCGCACTGTGGGGGTTTTGAGCTGAGGACTGACAGCTGAGAGCTGACAGCTAAAAGTAGGGGCTAAGAGCTGGAACTTTATGGCACAAATCAAAGCAGACGAGATTACACAATTAATCCGCGAGCAGATCGAGAACTACGAATCGAAGATTGCGGTCGATGAAGTCGGCACAGTGATTACGCTAGGCGATGGTATCGCCCGCGTGTACGGCCTCGACAAAGTCATGGCCGGCGAACTGCTCTCCTTCCCGCATGGTGTCGCCGGCATCGCCATGAACCTGGAAGAAGACCAGGTCGGTGTCGTGATGCTCGGCGAATACACCGAAATCAAAGAAGGCGACGAAGTCAAGCGCACCGGGCGCATCATGAGCGTTCCGGTGGGCGACGCCATGATTGGGCGCGTGGTGAATTCGCTGGGCCAGCCCATTGACGACAAGGGTCCGATTGCCACCGACAAGTTCATCGCTCTGGAACGCCTGGCGCCGGGCGTCATTGATCGCCAACCGGTACGCGAGCCAATGGCCACCGGTCTCAAGGCCATCGACAGCATGATCCCCATCGGCCGCGGCCAGCGCGAACTGATCATCGGCGACCGCCAGACCGGGAAGACCGCGGTTGCGCTCGACACCATCATCAACAGCAAGGGCAACAACCTGATCTGCATCTACAACGCGATCGGGCAGAAGCGGTCGTCGATTGCGCAGGTGGTCAAGATTCTCGAAGATCAGGGCGCGATGGAGTACACGATCGTGGTAGCGGCTTCGGCCTCGGAGCCCGCGCCGATGCAGTACATCTCGCCCTATGCGGCGTGCGCCATGGGCGAATATTTCCGCGACATCGAGACGCCATGCGCTGGTGCATTTATGACGATCTTTCCAAGCACGCGGCGTCGTATCGCGAAATTTCGCTGCTCCTGCGGCGTCCGCCGGGACGCGAAGCGTATCCCGGAGACGTTTTTTATCTTCACTCGCGCTTGCTGGAGCGCGCCGCCAAGCTGAGCGACAAGAATGGCGGCGGATCGCTCACCGCGCTGCCCATCATTGAAACGCAGGCGGGCGACGTTTCCGCGTACATTCCAACCAACGTGATTTCGATCACCGACGGCCAGATTTATCTCGAAACCGATCTGTTCAACCAGGGCGTTCGCCCGGCGGTGAACGTTGGATTGTCCGTGAGCCGCGTCGGCGGCAGCGCACAGATCAAAGCCATGCGTCAGGTCGCGGGAACGCTGAAGCTCGAACTGGCGCAGTACCGCGAACTGGCGGCCTTCGCGCAGTTCGGCAGCGATCTCGACAAAGCCACGCAAGCCCAGCTGAATCGCGGCCAGCGTCTGGTGGAACTGCTGAAGCAGGGCCAGTTTTCGCCGCTGCCGTTCTCGAAACAGATTCTGATCATTTTTGCCGGCACCAGCGGCGTCGCTCGACGATCTGCCGGTCGAGCAGGTCGCGACTTCGAAACGGAGCTTTACAAGTATGTGGACACGACCAACCCCGGCCTTCTGCGCACGATCATGGAAAAGAAAGTTCTCGACGACGGCCTGAAGGAGGAGATGGCCAAGGTGATTAAAGAAGCGAAGCAGCAGTTTGTGGCGAGACAGGAAGCAGTGGCGGCAAATAGTCCACGAGTACTGAGTAGCGAGTACTCAGCTACAGAGATTCTGATAGCCGAGAGCTGAAGGCTGTTAGCTAGGAGCTCAGAGCTAGAAGCTAGAAGCCAGAAGCTGTTTTATGGCCAACATTCTCGACATCCGACGGCGCATTCGCAGCGTGATCAACACGCGGCAGATCACCAAGGCCATGAAGATGGTCTCGGCGGCGAAGCTGCGCCGCGCGCAGGAGCGCGCGCTGGCGGCGCGTCCGTATGCGCAGATGCTGACCAATGTTTTGAAGTCGCTGGTTTCGCGCGCCGATATCTACGATCCTGATACCGGCGAGCCGAAGCATCCGTTGCTGGCGCGAGCGTCGATGAGAACAACATTCTGCTGATCGTCGTCACCGGCGACAAAGGCCTGGCCGGCGCTTTCAACACCAATATCCTGAAAGCCGCGTCGACGTTTCCTGGACTCGAAGAGCAGGCAAGAACATCGAGATCGAAGCCATCGGCCGCAAGGGCCGCGACTTTCTGCGCCGCCGCTTTCCGGCAGGCTGAGACCCAGGAGCTGGCGGACTCACGAACGAAAGCGCCGGCGACGACCGATGATCGGCGAGACACGTCGGACGTCCTGAACAAAGTTGAATATCGCGCTTGCTCGGCGAACTGGCCGAGCGCGTGATCGAACGCTATACCGAAGCGGAGATTGATTCGGTCTACATCGTCTATAACGAGTTCAAGTCGGTGATCGCGCAACGGCTGGTCGTCGAGCACATTCTGCCCATCGAGCAAATCGGCGAGGCCGACGTTGCGCAGGCCGAAGAAATGACGCGAAGAAGAAAAGAAGCAGGCGATCGAAGCGGCGAAGGGCACGGGCGTGGGCCTGCGTCCTGCGGACACGCACGAGGCGGACGAAGCAGCCGCGAAGTTCGGCACGGCGCAAGTCGATTACATTTACGAGCAGCCGCCGGGAGAGTTGTTCAGCGCGTTTCTGCCGAAGTATGTCGGCATCCAGATTTTTCATGCCCTGCTCGAGTCGGTGGCCGCCGAACACGCGGCCCGCATGACCGCCATGGATTCGGCGACCAGCAATGCCTCCGACATGATCGATTCGCTGACCCTGGTCATGAACCGCGCGCGCCAGGCGAAGATCACGAAAGAAATTATCGAAATCGTAAGCGGCGCAGCCGCGGCGTAGTGAGGAAGCTACTTAGCTATTAGCCATTAGCTACTTAGCTTTCCGTATGAAGAGTTTGGCGAAACCGATTTGAAGTGTTTAGCGAAGGCGACATTGCCAAAAGGAACGAAAAGTTTGAGAATGGAAGCTGGATTGGCAGGCAGAGCTAGTCGCTAAGAGCTCGAACCTCGCAGCTAAGAGCTTAATCATATGGCAGAAAACATCGGACACGTATTCAAATCGCCGGCCCCGCGGTGGACGTGCAATTCGCCGAAGGCAACATGCCGCCCATCTACCAGGCGCTGCGCGTGGTGAGCGACGGCTTCACAGGTGCCCAGTCGCCGATCAACGTCATTCTCGAAGTGCAGCAGCACCTGGGCGAAGGCCGCGTGCGCTGCGTCGCCATGGAAGCCACCGACGGCATGGTGCGCGGCATGAAGGCCATCGACCAGGGCGGCCCGATCTCGGTGCCCGTGGGCCGCGGCACGCTCGGCCGCGTGATGAACGTGATCGGCGAGCCCGTCGATCAGCTCGGCCCCATTCGAGTACAAAGAGCGATGCCGATTCACCGCCTGGCGCCCGCCTTCGACGAGCAGGCGACCACCGCCGAAATGTTCGAGACCGGCGTGAAGGTCATCGACCTGATCCAGCCCTTCCTGAAAGGCGGCAAGATCGGATTGTTCGGCGGCGCGGGCGTCGGCAAGACCGTCGTCATCATGGAGCTGATCAACAACGTCGCCAAGCAGCACGGCGGATTTTCCGTGTTTGCCGGCGTTGGCGAGCGCACGCGCGAAGGCAACGACCTGTGGCTGGAAATGACCGAGTCCGGCGTGATCAAGCCGGGCGATCCGCGAAATCCAAAGCCGCGCTTGATTTATGGACAGATGACCGAGCCGCCCGGAGCGCGTCTGCGCGTGGCGCTGACCGGGCTGACGGTCGCCGAATATTTCCGCGACGCAGAAGGCGCCGACACGCTGCTCTTCATCGACAACATTTTCCGTTTCACGCAGGCCGGATCGGAAGTTTCGGCGCTGCTCGGCCGCATGCCCAGCGCCGTCGGTTACCAGCCCAACCTGGCGACGGAAATGGGCGAATTGCAGGAGCGCATCACTTCGACGAAAAAAGGTTCGGTCACCTCGGTGCAGGCGATTTACGTGCCCGCCGACGACTTGACCGATCCCGCGCCGGCAACGACGTTTGCTCACCTGGACGCGACCACGGTGCTTTCCCGCGCGTTGACGGAGATCGGAATTTATCCCGCGGTCGATCCGCTGGCTTCGACTTCGCGCATTCTCGATCCGCGCATCGTCGGCCAGGAGCATTACGACGTCGCGCAGGCGGTGAAGAAGACGTCTGCAGACCTACAAAGATCTGCAGGACATCATCGCCATTCTCGGTATCGACGAACTGAGCGAAGACCAGAAGCTGACCGTGGCGCGCGCCCGCAAGATCCAGCGCTTTCTGTCGCAGCCGTTCCACGTGGCCGAGCAGTTCACCGGCGCGCCGGGACGCTACGTGAAGATTGCCGACACGGTGAAAGGCTTCAAGGAAATCGTCGAAGGCAAGTACGACGATATTCCGGAGCAGGCTTTCTACATGAAGGGCACGATCGACGAAGTGCTGGAAGCCGCGGAGAAGATGAAGAGCGGCAGCGTAAGAACGTAGCTAGTAGCCAGTCGAGTAGCTGGTAGTAGGAGCTAAGAGCTACAACGGCTAACGGCCAGAAGCTGAATGACTGATACTTTCCAACTCGAGATCGTCACCCCGGAAAAAGTGGTGGTGACGGACACAGCCGAGGAGATGCAGATTCCCGGCAAGAACGGGTATCTCGGCATCCTTCCGGGTCACGCTCCGCTGATCACCGAGTTAGCGGTCGGCGAGATCACCTATCGCAAAGATGCCGACACGCACCATCTGGCGGTTGCGTGGGGATTTGCGGAAGTGCTGCCCGACAAAGTGACGATTCTTGCCGAAACCGCCGAACGCGCTGAAGATATCGACGTACCGAGCGCGGAAAAGGCGAAGGAGCGCGCCGAACAGAAGCTTCACAGCGGCGATCCCGAGATCGACTACGATCAGGCCGAAGCATCCCTGAGAAAGGCTGAGACTCGCCTGGAAGTCGTGAAAAAAGAGGGGCGCTAGTCTCAGCCTGTGAGATCTTTCCAAAAATCTCAAGCCGCCATCCTGACCGGCCGTTGCTCGCCTGCGGGCGACAAAGCAGCATCCACTGACAAAGCTCCCGAGCCCAATATCATTACTGCGAGGAGCATCGCCACCGCGAGCAGGTGAAACTCGAAGCCCTCGCCTTTCTGATTGCCATACCAGTTCATGAAGAGGCCAAAGTTGTGGTGGACCATGGCCACTGCGACGGCCATATTGCAGGCGATGCCGAAAGCAGCGATGCGACTAAGGAATCCCAGAATGAGGCCCAGCCCTCCCAGGAACTCTGCCATGATCGCCAGAAACGCGAAGGGCGCGGGAATGCCCAACTGATGTGTGAAGAATCCCATGGTGCCGGTAAAGCCGAAGCCGCCAAACCAGCCCAGTAATTTCTGCGCGCCATGGGCGAAGAACACGATGCCAAGCACGAGCCTCAGAAGCGTAGCCACGTAGTTACCGGGATCTGTTTTCACTATCTTTCCGAACATGTTTTGCTCCTTTTGCGGAATTTTCCAAATCTGAAGTTGCGGTCTTGCCGAGTTTTCTAAGTAGATCGCCCAGAGCTGCCTTTTCGTCCACGGTCAGGGCACGCGTCGCCTTTTCCATGTCTGCGGTGTGCTTGCGGAAGGCTTTGACGATCAGACTCCTGCCCTGTGCCGTCAGGTGCACGACCTTGGCCCGCCGGTCATTGGCGTCCGACTCTCGCCGCACCAGGGACTTGCGCTCCAGTCGGTCAATGGCTGCAGTCGCCGAGCCGCTGGTGAGAAAAACCTTGGCCCCCAGTACATTCACCGGCAGCGGGCCCTTGTGCAACAGGATTTCGAGGACGGCAAAGTCCGAGAAGCAGAGGCCGGTGTCGGCGATGCTGAGCAGGGCGTGGCGCTCCAGCGACTGGTGAGCCTTCATCAGGATCAGCCAGAGGTGAACGCCGTTCGAATCTGGGTTTGCCATAGCCATAGAAATTGTTCGATCTACGCCATATAAAGATTCTTGATATCAAGATAAAGATGCAGAAAGATTCTGCGCTTAGGAAGTCTTTGCTGGAGAAGGAGATGTATCAGGGATAAGTGAAAAAGCCGCCTTTCGTAGGCGGCTCTTTTTACCGGAGAAATTCTGTTTGAAACTGGAAATTAGATTTTAACACGCGCAAATACAAGATTGTTTCTTGCCGCCGTAAGCGAGGATAATGCGCTCGAAAAGGGTCAGTTAATTTGAAACGCTACACGCCAGATCCCTCGCCCCGCTGGAGAAAACGCGGGGCTTCGGGATGACATCCTTTCTGGACATAAGCAAACTGGCCCACTACTCAAAGGAGTGAACGAACGATGGAGACTTGGAGTGAGTCTGGCAGGCAGTCCGCCACAGTCCCCGTAAACGGCATCGAGATGTATTACGAGATCCACGGCCAGGGTGAGCCGCTCGTCCTGCTGCATGGTTTCGGCGGCTGCGCCGGCGACTGGGCTTACCTACCGAACCAATGGGCGAAGGAATATCAGCTGGTTATCCCTGATTTGCGAGGCCAAGGCCACTCGACCAATCCGTCGGGTGTGTTCACGCACCGCCAGGCGGCGCAGGATGTGTGCGCTCTGCTTGACCGCCTCGGCGTCGACAACTTCAAAGCCGTGGGGATCAGCGGAGGAGCCAACATCTTGTTACATCTCGCCACTCAGAAGCCGGACCGTTTGAAATCCATGGTCCTGGTGAGCGCCACTCCCTACTACCCGGCGCAGGCGCGGGAGGTGATGGCCAAGTTTGGCGATGACATGCTGAGCGAGCCGGAGCGGCAAGCCATGCGGAAACGTCACAAGCATGGCGAAGCACAGGTACAGGCGATCTATGCCCAGGCGCGGGCCTTCAAGGACAGCTACGACGACATGAACTTTACTCCGCCGCTGCTGGCCACGATCACGGCGGAGACGCTCATCGTGTATGGCGACCGCGATTTCTTATATCCCGCGCGCATTGCGCTTGACATGTACGAGGCAATTCCGCGGTCGTATCTGTGGATCGTCCCCAACGGTGCACATGGCCCGCTGTTTGGAAGCCTGGCGGGCCAATTCGTGGCCACCGCTTCCGCGTTCCTGCGCGGAGAATGGACTCGCCAGGCTGCACCTCCGAACCAGACTGCTTAGTTGTTGCTGCGCAGCAACAGATCAATCGCGACGCCGGTAGACCGATTCATAACCGTTGCGATACCCGTTCGCATATTCCGTCTGATAGGCAGCCTTGCTTCCGTAGCTGCTGTGGTAGCCATGGTCAGCATCCGCATACCCGCTGCGCGGATAAGGATCGAAAGGCTTGCCAGTCGCCAAGTCCTGCCGCGCTACTCTTGCGCCATCTCCAAAACCAATGTCGCGGGCGGGGCTCCTGAAGCCGACATTCTCTCCACGCCAGCGGTCACCGTCACGATCGCCGTACCTCCGCCGCGGACGGACTGGAATCCCGATTCAAAGCCTGCCCGGTACCCGTCGCGGTAGCCTTCGCGAAACAATTCGAAAGGGCCCATCCAGGATTTGTAACCATGGTCGGCGTTTTGCCACTCCCGGCTGCGAAAATCGTAGGGGTCGTTTTCCTTGCCTTCGTGGCGGCCTTTGCGAAGGCCGTCGTTATAGCCGTTCTGATAGCCGTAGTCGCGGGTCTGTGCCGCGTGGCCGCGATAGTGGTCATCGTCATCGCGATCATAAGCGGCCGCCAAGCCGCTCAGCACAACTGTTACCGCAACTGCGAATGCCGCCATCCTCATTTGCCGCATCATGATTTGCCGCATCATGGCTTCCTCCCGCCGGAGATCTCCGATCAAACTCCTGAACTGCCCCACCTCTCCGGTCTCTGTGGAGGTGTGATGCGTGTGGATCGGTTCGTGCTGCCTTCGGAATCGTGCGGATGGGAGCCGTCGCCGATTTATAAAATTCAAATTGCGTAGCAACTTTTGTACACAGGCGGGGTTACGTTCTCAGTTCTCAGTTCTCAGTTCTCAGTTCTCAGTTCTCAGTTCATCCGCCGCGTCTTCCCGCCCCTTTCTGCTACACTCGCGTGTTCTTCTGCAGCGCTCCGCAGCATGGAGAAATAAATGGCAATCCAACTTGTGGGCGTGATCGGTGCGGGCACGATGGGCAACGGCATTGCGCACGTGTTTGCCCGCGGCGGGTATGAGGTGATTTTGTGCGATGTCGAGCAGCGCTTCTTGGATCGCGGCCTGGAAACCATTACCAAGAACCTCGACCGCGAAGTTGCCAAAAACAAAATTACCGCAGACGACAAAGCCGCCGCCCTGAAGCGGATCAAGCCAGTAATCGATCGCAGTGCGCTCGCGGGATGCGATTTCGTCGTCGAAGCAGCCACCGAGAAGTTCGAAGTCAAGGCGGACATTTTTCGCGATCTCGATCGAATTTGCCGTCCGGAAATTATTCTCTCGTCCAACACCTCATCTATTTCGATCACCAAACTGGCGGCTCTGACCAAGCGTCCCGAAAAAGTGATTGGCATGCACTTTTTCAATCCCGTGCCGGTGATGAAGCTGGTCGAGGTGATCCGGGGCCTGGCGACCTCGCAGAAGACTTTCGAAATCGTTCGCGAGCTGGCCACCAAGCTCGAAAAAACACCGGTGGAGGTGAATGACGCTCCCGGCTTCGTCTCTAATCGGGTTCTAATGCCGTTGCTCAACGAAGCCATGTACGCCGTCATGGAAGGCGTCGCAACTCCACAAGCGGTGGACGAAGTCTTCAAGCTCGGCATGGCGCATCCCATGGGGCCGCTGACGCTGGCGGATTTCATCGGCCTGGACGTTTGCCTCGACATCATGCGCGTGCTGCTCGACGGCTTGGGCGATCCCAAATACCGGCCCTGCCCTCTGTTGATTAAAATGGTGGACGCGGGCTGGCTGGGCCGGAAGAGCGGCAAAGGGTTCTACACCTATTGAAGCGGTATTGTGCAGGGTGTAAAGACCTTTGAACGGCGTGGGTCCAGAACATCGAACGTCATCGTCTTGACAGTATCTTTACATCCGGTTTGTTTGCACTGAACCCTCTTGCTTGTAAGATAGTCGCTGGTTGCATCCCCGCGATTTGGTATCTTCCCCCGTCGCGATCCTGCGACTTTGATTGGAACGCTTAGCTTCTAGCGCAAGTGGAAATGAATTTGAGGAATCATTCGAAATGACTACCGCATGGGGGCGGGTGGAGCCTGCTCGCAAGTCGGATAAGCCACCCGATTATTTTCCTTTCGTCTTTGCTGTTGTGGCCGGAGCGTTGGCGGGCTGGGTTGACATCAAGGTAAACGATCTGCTGTTCACAGCCTTGCTGGTCCTCGCGCCCTGCATGTTGCTGGGCCTTCTGCGTCCTTTAAAGCCGTGGCGGTGGGTAGTTCTGGTCGTGCTCTGCGTCCCCGGTTTCGAGCTGTTCGCTCATTTCTACCTGGGACAGAAACTGGAACGCGGCCAGCTCTACGGATCTTTCCTCACCGTTTTGCCCGGGATAGCCGGAGCGTACGGCGGATCGATGATGCGGGGCGTGATCAACAACCTGCGCGCGGGAAACTAGAGCCTGTCGGCGCAGGTCGATCACACGGCCCAGGAAGATCGCCGCCGAACCCCGTGCCAATTCAAGAACGCCAAAGTCTCGGCTAACCAGGAAGTTAATCCCCATTCCACAGGCATTCCGGTTATGCTGGCGTAATCATGGGAGTGTCGGTCTCGGTGCTGGCCAGTGGCAGCCGAGGAAACAGCGCCATCGTAAGCAGCAGTTTGACTCGCATCCTGGTGGACGCGGGCATCTCCTGCCGCGAGACCTTCAAGCGCATGAAGGCTCTGGGCGAAGATCCGCACTGCCTGTCGGCCATCGTCGTCACCCACGAACACTCCGATCACATCTACGGCCTGCAAACGCTCGCGCGGAAACTCAGTGCGCCCATCTTCATGACCGGCTCTACCCACCAGGCGTGGGCCAGAGCTCTGCGCGATGCCGACGGCGATATGCCGCACATCAAGAAGCTCGAAGTGTTCTCCTCGGGCAAGAGCTTCCAGATCGGCGACATCGCGGTTACACCGTTTACCATTCCTCACGACGCGGCCGATCCGGTCGGGTTCACATTCCGGTCTGAGGGCGTCAAGGTTGGATTCGCGACCGATCTGGGCTATGTTCCGGCCAGCGTCTGCGACCAGCTGAGGCGTTGCGACGTGCTGGTGCTGGAGTCGAATCACGATCTCGAGATGCTGCGGGTAGGCCCCTACCCGTGGTCGGTAAAGCAGCGCGTGATGAGCCGGGTGGGGCATCTCTCCAATGACGCGCTCGCGGAATTCTTCGCTAACGACTATGATGGAGATGCGGCATACGTGGTTTTAGCGCACATTTCGGAGCAAAATAACCACCCTGAAATCGCCCGGGGAGCTGCGGAAAAAGCTTTGGGGCCCCGGCAAACCCTGCTCCGCAACCGCGTGATGCTGGCTTCTCAGTCCATACCCATGGACCCGATACGCTTGTAGTCTCGTATGAGTCAGCAGTGTGTTGACCCCATCGTGGGCAAGATATTAGCCGGCTGGCGTTACGACATCTCTGGACTTGCGCCCGAGATGCGCGGCGACTACGAGGACCACTTCGCAGCCTGCGAGCATTGCCGTGCCCGCCAGCGCCTACACCGCACCATCGACGTCGCTCTCATCGCACTGGCCTCCATCTCCGCCGGCGTATTCCTGCTGGCGTTCGGCGTAATTCGCCACTTCGGGCCGCGCCACGCCTTCTGGCTGGAGATGGCCGCACTCGCCGGATTTGCGCTTTCCGCCCTGATCTGGCTGGCGGTAGCGGTGGCGACGCCGGCACCTATGACTGTGGTCGACGTGGCGAAGCTGGGCGCGCGCCATGTGCACGACCGCCTGCCGCCAGAGATACGGGAACGGCTCCCCGAAGATCTGCGCGTGAAGATTACGGGATCGTAGGCGGCGCCACCGCCCGCGAAGTGCGCTGTAGCACTCGCCGTGACAGTAAAATATTGCGAACATCGGCATCTTTAGGCACGGCCAGGCATCTCATTTTCTGGCGGCCTCAATTTGGCCCGTTCTGTCTCCGAATTCCTCTGTAAGAAATGCGGCTTCTCTCCAAAACGCTTGCTCTGTGGTTGCTGGTTGCGGTGATTGTGTCTCCGCTGGCAGGGCGGAATTCAGACCCGGCCAAACCGATGCCGGAGCAGGCTGCGGACTGTCATGCCGACAGTCAAAAGGCTCCGGCGCCAGTGCCTGCGAACCACAACTGCTGCAAGACGGCGCACGATCCCGCCATTGTGCCGCAGTCTTTGGCCCTGCTGCCGACCCTGGTTTACGTTTCCAGCGCGACTGAGTTTGGCCGGCCTGCAATTACTGTATTTACCCTCACCTACTTTCGGAGTTTGCTCATCCAGCCTGGCGATCCACCTGTAACAATCCCGCTCCTGATCTGATCTACGTTTCTCGCTCAAGTTCCTACGCCAGAGTGTGCCAGCGCGCATGCTCTCGGCGTTTTGGTTTTCTTTGCTGATTCGGAGCGGGGTATGCGAGGCGTATTACCAGGCTTTTTCGTAGTTGTAATACTGGCGGCTTTTTCCGCGGCCCAGGATACTGGCGCCGCAATGGACGCGTCCGGGCAGCACGGTTCGGACCAGCCGATGCAGAACATGCCCGGCATGAATATGGGCACAGAAAGCTTGTCGTACCTGCCTTCGCCCCACGCGAGCTCCGGCACGGGATGGCAGCCCGCTTCGGTTCCTGAGCATCAGTGGATGACAAAAGCCGGCGGCTGGGACGTGATGGCCCACGGTGCGGTATTCCTCGACTACAACCAGCAGGGCGGGCCGCGCGGAGCCGGAAAAGCCGAGTCCGTGAACTGGCTGATGTTCATGGAGCAGCACCGCCTTGGCAAAGGAACGATCTTGTTTCGCGAGATGTTTTCCGCCGAATCGCTCACATCGCCGCATCCCGGATTTCCTGAGCTCTTCCAGACCGGCGAGACCTACCACGGCCTGCCTCTGGTTGACCATCAGCACCCGCACAACGTGTTTGCTGAGCTGGCGCTGTATTACTCGCGGCCGCTCACCGAAAAAGTCTCGTGGATCTTCTATGGTGGGCCATCAGCTGAGCCTGCCCTCGGGCCGGTGACCTATATCCACCGTGCGTCGGCGTCAGAGCTGCCGCTCGCCCCCCTCAGCCATCACCTGCAGGATTCGACGCATACCAGTTTCGGTGTGGTTACAACCGGGATCGTAATCGACCGCGTGAAGGTCGAGGCTTCCGCCTTCAACGGCCCCGAGCCCAACGAGCAGCGCTGGAGTATCCAGCTTGCCGCATTGGATTCGTGGTCGGGGCGCGTGAGCCTCGCTCCCACGCGCAACTGGACAGCACAGTACAGCTACGGGCTGCTTGTGCAGCCGGAAGTGGCCGAGCCCGGAAACGAACGGCGCCAGACGGCGTCGGTGGAGTACAACCATCCCTTCGCCGCAGGGAACTGGGCGACGACAGCCGTCTGGGGGCGCAAACACAAGGATGCTGACCAGAGGAATCTGAACAGCTATCTGCTCGAGTCCACCGTCAACTTCAAGCGCCGCAATTACGCATTCACCCGGCTGGAGCTGGTCGACAAGGACGAGCTTTTCCCCGAGGCGGCCGTACATCCTACCTATCGCATCGGAGCCTACACCTTCGGCGGGGTGCGCGATCTCGTCCAGAATCACACCTGGCAATTAGGATTAGGGGCCGATGTCACCTTTTATTCCAAGCCTGCCGTGCTCGAGGCCGCCTATGGCCAAAACCCGGTTTCATTCCAGGTATTCCTGCGTGTTCGAAACGGCCTGAGCGCACACTCTCATCACTGAGGTAAGTGTTAGCATTTAGGGTTCCGTAACCGATTTGTATTAATTTCCTATTAGTCGGTAGGGCAGAATTAGCGTGATGCAATCTGCTGTTCGAGTGCTCCGCGCGATTCAGATCGCGATGATCGTGAGTATTGGCCTTTATGTTTTCGTAGGAGAACGGATGGCCGTCGCCGGAAAGCCTGATCCCGCGACCTTTTATGTATTGTCTCTGGTCTCGATCATCGTGGTGGGATTCATCCTGGTGGTGCGCCGCACGCTGGTCCTGCAGTCGGAAGAGACCCTGAAAGCGAAGAGTACCGACCTGGCCGCTGTGAACCGCTGGCGCTCCGGTTACATCGCGACCTACGTGCTTTCCGAGTCTCTGGCGCTGTTCGGGCTCGTCCTGCGATTCCTCGGCTTCAACCTGGGACAGGTCGCACCCTTTTATCTGGGCGCGTTGGTCCTGATGATTTTCTTTGGTCCCCGGCAGCCCTCCAGCCAATTGAATTAATCTACTGAGCTGGCCTAAGCTGAACAGTTGGCCTAAGCTACCTAGAGTGATGGAGGAGTCTGTGTCGATTACCACGCCGGAAGAACTGGAGCGCATGAGGGCAGCAGGCGCTGTGGTTCGCCGTGTGCTCGAAGCCATGCGGCAGAATGTGCGTCCGGGAGTGACCACCGCTGAGCTGGATGCGATCGGCGACAAAGTCATGCGGGACGATGGCGCGCAATCAGCGCCCAAGTTGGTTTATCAGTTTCCCGGGAGTTCGTGCATCAGCTTGAATGAAGAAGCGGTACACGGCATTCCACGTGAGCGCGCCTTGCAGGAAGGCGACCTGCTCAAGCTGGACGTCACGGTGGAGAAAGACGGTTTCATGGCGGACGCGGCCGTTACGGTTCCCGTCGGTGAGATATCCGAAGAGAAGCAACGATTGATGGCCTGCGCCGAGCGCGCCTTCAATAAGGCCATGCTCGTGGCGCGCGCCGGCTTCCGCGTATTCGAGATTGGCCGGGCGGTAGAGAAAGAAGTCCGGCGCGAAGGATTCTCAGTCATTCGCGATCTGGGCGGGCACGGTATCGGCCGCACGATTCACGAAGCGCCGCGAGTGCCGAACTATCCCGATCCCGGGGCAAGCGAAGTTCTGACCGAAGGCATGGTCATCACTATTGAGCCGATCATCGCCGCGGGCGCCGGGCGGGCCGTCCTGGCCGACGATGGCTGGACCGTCAAAACCGCCGATCGCAAGCCCTCGGCCCACTATGAGCACACCATCGTGATAACTAAAGGCGCGCCGATCGTGCTGACCGCGGCGTAGAATAACACATGAGTAGGGTTAGAGTTAGGGGAGAGGAGATTCGCCACTTCATTCTCCAGCATGTAGAGAAACACCCTCGGGAGGTGGCTGCTCTGGCAGCAGAAAAGTTCGCGTATCTCTCGTCAAGCCATCAATAAGCACTTGCAGAGGCTTGCAAAAGAGGGTGCGCTTAGCGAGAAAGGAAATACCAGGAATCGAGTCTATTCACTAACCCCTCTGACAGACTGGCAGGAGAATTTTCAAATCGGTCCTCATCTGGAAGAGCACATAGTTTGGCAGGATCAGGTCAGCCTTGCTTTAGGGCTAATGCCCGAAAATGTTCTAGATATTTGGCAATTCGCATTCACTGAGATCATTAACAACGCTAGAGATCATTCTGGTGGAACTAACATTTTGGTAATGATTCGCAAAACAGCCGTGACCACCGAGATGGCGATCTGCGACAACGGCATGGGAATTTTCAAGAAAATCCAGATGGCAATGAATTTGTTGGATGAGCGTCACGCCGTATTTGAGCTCGCCAAGGGCAAATTGACGACTGATCCTAAACATCACACCGGAGAGGGAATATTCTTCACATCAAGGATGGTGGATTCGTTCAACATCTTTTCGGGCGGGGTGACATTCATGCATGCCTTCGGAGACTCTGAGGATTGGATTTTCGAGCGGAAAGAACCGGATGACGGCAGTGTTGTGTACATGAAATTAAACAACCACACAGCGAGAACCACCACAAAAATATTTAATCACTACGAGGGAGCTGAAGATTTTGGATTCAACAAAACCGTCGTCCCTGTAAGGCTCGCTCAATACGGGAACGATAAACTCGTTTCGCGATCGCAAGCAAAGCGTGTGCTTGCGCGCGTTGAACTGTTTAAGAGGGTGATCTTTGATTTCAAAGAAGTGCCGATAATCGGCCAAGCGTTCGCGGATGAGATATTCCGAGTATTCGCCAAGGAACATCCCGAAATTCTAATCCAGCATGTGAACGGAAATTCTGCGGTAAAGAATGATCCTGTCTCAAACGAGCATCTTCAATTGCTTCCTTCGGTTTTCGCATCTCCTTCGCCTTGAAATAGTCTAGTCCATACTTAGCCAGTTGATTTTCTTTCAGGCACTCTCACGCGAAAAAGGCGCTCCGCGTCCCGTTTAACCAGCATCGTCGAAAAACCGCGAGGCTTTCCATCCAGCTTGGGGTCGAAACTCTCATCCATATAGCCGTTCCCGACCGTTAGCTACCCGCTTTCCTCTGTCGGCTTTCGCGAATCGCTTTCGCCAAAGCCCTAAACATCCCTCGATAGAGCACCTGCACGATGAACCTCTCTTTCTCGGTTTCTTCGGCAATCTTACAGGCCGGCATACTGAACTGATTGATGAGTTAAATCAATTAGCCCCAAACTGAGGACACCACAAGTCGTCCAACCAGTTGACCCGCCCCCCTTTCCCGGGATACAGTTTTGAGACCGTGGGGTCCTCCCCGTCTGTCCCCTCCAGGAGAAGCTTTGCGTCCCAGCCACCTGCGCCGCCCTCGTCTAGCCCTTGTCGTGGCGATCTGGCTCTGCCTCCTTTTTAGCGGCAAGGCCCCGGCCCAGAGTTCGGGGTCCAGCCAGTCCGGGTTTACCCAGCAAAGGCGCGTAGGATATACGGTTGGCGATCAGTGGGAGCCCGCGATTGCCGCCGACGGCTACGGTCACGTCTACATTCTCTATCCGCAGTATGTAACCATGCCCGCCTGTCCGGCCTGCCAGCTCCCCAAGATGGTTCTGGTCGTGAGCAATGACAATGGCATCACCTGGGAGCGGCCGCGGCAAATCGCGCCTTCCCGGTCGGGACAGTTTGACGCCCAGATTACCGTCGATCCAACCGACCGTCGCACGGTCTACGCAGCCTGGCTGCAGAACGACAAGCGGGACACCGTAGTCGCCCATTCGCTGGACTTTGGGCGTACCTGGTCGATGGCGGTTGCGAACCACGCGAACGGGGGTGTCGACAAGCCGGTGCTGGCCGTCCGTGGACCGAATGTATACGTCGGGTTCAATCGCAGGCAACGATTCTTTGTGGCCGCTTCGCGCGATGGCGGCGAAACATTTACCTCGGTCAATGTGGATTCCAATCCGAGTGTGGACTGGTCGGTGGCTGGCGGAGCCACAGTCGATCCGGCGGGCAATGTGTACTTCTCGTGGGCAGGCTATGCTCGGACCGCCGACGCGAAGGGCCGCGTGAACCTGTACGTCAGCAAGTCGGCCGACAGTGGCCAGAGCTGGAACAGCACTCTGGTGGACGTTTCGGCAGCGCCTCCCGGCTGTTCCGCATTCAAATGCGGGTGGGCTTATCTCGGGGCGCAGATCACCCTGACCTCTGACGCAGCCGGGACCGTGTACGCGCTGTGGAACGCAGGGTCGTCGGATGGCGCACCGCAGCGCGTCTATTTCTCTGCTTCCGCAACCGCGGGCACGACGTGGTTGCCGAGGCTGGACGTCTCGTCGTCCGATGTGACCGTGGAGCACTGCTTCCCGGCAATCGTAGCGGGCGCTGCAGGCGATGTCCGCATCGCATGGATGGATACTCGCCGCGCCGGCCTATGGAACACCTACTATCGGAGTTCGAGCAATGGCGGAGCAACCTGGTCGGCAGAGAGCCAACTGTCCGGGTTTGTGCCGGGTTACGATTACATCCGGATTGCCGGCTTCAGCTTCCCCTTCGGCGACTATTTTGGAATGGGCATCGACAACAATGGCGACACTCAGGCCGTGTGGGGCGAAGGCCTGAACTTCCGCTCGCCTGGCTCGATCTGGTACAGCCGGGGCCGGTAAGCAAGCTCGGCACTATCTGATTCTGAAAACTGATTTCCCTTGCAGCGACGACCATCCGGGAATACTTATTCCCGTCTTACTCGCCCTCACGGTTTGTGATCGACACTCGAAAGACCGGCTTGGATTTCTCAGACGGCTCCATCTCATACGTCTGTACCGTCTTGCTGGAGTCGTAATCTCGCCAGAGCCAGATCATCTCCTCGGGAAATTCCGCCGCCCCTTGGCCCGGATTGTGTGTGCCTTTGCCGAAACTCAAGTGAAAGTCGTAGCCCTTCAGCTTCAGGGCATTGGCGAGACGAAGGTTGGCTAACGGCCAGCTGCCGTAACGATCCAACTCCAGATCCTCGGAACCGTCCTGGAGCCAGACGCGAAAATTACGATGCGATTCGCGCAAAACCTTGTCGGGATAGTCCTGTCCACCTTCCGAGATCGTGGGATCTTCCTTCCATTGGATGCTGGCGAAACTGCCGATCCAGGAGATTACGCGACTGAACTGATCGGGCATCTGCCAGGCCGCGTTGAACGAGCAGATCCCGCCTGACGACAGACCAGTGATCGCCCGGCTGTACGCGTCCTTGCGGATGTTGTACTTGGTTGAGACATCGGCGAGCACTTCATCGCGCAGAAACCGGGCATAGCGGTCGCTTACAGTGTCGTAAAGCGTGCTGCGCATGGAATCTTTAAGCGTGCGCTTCCATTTGTCCGAATACGCTTTGACAAAATTGAACGTGGGTGTGCCCGGTGAGCCTTCAATATCGCCGGGGTTGATGAACACGCAGATCATCGCCGGAATCTTCTTTTGCGCAATCAGATTATCGATGACGTTGAGGGCGGGAATCTTGCCGTCCCGATCGAGGTACCACTCCCCGTCCTGGAAGACCATGAGAGCGGCTGGTGTTCGCGGATCATATTGAGCAGGCACGTAAATCCAGTACTCGCTTTTCATGCCGTCGTAGATTTTGCTGGTGTGGACGATCTTCGGCGATAGCGTACCGGATGGAACTCCGGGCTGCTGATAGGACAATCGGCTGAACGCCGGCAGATCCAGGCGTCCGCCAAACTTCGCGCCCTGAATCAGGTAGTAGAACGCATGCAACCTCCCCACCGGCTCGATGTGGGTTGTCGCATACCAGAGATTGGAGCCGGGTAAATTCTGCATCTGCGGCCCGGAAGCCCCGTCAATGACAAGCGCTGGTTTCGAAGGCGCTTCGGTGGCAAAGAAAAAGTCCGGACCGTGCGCAGTCCATGCTGTTCCCTCCTTCAGGTCCTTGGGGTCGAGGCTGGCGATGATTGCGTCGCGTAGACCGGGGCTGTTGGACCGGGCGTATTCCATGAGTTGTGTTGCAGTCGACTTTTCCGCTGCAAACGCAGCGGGAATCAGCAACAGAATCAGGGTGCTTATGAGTGCAAACGTCTTTCGACAGCGCACAGGAGGGCCCTCGTTCTTAGGTTCCCCGCACGTTCTATGGATCTGCGGAAAAGCAGGTTGCCATGATAGCGCAAGCGATTCAGGGAAGCGGACAATCCAAATTTCAATGTCCCATCGCGCAGGTTTCCGCTTACGATAAGGCCCGGTTTCACTTTCCTAGGGAGGCAAGCCGATGGAGTTCATGGGCGTCAACTTGTGGTCGGTCCTGGTCGCCGCAATAGCAACCATGGTGGTTGGATTCCTCTGGTACTCGCCGGTTCTCTTCGCGCGTCCGTGGATGATCGCCATGGGCTACGATCCCGACGACAAAGCCAAGATCGCAGAAATGCAGAAAAGCGCGGGCCCGCTCTATGGCATCGCCATGCTGGCCAGCCTGCTCTCGGCTTTTGTGCTGGGCAAAGTGATCGACGGGCTGACCATCAACACCGCACTCTACGGCCTGAAGGTTGCATTCGCGGTGTGGCTGGGATTTGTGGCGACAGTGCAGCTCACGGACACTCTTTTCGGCAAGAAGCCCATCAAACTGTTTCTGATCAACACTGGATATCAGCTGGTGTGCTACCTGGCGATGGGAGCCATCATTGGCGCGTGGGCGAGGTAGCGAGCCTGAGTCGAAAACGGTTGGCCACGCATACAATCCGGGTCGTGTGATCGGTCCCTACTCCGCGAGCATCCCGCCGGTGAGCGTCGCAATCTTTGCAATCTTGTGATCGATACAATACACCTCCAGCTCATCGGCGATTTTTTCGGTGGCTCGCGGATCCCAGTAGCTGGCGGTGCCGATCTGTACCGCTCTGGCGCCGGCCAGCATGAACTCCAGAATATCCTCGGCAGTCGAAATCCCTCCCATGCCAATGACGGGAATCTTGACAGACTGTGCCGCGTCGTAAACCATGCGCACCGCAATGGGCTTGATGGCCGGCCCGGAAAGGCCCGCGGTTACGTTGGCGATTCGCGGCTTGCGGGTTTCGACGTCGATCGCCATCGCGACGAAGGTGTTGATAAGGGAAATGGCGTCTGCTCCGGCATCCTCAGCCACGCGCGCCATCTGCGCGATGTTGGTCACGTTGGGTGAGAGCTTGACGATCAAGGGACGGCTGGTATGGCGGCGGGCGGAACTGACCACTTCGTCGAGCAGCCGGGCATCGCTGCCAAACTGGAGGCCGCCATGTTGCGTGTTGGGGCAAGAGACATTGAGTTCGTATCCCGCGATGCCTTCGCCGTCGTTGAGAATTTCGATGGTCAGTTCGTAGTCGGCGCGGGTGTAGCCGAAAACGTTGGCGAAGACCACCACCTCTTTCTTCTTGCGCAGCGCGGGAAGCTTCTCTTCGAGGAAGGCGCGGGCGCCAATGTTCTGCAGGCCGATGGCGTTCAGCATGCCGGCAGCAGTTTCATAGAGACGCGGAGGGGGATTGCCCGCCATGGGCTCTTTCGATAGACCCTTCACCACGATGCCGCCCAGCCGGTCGAGATGAACCACATCTTCGAACTCCACTCCGTAGCCGAAGGTGCCGCTGGCCGCGATGATCGGATTGCGCAGCTGAATGCCGGCGAAGCTGACGGACAGATCGGGCTTGCCAGATGAAACGGTGGAAGGAGTCATCGTTGGCTCCCTTGGGTCGCCACCACAGAGACAGGGCGTATTTGATCCGGATGCTTCCTGGGTGGGATCGTCTGTGCCGGGGGAGAGGCCGAACGGTCTGCGCGATGGGTGGCGACGAGAGCTTCGACCAACACCCGGCCGATGGCATGTGTCGGCGCATTGATGCCGAGAAGCGAAGCGAAGGTCACCGCCATGTCCACGGGCTCAGAGTGAGTACGGTAGGTTCCGGGCTGGAAGGGAATTCCGTAGAACGCCAGCGGGACGTGCGTGTCGTAGGTGTACGGAGAAGAATGGTCGGTGCCGCTCGCCGCTCCAATGGTGTAGGGAGCGGGCACTCCGAGAACGTACCATCCCCCCAGTGGCGAATAGCTGTGCATGTACTTCTGCCCTAGTTCGGAGACGGGCACCGCACCCTTCGCCAGCTGTATGCGGGTGAAGTAGCCGCGCAGGCCCACCTGCTCCATCGCTTCGCCCACGCTGCGCTCCGCAGCTTCTTCTGAAATCTTCAAAGTCGCAAAAGCATCCTGGTCGAGCCAGGCTACGGGATAATCCAGAGCCTTCACAAATTCGACAGAGCGTCCGGAGGAAAGCTTGGCGCTCAGTGCGGAGTTAATCTGCGCGCGCAGCTTTTCGTTCCCGAAACCTTCCGCAGGAATGTGTAGCGCGCTCGCGACGCCGGGCAAGGGAGCAACGCCGTGATCCGCGGAAAGCGCCAGCCACACATTGGCGAGGCCGCCCACTTGATGGCCCACGAAGGTGAAGAAGTCGGCCAGTTGCTTGTCAGTCGCCAGAACCATGGCCTGCATCTCCGGCGAGTCTGGCCCGACTTGATGGCCCAGGATGTCATTCGCAGACAGGCTGACGACGAGCAAGTCGGTCGCGGGCCCGCTGCCTAACTTTTCGTTTTCGGCCAACTCGCGGGCGAAGTCGAATTCGTAGTCGTTAGCCAAAGGCGTCGAACCGACAACTTCGTAAAACGTCGCGGGCTCGCCGTTCTTGTTCTTGCGCGGCGCGGTGCTGCGCAGCACTTTGCCGTTCGCGTCCTTCCATTCCTGGTTCCAGTATTTTTCGATACGGCCGGAGTTGAAATCCGCCACCCACTTGGGCAGCTCTCGGCGATAGTAAGTCGAAGTTATCCAGGCTCCGGTTTTCGGATCGATCCAATAAGCGCCGTCACCCGCGAAACCCGCCGGCAGCACCGCGGCTCGATCTTTCAGCGCGACGCCGAAGACCCGTGCTTTGCCCTGGCTGGCCAGCTTGAGTTCGTCACCTAGAGTGTCGGCGAGCAGATTATGAGGCGAAGATCCCGGCCCCGTGCTGGTTACGCCGACGACGGTGGTGCCATCATCCTGAACCGAGGTGACCATCTTCTTCTTCTGCGGGTCCCACCATTCGTTGGCGATAATCCCGTGACCGTCGCTATATGCCCCCGAGAACAAAGTAGCGTGGCCGGGGGCCGTGCGGGTGTTGGCGTAGTCATAGTTGCAGTCGGTGAAATAGGCTCCATGGTCAAGCAGCAGACGAAAGCCGCCCTCGCCGAACTGATCGCGGTATCGCTCGAGATAGTCGCCCCGGAACTGATCGATCACGATGATCACGACCAACTTCGGGCGCGCGTTGTAGGTGGAACCGAAGCTGCTGGCCGCAACACTGGCGAGCAGGAGCAGCAGAAGGCATCTCCGCAGGGGAAATCTCATCGCGGTGTAGTTTACAAGCAGGTGACGCCGCATGCCAAAAGATCGTGTCGGGGAATCGAGACGGACGGCTCCTGACTGTAATATCCTGTCGAAAATTTAATCGACCCTGTCGGAGGTGAACTGCATGAAATCCCGGGCATGCTTGTGCGGACTGTTGTTTCTGATGATGGTCGGTACCGGTTTGCTGGGGCCAGGTTCGGCAAACGCTGCGGGACCGTCCCTGGCAGAAGTCGCTCGCGGAAAATATATAGTCGAGCAAGTGGCGTTGTGCGGCGATTGCCACACGCCGCATGACGATAAAGGCGAGCCCATTGCCGCTCAAACTCTGCGGGGTGCACCTCTAGCCTTCAAACCGACGGTCTCGATGCCCTGGGCCGACAAGGCTCCGAACATCGCTGGGCTGCGCGGCTGGGAGGAAAGTGATGCGATCAAGTTCCTGATGACCGGCAAGGCCTACAACGATCTGCCACCCCGGCCGCCTATGCCAGGTTATAAACTGAACAAGGAGGATGCGACCGCGGTCGCGCGCTATTTGCGATCGCTGTCACCCACCGGGCAAGCATCCCCCGGAAAATAGTCCCGATTTCGCACCCTCCAATCCCAGAAAACACCGTTGGATGCTCCAGTTGTGCATTCCCTGCGCCTTTTCCGGTAAAGTTATAAGTTTCCATGCTTGATCTTAACTTTGTCCGTGACAACCTGCCCCTGGTGGAGGAGAAGCTTCGCCAGCGAGGGCTGGACCCTGCCGATGTGCTCAAGGACTTCGGTGCCATCGACACGCAGCGCCGCCAGGCCATCACCGAGGCCGAAACGCTCAAGGCGCGACGTAATCGCGCATCGGAAGAGATCGCCAAGTTAAAGAAGAGCGGGCAGGATGCCACCGAGCTGGTCGCTGAGACCAAGGGTTTCCGCGAAAAAATTCAGGAAAGTGAGAAAGCTGCCGAAGACTACGAGACGCGGCTTCGCCAGCTCCTTGCCGGTATCCCTAATCTGCCGCATAGCAGCGTGCCGGTGGGCAAGTCCGCGGAGGACAACGTCGAAGTGCGCCGCTGGGGAACCGCACCCAAGTTCGATTTCGCTCCCAAGCCCCACTGGGAACTCGGCGAGCAACTGGGTGTGCTCGACTTCGAACGCGCGGTGAAGCTTACGGGAGCGCGCTTTGCGGTGTATTGGGATCTGGGTGCGAAACTCGAACGTGCATTGGCGAATTTCATGCTGGACCTGCACACGCGCGAGCATGGCTATACCGAAGTTCTCCCCCCTTATCTGGTGAATTCCGATTCGATGTACGGCACCGGACAGCTCCCGAAATTTGCCGCCGATCTTTTTCGCGTGCCGCATGGAGACCGCGATCTCTGGCTGATTCCGACAGCGGAAGTTCCGGTCACTAATCTCTATCGCGACGAGGTGCTCGAGGGCGCCCGGCTACCCATTTGCCTGACTGCCTACACGCCTTGCTTTCGCAGCGAGGCCGGTTCGTATGGCAAGGACGTGCGCGGTCTGATCCGCCAGCACCAGTTTCAGAAGGTCGAGCTGGTGAAGTTTGCTCACCCCGACAACTCCTACGACGAACTGGAAAAGCTGACGCACAACGCGGAGACGGTGTTGCAGAAACTCGGCCTGCACTATCGCACCGTGACGCTGTGCACCGGCGATATGGGGCCGTCCTCCGCGAAAACTTACGACATTGAAGTCTGGCTGCCGGGGCAGCAACTGTTCCGCGAGATTTCGTCATGCTCAAACTTCGAGGCGTATCAGGCGCGCCGCGCGAACATCCGGTATCGCCAGGAGGGCAAGAACAAGACTGAGTTCGTCCACACGCTGAACGGCAGCGGGTTGGCCATCGGCCGCACCTGGCTGGCGATCATGGAAAACTACCAGCAAGCCGATGGAAGCGTCGTCATACCAGAAGTGCTGCGTCCGTACATGGGTGCCGACAAGATCACGCCCAGGAAGCTATAGCCGGCATCTAATGAGGCCGTGTGCCCGTAGCGCCGCGCCGTCAAGAGTTTCGTTGCCAAGCGAAGGAGTTGACACTACACTTGCCGAGAGCCGAAGTCGTTCCGTCCGCAGCCGTTCCGCCTTCCTTGCCCATGAACGCCGTGTGGCGCACAATCCGCGGCTACATTCTGTGGTCGTACGAGCGTGGCACCCTTCATTACGATGTGATGGTCACGCTCATTCTTCTGTTCGTGTTTCTTTCCCCTTACTGGGTAAATTTCAACGACAAACCGGTGGAGCGTACCCCGCATCCAACCGGCCTGGTGGTGACTCCGGACAGCAAGGGAGGGTTCATCTACCAGGTTGAAGCTTCGGCCGTGACCGGCAAAGATGCGAATGAAGTCCGCGACCAGCTGCAGAAGATCATTGAACCGATCTCCGGTGCGGTGAGCATCAGCAAGGTTGAGCCCGTCACCGATCGCAAAGGCCGGGTGCAAAGCTACAAAGTCTGGGTTCAGCGAGAGTAACGCGATTTCTCGAAGTTGCTTCTTCGCGGGAAGGAGATTTGCCTGTTGTCGACCGGAAGCCAATGCGGGATGAGCGCGATCATGTTGGCACTAGTGTTGCTGCATGCCGGCACAGTTCTGCAGGCGCAAGATGGCTCCAAGTCGCCGGGATCCAATTCGCAACTTGAGCAGACTCTGAACCAGATGGATGAGGCCGCGAAGAATTTCCGCGCCACCGAAGCAACCTTCGAGTGGGATCAATATCAAAGAGTCGTGAACGACACCGACACGCAGAAGGGCAAGATTTACTACAGGCGGCAAGGGAAAGAAGTTCAGATGGCGGCCGACATCACCGAGCCGAAAAAGTACGTCCTCTTCAGCGAGGGCAAAGTCTCGGTATACGAGCCGAACATGGATCGGGTGACGGAGTACAACGTCGCCAAGAACCGCGCGGACGTGGAAAGCCTCCTCATTCTCGGCTTTGGAGGCAGCGGACACGACCTGCTGAAGGCTTATGACGTATCCTCCTTGGGCAGCGAACAGATCGCCGGGGTCAATGCGAGCAAGCTCCAACTTGTCCCCAAGTCACAAAAAGTTCGGAACAACGTGGAACGCATCGTCCTGTGGATTGACCCAGCCCGAGGCATTTCCGTGCAGCAGCAGTTCTTCCAGCCGGGGGGAGACTACCGCCTGGCCAAATACTCCGACATCCGTGTTAACCAGAAAATTCCGGACGGCGTATTCAAGTTGAAGACCAGTGGTAAAACCAAGATTTTGTCGCCAAGTAATTGATGTCGAACGAGTTGCGAATCAAGCTGAAAATTAGGCACGGGGACTATATACTGCTGGCACCGATCCCCGGTGAGTGACATTTCATGGCAAAAGTTTTTACTATCCCGGTACCTCCTGACCTAGGTCGTAAGAAGCGTGAACGCACATCGGATCCGCGATATGTCGACGGGCAGCGGATTCTGGTGGAAGCGATGAAGTATCTTGCACAGGCCGATCCGGTCGCCAACCGCCCTGCGATTGCTCTGCTCTCGGAGCATGTTCGTACTCGCTTTCGCATGAGTGACTCACCACTCGGTTAAGGCTCTCGCGGCGCTGTGCCCGGCGCACAGAAAGTCATCCTCGATTAATTTCACCGATTTGTAACCAGCGACATTTCTTTTCCGAAGTCCGCGCAATCGTTCTGATTCCGCACTTCTGGACCCGGAAATGTACTACAATCAGCTCCCGCCACCGAGCACGGTTGATTCGTGCGCACTCCACTGTATTCAACCTGCCCCAGACGAGGAGGATGACATGGCAACTGCTCTGAACATCGCGGAAGATAAAGCCACAAGTTTTGTTTCGAAAACCCACAAGATACTCATCAACGGCAAATGGGTGGATGCCGTTTCCGGCAAAATGTTTCCTACCTACAATCCGGCGACCGGCGAAGTGCTGGCTCGCATTGCGGAAGGCGATAAAGAAGATATCGATCGCGCGGTGAAATCTGCGCGTGCTGCTTTCGAAAATGGTCCCTGGCGGCGAATGACAGCTTCGGAGCGCGGCCGCTTAATCTGGAAGCTGGCCGATTTGCTGGAAGAGAATCTCGAGGAGTTCGCGAAACTCGAAACCCTCGACAACGGCAAGCCCCTGAAGATTGCTCGCGTGGCCGACGTTCCGCTGGCCGTCGATCTGTTCCGTTACATGGCAGGTTGGGCAACGAAGATTGAGGGCAACACGATTCCGATTTCGGTGCCGTACGCGCCGGGAGCGAAGTTTCTTGCGTATACGCTGCGTGAGCCGGTGGGCGTGGTCGGGCAGATCATCCCGTGGAACTTCCCTTTATTGATGGCGGCCTGGAAACTTGGACCTGCGCTGGCCACCGGATGCACGGTCGTACTGAAGCCGGCAGAGCAAACGCCTCTCACTTCTCTGCGCCTGGGTGAGCTTATTCAGGAAGCAGGCTTTCCCGATGGCGTGGTCAACATCGTTCCGGGTTACGGCGAAACCGCAGGAGCCGCGCTGGCGGCGCATCCTGGGGTCGACAAAATTGCATTCACCGGCTCGACTGAGGTTGGGAAGCTTATTCTTCAGGCGGCTGCCGGGAACCTGAAGAAAGTTTCGCTCGAACTGGGTGGCAAGTCTCCGAACATAGTTTTCGCAGACTCGGACGTTGACGCTGCCATCGCCGGTTCGGCCAGCGCGATCTTCTTCAATCACGGACAGTGCTGCTGCGCTGGTTCGCGCCTCTACGTCGAACAGGGAATCTTCGACAAGGTCGTGGAAGGCGTGGCGGATCAGGCCAAGAAGATCCACGTCGGGTCGGGTCTAGACTCAACCACTGACATGGGTCCGCTGGTTTCCGAAGAGCAGCTGAATCGAGTCTGCAATTATCTCGAGTCAGGCTTCTCGGAGGGTGCTCAGGCAGTGGTCGGCGGAACCCGGCACGGCGATAAGGGATATTTCGTCGATCCCACCGTGCTCGTGAACACCAACGACCACATGAAGGTCGTGCAGGAAGAAATCTTCGGGCCAGTAGTGACGGCAATTCCGTTCAAGGATCCCGAAGAATTGATCCCCCGCGCCAACGACACCGTGTACGGCCTGGCCGCGGGCATCTGGACGCGCGATATCGGCAAGGCCCACCGGCTCGCATCCGAGTTGCGCGCAGGTACGGTATGGGTGAACTGCTACAACATCTTTGACGCCGCTCTGCCGTTCGGCGGCTACAAGCAGTCGGGCTGGGGCCGCGAAATGGGCCACGATTCGCTTGAGATGTACACCGAAGTGAAGGCGGTGTGCACCGCAATTTGAGCCTTGATTCGCACGCTATCGCCAGCGTCCGGAGTTATACGATCCGGGCGCTGGTTTTTTGTTCGGGTACAACGTGTTGTTCAATTCTTTCCGACCGGGAATAACTCCGTCTACAATAAAGCGCTGAGGTCAGTTTGCCTGAAACTGCCAACAAGCCGGCTCGGCGTTGGACCGTGATAGCTTCCGCTTTGCTGATCGCGCCGCTGGGGTTGGTTGTCTTCTATACCAGCCGGAGCGCGTTCTTCAGTCCGCTTGCGGTGGTGGTCGTGGCGGCGATAGGACTCGCCGCGCTACTCCTGCAGATTCATTTTCGCAACGATCTCAATACTGTGAGGACGCCAATCTGGCTGAACGCGCTGGGGATTGTCTGCGCTTTCATCGCGGTTTTCGGCGACAAGCTGAAACTTGACTCACAACTCACCGAGTTGATGGCCCTGGCCGCGGTGGGATGTTTTGCGATTTCTGGTGTGATTGTCCTAGACGCGATCCGCAAACAGCGCGCGGTCTCCAAGTGAATGCGACATGTGTAATACGCGCAAACCCTGAAACCTGCCGGCACCGCGCCAGCCGATAGGAATACTCATTCTCCTAAGATCGCTACTGGGCTAGCCGGAAATCCACCGCGACCGTAGTCTCGACCGCGGCGGGCTTGCCATCGATGAGGTAAGGTTCATAGCGCCACCAGCGCACGGCATCGGTAGCCGCCGGAACTAAGACTTCCGGACCGCTGATCACGTTGAGCCGGTTCACCGTGCCGTCAGGCGCAATCACGGCATCGAGAAGCACAGTCCCTTCCACTCCCGCCTGCCGCGCCGTGTCGGGATAGTCAGGCTGCACCTGGTGTACCAGCCTGGGTGCGATCATCCCCGCACCCAGCCGGACGCTCGGCTGAATTTCCGCGCTTTGGCCGGGAAGGTGCGACTCCAGTTCCTCCCAGCCGCGCTGCCAGCGCCACCATCCCAACAGGGCCGTTGCGGCCAATACCAAGACAAGTACCGCGAGCGCCCGCAGATTGAAAACCTTTCGCAAACGGGCCGCTGATTTCCCGGACCGCGATCCGGCCTGGGCGGATACTTCCCGCAACTCTGGTGGCCTGCGGGTGAATTGTGGCGGCAAGATGACTTCTTCGCCGCGCGCCAGCCAGTATTGGACGACCTCTTGTTGTTCGGGAGAAAGACGAAGAAATTGCAGGCCGCAGCCCAGAGTCAGCTGGTAGCGGACTACGGCGTGCGCGCGAAGCGGCGGGCCAATCTCCACCGGCTGGAACTCGACCCCGACGATCTCGCCCGGATGGAATTCCCCGGCCGCCATCACGCCCACGCCACCGGCGCCGAGATCGATGGATCGCCCCGGAATGCGGTCCGCCACACCCGAGCGCAAGACAATGATGTCGAGGGGGACCGCGAGCTTATAGCGGGGAAAGCTTCGCAGTATCACGGGAACTCGCGACAATCGTGGCGCTATTGCAGTGCTCATCCGCCGGGCCTTCCACATGCCAGAACAACAACCCTAATGCGTGACGGGAGACAGAACGACGGTGGCGCCTGATTGATAAAATTTTGGCCAAGTATATCACCGAAGGCTTGGGCCCGAAGCCGTCCAGCGTTCCGCGCCATAGGACAGAGCCGCGACCGGGAGCCAACCTGAGAAAAAGAGAGGCTACTAAACACAAAAGCCCGGGAGCATGTCCCAGGCTTTCAAAATCGGTTCGAGCCGCTGTGGGCGACTGGTTGGCGACAATACGTCGTGAGGCGCTGCTTACGGCCAGCGCTTGGCTGTATCTTCCCAACCCGCCGTTCGCGCCGGTGTCGGCGTAGCGTTTACGGCTGCGGCTTGCGGAATCCGGATCGGCTGTTGTGTGCCGGTAGCGGCCAGTGTCGGCTTCGGTGTTTCAATGGCATCCTTGCCATCATCGGAAAGCAGTGGCGCGGCAACGCGGAGCGCTTCGACTTCTTTCTCCAACCTTGCCAGTTCGAGTTCTTTCTGTCGCAGAACTTCGTACACATTCTTCATACGTTGGCACCTGACGTTTCAAGTGGAGCAGATGATCGAACTTTATGCAGACACAAAGTTTTTGTCAAGGAAGAAGAACCCAGGCAGTTAAATCACAGGGATTCGTGAGGCGCAGATTAAGAAGAATGCCAGAACCAGAACGCAACCGCGAGCATGATCGTCATCAACAGAGCCGCGATCACGTACGGATTGCGCAAGAAAGATTTGCCTCCCGTGTCAGTTTTCTGAACAACAGATGTCGACGCGAGAGATTCCGCACCGGTCGCGCTCGCGGCAGTCGATCCGCTTGCGGTTGCTTTCGCGATTTTCGGCTCGCAATCGAGGCACAGCGTTCGTCCACCAGAGATCGGGAAGCCGCACTTCGCGCACTTGCGAATGGTCGAGAGCTCTGCGGGTCGAACGCTCGGCGTGACCGCAGGCTCTGCGATGGGTTTTACTGCCGCAGCTTCTGCCGGAGACTCAAACAAAGAAGCTTTGAGCTCGCTGAATCGATCGCTCGCGGCGGCTGCAGGTTCGGCTTTCGCTTTCACCTTACTCGTGACCGGAGCCGTGGTTGCGAGTTCGTTTATTACTTTGCTCGTGACCGCAGTGGCGATGGGCGCGGGCTGCGTCGGCGCGACACTGGGAGCAGTCTTGTTCGCCTGTTCCTCAGCGTCGCTACGCGTCACTGCCGGTGGCTCCGCTCCTGAGACGGGCGAAGTTGCGCTCGCTGCGGCTTTCGCAGAATCAGCGCTAATTGTCTTCGGTGCTCCGGCTAGGCTGGCAGTCTTCAAGCTCGGCGCAGCGCTTAAGGTTGGTTCGATCTGCGTTTCGGCAGTCGGAGCCAGCGCTTGCGGAGCCAAGCGAGCCGCCTGCGCATGGTCGAGTGCGACCTGAACCATCTCTCCCAGTCTTTCGAGAGCAGCGATGTCTCGCGGCGTGAAAGCGTGGGGCTTGTCGGAAAACAATTCAAACAAGCCGCTGACTTCCTGCTCGCGCAAGAGCGGCATCACAACCACCGAAGCAATGCCCAGTGCCTGGCAACTCTCGCGGTTCACGCGGGCGTCGGTCTCCGCATCCTCGCAGTAAAGAATCTTTCGGGTATGGACGCTCTCACCGGTCAACCCGGAATCGACTTGCAGGGTCGCTCCCATCTCCGGAGCCGAAGACCCGGCGCTCGCGCGGCAGACCATGTCGTCGTCTTCGCAAAGCGCAATCGCAGCCCCGGTCGCCTCCGTGATGTATTGCGCGCGCTCCGCCAGAAGCCGAAGCGTGGCGTCAAAGTCGCGCTGCGCCATATCGGCCAAGGATTTTCCACCGTCCTCGCCGGGAAATTGCAAAGTTGGAAAGGCTGTATCGCGACCGGAAGCCTGGTCCGCCTGAGGAGCGACTTTGATCGGAGGTTGATCGTCGCTGGCAAGAACCGGCGCGCTAACCTCCATCATCGGAGCAGCCTCGGTCGGCCACGGCATCGGAGCGGGCTGAGCGCCCTCCCCCGCTGTGCGGGCCTTACCTGGCTCGACGATCGTGTAACGCTCCATATAAGAACCCGGCCTCGCAGGGCAATCGTTGGAAGATAGTCCTCTCCCCGTGGTTGTATCGCCAGCGACCTTTAAGAGGCTTTGTCGGAGTTTCGCTCCCGCTTTGGCCGCATGTCAAGCACAACCACGGCACGAAGGTCTACGACCAAAGTTATGTACTATCTGCCGCGGTAACAACTGGTCTATCGGCACATGAAACCGCGCGCCATCCGGGTGCGTAACCGCCATTGCCCCGCTGGCGCGACCAAGGTGCTACCCTAGTATCCCGCCCGCAGAAGCCCCTTCGGGCGCGACTTGTGAACGCTGAATCGCTGCACAAACTCTTTCAGCAGGTCCTGCGAGGCGCCCTCTCGCCCGATGAGGCGGTGGCTCGCTTGCGGCACATGCCTTTCGAAGACCTGGGATTCGCCAAAGTGGATCACCACCGAGCACTGCGCATGGGTATGCCCGAGGTCATCTTTGGAGAGGGCAAGACGCCGCGGCAGGTAGCCCAAATATTCGCGCAACTGGCGAAGCACGGAGGCAACGTGCTCGCCACTCGCTCCACCGAAGCGCAATACAAGGCCGTGAAGAAGAAGGTGCGGAAGGCCGAATATCGCCCCCTGGCGCGAGCCATCGTGCTGCACTCCGATCAGAAAATCTATGGGAAGGGAACCATAGCAGTCGTTTCGGCCGGCACCAGCGACATCCCCGTCGCCGAAGAAGCGGTCGTAACCGCCGAACTGATGGGCAACGAAGTTCAGCACCTCTATGACGTCGGTGTCGCGGGCATTCACCGCCTGCTGGCAAATCGTGCGACCCTGAGCAAAGCGCGGGTGGTGATCGTTTGCGCGGGCATGGAAGGCGCTCTGCCGAGTGTTGTTGGCGGACTGGTCGGTGTGCCGGTGATCGCCGTTCCCACCAGTGTAGGTTACGGGTCAGCCTTCAAAGGTCTCGCGGCACTGCTGGGCATGATGAACTCGTGCGCTTCCAATGTAAGCGTCGTCAATATCGACAACGGTTTCGGCGCGGGATACGTCGCGTCGCTGATCAACCGCCTGTAAGCAGGCTGACAAGCAGTCCCCGCCAAGATTGCTCTCCAAAAAAACAGGCACGGCCGAAGCCGTGCCTTCTGAGGGAGGAGAGAGAGTTGCCTTACATGCCGCTGTGAGCGTCACTCTCAACGATCAGGTTGTTCTGAACGCTGAACGCGCCCGGTATCTGATTCACTCGAATCCCGGCGACGGTCTTGTCCATCTCGCTGATCACCGTACCGTACAGGCTGACGTGGCCATTGTTCACGATGATGCGAATCGGCCGGGCCGGATCGATCGAATACTTGCCCAGCGCCGGATCGCGATAAATCGCACGTGCGGCACGGACCCGGATGTTGTCATCGAAGATCGAAACCGGTGAAACCTTCACTTCGTTGATGACATCCTTGACGCCCGGCATACGCTGAATCGTAGCCATGGCATCGTTGCGAGCCACGTCGTTATAAGTTTCGCCGCCAATCGTCACTACGCCGTTGTTCACTCCCAGCGTGAAGTAGTTGAACGCGTTGTCGTAATAGCCGACCCGCTCGTAGTACAGCTTCTTGGCGATCCGCTCATGCAGTTCCTGATCCGGCACGTTCGTTCCCGCAACTTCGATCAGGTTGCGTACGCCCTGCACGTTCTGAACTTTGCGGATCTGCTTGGTGGCGTCCAGTTTGTCCTGATACAGGTCGACCGTGCCCGTCAGGGTCACGATGCCGTCCTCCACACTGGACTTCACGCCCTGAAAATCCGACTTATCCTGCAGTTTCTGTGAAACCTTCTGCTGTATCGCAACGTCATAGCGCGCGCTGCTCGCGGTTTGGGCGATTGCGCCCGTAGTGAGTACTCCTACCAAAAGAAGAGAAGCAAGAATGCTGAATGTACGTTTCATATGATTTACCATCCTCTCCCGGTTAATTGATTAACCGGTTAGTTAATTATTGGATGTGGGTCTTTTCACAAAGGATGCTTAAAGGCGACAAAATTCTGGAGGAAGAATTCATGCTCGTGTATCTGACTGCTGGGCAATAGGTTAGTCGATCCTTGCGAAATATTCGTTATAACGAGTATTATGACCGAGGATGCCAGACCGATCCCACGCCGAGAACCTGTGGAAAGGACTGCCGCCGGGCCTGGCGGAGACAGCGTACCTGGCCGTGCTGCGCACGGCAGACGACCTTCAGGCCTCGGTCGCTGACCTTTTGAAGCCCTATGGACTCTCGCCTACGCAGTACAACGCGCTGCGCATCCTGCGTGGCGCCGGGGAAGACGGGCTGGCCTGCTCGAAGGTCGGTGAGCGCATGATCAACCGTGACCCCGACGTCACTCGGCTATTGGATCGCCTCGAAGCCAGGGCACTGATTGCCCGTAGCAGGGGTAAAGAAGATCGCAGAAAGATCTTTGCCACCATCACGCACTCGGGACTCGTGTTGCTGAAGAAACTCGATCAGCCGGTGGAGGACTTCGTCCACGGTTTGCTCGGGGATGTGGACGAGAACAAGCAACGGTCGGCGGTCGAGTTTCTGGAGGAGTTGCAAAAGAACGCGAGGGCCACCGTTAAGAGGGAGGTTTGATCAGAAGACCGTCATAGCTTCTAGACTGGGCCCACGTTCCCTTCCCATTGTCATCTTGAGCGATGCAGGGGAATTCGCGTGGCGCATTCCGCCGCGCAGTCGAAAGAGCCAGTATCGGCCGACGGCTCAAACCGGCAAAGCAGGGAGTTCTCTCCCAAAACAATCCCGCCACCTCACCCCACTATCGCTTGTACCCGATCTTGCGCAGAAAATCTTTGCGCGTCGCAACGTCCGCGGGCCCCTCGACTCCCTTCGGCGAACTGCCATCGATCACGCCCATCACGCCGCGTCCCTGCTCACTTTTTGCGATGATCACCTCCACCGGGTTGGCGGTCGCGCAAAAAATTGAACAAACCTCGGGAACGTTCAGCACGACATTCAGCAGGTTGATGGGATAGGCATCGCGCAAAATCAGCACGAACACGTGTCCTGCGCCCAGCCTTTGCGCGTTGCTGATCGCGGCGGTGCGCAACCCATCATCGTTCCCCTCCGCACGCGTAAGGCACGGCCCAGACGCTTCATTGAACGCCAGCCCGAACTTGGCGTGAGGCACTGTATTCACGACCGCTTCGTACATGTCTTCGACGGTCTTAATGAAATGAGTCTGGCCCACGATAATGTTGGTATCCGCAGGAAACTCCAGCCGTACCAATTCGAATTCGAGCATGATGGCCTCCGCGACCGCGGCGAAACGCAATCATGATAGCGCAGGGCTTGCAAGCGCCACCGTGACTGGACCACCCGAGCCAATCTCGAACCGGCAGACGGGTTTCCGCAGGCCGTCTCTCAGAGCTACTGATTATTTTGTTGGGTCCTTCTTGAGGGCCTATAATCCGCGTATCCATGGCCTTGACCTCTGGCACGAAGCTCGGCCCCTACGAGATCATTGCGCCGCTGGGGGCGGGCGGGATGGGCGAGGTCTATCAGGCGCGGGATACGCGTCTGGACCGTACTGTCGCCATCAAGATTCTTCCCTCCCATCTCTCCGACGATGTGATGCGCCGGCAGCGCTTCGAGCGCGAGGCCAAGGCGATCTCCTGCCTGAACCATCCCCACATCTGCACGCTTTACGACATTGGCCGGCAGGACGATGTTGACTTCATCGTCATGGAATACGTGGACGGCGTGACGCTGTCGGAACGCCTCGAAAAGGGGCCGCTGCCCACGGCAGAGGTGCTGGAGTACGGGATCCAGCTTTCCAGCGCCCTCGACAAGGCGCACCGCAACGGCGTCACGCATCGCGATCTGAAGCCCGGCAACATCATGCTGACGAAGTCCGGCACCAAGTTGCTCGATTTCGGTTTGGCGAAAGCTGCGCCGCCGCTCACTGGGGGAGCGACGCTGACGGATGCGGCGGCGCAAGCCGCTCCGGTCACGCGAGAAGGCGCCGTCATCGGCACTGTTCCCTACATGTCGCCCGAGCAGGTGGAAGGCGGAGAAGTGGACGCGCGCAGTGACATCTTCTCGTTAGGCACCGTGCTGTATGAAATGGTGACCGGCGGGAGGGCGTTTCAGGGCCAGAGCGATTTCAGCGTCGCCTCGGCCATCCTGGTGAAAGATCCCGAGCCGATCAGCACGCTGCAGCCTCTCACCCCGCCGGCGCTCGAACGCACCATCCGGGTTTGTCTCGCGAAAGACCCGGATGCACGCTGGCAGTCGGCGGGCGATCTCTGCAAGGAACTGCGTTGGATCGCGGAGGGCGGGTCGCAGGTCGGAATGCCGATTGCGGCTGCCGCGCGGCGCATCATCCGTCCGCGAATAGCGTGGATCCCGTGGATCCTTGCCGCCCTCTGTGCGGCGGTAGCAGTGGCTGCGCTGCTGCGCACTTCACTCTCCACGCATGGTCCCGAGACGATTGCCTTCCGCCAGTTGAACTTCCGGCGCGAGGCCGTTTTCCAGGCCGCATTCGCTGACAAAGAGACCGTCGTATACAGTGCGGCAATCTGGGGGAACCGTCCCCAGATCTTCATGGTGCGGCCCGACTATCCTGAGCCGAAACCGCTCGGCCCGCCGGGCATGCAACTGCTAGCAGTCTCATCGAAGGGTGAGCTCGCTGTTCTGATTGACGCAAAGTACCTGTGGTACCGGCTCTTCACCGGCACGTTGGCGCGCATGCCCCTCGACGGCGGCGCCCCGCGCGAGATCCAGGAGGGAGTGCGGCAGGCCGACTGGTCGCCCGACGGCTCGCAGCTCGCCATCATCCGCGAGGTCGGGGGGAAGGACCGGCTCGAATATCCAATCGGCAAAGTGCTCCGCGAAGTCAGCGGCTATATGAGCGATGTGCGCGTCTCTCCGCGAGGGGATCGGCTCGCGTACTTCGAGCATCCCCGAAAGTGGGATGATCGCGGCTCCGTGAACGTAATCGACCTCGACGGAAACAACACCGTGCTTTCGGATGGCTACTGGAGCGAGCGGGGGCTCGCCTGGTCGCCGAACGGTGAGGAGGTTCTGTTTTCCGCGAGCCTCAGCGGCGGCAGCTACACTGTGTACGGCGTGACACTCACCGGCAGGAGGCGCATCGCATACCAGTCGCCCGGCGGGCTAAATATCCAGGACGTGTCTCGTGACGGACGCTGGCTCGCGAACCGCATCGACTACCGCTATGCCGCGATGATCCATAATCCCGGCGACAAAGAAGATCGCGACCTCTCCTGGCTCAACACCTCGCATGCGCGCGCTCTCTCCCAGGACGGGCACACGCTTCTCTTCGCCGAAACCGGCCTCGGAACCAACTACGCGGTGTGCCTGCGGAAAACTGACGGCTCCCCCGTGGTGCGCCTAGGGGACGGATGGCCCGCGGACCTTTCTGCCGACGGCAAGTGGGCTCTCGCCGTAGTCCAATCCAAGCCGCCACAGCTTGTGATCTATCCCACCGGAGCTGGCGAGACACAGCAACTCAAGCGCGGAGAGATCGAGAATTACGTGACCCTCCAGTGGTTCCGCGATGGCAAGAGCGTGCTCATAAACGGCAACGAGCCCGGGAAAAGCACGCGCTTCTACGTGCAGGATACCGGAGGCGGCATGCCGCGTCCGGTGACTCCGGAAGGCACACGCGACGGCTGGCTCTCGGACGATGGGAAGCAAATCCTGGCGCGTGGCCCCGAAGGGAAATACTTCCTCTATCCTATTGCGGGTGGAGAGCCGCGGCCCGTCCCCGGACTCACGGACACGGATGTCCTTGCCCAGTGGAGCACGGATGGGAAGTCGGTGCTTGTATATCGGCGTGCTGAGATACCCTGCCGCCTCGAGCGCGTGGACCTTGTGACTGGACGCAGGACGCTCTTCAAGGAATTCGCGCCCGCCGACCACACGGGCCTCCTGTCCATGCGGGAAATCTTCGTCACCGACGACCTGCGATCGTACGCCTACACCGCCTATTACCAGGTGTCGAGCCTGTTCGAGTCAGAGGGCAGTCAATGACATCGGACAGCATCGCGCCGTCATTGCAGTCACGAACGCGAGACCATTAACGTAGAAGCCGCCTCACCTGCTCTTTTTCCCCGCCTTCGGCCCCTCCTTCACATCCATCAGATGTATCACTGTCGCCGCCGCGGTGAACTTCACCGCTTCCTTGTCGTCCCACATCGCGAATTCCGCGGGCTCGATCAATGACGGATCACCGCGCTTGGCCAGCGCTTCGAGCGCGGCAGCACGAACAATCCAGTTTTTATCCGCGGTGGCGGCCTTGCCGATGGCCTTCCCGCTTTCGGGATCCGGGTCTTTGATCAAAACTTTGGCGGCTGCGGCGCGAACCGGTGAGGTGTCGGTTTTTGTGAGCCGGCGGTAGGCTTCCCAGCCCATGCCCGCAAAGGGAACGAACCCGATCCCTTCTTCGAATCCCATCATCGCCAGCTTCTTTGGATCTTTCAGTCCGGCGGTCTGTGAGGCAATTAATCCCTTCGAAGCCTTGCGCTCTCCGGTCAGGAGTTCGTAGTAGATCTCGAACGCGGAATCATCGTGCAGGAGATCGAGCGCATGGGCGGCAGCGAGCACGACTACAGGTTCGTCATCCGACAAAGCGCTCTTCAGTTTCGGAATGCTGGAGCGGGCATTCATCGCTCCCAGCGCCATCGCCCCGGCGGCTCGCACCTCGGGCTTATCGTCGATCAGCGCTTTTTCGGCCAGCTGGCGTGCGTGCAGATCTTTCGGTACTAGGCCCAGCACCCGGACCGCGCTCGCGCGGCTGCCCGTCTTGTTTCCGGCGATGGCCACATTGAGCATGTTCCAGGCATAGGCCTTCGGGTCTTTAGGGATTTCCGGCGGCTTTGCTGCTTCATTCGGCGGAGTTTTCTCGGGTTGGGCCGCTGGGGGCGTGGCTTGCTGCGCGGGCTTGTCCTGCGTTGCCGCCGACTCGGACTGTTTCGGTTGTGCTTCCGGCTTCTGTTGCGATGCCGGAGGTTGATCGGCTGGCTGCTGCGCAAGAAACAAAGACGACGAGATCAATACGAATGCAAACGGCCGGAGCCATATTGCGACTTGCATAGAGGTTGCCTCGGGGCGAGAAGACGCCGTGCGCCGCGCTAGTTTACGCGCTTCTTCGATGGTTTCTTGGGAGATTTTGTTGGCTGCGGCTTAGTGTTCCCGAAGACGCGGTCAAAGATTTTGTCGATGTTTCGCAGCTGCCGCTTCAGGTCGAAGGCGTGTTCCAGCTTCTGACGCGGTACCCGGCTCGTGATCTCTTTGTCGTGCGTGACGAGTTGGTGAAAATCGAGCCCTTCCTTCCAGGCGTGCATGGCATGGCCCTGCACCAGGCGGTAAGCATCCTCACGCGATACGCCTTGCTCCACCAGATCGAGCAGCAACTGCCCGCTGAACACCAGGCCGTGCGTGCTGTTCAGGTTCGCCACCATGCGCTCGGGATAGACAAACATGGTGTCGATCAGGTTGGTAGTCTTTTGCAGCAGGTAGTCGACGAGTGTCGTCGAGTCGGGCAGAATGACGCGTTCGACCGATGAGTGTGAGATGTCGCGCTCGTGCCACAAGGCAACGTTTTCGAATCCCGCCAGGGCATTCGAGCGCACTACCCGCGCCAGGCCGCTGATCTGCTCGCAAGTCACCGGGTTACGCTTGTGCGGCATAGCCGAAGATCCCTTCTGCTTCTCGCTGAAGAATTCTTCAGCTTCACGCACTTCGGTGCGCTGCAGGTGGCGTATTTCGGTGGCGATTTTGTCGAGCGTGCACGCGATCACCGCCAGCGTTGCGAGATACGCAGCATGGCGGTCGCGCTGGATGACCTGCGAGGATACTGCGGCTGCCTTCAATCCAAGACGCTTGCAGATTTTTTCTTCGAGTTCAGGTGTGAGATGGGCAAATGTACCGACGGCCCCGGAGAACTTTCCCACTCGCATGTCCTCGGCGGCATCACTGAAACGCCGGATATCGCGCTGCACCTCGGAATACCAGTTCGCCAGTTTGAAACCAAACGTGATCGGCTCCGCGTGGATTCCGTGCGTGCGGCCCACCATCGGCGTGTCTTTGAACTCCCAGGCTCGCCGCTTCAATACATCCGAGAGCCGGCTGAGATCTTCCGCGATAATTCCCGAGGCCTGGCGGATCAGCAGAGCCTGTGCCGTGTCGACGACATCGTTTGAAGTCAGGCCATAGTGGAACCAGCGCGCGTGCGGCCCCACGATCTCCGCGACCGCGGTGGTAAAGGCGATAACGTCGTGGCGCACCTCGGCCTCGATCTCCTGGATGCGCTCCACTCGAAAGTCGGCGCGCTCGCTGATATCCCGGGCGGCCTCTTTGGGAACCAGGCCGGCCTCCGCCAGAGTCAGGGTGGCGGCGACCTCCACCTCGAGCCATGTGCGGAAGCGGTTCTCTTCACTCCAGATGCGGCCCATTTCCGGGCGTGTATAACGCGGAATCAAGGCGGCGACCTCTCCGGCGTATTGAAAAGTGTGGGACTAGCGATTCTAAAGGAGGTTGACGGGAGTTGCCAGTGGTGAGGGATTCGAGTGTTGTTCCAATGTGCGTAGCCCATTTCTAGCACTGTCATCTTGAGCGGAGCGGCAGTATGCGCCTGCGCGTTCTGCCGTGCAGTCGAAAAGCCTGCCCTGAGGGAGCGTCAGCGACTCGAATGGGATCCCATGTCTGTCGATCTTCTGCGAAGGCGTGTAGAGGAGTTCGTACCACTAAGGCCTTTTGTAAGAGCGGTTAAGAGAACTCCTTGCCGGGCCTGTGGTGAGGGCGGGCGGTGCGGGGTCCTTCGGCTTCGCATATTCGTTCGCGGACGAACGAATTAGCTTCGCTCAGGATGACCAGGAGAGCAAAATTCGTTGAAGCGCAAAGTGCCTTTATTTTAGGACACCATCGGGATTCGGGAGGGGGCAGAGGCGCGGAATTGGGTCCCGGGCCGTTTTCATTGGCCTATATATCGTGATACGATACAATTAGAAAGCAGGATCTTGGTCCGATATAATCCGCGGCATGAACCGAACCCTCACCCTGAACGACTATCGATCTCTGGCGGAGTTTCGCTACCTGATCCGCCGGTTCCTGCACTTCAGTGAGCAGGCGGCGCGCGCCGCAGGCCTCGAAACGCGCCAGTACCAGCTGCTGCTGGCGATCAAGGGACTGCCGGCGAACCTTAGACCGCGAATTGGAGAGTTGGCGGAACAGATGCAGATTCAGCACCACAGCGCGGTGGAACTGGTGAACCGGCTCGCCGTGGGTGGCTATGTGCGCCGCGAGCGCAGCGGCGAAGACCGCCGTGAGGTGCTGCTCTCACTGACGCCCAAGGGAGAGAAGATGCTGCGTGAGCTTGCCCTCCATCACAGAGCTGAACTGAGCGCAGCCGGTCCGGGGCTGTTGCGCGCGCTCAAGAGCGTGATGCGAGGCACAGGCGGCCCGCCGGCTACTGTCGCGACCAGAAAAGGATAGCGAACCAACGAATGTCCGAAACCGATGACCGGCAGACGCCTCGCGACGGCGCGTCTCGTAGCAATACTCGGCCCGAATCCCAGACCAATGGCCACGACCCGCTCTCTGTCGCCGCGCCGGCGCAATTCCGCATGGTGTTGGTGTCGTTCTCTGGCGGCGGGATTGGCTTAGTCGCCGGCGTTGTCGCGTTTGCCCTCTACAAGCTGATTGGCCTGTTTACCAACCTCTTTTTCTACCACCGCTTTGTCGCCGACTTCATCAGCGCGCGCCATAACCAACTAGGTCCGTGGGTCATCGTCATGCCCGTCGATCGGCGGAATCATCGTCGGATTCATGGCGAAATACGGGCACCGACAAGATCAAGGGCCACGGCATTCCCGAGGCGATGGAAGCGGTGCTAGTGAACCGCAGCCGGATCGCAGCCGCGGGTCGCGATCCTGAAGCCGATTTCCGCGGCGATCGCGATCGGCACCGGTGGCCCCTTCGGCGCGGAAGGGCCGATTATCCAGACCGGAGGCGCGGTCGGATCGCTCGTCGGACAGATTGTCTCACACCACCGCATCGGAGCGAAAAGTTCTGCTCGCTTGTGGCGCGGCCGCGGGCATGTCCGCAACGTTCAACACGCCGATTGCGGGCGTGATCCTGGCTATCGAGCTGCTGCTGTTCGAATTCAAGGCGCGGTCATTTATTCCGCTGGTGATCGCCAGCACGCTCGCCACCGCAGTACACATGCAACTTCTGGGCGCGGCCCGATGTTTAGGTTGCACGCGATGGATTTCGGCATCCCGCGCGCCCTGCCCTTCTATCTGCTGCTCGGGAGTGATTTGTGGATTGGCGGCGGTCGGCTTCAGCAAACTGCTTTACTGGACCGAAGATCAATTTGAAAAGCTGCCCATCGACGAGCTTTGGTGGCCCGCGATTGGTGCGCTCGGCCTGGGCATCATCGGCTATTTTGTGCCCGCGGTTCTCGGCGTCGGCTATGACACGATCGGCGACATCCTGAATGCGACCTCGCTCTGGAAGTTGCTGATCCTCGTGATGATCGCCAAAGCCGTCGCTCTGGTGGTGTCGCTCGGCTCGGGAACATCGGGCGGATTGCTGGCGCCCATGTTCATGTCGAGCGCGGCCCTCGGCGGCGTCTTCGCCATCGCTATGAATCAGTATTTTCCCCGCAGCCCATCTTTCTCGCCGGAGCGTTTGCTCTGGTCGCGATGGGAGCGGTATTCGGAGCGGCCTCGCGCGCCACATTCACATTCATTATTTTTGCCTTCGAAATTACCCGCGATTACAACTCCGTTCTTCCGCTCATGCTGGTCAGCGTGATCGCCGACGGCATCGCCATGCTGCTCATGCCGAAGGCTTCGATCATGACCGAGAAGCTGGCCCGCCGCGGTCTGCACATCCATCAGGATTACGAAGCCGACGTGCTGCAACAGATGGACGTGCGCGAAACCATGGACCGCGAAGCGCCCACTCTTCCGGCCATATGCGCGTGGCCGAACTGGCCGACCGCATCGCGCGACATGACCCGGCTGTGAGCCGCCACCAGGGAATGCTGATCGTGGATGGGAAGGCAAGCTGGCCGGCGTCATCACGCGCGGAGACGTTCTGCGCGCGCTCGACAAAGATCCCGACGGAACGATGAGCCGTGCTCGAAGCCAGTTCACACGCAGCGTCGTCGTGACTTATCCTGACGAGCTCTCGCACGAGGCCTCCGCCAAGATGCTGCGCAATAATATCGGCCGCTTGCCGGTAGTCGATCGCAGACGATCCTGGCGAAGTCGTCGGATATCTGGGACGGCCCGGAATCATGGCCGCGCGCCTGCGCCGCCTGGAAGAAGAGCATGTGCGCGAGCCGGGATGGATCCAAAAACTGGGAAGGGTTCCGACAAATAGCTGGTAAGAGCCGCTCTGACTGCTACCGTACCGCGGTCTTCAGCGCCGCCGCCTTCGTAGGTTCGGTAGCTTTGACGACTGTGGCGCGCCTCTTTTGCGACCACCAGCAACGGACGCAGCGCGTCGGAAGAGATGCCCAGCGTTCCGCCGGAGAAACCGTCGAGGAAAGCTGAGTTCACTCCAATCACTTCGCCTCGCGAGTTGAACACCGGGCCGCCGCTGCCGCCATGGGCGGTGGGCGCGTCGTAAATCAGCTTGTCGCCGACCACGTCCCCCAGGTGTCCGCAGGTGGCAGAGGGGCGAATCAGCGATAGCGCTGCCAGTTCATTAGCCGCGCCGATATCGTCGCGGCGGTACGCCAGCCGCTCATAAACGGCGGTAGGAGACTTCGCCACCATTCCGGCAATGCCCATCGGATAGCCAATCACCGCTACCAGTTCGCCCGGCTTCGGGGACTTCGTCGCTAACGGCAGAGGCGGCAGAGGTGCGAGGAAGCCGGCGGGTCCATGTGCAGCACCGCCAAATCTCCCTGCGCCGAAACCACGGTAGGCGTGATGTTCACCGGCATCATGACTCCGGGAAAAAATGCCACAAGCTTCTCGAGCATCGGCTTTGCGCCCTTGTGAATCAGCGCATCGGCTTCAGGATCGCCATACCACGGCTCAGCCACGTGGCGATTGGTGGCGAGCAATCCCTCGCCCACGATGAATCCCGTGCCTGACAAGCGCGCGCGCAACGCCGGAACCTGCCCCGGAAATCCCACCTGATAGACGCCATAGATGTAGCAAATGGAATTGCTGTAGCGGTTGAGTACCATGGCGGGCATCGACTGCTCCTGCTTCAGCAGTTCCACCTGCGAGGTCAGCTGCTTGACCTGATCATTCAGCTCATTGGGCGAGGGCGGAGCGTAGTAGTGCGCGACCACGCCGGTGGCCATCACCAGGACAATGCCCAGCACGGTTTGCAGAAAGGTCTGCCAGCTTTCAGAAGCCTGGTCGAAGTCGTGCTGCGGCGCTGCTTCGGGAGTCTCGGGCTCGGGCGTGGTCAGTTCGGTCATGAGATGGAGTAAGAGCCTTGGGCGATCACGGAGGGAGGGAACTGCAAGCGTCCGCGCAGGCCGTTACGGTCCCTATCTTCACCGATGAGCGGGAAATCTCCAATGGTACGGAGGACGATGAACCCATGATTACCTCCGCCGGCGGGCCAGCGGCTTTTGGTCTTTTAAATGTGGATGTTAGGGGGTAACCACGAGGTGCAGCACTTGAACCCTGGCCAGACTTCCTGTCGCTCCGAACCGGTGCCTTGGGTGAGGGATCTGCTTTTGCGGATCGTGACGAATGAGTTTTTCCCGAGCAACTGGCCGTACATCCGAAACGAAAAATTCGCAGAACTCGCTACGAGGCACGAAGCGAAGCAGGGCAGTGACATTCGTAATAATGCCCGCGGGTTTCAAGTGGCAGAACGGTATAACTCCTTGCTATCGTCTGGAAGATTCTGCCCAAGGCGGGCATCAACCGCCGGAGTCCAGCCCCATGCTCAAGCCGATTTTCTGCAGTCTTATCCTCGCTGCGTGCGCCCTCGCGCAGGCTTCCAAGGATGCTTCCAACACGGACGCCAACCACTTGGTTTCACTCGAACGCATGTGGAACCAGGCCCAGGTGAGCCGTGACGCCGATGCCATCGCGAGCATGATTGCCGACAAGTTTGTGAATACAGAATTCGATGGAGAGGTCAGCAATCGCGGAAAATTCCTGGCCGACTTCGCCGACCCCAAGTTCAAGCCCAGCCTGATGAACATTCAGGACGTCAAAGTCGAGATGTATCCCAATACCGCGATCGTGACCGGCACTTACCACACCAAGGGCGTCTACGACACCAAACCTTACGAACACTTCGGCCGCTTCACCGACACTTGGGTCTTCCAGGACGGTAAGTGGCTCTGCGTGGCCAGCCACAGCAGCCTGCAGAAAAAGTAGAGTACGCGGTATATCGGTGCTGGCCGACGGGATTGCATCCGAAACCCCTTGTCGTCAAAATCCGGTCATCCGACGCGATGCTCTTAACTACCCTTGTCATCGAACGGACCCGGCGGACGGGATGCTCCTGAAACTTTTGTCATCCTGAGCGAAGTGGCGGGTGGCCCACTCAAGCCCGGTTTTGGCTTGAGTGGGGCAGTTCGACGGCTGGACAAAGTCTTCCCGCCGCTCGTTCGCGTTTTCGCGCCGTCCACTCCGACTCGATCTCTACCCGTCCTTTACAACCGGTTACGTAGTGGCGGAAACTGCTCCACTCCCAGTCCTCCGGACGCTCGCACAACCCCGCGTTTGACCGGATTGCGATGAATATAGCGCAGCTTTTCCACAAACTGCGGGTAATTTCGAACATTGAAATCGTAGTACCGCTTTTGCCAGAAATGCTCCGCATCGCCAATCAAACGCCGCGATACTCCTTGCTTCAACGACTTCAGCGCATCGCGCCAGAGGTATAGTCCTGGTTGTGGTTCGCTAGAGCAGGAGAGTGAACATGCTCGGGCATGATGACATATCCGTAAACGTGAAGTCTGGAACTGCGCCGCACCCGCTCCAAGGCTGACTCGAAGATTCGTCTGCTTGCGTCGGTCGTGAATAACCGACGGCGATGGTAGCAGCAGAAAGTGACGAAATGACTCTGCCCGCTGTGGTGAAGACGCGTGAGTCCCCATGGCATGAGGACAATCTAGTTTGTTCGTCAGCGTCAAGTCTGTGACGTGTGAGCATTCCCACTCAAGCCAAAACCGGGCTTGAGTGGGCCACCGGCCCGGTAAAGCGAGGATTGGTGAGCGAGCCCCAGCAATGGCCGTGGAGCAGTTTCCGCTATTACATGTACGGGGAAGCGGGGCTGGTACGAGTGAATGACGCTACTGTGATGAAGATGCGTGTGCGGCCACCAGCAGTGTGATTGGTACCATCACCCGCCCCTTGCAAAAAGCGCAAGGAGCGGGGCACCCCCACCTTAAGTTCTGATGAGTCCTTGGAGATATACTGCTCGGGAAAAAGCCGGGCCACCCGCCGGTGTGATTGGTGCCATCACCCGCCTCCAATTAGGAGTAGTCCTTCGAGATATACTGCTCACGAAAGGCCGGGCCACCCGCCAGGTTTCGGCCTCGGCGGGACTGAGGGTGTTAAGGATGGCGCGGCGCTTGGCGCTCTCGCCGGCGCGATGTTAGGGGTTATATACAGCCAGGCAAAGGATGCCGTTGGTGGCCCGAAGGCCGCCGATGCACCCGGTGTAACGGCGGGGGGACAAGCAACAAATGAACACGGCCAAAAGCTCGGGCCGAGCGGCAAGCCACAAGTCAACAACGTGGACAAGAACACGCGGGAGGGCGCGAGCAATGCAGCGAACAGGGGTTCGGGAACCATCGAACATGCCAATCCAAGACGCGGCTCTCCCCACTTCCACACGAGAAGAGGCGATGGGACGAAAGTTCGGGATAACACCCACTATAACTACCCCGACTAAACATTATGGAAAACGTTTGGGTCACAACTGCCGAGGTACAAGTAGAACCGGGTGATATGCCTTCAGGAGACACCTTGGGATTTATGAGAATCACTCTATGGGCTGAATCCTGTGAAGATTTGTCTCGAAAGGTTGAAGCATATCTCTCAAAGTACAAATGGAGACTTATTTCGATGGAAAATTCGACGATAGCCAACCCATCGGCGGATTACGGCGACGAAGTAAACAAGATGATCGATGAGACGTTGCAGGATCGAAATGCAATTCGTCTTGGAACCTATTACAGCTACAAACCGAGTTAGCAGGTAAACACGGTGGCCTGTTCTATGAAAGGGGATGTCAAGGGAGGAGGGTGTAAATAGAACTGTGTAAACGAACATGTGAGGAAGAAAATAGGAGACCCCATGGCCATCGACAAGAAGCTGATCGAGCAACCGCTGTAGCGATAGTGTTCGATGTGATTGTGCGCTTGCCCAAGTCCGGTCGTAAGAGTGACGCAATTCAGGTGTGTGTTGAGCATGTTGAGGGTTATTGTGCAGAGGTGTTCTTTCCGTATCAGAATGTCAACCACGAGACAGCCTATGGTGAGATTTTTGCCCAAGAGGGCAAGTGTGAAATTTTCGCCGTGAGTAGCGGGTTGGGGGCTGGCCCACTTTTGCTTTCGGTTGCTGGAATCACCACAACTGAGGGCTGCCTCACTCTTCGCGGCTTTTTCGAAGGTGGGTACCGCGACTTCTGCGAAGTTCCCTCATCCCTCGACTTTGGCCTCATGTGTCCGGCGGGTGGCCCGGAACTTCCTCTGAGGAAAATAAGAACTTGAACGGGGGTGCCCCGCTCCTTGCGCTTTTTGCAAGGGGCGGGTGTGTCCACCGTCACATCATCCGTGGGACCAGCCTCTTACCCTTTCCTCACGCCCAAAGGTCTGAAGCGATACTACGGGGCTGGGCACCTGCACTTCATCACCTGCAGTTGTTACCAGCGAAAACCGTGGTTAGGCACCGATCCACGCCGCGACTTGTTTCTGCGCCTGCTGGAGCAAGTGCGCCTGCGGTATCGCTTTGTCGTCCTCGGCTACGTGGTCATGCCGGAACATTTTCATCTGCTGATCTGCGAACCGCAGGAAGGCGATCCTTCAAAAGCAATGCAGATCCTGAAACAACGTTTCGCACAGTTGATCCTGCGTCGCCCGCGTCGGAAGCAGAACGACCAGCAGCTCGCTTCGGCTCCGATCCACGTCTGGCAGGCGCGGTTCTACGACTTCAATGTCTGGACCGAGCGCAAGCGAGTCGAAAAGCTGCGCTACATGCATCGCAACCCGGTAAAGCGAGGATTGGTGAGCGAGCCCCAGCAATGGCCGTGGAGCAGTTTCCGCTATTACATGTACGGCGAAGCGGGGCTGGTACGAGTGAATGATGCTACTGTGATGAAGATGCGTGTGCGCCCACCGGCGGTGTGATCGCTACCATCACCCGCCCCTTGCAGAAAGCGCAAGGAGCGGGGCACCCCCACCTCGAATTCGGAGTAGTCCTTCGAGATATACTGCTCCGCGAACGGCCAGGCCACCCGCCCGTGGCGCTATTTTTCGATGGCTTCGTCCTTCAGGTGCTTGGCGCAAGCCCCGGCGGTGCTCTTCTTTCCATGGGCGGACGCCTCTTTGTGAACGGAGTAGCTCCAAACCACCTCAGAACTCTTGATGTTGCTAACGCGAATACTGGCCTCTTCGCGTGAATGCCAATTTCCCAAGATTACCTTCTTCGCGGTGCTGGCCTTCTGACTCTCCGAGGTCCCGGTGATCTCAAACTCTGCCAGATCGCGGTTCCCGACAATTTCGACGGGCACTTTCTTATCGGCAATAGCATCCTTCAGATTACTATCGAACCCATCAGCCATGGGTGCGACGAATACCTTCGCTCCCTGCGGGATCTTGCCCGAAGCTGTCGCGTTTTTCGCATCCTCTGCGTGCGTTACGACAACGACGCCCACGACTAAGATCACAAGTATATTTGCCACGGTTATTTTGTAGGACATAGAATTCACTCCTTCCGTTTCCAATGGCCAATGTCGACCTAGTCAAGCACGATCTGCTTAATGTGTTTGGCGCATGCCTCACCTGCGCTCTGCCTGCCACGAGCAGAATTAGCCTTGTGGACCGAATAACCGAAAATGACCGCTCCCGTCTTCAAGTCGGAGATCTTGATGCTGGCCTGCTCATTGGAATTCTGTGATCCCATGAACAGCATCTTGGCCCAGCCCGCTTTCTCGCTCTCCGATACGCCGCTGATCTCATACTCGGCTTTGCTTCGGTCAACTACCACGGTCAGAGGTACCTTTTTATTTCGCAGTCCGGCAATGATGTAGTTATCGAACCCGCTCGGCATCGGAGCGACGTAGACCTTTGCGTACGCCGGTATCTTCGCATTGTTTACGGTGGCGAGCTGCCCCTCATCAGTAGAGCCCGCCTTTAGGTCGGCAGAAGTCTGTTTCGATTGCTCACTAGAAGCTGGTTGGCTCTCCTTGGTCGATTTGTTTTGATCTTGAGCTAAGTTATGCTCTTGAAAGGTCCATGAGCGCGCCAACTGTGAGTTGGCGGCAACGCATAGTAGGACCAGCACGGCTAGAACCACAGGCCCTCTTAGTTTCCTGCTGTGCATAATATTCTCTCCGGTTCCCCATTATGTTCCGGGAAAGGGTGCGAGATGTCGAAATATGAGTGCAGTTGTGAGCGCAGATTCCTATTTCGGGCGGGTGGCCCGGCCTTTCGTGTTCTGTGCGAAGGCCGGGGGTGTTCAGTCGTCACAACCAAGACGCCACTTGCCATCCTAATCTCGCTTCATGCCTTCGGCCGGGTGGCCCACACAACGTGGTGTTCGTTGTCTGGGTAAGTGAAAGCATTCTCCGCTGAGTTCGGAGGTTGGCTCGATCAATTCTCGACATCCCCACTCAAGCCAACACCGGGCTTGAGTGGGCCACCCGTCCGGCCAAGGTATCCTGTTGTGGTTCGCTGAGCAGGAGGTGAACATGCTCGGGCATGATGACATATCCGTAAATGTGAAGTCTGGAACTGCGCCGCACCCGCTCCAAGGCTGACTCGAAGATTCGTCTGCTTGCGTCGGTCGTGAACAACCGGCGGCGATGGTAGCAGCAGAAAGTGACGAAATGACTCTGCCCGCTGTGGTGAAGACGCGTGAGTCCCCATGGCATGAGGACAATCTAGTTTGTTCGTCGCGTCAAGTCTGTGACGTGTGAGCATTCCCACTCAAGCCAAAACCGGGCTTGAGTGGGCCACCGGCCAAAAAGGGTTTCATCGAGGTTTCCTTTCCGAGTGAAGACCCGCCAATCACGGCAGGTTAAGAGTCTCGCCTTCTCCGACGGTTCTGTTAAATTTCTGATCCTTATATTGGTATGAGACCAAAAGATTCTTTGGGACGTTCGGGCACGGATCGCCTGCCAATTGATTGCCAGCAAAAACGTGTAACTTGTCATCTATGATGGCGTCGTTGAGCTGTTTTGTTACATCAAGACGGTGATCGTCGCACCCATAATTTGCTGCGATGATGACGAGATAGCCCCTATTTGATCGCAGACGCGAGACTTGTACCGCACTTTGAGCCACATCCTGAAACTTTCGGATCGTAAACCATGAAATAAAGGTCAATATCAAACCTGCGAGGGCCGCAGCGAGTGCCCATAACAATGGCACGTATTGCGCGAACCATGATTTCTGAGCGGTAATTTCGCCCACCGTTGCTAATTGCACATCTTTCGCCACGACATCCACTTTAGGTTGATCCGGTTTATCAGTCGCAATGCTCACCCGAAACGGGCCACCAGAGTTGACCTTTAATGGAGACATTCGGCAGCGAAGCCCATTTTCGATTGGTGTACAAGCGATGGAGTGTAGCGGCGACGGACCGCTCGTCACCGGCTTACCGTAAATGTGGGGCGCACTGGGGAAGGTAATCGCCACATCTGTCCCATCAGCATAAGGCCCACTGATGACATCAAACGTCAGAGTCAGTGCGTAAAGTGAGCCGATAACTTCATTTCCCACTTGCACCTTCAAATCTGGAATAAGGCTCCCGGCACTTTGGGGGTTGGCGATAGTAATAGTCGAGATAGAGGAAGCGATAATTGTTGGCTCAGGCCGATTCGCGTAGTGAGAGTAGATTGCGCCTGCGAGTCCCCCGCTTCCAAAGGTCCCAAGCAGAATCAATGCCTTACCAATCCAACTTTTCATCGGCAACGATTCTGCGCGTCTTCGGAATCGAAGTCAATCTTGGGCGGGTAGCCCGGCCTTTCGTGTTCTGTGCGAAGGCCGGGGGTTTTCAGTCGTCGCAACCAAGACGCCACTTGCCATCCTAATCTCGGCGGGTGGCCCGGCCTTTCGCGTTCTGTGCGAAGGCCGGGGATGTTCAGTCGTCACAGGGTAAGTAGCCGACCCTTCGCGTCTTCCCAAACTCTCGAGGGTGCCCCGCCTCAAGCTTTGCTTGGGCGGGGATGTTCCACCCACTTACTATCCACATCCACAATCATCCCTCACTCTTATCCGTGACCCACGTCCTTGACGCCATCCTCCGCCCCAAGCCACACTTCTCCTCACAGCGGTACTCGATCTTTGAAAACTGAATCGCTCAACCTCGAACAACGCCTTTGACGACCTTACGGCACGCGAGCGTCTGCGAACTGAGAACTAACCACCGAAAACCCGCCGCTAACTTCTTATTCCGGAAGATTTTGCCTCCAAAATATCTGGACTCAAAGATTTGGAGTGTGTCGTTTACCCCAGGCTTTTGCTTTCTAGATTTTGCGCAGACCAGGGGGGAGGGGGATACCCATCCACTCCGACACCTGCCGAAATGGCGTCGTCGGGCCGGCCAAAGCAGATCTCTCGACCACCTACTCGCGCGTCACTGCTCCGGGAACGAAGCTATGGTCCAGGCGTTGGCATTGTTGATGATGGGACCGAAGGCAAGGTAGTGGCCGTCGGGAGAAGGCAGGAGCGAGTAGATGTCCCAAACGGGCTTGAACAGGAGTTTTGGTTTTCCTGTGAGATCGAGGTGCACGATACCGGTTCCGCGCGACGAGTAGCTTGCGACAAACAGGCCCTTGGCATCGGCCGCCCACGCGATCGCAACCAACTCTGTCCACGGCATCGCGGATAACTTCTGCGGAGTTCCGCCGGCGAGCGGAATGATCTGTACGTCGGAAGCCTTGTAGTCGAAGCGCGACAAGGCAACCCGGGTCCCGTCGGGAGAAAGGTCCCAGGCTGTCTCTCCGGAGTCGACTGCAACCTTGAGCGGCTCCGATTTTTTCCCCTGCACAGGATCAAAGGCCGTGAAGATGATTTGCTTTTCGTCTTCCGCTGCCTCTGCGAGAACGCATGCGCTCCCGTGCGCCGGACAGCGAAAGCCGGGAAAGCCTCCGACGGTATCGCCCGGGTTGGCCGAAAGGGTCCAAGGACGCCCCTTGATATCCGCAACCGCTTCGGACGGGCCCCCGGTGATCGGCGCGCGCATGATCTTGCCTGGGCCAAAGATGCCGTCCTGAGTGAGCTTGGGCCACTGCATGTAGAGCACCCACTTGCCGTCGGGACTAAGTTGCGGCGCCCACTTTTCTTCCGGTCCGGTAACAATCGGCTCGGCGTTGCGGTCCGTTACGCCTTGTTTGTAGATATCGAAACTTCCGTTGCGATCGGAGTAGAGGAACACCGTCTTGCTGTCCTGTGACCACCCACCAGGCCAGTCGAGACGTTCGTCGAGTGTCAGCCGTTGTGGACTTTTCAGCTCGCTTCCGCCGTTCGCCAGCTCGCCGAGATAGACATCGCTCTGCCCTTTGGCGTTCAGGAAGACAAAGCGTTTCCCATCGGCGGTCAATTCGGGATCGTCAAAGTAGAATCCGGTCCAGTCGGTAAGACGCCGTGGAGCGTTCCGGGGCTTGCCCGTTTCCAGATCGACGCCCACCTCCCACAGGTTCGAGTCGTACTGGTTGGGGGGCGGCTCTCCGACGGAATAGATGAGCCGTCCTTTCGGCCCCCAGCAAAAGTCGCTGAATCGTGAACTGGAAAGAAGGACCACGGGGTCGCCGCCTTTCAAGTCGCGACTTTCCAATACGTAGGTGGAGACGCCGTTCGTCGTCTTACTCTTCGTATAGAGGAAGCGTTTGTCGTTAGGAAACCATGTAGGTCCAAACAGCCGCCAGCCCTCTTCCTTTTTGATCAGAAGACGAGCCTGGCCGCCATCAGCATTCATCAGCCAGATGTCTCGCGTGTTCGAATCGCGAAATACGATTTGCGATCCATCGTGGGAGAGTGAAGCGTCGTAGGCATCGTCACGCAGTTTCTTTAGCGTGGCGCCAATGACGGAGATCACCCAGATGCCCTGCTTCTCCTGCGCAACTGGGCCGCCTACCAGCAATTTGGTCCCATCCTGGGACCACTCGATGCGAGCTCAACGGAAGCAGAAAGCATCAGGGATGGGAAGAGATTGCGTCTCTCCCGTCGCGATGAGCCTAAGGTGCAGGCCTTCCAGATCGGCGTAAAGGAGATACTTTCCGTCGGGAGAAATCGAAGTGACTGCGACGGGATCTTCGGAGGAATTCGCTGTCAGCTGCTGGGGCTTTAGCTCGGCCTGCGAGTAGAGATGCTCGCGTGTGAACCATCCTGCAAAGTAGCCGACCACGAGGACAGCCACTACCGCCAATGCCGCGGCAGTTCCGGTCAACCATAACCACCTGCCCGGCTTCGAGGCCACACCCGGCAGCGCAATGGACCCTGAGGCAGCCATGACCTTCGACGACTGCGTGTCCCGCTTGAGCCGCTGCAAATCGGCGCGAAGATCGGATGCGGTCTGGTAACGGAGGTTGCGATCCTTCTCCAGCGCTTTATTGATGACCGCCTCAAGCGGCGCCGGGAGATCGGGATTGATTCGCACCGGGGACGTTGGAGGCTTATTCAGAATGGCATCGAACACCATCGCCGAAGTATTTCCCGCGAACGCCTGGCGACCGGTGGCCATCTCGTACAGAACCGTGCCGAAGGAAAACAGGTCTGTGCGCGCATCGAGCTCTTTTCCTGCTGCTTGCTCCGGGGACATGTAAGCTACGGTGCCCAAGGCAGTGCCGGGACTGGTCAACTGGTCGGTTATTCCAGCCGCCGTCAACTCGGCGCCTACCAATTCCGGTTTGCGCTCTGTGCTGAGCTTCGCCAACCCAAAATCGAGCAGCTTGGCATGGCCTCGCTTGGTGATAAAAACATTGGCGGGCTTGATATCGCGGTGAACGATGTGTTCGGCGTGAGCCGCATCGAGCGCGTCTGCGATCTCGATCGCAATTTCGAGCAACTCTTCCGTACCCATGGCTCGGCCGCCGATGCGGTTACGCAGATTCACCCCTTCCATCAGTTCCATAGCGATGAAACGCTGGCCCTTGAACTCGTCTATCTCATAGACGGTGCAGATGTTGGGGTGGTTCAACGCAGACGCGGAGCGGGCCTCACGTTCGAAACGCTCAAGGGCAGACTTGTCGTTGGAAAACTGCAGCGACAGGAACTTCAGCGCGACCTTGCGGCCAAGCCGGATGTCTTCGGCGAGATACACCACTCCCATGCCGCCCGAACCCAGTTTTTCCACGACTTTGTAGTGAGAGATGGTCTCGCCAACCATGAGAAGTGCCGCCTCGCGATCATACTTGCCACACTCAAGACGGTCAATGTCAGCAACAGGAGTTGATGGGCTACTCGGCACCGTCTCCGTCTCCGTCCCTGCTAATCGGCTGTCGGGATTCAGGGCTGAGCGATGCCCAGGCGCTTCGAGATTTCCTCGTAAAGAAAGCCCTCGGAGGGGTCGTAGGGCTGAAACCATTCGCCGTCGATCACGAACTGTGGGATGGCACGCTTGCCGGTGCGTTGGATGATTTCGTCGGCCGCTCCGGGCGTGGTTTCGATATCGATTTCCTTGTAGGCGACACCGTGCTGATCGAGGAAGCGCTTGGCCACGCGGCAGTCCGGACACCACGACGACGAGTAGACGATGAGTTCCATGGACAGTTGCTAGTGTAAATGAGTCGTTTTGGAGGGCAAGTTACGAGGGTGAGACGCGAGGAGCCAGGTTGCGAATATATTGCGCGGCGGCTAAAGCCGTCACTACCCGCGAGCCACTTGCGGCATCGCTAAAGCGATGCCCTGATACGAACCGGTGTTTCGGTATCCCTCAGTAGATCAGCTTCAGCGAGAACTGGATCTGGCGCGAGGTGCCCGCAGTCTTGCTGATAAGTCCGAAGCCGCTGCCGCGGAGGACGTTGGAGGGCAGGCCGAAGTTCACGATGTTGAAGACGTTGAAAAACTCGGCGCGAAATTCGACGGTGCCGAGTTCGGAGTTTCCGCGGCGTCCGAAGGGCGTGTCCTTGATCAGGGCAACGTCGAAGTTGTGATAACCGGGACCACGGAAGGTATCGCGTCCAAGGGTTCCGAAGCGGCCATGGTTAGGCCCAGTACCGCCCGGTACGTTGATCGGAATATTGAAAAATGACGTATTGTCGGCGCCGCGACCGAAGTAGTCTTCGCGCACGTGGCGGCTGGTGGAGAAGTCAGGCCGCTCGATGAGGTCAGGACGATCCGCACCGCCGGCGCCGACCCCAGTCTGCTGGATTCCCGAATAAACCGAGAACGGTGAGCCGCTCATCAGGGTGGTGATGTTTAGAAATTGCCAGCCGCGCGTGAGCGGCTTGCCCAGTGGTTGCAGGAAGCCGACGCGATCGAAGGGCAACAACTGGATGACGCTGACGGTGAAGACATGGGCCACGTCGAACGTGGACGGGCCTTTCTCGGCATGCGGATTCCACGGATTCTGCGGCAGGGTTTGCAGGATCACGCTGGTAGCTCCGCCCAGGCCGCCGAGTGCCGCGCTGGTATCGTCGATCGACTTGGAGTAGGTGTAGCTCGCTTGCAGGCCGAGCCCGGCGCGGGCGGAGTTCTTGGTGAGGCTCGTCTGGAGCGAGTGGTAGGTGGAATGAGAGCTTGTGGTCATGATGCTCTCGGGTCCAAAGCCGCTGATCGCGCGGCCACTGGAATCGAACTGCGTATAGGGCGCGAAGGCTGGGTCGGCGCCACCGTAACTGTTTGGCGAATAGACGCTGGCCAGATGGATACCGGCGGTCGCAACGTAAGCCGCGCTGAACTTGAAGTCGCGGAAGTCGTGATCGACGCCGGCCGTGTAGCTGCCGATATAGCCGTTGCGGAAGTTCTTGGCCAGTCCAATCATCGAGAGTAACTGAACCTGGTGGCCGGGAGTGAGGGCCTTCAGGTCATTCTGGAAGCGCTGCAGATCGATCTGCGTGTTGGGCGGAACTCCCGTCGCAGTGCCATTGGGGAAGAGTAGCTGTCCGGAGGTTGTGTAGGGTGGGGGAAGATTCACCGGCACGACGCTGTTCTGGAACGGGAGCGGGATTCCCGGCAGAGCGGTGGCGTAAAGCATGATCGCGAACGGAACTCCGCCGGTGACGAAGTTGTCCTGCCAGAGGTTGGGAAGAATTGTGGTGATCGCACCACCCGCATGCAGCACAGTGTGGCTGGTGGCGGCAAAATCGAGGCCAAGGCGCGGGCCGAAGCCTTTCCAGTCCTGGTCGTAAGGGGGCTGCGGATCGTAGAGGAAGATCTGCTTGGCAGTGCGATCCCAGTACGGCGCGTCGCGGCCGTTGGCATAGACGAACTTGGGGAGGGAAGTGCGCTTCTCGGCTTCGTGAATGCGGCTATTCACTTCGTAACGCATGCCGTAGTTCACGGAGAGGCGAGTCGTGGCTTTCCATGCATCCTGGAAGTAGAAGTTGTAGGCTTCGCGGCGGACGGCGGCTTCGTCGAACTTGTTGCCGATGGGAGTGACGCTAGACGCGGCGATCACGTTGTATGAATACGGCGTGGCAGTCAGCAGTCCCGTAAGAGAATCGGGCAGAGGATCGCCCGGATGGATGTCATCGGTACCGCTGTCGGAAGTGATCAGGACAGGCGAGTACGCGGTGCCGCCGCCGAAACTGTAAGAGCCGTTGGGATTGGTCCCGAAGATAGTGGCGTCACGGTTGAAGCGCATCTCGACGCCCCACTTGAAAGCGTGGGCGCCGCGCAGGAAAGTCATGTCGTGCCTGAACTGGTAAAGGTTCCCATAGGAGCCGAAGATCGAACCGCCGGGCGCGTTGAAGCTCTGGAAAAGGCTGTCGGCAAAGTTGAGCGCGGGCTGCGTGTGATTTTCGGCAGGGAAGAACGGCGTGCTGCGAATGTAGCCGAGCGAAGTCTCGAAGCTTAGATGGGGAGTGAGAGTTCGGGCGTAGCGCACGCCGGCGTTGCGCTGGTGGTCGAAGAAGCAAACAGCGAAGCTGGGGTCGATGGCGGTCTGGTCGGGATTGGTGAGCGGGCCGTTCACTTGATTGAGGCTGAAACGCGTCATCAGCGTAGCTTTGTCGGAGATGTGGTGATCGATGCGGACAGAGAACTGGTCCGTTTTGGTGACGACTTTTGAGGATGTGGCGTAAGTGCGGTCGCCGAAGGCCCCGGTCGGTTCATTGGGCAGAGGGTAGCGTGCAAGCACAGGGGCGATGGCCGGACTCACTGGAATGTGGAGCGTGTCGCCGGGGAAAGTGAGGGTGTCGACTCCCTGGCGCTCGGCCGCCGTGGGCACGGGTAGCACCTGGGTTGTGCCCAGCACCTGGCGGAAGCCCTGGTATTCACCGAAATAAAAGGTGCGATCGCGTCCGTTGTAAATGCCGGGGAGAACGACGGGGCCGCCGTTGGTGAAGCCGAACTCGTTGCGCACGAACGGAGGCAGGCGATGGTGGTCGCCGAGAGCGGCATGATCGAAGTAATTTCTGGCGTCGAAGGCGGCATTGCGGGCAAACTCAAAAATGCTGCCGTGCACCTGGTTCGTGCCTGACTTCGTCACCGCGTTGGTGTAACTCGCGGCGCCGTGGCCGATTTCAGCGGTCATCACTCCGGAGTTGGATTGCACTTCCTGAATGGCGTCGACGTTGAAGTTGGAAAAGGTAGCGCCGCCGAGTTCAGGATCGGTGGTATCGAAACCGTCCATAGCGAAGACCGTGGTGGCGCCGCGCTGCCCGTTGACCGCAAACTGCTGGGTGAAGTTGGCGGCGCCGTTGGCGTCAGTCATGGTTCCCGCGGCCAGCAGCAATAGCTTGCTGAAATCGCGTGCATTGAGCGGAAGACTGGAAACTTCAGCGCTGGAAAGGTGCTCGCCGCCGGTGGCCTGGGGTGAGGAGCTTTCTCCGGCTGGCAGGATGCGGACTTCCTGCGACCGAGTGGCTAGTTGCAGCGTAGCCGTCAGCGCAATGCCATCCTTCACGACGAGAGGGCTGGCGCTGTTCCAAGTCTTTTGGCGGGTCTCCACGGAAACGTTGTACTGTCCTTCGGCGATTCCCGGGAAAACGAACTTGCCGGTCGGCGATGAAGTCGCGGTGTAGCTGTCCTTTCCAGAGCTTTCGCGCAGTCGAACAATCGCAGCATCAATCGGGTTCCCGGCGTCGTCGCGCAAAACGCCGCTCCACGATGTACTCGCGAAGCTGATCGCCGACGATGCCGTCAGCAGAGTTGCAAGGAGGAGTAGTCTACGGATCCGGTACCTCGACAGGATGAGCATTCAGGCGGCATTATAGCCGCGCATGCGGGCGCCTTCTGTCGGATCGATCACACGGGATAGGTGTAGACATCACTTCGAGGGTACCGCGCTCCGCGGCCCGAATGAGGAACGGCGGATACAACCCTTCTTGTAGGTTGACAAGCGGATTTCTTCCGACCGTGGCCGGCGCTAGGCTTTCGCTTTGTAGGCCAGTTGCTTTTCCTTATACATGGAAGCGTCGGCGTGTTTGATCACCTGCTCCATGGTTTCCCCAGGCTGCCACTGGGCTACGCCGATGGATGCGTCCAGTTTGACCTTCACTTCGGCGGCACCTGGGCCGAGCTTGATGGTGTAGTCGCCAAACACCCACTTCTGTATGCGCTCGATTTGCAATTTCGCTCCCGCCAACGGGCAATCGAGAATCAGGATGAACTCGTCGCCGCCCCAGCGACCCACAATATCAGTGCCGCGGACATTGGACCGAAGTTCATGGGAGAACTGCTTCAGCAGATCATCACCCGCCAGGTGGCCGTAAGTGTCGTTGATCGGTTTGAAAGTATTGAGGTCGAGAATCACCACACAAAAGTCCCGCTTTTGTTCGATACGCTGGGCAAGCCGCTCTTCAATATAGCGACGATTGGCAAGAGTGGTCAGCACGTCACGTACTGCGAGTTCTTCGACTTCCTTGAGTTTGGTTTCGTAGTTTGAGATCTCGGCGCGCAGGTCAGTTACCGATTTCTGGCTGTCCTTCGCCATCTGGTCGACGTAAGTCTTCAGCTCCGACGCGCTCCGCACCAGCGAAGCACGGATCTGTGTCAGATCGTCGAGATTGGCGATGGTTTGCAAGCGGGTGGTGAACTGGCTGAATTGGTTGGCATAGCGCTGGTCGCGCTCTCCGACAGACTCGGCGGTGCGGGCCAGAGTCAACAGAAGTTCCTTGACTTCGTTAGCCTTGCCTTTGAGATGTTCCGCAGTGCGGTTGCCCCATTGCTGCAGCAGATCTTCGACCTTTTTCGCGGTCTCCTTTACCAGGGAAAGTGTCAGTTCGCCGGAGAGCTGCTTCTCGACACCCTCCAGGCCACTCTGCAAGTCCGAACTGACCGAGGGACACACCCGGACTGCATTTTTCCCGAAGGAGAGCAGGGCAGAACGATAAGATTCGACGACAGTAGAAAGCGGTTCACTGCGTTCAGGCTCTCTTGGCGAGGGCGTGCTCACATCCATATCCAGATACTTCTTCAGGGAAATCACCTTGCAGTTCTCCTGTGTCGGTATCCTGCTTGCAAATATGGCGAATGGTAAAAGACGTATGCCATCCGCGATCAATTGCGGGATCCTAAGCGATTAGCGGACTTGACGACGTACTACGGGCTAGTGGGCGGGCGTACCTGCCCATTGCCCCACGATGTCCAGAAAACTATCGGCACTCGGCAGGAAAACCTTTAACCCGTTCTTAACTGCCCTGGGCTCGCCCCGAATGGGCCAAAGAACGGAGCAGTTTCTCGAGGGCCGCCATTTGGGGCACCCATCTTTGGTCACCTCCGGCCCTAACGTTGACTTCGCCGCAGCGCACCCCTAACATGGCTTGCCGCACTTCGTGCGTCTCTAATGATCGGCCAAACCATCTCTCACTACCGGGTGGTGGAAAAGCTGGGCGGGGGTGGGATGGGCGTCGTTTATAAGGCTGAAGACACGCGGCTGCACCGCTTTGTCGCCCTGAAGTTCCTTCCCGAAGACGTTACCCGAGATCCCCAGGCTCTGACCCGGTTTCAGCGCGAGGCGCAGGCAGCCTCGGCATTGAACCATCCCAATATCTGCACGATCTATGACATTGGCGAGGATGGCGGGCGCGCCTTCATCGTCATGGAGTACCTGGAAGGCGAGACGCTGAAACACCTGATTGGCGAGCGTCCGCTCGATATCGACACGCTGCTGAAACTGGCGATCGATGTGGCCGACGCGCTCGATGCGGCCCACTCGCGAGGCATTGTTCACCGCGACATCAAGCCGGCTAACCTTTTTGTCACGAGTCGCGGTCATGCCAAGATTCTGGACTTCGGGCTGGCAAAGGTGACTGCTTCCGCGGATGCTGCGGCCGACGCTACGCAGACGGGGGCGGATGCGACCCACCTGACCAGTCCCGGATCGACTGTGGGCACGGTAGCGTACATGTCGCCCGAGCAGGCGCGTGGCAAGCCTCTCGACGCGCGAACCGATCTGTTCTCCTTTGGCGCGGTGCTCTACGAGATGGCGACCGGAACTCTGCCCTTCCGGGGTGACAGCACGGCGCTGATCTATGAGGCCATTCTGCACAAGGCGCAGGTTGCGCCGGTACGGCTGAATCCCGATCTGCCCGATGGTTTGGAAAGGATCATCAGCAAGGCGCTGGAGAAGGACCGTGACCTGCGCTACCAGCATGCGTCGGAGATGCGCGCGGACCTGAAGCGTCTGAAGAGGGAGATCGAAACCGGCAAGAGCGGCGCGGTCGGCGAGGTTGAAAGCGCGGCGGCGGGCGGAAGTTCGGCGCCGGAACCAGCAAAGCGGTCGAGCGGAAGACAACCCAAGGCGCCGTCAGGATCTGTCTCCGCTGTAGAGCCTTCCCGAACCAGCGCCTGGAAGATTGCCGTTCCGGCACTACTGTTGCTGGTTGCAGTCGGCGGCTGGCTGTACTACGCGCGTTTCCGGACGTCGGGCAAGCTCACGGCAAAAGATACCATTCTGGTCGCAGATTTTACGAATACGACCGGTGACCCGATCTTTAATGACACGCTGAAACAGGCATTGGGAGTGTCGCTGCGACAATCCCCGTTTCTCAATGTTGTGTCCGATGCGCGGGTTACGGCGACCCTCAAGATGATGACCCGCCCCACGGATACGCCGTTGCTCGCGGACGTGGCGCGTGAGGTCTGCCAGCGCGCAGACAGCAAGGCATTCATCTCCGGTTCGATCGCCAGCCTGGGCAACCAGTATGTGGTCGGGTTAAAGGCGGTGAACTGCCTGACCGGGGACGTTCTGGCGCAGGAGCAGGTAACGGCAGCGGGCAAGGAGAAGGTGCTGGACGCGCTGGGTGAGGCGGCAGGGAAGCTTCGCGGGGAGCTGGGAGAGTCGCTGGCCTCGGTACAAAAGTTTGATGCCCCGTTGGCCCAGGAGACGACGCCGTCGCTTGAGGCGCTGAAGGCCATGAGTCTGGCCCGCAAAGCAGAATACGAAAAGGGGTCAGGGGCGGCGTTGCCGTTTTTCCAGCGGGCCATCGACCTCGACCCGAACTTCGCCAGCGCCATTGAGGGCGTGGGCATCATGTACAACAACCTCGGCCAGTCCGTGCGTGCCAGCGACTATTTGACCAAAGCCTTCGCACTGCGCGACCGCGCCAGTGAACGGGAAAAGTTCCACATCGCGTCGATGTACTACATGACGGTGACCGGCGAATTGGAAAAGGCGGTCGAAACTTTTCGCGAGTGGGCCGAGAACTATCCACGAGACGATGTTCCTCACACCAACCTGGGGTCTCTGTACACCACAGAGGGGAAGTTCGACCAGGCGGTCGAGCAATCGCAGGAATCGCTGCGCTTCAACCCGGGAAACGTGATCGGCTACGAAAACCTGGTGGGAACACTGGTCGCGATGAATCGCTTCGACGAGGCGCGGAAGGCCTATGACGAAGCTATGACCCGCAAACTTGACGACGACACGCCCCATCTGGTGATGTACGCCATGCTGTTCATAAAGGGCGACGCCAAGGGAATGGTGGAACAGGCGGCCTGGTTCGACAGTCACTCGGAATTTGAGCACGAGATTCTCGCGATGGAGGCCGATACCGAGGCATATGCGGGGCGGTTGAAGAAGGCTCGCGAACTCTCGCAACGCGCGGTACAGTCCGCCATCCGTGCTGACAACAAGGAAGCGGCTGCGCAGTGGCAGGTGAGCAGCGCGTGGCGAGAAGCCGTGGTCGGCAACGAAGCCGAAGCGCGGAGCGAGGCGGTTGCAGCTCTGGAACTTGCACCCACCAGCCGCGATGTTGAGGCGCAGGCTGCAGCTGTGTTGGCGCGGGCCGGCGAAGGTGCCCGGGCGAAGGCGGTGGCGGAAAACCTGAACAAGCAGTTTCCCTTGCATACGGTCGTGCAGACTTACTGGCTGCCCACGATCCAGGCACAAAGTCACCTTGCCGAGAAGAACTCCGCCGGCGCCCTCGAATCCTTGCGTTCGGCGGCTCCACTAGAACTGACCACCGCTGTGAACAATGCCGTGACCTCGTGTGCGCTTCCGGTTTACATCCGAGGGGAAGCCTATCTGGCGGCTGGGCAGGGAACGGCTGCGGCAGCCGAGTTTCAGAAGCTGGTGGACCATTCCGGGCTGGTCCTGAACTGCGTGGCCGGAGCCCTCGCGCATCTGCAACTGGGGCGGGCTTACGCGGCGGCTGGGGACAAGGTGAAAGCGCACGCTGCTTATCAGGACTTTCTGAATTTGTGGAAAGATGCTGACCCGGAAGTGCCCGTGTTCAAGGAAGCGAAGACCGAGTTCGCGAAGCTGCAGTAGCAGCTAGCTAGTACCGAGTATTTGTACCTGGAGACCGGTCGAGAGATTCGAATTCCCGTTATTATAGGTATCTGAAGATGGCGACCACCCGCCGGGCACACTCCCATTTCCCATGACACCGCTTAGACCCGTTCCAGTTCGTGCAGCGTCATTCCGTTCTTCACGTTGCCGGTATTGAGGGTAGACGCAGGCTCGAAGAGGAGGATCCAACACTCTTCGTCCGCCACCGGCTTGTGCTCGACGCCGCGGGGAACGACGATGAATTCGCCTTCCTCGATCCAAACCTGGCGGTCGCGGAATTCCATGCGGAAGCGGCCCTTGACGACCAGGAACATCTCGTCTTCATTCTCGTGGTGGTGAAAAACGAACTCTCCTTTGAGCTTGTCGAATTTCACGCATTGGCCGTTCAGTTCAGCCCCGATGTAGGGCTTCCAGTATTCGTGGATCTGGGAGAACTTCTGGGCGATGTTGACTTTTTCAGGCATGGCGCTCCCCAACTTGACTTCGGATCTGCTCGCGTTTGCTTGGATTAGGGATAGACCGCCGGGGTCGCAAAGAAATGGGGGGCCTGGCAGGCAGATCACGGCTTGGGAGCGGCGTTCCACATCTCCTGTTGCACCTTCCACTCGCCGGTTGGGCTACGGTGCAGTATCAGCGCCATCTTGCCGTAACTCTCAATGACTTTGCCGTCGGGAGCGACCACCACCTGGTGCTCGTTGGCCCATTCTGAAGCCCACTCGCCGGAAATCCGGATATCGCGGAAGTCGCACTCCTGCTTTGTGACCTTGTAGCCGGGCATCTTGGCGAGGATCGCAGTCAGCCATTCCGTGATGGCGGGCTTGCCGATCAGGGGTGCTTCCCCGGGCATGAGATCGACTCCGTCGTCGGCCCACAGGGCGAGGATGCCGGCGGTGTCCATGTGCAAGTGGAGAGTGATGTAATTCTGATTGAAGGCGGCGATTTCGATCGGCGGGGTTGGTTGCGGCAGATGTCGGAGTGATTAACTGAAGCGCTATCAGAGTGCCGATACCGATTAAGGCGAGTTTTCGCGAGACAGTCATGGGAGACCTCGAATGAAAGTGCGGCGCTTGGAGCAGGGATGAGATTTTAGAGTGGGGCAGAGGGAATGAGCAAGTTAGCGATTGACGTTATCGAATTTTACGTATGTTGGCTTTTGTATAACCTAAGCATGCTTGGGTTATAATAGCGTCGTGGGTTCGCTACGGTTCGGCGGCGTTCTGTTCATCGTGTATTCGAACGATCATGCGCCGCGCCATGTCCACGGTTTCGCAAGCGAAACGGAAGTGATTCTGGATCTTCGAATGGATGGAACTGTGCGTTAGCGAATCGGGACGATGCTGTTCGACCTGCGAACGCGAAGCGCTCGGACGTGAAAAAGATTCTGAACACGGCGGCTGAGCATTTTGAAGAACTGGCTGGGTTGTGGGAGACCATCCATGGCAAAGCGTAACAATGCTATTCAACACAAAGTTGCGTTCACCAATGCAGATTTTGAGCGTGCAATTGAGCGCGCCAAGCGTCTGCGAAACGAGCCTCTGGTGACGGAAGCGCAATATATGCCGGGCCCAGGGCTGGACCTATTCATCTTCAAGTTGAGCGATGGCCGCCGCCTCGCGATCCCGCGCGAGGATTTGCAGGGTCTCCAGCTGGGCACAAAAGGGCAGCTTACCCGCGTGGAAATTGTTGGGGGAGGTACAGGCGTTCACTGGCCTGATCTCGACACCGATCTCCACGTTCCAAGCCTACTTCGCGGCATTTACGGCAGCAAGGCGTGGATGTCAGAAATCGGCCGTCGCGGAGGTTCGGTCAGAAGCGCGGCCAAAAAGAGGGCATCGCGAGCGAATGGGATGAAAGGCGGGAGGCCGGGGCGGAGAGTGGCGGCGGGTGATTAGCAAGTGAGACCAAACCCTCGTGCCGGAACAGGGACAGCCTTAGAAGGAGAGAGCCGAATGCTACTCCGACGGTGCGCCTGATCGCAAGGTATCCCAGGTAAAAGCAAAAGCCGCCAGCTTGCGCTGGCGGCCTTTTCAGCAATTTTGTGCAACTTCCAGACCCCTCGCTTCGGCTCGCCCATGGCGCAACGACGCTGTTGAGGCCTCGAGCCTTCACTCGGTCGGGATGATTCTCGCACCGCGAGAATCAGTTCTCGTACAGCAGTACGCCTTCGGTCTTTTCCGCGTCCACCGGACGGTAGTACAGCTTCTCGCCATCGAGGAAGACCTCGATGAACGCCGGCCGCGTGGTGATCGTGCCCTGAATCAGAGCCTCGGACAGTGGGTCTTCGATGTACTTCTGCAACGCGCGCCGCAGCGGTCGTGCGCCATAGCTGCGGTCAGTGAGCGTCTGGTTGAGGATCCACTTCTTGGCCTCGTCGGTCACGGTGACCGTGATCGAACGTCTGCGCCAGGTTCTGGTTCAGCAGGCTGACCATCAGTTCGAGAATCTGGATCAGATCCTGCTCGCTCAGGGCGTTGAACATGATGACTTCGTCAAGCCGGTTGAGGAACTCGGGGTTGAAGGTGCGCTTCACCTCGCTCTTCACCAGGTCTTCGACCTTGCCGGAAATCTGCCCTCGTCGGTTGACTGGAAGCCCAAGCCCTCGCGCTTCTGCAAGTGGCGGGCGCCGATGTTCGAGGTCATGATCAGGATCGTGTTCTTGAAGTCCACCGTGTTGCCCAGACCGTCGGTGAGCTGGCCGTCTTCAAATACCTGCAGGAGGATGTTGAAGACATCGGGATGCGCCTTCTCGATTTCGTCGAGCAGGACGACGGAGTAGGGCGCGCGCTTCACGCGCTCGGTGAGCTGGCCACCTTCTTCGTAGCCCACGTATCCCGGAGGCGAGCCGATCAACTTCGAGACCGAGTGCTTCTCCATGAACTCGGACATATCGAAGCGGACCAGCGACTTTTCGCTGCCGAACATGAACTGCGCCAGAGTGCGGGCGACTTCGGTTTTGCCGACGCCGGTGGGGCCGAGGAACAGGAACGAGCCGATGGGCCGGTTCGGGCTCTTCAGGCCGGCGCGGCTGCGGCGGATGGCGCGGGCCAAGGCGCTGATCGCCTTGTCCTGCGAGATGACCCGCTTGTGCAGCTCTTCTTCGATGCGCAGCAGTTTCTGGGTTTCTTCTTCTTTGATCGAAGTGATGGGCACGCCGGTCCAGCGCGATACCACGTCCTCGATGTCCTCCCGACCGACTACGCCGGTGGAGGATTCATCGAGGTGGTATTTTTCGCGAAGGGCGCGCAGGTTCTCGCGCTCCTTGCGTTCTTCGTCCGAGTAGAAGCGCGCCTTCTCGAACTCGTGGTTCGCGATGGCGTTCTCCATACGGTGGACGATGAACTTGATGCGCTTCTGGACTTCCGTGATCTCTTCCGGCAGCGAGGTCTGGCGCAGCTTTACGCGCGCGCCGGCCTCGTCGATCAGGTCGATGGCCTTGTCCGGCAGGAAGCGATCCGGAATATAGCGGTTGGAATGCGATACCGCGAAATTGATGGCGTCGTCGGTGTAGGTGACGGCGTGGAACTTCTCGTACCGGTCTTTGATCCCGAACAGAATCTTGGTGGCGTTGGCTTCATCCGGCGGCGGAACTTTCACCGCCTGGAAGCGGCGCTCGAGCGAGCGATCTTTTTCGATGGATTTGCGATATTCGCCCGGGGTGGTGGCGCCGATGCACTGAATCTCGCCGCGCGACAAGGCCGGCTTCAGGATGTTGGCGGCATCGAGCGAACCTTCCGCCGAACCTGCTCCGACCAGGGTGTGGAGCTCGTCGATGAAGATGATGGAGTTCTGCGACTCCATCAGTTCCTTCATGATGGTCTTCAGGCGCTCTTCAAACTGACCGCGATATTTGGTGCCGGCGACGATCAAGGAGAGATCGAGGGCCAGAATTCGCTTGTCGGCCAGAAACGACGGTACCTCGCCATCGGCGATGCGCTGGGCCAGCCCTTCGACGATAGCGGTCTTCCCTACGCCGGGTTCGCCGATCAGCACCGGATTGTTCTTGGTGCGGCGGCAGAGAATCTGGATGACGCGCTCCAGTTCGCCTTCGCGGCCGACCAGGGGATCGAGCTGGGTGTCCATGGCGGCCTGAGTCAAGTCGCGGGAAAATTCGCTGAGCAGCGAGGATTCGCGCTGCCGCTGGGGCTGCGCCTTCTCCTGGCTGGTGCGGGCCAGCTCCTCACGAATGGTGGAGAGGCGCAGGCCGCGCTCGTGCAGAATTTCGGCGGCAAAGCACTTCTCTTCGCGCAGCAATCCCAATAGCAGATGTTCGGTGCCGATGTGCTTGTGCGAAAGGCGCTCGGCCTCTTCTGCGGCGTAGGCCAGCACCCGCTTGCATTCGTTGCTCAGAGGAAGATCCACCGAGGTGGAGACTTTCTCACGGATCGTGGTATGCCCTTCGATCTGCTTGCGGATCGATTCCACCGAAGCGTGAGAGCGCAGAAACCGATTGGTGAGGGCTTTGTCTTCGCGCAGGAGGCCCAGCAGCAGGTGCTCGGTCTCAATATAAGGAGATCCGAACTGGCTGGCCTCGTAGCGCGCGAAGAAGATTACGCGCCTGGCTTTCTCCGTATAACGTTCAAACATATTGCCCTTCCCTGGAGCTCTCTCGGGGAGCCGGGCAACGGTTTCGCCCTCATCTCCGCGGGGAGCTCGCGGCCCCCTACATCATTATGCAATTCAAAGACCAGGAACCCAATCCCCTAAAAGTGCCAGTAGCGGCTCTGATACGGAACATCTCCTGATCCAATTAGTGCAATGGCTTGCATGAGTTGCAAGCAATTGCAGCCTATCCTTTCAAGTGTGTGGTACAAAGCCGAGTCCAACAAAATAAATCATTCCGAGCCTACATGGGAAGCGACTCCGGCGATACCTCTTGCATGTGCCCCTGGTGCAGCCGCAACACCCGATGGCAGCGGCGGGCAAAGGCCAGGTTATGGGTGGCGATCAGAGAGGTCAGCTGGTAGTCGCGATGTAATCGGGCAATCAATGCAAAAACCGCTTCGGCCGTGCGGCCATCCAAATCACCTGTCGGCTCATCGGCCAACAACAACTTCGGCCGAGTGATGAGCGCGCGGGCCAGAGCCACTCGTTGCTGCTCACCTCCGGAAAGTTCGCCGGAACGATGATGCGAGCGCGGCTCCAAACCCACTTCCTGCAGCCAGTGCGACGCTTCCATTTGCGCCTGCTGCCAGGCACGCTCCCGAAGCAGGAGCGGCATGGCGACATTTTCCAGAGCCGTAAACTCCGGCAGCAGGTAGTGAAACTGCCAGACGAAGCCGACTTCGCGGTTACGAAACTCGGCGGCATCATCAGCGGAGAGCGAGTCCAACTTCAAGTTGGCGCAGTATACGTCACCCGCAGAAGCGCTATCAAGAGCGCCCAGAATGTGAAGCAAGGTGCTCTTGCCGGCGCCCGACTCGCCCACGATAGCCAGCATCTCTCCCTTTCGCACTTGAAATGATAGATTTTCAAAGAGCACGAGGTCTGACTCGCCAGAGCGAAAGACCTTTTTCAAAGACTCAACCCGCAACAGCGGGTCTTGTTGTATTTGATGCAAACAGGCTCTCCATCGTCACTTTTTGCGGGCCAGACCACTGTGGCAACCCTGTTTGTGACGCGGGAGTTACCGAAGTTGCCGATTCCATTAAAACACGAGGGCGAGCTTCGGTATGTAACTCTTCCGCCTTCCACAGCCTGTATGCGGGAAACTGTATACCCGAATTGGGGTGCCGCAATGTGACGTTGGTCACCGAAGGGCAATCTTTTGAGTGCGTTCGAGGGTAACCGAGGTTCGAAGGACTGCCGGCATGCGCGTTGCGCACGCGGGTTGAGAGTGCGCCAATCGCAAGTGTCCGGGTTGGCGGCGCTATTCGTAGCGCAGGGCCTCCGCGGGCAGGATGCGGGCGGCCGACCACGACGGGTAAATCGTCGCAATGAAGGAAATACCGACAGCGACCAGAGCGACCAGCACTCCGTCGAGGGCTCGCGGCGCGAAGGGTACATAGTCGATCGAATAGACCTCTGCGGAAAGGCAGATGAGGTGGTAGTGGCCGCCAAGCCAGCACAGGAGGTAACCAAGCACCAGGCCGATGGCCGTGCCGAGCACGCCGATGAGCACACCCTGTGCGATAAACAGGCGTCGCACTTGCATTTTGCGCGTGCCCATCGACATCAGCACGGCGATGTCTTGGGTCTTCTCCATCACCATCATGGTGAGTGAGATCAGAATATTGAGGGCCGCAACGAAAACGATGAGGCCGATCGTGATGAACGTCACCAGGCGTTCAAGACGCAGCGCGCGGAAGATTGCTTGTTCTGCTCCATCCAGTTGGTTGCCATGAAGCCCTGGCCGGCTTCGCGTTCGATCTCGCGAGCAATGGTGGCGGCCTGGTAGATGTCGTCAACCTTGAATTCGATAACGGAGATCAGGTCACCGAGGCCAAAGAGCTGTTGGGCGTCCGAAAGTCGAGTCAGAGCCCAGCCATTGTCGTAGTCGTAAAAACCGGAGTTGAAAATGCCCACGACGCGGAAGCGAAGATACTTCGGAACCATGCCGTAAGGAGTGAGTTCGCCCTGCGGGCTGGTGACCAGAACGACGGAGCCGACGGTGGCGCCGAGATCGTCGGCCATGTCCTTGCCGAGGATGATGACGGGCATGGAGGCGAGGCGCTTATGGACGCCGTGCGAGAGCGTCGGGAGACTCTTGCGAGGACGGTGGCGAAGAGCCGTTGGCGGTGCGACTCGATCTTCGCCTCGACCCGGCCCGTACCCGGCACCATTTCTTCCAGATCTGCGGCCGAACCGAAAGTGGTGGTCTTGAGCAGATCGCTGACTTTGCGTTCGTAAGAAGGGATCATTCCTTTGAGAACCGCACCCCGGGCGCGCGGTCCGCGGGAGATCAACACTTGTTCAAAGATGACGGGCGCGGCGGCAACGACATGGGGAGTCTTTTCGAGGCGCTCGAGCAGAGGCCGCCAGTCGTGAATGCCGTCACTCTGCACCCGCAGAAGATTGATGTGTGAGGTGGAACCGAGCAGTCGCTGCTGCAGGTCCTGGCGGAAGCCGTTGTTGATGGCAAGCGCTACGATGAGCGAGGCCACACCGGCCGCGACCCCGGCGACGGAGATGCCGGTGATGATGCCGATGAAGGCTTGCCTTCTTTTGGCGCGGAGATAACGCGCAGCAACAAAGAGTTCAAATTTCATGAGAGCGATCAGTAGCTTTCCTGCACCTGAGCGGGCGGCGCGGCATTTGCCTTTCCGCCATCAGGGATTATAGCGGGACGAAGGTTCGCAGTTTCCGGCACTGTGCCTTTGGGGATGGCCGTCAGTTAGTGGTGCGCCAGCGCCGCATCACTTTTGTGGCCGAGGCCGTGGGATGACGGCTGGGACGCGTTGGCGATAGGCTGCGTATTCCAGTCCGAATCGTTTCTCCAGTTCTGCATCTTCCAAGCGAATCATGATCGTGCCGGTGGCGACGGCGAAAGCCGTCAGGACGTAGCTGACGGCAAGGCCACTACCGATACTCCAAGCCAGCATCTCGCAGAGGTGTGCGAGGTAGACCGGATGGCGGACATGCGCACGAATGCCCGTTGTGACGAGGCGCTGGTCGCGATGGTTTGGTTGAAGTTCGGGAATGCCCATGAGCTGGCGGTGCGAGAAATGGAGGCCGCTGAGGAAGTACAGGCGGAATCCCGCGCAGAAGAAAAGGGCGGCGGGAAACCACGTCCAGGCACTGTTGTAGAGAGCGGTCCCGCGCCATGGCGAAGTGAGCAAAGCGAGAACGATCCACATGGCGATCCAGATGGGAACAAGAACGCGGTAGGGAGAACGGTTGGGCGAGCGCCAGTAATCGACGTGAGGATGGATCATGAGCCAGAAGCTAGGGATGGTCGCGTAGACCACGCTGGCCAGCCAGGCTAGAGTGCGAAGAGCGGAGAGCACGGGAGATTCTAGCAGTCGCCGAGCTGCGCTCGGGATGGACGGGCGAGGGCGCCCGTCCCCACACGATTAGTCCAGCTCCGCGTCCCGGCCATCCCTAATGAGCAGTCGTTCCGTGCTGCACCCGTCCCTACATGGTCAATCTAGCTCCGCGCTCAGCCCCGGCGCCACCTTGTCAATCGTGCCCACGCCGTGACTCCGGGGGTTCCAATGGGTTTTTGATTTTTGTGGCATTGTAGAGAGGGATGGCACAGGCCGGAAACTCCATGGGCGGGCGGGTGGCATTCACCTACCCGGATTTCATTCTTTACCAGTCGGCGCGCTTCTTGATCGTCCTTGCGCTGGAGATGCAGTCGGTCGCGGTTGGGTGGCAGGTGTATGAGATCACGCGGCGGCCGCTCGACCTCGGTTTGGTTGGCTTGGCGCAATTCCTTCCCGGTGTGCTCCTTTTTCTGGTTGCGGGCCACGCGGCGGATATCTTCGACCGGCGCAGACTATTGATGGTCTGCTACGCCGGCTTTGCCTTATGTTCCGGTCTGCTGCTGGAGATCACGCTGCGCAGACAACCGGCGGTTCGTCCCATTTACATCGTGCTGGTAGTGCTCGGCGTGGTTCGGTGCTTCAATTGGCCGGCGAGCCGGGCCTTGCTGCCGCAACTGGTGGCGGACGAGCACTTCCCCAATGCGATCGCGTGGAACTCGGCGATCTTCCAGACCGCGACCATCCTGGGTCCGGCGCTGGGAGGAGTGATCTATGCAGCTTTTCGCGGACCGTCGGCGGTGTACGGGTTGGCGACCGCTGCCAGCGTGGCGGCGTCGCTGGCGACTTTGAAGATCAGGCTGCGAGCGGCCGCGCGGCCACGGGAGCCCATCAGCCTTAAGACCGTGCTGGCGGGCTTCCACTACGTGTGGCGGCACAAGCTGGTGCTGGGGTCGATCTCGCTCGATCTGTTCGCCGTGCTGCTGGGAGGCGCGGTGGCGCTCTTGCCGGTTTATGCCAGCGAGATTCTGAAGACAGGGCCGTGGGGACTCGGCATTTTGCGCAGCGCACCGGCGGTGGGAGCGGCGATTACAGCGTTCTTTCTGGCGCACCGGCCTTTGAGAGGACACGAGGGCGTGACCATGCTGTGGTGTGTGGCCGGATTTGGCGTGTTCACGATCGTGTTCGGACTGTCGCGCAGCCTGACCTTGTCGCTGTTGGCCCTCCTGATGGTGGGCGCGACCGACATGGTGAGCGTGGTTATACGCGCGCTGCTGGTGCAGCTGGGGACGCCCGACGAGATGCGCGGCCGAGTGAATGCCATCGACATGCTCTTCATTGGGGCGTCGAATGAACTGGGAGAGTTTGAGTCCGGACTGACCGCTCACTGGTTCGGGACGGTGCCAGCGGTGGTACTCGGCGGAGTGGGGACGCTGGTCGTGATCGCGCTCTGGGCGTTTCTATTTCCTGAGTTGCGTGGCGCGACGCGGATGGCAGTGCCGGGAGCGAGTGCCGAGTAGCGAGTGCCGAGTAGCGAGTTGCGAATGCAGTTGCTAGTACCTAATACCTAGTACCTAGAATTCGTTCTTGAGAGTTCTTAATTCCCGGTTCCCAGTCGGATGCGTGCGCGGGATTTGCGGCGAACGCCTATCGCCAGGTGTTTTTTCCAGGTACCAGGTACTCGGTACTCAGAACTACTTCCCTACAATCACAAACTTTGCTGCGGCCTGGTTCTCGTAGCGGTCGTAGATGCGAACGACGACGACGTGTTCGCGGTCTTCCGCCGATGTCTTAGCCTTTTCCGACGAAGGCAGTTGCGCTTTGAAGTCGTAATTTTCGGTCTTCGAATCCGAGATCTGGTCCGCTGGCTCGACGAACTGCCAGTCGCCTGCGTCAATCGAATATTCTGCGCGCTTGATAGGAGAGAAGCTGTCGGCGGCGCGGAAGGTGACGTGAATCTGCCCGCCTTCGACGGCTGCGTTCAGGTTCTGCACCTGGGGCGGCGTGCTGTCGACTTCGAAGCGCGAACTTTCTTTCTCCGTGGTGAGTGCGTCCCCTGGCGAATGCGAAGGCGCGTCTGACGCGATGACCTTCACGGTGTAGCCGCCATCGGGTAGCAGGCTGGCATCGAAAGAGTACGAACGGTCGCTGAAGGTTTCTTTCAAAGGCAGCCAGCGGGATTGGCCGTCGCCCCGGTAGTAGACGGAGTAGACGAGCTGGTCGTCGTTATCGTCGTGTGCCGACCACTTCACGCCGATCGAGTCGCGGTCGCGGATCGCGGGAATGGGCTGGTCGAAATGAGGCTGTCCGGGTGCAGCGCCGATGTCGGCGGACGACATCTTGGGCAGCACCTGAAAACGGTAGCCTACCTGGACAGTGACGTCATCGATGCCCGGCGCGACGTTCTTGGGAAGGTAATTGAGCAGCACGCTGTCGACGCGGGGAGCGGGTGTGCCGGTGCGGAGCGTGGCTTTCCACTGCACGAAGCGGGCGGCGGGAACTTTGAGTTCTTCACCCTTAGCGAGATCGACTTTTGTCCACGGGCTCCAGTTGCGGTCTGGGTTGTCGACGTTGCCGCTGCGGCTGAAGAGTTCGACGTTGCCGGAACCACGGAATTCGGCGCGGCCCCAGCGGGAGAAGATGTGCGCGTCAAAGACGTCACTCTCGTAGGTGCCTTCGGAATTGGGCGCGGGACCAAGCAGAAACAATTTGCCAAAATTGCTGGTCGACAAATAAAGGCCGCCACTGGGCGCCGGCGCAAAGGCTGTGACCTGCGTAGCGCCGACGCGGAGAAGGTCGGAGAAGTTGTCTTCACCGTAGATGGCGAAGACGTGTCCGCGATTTCCGGTGCCGGCCAGCAGGGTTCCGTGTTGGTCGAAGGCGAGTGCGTAGACCAGATCTTCGCGCGACGTCCACAGACGAGTGGGGGATCCGTCGGCGGCGATGCGGTAAATTTCCGAGCCTCCCGTGGCGCCCGCGCCAGGAGCTGGAAATGGACCCATCATGGGTGACGGGTTCGCACCTGGGCCAACGCCAGCGACTCCCGGTTGGCCCGCGGCAGCAGCGGCGGCTGCAGCGGCTCCTGGTCCGGCGGGCGAGACGGATATCTGAATCTGGGGTGCGATGGAGCCGGGGCGCTTCTCGCCAGCGCCGGCAGCGTAGATGTTGCCTTTGCTGTCGATCGCGAGAGCCGTGATTTCCTTCTTGGGAGCGCTGTAGAGAACGAAGCCCGTTCCGTTGGGAGAGATGCGATAGACCAGACCGCTGCCGTCGGAACCGGCGATGAGGTTGCCATTGGGATCGACGGCAAGCACTCGAATGTGGACTTCGTCGCTCTTGAAGAAAAGTGACGATTCGCCCTTGGGCGTGACGCGGTAGATCTCGCCGTGGTCGCCGGTGGCGAGGTAGAGGTCGCCGGCGTTGTTCTCAACGAGGTCCCAGATATACTTGGTCTTGGGATCGAAGTAGACGGTGGCACTCCAGGAAGAATCGACGGGTGTGGGCTCGGGCTTTGCGTCTGACTTCTCTGCTGGCGCTTTGGCGGATTTTGAATTTTCGGCCGATGACTTCGACGTGGCACCCGCGGTTGTGTGTTCGATGCGATAGACCTTGCCATCCGGCGCGGTAGCGGCGTAGAGAATGCCGGCTTTATCGACCACCAGGGCTTGGACCTGCAACTCCGTCGGCTCGAAGATGACAGTGGACTTGCCATCCGGGGTTACGCGGTAAATGCGCGCGGGCGCTCCAGTCGCGGCGAAGATATTTCCGGCATTGTCGGCGGCAATCGACCAGATGTAGGTAGATGGGCTGGTGTAGATGCCATTGAGCGCCGGTGCGAGTTCAAGACCGCCCGAGCTGCGGATGGCGACGCCTTTGGGCGTGCCTTTGACCAGGTCATCGAACTTCGATTGTTCCCACGTGCGGGTGCCTTCGGCGAGGGCGGCGGTCACTGTAAATAGAAGCGAAAAGAGGATGGCGAAAATGGATAGCGGGCGGATTGGCAAGGTCGAATACCTCAAGGGTTAGCGGAAGAATCAGGGTAACACGGGGGAAAGGTTTCAAAGTTTCAGAGGTTTCAAAGCGTCAAAGACGCGGCCCTGACATGGACACCACACACGTAACCACAAAGGGCACAAAGGATCACGAAGAAAAACCAAATCAAGATCCCGCACCCCGCGGGACTATGCGAGCTACTTGATCGTAATCGTGAGCAACTGACCGCCCGCCACGGCGTAGTCCAACGGCTTGGTCGAAGCTTCATTCACCGAAGACTCACCGAGCACGACCATCTCCTGCGTGCCGCGCATGCCTTCCATCACGTTCATGACGGAAAGCGGCAGGGTCGGCATGACTTTGTCGGCGACCATGGCTTCCGGGTCGGCTTCCAGCAACGAGACGTAGACGCGGTTGTTGGCGTGCTCTTTATTCAGGAGCGCGATGGTGGGGCCGAGGCCCAGCTTGCGGCCGAACATCGGCATGCCACGGCGCATGCGGTCGAGAGTTTCGCCGTCGCTGACCATGATGCGCAGAGGTCCCTTCGACGCTGACGTCGGAATATGGATGGGAATCTGCTGCACCATGCGTTCGCCACGGTAGGGGCGTAGCACGGTTTCGACGATGATGTCGTCGCCGGGACGAGCTTCGCTCACGTCGGTGCGCGCGCTTTCAAGACGCGCCCAGCGGCGTTCCTTCACGAGATCGAAGTCGAGCTTCACGCCGTTGACCTGCGGCGCGTCGTAAGGATTGTCGTAGATGCGTCCGAAGCGGTCACCGAGCGATGCTGCGGCGAGAGCGGCGGCAGGCTGGCCGCTGTCGGTCGGCGCAAACATGTTTTGCAACTGAACTTCGGGATAGCCCTGCACGCTGATGCTGCCGTTCAGGCGGTAAGTGATCTCCTCGCCGTATTCGTTGACGCCGTGGAGCGCGTTGAAGACGGTAGCCATCATGGCGACCGGGCTGAGCTTCGCGTTGTTCAGAACTTCGTAGTGGAATTCCTTGGTGGTGGTCCCGCCATGGATGGTCAGGGTTACGGGGATCATGTCGGGCTGCTTGCCGAACAGGCCCATGATGCCGGTGTGGCGATCCTGCACGAAGGCGCCGACCGGCTCCGTCGTATTGACGATCTTGAATGCATTCAGCGGCGAGGCGAGGGTGGTGAGCACCTCAGCCTTGGTCATGGGAATGTCGACCATGCCGAACTGCATCAGTGGGTGGCCGCAGGCCAGCAGACGCTGCGGGTCAACGTAGGTCACGCTGCAGGTGGCGGCGATATCCATGTCGCCTTGGACGAGAATGGCGCTGACCGCTGATCCCGGCTCCAGCGGTTCGGGCTGCTTGATGTCGCTGTGCGAGCCGACTCCCATGACGGGGACTATGCCTGCAGACGCGAATTGGGGCCCGAAGCGGCGCAAGGTCTCTTCAGAAAATCCGTTAAACACCAGGGGTGTCTCGATCGGCCTCAGGTAGTTGGCAAAGCTTTGCGGGGGGATTTCAGTAGGCGCACCTGGAGAAGAAGTCTTCGTCGTCGCTTCGCTGGCCTTCGCTTCGACCGGAGCCGAACTCGAGGTTGGCGTACGATCCATGGCGCTGATCTCGAGCATTTCGCTAATCGGAGTGACACCGGCGATCGGTTCCTTGGAGAATTCGCCGATGCGGAACGCCAGCGCTCCGGCAAGCTTGCCGTCAAGATAGACCGGGCTGCCGCTCATGCCGGCGACGACGCCGGTGTATTCCGCCTTCGCTCCGTGCAGACGCACCAGGATGACGTCCCCTTTGGGCCCGTTCACGTTCCTCAGCACACCGAGGACTTCGACCTCCATGGGCTCAGGCTTGGTTCCCTCGAATACTGTATAGGCGGTTCCACGCATACCTGCGTGGATCTCGCTAACTGCAATAGTTGCAACGGCTTTGGAGGTCTGAGCTGTGACTGCGAGGGAGAACGACAGACAGCACAGGGCGGTGACTGAGAGGACAACTTTTCTCATGAATGAGCCCCGGAGGCCAGGCATTTTGGCCACAAATTCCGATCTTTTTACTGGATCTTCGTCGATTGCTGAAAAGGATGCTCGAGCGGGCTGAGCAAAATATCCCAACCGCGAAGCTATGCATCTTATACTAGCAAAGGGCGCTCGCTCGGGTACAGGGCTTTCCGCGATGACCTACATGACCTTTGAGAAATTCGTCCGTATTTTCAATCGCATGCGATCCGTTACGGGGGTAAGTATTCTTTTGTGCCTGGTGCTGGCCGCCTCTGTTTTGTGGGCACAAACCCCGCCACAGCAGCCGAATAGTCAGAATCCCAATGCCCAGGAAGCGCCTCCCGAAGCAGGCGGGCCCCAGACGGAAGTCGGGCCCTACGCCGTGCCCAAGAAGAAGGAAGAACCCCCGCCACCTCCGCCGGAAAAGCCGAAGAAGATAGAGGGCATGCCCGACTACTCGATCCGGGTGGACGTTCCGCTGGTAAATGTGGATGTTGCCGTCGTCACCAAGGACGGGCAGTTTGTTCCGGGGTTGAAGAAAGACAATTTCAAGATTTTCGAAGATGGTGCGCCACAACAGGTCGCCACCTTCAACCAGACAGAAGCGCCAATCACAGCGGTGCTGCTGGTGGAGTTTGCCTCCACGAATTATTACTTCATGTACGACGCGCTGAATGCGTCGTATAACTTTGCGGGCAGTCTGAAAAAAGACGACTGGATCGCGGTAGCGTATTACGACATGAAGCCGCACATCCTGGTGGACTTTACCCAGGACAAACGCGCGGTGATGGGCGCGCTGAACACTCTGCGCATTCCCGGCTTCTCCGAGACCAATCTGTTTGACGCGCTCTACGACACGCTGGACCGTCTCGACCGGATCGACGGACGTAAATATGTAATTCTGGTTTCAAGTGGCGTGGACACCTTCAGCAAACTCAATCTCGATCAGATTCTGAAGAAGGTCAAGTCCACGCATGACATTACGATCTATCCCGTGAGCATAGGCCGGGCCGAGCGCGAGATGATGGAAGCGCGGGGCGGAACGATGCCGCACGGTTTGGCGCCGGTGCAGAACATCGACTATCTGCAGGCTGACAACGAGATGAACACGTTCGCCCGGCTCACCGGGGCAAGGCTTATTTTCCGAGATTCCAGGGCGAACTGCCGGAAATCTTCCACGACATTTCGGGCGACATCCGGAACCAGTACAACATCACCTACCATCCCACCAACACCAAGCTTGACGGCACCTATCGCAAGCTGAAGGTGCAGGTGGTCGGACCGGATGGCAGCCCGCTGAAGGTGAAGGACCAGCACGGAAAAGATGTGAAGTACATGATCATTGCGCGCGAAGGCTACACGGCGAAGCATACGGTGGACTAGCTCTCAGTTGCCGGTTATCAGTTCTCAGAACAAGTAACCGAGTACCTGGTACCTTGTAACTGGAAAACCTGCCTGAGAGTCGTGAACCGAGAACAGCGAACCGAGAACTGTTCCTCACGAGCAATCATTGGAGTCCATCTGATGTCGCTAGGTACCAGGTACTGACAACTGGGTACTGCTAGCTAGTGCACGTGGAAGAAGTGGTCGAGCAGGAATAAGAAGCCCACCCCGATGAACACGACCAGCGCCATCTTGGCGCCGGGTTCCTGGTTCACCTCCGGAATCAGATCCGAAGCCGCGACATAGATCGTCACCCCGGCTGACAACGGAAGTCCAGCACCCACCTGGTGGCGGAAGATGGCCATCGTCAAGACTCCACCGAAGGTTGCGGCTCCCAACAGTGCCGATGCCCCCCAGGCCGAGGCGCGGCTGCTACCACTGGCAAGCATGACGGAAGAGATGGTGAATCCTTCGGGGATTTTATGGAGAAAAATGGCGAGGAAGATGATCCAGCCCAGCCACTCTGAGACGAGGAAGCCCGAAGCGATGGCTATCCCATCGAAAAAGGTATGGATGAGCAGACCGATAAGTACCGAGTAACCCTTGTGGCGATGAACGAATTCGTCTTTGTGAGTTTCCTCGCCGAAATGAAAGTGAGGGGTGACGGTGTGTTCAAAAAAATGGATGATCAGGTAGCCGGCGAGAATCAGGAAGGCGGCCGATCGTCCGCGAAGCTCAAAGCTTTCGGGAACCATCTCAATGAAAGAGGTAGCCAGCATGAATCCAGCGCCGAGTGCGACGAAGTAGCGGAGATAGCGCCGCTCCCAGTGCCGCTGGACGATGATGGCTCCGCCGAAGATATTGGCGAACGCAGCGGTGAGGCCGAGGAGAAGGCTTGTGGTGATGGGATGCATCGTGCGGGGGAAGAATAACAGAGTTGGGTTACCAAGTACCCAGTGCCTGGTAGCTAGTACCTAGAATCTAGAACAAACAGTACGTTCAGAGATCACAGAAATCCATTCAGCTGTGCTGACAAGATCACATCGGTGAAAATATGGCTCAGCATTTCAAAGATCTGGTGGCGTGGCAGAAAGCAATGGAATTGGTGATCGAGGTTTATTCAGTAAGTGAACGCTTTCCGAAGCGCGAAACATACAGCCTCGCCGACCAGATTCGACGTGCGGCGGTCTCCGTACCCAGCAACATTGCTGAGGGGCAAGCACATTTTTCGCGACGAGAGTTCTGCCACTTTCTGCATCACTCCCGGGGCTCGCTGGCGGAGGTGGAAACGCAAATCATGATCGCCGAGCGCCTGCATTATGTTACTAGTGCAGATGCAGAACCACTCCTTGCCAAGGTCCAGGAGGTTGGGCGAATCCTCAACGGCCTGATCGGATCTATCGACAAAGCTGCTCCCTATTCACGAGCGACTGACCGCTGAATGGTCGGTGCTAGGTACAAGGTACTGAGTACCAGGTACTATCAGCCGCTGTGCCGAATGTGCATCACATCCCCGTCCTGCACGATGTATTCCTTGCCTTCCAGGCGAAGGGTGCCTTTGGCACGAGCGTTGGCTTCCGAACCGGCTTCGAGCAGTTGGTCCCAGCGAATGGTTTCGGCGCGGATGAAGTGCTTTCGAGAGATCGGTGTGGATAGCGCCGGCCGCGTCAACGGCGCGCGTGTTTACAGGGATCGTCCAGGCGCGGCATTCGTCTTCGCCGGCCGTGAAGAAAGAGATGAGCCCGAGCAGGTGGTAGCTCTTGCGGATGAGGCGCGAGAGGCCGCTTTCGGTGAGGCCGTAGCTCGACAAGAACTCAGCGGCGTCTTCGTCGGACATTTCTGAAAGTTCCGCTTCTACCTTTCCGCAAATCGCCGTCGCGCCAGCGTTGGGACGGGAGGCAACCTCGTCGAGTTTGTACTTGGAAACGGCAGCATCGAGTTCCTTGCCGAGTTCGGTGGTCTCGCTCACGTTGAGGACATAGAGCATCGGTTTCTCGCTGAGGAACATGAAGCCGCGGATGCGCTTCTTGTCTTCGGGCGTCATCTCCATTTCGCGCAGCGGGCGCTCGGTTCCGAGATGAGTGTTTGCCCGCTTGAGGAGCTCGTTTTCCTTCTCGAGTTCCGGCGTGCGCATCTTCTTCAAATCTTTTTCCAGGCGCTCGAGACGTTTTTCGATCTGGCCGAGGTCGCTGACCATGAGATCGAATTCGACATTCTTGATGTCGCGCAAAGGATCGATGTCGCCGACGTGTGGGATGGCGGGGTCGTCAAAGGCGCGCAGTACGTGGATGAGGGCGTCGACCTGGCGCAGATGGCCGATGTAGGCGGTCTCTTTCAGGGCCTCCTGCCCGACCGCACCGACGTCGACGTACTCGACCGAGGCGTGGGTGAGCTTCTTGGGGCTGTAGAGAGCGGCGAGCTTGTCGAGGCGGTCGTCAGGAACCTTGGCGACGCCGACATGGGCCTCGCGCGGGTTAGCCATGGCGTGCTCGGAGAGCTGGGCCTTGGTGAGCATGCGGAACAGAGATGTTTTGCCTACCTGGGGCAGGCCGATGATGCCAGTTTTCATAAGAAGCTATTAGCTTTTGGCTCTCGGCTGTTAGCGAGCCCGAGCGGAACAGAAGATGATAGCAGGAGAAAGACCAAGCTTTTAGCTGTTGGCTCTTAGCTTTTAGCGAGCACCTGCAAAGTGATGCGCGCACTAAGGTGATCAGCGCCAGGTTTCAAACGTCACTTCAGCTGCTGCGCAGTCAGATAGGCGACGATGAGCCCTAGCAGGAACACTCCGCCTTCCAATCGCGTCGACCAAACGTGCAGGGCATTGAACTGAACGCGTGCCGGATTGTCGATGGGGACATTGTCGATCTCTCCGACTGCGGTGCGAATGGCGTGCATCTTGGGCGAAATGCCGAACTGCGAGACGCAGGTGAATACGAGCATGACGACGATCAGGACATGTCGGGCGGCGAAGGGATGAGCGTCGCCTGTGTTCAGTCGGGCGTAGATCATCGAGGTGATCAGGAACACGAGTCCAGAAATGATGCCGATCCAGTGCAGCGTGCCAAGGGAGCGCGCGACAACAGCTCCGGCCATGTGGCGCGTCGGGAGGACGGCGAATGCCGTGGGCGCAACGACGAAGGAGAAGAAGATCAGGCCGCCCAGCCAGCAGACTAGAGACAGCAGCATGAGGTAGCGAAGAATGGCCATGGCGGGATTATAGCGTTGGCAGTGCCTAGTACTCAGTACCTAGTACCTAGTACCTAGTACTGAGCAGTTCTCAGATTTCGGCAAACGAGCTTGTTTGTCAAGGATCGTTGATCGGCAAGAATTGGATTTTTCTGAGAGCTCAGAGCTAAGAGCTAAAAGCTAAAAGCTGAGAGCTGAACTGCAAACTAGGAACTGGGTACTCGGTGCTGGGTACTGCTTCTACACCGGCACGCGGACGGAGTCGATGATTTCGCGGATGATCTGGTCGGCCTGGTCGGACTTCTTCATCGTCGACGCATACAGCCCATTAACTACCACACGGTGGCCGAAGACCGGAATTACCAGAGGTTTGAAGTCTTCGGGCGTACAGAAGGTGCGGCCCTCAAGGAAGGCCATGGCCTGGGCAGCGCGGTAGAGCATCTGCGACCCGCGCGGTGAGACGCCGAGCGAAAGATGCTCCGACTCACGCGTCTTGCGGACAATCTGCAAAGTGTAATTGACCAGCGATTCGTCGACACGGATGTGAGCGACGGCTTTCTGCATTTCGAGCACATCGGCTCCGGTCAGCACCGGCCGCATGTCTTCGAGGCGGGCAGCGCCGGCTTCGGAGCGCAGAATTTCCCGCTCGGCGTCGCTGTCCGGGTAACCCATCTGCACGCGCATCAGGAAGCGGTCGAGTTGCGATTCGGGCAGCGGATAGGTGCCGTGATGCTCTACCGGATTCTGTGTCGCTATGACCAGGAACGGCTGAGGCAGCAAGTGCGAGTGCGCGTCCACGGTAACCTGGCCCTCGTTCATGGCCTCAAGCAGGGCGGACTGAGTTTTGGGCGTAGTGCGATTGATCTCGTCCGCGAGCAGGACGTTGGTGAATACCGGCCCGCGCTTGAATTCGAACTGCTGCTCGATGGCGGAGTAAATCGAGATGCCCAGCACGTCCGAGGGCAGCATGTCGCTGGTGAACTGCACGCGCTGGAAGCTGCAATCGAGAGCGCGGGCGATGGCTTGGCCGAGCGTGGTTTTGCCGACGCCGGGAACGCCTTCGATCAGGAGATGTCCGCGGGCGAAGATGGAGACAAGAGCTAGGCGTAGGACGTCGTCTTTGCCGCGGATGATCTTGCGCAGCGTGGACTCCAGTTGCGCAGCGCGTGTGGATGCAGCAAGTGCAGCCTCAGGAGACATAAAAGCAAATTCTACTATGGGCTTGGATGCAGCCGCGGTGACGCGCGGAAAGAGCTATTACCGAGGTCACAGGGGCTAGCAGATTGTGGGGGTCCCTTGTTCAGTGGCATGGTGGAACAAGAGCAACCTCAGGGGCTGAAGCCCTGTCTATTAGTAAGGAGTGTCGGCACGACCGAAGTCGTGCCCTCCCGGCTTAAGAAAGAATGCTGAAGCCTTACTGCATGAACTCCGCCGGCCGGCCGGTCAACCGCTCGATGCGCTTGGCGATCGGCGGGTGGGTCGAGAACAGGTTGCCGAAGTTCACGCCCAGCAGGGGTTGGACGATGAACAGGTGTGCCGTCGAGGGCGTGGCCATCATGGGGACACGCCGCGAGTAGGCATCGAGTTTTGCCAGCGCGCTGGCGAGCGCGTAGGGGTTGCCGGTGAAACCTGCGCCAGTGTGATCGGCCTCGTACTCGCGCGAGCGTGAGACGGCAAGCTGGATCAGCATGGCGGCGATGGGGGCAACGATGAGCATAAGCAGCGCGCCCATACCTCCACCGCGGCGTTCATCGCGATCGCCCATGCCGCCGAAGAACATGCCAAAGCGTGCGAGATAAGTGACGGCGCCGGCGAGGGTCGCGGCAATCGAACTGATCAGGATGTCGCGATTGCGGACGTGGCCGAGTTCATGCGCGAGCACGCCTTCCAGTTCCTCGTCGTTGAGCAGGTTCAGGATGCCCTGGGTGACCGCCACGGATGCGTGATTCGGGTTCCGCCCGGTTGCGAATGCGTTCGGCGAGTCCATAGGGATCACGTAGATCTTCGGCATTGGCAGGCCGATTTTTTGCGTCAAGCGCTCGACGACGCTGTAAACGCGAGGCAAATCCTCGCGCGAGACGGGCTGCGCGCGGTACATGGCCAGCGCAATCTTGTCGGAAAAGAAATACGAGACGAAGTTCATCACCCCAGCGAAGACTAGCGCTATCAACATGCCTCGCTGGCCACCAAAGCCCTGGCCAATGAAGAGCAGAAGCAGCGTCATCACGGTGAGGAGAAGAGCGGTTTTGAATGTGTTTGCCATAAGTCGAATCTCTAGGCCAAAAACCTCGACGGCTAAAGCCGCATTTACGACGGCTCTTACGGCACGCCTAAAGGCGTGCCCTCCCGTTTAAATATCTGAGTGTGATTCACTCATATTTTAATTTGATGATATGCCGAGATGGCGGATTCAAGATTAAGATACGCTTTTGGGGAGCATGTTGTTCCCCGTCGGAAGCAGGATGGATGACACTGATGGCGACGTAGATGCGCGCCGGATCCCCGTTCGACTCCCCTCGCATACGCTCGGATCCGCTGAGGATGACCCCACCGAGTAGTAGATGGTCAGAAAACCGGCTGCGAGACTGCGAGCTCTGCGCGACGAGAAGGCGGTCGCTTGTCGCTATCCCTTCTGGCCGCGTTTGATCGCGCGCTCGAGTGTCTGGTCGAGGGCGGCTTTCGCCTTTTCGTATTCCGCCTGCGAGATGCTGCCCTGCTTGTGCTCGACTTCCAGCTGGAACAACTCTTCCTTCAGGGCCTCGAGAATCATGGATGAACTCTTGCCCGCGGGAGCAGCGTGCGCGGCCGGCGGGGTTGGCGTCGCTTTCGACGCGCGCGGAGTTTCAACCGCGGGAATGTCGATGTCGGGCAACCCTGGGCCTGCGGCTGATGCGCGCACCGGCGACGGCTGGCGAGTTAGCACGACATAAGCCCCGACCGCCAGGATCAGGGCAAAGCCACCGAGGATGTACCAACGGTATTTCTCCAGCGGATCGGGCGCGTCGATAGGAGCACCCAAGACCGCCGCCGGGACGGTTATCGCGCCCTTGGGGCATGGAGCCTCCGCCTGCCTGCTCGCCGCCTCCGCTTGTAGTACCACCCTGCTCAGGCTGAAGAACTCCAGTTCCCTTAACGCTGAATCCGAGCGGTTGTCCAACCTGGGTGCGGCTGGCGACCTGCACGATGCTGTCAGATTGTTGCGGGTCCTGCATGGACTGGAAGGCTGAGCCGGCGCTGGGCGTGAACTGCATCGTCTTCGGCAGCATCACTACCATGTGTTCGGCGGGGTAGAGCGGCTTGGGATCAAGAGAGGCTTCACCGGTATAAGGCAGGTGGAAGGCGACCTGGAACTGGGTCTCACCCGGGCGGAGCGGGAAAATAAACGCGTAACGGTTCTTCTCCTTTTGCGGGACGGGAGCCGAGTTGATGGGCTGGCCGTTTGCGGTCTTGGCCATCGACTGGTCGATCTGCGCGCCGGCGGGTAGGTAGAACTCGAAATTCTGGTCGTTCATCTGCGTGCGCGGCGGACTCGAGGAGTTATTCACGGCGAAAAGGCGGATGATTTCGAGTTGATTGGTTTCGGCCTGGACGCGCATCACGTCGGCGGTAACCGAGATGCCTTCCACTCTCTTGGCCGCGTCAAAGACTTCAAGTTCCACTGAAGTCGTTCCGGGAGGCGCCATGCGGTGATAGGTGACGCCCTGGTGGATGGCCCTAACCAGATGCGGCGAACCGGCGTCATCGAGCTTGAGGCTGAAGTTTCCCTTGGCGTCGGTCTTGGTGCGACCGGCTTCTTCCATGCCTTGGGAAAGCTTGAGAAGAACGACGTCGTCGCCGGCTGCGGGTTTCTGATTCGTGCCGTTCTTCACCGTGCCGGTGAGCGTCTGGGCGGACGCGAACTGAGCCGCGAGGCAAAGCGCCAACGCAACAAGAGAAAAGCTTCGGTACCAGATATGAGCCTTCGTTAGCCGGGCGTAGGCGCGGCTTGAACGGGCGAGAGGGCCCGTTCCCACAGCAGTGGTCGATTTCAAATTCGAGCTCCTTTTTTGTCGCGGAGTGACGAGGGGGCGGGTGAGGACTCCAGGCGCGCAATCTCAGCCAGTATGGCGGCGGCTTCGTCTTCGAGCGAGGTCTTCATCGATTGATAATCAACGTCGGGAACCTTGCCTGCTTTGAATTCAAAATTCAGGTCGCGAAGATTCTCGTAGACGGCTTCCTTGCGCTCGCGCAGATAGGCGGCGCGAGTCTTCTCCGGGCCGCTGACGATTTCTCCGGGCAGGTAAAAGATGTAGACCAGGGTGCCGAGGGTGAAGATGGCGCAGGCGAAGATGATCATAGTTCGGTCTCCTTCTGCGCGCGTTCGCGGAACTGTTCAAGTTCAGGACCGCGAAGCGGCTGCACGCCGTCAGCAAGCGCAGGAGTGGGACGGTTCTTCCAGGCACGCACCACCAGAACCATCGTAGCCAGGCCGAGAGCCAATGCGACGAACGGCATAATCCATGCCACGCGGTTAAAGCCCTTGGTGGTCGGCGCGGCGATCACGGTGGTGCCGTACTTTTGTACGAAGCTCTGGAGTAAGAGGTCGTCGTTGTCGCCGCGGTCAAGTGCGGCCATCAGCTCGCCGCGCATGCGGTCCGAGTAAGAGCAGCCGACATGATTGCACTCCAGCAGAATTTGACTGCAGCCGCAGACGCACATCATGCGGTGGCCAAGATCGTTGAAGCGGCTGCCTTCGTCGCCTGCTCCCATGAGAAACAGGATCGCGATCGACAACAGTGCCGCCTGGGCGAGTTGTTTGGGGCGAACGTGAGGCCGGGCCATCAGTCACCCGCTCCCACGGGCGCAGTCTGCACCCGAGCAGGCGCCGGAACACGGATGGGCGCGGCGTTCGGGATCAGGGCTACGACCGTGCCAAAGATAATGACGATGAGGCCGGTCCATATCCAGGGCACCAGCGGATTCAAGTGGGCTTTAATGATCGGGCGGCCCGTGTCTTGGTTGCGGCCCTCGTAGACCAGATAGAGGTCTTTCACCAGGAACAGATCCTGCCGGATCGTGGGGTAGATGCGCGGCAGAGTCTGGGGCTGCTGGCTGGCCTTGTAAAAGCGCCGCTCCGGATACATGGTGGTCAGCTGCTCGTCGCCCTTGAAGACGTTGATGATTGCCCACTCGTTGCTGTAGTTCGGATTTTCCTCCTGTGTGTAGGACTGGCAGACCAGCGTATAAGGGCCGATGGTCATCTTGTCGCCGAAGCCCATCTCTTTCTCTGCCTCTTTGTTAAAAGGAGTGCCGAGAATGCCGATCACCACCATGGCCACGCCGAAGTGAACGATGTATCCGCCGTAGCGGCGAGTGTTGCGGTGGGCGAGGTGCAGCATGGACGCGAACAATCCCTGACCCGTGTGACGCGAGATCACGTGGCCGCCACGTATGAATTCGGAAACTACAGTCAGGATCACAAGGGCCGAAAGCATGGCTGCCATGAGCGAGTAGAAGTGAGACGCCTCCTTCCATGGGCGCACGCCGAAGATCATCATCAGGATGCCCACGCCGAGCGCGCCGAATGCAGGCCACAGGAAATTGCGCTGCAGGCTTTCAAGTGACGTCTTGCGCCAGGCAAGCAGAGGGCCGACGGCGGTCAGCAAAAGCAGCAGCAGGGCTACCGGCACCGCGACGCTGTTGAAGAACGGTGCGCCGACCGTAACCTTGGTTCCCTGGACCAACTCGGATAGCAGAGGAAACCACGTTCCCCAAAGAACCGTGAAGCAGGCCAGCACGAAGAGCAGATTATTGAACAGGAAGCTGGACTCGCGCGAGACCAGGGATTCCAGTTTGTGCTCGCTGCGCAGGTGAGACTTGTTCTTGAAAAAGAAAAACGCGAATACGGCGATGGTGAGCGCCAGAAACCACTTGAACCAGTCACCGATGCCCGATTGCGCGAAGGCGTGTACAGAACTGATGACACCGCTGCGCGTCAGGTACGTCCCCAGGATCGCGAGCCAGAAGGTGGCGAAGACCAGCCACATGTTCCAGATCTTCAGCATGCCGCGCTTCTCCTGCATCATGACGGAGTGCAGGAATGCCGTACCCGTTAGCCAAGGCATGAGCGACGCGTTTTCCACCGGATCCCATCCCCAATAGCCGCCCCACCCGAGAACGGAGTAGGCCCAGTGCGCGCCGAGGAAGATTCCACAGGTCAGGAAGCCCCAGGTCACCATGGTCCATTGGCGCGTGATGCGAATCCACTTCTCGCCCGGGTAGCGCATGACCAAAGCAGCCAGACCGAAGGCGAAGGGGACGGTAAATCCTACATAGCCCAGGTAAAGCATGGGCGGGTGGATGACCATCTCGGGATATTGCAGGAGAGGGTTTAGGCCGTTGCCGTCGTCAGGTAAGGCACCCTGCATGATCGCGAAGGGATGTGCTGCAAAATTCAACAGCAAAAGAAAGAAGATCTGGACAGCTGCAATCACGACTCCGGCATAAGCGAAGAGCCGGGGATCGGTTTTGTGCCGAAGACGGAGCACGAGACCGTAGGTGGCGAGGAGAAGCGACCAGAAAAGAAGCGAGCCCTCCTGTCCGGACCACAGTGTTGCGAATTTATACGGCCATGGGAGATCGCGATTGCTGTGGTGAAAAATGTAGGCGATGGAGAAATCGTCGCGAAATGCAGCGGTCACCAGAACCACGGCGGCGAGGAGAACAGCGGCAAAGGTGGCAATGCCGGCACGCCGCGCGGTTTCACCCAGCCGCTCCGAGCCTGGTCCACCGCGGACCAATGCGATCACTCCTGCACCGAAGGAATACACACTGAGGGCGAGAGAGAGCAGGAGTGCAAAACTGCCTATTTGAGACATTGAGAGCCCTTGCGTATTTTTTCAGAAATGCACTACAGAGGCAACCAGCAACCGCAATCTTGTGGCAAAGATGTGCAACTGCGTTGCCACACTGTACTACGTTTTTGTGAGGCTGTGTGGCACTGACAGGCAAACTATGGGGATAGGACGGGCAAGAAACGGACTGAGGGATGGGTCAGTTACCGGACCGACGAGGAGGGCGGCAGGCAGTGAGGCTTGTTTTCTGGACGGGGGCGTCGAAAAAACAAGATGGAAGCGGTGTTTCGCTTGTGTGCTGCGATGAGGGTGGAGGCGAGCCCCGTGTTCCAAGAAGGCCTATTGAGAACAGGAATCTACGGGGCTAGCCAGGCTTCCACCGCACTGGCTGCAATCAAGGTTCAGATCTGGCCGCAGACTAGGCGCTGTGCTGCTGGCTGTCGTAACGCGAAAGAACCTCACGCTCGGCGTTGAACCAGTCATCATTCTCATAGCCCGGGGTAAATCCCCGCTGCTCAGAGAGTTCGTACGCGCGGCGGCGGATTTCTTCTTCCAGGTTGATGGGAATAAGGTTCTTTCTTGTTTCCTTTGCTTCTGGTGCGAACTGAATTTCAGTGGAGGTTGTCTTGGTGTTGCCGTTCGAAGCGTTTCGTTGTGTCTTGGCCTTTGCCATGGTCAGATACTCCTTACTGATTTGTAAATTTAATAGTGGTTTGAAATTGATAAATGAGCCACATACACAGATTCCCGGACTGATGTGGGCCCCACAATTTATGAGAGTTATTGAAACCACTATAACTCGATAAGCTGTGAATTCGTGTAAAGATTCGAATAAAAAATGTAACTAAGACGGATAGAAATGTTTGGTGACAGATGAACAGTGCGAATGTTCAGTGGAAATCATGCGACGAAGTTTCGGCGTGGGTAATCGAGAGAGGCAAGACTCGTTCGGCTTTCACCGAGATGACATTGTCCTGATTCTGGAGAACGCCTTCGATCAGCAGGAAACGCTCGGAAATCACCAGGATGCGGTTCTTCTGGAGAAGGTCAGGGGTGATGATCGCGTTCGAGATGCCGGTTTCATCTTCCAGGCTGAGGAATACAAAGCCGCGGGCAGTGCCAGGACGCTGGCGCGCAATGACGCAGCCGCCGATGCGGACATGCTGACCGTTGGCGACTTGAGCAAGGTCGCAGGCACGGCAGATGCCAAGGGCATTCATTTCTGCACGTTGAAAAGCCATGGGATGTGGTCCGACAGTCAGACCAGTGCCGTGAAAGTCAGCGACCAGGCGCTCCTCGTGGGTCATGGGTTTGAGGGGAGACTCGGCGTCGGACTCGGGGAACTGCTCGAGCAGGGGACCGGAGTAGCGGACGGCCCGCTCGACCTGCCAGAGAGCGTCGCGGCGGTGGAGTGTGTTTTCGCCACGGAGCCACCCTTCGACTACGCTCAGGGCAGGCTCCGGCACAGAGAAGGTTTTTGGTTCTTGATCCTCGAGTAGTGATTGGGTCGTTTCTCGCGATTGAGGGTCGACATCTGGAAGTCCGGCATCGATTGGCGCTAATCCATCGTTAATGTTCTTGGCTTTCTTCGTGTCTCTGTGTCTCCGTGGTGAACTTCCGATAGTGTTCAGAGCGCCGATTTCGGCGAGGGTGGAGAGTTCCTCTTTGCGAAGTTCAGGGACGCGGCGGGTAAGGTCGTGGATGGAAACGAAGGGGGCAAGGATGCGTTCGCGCAGGAGTGAAGTGGCGGCTTGCTCGCGTAACCCACGAGCGTAGCGCAGGCCGAGGCGGAGGGCGAAGTTTTGAGTACCTAGTACCCAGTACCTAGTACCGAGTCCCGAGTGGGGAGTTGTGGGTTCGATAGGCGATACACAATCTTCGCTCGGAACAGCAACATCTGTGGCAGCACCAGCTGATGGCTCCAATGTGCAATTCCAATCTGACTTCGTCACGTCGATGGGCAAAACTCTCAGACCGTGGCGCTGTGCGTCTTTGACAATCGTGGCCGGATGGTAAAAGCCCATCGGCTGGTTGTTGAGCAGCGCAGCGGTGAACGCGGCCAGGTAATGGCACTTCAGGTAAGCGCTGGCGTAAGCGATCAGCGCGAAGCTGGCGGCGTGGGACTCGGGGAATCCGTAGAGCGCGAACGAAGTAATGGAGAGGACGATCTGCTCCTGGGCTTCGGGAGCGATGCCGTTTTGCTGCATGCCGGCGCGCAGGCGGGCTTCGATTTCATGCATACGCTGCTGCGAGCGTTTGAATCCCATGGCGCGGCGCAATTCTTCGGCTTCGCCGCCGGTGAAGTTGGCCACCACCATCGCCATGCGCAGCAGTTGTTCCTGAAAAAGAGGCACGCCGAGCGTGCGCTTCAAAACCGGCTCGAGCGAAGGGTGAGCATAGGTGATAGCTTCACGCCCTTGCCGGCGTTGCAGAAAGGGATTCACCATCTGGCCGACGATGGGGCCGGGGCGGATGATTGCCACCTGCACCACGATGTCATAGAAGCAGCGCGGACGCAGGCGCGGCAGGCAGGACATCTGCGCGCGGCTCTCGATCTGAAACATGCCGACCGTGTCGGCCTTCTGCAGCGCGGAATAGACGGTGGGATCATCCTGAGGCAAGTGCGCGAGGTCCACGTCCTCTTTATTGTGATTGCGGATGAGCTGGATGGAGTCTTCGAGCACAGCCATCATGCCGAGGCCGAGCAGGTCGACTTTGATGATGCCCATGTCGGCGCAGTCTTCTTTATCCCATTGCACGACGACGCGGCCGGGCATGGAGGCGGGCTCGAGAGGAACGACGGAGTCGAGCTGTCCCTGGCAGATAACCATGCCGCCCGAGTGCTGGCCAAGATGGCGGGGCAGATCGAGCACCGCCATGCACAGCTCGAAATATTTGCGCAGGCGAGGATGGTTCAGGTCGAGGCCGGCGTCGTTAAAGCGGCGGTCGAGCGCATCGTTGGCGTCCTTGTATTCCCAGGTGGCAACCGCAGCTGAGATTTTGTTCAGGCTTTCTTCGTCAAAGCCGAGCGCCTTACCCATTTCGCGAGCGGCCATGCGATTGCGATAGGTGATGACGTTGGCGGTCATGGCAGCGCCACGCTCGCCGTAACGCCGGTAGACGTATTGAATGGCGCGCTCTCGCTGATCGCCGCTGGGCAGGTCGATGTCGATGTCGGGCCACTCGCCGCGCTCTTCTGAAAGAAAGCGCTCGAAGAGCAGGTCCATGCCAACGGGATCTACGGCAGTGATGCCGAGGGAGTAGCAGACGGCGCTGTTGGCGGCTGAACCACGCCCTTGCGCGAGGATGTTCTGCTCACGGCAAAAGCGCACAATGTCCCACACGATGAGGAAGTATCCGGCGAGTTCGAGCTTCTCGATGAGCTTGAGCTCGCGCTCGATCTGGCGGCGGGCGCGCTGGGCCAGTTCCTGATTTTTGAAGTCGCTGAACGGTGCCGGTCCTGAGAGCGAGATGCCGTAACGCCAGCGTGCGCCTTCGTCAGTGCGCTGGCGGAGGAACGACATCATGGTCTCGCCTTCAGGCACCGGGTATTTGGGAAACTTGTAACCCAGATCCTTGAGCGTGAATTCGAGGCGATTTGAAAGCTCAGCGGTGTTTGCAATCGCTTCTGGTATGTCGGCGAAAAGCTGCTGCATTTGTTGCGCCGACTTTAGATGACGCTCGGAATTGCGAGCCAGAAGGCGGCCGGCGGTGGCCAGCGTCTGGTGATGACGGAGTGCGGTGAAGACGTCGCAAAGCTCGCGCTCTTTCGCGGTGGCATAGCAGACGCCATTGGTGGCGAGCAGGGGAAGGCGCAAAGAGCGGGCAATGTCGATTGCGATGCGATTGCGGGACTCTTCTTCGCGATGCAGATGGCGTTGCAGTTCGACATAGACGTTGCTGTGGCCGAAAATTTCGACCAGGCGCTGCACGCAGCGGAAGGCATTTCCCGCTCCGCCTTGGGCGAGCGCTGCGGCAAGCGGACCGTCGTCGCTGCCAGTGAGACATATGAGACCCTCGGCATGCTCTTCAAGCTCGGATGGGAGAACCGCGCCTTCGTCTTTCTGCGCGCGTATCTTCATTTTGGTGATCAGGCGGCAGAGGTTCTGGTAGCCGGTGGTCGAGGCGACGAGAAGGGGAAGGCGGAAGTCGCCGTGAGGTTGCTCTTCACGAGATTGTTCATCACCACGGAGGCGCGGAGACACGGAGTTTCTTGAGGATTGTCGATTTCGAATTGTTGCAGGACTACTGGACGCTGGTTGGTCTGTCATCTCTTCATCGACATTTGAAGAAGATCGAGAAAAAGAATTTATTTTTGTTTTCTCTGTGTCGGAGCCTGCCCTGAGCGTAGTCGAAGGGTGCCTCCGTGGTGAAGAGGATCGTGGTGAAAAAGATTCGCAGGCGACCTCCGCGCCGATGTGAGCTTTGATTTTTGCCTTCTTGGCAGCGAGATGAAAACGGGGCGCGCCGTAGAGGCCATCGCGATCGAGCAGCGCCATGGCGGGCATTTCGAGCGCGGCCGCAGCGGCGATCAAATCTTCGGGCAGAGAAGCGCCCTCGAGGAAACTGAAGGCGGAGCGGGAATGGAGCTCGATGTACATATTTCAGTTTTCAGTTCTCAGTTCTCAGTTCCCGGTTCCGAGTTCTCAGTCAAATGTTCTTCACCACGGAGGTACAGAGTCACAGAGAAAAAAGAATAACTATGCATAAAACGTTATTAAGTCCTTCGCTGAGAGCTGAGAGCTGAGAGCTGAGAGCTGAGAGCTGAGAGCTGAGAGCTGGGAACTGGGAACTGGGAACTCAGTCATACGTTCCCTCCACAAACCAGCGTCCGCTAAGCAGGTCGCGAACCAGGCGGTAAAGAGCGAGACCGGTTTCGCCTTGCAGGGCGATGTCCCATTCTTCGCGTGCCCATCCTTCGTGCTGCCACCAGTCGCCGGACGATCGCCATGGGCCGGCTAGCCAGATGATGTCTCCTTCGACGTCTTTGTCTTTGCGTCGGCGGCAATCGATGCGGGCAGGTTTGCCCTGGCGCAGAGTCACCGTCGTGCGCAGGGGAGGACGGAAAATTCGCAGCGCAGTGAGCGCGGTGTTTCGTTCCGAGAGGCCATTTTCCCTGCCGTTTTCTTGGGATCTTTTATTTTGACGATGTTCTGCCGGAGCGGGTGAGAAATGCTGCAGTCGAAAGCTTTCAGGGCGATGCGTGTCCAGCACTTCCACGGCGCCGACTTTGTTCTGGCCAACAATTCCCGAGATACGGGCTAACGTGAGGCTCGAGTTTTTCCGGTTCGGGGGAAGTAGGAAGAAAGAGTCCGCTCTGGCCGGGGCGAGGGCGCGACGGCTCAGCGGAAAGATGGACTTTCAGGATGGGCGCGCCGGGAGGATGCGCCTTCAAGTCGAGTTGCAGGAGTTTGAGAAAAACTTTCGCGTCGAGCATGGAGACGGGAAGGTGGAGGGCGCGAGTGAAGGAGTTGCGAGCAGCGAGTACCGAGTACCCAGTACCTGGTACCGAGTCGCGAGTAGCAGGTTTCGAGTTTCGAGTTTCGAGTTCGGGGAAGTGCAGCTGGCCAAAAGCAGGTTCCTCGACTGCGCATGTGCTTCGCGATGCGAAGCATATTCTCCGCTCGGAATGACAAAATTGGATGCAGGGTTTCTGACATCGCCCGGAATCACAAGATTTAAATTTTCCAGCTCCAGCTGCAGACGCAGTTCCTGTGTGGCCAGGGCGCGGGAAGCCAGGCGCGCGCAAAGGCGGTCCAGCATGCATTCGAGCAGCAAGGCCAGGGGTTCAAGCAGAACGATAGGGAATTCCAGTTCGACCGTCTCTTCAAAAACTAACGGTGACTCGACGGGAACCAGCGTACGGGAAACCACGCCCCGAGCCAGGCGTTGCAGGTGGACACCTTCCTGTCCCAGTCGCTCCGCCACAGGAGTCTCCGGTAGGGCGGCAAGCGAACTCAGGTTGCGGACACCCCAGCGGTTGAGAGTTTCCAGAAGTCGTTCGTTATTCTGTTTTTCGTCCGCTGCGGATTTATCGCCGTCGATGGAGAGGCCAGCAAACAGAATCTCCAGCGGCAAATTGCCGAGTCGCTCGGATTCTTTTCCCTCCGGAATAACAGTGACGCCGGAAAATCCACGTGCGGCAAGCATGGCGGCATCGGGATTCGAGGCAACGGCAACATTCACTTCCAGGCCGAGGTCGGAAGCACGCCGGGCGATATCACGCGCGACTTTGGGCAGCGGTCCGAAAAGAGTTTCGAGTCCGGCAAGATCGAGAAGCAGCGTGTCGCAAGCGGCGTCTTCGACCACCGGAGAAAAAGAATGGGCGCAGTCGAGCAGAGCGGCATGGGCAGCAGCTTCCTGAGAGGAAGAACGGGGCCGCAGCGCGAGGTGGGTGCAGGCTTCGACCTGCAACTTCGTCATCCCGCATTCCATGCCCGTGCGGCGGGCCTTTTCATTCAAAGCAAAAATTTTCTGTAGCGGTTGCTTGCCTTCAAGCACGGCGACGGCCTGCGCGCGAAGCTCCGGCTCAAAGCGCAGGATGGCTTCGACCGGAAAATCGGGAACGAAGATGCAGGCAAAAGGCATAGAAAAATTCAGTCATTAAGTCATTCAGGAATTCAGTCAGTAAGAAATCGAATCGATTCTTTCCCCGGCTTGTTGCATCTTTGCCAAAGTTCATCATCCCCAGGCGGCTTTGGTTTCAAACGCCGTTTTCACTGATTGCGGCGGTTTGCGTTTCCACTGAAGACGCAGAATTTCGGCGTGAATGCGAAATCCTTCCAGCAACTGCGCATGAGATGGAGCTTCTTCCTGGGTTGACAAGGCGGGCGTGGATTCGCCCGCTCTGCGACTTGCAACCTGCGATTTCGACTCCAGGCTGAGTAATAAAGAAGAGCAGCTTCCTGCGATCGGCCGCTGCTCAATGACCAGCAACACCGTGGGAGTTTTTTCGACGGTGCGCCGGAAGCGGAACCAGGAAGTGAGAGGAATACGGCGCGCGGCTTGGAGCGGCACGTTGCCGAGATCAATCACCACCAGGCCGAAGCCGCTGCTCTGCAGAAGCAGGTCGGTGACGCGCAGGGCATTGTCGAGGGCGGCGAACGAGGCTTTCTTTGGATTGCCGTCGAAAGAATTTTTATGCCCGGCATGAGAATTTTGCCGGCCCGTGATCTCGTCATCGACCGGTTGCGGAGCAGAGCAACGAACCCACAGCAAACGTTTCAAATCGATGCCTGCATCCATGGCAGACTGGGGGTCGAGCGCGTCGCAGGGGTCAACGAGCGCGCATACTTCCTGGCGTTGCGTGGCGGCGGCAAGAGCGGCCAGCATTAGGCTGGTACGCCCGGAGGAAGCGGGGCCGCAGATTTCGGTGAGGCAGCCTCGAGGCAAGCCGCCGGAAAGCGCGTCCACCTCGGGGATCCCCACGGAAACCAGTTCCGGAGCGGAACGCACCTCCAGACGCGAGGCGGGGGTGACGGTAGCCAACTGTGGCGTTCGCGCAAGGTGCTGGTAAACAAGGGAAGATTTCTTGGGAGGAGAAGCAACTTCCGAAAAAGGGATGGCTGGAAGGACAGTGCGAGCCAGGGAGACAGGGATCGCCTGACCAGGAACAAAAAGAAAATGGCGGCGCAAGGCCGCCCCGGAGAAAACGGGCTGGGTAGACATAGTTCCTCAGGATTTCAGGGAGCTGGCGGGCGGAAACGAAGCCCAAGGCGAAAGCGGCTATTTTCGCTTTTTATTCGCCTACGGAATTGTGCTCTTTGCGAGGGTGGATGTCAAGAGGGAGGGATTAGACTTATCGCGCCATCGGCATGAATCCGTCGTTAATAATCCGGATCAGGGATCACCAACACAGTTCTTCCATGTAGGATAAGGAGATGCGAAGACTCTTCACTCCAATCCTCATACTGACGGCAGGGATGATGCTACCGGGCAATGCGCAGGGGCAGCAGACTCCGGCGGCAAACCCTCCATCGGCAGCTCCAGCCGCTGCCCCAGCCAAGGCCAAGCCATCTACCGTAACGAAGGCCCCGGCCACCACCAATAGCGCGGCTCCGCTCGCTCTCAACACGGAGACGGAGAAGTTCAGCTATGCCCTGGGAATGAACATCGGGCAAGGCTTGCACCGGCAAGATGTGCCCGTGGATCCCAACATTCTGGCGCGAGGTCTGAAAGACACTCTGGCCGGTGGAAAGACGCAGCTGACCGAAGAAGAAATGCGCGCCGCGCTCATGCAAATGCAGCAAACCATGCAGAAAAAGCAACAGGAGAAGATGCAGGCAGCAAGCGCGGTGAACAAGAAGGAAGGCGAAGCTTTCCTCGCCGCGAATAAAAGCAAAGAAGGTGTGGTTACGCTGCCGAGCGGTCTGCAATACAAGATTCTGCAAGCGGGTACCGGGCCAAAACCCATGGCAAGCGACACGGTGACGTGCAATTACCGTGGCACGCTGATCAGTGGCAAAGAATTTGACAGCTCCTACAAACGCGGCCAGCCGGCATCGTTTCCAGTGAGCGGTGTAATCAAGGGCTGGACTGAAGCGTTGCAGCTGATGCCGGTGGGGTCGAAGTGGCAGCTGTTCATTCCGCCGGACCTGGCTTACGGCGACCGTGGTGCAGGGGCCGATATTACGCCGGGCGCAACCCTGATTTTCGAAGTGGAGTTAATTTCGATTCAGGAAAAGAACGCGGACAAGGGAGCCGATAAGGGCGCAGACAAGGCCCCAGATAAAGATAAGGATCAAGATAAGAAGTAGGAAAAGGTCGAGTACTGGAAGGCGGACCGCCAGGATGAGGTCCGCCTTTTGTTTTGCGCTGTAAGGCAATCGCTAGACAGGTGCTCCGGATCACGCGCACTGTTCGTGAACAGGCGCTTCCCGCAATCGGTTCAGCACGGACTCGAGCAGCTTCTCATTCCTGCGCAGGACCATCTTGAATTCATGGTGGTCCGTGTGTGAAATCTCTTTCTGCATTTCCCGATGACGCCGCTCCAGGATGCTCAGAAGAAGTTCCTGTTCCTCCTTGTTAAGTGCCAGCTCCATAATTCCTCCTTAACGGCTGCCCGTCAGCCGATCCAACGATCAGAGTGGCGAAGTGTTCGCGCAGACAGATGCGAAAAAAGTACAGCTCAGAAAACGTCACGCTGACAGCGGCAAATCGCTTGACCAGGCATCGGCGGCGATCAACCAGTCTGTCCCCACGCGCCGCCAGACACTGAGATACTTTCCGTGGTCTTCCTTTCTCGTGCCATCCATTTGAGGGACGGTCATGCGGTACGTTCCAACGTCCCAGGCAACGGGCCCTTGCTGCTTGATGTAGGTAACGTCGAAGGCCAGGTCGGACACGCCATGACCGAGCGGCGCTTTCAAATATTCACGAATGGCATCACGTCCATGCACAGCCTCGTGGTGCGGCGGAAGATAAACCGCGTCTTCGGCGTATGCCGCCACCACACCTTCCAGCTCTCCGGCATTCCAGTGCTGGGCCCATTCATCGCCGATTCGGCGGATGGTCGCAGCCGCATCCACAACACGCTGTGCTGGAACCTTGCGAGCGCTCTTTGGCCTGCTGATTCTGTTGCCCTTCTTCGCAATCGTTGGCATAACACATCTCCTTTGAGACAGCTTCTATAAAGGCATCGTGAGATCCTGGTTGTGTTTTGGCTGCTTCTTCTGCGGCCGAGGAGCCACTTCCACCGGATGTGAAAACCACTGCTGGATTTTGGCCAAACGGACGTCCTGCGCACGAGATGATTTTGGACTCTGCTTATGCTCGAAACGCACTCTGGCAGCAGTCACCTCCGCCAGAGCTTCCCCCCGATTTGAAAAATGTCTTCGCAACGTAACCTCCTTCTCTGACGAACCCGCTAGTCATTAGGCCGCGCGCACCTGCGACTTGAACGCACAGTTCAGCAGATAGCGCACATCTTCATCACTTACCGGGCTGAAGTCCTGATACCACTGTGAGACCGCCAAAAATTGTTCCGGCTCGGCCACACTGACGAACTCATCTGCTTCCATTCGGATGGCATTGCAACTGGACGCGGGCGCGACCGGGACAGCAAGCACAACTCGCGCTGCCCTCCGCCGGCGGATCGCGGCCATAGCGGCCAGAACGCTGCATCCCGTGGCAATTCCGTCATCCACAAGAATGACGGTCTTTCCTTCTACTTGCAGTGGCGCACGGCCACCACGATACACGTCCTGGCGGCGACCCACCTCGCTGCGGGCGGCGGCGGCTGACGCCTGCACCTCAACTTCGGGTATGTGAAGTTGCTCGATCATCGAGAGATCGAGCACCTGGACGCCATCCTCGGCCAGCGCGCCCATAGCCAGCTCGTAGTTCCAGGGCGTGCCGAGCTTGCTGACGACGAGCACATCCATGGGGAGCCGTAACGCGCCCGCCACCGCGAATGCAACCGGCACGCCACCACGCGGTAGCCCGACGACGATTGCGTCGTTGCGGCGGTCGTGCATCCAAAGCTTGCCCGCCAGGACGCGCCCGGCCTCGGCTCGATCCGCGAAAGGCAGTACTTCAAGATCTTCGTCTTCTTCTCTGAATAGCATGGTTGACCTCAGCTGAGTGACCACACTTCATCAAGCCGCTACTGCTGGCTTGATGGTGCAAGTCTCCTCTCTCTGGGCATCTGCCTTAGCGGGCCGGATGCTTGTGAGTTCGACAAGCACCCTCTCCGTCAGCACGGTCAAGTGGACTGCGGCGGTCGCGCCCAACAGGGCCGGCACGATATATACGTTCTCTATCTTCCAGAGCCAGTGCCCCAGCACCGGTGAGCCGAGCCACGCGCCGATCCAACCGACGATCAGCTTTCCGAATAGGGCATCTCTGCCCTTAAGAAACCGATAACGAACAATATCGTGGTAGGCGACCGCGACAATTTCTCCGATGAGAGCGAGAACCAGGAAGGAAAGCAAACTCATCCCCAGCATAACGGCACCTCCTTGTGGACCGGTGAGATCAGAGAGAGATCTCCAGGAAAACCTGTCCAGCACTGGGATAGAGGAACGACGGCCGCCTTAGATCTTGAATTGGAAATGCAGGCCGGCCACGGGCTCTTTCACCCGTACCCTTATTCTAGGACTGTGCAAGGCTGCACTCAATGGTTAGTGCGGTCGTGATCGCACAGACGATGGCCCAAAAGGGGGATGCCGAGTCTGTTGATGGAGCATGTCAGGAGAGATTCGCGAGCCAACCATGCCAGAGCTGAAGTGGGGGCGGTGCCACCAGCCGCCCCCTCGCTTGTCCAGGCCTACCGGGGTGGTGGAGGAGGAACCATCTGCTGCAGGCGACTGTCCTGCCACATGCGAGAGAACTCCTCATCCTTATAGACATTGGCCATGTCGTGATAACCCTCGCTCTTGGCCATCTTCAGGCACTGCAGGCAGCGTTCCACATCGCCCCGCTTGGCATAGACCTTAGCCAGCATGTAGTTGTACTTGGCGCGCTCTTCCGGGCTGGCGATCTGTGCCGCCACGCCCGCGGTCTGAGAGCGGATCAGGGCGTCGGGATCCAACTCGACGGCTCTGCTGTACTCGGCAATGGCGCGCTCGATTTTCTTCTGCCCGAACCATGCCGCGCCGAGGTTGACGTGGAAGGTGGCTCGCGTCTCTTCGAGCGCTACCGCCTTCTTGAAGTACTTGGCGGCTCGGTCAAAGTTGCGCTGCAAGAAGTAGACCGCGCCAATATTGTTCAGGGCATCGCCAAAACGCTTGTTGTACTTGGCGGCACGTTCGAAATCGGATCGGGCTGAAGTGAGGTCATTGTTCTTCAACTCGGTCATCCCCAGCTTGTTGTAAAGCATGGCGTTCTTGCGGTCCTTCTGCAGCGCCGCATGGAAGAGCTCGATGGCCTTCGGATAGTCCTTCTGCGCCCGCGCCACATCTGCGGCGGCCTCCAGTTCGGATACCGTCATTGCCTTCGTCTTCTGGTCCGGGTCAGGCATGGCGAGGCAATACTCGGCCAATCCCATTACCATCGCGGCCATCACGATCTTCAGCACCAGGTTTTTCATATGTACCTCCCGATCCTCGGAGCCGCTCGCCTCGCTCGCTGCTTTCTTTCCGGCGATTCTGCTCTCGGGTCTGACTCCCTTATCTTGCAAATGGCGTGGCGTGCCAAGGCTATAGCTGCTACTTGGGCGCTACGGACCGCGGTTAATGCGTCTATCTGCTTCTTCGGTACCGGTTTCTGGAGTTGTGGTGCATTGCAACACCGGCCCCAGTTAACTCTCGGTTGTTGGGGTTAAGGAGCCGTTACATCCGAGGCTTAGCGGCGGCGTGACCGTTAATCACTGTGGCTCGGCGGGATGGGGGTGTATAAGCGACTTGTGGAGCGGCTATCCAGGAGGCAGGGATGCCTTCCCTCACGGAGTGCACACGCACGGAGTTGGAACGCACCGAACTACAAACGGTGCTGAACTCCCCGTTGTTTGCCCGCTCTCCCACTCTGGTCCGCCTGCTCTCCTATCTGTGCGGAAAACTGTTCAGCGGCGAAAGTGGTCAGATTAAAGAGTATTCCGTAGCGCTGGACGTTTTCGGACGCAGTGATTCCTTCGATCAGGACACTGATTCCATCGTCCGTGTCGAAGTAAACCGTTTGCGCAAGCGCCTCGCCGAGTACTATGCAACCACCGGTGCGGGGCACTCGTTACAGATCACAATTCCGGTCGGACAATACGTTCCTGTTTTCGAAGAGCGATCAGTTCCCGACGTCGAAGCGAAAACGCAAGAGCCGACCCTGCCGCTGGTTGGAGATTCAGAGGTAACTCCTCAAGTCACGCCCACCCCGTCCTCAAGAACAAATGTCAGAAGAGTCCAGGCGGTCGGCCTTACGCTGTTTGCGGTATTAGTAGCGGCGCTATATCTGAGCTGGGACAAGTGGAAGCCTAGCGCGGTGGTTGTCCCAATGCAGCAGCAAAGCGCGCCCGAGCCTGCCGTGGGCTTGCCGGTGGGAGATGAGATTCGCATATTGGCTGGCTCCAGCCGCAATTACGTCGATCGTGCCGGAAAGTTATGGGCCCCTGACGTTGACTTTGAAGGCGGAACCGCAGTCCGCTCTACTGTGCAACATATATCGCGCACGCAGGATCCGACGATCTATCGTTCCAGCCGCCAAGGGGACTTTGCCTACAACATTCCGTTGAAGGCCGGCACTTACGAGTTACATCTCCACTTTGCCGACACATTCTATGGTTTCGAAGAGGTTGGGGGTGGCGGCGAGGGCAGCCGGATCATGACGGTGACCGCCAATGGCAAGCCCCTCTTTGACAATCTGGATGTGATCGCCGACGCTGGCGGCAGCCGCACTGCCGATGTAAAGGTGTTTACCGATATCGCTCCCGCGGCCGATGGCCAGCTTCACCTTGCCTTTTCCTCCGTGCGCGGAGGAAGGGCGATGTTGTCTGGCATCGAGATCCTCCCCGGGGTCGATCATGGCATGCGTCCGGTTCGCATCGTGACACGAGACGTTCCTTACTACTCCAACGACAGCCACTGGTGGAGCCCCGATCTCTACTTCAAAGGCGGGCAGCTGAGCGTCAGCGAGGCGGGCGCTTCGGGTACCGACGATCCTGAGCTCTATGAAGGCGAACGCTGGGGTCACTTCTCCTATGCGATTCCCGTTACACCGGGGAAGTACACGGTCATCCTGCACTTCATCGAACGGCAATTCAGTTCGAGAAGCCACGTTTCTTCGCCGAGTTCGAACGCGAACTCGCCTGGAGGCTCCGGCCGTCGCCGCTTTAACGTCTTCTGTAACGGGAAAGCGATTCTTAAGGACCTGAACCTGGCCGATGAAGTCGGTACCGATATGGCGTTGGTGCGGAAACTGACCGGACTTGAGCCCAACGCTCAAGGCAAACTCCTGCTCGAATTCGTGCCCATCGAGAACTACGCGACGGTCTCGGCAATCGAAGTGATCCCGCAGTAGCGCAGCGAAAAGGGGAGCCACTTTACGCCCGAGAAGGTCGATCCTGGCGCTCCCGCTCGGATCGTCAGTTCTGACCGCTGGGTAAGCCTTGCGATAACCTAGACCTGCGGTTAAACCAAGGGCCTGGCTTTGGGGAGTCCAGCCGGCATCTCGGACAATGCGCCAAACCCACTAGCGGCAGCGTATGCTCCGGCCAGCGAGGCTATCGAGCCCGTCGTCCTCGACAAGTGCCGCTGTCCTACAGCACCTCACAGCCATGTGTGATTCAAGTCACTGAACAGATGTGACCATTCGTTGGAAAGTTCTCCCCAAGATTCTTGCGTGGGGGGAATCCCATGGCGGTAGCGCAAGCAGTCCCGGGTGAGTCTCAGTGGATCCCGAGCACGTGCGGTATGTGCCTGCATGGCTGCGGAATTCTGGTGCAGGTTCGCGACGGTGTCGCGCTCAAGATCGAGGGTGACCCAACCAATCCTGACAACCTCGGCAAGCTCTGTCCCAAGGGCAATGCCGGCCTGTCGCGCCTCTACGATTCGACTCGCGTACTCAACCCCATGAAGCGGACCAATCCACTGAAGGGTCCAGGCGTTGACCCAGGGTGGGTACCCATTTCGTGGGACGAGGCTTACGAGATCGTGGCTCGGGAATTGGGCAAGGTGCGCGCCGACGATCCGCGCAAGCTGCTATGCGCTATCGGAGACTTTCAGAGGATTCTGCTCTGGGGATGGCCCGCGGTGTTCGGTTCCCCCAACTTTTTCACCTCGCTGGGAAATTACTGCGGCGGCTCCTACCATCCGGTGAACGGTTCGGTGGACGGCTCCTTTGCCGCCATCAACGACTACGACCGCTGCAACTATTGGATACAGATCGGCTCGGGCGACGGCTTCTCCTCACACCTTCATCTTTCCGGCAGCGCCAAGCGCATGGCCGACGCCCGCATGCGCGGCATGAAGGTAGTCACGCTAGATCCCCGCATGTCGGTCGCCGCCGCCAAAGCTAACGAGTGGATTCCGATCCTGCCCGGCACCGATCGCGCTTTCGTGCTCGGTATGGCGCATGTGTTGATCCATGAATTGAAGCAGTACGATCGCGACTTTCTGCGCGATCACACGAATGCACCCTACCTGGTCAAAGAGGACGGTTATCTGCTGCGCGACCCAGAGGGGCGCGCCATGGTGTGGAGTCTGGGACAAGCCGCGCCCCAGCCCTGGAATACAGTAGCTCCAGATGACGTCGCACTTGACGGAGCACATCAGTTTGCAGGAGCGACCTTGCGTACCGGCTTCCGTGTCTGGGCCGACATGCTGCGCGACCACACGCCAGAAAAAATGTCGGAAGTGTCAACCGTTCCTGCCGATACAATCCGGCGTATCGCCCGAGAATTCGTTGAGGCCGCACAGATTGGGGCGACCGTCGAGATCGAAGGCAAGACCTATCCCTTCCGCCCCGCCGCCCTCAACTACTATCGCGGCTCACAGTCGCACGCCAACGGACTGTTCGACAACCTTGCCTACAAGATGTTCAACATGTTGGTGGGCAACATCGACGTCCCTGGAGGACACCTGGGCGTGCCCCTCGATCACCGAGGATTCTTTGTCCACGAAGGTGAAGACGGCGTGCTCAAGCCGGAGCCACACCAGCTGCATCCCGCGCCACCCTTCAAGTATCCGCCGGATTCAACCCACCTGATGGAGTGGTTCCCCATTGGCTTCGACGCAGGCCAACTCAATACGGAAACCATCCTCGAACCAGAGCGCTTCGGCCTGAACTATTCGCCGGAAGTCATGTTGATGTACCACTCCAATCCTCTCTGGAATATGCCAGAAACGGATAAGGTCGAGAAAATCATGGCGCGCATGAAGTTCGTCGTGGCCATCGACATTCAGCGTACCGAATCAACCGAGTGGGCCGACGTGTTCTTGCCCGATCACACCTACCTTGAGTCGTACCTGCTGAACTGCCTTGAACCCCCGGCGGTCACCGGGCACGCCTTGCGCCAGCCGGTGGTGAAGCCTGTGGGTGACACCAAAGATGCGTACGAGATTCTGACCGAGATTGCGGAGCGGCTCGGCTTTCGCGACGACTGGAATGATCTGCTCAACGTCGTAACCGGTTTCACCGCCAATCCGAAATACCTGCTCGATCCGGAAAGGCGTTACAGCGTCGAGGAGCTATGGGATCGCTATGCCCGCTCCATCTACGGCGATGACAGGGGTCTGGAATGGTTCAAGAAGAACGGGCACGCCGTCCGCTATCGAACTCCGGAGGAAACCTACCTGCCTTACGGAAACTTACGCATCCCATTCTATTTTGAATTCATCAAGCGCCAGGGCGATGACATGCGCCGGAAATTCGAGCAGGTGGGATTGAAAGATTGGCCGCTCGATAACTACCGGCCGCTGCCATTCTGGAAGAATTCGCAAGTTATCGAAGACGGCAAGGCCGGCTATCCGTTCTACGCCATCACATTCAAAGAGAGCCTGCACACGTTTGCCGATACGGTTGTCATGCCTTGGCTGTCAGAGGTCAGCGAGAAGGATGCTATCCACGGCGGCATTCTCTTGAATCCCGTCACGGCCGCTCAGCTGGGAATTGCCAGTGGCACTCGCATCCGGCTGCACTCGCCGGCCGGCAGTATTGACGGTGTGGCCCAGTTGGTGGAAGGCATACACCCGCAAGTCTTCGGAGTCAGCAATGCGATCACGCGCCACTTCGTGACTAACGATCGCCAGAAGCAGCGGGGAAGTCACTTTAACCGCCTGCTGACGGGTTCCATGCGTTACACCGACAGCGCCACCGGAGGGTTGGAGTCCTCCGCGCGTGTGCGGGTCGAGAAAATAACGTGAAGGTCACTTCTGTCAGTCGGTCTGGCAAAACCAGAAGCGAACCATCGAGAGAGAAAGATCAGTAGAGAACAGGACCAGAGCCATGCCGGCCGCCAACATTTCCGCACTCGGAGCGACGCGCAAGATGCTCGGCTTCAGCCGTCGCACCGTCGAATTCGAGCGTGCAACGATCGCCGATTTGCTCCGTGGTCTGGAAACCGTCGACGGCCGCAGCTTGTACGACAACCTGGTATGCGCCGGGAAACTACGCGGGGATTTCGCGATTGTGGTGAACGGCACGAGTCTGAATTCGGACCAACTTAACAAGCCGCTGCAAGGCGGCGAAGAGGTCGTCACACTGGCGATCCTCCGCCACCTGCACGGAGGCTGATGGGGCGAACATGGCACGACTGGGAATGGTCATTGACCTGAAGCGCTGTATCGGATGCAACGCCTGCACGCTCGCCTGCAAACAGGAAAACGGTACGCCCGAAGGTGTGCACTATGCCCGCGTGGTCACGCGTGAGGTAGGCACTTATCCCAAGACGCGGCGAACGTTTCTCCCCGTCCTCTGCAATCACTGTGATGACCCACCGTGCGCACATGCCTGCCCTTCCGGAGCAACCTGGGTGCGAGACGACGGGTTGGTCATGGTAGACCGCGAAAAATGCATCGGGTGCCGAGCCTGCGCAGTGGCCTGTCCATATATGAATCGCCATTTCATCGAGAAAGGCCTGCTCGAGCACGGGTACAGTACCGACGGACTGAGCCCATACGAAGCCATCAAGTTCGCCGAGTTTGATGAAGGCACCATGACCAAGTGCACATTGTGCGCGCATCGCGTCGATCAAGGTCTTGAGCCGGCATGCGTCATTACCTGTCCTACGGACGCTCGAATTTTCGGGGATCTCGAGCCACAGGACGGGAAGCTCCAGAAGCTGATTCAGGAGAGAAAGGGCTGGACGCTTCTGCCCGAATGCAGCACCAAGCCCAGCGTGTTCTATCTGGACGAATAGACGGGCGCTTTCGATTCAAGCCGCCAGGAGCAATAAGAATGACCACACAGCCCATCACCCAGCCCATCACCATCGCGCAGCACCGGTTTGGCTTTGGCTACTACCGCCAAGTCTGGTGGAACTGGCTCATCTGTACGGCCTTCTTCTGTGGAGGCATTGGCGCCAGCCTGTTCATAATCTCATTACTCACGCGCTACCGTTCGGGAATGCTTCTTGGATATCTCATCGTGGTTGTCGGCAAGAATAGTGCGCACCTGATGTACCTCGGCCGTCCCGAGCGCTTCTGGCGTGCTGCCATGCGTCCCGACCGTTCCTGGATCGCACGCGGGATCTGGGCAACCGGGCTGTTTGCCGTTTCCGGACTGGTGCTCCTGCTTTCGGAGTTGGTCAGTCCGCAGATGCTGCCAAACAGTGTGAACGTTGCTGCCGGCGTGGTGGCGATCTTCTCGGGATTGTTCATCATGTTTTATGACGGTTTCGTGATGAACCACTCTGCCGCCATTCCTTTCTGGAATACCAGGCTTCTCCCGCTGCTGATCCTGATGTACGCCACGCTCGGCGGCACGACACTCTCGCTCACCATGCGACTGCTCCAAGGCCATGCCACGCAAGAGGTCAAATGGATGGAGCGAACCGAGCCATACTTGTTGCTCGCGAACTTCATGCTTTTGTCGATTTATCTTCTGCGAATGTCGCGATGGTCGCCCGCAGCGCGAGAGACAGCAAGGATGTGGCTTAAAGGCAGGTATGCCCGGCTATTTTTCGGTCTCATCGTCGTCGTAGGTCTGCTGGCAACACTCGCGCTTTCTCTTGTGCAACTGCAGGCACAAGCCCGAGGACTAGCCTTGGCAATCGCAGGATGCGAACTGACCGGAGATTTCTCGCTACTTATCCTGATGCTGAAATCTGGATTGTTCGCGCCACAAACAGCTCCCGCTTTTGCCAGCTACACGGCCTGACCCGATGCGCGAGCGTGGCCCAGCCCCGTTCGCGGGCAGATCGCATCCCGTCGAAAAGCGGCCTTCTCATCCCATCTGATTGGGTCAACCATGCATAACAGTGAAGCGGATCGTCCCCCGAGGTGTGATCGCGCCCGACGAGTCCTCAGCATCGGCGAGTACAATCGGAATAGAGGGTGACCTTTATGAAGGATCTGGCAGAGGTCCTTAGCGGTTTTGGCACCCGCACAAATGATCTCTTGCGGGATACCTGGAACTTCACTCTTTCCCTCAATAACATCATCACGTGCAGCCCGGTGTCGTGGAACCACAAAGGGCTTGACCCAACCCCGTTCTCGAGAGCGATGTTTCGGCTCGAGGACGAATTGAAATCTCTTTCGAGAAGCATCCTGGACGCTCAGGATGATGGGAGCGTGCCCGTACTGGAGCGGTTGTACGAGAAGGTTGAGCCCGCGTTCAGAGTCGTATTCGGTGGGGGGCGTGAGTCTCAGATTGCGGCGGACGCGATTAGCCTTTATCTCGACCAGCAACAGGTCCTGCTTTTTACCTACACCGGGAAAACATCGCTGGCCGTCCGGTCCTCATATCAAGATATCTTTCTCCGCCAGCTGGCCAGCCACACCTTTGTGAAGCATCCGTTTCTCTCGAAAGAATCGCTGGATCGCGCCGGGGTGGAGGTAAAAGCGTATGCCGAAGACTTTTTGAGGTCACTCCAGCGGATATACCAGACCGATGTCGAAGGGATCTTCAGGAAGTATCAGGCCCTGCTTGTCGACTTGCACGGCGCCCTCTGCAAGCATCCCATTCGCGTGCCTGCCTATGACGGGGTGCCGCCTCGGCGGATTGCCCGCACCGATGCCGGCGTGGTTTCAGATTTCATCAGCGAGATGCGAGAGATGGCCGATCTCGAGGACTCACAGCGAGAACAGATTCTGAGCCTGCGCTACGCCGACGGAAGCGTCGAAACCAAGCTGTACAAGAGACTGGCGGTCTCGCCCGACTGGGGCGCGGAACTCGCTCACGTTGTCGCGTTCATGCATCAGTTGAACCAGGACCCGCTTGCCCGGTATGAAGTTTTTGAAGCCGGAGCGCAGGGCGAACTGGAGCCCGTCGAGATTGAGGAAGCGAAGAGCGATCAAGTCATCGATCAGGAAAAGAATGTAGCTCGCCTTCGGACTATGCTGACTGCATTTGTCAAAGGGGGGCGTATGCCTTTCACTCTGCTTGAAGGTGAGGGCGGCGTGGGCAAGACACTCTCACTGCAGGCGCTCGTTCGGGAGATCGAGAGGTCTGAAACTCGTCTTAATCTCCTCGGACTACCTCGGCCAGATCAGGGAATATGCACAACGCATGGCCGAGGGCCCATGGAGGACCGTGCTCTATATCGACGATATGACCTTTGACCCGCGCCACTATGAGAGTTTCAAGATCGGGACGCAAGGCATGAAGCGATTCTATGACAACGTGACGGTGATGGCGGCTGTAAATCCGTCGTCATTGGCGCATCTCCCACCCGAGGTGTTGCGACGATGGCCGATTCGGATCAAGTACGGGCGACCGAACCTGGCAAATGGCGTGACGTTGCGCAAAGTGTTTAGGGCAAATTGTGACCGGGTTGGAATGGAGTACGCTCCCACTCTTGTGACCGCGTTCCGGAAAAGGCATAGAAGTGCGCTCAAGACTCTGCCGCCCTCCGCAGTCTACGATTTCCTGCGGGAAGTAAAGCTCACCCAGGGATCATAGTTACACCATCCACCTGCCCAGCAGCCCCTTATGGACCAGAATGGAACCATCATCGCAGCCTTTGTGATTTGGGTCACTGACAGAAATCAATGCCTGTTGTGAAGTTCTCGAATCCAAGGGCATATCTGCCCGCCTGAATCGTTGCCTGAGAAATGTCGAGGGGGATCGCCATGATGCGATGGATAGACGTGATCGGGCTCCTGGGCCTGACCCTCGTGGTACTGGGCACTCTGTTGTTATTTCCCACTTCAACCGAGCACATGCACTGGAAGTACTGGCTGGGCGGCCTCTCGCTATGGCTGGCGGGGTGTGCGTCCGTGGTGGGGTGGCTCATTTTGCGCTGGTCGGTACGACCTCGGTGACCACTTCAAAGGCGACCGACGGCGATCGCCCAACCGGACCACGACTGAGTAATCACACGACTGTGTGAGGTAGATCACGGCACGCTGGGTTGACGTGAAGTATGTATGGAACATGCCTTTATTAGAACGAACGTTCGATAAATGTTCGGACCTGCATTTCCCCTCGGTGCGCGAGTGGAAGCAGGCGCACCCCGGCGCCAAAGCCATAGCGTATTTTCCGGTTTACGCACCGGTGGAACTGATTCATGCCGCGGGGATGCTGCCGGTCGGCCTAAGCGGTGCTGGAGACCGGCTCGACATCCAGCACGCCGATGCGCGCTTTGGATCATTCATTTGCTCCATCGTTAAAACTACTCTGGAAATGGGGTTGACCGGTCACCTGGAGCCGTTTGACGGCTTCCTGTTCTCCACCATCTGCGACTCGGCTCGAAATCTGTGCTTCGTCATGAAGCGGAATTTCCCCCAAATGTATCTGGACTTCCTCCACCTGCCCCACAATCCCAGCTCGCCTGCAGCAGCGCGATTCCTGGCTGAGGAGTATCGGCGCATCCTCACGGAATTGGAGCGTTTGGGCGGGAGCAATGTCAATGAGGACGCACTTCGCCGGTCCATCACCCTCTACAACCGTAACCGGGCACTGATTCGCGAACTTTACCAGTTACGCACGCAACATCCGGAACAGGTCCCTACCTCGGAGCTCTATCAACTCATCCGGGTCGGTAACTTCTTGCCTGTCGAGGAACACACGGAACAGTTGGAAGCCGCCCTGGTTCAGTTCCGCTCGCGAAGCACCAAGCAACGGGATTCGATTCGCATCGTCGTGGAGGGATCCTTCTGCGAACAGCCGCCGCTGACGCTGATCCGCCTGATAGAAGATGCAGGCTGTTACATCGTGGACGACGACTTCACGATCGGCCAAAGTTGGTTTGAGAGCGACGTCCCAACCGAGGGAGATCCGCTGCCGGCGCTTGCCACCAGCTATCTCGACCGCTCCGTGTACTCCTCTGTGCGGCACGATTTCCGTAAGCCGCGCTGGGACGGGCTCGTCGAGAAGGTCCGGCGAAGCAAGGCAGACGCGGTGTTGTTTCTGATCGCCAAGTTTTGCGAGCCTGCCTATTTCGATTACGTCCCCTACAAGCAGGAACTGGAGCGAGCTGGGATCCCGCACCTGCAACTGGAGTTCGAGGAAAAGTCGTTCACCTTCGACCGCCTGCGCACAGAAATCGAGACTTTCGTGGAATCGCTGGTCTTTGACTAAGGAACAAAAGATGACGGACAAGAAAGAATATCGCGGCTCCATTCACCAACGGCAAAAGGATTTGATGCTGACCTGGTACGACCAGCTGGATCAGGCGGCCAATACGGGGAATCCACCAACGGTTTCGATGATGATCTCCGGAAACTGCGTCGAGCTGCTGGAGGGCTTCGGCGCTGTACCGCTCTATCCGGAGATCAACGCGCTGCAGCTCGCCATTCGCCACCAGTCGCTCGACCCCATTCTGGCGGCGGAGGACTTAGGCTACGCCGCCGACAACTGCGCGTACGTCAAAGCTGATATCGGCTGCATTCTGAAAGGCATCACGCCGACCGGCGGGAAGCTGCCTACGCCGACGCTCATCCTCTGCAACTTCGTCGGCTGCAATACCTATCTGAAATGGTTTGAGCACCTCGCCAAGCTGCAGAAAGCCCCTCTGTATGTAATCGACGTCCCTTTCATGCGCGCCGACGAGCCGTCGCGATCGGACCTGGATTACGTCGTGAAGCAGTTGCAGGAAACGGTCAAGAAGCTTGAACTGCTCACCGGCCGCAGGTTCGACTATGACCGCTTCCGCCAGGCGGTGGAGTGCTCCAGTCGCTCGGAAGAGCTTTGGTCTCAGATCAAGCATCTCGCGCGCCGGTCACCGTCGCCTTTCGACGCCTACTTCGATGCCATCACTCTGATGGGGCCGCTCTATGTCTATCGCGCCAAGCCCGAAGGCGTGGAGTTCTTTGAGGCCGCCCTGGCCGAACTGCAGGCTAAGGTGGATGCGGGCCAAGGCGTGTACGAGAAGGAGCACTTTCGTTTGGTGATGGAAGGCCCGCCGCCGTATCCGTACTTCCGCACCTTCCGCGACATGTTTGCCAAGTGGCAAGCCTGTGCCGTCGCCTCAACCTACTCGACCGTGGGTGGACTTTGGGAGTTTGGGTTTCGACACGACCCCGACAACCCATTCGAGTCCGTCGCCAGGCACATGATTGAGCAGAACGTGACCAACCGGAATTTTCTGCAGCGCTACGAACAGATCCGTCGCTACGTCGAGGACTGGAATGCCGATGGTTTGATCATCCACTTCGTTAAGAGTTGCCGGCTGTTTTCCGCCGGCCAGGGCGACATGCGCGACTACTTCACCAAGAAACTCGGCGTACCGACCTTGTATATCGAGTCCGACCTGGAAGACCCCAGATATTTTGCTGAAGCGCAAACCAAGAACCGCATCGATGCCTTCTTCGAGGCGCTGGAGCACTCGAAGGCGACGGCTTCTGCACGGAGCAGCGCGTAACGAGAGGAGAGTATGAGAATCGCAGCCGGAGTAGATGTCGGTTCTACACAAACCAAGGCAGTCGTCATGTCCGACAACGGCGGCCTGAAGATACTGGCGCGCGCTCTCGTGGACACCGGCGCCAACGTGCAGCGCGCCGCTGAACGCGCCTTCGACAGCGGCTGCCAGCAGGCCGGCCTTCACGCCAGCGATGTCGGGTTCGTCGTCGGCACAGGGTACGGCCGATACAAAATCGCCTTCGGCAACACTCAAATGACCGAGATCACCTGCCACGCCAAGGGCGCCAGCTTTCTCTGCCCCAGCACGCGAACAGTCATTGATATGGGCGGACAGGATTCCAAAGCTATCAGCGTCGGGCCCAGCGGCGAAGTGCTGGACTTTGTTATGAACGATAAGTGCGCGGCAGGCACCGGTCGCTTCCTCGCGAATTCTGCGGAAGTCATGGGCATCGGTCTCGACGAGGTTGGGCCGCTCTCGCTCAGGGCGAAACACCCGGTCAAGATTGCGACCGTATGTACAGTCTTTGTCGAGTCGGACATTCTTTCCTACCTGGCCCAGGGCAAAACCGCGGAGGACATCCTTGGCGGCGTTCACATCGCCATTGCCAAGCGCACCTTATCGCTGGCGCGGCGGCTCAATATCGAACCCGAAATCACTATGACTGGTGGAGTCGCGCGCAACATCGGCATGGTACGGGCACTCGAGGAAGTCATCGGACGCAAGATGCAGGTCAGCCCGGATGCGCAGTTCATTGGGGCGGTCGGGGCCGCACTATTCGCGCTGGAGAAACTCGACCAAAGCTTCGAATCCGGCGTTTGGAGGGGAGATCATGCCATTTCTGGCGGGCATTGATTGCGGCACCAGCTTCACCAAGGCGGTGGTGCTCTATGAACAGAATGGCCCGCCTCGCGTCGTTGGTAAGGGCCGGACGCGCAGCGGCGTCAAGACAGACGAAGCGGCCAGCACTGCGCTCGAAGAAGCGCTCGAACAGGCCGGGCTCAAACGGCACCAACTGGATTACATCGCCACCACGGGGTTCGGACGTTACGGCGTCGCCTTCCGTGACATTCAGGTAACGGAAATCACCACGGCGGCGCGAGGGGCACATTTCGCTGTCCCGCAAACGACTGCCATTCTCGACATCGGCGGCCAGTGCACCCGCGCCATCGGCATCACCGAGACTGGCAAGGTGAAGGTGTTCAAGAGCAACGACAAGTGTGCTGCCGGCTCCGGCATGTTCATCCAACGCGCGGCCAAATATCTTGAGGTGCCGCTGGAAGACGTAGGTGAACTCTCCCTTCGCGCCACGCATCCTCAGCCGATCTCCAGCGTATGCGCGGTGCTCGCCGAGAGCGAAATCATCAACCATGTCAGTGCGGGGATCACAGTGCAGGATATTCTTCGTGGCATTCATGAGTCCCTGGCCGACCGCGCCGGAGCCTTGCTAAAGCGGGTAGAAATGAAAGATCAACTCACGCTGATCGGCGGAGTCGCGCGCCAGGCCGGAATTGCCAGGGCATTGGAAGATCGTCTGAAGGTGAAGGTCCACATTCCGCAGGATTGCGATTTTGTGTGCGCTCTGGGAGCCGCCTTGCTCGGACTCAAGCGCCTGGCTGCCAAGCGATCCACCGTGGAAATATCCGCGAGGGAATATGCGAATTGACGGAGCCCATGGCTATCGTCTGATCGCTGCGGGCCAGCCGCTGGAGCGGTTTGAGCTTCCCGCGCTCGAACCCGGACCTGAAGAAGTCATCGTGGAAGTCGCGGGCTGCGGCATCTGTCACACCGACGTCGGTTTTGCCGTTGACGGAGTTCCGACGCGAAAAGCACTTCCGCTCGTGCTCGGGCACGAAATCAGCGGAAGAGTTGTCGCCGCCGGTGATAACGTCACAACTTGGCTCGGGCGCACGGTCATCGTTCCTGCTGTCATTCCTTGCGGAACTTGTCCCGCCTGCCAAGCCGGGAAGCCTACCATCTGCCGTAATCAGTTCATGCCCGGTAACGATGGCGATGGCGGCTTTGCCACCCACGTGCGCGTACCTGCTCGCGGTCTTTGTCCTGTACCCGACTCCCTGCCGCCAGGACTCGGTGTCGAGATGCTCTCGGTGATCGCCGATGCCGTGACCACACCTTGGGAAGCGATCCGCCGCGCAGGCGTCGGTCCGGACGATGTGGCCGTCTTTGTAGGCGTGGGTGGAGTGGGCGGCTTTGGAGTGCAGATAGCCGCCGCGCTGGGTGCCGCCGTGGTCGCTGTCGACATCGATCTCGCCAAACTGGAACTGGCCGCGCAGCACGGCGCCGGCCTCACACTTGACTCCGCGTCGAGGAATGAAAAAGATCTAAAGGCCGAGGTCCGGAATTTCTCCAAGCAAAGCGGGCGCAGCGGCATCGGCCTGAAGATTTTCGAAACCAGCGGCACGCCGGCAGGACAACAAACCGCGTTTGGATTGCTCGACTACGGCGGTTATCTCGCCGTTATCGGGTTCACGCCCAGGAAAGTTGAGCTCCGTTTGTCAAATCTGATGGCGCTTGATGCCACCGCGCGGGGCAACTGGGGCTGCCCGCCCGACCAGTATCCGGCCGCTCTCGATCTCGTCTTGCAGGGCAACGTGGCGGTTGCACCCTACGTGGAAACACATCCGCTGGACGATGCTCCTGCGGTCTTCGACAGCGTTGCGCGGCATGCCATTGCGCGCCGCGTGATTCTGAAGAGTGTCTCAAACGGCAACGGGAGAAGTCATGAAAAACCATAACCTCGTCGAGGCGCCGGCGCGCGCGCACATTCTGGTTGAGCACCGTGCAGTCCGGGGACGGGACGGTTCGCCGGTCACGGGCCTGCACAACGTCTGGATCACTCTGAACAATCCGGCCGAACTCAACAGTTATACGACGGACATGGCGAAGGAGATCATTCTGGCACTGCGCGAAGCCTCCAATGATCGGGCCGCTGTGGCGATCGTGCTGACCGGCGCCGGGAATCGCGCTTTCTGTTCGGGTGGAAACACTCGCGAGTATGCGGAGACCTACGCTGGCGCGCCCGGCGAGTACCGGCAATACATGCGCCTCTTCAACGACATGGTGACCTCCGTCCTGCAATGCGACAAGCCGGTGATCTGCCGCGTTAACGGCATGCGTGTGGGAGGTGGCCAAGAGATCGGCATGGCCTGCGATTTCTCGATCGCCAGCGACATAGCGGTGTTCAGCCAGGCTGGCCCCAAGCACGGCTCCGCTCCCGATGGCGGCTCCACCGACTTCCTTCCACTTTATGTGGGCATCGAACGTGCCATGATGAGCGGCACGTTGTGCGAACCGTGGAGCGCTCATCGCTTCTACTGGCTGGGCGGGCTCACCCAGATCGTTCCCGTGACCAAGGTGGATGGGAAGTTCATCCCGAATCCGTTGGTCGTCTCCGACAGGGTGCTCGACGAATACGGACGGGTTGTGATCGGCGAATTTAAATCCGGAGAGATGCGAAAGCAGGCACAGGATGTGCTCGCCGCAGCCGATACTGACCTAAGCCTGCTGGATGACGCGGTCGAGCAGTTGTCCACCAAGCTCCTCTACACCATGCCCGATTGCCTGATCAAGACCATCGAGAGCCTGCGTAAACACAAACTCGAACACTGGGATCGCAACCGCGAGACCAACCGGGCGTGGCTCTCACTGAACATGATGACCGAAGCCAACGCCGGCTTCCGAGCCTTCCATTATGGCGACAAGAGGAATCGTGAAGTTGACTTCGTGCTGCTGCGTCAGCGGCTGGCGCAAGGCGCCCGCTGGAGCGAGGAACTGATCGAAGAGATCGCCCCGTGGACAGCGCAGGGCGTCGCTGAGGGAGTGGTGAAATGAAATTTCAAAAGATTCGGCTGGAGTTCACCCACGATGACCGGGTTGCGCGCATCACCTTGGCTTCTCCGAAGGCCAACATTCTGGATCGGGCCATGATCCACGAACTCAACGCAGCCGTTTCGCACTGTTCCGGTCGTGTGCTGAATGCGATTGTTCTGGCCGCCGAGGGCCCCAACTTCAGCTTTGGCGCGAGCGTGCAGGAGCATCTGCCTGATCAGATTGCCGGCACGCTGCACTCGCTGCATGCCCTCTTACGGCGGATCCTTGACCTTCCCGCGCCCGTCATTGCTGCAGTTCGCGGCCAGTGTCTGGGCGGTGGATTTGAACTCGCGCTTTCATGTGACCTTATTATTGCGGACAAGACCGCACAGTTTGCCTCGCCCGAGATCAAGCTGGCCGTTTTCGCTCCGGCCGCTTCTGTCCTGCTGCCCGCTCGCGTCGGACAGGCCGTGGCTTCACGGTTGCTGCTGACGGGGGCGGCGATCTCTGCAGAAGAAGCTGCTGGCTGCGGTCTGGTGGCGAAGGTCGTGGACGACCTCGATGCCGAGGTCAATCGATGGCTCGAAACGGATTTCCTCCAGCGCTCTCCCTCTTCACTGAAATTTGCTTGCCGAGCGACTCGTTTGCCGCTACGCCGGGTGTTCGAGCAGGATCTCCCGGAAATAGAGTCGTTGTATCTGCGCGACCTGATGATGACTCCAGACGCTGAGGAAGGAATCCGCGCCTTCCTCGAGAAACGTTCGCCGCAGTGGAGCAAGCCCGTGCTCGCGCAGGGATGAAATGACTCAGCCTTTTGACATTGCCGGTAAGGTCGCGGTCGTTACGGGAGGTTCCGGCGCGATTGGCGGAGCCATCGCAAACTCTCTGCGGGTCGCCGGCGCACACGCGATATCACTCGACCTGGCTGCTTCACCAAACGCGAGTCTTCCGTGGGTCCAGTGCGATGTGCGAGACGACGCCTCAGTCGCAAACGCCGTGCGCGAAGTTGTCAACAAATACGGAGGCATCGACATCGCGGTGCACGCCGCGGGCGTCTCCCGCGATGCCGTGGTATGGAAACTGGCGGTCGATGACTGGGACTTTGTTCAGGCGGTCAATCTTCGAGGTGCATTTTTGCTGATTCGCCACACCGTACCCCTGATGCGGGCGCGCTCCGGCGGACGGATTGTGCTGATCGGCTCGATCAACGGATCACGCGGGAAGTTCGGCACTGCAGCCTACTCCGCCAGCAAGGCCGGCCTGCTTGGACTCGCCAAAAGTGTGGCGCGGGAAGCCGGGCGCTTTGGCGTTCTCGTCAATGTGGTTGAACCGGGCTGGGTGCGCACGCCGCTTACCGAATCCGTGCCGCAGCCGATTCGAGACGCGGCCTTGGCCGAGAGCCTGGTCGGCAGCTTCCTTGATCCCGAGGATGTTGCCAATGCCGTCGCGTTTCTTTGCGGTCCCGGCGGCCGGCGAATTACTGGACAGATTTTGCGGGTCGATGGTGGCCAGTTCCTCGGCCCTACCTGATCGACTCAGGAGGCAGTCGTGACGAATTCCATTCAGCGTTGTACAAGGTGCGGACGTCCCGCCCATGAGCAAGATAAGTTCTGCGCGGAGTGTGGGCTGTTCCTGCGCGATGCCGCCATCGATCAGCGTTTACTGCTTGCCCTGGTCCACGAGCGGGACGGGCGTAGCCGGGATGCACGCCACGAACTCGAACGTCTGCTCACCATGGAGCCAGACCACGTTCTTGCCAACCATTTACTCGGCACGCTGCACTTTCACGAAGGTCTACTGGATCAGGCTGCACAGTGCTACCAGAAAGCAGTTGCGGCGGCACCCAGCTTCATTCTCGGCCACTACGATCTGGGCGTCGCCTATTACCACCGAGGAGACATGCCACGGGCAGTCCAAGCCTTCCGTCGCTGTCTCGAAATCGATCCCAACTATAACGCGGCTCACTATCGCCTCGCCCTCGCCTTCTTTCACAACGGCCATCTCGATCAGGCGCGCGAACACTTTGAGTTGTCGCTGGCACTGACTCCCGAATACCTGATGGCGCACTACCACCTCGGCATCATTCACGAGCGGCAGGGCGAGTACGAAGCGGCGGCGCGCGAGTTCGACCGCAGCCTGGAAGAATCCAGCGGCGACGTCAGCAGCCTCTATCACCTTGCCCTGGTCCGCGAGGCGCAAGGTGACCATGCCGCTGCTAAAGAATTGCGGTGCCGGGCACGTGATTTCGCCAAGTCACAGCCGGTTGGTGCGAAATAGCACGGCGGAGACGGTCATGAGCACTCCGGAAGAAGCGAGCCTCATCCACGACTGGGCCGAGGAAGGTCCGCGCCGTGCGCAGTGGCCCCGGCACGTCATGATCGACGATGAGACCCTGCGTGACGGCCTGCAAAGTCCCTCTGTAACTGATCCCCCCGTCGAAACCAAGCTGCAGAGTCTCCACCTGATGGAGAGTCTCGGTATTGAAACGGCCGACGTCGGTTTACCAGGCGCCGGAGCGCGCCAGCAAGAAGCCGTATTGCTGCTTTGCCGAGAGATTGCGCAACACCGTATGCGTATCAGGGCCAACTGTGCGGCTCGCACACTGGTCGTGGACATCCGGCCGATTGCCGAAGCTACGCAGCTGACCGGCGTCCCGATCGAAGCTTGCCTCTTCATCGGCTCCAGCCCCATCCGCCAGTACGCTGAGGAATGGGAACTCGACGACATCCTGCGCCACTCCAGCGAAGCCATCGCCTTTGCCGTGCGCGAGGGCCTGGAAGTCATGTACGTCACAGAGGACACAGTCCGATCCTCCCCTGACCACCTTCGGATTTTGCTGACGGCGGCAGTCGAGGGCGGCGCCAAGCGGCTTTGTCTTTGTGACACCTGTGGCACCGCAACTCCGGATGCGGTTTACAACCTTGTGATCTGGGTCAAAGAGTTGCTATACGCAATCGGATCTCCGCATATCGGCATCGACTGGCATGGACATCGCGACCGCGGCCTTGACTTGGCTAACACTCTGGCCGCAATCGAAGCAGGCGCCAGCAGGGTACACGGCACCGCTTTGGGAATCGGCGAACGGGTGGGGAATACGCCGATCGAACAGCTGCTCGTCAATCTGAAGCTGCTGGGTATCCGGAACGACGATTTGACCCGCTTGCCCGAGTACGTTCAGCTCGTTTCGCGGGTCACGCAGGTTCCCATCCCGGTCAACACGCCCATCGTCGGCAACGACGCTTTCCGGACCGCTACTGGAGTCCACGCTGCCGCCGTCATCAAAGCTCAAAAGAGGGGACACACCTGGCTCGCCGACCGGATTTATTCAGGCGTGCCCGCAGCATGGATTGGCCGAACGCAAGAGATCGAGATTGGTCCGATGTCGGGAAACTCGAACGTGCAGTACTACCTTGCCTCCCATGGCATGCCGGTCACACCGGAATTGACCAAGCGGATCATCGACCAAGCCAAGAAGTCGCCGCGCTTGTTGACCGACGCAGATGTCCTGGAAATTGTCCGCGATTTCTCTCACTGAGAACTCATCCCAAAAACAGTCGACCTAACGCGCCAACGTGTAGTCGCGACGCGAGGAGCATCTCGCGCGAGGTAAATGCATCTAAACAGTGACTCATCCGAAGTGTTCGTTGACTTCTTTCTTTGACGACTATCGCCATTTACAGGCTAGCCGATATCGCGTTTGCTCGTCAGAACTGACGACAATTAGCAGTTCGCCCAACGTCTGGAGGATTGTGGGAAACCAGGGCGCGGCTAGGATCATTATCATGTACAAGAAATGAATCGTTTGTCTCTGAGGGTGTCCATGTCCTTGAAACGCAACCGTCGCGCAACGTGGGCGCTGCGCATATCTCTAAATTGCGTCTGTCTACTGCTCGCGGGAGAGGCTCTCGCGCAGGCAACACCGTCGAACAGCGCGATCATTCACGCGGCCCAGCTCGATCGGCAAAAAGCCGCTCATTCAGGGGCCCAAACCGATCTTCTGAAGCAATTCAGCGTTTCCCTGGAGACCCTGGTGGCGAAGGTGTCGCCAGCCGTTGTCGAAGTGCACGTCTCCGGATTTGGGCCAGTCGAGGATAGCGAGGGGGGAAAGACGGCGATAGTTGGCCGCCAGAGCAAACTCGGCTCCGGTGTCATTGTCGATCCCGAAGGCTACATCATCACGAATGCCCACGTGGTCTCAAACGCGCGGAGCATTGAAGTGGTCGCCACCGTTTACTCCAAGGACACCGAGGAGTCTGGCGTGGAAAAGGCTAGTTACAGCGCGCGCCTCGTAGGTATTCATCAGGATACCGATCTTGCTCTACTCAAAATCGAGGCTACGGGACTGCCCTATCTACCCATTGATTCCAAACATCCGATCCACCAGGGACAGGTCGTGCTCGCACTGGGAAATCCCGAAGGGCTTGGCAATTCGGTCACCATGGGCGTGGTGAGTGCCGTGGATCGTCAACCTGATCCCAAGCTGCCGATGGTATTCATTCAAACCGACGCGCCGATCAACCCCGGAAATAGTGGCGGCCCGCTCATTGACGTTGACGGATACCTGCTGGGCATCAATACGTTCATCCTCTCCGAGGGCGGGGGGAGCGAGGGGCTGGGTTTCGCGATTCCAGCCAGGGTCGTCAGTTTCGTTTTCGACCGGCTGCGAAGATTTGGACATGTGGATCGCAGCGAAATTGGCGCGTCATCTGAGGAGATTACGCCATTGCTGGCGAAAGGCTTACACCTGCCGGTCACGAACGGCGTGTTTGTGGTCGATGTCAGGCCTGGCGGGCCTGCCGAGAGTGTCGGACTGAAGATCAACGATGTTGTGCTGGCGGTCGATGGCAAGCAAATTCGCTCGCTGCCGCAGCTGGCCGGCAGCCTGTATCTGCACCCTACCGATGAACTGATGACACTGGAGGTTCTGCGCGGAACCGACAGAATCACGCTTCGAGTGCCTGTTTTGTCGCAGAAGCACGATGTGGACCGGTTACTTGACCTGGTTGACCCGCAGAAAAATAGGGTTCGCAGAATCGGGGTTCTCGCCGTCGATGTCGATGATCACATCTTAAGTCTCTTGCCGGAATTGCGGATCCGTTCAGGAGTAGTTGTGGTTGCCCAGACGGCCCACGGTCGCGCCGGTGACATCGGTTTGCGGCCGGGGGACGTGATCCACGCCATTAACACGAAGCCGATTCTCAGTCTGGCTGATCTGCAGCGAGAGATCGGGGCATTCGACGCAGGTGCCGCGGTAGTGTTGCAGGTCGAACGTGGTGATGGAATGGACTACGTCGCATTCGAAATGGAGTGATGGTATCACTCAGCGTTGGTTGCACGGCACTGAAAACGGCTAGACTCCAGTTACACCGTAAAAAGCACGATCTACCCTCGCCCGCATCGCTATCAATGCTTGTAACACGGCTCAAGTAACACTCCCTGATGTGTCGGGCAATATCACCGACCTCTGTGAGCAGGGCACGTAGATACGGTGATGCCCAGCACAGCACGTTGAGACGAGTTTCCTGTATCCAAAATAGGTCAGTATTCCGCCTGTCTGAGGACGCGGATAAAACTCCTCCACAACCAGTCTTCGTGGAAGACATATGAATGCCTTCAAGGATGCAGGACATCTTTTTCGACTTGGCCGGAGTGTTCGCCGCTGGCATTCTCCTGTTTCCTGCTGCTCCGCGGGTTTCTGGTCCCAAAAAGTTTCGGGCGAGTATGGGCACTACCGCGGCAACGCAATGTCGGAAATCGCGGCCCGGCCCGTGAATTTCGCCGGCCACCAGACCTGCGAAGCCTGCCATGCCGACGTCCTTGAGAAGAAGAAGGATGGCAAGCACGCGCACGTGAATTGCGAAGCCTGCCACGGACCTTTGGCCAAGCATGCGGACGACCCAGCTTCCGTGAAACCCGCCAAAGCTCGATACGGCCGTGCTCTGCGCCCGCTGCCATGAGGCCAACGCGGCAAAGCCGAAGAGCTTTCCGCAAGTCGCCTCCGCCGACCACTCCACCGGCCTCGCCTGCGATACCTGCCACCAGCCCCACAGCCCGGCGATTGGCGCAGACACGGGAGGTGCGAAATGAACATTACCCGGCGTCATCTGTTGTCTGCTGTTGCCGGCGGCTGGCGTAGCCTGGAAATACGTCCTGGCGGGAACCCCTGAATCCGCTCCCAATTACAAACTGACGGGAGCACTGGTGGGGCATGCTGATCGATCTCCCCAAGTGCATCGGTTGCGGCAACTGCGTGCGGGCCTGCCAGGCGGAAAATGACGTCCCCGAGGGATACTTCCGGACCTGGGTGGAGCGCTATCACGTTTCCGACTACGACATTCGAAAATCCGCAAGTGGATTCGCCCGACGGCGGCAAGAATGGCTTCCCTCCTGCCAAAGATTCCGGGGGAAAGAATTTCTTTGTTCCCAAACTCTGCAACCACTGCGCGGATTCCCCGTGCACGCAGGTGTGCCCGGTAGGCGCGACCTTTATCAGTCCCGATGGCGTGGTGCATGGTGGACAAAGAGTATTGCCTGGGTTGCCGCTACTGTGTGCAAGCCTGCCCTTATGGCTGCCGCTTCATCAATCCCAAGACCAATACCGCGGAAAAGTGCACGCTCTGCTATCACCGGATCACCAAGGGCCTCACTACTGCCTGTTGCGAGAGTTGCCCGACCGGCGCGCGGCAATTGGCGGACCTGAAAAATCCCGACGATCCGATTCATGAGTTCCTGAAGACCCACAGCGTGCAGGTGCTGAAACCCTACATGGCCACCCACGCCAAGGTTTTTTACAACGAACTCGATGGCTCGGTCGATGAGGTGCGATGAGCGAGAGAAGTAGACGAGATCACGTATGCCCGGCGTTGAAGGCTTCATGTATCCGAACGAAGTTGAGCTTCAATGGAGCGTGCTGATCGTGCTGTACCCGTTTCTCACCGGGCTGGTCGCTGGGCGCTTTCATTCTGGCATCTCTGGAGCGGGTTTTCCGGGTACAGGCGGTCAAGCCCACGTACCGGCTCGCCCTGCTGACGGCGCTTTCCTTCCTGCTGATCGCACCTCTGCCTCTGCAATTGCATCTGGGCCATCCGGAGCGCTCGTATGAGATGTACCTGACACCTCACCGCACGTCGGCGATGGCCATGTTTGGGTTCGTTTATCTGTGGTACCTGATGGCGGTTCTGGTCCTGGAGATCTGGCTCGACTACCGGCGCGACATCGTCCTTCTGTCACAGTCAAGCTCGGGCTGGAAGCGTGCGATTTACCGCGTCATGACACTGGGCTCCACGAACATCAGCGATCGTGCGCTCGCCATCGATGAACGGGCCGGGTGGCTGATTACGATGATCGGAGTCCCTTCCGCCTTCTTGCTGCACGGATATGTTGGCTTCATCTTCGGCTCGATCAAGGCAAATCCCTGGTGGTCCACTCCCCTGATGCCGGTGGTGTTCATTTTTTCTGCCATGGTTTCGGGAATCGCCGCGGTGATGCTTCTGTACATGCTGATGATGTGGGCTCGCAGGCAGACCATTGACATGCGGTGTGTAGATACGGTGGCCCGCTACCTCTTCTACACCTTCATCATCGATTTCAGCCTGGAGATGCTCGACCTGATTCACCGCATTTACGAGGCCGATGAATCCTTCCGCAGCCTCGATTTCATGGTCCATACCAAGCTCTACGTCTCCCACATCGTGGTGCAGATCGCGCTTGGAACGTTCACTCCGATTGCATTGCTAGCCTTGACCCAGGTTCTGAGGATGGCAGATATGGCGCGTAAACGCATCTATGCGCCGCCGGATGCCTGACCCTGATTGGTATCTTCGCCATGCGCTGGAACGTCGTGATCGGGGGGCAGCTGTTCTCGAAAAGCTTTCTGGGATACACGACCTACAAGATGGGCCTGGTCACACGCGAAGGCCTGCTGACGGCAATTGTGCTGACTGTTCTACCGTTAGTGATTCTGTGGGTGCTGGTGAAGCTTCTGCCTCCTTGGCCGGAGAAAAACGCGGGTTCGCTTCCCGACGCCGCATCTGCACACTGAAGTTCGACCAGTATTCGTTGCCGGCCTCAAAGCGGGTGGAGATTATGGACGATCTTCTCGACGCTTTAGCACGGCTTGATGCACGCCTCGAAAATCTGGAGCGCCGGCGTTTCGGCGCTCGAGCATCCTTCATGCCATCCCACCCCGCCACACCTGTCACTGTTGGAGCGAGAGTCACTGCGAGTGGAGCGCCCGCGCGGGATTGCACGACAGGTTTGCCCTTCCGCAGGCGGGAGGACGTCTTTGCTGTCGTGGGCAAAGCCATGCTCGGCATTGCGGGCGCGTACGTGCTGCGGGCGGTGGCCGAATCGGGATCGTTTCCCAAGTTGGCAGTCGTTGCCCTTGCGCTCGCCTACGCGGGCACGTGGCTGGTGTGGGCGGCGCGGCGTCCCGGAGGCCGGTCCTTGCCAGCACCGCGTACGCCGCGACCGCGGCATTGATCCTCGCTCCCATGCTGGGCGGAACTCACACTGCGTTTCAGGTCCTGCCCGCCGCGCTAACCGCCGGATTACTTGAGCGCGTTTGTGCTTGCGGCATCTGTTCTTGGCCTGGAAACGTAATCTAACGCCAGTGGTCTGGGTGGCTAAGATCGCTGGGCTGTCGACTGCGCTGACGTTGCTGATTGTCTCGCATGATCTCGTGCCTTACATTGCCGCGCTTCTCGTTATGGCCCTGGCCAGCGAATTCGCGGCGGCGCGTGATCGCTGGCTCGCTCTCCGATTTCTGGTGGCAGCGGCGGTCGACATCGCGGTTCTGGATTCTGATCTACATCCACTCGATCCCAGAAAGTTCTCGCTCCGGGGCATACCGCGGCCGTCGAGGGCGACGCTTGCTCTTGCTTCCATCCCTGTTCTCTTTCTGATCTATGGAGCGGGCATTGCTTGCAGGACCGCTGTTGCTTCGCCAGCGGATCTCCGTCTTCGAGATCGCCCAGGTCCGTCGATCGCGTTCGTGCTGGCCGCGCTCAGCTGGCTTTGGTTTGCACCGGCCGCCGGCTCGCATGCAGTTAGGCGTCTTCTGCTGGTGCTCGCTGCCGCATGTTACGCAGCCGCTTTCGTCTGCTTCGACCGCAACGACAATGAGGAGCAGCGCAATTATCACGTGTATTCGACCTGGAGCGCCGCCCTTGTGCTGGCCGGCAGCTTCCTCGTTCTGTCGCCACGCGCTGATCGCACTGTTCCTGAGCGTAGCCTCGATCGTGGCCACGCTGGTGGGCGTCCGGATGGCGCGCCTGACGCCCGAGTTCCATGGACTGGCGTATCTGGCAGCGGCCGCTTTCGCGTCCGGCCTCTTGGAATATGCCGGCGAGCGCTGGCCGGAACATTCCCCACCGCCCCGGGCTGGATGGTTTGGATGGTGGCCCTGTGCGCGCTTGCCTGCTACGCCATTGGCGGACGATTCGAAGGAGAACGTTGGAACTAGCGGCTTCTTCGGCTGCTGTCGGCAATCCTGGCGGTCAGCGCGGTCGCCACTTTCCTGGTTTCCTGTCTGGTCTGGCTGGCAGCGATCGGCATGACTCCTGGAGCATCACATGTCGCCGTCATCCGCACGCTCATCACTTGCGGCTTTGCGCTCGCGCTAGCCTTCAGTGGCTCGCGCTGGCAGCGTATCGAACTGGTCTGGACCGCTTACGGCATTCTGGCTTTTGTCAGTGCCAAGCTGCTGTTTGAAGACTTGCCCCATGGCCACTCAGGATCCATCGCGATTTCGATTTTCCTGTATGCGGTGGCGTTGATTATCGTTCCCCGCGTGGCGCGCCCTGTCCGAAAATGACTTCCAAACCGAGTATTGCAGTAGTTGCAGGTCTTAATTCGTCGAATTACGGCAAAGTGCGGCAGGACGCGAAACCCAGGCGCAACTACGAAATCATCGCGAAGGACTTTTACCAGGAAGGACCGAATCTCTCTGCGGTTCTCACCGCTTTCACCTCGTCATATAAAGTCCGGTCGCCATCAATCTGGTTCTGGAGAAAACCACGACAACTTGCCTTATAGTTACTCGGCAGCTCCGTTTTCTCGGCTCGGGTTTTCATGGAAACCATCGCAGAACGCGGGCAATTTCTTTGGTTTCGTTCGGCCGATTTTGTGAGATTCCTTCGCTGCGGAGACTTGCTGGTAGCGCTACCGGGAATCGAACCCGGGTTTGAAGATTGAGAATCTTCCGTCCTAACCCCTAGACGATAGCGCCACGGGAGACTCGATTATAACAAAGGCAATCGCCGCTTTCTTCGCGGTCCAGGCATAGTAGTTGGCTATTTGAATTGTTCAGACGTTGCTCAAGACAGCCCCGCTCCCAAAGCCACACTTTCAGAATGGACTCTCGGTCAGCGTCCGCATCGCGGTGGGGTTGCATTCAACTCTCTCAGCAGTTGCTTTCCCGGGCGAAGGTCGGGATTGAACTGAAGCACGCGCATCACATCGTCTCGTGCCTCAGCGTGGCGGGCTTCAGCACAGAGTGTGCGTGCCAGGTTCATGCCAATTTCGCTTCGTCCCGGAGCCCGTTCGAACGCGGACTGCCAGAGGTTGACGGCCTTTTCCACGTGTCCTTGTTTTGCATCCAGAACCCCCAGGTTGGTGGCGGCATCAAGGGAATCGGGATCGTATTTGAGTGCATCTTCGTAGAGCTCGCGGGCCTGATTGTCGTTGCCGCGTTGCTGTTCCAGATAGGCGACGGAAGACACGGCGCCTGTGAGGAGCGAGCGGCGAAGAATTTGCCCGGGCCGGCATCGAGCTTGTCCGCGGCTGCAACGCCTTCCGGGGAATCGCGAGGTATGCGCGAAGTCTGGTCGCTAATCAGCGAGACCATCCCCTCGGCGAGCACCCCGTGTATTCATAAGGATACTTGTGAAGAAGGCGAATGCTGGCGTGCGGAAAGTAAAGTTGAGCAAAAGTTTGTCAAGATGAGTAACGGCGAGGGCCCGAGCTGATGCCAGGTGTGCGGATGACGCTCCGCATTCCATTCGCGGGAGCAAGTCTTGGAGGAGAGATGTCCTTCGTCGCGGCATGAGTAGTCCATTGGAGTTCTTGATTGCGGCAACCGTTCGCCATACCATTTCTAAATTCGCGATTCGGCCCTCAACGTTTGGAGGTGAGAACTCGATGGAAGAGCGGCGTCGCAGCCCACGTTTCAAGGTCAGAGTTCCGGTCGAGATAAGGACCGACAGCACCGAAGTCCCGCTGCGTGGGGCTACCTCTGATATCAGTCTGGGCGGTTGCTACATCGAGAATATGTTTCCGTTCCCGGTGGGTGCAACACTCGATCTAACGTTGCAGATCGAAGATACGTTGTTGGTCGTGGCTGTGGTGGTGACTTGTGATCCGCAGGTGGGGAATGGGATCCGCTTCGACAAGATGCTTCCCGAAGATGTAGAGCTGCTGAAATCCTACTTAGACAAGGTCAAGAGCGAGTCGGAAAAATCCAAAGAAGCGGGCTTAGGCGAGGGTTAGCAACTCTGCACTTTTCGAACGACCTGTTGACCAGTCCAAGAAGAAAAATCTCTGAATGTAAAAACCTGACACCGCGGCTCAGTGGGTAGTAGCTGCCTTGCCCTTCTCTTCTGCAGCTTTCGGTGGAGCGGCCTGACCGGAAACGCCGTTGACTTTGTAATCGCGGTAGTGGATGGAAAGAAGCGCGTGACCGCCCAGTCGAACTTCGGTAGAGGATTCGTTCTGGACGGGCAGCCAGAAATCCCCGATCTTCTGGTAGGAGTGGTGAATCTCAGTCCGGCTGATCCAAAAGGACGGCCGCTTCGCCGGCTCGGCCTCGATCTTTGCCAGGGCGTAGTCCGCCGCGTCGATCCAGACCTTTCCGCGGTAGAGGTACTTGTTGTCGATCCTCGGTTCGACCTTGAGAATGTAAGCGGCCCGGCCCTCCAGCGGTTCCTGACCCAGAAGCTCGAACTCATAGTTCGTATCGTCTAGTGCCGTGCGGGCCTGATTCTTTTCGTCAGTGGCCTCTTTCTCGCTTTCGAGAAGCCGCTTGAAGACGCGGTTGATGATCAGGTGGGAGCCGGTCTCGGAAACCACTGTGAAGTCTTTGCTCGCCGGGGCTTCATACTTCACATCCACCACCAGGTCGGCTTCGCGACGGCCGGGAAAACCTGTGTAGAGCAGATGATATTCCCGCTGTCCGGTGTAAGCCCGCAGGAGTTGACTGCGCCTGCGGTTGTTCTCGGTCAGACGTGCGACGATGTCCTTGACCGAGACATTACTCGCGGATTGAGCACTGCTCGGCACACCCATAAACGTCATGCATAGCAGCAAAGCCGAGAGAAAGAGTTTTGGGGCAGTGTTCATCGGGAATGCGTGGTCTCCAGTATTTAGAGTGCCAGTGGCGCGTGCTAGTCAGGGCCAGGTGAAGCCGACAGAAGGTGCAGCCATCAGTGGAAAAGCAGAACCTCACCCGACTTGCCGCAGCCGTCGCCGTTCCGTTCGGCTCATCTTAGCAGGAGGAGGAAGAATCGTCCGGTCCACGCGCTTGAACTTACTTCGGTAAGCATGCCCGAAGACGCTCAGCGGCTGACTCGGGCGTGATGTCGCGCTGGAGAGTGCCCAACATTTCGAACCCAACCATGTACTTTCGGATGGTAGCCGAACGTAACAAGGGCGGGTAAAAGTGGGCGTGAAAATGCCACTCGGGATGTTTTTCGCCGTCGAGGGGAGATTGGTGAAATCCCATCGAGTACGGGAACGGGACGTTGAACAAGGCGTCGTAGTTCGAGGTCACGTGCTTGATGGTCTGGCTGAGTAAAGAGGCTTCTTCCGCAGCGAATGCCTGCATCGTTCCCAGATGACGGCGGCTGCAAAGCAGAATCTCGAAGGGCCAGACCGCCCAGAAGGGCACCAGCGCAACGAAGGCTGCGTTCTCGTAGATGACGCGAACTTTCGCTTTGGCTTCCAGGGCCACGTATTCGCACAACAGGCACTTTCCGTGAGCCCGGGAATATGCCCGCTGGGAGGCCAGTTCCCGGGCAGGCAGTTGCGGGATGGAAGACGTCGCCCAGATCTGGCAATGGGGATGAGGGTTGCTCGCGCCCATCATCGCGCCGCGATTCTCGAAGATCTGCACATATTTCGTTCCGGGAGTCGCACTCAACTCGCAAAATTGCGCACACCATGTGCGCACCACTTTGTCGATGTCCTCGAGCGGCATGGTCGACAGCGTGAGGTCGTGGCGGGGCGAGAAGCACATCACCCGGCAGATGCCGGACTCGCCCTCCGCGATGAGCAGTCCTTTGCTTTCGAGGTCGACGGTATCGTGAGGAGTATCCGGCCTCAGAGAAGCGAAGTCATTCTCGAAGACGAATGTGCTGGTGTAAGCCGGATTGCGGGTGCCGCCAGCTCTCGCGTTGCCCGGACACAAGTAGCAGTCGGGAGAATAGTGAGGTTCCTTTTCCTCCGGCAAATCGTCCACCGCTCCTTGCCACGGGCGCGTCGCCCGATGAGGAGAGACCAATACCCATTCGTTGGTAAGTGGATTAAGCCTGCGATGAGAATCTTCCGTAAGGTTGAGAGAGCGCTCAGTCAAGCCGGCTGTCATGTACTCGTCAGGGGGCGAAATGGCCTCGGGCATTTTAATCCATGGAAGCACCCGATGGGATAGTGCCGTTGTTTGAGCCTCGATTGACAGTTCAGGCGCAGGGCAGGATTATCTTCTAGCGGGGAAGGACTGGCGGTCCGAGGAGACCAATGACCCTGTCAGAGTTGGCGGAGCATTTTGAAGCAGTCTACGGCGCGCCGCCGCAAGTTTTTTCTGCCCCCGGTCGAGTCAATCTGATCGGTGAACACACCGATTACAACGACGGGTTTGTCCTGCCATGCGCCCTTGGCTTTTTCACTCAGGTCGCGATATCCCCTCGTGCCGATCGAAAACTGGTGATCCGGTCCGAGAACTTTCCAGGGTGCTTTGAATTTCCCCTGGACAGCCTTCCGAAGAAGAGGATCGCAGAGTGGTGCGACTACGTGTTGGGCGTAGCGCTGGTGCTGCAGGACGCAGGGTATCCTATTCAGGGCGCAAATCTGCTGGTGTGTGGCGAAGTGCCGATCGGCGCGGGATTAAGTTCCTCAGCAGCTCTCGAAGTGGCCAGCGCGCTCGCACTGCTGAGCCTGAGCGGCGCGGCCCTTCCCATGCCGGAGATCGCCAGCCTTTGCCAGCGGGCGGAGAACACTTTTGTGGGTGCGTGGGTCGGCATTATGGACCAGTTTATCTCCTGCCTCGGAAAGGCAGGCCACGCGCTGCTGCTGGATTGCCGCTCGCTCGACTTTAAGTTGATTCCGATGCCGGAGGACGTGCGCATCGTGATCTGCAACACCATGGTGAAGCACGACCTGGTAACCAACGAATACAACTTGCGCCGCGAGCAGTGCGCTGAAGGCGTGAAGATCCTGTCACCATGGCGCCCGGATATTCGTGCCTTGAGAGACGTGTCATTGGAGCAATTAGAACAGCGTTCTAGCGAGATGCCCGGCATCATTTACCACCGCTGCGTCCACGTGGTGAGTGAAAACGAAAGAGTCGTGAGTGGCGCGCAACGCCTTGCTGCCGGAGATCTCGCCGGGTTCGGCTCACTGATGCGGGAGTCGCAGCGCAGCATGCGGGATCTGTACGAGATCAGTTGCCGCGAAGTAGACGTCATGGTAGAGGCGGCAGAAGACTTGCCGGGATGCTACGGGGCACGCATGACCGGCGGCGGATTCGGCGGATGCACGGTGAATCTGGTCGCCGCGGATTCGGCAAGTGCGTTCGTGGCCGCGATCGCCGAGCGGTATCAGAAGGCCACAGGTATCAAGCCGGATGTGTATGTCTGCTCGGCTGCGGATGGAGCAAACGCGCTCCTGCAGAGCGCAGCGCGCGAAAAGGTCGAAACGCCGATGCCTCACCGTACAGGCTAGTGCCAACCGAGGCCAGTCCAAAGATGACTATGCTCAGTCCTCAGTCGGCCACCGCTCTGATGCCGTACTTGTTGAGCTTGTAGGCCAACGCACTGCGGGAAAGACCCATGCGTCGCGCGGCTTCGGCCTGGGCCCCATGGGTGGAGGACAGCGTCCGGAGAATCAGCTCTTTCTCCGTCCTTTCCAGGAAATCTGTGAGGTCAAAAGATCCGGGGAGAGCGTCCGCCGAAGGCAGGGAAGCGTCCTTACTGTGACCGTTAGTTGGCGCGCGCATCGCTGATTCCACGCCGTGGGGAACTGGGAAGTTCTCCGGCCCGATTTCGTCCGTGCCGGAAAGGATATAGGCGCGTTCGATCAGGTTCTTCAGCTCGCGCACATTTCCAGGAAATTCGTAACGCTCAAGACTCTCCAGTGCCCTCGAGCTGAGACGGCGCTGCGGGAGCTTGAGTTCCATAGCGACCTGGCGTGAGAACAGCTCGCAGAACCCCGTTATGTCTCCTTGCCGTTCCCGCAACGGAGGAATGTGAATGGGAACGACGGCCAAACGGTAGTAAAGGTCCTGGCGGAAGCTGCCTTCGCGCACCCGTGCCTCAAGATCGCGGTGAGTCGCGACCAGCACTCGCACATCTACGGTTCGCGGCTTCGTGGAGCCGACGCGCAGCAGCTGTCCGTCGGTCAGGATGCGCAGCAGCTTGGCCTGGGCGGCCAGCGACATCTCGCCAGCTTCGTCCAGGAATAGTGTGCCTTCATGGGCGGCTTCAAAGAGTCCCTGGCGGGTTCGATCGGCGCCGGTGAACGCGCCCTTTTCGTGCCCAAAGAGTTCGCTCTCGAGCAACGTTTCGGTGAAGGCAGCGCAGTTAACGGCGACGAAGGGCTTGGTGGAGCGCGGACTGTTTCTGTGGATGGCGCGGGCCACCAGTTCTTTGCCAGTACCGGTCTCACCCGTGATCAGGACGGTGGCGCTGGTCGGCGCCACGCGGGCGATCTTCTCCCGTACCTCAAGCATGGCCGGGCTGTCGCCGTAGATTTCGGACGTGCCCTCCAGCCGGACAACCGCACCCTTCAGCATTTCGTTTTCACGACGCAGTCGGGTGTGCTCACAGGCGCGCTTCGCTGTAGCCCGCACGACTTCCGGCTGGAAGGGCTTGGTCAGGAAGTCAAAAGCTCCATGGCGCATGCTTTCTACCGCCAGTTCGACGGTGGCCACAGCGGTCAGGAAAATGACCGCCAGGGTTGGATCTGACTCGTGCGCCGCGGCTAGAACTTCGAGTCCCTCGCCGTCAGGCATTTTCTGGTCTGTGAACACAGCGTCGAAATCATTTCCGGCTAAGCTGCGTCGAGCTTCCTCGACTCCGGCGGCCTCCCAGGTCTCATGCTGATCCTGGCGCATATTGGACGCCAGGATGCGTCGCATGTGGGGTTCATCGTCAACAATCAGAATTCTTCCCATTTCATCCTTTCGTGCTGGCCGGAGCCTTGGTCATCGGCAACATCACAGAGAAGCAAACTCGCTGCGCCGTATTGCTGGCGAGTACCAGGTCGCCTTCATGATTGCGTGCAATATTGCGCGCTATGGCAAGCCCCAGGCCCGTGCCCTTCGGCTTGGTCGTGAAAAAAGGTTCAAAGATTCGCGAGAGCACCTGTTGAGGAATAGGGCCACCGGGATTCTCCACGTCGATGCGAACCTGGGCAAAGCCGTCAGAGGAGGCCTTCAACCAGACCTTCTTCCCCGCAGGACAGGCGTCCACAGCATTCATCACCAGGTTGAGAAGCGCCTGTTGTACTTGCGCGGGATCGATATTCGCGACCAGAGACGGGGACGCCTCGATCTCGATCGGCACCTGCTTCTGGCTGGCATGGGCCCGGCAAACGCTGGCGACGTAAGCCAGGGTGTCCAGCACCGAATTCGCCGAACGCTCCGGCGACCGCGGCCGCGCGTAACTGAGGAAATCGTCCGTCAGCCGTTCCAGCCGCGAAGCCTCGCGCGCGGCAATTTGGAACATCTCTTCACGGTCGCTTCCGTCCAAGCCTCCACGCGTGGCCGTTGCCAGGGAACTGGAGATCATGGCAACCGGGTTGCGGATTTCATGAGCGATGGCGCTGGAGAGACGTCCCACGGCGGCGAGTGTTTCCTCCTGAAGAAGTTTTTCGCGAGTACGCTCCAGCTCAAGCAAGTTCTTTGCCAGAAAACTTTCGTTCTGCCGCAGGTACTTGACGAGCAGCCAAACCAGGAATCCCACGAGAGCGAACACCAGCGACGAGATTCCCGATTCCAGATATTCGGCCGCGTCTACCGGAGGATGGCGTTGGAACAGACGCCACACCCAGAAAAAGTTGAGAGAACCGGCCACCAGAATGACTCCGCTCACCGCCAGCAAAGATGCGCGAAAAGCGCATTCGAGAATGGGCACCACCATCAGAACGTAGTAAGGGCTATCTTCATGATCCGTAAGCTCTGCGAGGATCGCCGCCAAGACGAGGTTGAAGATGATAGAGGCCCAGGTGAGGACCCTGAGTTCCTTGTCTGTAAGCGCGGTCGGGCGCTTCTGCACCCACATCAGTTCCGTGGCGCGCAGCAGGAACGCTATCGTGACCACCGTGATCAGGGCCGGGGAGGGAGTTCCCCAGAAAGAGTCGAGCGAGAGGTGCAGGAGGAGGAGAAGAGCCAGAAGGAGCAGATTGAGAACGATAAAAATCGTCTCCTGGCTGCGGAAAGAAGCTAAGCCTGTCGAAAGAACTGACGCATTGTTGTACAGTTTTTTGAGCACGCCCTGTCTCCCCGATGCTGGTCAACCTGCCAGCCCGCCCTTGGGACGTACCTCGCTGCGAGCAGTGTAATTGGAACGGATGTCGCCAGTGTCCGCTATGCGGGTCTCCCAGTTGAGGATACGCGCCTGCCGAGCCCCATTGCTATGTCCTAAGGCCGGAAAAGGCGGCCTCTTGCTCCTGAACCGGGAATCTGCACCGTTAAGACGATGCACTTCTGGTACCTTCTTATGCCCTTCTACCAGTTGCTAGACTTGCCAGACCAATTCAAGCTCGCAGCGGCAAGCCGATTTGCATTCCCTGATCAGAGCTGAGGCCACCGTCTCAGCATGTTGGGTGCGGTGAAGTGTCCCGATTTGGGCCCGCAGAGAACGATCGAGGTGGCCTGCCGATTGCACAAAAGGCTCTCGTGCTCCGCCGAACGCTCCTGCTTGGGACCATTTTCTTGCCTCTGCTGGCTGGCTTCTCGCTGGCGCAGATCTCTCCTGGTCCACTCGCGCGCGCTCACAAGGGTCTGGAAGGAGCGACCCAGTGCGCCACCTGTCACAAGATGGGCGGTGGGGAAGCGGTCTTCAAATGCCTGGAATGCCACACCGAGATTGCTTCGAGACTGTCGGCTGGAAAGGGCCTGCACGCGTCCTATCACCTGAGTCCTGGGACGAGCCAGGGTTGCGTTCGTTGCCACTCCGATCATAACGGTGTGGACTTCCCACTGGTGAAGTGGGACACCAAGACGTTCGACCACAAGCAAACCGGATATGTGCTCGAGGGCAAGCACGAAGGGCTGGCCTGCAATAAGTGTCACAGTCCGGCCCACGTCGCACAAGCTGACCGGGCGGTGATCAAGGTCAAAGATCTGACCAGGACTTTCCTGGGAGTTTCCCCTGCATGCGTCACCTGCCATCAGGACGAGCACAATGGCCGCCTCGGGCAGAACTGTCTCCAGTGCCACAACTACACCGACTGGAAAAAAGTTGCGGGACAGTTCGATCACTCAAAGACCCGGTATCCACTCACCGGCCAGCACGCCCAGGTGGCATGCGAGAAATGCCACACTCCGGGTCCGGACAACAAACCCCGCTACGCTGGTTTGCCCTTCGGGAAGTGCAACGATTGCCATAGCGATCCCCACAAGGGCAGCTTTGGCCAGCAGACCTGCCAGTCCTGCCACAACACGAACGGGTGGAAGCGCGTCTCCACCTCCGCCCTGAGCCAGAACTTCGACCACTCCAAAACGAAATATCCGTTGCTGGGCAAACACCAGCAGGTGGACTGCCTGCTGTGCCACACCAACGGCGACTTCAAGAAGCAACTGGCGTTTCAGCAGTGTATGGACTGCCACAAGGACGAACATGGTGGACAGTTCGCCAAGCGTGCCGACAAAGGGGAATGCGCGTCCTGCCACAACGTGCAGGGATTCAAGCCGACGACTTTCAGCGTGAAGGACCACGCATCCACGAAGTATCCGCTTGAGGCCAAGCACGCCACCGTGCAGTGCGCCCAGTGCCACATCCCCAAGGGAAAAGAGACGCTTTACCGGCTCAAGTTCGCGATCTGCATGGACTGCCACAAGGACGAACACCAGGGCCAGTTCGCCGCAGCTCCGTACGTAAACCGCTGCGAACAGTGTCATACCCTGAACGGTTACCGACCGTCGACCTTCACTCTGGCGCGGCACAAGGAATCAAGGTTCCTGCTCACGGGCGGGCACGTGGCCACGCCTTGCGGCGATTGCCACAAAGAGACTTCCACGCCGGAAGCCAGATATGTCGCGAAGTATCACTTCGAGGATCGCTCCTGCACGGCGTGCCATGCCGATCCGCATAACAATCAGTTCAAGGATCGCATGCTGCAAAAGCGGGCGGATGGGTCAGTCCTGGGGTGCGAGGCATGCCACATGACTAAGTCCTGGAAGGAATTGTCTGGGTTTGATCATTCCAAGACGTCCTTCCCGCTGGTGGGCACGCACCGGGCCGTGGCCTGCATCGACTGCCATAAGCCACCGGACCTGGAAACGAAACTGGTCAAGGCCGACTTTACCAAAGCGCCGACCAAGTGCGAAGAGTGCCATGCCGACATCCACGGCGCCCAGTTCGCCAAGGCGGGCGGAACCACCCAGTGTGCCGATTGTCATAACAGCTCTAAGTGGAAGCCATCTCTGTTCGACCACACGGCTCGCACCAGGTTCCCGCTTGAGGGAGTGCATCGTAACGTGCGCTGCGCGGGATGCCACACGCTGATGAAGACCGTGGAAGGGAAGCAAGTTCTGTTTTACAAGCCGACGCCGACGGAGTGCGCAGCCTGCCACGGTGCGGCGACGCCGAGTCCGAAGCGAGGAGCGTCATGACGATAGCACTCGCTGCACGTGCAGAACCCGCATGGATAGAGGTGATTGCGAGTATCAGGACGGAACAGAATTCGGGACGAGTAAAAATTTTTGAACTTCGTGCGACACGTAAAAACTTCGCCGAAAAAAGCAGAACTTACATTTGGGCTGAGTAATTCTGCTGTGGACAGGAATTTGAACACGTACGTTGGTAACCAAGCGAGCATTCACTTGCGTAACTTTTTCGGCGGGGACAACCAAATTATTCTAACTGGACTTCTGATTGCTTAATGGCCGGTAACCCTCGCCCTCGTCTTTATTCTTAGTTTTATAGCTTTGGGGCTTCATCGATTTTTTGTCAAAAAGTTTGATTGCAGTGGAAGTCCGCTGAGGGGTGGGTACTTTGGGGACATCGATTCTGATCAATCTGGTGGTCAGTTTTCTACTGCTTCCTGTGGCGCCGCCACAGCAGGCAGCAAGCCAGTCCTATGCCACGTCGCGCAGTCCGCATGGCAGCTTGAATCTTCCCTGCCAGAATTGCCACACGGCCGCGGGCTGGAAGCCGATCCGCAACGTGCCGGAGTTCGATCATAACCAGACCAAGTTCCCGCTACGCGGCATGCATGAAGGTGTGGCTTGCACCCAGTGCCATACCAAGATGGTCTTTACCAACGTGGGTACGAAGTGCGCCGACTGCCATGCCGATATTCATCGCCGTCAATTTGGCGCGAACTGCGAGCAGTGCCACACCGTGAAGGGATGGAATGTCGCCATCCAGCAGGTGAAGCAGCACGAGAACCGCTTTCCGCTGATCGGCGCGCATGCAGCCCTGGACTGCGAGTCCTGTCATAAGGGAGCGGCCACGGGCCAGTTCTTGGGATTATCGACGCAGTGCTACTCCTGTCACGCCACCGACTACCAGAACACGACGGGTCCGGCCCACGCGGCTGCGGGATTCTCGACCACCTGTGAGCAGTGCCACTCTTCGATGGACAATTGGTTCGGCGTCAATTTTGACCACCTGAAGAACACCGGCTTCGCTCTGGTGGGCGCGCACGCGACGCTGCAGTGCAACCAGTGCCACCTCAACAATCAATTCAAGGGTACGCCGGCGACCTGCGTGGGCTGCCACCTGAAGGATTTTCAGGGGACGACGAATCCCAACCACGTGAAGTCGGGATTCCCGCAGACCTGCCAGCAGTGCCACACCACGACGGCGTGGATACCGGCCAGCTTCGATCACAGTACGGTGGGATTCGCTCTGACGGGAGCACACGCCACCGTGCAATGCGCACAATGCCACGTCAACAACAACTACAACCTGACCAACACGGCGTGCGTGAGCTGCCACCTGAAGGATTTCCAGAACACGAACAATCCCAATCACGTGCAGCAGGGATTCGCCCAGACCTGCCAGACCTGCCACAACACCGCGGCCTGGCAGCCGGCTACGTTCAACCACGCCAACAGCGGCTTTCCGCTTACGGGAGCACACGCGACGCTGCAGTGCGCACAGTGCCACCTCAACAACAACTACAACATCACGAACATCTCGTGCGTGAGCTGCCACCTGAAGGATTTCCAGGGGACGACGAGTCCGAATCACGTGCAGGCGAACTTCCCGCAGACCTGCCAGCAGTGCCACACCACGACAACCTGGGGCAATGCGAACTGGAACCATTCAAGCACCGGGTTTGCGCTCACCGGCGCGCACGCGACACTGCAGTGCGCCCAATGCCACATCAACAATAACTACAGCCTGACGAACACGGCTTGCGTGGGCTGCCACCTGCCCGACTACCAGAAGACGACCGATCCGAACCACGTGACGGCAGGATTCCCGCAGACCTGCGATCAGTGCCATAACACGACTTCATGGGGCAACTCCAACTGGAACCACTCGAGCACTGGCTTCGCGCTCACCGGTGTTCATGCCACGATCCAGTGTTCACAATGCCATATCAACGGGAACTACAGCCTCACGAGCACGGCCTGCGTGGGCTGTCACCTGGCGGACTACCAGAAGACCACGGATCCGAACCACGTGACGGCAGGATTCCCGCAGACCTGCGATCAGTGTCACAACACCAGCGGATGGGGCAACGCGAATTGGAACCACAGCAGCACTGGATTTGCGCTTACCGGCACACACGCCACGATCACTTGTCAACAGTGCCACGTCAACAACAACTACAGCCTGAACGGTTCGAACGCCGTGTGCTCGGCGTGCCACATGAACGACTACAACAACACCAACAGCCCGCCGCATGCGCAGGTTGGATTTCCGAACACCTGCGACATGTGCCACGACACCGTGAAGTGGGCCGATGGAAGCTTTAACCACAACAACACGACCTTCCCGTTGACGGGTGCGCATACTACCGTGCAGTGCTCGCTATGCCACGTGAACAACAATTACACGTCGCTGCCGACGGCCTGTTCGGGCTGCCACATGACGGATTACAACAACACCAACAATCCGAACCACGCGGCGGCGAATTGGCCCACCACGTGCACTACCTGCCATAACACGACGGCGTGGATTCCGGCGAACTTGCCGAGTCAGTATCACACCTTCTTCCCGCTGAACCACGGCGGCGCGAATGGCGTGTGCACCACCTGTCACCAGAATCAGAACGACTATTCCGTGTTCCAGTGCACCAACTGCCACACGAAGTCACAAACGGATCAGAACCACCAGGGCGTGAGCGGGTACGTCTACAACAGCGTCAATTGCTACGCCTGTCACAAGAACGGTGGCGGCGGCTAGGGTGTGGGAAGTGGACGGGCCCAGGCTCATCGTCGTTAAGAATTCACAGCAAGGCGGAGACGCCCAGTAATGAGGACGGATGAGAAGTACGAGACACATCGGAACACTGCTGCTGATGGCATGCTGCGCTGCGGCACAGAACTCCTCGGGTGTTCCGGCCCAGGTTCAAAGGCTTGAAGTACTCCGTGAAGGAACTGACGTTCGAGTAGAGGTGACGCTAAGCACGCCGGCTCAACCTTCGGTCGAAACCGCTGTACATCCAGACCGGCTGGTACTGATCCTTCCCAATACATCAACCGATGCCAGGCAGCAACGCGCCGAAGCCAACGTCGGCGGTGTGAGCGACGTGCGCATGGGCCTCCACAGTGCCAACCCACCCGTGACTCACGTGGTGGTGGACCTGGATCAAGTGCACCCGTACGAACTGGAATCGCAGGGCAACAAAGTCATTCTGAAAATCCACCCGGCGACTGCAAACCAGAAAGCGCGCAACGGCACTCCGGTGCCCGCGGCCAAGAGCCCTCTGGTGAGTATTTTCCAGCCGAAGAGACGTCATTCCCAGCCTGCGCCCGCCGACGATCACGCGGAACTGCAGTCGATCCCCGTGCCGCCGCCGGCTTTTCCGCCGATCAATTTTCCAGCGAATCAAGGATCATCGAGCGACAGCGGAGCGAACAGCAGTACGGCCGCAAGCTCGGTGCCCACGGCGGCGCAGCCAAATCGCGGCAGCTTGCAGCAGGGAACCGTCTTTCCAGAAACGGGTACACCCGGAACCGGGAATGTACCGGGCGTGAACACCGGTAATTCCGGAGCAGATCAAACCCCAACCCAGAACCCGGAGCAGCCCGCGGCTGCTGCGGTAGCCAATTCGTCGCCAACTATCAGCCAGCCTCAGCCCGCACCGACTGACAATGGTCCGAGTGCGGCGAGCAACGCGGCCGGGCCAGGGGTTACGAGCGAACCCGTTGCTTCGGCTCCGACTTCTTCGATTTCGGTGGCAGCCCCATCCACCCACGACCAGCAGCCTGTCTCCCCCCCGGAGCGTATGGCTGCTCCGGATGCTCCACCGAATGCAGCAGGACCTGTCCCGCAGAGCCGTCCCTCTCCCCTAGATTCGGACTCCAGCTCTGCGGGGCAGCCTGCGGCGACAACGACCGCGGAGGTGGAATCGTCGATCGCTCAACCGACGCCCTCGCAGCCCATGGTACGAGCCGCAAACCCCGACCTGCGCACAGCCTTCAAAGTGAAATACGTCGCTGAGGGATCGGCTTATCTCGATGGCGGCCGCAGCTCCGGCCTGGCGGAAGGCATGAAACTCATCGTGCGGGAAAGCACAACCTCACCCACCAGTCCCAGCCCCGGCACCGACGATCCGGGACGAGTGGCGGAGCTGGAAGTAGTTTCGGTGGCGGAAAATTCAGCGGTGACCGACATACACCAGCCGACCGCCCGCGACGTGAAGGCCGGCGACCTGGCCTACCTTTCCGCGGAAGACGAGGAAGCTCTGGTCCAGAAGAACGCGTTAGGCGCAACCCGCAAATATCCCACCGTGATCAGCTTCACCGAAGGCGACACCCTGGACGAGGAAGTGCGGGCCGAGATTCCCAAGCCTCCGATGCCGTCCGTGAACCGGGTCCGCGGGCGCTTTGGGTTCGACTACATGGGCACGGTCATGCACGGCTCGCCCAGCCTGACCACGTCGGACATCGGCGGCGTCGTTCGCACCGACATGACGCGTATCGGCGGGACCTACTGGAATATGAGCGGATACTGGCGCGGACGCCTGCATACCAGCTCGGGCAACCAGGTTCAGACATTGCAGGATCTGATCAACCGCACCTATCACCTCGCCTTGACGTACGACAACCCGCAATCGGCGTGGGTGGCGGGTTTTGGACGAATGTACCTGCCGTGGGCTTCCAGCCTGGACACCATCGATGGTGGCTACTTCGGCCGCCGTATTCACCCCGGAGCTACCCTGGGAGTCTTCGCCGGCTCAACTCCGGACCCGACTTCCTGGGACTATAACCCCGACCAGCGCATTGGCGGAGCATTCATCAATTTCGAGGGCGGCACTTTCGACAATTTTCGCTACAGCAGCACCACCGGCATGGGCGTGAGCACCATCAAGTGGAGCATCGACCGGCCTTTTGTGTTCCTGGAAAACTCAATCTTCTACAAACGGTATCTCTCGATCTATTCATCGCTGCAAGCGGACAGTCCAAGCGGGAACCAGGCGGTGACTGCTCCCGGTGCCGGCATTGGCCGCAGTTATCTGACGGTACGCGTTCAGCCCACCGAGCGGCTGGAGCTGGATTTCAATCACACCTATTTTCGCGATGTCCCCACCTTCAATCCGACCCTGATCGGCACCGGCCTTCTCGACAAGTATCTGTTTCAGGGATTCAGCGTGGGGGCGCGGGTCGAGGTGGTTAAACAGATTTGGGTGTACAGCACCATCGGCCAGAGCAATCGTTCGGGTGATGCCCAGAACTCCCTGAACCAGGCGTACGGCATCACCTTTGGCCACGTTCCCAAGCTCGGGCTGCGTGCCGACGCGCACTACTCAAGATTCAGCAGTTCGTTCGGTAACGGGACCCTACCAGGCGCTGTCGCTCTCGCGGACTATTGGCGACAGCTTCCGGCTAGAACTCTTGGCAGGCCAGCAAAACTTCAGTTCTTCGTTCACGGCCAATAACCGGTCGCGTTTCGTAACCGGCAACGTGGAAGTCCCTATGGGAATGCATTACTTCCTGCAGGGCGGATACACGGTGAGCCGCGGCGCTTCGATGAGCTATGACCAGTGGATGTTCACTCTGGGATATCGGTTCGATTCGAGATCCAACAAGAGGAAGTGAGTCAGGGTAGAACCATGTTGAAGTATTCGCGGTACATAAATCGGGCAATTTTATTCCTCGCGACCGTATGCCTCTCCGCACCGGGCGCATTTGCAGGCAATGCTCCATTGCAGGATCTCCTGGACCGGACCAGCCAGCAGGTTTCGAAATTTCTGGATCAGTTTTCAGATGTGAAATGTACGGAAGTTGTCACGCAGGAGAAGCTGAGGCCAGACGGCAAGGTGGAAATGAAGGCAGAAACCAAGTTCGATTATCTGGTCATTCTGACGAACACGAACGGAGAGTTGAGTCTGGATGAGTCACGCTTGCCCTTGCAGGAAACGAAAACCAGCAAGAGCAAGAACATGTCGTTGTTGGTGAGTAACGGGTTTGCCACGCTGTTTTTGATATTTCATCCTTACTACGCGGGCAGCTTCGAGTTCACCGATCTTGGGGCGGAGGTGATCGGCGAGCGTGCGGTGGAGAAGGTGCATTTTCAGCACTTGAAAAACACGCGCTCGCCTGCCGCTTTAGCGCTTCGCGGCCGCGAATTTCCCCTGGAGCTTTCCGGGACGGCGTGGATCGATCCCAAGAGCGCATCCATCGTGAAAATTGAGGCCGGAGTGGAAGAAGGATTGGAAGACATCGGAATGAAAGTGATGCGCTCGCAGGTCGAATTCGGACCGGTCGAATTTCATAATGCCGCCGAATCGTATTGGTTCCCGGTGGAAGCGAGCGTCGAAGTGGAAACTCCGCGCCAGCACTGGCGGAATACCCATCATTTTACCGATTACAAGAAGTTCTCTGTTGATACCGAAGAGAAGGTTGCCCAGAAATGAGCACAAATGCTGCTGTCGCCACTGCTGTCATCTCCGCACGTGACCGCGAGCGCGGGCACATGCGCCGTGTCATTGCCGGCTACATCCTTTTTGCAACGTTGATTGTTGCGCTGGCCGTGCATGGCTTCGACTACTACACGATGGACGCTACCCAGCGGCCATTTTCGCCCAAGCACCTCGCGCTTCGGCCCAGCGGGAGCATCGGCGCCAAGCTGGGGTTCCTCGGCTTCGCCATGTTCCTGGTGATTTTCCTTTATCCGCTGCGCAAGCGGTGGGCATGGCTGCAACAGCAAGGCAGTTCGAAGCACTGGCTCGATTTCCACGTGATGCTGGGAATCGCAGCGCCGTTCGTGATCGCATTTCACTCTTCGTTCAAGTTCAGAGGCTTTGCGGGTATCGCCTTCTGGATCATGCTGGCGGTATCTGCGAGCGGCATCATCGGGCGCTATCTGTATGGACAGATTCCTCGCAACCTGAATGCAGCCGAGCTATCGCGCAAGGAAACGCAGGAGATTCAACAACAGCTCTCGCAGCAACTGGCGCAACAAAACCTGCTTCCTGCGGCCGACTTGCAAACCTTGTTGCGTTTGCCCACTCCGGAGCGGGTGGAGCGATGGCCCATCGTGTTCGCGCTGGTTTACATGTTCGTGCTCGACCTTATCCGCCCGTTTCGCGTCGCCCGTATTCGCCGTCATGCGCTGGATGTGGGGGAGAAATTCAGCACTCTGGGCGGACTACGAGCAACCAAGCATCGTGAACTGGAAAAGGCCATCGCGACCGCTCGCGAGGAAGCTTCTCTCGCCAAGAGAATTCTCTTCCTCTCGCGTTCGCAGCAGGTATTTCACTTGTGGCATGTGGTACACAAGCCGTTCAGCTATACCTTCGCGCTACTGGCCATCATTCATATCGTGGTGGTCTTCATGATGGGGTTCTTTTAAATGGATACTCTGGTCACTTTGGTCATTGCCGCCGCGATCTCGCTCTTTTTTTTGCGCGGCTATCTGAAGAGTCTGAAGCAGCGGGAGGAGAAAGCCCGCGCTGCCGCGGAAAAAGGAAAGCTGTTTTCGGAAGGGCCGAAGGCTCAGCACCCGCACATTGACACCACGTTCTGCATCGGCTGCCAGACTTGTACGACCGTGTGCCCGGAAGGCGACGTGCTGGCGATGCTGGCGGGCAAAGCCGTCATTGTCAACGGGCACAAGTGCATTGGCCATGGCCTGTGCGCAGAAGCGTGTCCGGTGGGCGCCATCACTATGGTGATGGCCACCCCCAGCATGGCCGCCGACATGCCCTTCCTGACTCCGGAGCACGAGACCAGCATTCCGAACCTGTTCATCGTGGGAGAACTCGGCGGGCTGGCGTTGATCAAGAACGCGGTCAACCAGGGACGGGATTGCATCGACCTGATCACTCAGCGCGGAATCGAGCAGGGCGGTAGCCGGCCTGGATCGGACGTGTACGACGTTCTGATCGTGGGAGCAGGCCCTGCAGGCATCAGCGCCTCGCTGCGCGCCATCGAGCGGAAACTCAAGTACATCACGCTGGAACGCGACGAAGTCGGCGGCACAGTGGCGAAATATCCACGTCAGAAGCTCGTCATGACGAGCCCCGTGGAGTTTCCCATGTACGGGAAGTTCAAAAAGATGCAGCTTTCCAAGGAGCACCTGTTGGCTTTCTGGGACATGGTGCTGAACCGGGCGGATTTCAACGTTCGCACTGGCGAGAAAGTGGAGGACATCAAGAAGGGACCGGACGAAATCTTCACCGTGGCGACGGCGACCAACCAGTACCATGCGCGGGCGGTCATTCTGGCGCTGGGACGCGCGGGTGAACCTCGCAAACTCGGCGTCAAAGGCGAAGAACTGCCCAAGGTGATGTACCGCCTGATCGAAGCCGACCACTACGTGAACAAGCAGATCCTGGTCGTCGGCGGCGGGGACAGCGCGGTCGAGGCGGCGATGGGGCTGGCGCACCAGGTGGGCAACAAAGTGACGATGTCTTACCGGCAGGAGCGGTTCAGCCGCATTAAAGAGCGCAATGAGAAGCGCATCGAGGAATGCATGCGCACCGGAAAGATCGAGGTGCTGTTCAACTCCAAGCCGGTGGAATTCAAACCCGAATCTGTTGTTATCGACGTTGCCGGACAAACGCGGGAGATCCCCAATGACTTTGCCTGGATCTTTGCCGGGGGAACTCCGCCCAATGATTTTCTGAAGAAGATTGGCGTGCAGTTCGGCATGCGCGACATGACCCTGGAAGCGAGTAACGAAGCCCGAGAGGCCACCGCCGCAAAGAAACATTTTGCCGCGGCGCAGGCCACAGTGGTGTAGCCGCTCCGCGCCCGCCAGACGGGCAATTCCAGCTTACCTAAAGCCCGTCTGGATACAATCTCCAAGTTGATCCCATCAGCCTGTAAGCCTAGAATCGTTGCCTCATGTATTCGGAACCCTTGATCATCGAGCAGTCGGAAGATGGCGTCCTGCGCCTGAGAGGGCCGCTGACTACGGAGAACCTTCCTCTCTTCCAGAATGCGATGCGGCGCGAATCCGGGTCCACCATGATTCTGGATTTGACGGACGTTCCTTATGTCGATTCGGCAGGTCTGGGCTCGCTGGTCAGCGCCTATGTCTCCCACAGCAAAGCGGGGCGGCGGGTCGTGCTGAGCGGCGTCAACAAGCGAGTCTTGAAGTTGTTTGAGATTACCAAGATCGAACCGCTTTTTCTCATCTTCCCCACGACCTGGGACGCGGTTGAGGCCCTCACCAACGCCGGCAGAGCCTAGGGCCCTAACTCGAAAAGTTGCTACTTCGTGGGTTCGAACCGGTAGCCGATTCCGCGCAGAGTTTTCAGGAAGCGAGGATGCCGCGGGTCGCGCTCGATTTTTTCCCGTAGCCGGCGAATATAGACATCAACCGATCGTGGCGTCACGAAGGCGGTTTCCCTCCAGACGGCATCGAGCAGCTGATCCCGAGTAAAAACCCGGCCGCGATGATGAGCAAGATATTCGAGCAGACGAAATTCCCGCACAGTCGTAAACACCGTCTGCCCGTCGACCCGCACGGTCATCGACGAAGCATCGATTTCGAGTTCCCCCAATGTGAGCACTTCGGGCGCAGGTATCTCGCGCGCTCCGCGCAACACCGTGCGCACTCGCGCGACCAGTTCGCGCGGACTGAAGGGCTTGGTGATGTAGTCATCCCCGCCGAGTTCGAGGCCTTTTACCCGATCTACTTCACTGGACTTCGCGGTCAGGAAAATGACGGGAATCTTGGCCAATGCGCTGTTCTGGCGAATCTGACGGCACAGGTCGAACCCGTCCACGCCGGGCAGCATCACGTCGAGCACAAACAGCGCCGGCCGCTCTCGGGAAGCCTCGATCAGAGACGCTCCCGAAGTAAACAACTGCACGTCGTAGCCTGCGGATTGCAGATTGTGCTCGACCAGCCGCGAGATGTCAGTGTCATCCTCGACCACAAAAACCAAGCTGCGCTTGGTTCCGGGAGGGCTGGAAAGGTCAGGGGTTTCCGTGGTCGTAGTGGTCATGTCTGACATCACGCGGCCGGTGAGCGGTTGGGCACTGAGCAGGTCTCCATTCAAGAATCCCGGCTAAGTTAAACCTGGAATGTTGCGGAGATATTTCCTCAGTGTTAAGGGTAGATTAATTTCACTGGCGGTAAGCTGGCTCGTACATGGTTCTGGTAAAGGCGAACGCGCTTACACCGCTCGCTCTCACTGCGGAGTGATTCTCTTGGGAGGGTGCCGCAAGGAGTGGCCCTCGATCAGGCTATAGAGCTCTTCGGCGAGATTCTTGGCATGATCGCCCGCGCGCTCGAGGGCTTGTGCCATCAACAAGACGTCCAGGCTGGGACACTGCTTGTCGTCCGCGATATTGGCCAGGTGCTTTTGAAACATGCGGTGGCAAATCCGGTCAATCTTGGTATCGATGCGAAGCACTTCTCGAGCGCAATCCAGGTCGCGAGTGAGAAAGCCCTGATGGGTGCGATCAAGCATGGTGTGCAGAATGTTGGCCATCTCCACCAGGTTTTCCGTGTCCGCGGCGGCAAGCGATCCACCACGCGCGTGAACCCGGTGCGCAACTCCGGCAAGAAGATCCCCAATTCGCTCCAGATCAGTGATCGATTTCAGACACGCCAGGAGCTCACGTGCCTTCTCTTCGCTGACGCGGGTAATCGCCTCAGGCAGGCGTTCGTCGATGGAACGCTCGATCTGGTCCAGTTCTTTTTCGCAGTCGCGGACTGCAATGAAGGCCATGCGCGAGGAGTTGGTAAGCAGATCGCGGACATTGAAGGTCGCATCCCGTGCGATCAGGCAGGCCTTCAAGGCCATCTGGGGCAATTCATCTTGTGTGCTGTAAGCCTTGGGCCGAGTTTGTTTCTGGCCCGATTTCGCAGACTTGGCAGAGGATCGACCGCCGCTGCCGGCGTTTGATCGACGGGCAGCGGTTCGAGAGGTGGCTGCTTCCGCTTGCATAGGGACATGAGAGTCGAAAGCGTGATTCACAGACATTCTCCGCAGGAGGCCGACGACAAATCACGCCGCGCAGAAGCGACAATCATGGCAGGTGCGGGCCTCGAGGCCCTCGGGTTCGCGGCTTGATCATACTTTATACGCCTGCAGGAGATGTGAAAGGAGTGTTAAAAGCCGCCTCCCGGGAAGCCTTGGCTTCCCGGTTCCGGCGGCCGGGGGCATTCTCGTGGCGCGATGCCGAGTGGCGGAGCAGCAGCTTGTGGCTAGTGCCTTCGCTCTGTCTCGCGAAGGATAGTCGCAAAGGCGCGCCCCCCGAAGGTGAAGCCCTGCTCAACGTGGCCCGTGACCGCAACCTTTGCGCCGTTGCTGGGAACTCCATAGCTCTGGCTGAAGACCCACATGGCTCCAGTGCCGTCATCTACCTGGAAGACGCCGCTTCCAAGAGCGCCAAAAGATTCGCCGACTCGCCCGGCTATGGTGACCTCTTTGTGGGCGTATCGTCCGGGGTCTCGATTGATGTGCTCGATCGATGTGCGCGGGGGGCAACCCGCGAGTAAGAGTGCTCCCGTCAGAATGAGCGCTGCGGTCAGAATTCTTGCGTGTGTCTTCAATACGGTTTCCTCCAAAGCGAAAAGAGATCGAGGACGCCTAAAGCATCCTGGCGACGCCACCTTGACCCATGGGTGATTCTCTTCCGTTGGATGCGGGGCGAGGTTTCAATGACTGCCTGACCGCATTCATGAAAATGAAACGGCTGACCCAAAACGGAAGCGCTACGTTGTTGACCACCAACAAGTTGCCTGAGGTTCGGCCGGCGTTCGACTCAACTCACAGCTCAAAAAGACACATCACGGAGTGGTCGGTTTCCGTCCCGCAAGCAACCTGGCGCGATTACTTGCCTTGTCGGCGTCGTCTTTTTTGCCCAGCGCCGCATATGTCTCCGACAACAGCTTGAAAACGTCAGCATTGAAGGGCCGAGACTTCGAGAGGGGCTCCAGTTCACGCAGAGCATCTGGGTAGCTCTTCGATGCGAGCAACGCCCGGCAGAGATCCAGCTCCGCCTCGACGCTCTTTGGCTGGAGCAAGAGGGCGGCTTCGAACTGGTCTTGCGCCGCGCCTGGATCTTTCAAGCGGAGATAAATCTCGCCCAGGAGCAAGCGAGCCTGGAATTGACCGGGAGTGAATTTCAGACTTGTTTCAAGAGCGTCGCGCGCACCAGCGAGTTCGCCGATCTTCTCCAACGCCAGGCCCTGATAGTAGGGAGCGGTTGCATCGTCGGGACGAATGGTCCGGGTTCGCGCAAGATAGTCGGCGGCCTTGGCGTAGTTGCCGGCCTGGAACTCCAGTTCACCTAGCTGGAGGAGAGCAGTGGGAGATTTCGGATCGAGTTGAAGGACCTTTTCCAGCGCAGTGTGCGCGTCCGCAGGGCGATTGTCGTCGGAGGCCATCATCGCCGTATGGAGCAGGTTCTGCTCTTGAATTTTGTCCTTGGGATCGGGAAGAGCTGCCTCCGAGTCTGCATTTGCAGCCTCTGATCCCGCATAGCCGAGCGCTTTCAGTTCCTGAGTGCCTGTTGCTGCCGGGGGGGAACTTGAAGGCTGTGAACTTGACTTCAACGCGCTCAACTCAGCACGCAGCTTCTGTACGTTTGCGTTGTCCGCCTGATAGAGATTGGTCAACTCCTTCGGGTCCGCGTGCAGATCGTAGAGTTCGGGCCGGGGCGCCTGGATAAACTTGAAACCGTTGTCGCGCACCGAGCGCAGGGGCGCCCAACCGAAGCGCAGGGGATAATCGGTTTCGCCAAGAGCCGCGCGGGGAGCCGAGTCCGCGCCCACCAAGTAAGTCTTTAACGACTCTCCGTCAAAGTGCGCATCCACTGGGATGGTCAGCAGGTCGAGTACGGTGGGCAAAATGTCGATGGTGCGAACCTGTGCGTCGATAACCTGGCCCGGGCCAGTGCTCGCGGGCTTGCCCGGCTTCTTGATGATGAGCGGCACGTGAGTCGTGGAGTCATATAGGAATATGCCGTGCGTGTCCTCGTTATGCTCGCCCAGTCCTTCGCCGTGGTCGCCCACCACAATGATTAGCGAATTTTCATAACGGCCCTGTTGTTTCAGGAAGGTAATGAAATTTGCCAGGGCCGAGTCGGCGTACGCAATTTCACCGTCGTACAAGTGGTCCTTGTAAGTGTGCGAATAAGGAGGCGGCGGTTCGTAGGGATCGTGCGGATCGTAAAGGTGCACCCACACAAAGTGCGGACCGGCGCGATGCGCAGTCATCCAGGTCTCGGCGTGCTGGACCACCTCCATTCCCCGGCGCTCCACCCGGTTCCAGCGCGATTTGGTCTGTGGATGGTCGGGAAAATTGTCGTAGAAATCGAAGCCGCGTCCAAGTCCGGGAGCCAGGGTCTTGGTGTCGAGTATGACGGCACCGATAAAGGCTGCGGTGTGATAGCCCTTCTGTTGCAGAAACTCCGCCCAGGTAGTGTGCGTGGTGGGAAGCGGAATAGCGAAGTCGGTCACGCCATGGCTGCTGGGCAGCAAGCCGGTGAGGATCGAGATGTGCGAGGTATTGGTGATCGGGCTGGGAGTGAACGCCGCCGAGAAGCGCGCGCCATCCTTGGCCAGAGAATCGAGAGTCGGCGTCTCCACGCGGTCATAGCCGTAGCAATGCACGTGGTCGGCGCGCAGGGTGTCGATGGTGATGAGGAAAACGTCGGGTCTCGGATTATTAATCTGCACCGAGTCGCGCGGCAGGACTATCGTGACGAGCGAGAGCAAGATGGCTGGAACCAATGGACCACGCATCAGCAATCAGACTAGCACGGCCACTGTGCGCTTCGATGACGGTATCCCAATTGACCGGCCGGTCTCTGTGCTGCCTCTGCAAAGGTTCTAGCTGGTCCATGGCCCGGTAAAGTTGCGTGCCCAGGTGTGCACTCGCAAGCGATAGGGTAACAGTCATTCTGGACCCGGCTGGTCTCAGTTCGCAAATGCATTGAAACGAGCATAAAAAAGAGGTAGAGTCGCCATCTGTTATGGGCGTACCCGGTCCACGTGTCTGTTTTGATAAGCGGAGGAGTTTGTGAGCCTTAGGAGAAGTTGCGTGAGCCTAGTCTGCTTGGTCGGTCTTTTGCTCGCATCTGTAACGGTGGCTGTCCGCCTGGAAGCCCAACAGTCTGGTTCTGAGATTCCAGCTCCCACCATACGCGTGAATACCCGGATGGTGCTCGTCGACGTGGTGGTCACCGACAAACAAGGTAAACCCATCACCGGACTTAAGCCCGACGAGTTTGTGTTGGAAGAGAGCGGTAAGAAACAGAAGATAGCGACATTCACGACCCCAGAAGACGCCGCCAAAGCTGCGACCCCGCAATCCCTACCGCCCGGTATTTATTCCAACGCGCCGGAGTACCGGTCACCCGGGGGCCCGGTCACGGTCTTCGTGCTCGACGCTGCGAACACTCCGTTTCGCGACCAGGCGTACGGCCGATTGCAAATGCTGAAGTTCGTGCAGGAACAAAGCAAATCAGGTCAGCGCACGGCGATCTTCACGCTCGCCGACACTCTCAGGGCATTGCAGGACTTCACAAGCGATCCAGCGGTGCTGAGGGCGGCCTTGCAGCGCTACAAACCGCAAGAGCCCGAGCTGGCAGCCGGGGCACCTGCAGTTGTCAGTGCTGCAATTGACAGTCCGTCGTCGCCTGATTCGAGCGGTGCGCTTTCAAGTGCGCTGACCATGGCGCTGCACGAGATCAACAGCTTCCAGTCGCTCCAGGTGGGTTATCAATTGGATAGAAGGACAGAAAGCACGCTGGAAGCAATGCGCGGGCTTGCGCGCACTCTCGGCGGAATGCCCGGCCGTAAGGAGGTCATCTGGCTCACAGCTGCGTTCCCCTTCGATTTGGTGCCCGAGGACAGAAACATCAGCGAGGCCGAGGCAGCGCTGATACAGCAAGGTGTGCATCAGACCGCTCTGGCGACTCAGGCTGCTGGTTCGATCGCGGAAACCTCGCGTCTGTCTCACCGCGAGGAGATCAGAGATGCAGCCGCAATGATGTCGGCTGCACAAATCGCTCTTTACCCGGTGGACGTTCGCGGGCTCGCAAGTGGCATGGAGGTTACGTTCAATGATGCCGGTAATCGGCAGGCCATGGATATACCCACGAAAGCGAACGTGCGAATGTCGGATGTCGCTTCCGATCAGGAGACTATGCGTGTCTTGGCCACCGAGACAGGCGGCAAGGTTTACGTCAATCAGAACGAAATCAAGGAAGGCATCTCGATCGCGCTTGCTGACAACGGTGCTGCCTATACCCTTGGCTATTACCCCGAGGACAAGAAGTGGAATGGGAAGTACCGCTCGCTCAAAGTAAAAGTGAATCACGAAGGAGCACAAGTTCGCCACCGCAAGGGCTATTTCGCCGTCGATCAGAATCAGATTAAAGACCGCAAACCCGACCAGGAACTGGCCGAGGCTTTTCGGGATGGGATTTCTGCCACACTGGTCTCTTTCAAGGCCCAGGTCAAGCCCCCCGACAAAGGCAAAGTGCACGTGGCTTTCCTGGTGGATGCGCACAGCCTGACCGCTGGTGATGGCTCCGGCGGGAAGAAGAAGCTGAATGTCGACCTGTTTAGCGCGATCTACAACTCCGACGGCAAAATCCTTACCAGCGCCAGCACAAAAGTTGCGCAGGAGTTTCCACCCGAGGTCTACCAGCAGATCCTTCAGCAAGGCATGCTCGTACCCATGGATGTGGATGCCCAGCCCGGTAATAACAACCAAATTCGGCTCGCAGTGCGGGACAACAGCACGGGAAATCTCGGCACCATCAACGCTCCGTTATAGCGGCCGCCTATTGTCGAGGGGCGGCACGTGAGTGTGAGCAGCCGAGGCTCTAGCTTCTACGACGAATCCCTCTTAGGCCCCTACGCGGTTGGCGGAGAGGGGGATACGTTGTATGATCAGCCGCTATCAGAACAAAAAGGGAAACTCGGATCACACCAAACCGCATCACAGTATTCACACACCTAAATTGAAGGGGTGCTGTCGAGTCCGGTCTTAGTGGAAACGCCGTCAAGCGACAATGTCGAAAGTAAGCATACAAATTGCCAAAAGTGGAACGGGCCCCAGCCGAACATGTCAACGAACTGAAGTTGTTGGGAGGAAAAATCACGTGCCCGGATGCTCGAGTTACGATAAGTCGCAATTCCTCGTGCTGCTTGGACTGTTGGTCTTCGTGCCGATCGCCAATGGTCAGGAAACTCAACCTCTGCTGCAGATACAACGCATGAGAGCAGAGCTGGAGTCCCAGGCGAACCTGATGTCGAGCGGCAGGAACGTCTATGATTCGGCCCAGAAAGGCGAGCAGCAGATGGACGTGCAACAATATCCCAATTCTGCCACCTGCCTGGTCGTGTACGAAGATGGCAAGTATTTCTTCGAGAAGAAGGAAGAACATACTCTAGGCAAGCCCAAGGCTAAGTCGGCTGAGGGCGTCTTGTCGGCAGACGATATGCAGCGGCTGAAAGCAATTCTAGGCGATGAAGAGCTCAAGAAGATCACCACGCCCAAGACGCCCGACCTCCCCCCGGATGCGCAGGCGATTAAAGAAGCCGAGCGCCTAGACGTGCAAATCGGCCGCGCCGCAACATTACAACAGTTCTCGCTGATGAAAGAGCGGGTGAAGACGGGAACAACTTCCGCGATATCGTCGTCAGCCTCCTTGAGCGGCATAGATACTTATCTGGACAATGGAGAACCCTACAAGAAGACGCTTGGTCCGCTCATGAAATGGTTTGACGAATTAGGGAAAAAGAACAAACTGAAGGAATCGAAGCCGCAGTACTGCCAAGCAACGAGCATTCGTTAGGCTGATCCCCCGCGAGGGCAACACGATGACACGTTCAATGACAATTCTTTCTTTCGTGCTGGCAATCGGCCTCGCGGCCAGCGCCGGCTCGAATGAAACCGCGAAGGGCGCGGCTCTGCGGCTTCTGCTCTCTGAAGTGCAGCCCGGTCCGATGGCCACGCAGCAGTACTGCATGCTAGTCTTTGACGATCGCCATTTCCACGCGGAAAAAGCGGAGCGCAAATTGGGGAAGGATCGGGAACGCAAGGTCTATGAAGGGCAACTCTCAGACACGGACTGGAACGCTCTCATCGCAATTCTCGACACTAAGGAGTTCCGGGAACTCAAGGTGCCGCCGAGCGGGGCGCTGTTAGTGATACAGAATGCGCATCCCTATACCATCAGCGTCGCGCGCGAGAAGGAATTCCAGAATATGGAATTCCTGACCCAAGAGAGTCTCAAGCCCTACGAGTCCCAGGTGAAGCCTTTGCTGCGTTGGTGGAAGTTATCACGAAGCGGACACATGGTCGAGTCGAACGCACCCGTCGACAGCAGGTGCTCTCTTAGCAACGACAACGCCGTCTTCAACTGAACCTCACGCCGTCGCTTAAAGTGCCAATCTTCGACTTTGGCATTTCATTGGAGTTCCCGTAACCTGCTCATCACGATGAACCCATCAGATGGTTGCAGGCCCCGGTAACCATCCGCCTGCCGAAATCGAAAAGCTCGTCAGCGATGCCAGATTTACTGGGATATAATCATCGATCCCATGTTTTCCCTCGGGCGCTTTGTCTTCCTGTTGACGGTCAGCATAATAGCCGTCCTATCTGCCTTCGCAACTCCGAATCCGCCCTCCAACTTGGTGGTGATCACCGTCGATACGCTGCGTGCAGATCATCTCGGCTGCTACGGCTACCAGCAGGTCAAGACTCCGAATATCGACGCTCTCGCCGCAGAGGGTTCGCGATTTACTCATGCCTTCACGCCAGTCCCGGTGACGCTCCCATCGCATAGTTCGATTTTCACCGGCACCTATCCCATGTTGAGCGGCATGCACGATTTCAGCGCCAATAAGCTGAGCCCGCAGCAGCCGACCCTGGCGTCCGTTTTGAAGGAGCACGGATACACCACGGGAGCGGTTATCGGCTCTGCGGTGCTGGACAGCCGCTTCGGCCTCAATCACGGCTTCGATTTCTACTACGACCATTTCGACTTCAGCCGATTGCAGGAGTCCAACCTCGAAGAGATGGAGCGTCCGGGCAACCTGGTCGCCGACCAGACGCTGGAGTGGCTGGGCCAGAATTACCAGAAGAAGTTCTTCCTCTGGATGCATCTCTACGACCCGCACTTTCCCTACCGACCACCGCCGCCGTATGACAAGGAATACGCCACGCACCCCTACGATGGCGAGATCGCATTTGCGGACTCGCAGGTGGGGCGCCTGCTTCAGTTTCTGAAGGACAAGGGCGTCTACCAGAACACGATCATCGTCCTCAGCGGGGACCACGGGGAGAGCCTGGGTGAGCATGGAGAGAAGACCCACGGCTTCTTCATCTATAACGCGACCCTGCACGTTCCTCTGATCATTCGAGCACCTGAGCTGAAGACGGTAAAGCTGGTGGAAGCATCCACGAGTCTGACCGACATCATGCCGACGGTGCTGAACCTCCTGAAAATTGACGTGCCGTCACAGGTGCAGGGCCAGAACCTGGTACCGCTGCTCAGCGGGAAGGACGAGCAGGGCCCGCGCAGCTTATACTCGGAAACGTTTCTGCCCCGCCTGCATTTCAACTGGAGCGAATTGCGCGGGGTTGAGACGCAAAACTATCATTTCATCGATGCGCCCAAGCCTGAGTTGTACGACCTGAGCAAAGATCCCGGGGAAACGAATAACCTGCTGGCGCAGAAAAAAGCGGTAGCAGAGGAGATGCAAGCCAAGCTCACAGCACTGATACGGGAATACAGTGCCGGCCCGGAGATGGCCGAGAAGACCGGCCTTGATCCCGCGCTCATGGAGCGTCTGAAGTCCTTGGGATATGCTGGATTTTCTGGGGGCGGAAACCCCACCATCAGTAATCGGGATCTGCCTGACCCGAAAGATCGGATTCAAACTTACGAACTGATCTCCGATGCGATTGCCGAAAGCCAGCATGGCGACTATCCCCCGTCGATCGAAAAACTGGCCGCGGCCATGAAGACCGAACCCAATTCAGTCCCGGCACATTACTTGCAGGGACTGAACTATTACCGCGTGAAGAATTTTCCGGAGGCGGTTGCTGAGTTCGAGAAAACGCTCAAGCTCAGCCCAGACTATGCCCTGGCGGCGTTTTATCTTGGAGTGGCGTATGGTCATACCGGGCAGATGGCAGAATCGGTGTCCACGTTGAAGCATGCGCTGGAACTTGATTCCACGAACTTTGCAGCGGCCTACAACCTGGGTGCCGCCTACCTGCAACAGAAGATGGCGAACGAAGCCGCGGCGGCGTTCCGGCAGTCCATCGTAATCAATGAGGAATACGCTCCGGCGCATCGGGCGTTAGGGGAAGTATTGCTATACCAGGGGCAGGCCGACGAGGCGATCACCGAGTTACGCAAGGCTTCGGCGTTGGCGCCGCAGGATCGGGGAACGCATGTGGCGCTGGCCAAGGCACTGGCTGCCAAGGGACTGAACGACGAAGCTCAGGACGAACTCAGCAAGGCGCGAGATGGTGGTCCCCAATAGCCTTCAGCAAGTTCAGGAACTTACTTGAATTTCCAGCGAATCTTCCACTTACTTGTCGGCCTGAGCGTGATCTCCGGGAACGCCCTTGCGGCTGGTCCTGCGTCTGCCAAACCCTCGACCAACGTGATTCTCGTCACCATGGACACGTTGCGGGCGGATCACGTCGGCTGTTACGGTGCCACCCAGGTTCAAACCCCGGTTCTGGATTCTCTCTGTCACGATAGCGTCGTGTTTGAGCAGGCATTTTCCCAAGTGCCGCTGACGTGGCCTTCGCATGCGGCGATCCTGACGGGAACCTATCCCTTCCAAAACGGAGTGCAGGATTTCACCGGACAGCCGCTGGCCGCAACTTTCCGAACGGTGGCGCAGGGATTCAAAGCCAACGGATATGCTACCGGGGCGGTAGTCAGCGCGTTTGTGCTGGATCGCAGTTGGGGGCTGGCACGAGGGTTCGATTTTTACGACGATGCCTTCAACGCCGAGACCTTCCAGAAGAAAGATATCGGGCTGGTCGACCGCAAGGCCGAAGAGAGTGTGAGCCACGCGCTTGACTGGCTGAAAAAAAACTCGCAGCGGCCGTTTTTTCTGTGGCTTCATCTTTACGATCCTCATAGCCCTTACGATCCACCCGAACCTTTCCGATCCCAATACAAGGGTCACCTCTATGACGGAGAGATCGCCTATGCAGATCACGAACTCGGTCGGCTCATTTCATGGCTCAAGCAAAGAGGTTTTTACGACAGAAGCCTGATCATCTTCCTCAGCGACCACGGCGAATCGCTGGGCGATCATGGCGAAGGTGAACACGGATTCTTCATCTATAACTCCACCATACGCATTCCGCTGATCCTCAAACCTCCCGCCGGAAGCGGGATCCGGCCGGGCCGGGTGAGCACACCGGTGGAGACGATCGCGGTAGCTCCGACGCTGTTGCACCTGGCGAACGCGAAAGACGCGATTGATAAACAATTCCAGTCTCCCGCGCTCCCCGTGAAGAATGCTGATGGCGACGACGGTGCCTATAGCGAAACCTTCTATCCCTTCAGTTCGTTTGGATGGAGCCCCCTGCATTCGCTCGAGACCAGCCGGTATCACTACATCGACGCGCCCCAGCCAGAACTGTACGAAGTAGCAAATGATCCAGAGGAACAGAACAACCTGGCAGCACAGCAGACGGCAACTGTAGCCGTGCTCAAAGAAAAGCTCAAACAGCGCGTGAAAAACAATCCTTTCGCCAAAGATGAGTCGAAGGGGTCGGGGCTCAATCCAGACACGGTCGAAAAGCTGCGTGCGCTGGGTTACGTGGCTTACCGGGCGCCAGTTTCCGCGGAAGCGCTGGCCGCAGGCCTGCCCGACCCAAAATCGAAAGTGGGAGAGTTTCAGGATATTCTGCGATCAGCCGACGCCTTCGAAGCGGGTGACTTTCAAGCGGGTGAGGCTCTGCTTGCTGAAGTCCGAGAAAAGGATCCAAAGATGTACGTCGTCCCTTTTATGCTCGGAGAAGGAGCTATACGCCAGCGCAAGTGGGAAGAGGCGAGAGCCCAGTTCCAGCAGACGCTACAATTGAATCCCAACTTCGATCAGGCGATGACCGGCCTGGCGCACGCCCAGGTGATGCTCGGGCAGTTTGTGGAGGCACGCCAGTGGCTGGAAAAGGCTCTGAAGTTTAATCCGCAGAACTATCGTGCGTGGTATCAGCTGGGCGCGATTGATGCCAAAACCGACAAGGCCGCTGCCATTGCTGATTACGAAAAGGCAGTCTCAATTCAGCCAAACTTCGGAATTCTACGCCGAGATCTCGGCGTGTTGCACGTCGAGCAGAAGAATTATGCCGAAGCGGCGAAGCACCTGGCGAAAGCCGCGGAGCTCGGAGTGAACGACGCTCCTCTCTACAATTTTCTGGGGATTTCCTATAGCCGGACGAATCAGCTGCAGAAGGCGGTGGAGAGCTACCGGCAAGCGCTAAAGCTGGACCCAAACCTCGCGGAAGCACATGTCAATCTGGCGTTTGCCTGGCAGCGGCTGAATCGTCCGAAAGACGCGAAAGAAGAATACGAGAAGGCCTGCCAGCTGCAAGAGAACTTCTGCCAATTCGTGCCAAAAAGCTAGGAGCAGAAAACAGGCGGGAATGGGATTGCTTTCGTCGCGCGCTTAGAAGCGCGAGATCGTCACTGATCCAGCTTCTTCAGGACCTCTCTGGCTCTGGGAGCAAACGGGTCGTCCGGGGAATCCTTGAGGAAAGCCCTCAACTCGGACGCCGCCTCGGGCTTTCTTTTCTGGGCGAGATAGAGGTTTACCAGTTCGAGATGTACCTTTGCCATTTTGGGGTCCAGGCGAAGCGCTTCGCGCAACGCCTTCTCGGCTTCGGGATACTTCCCTGTGCGCTCGTAGATAGAGCCCAGTGTGAACTGGCCGACTGCCGAGTTCGGCTCCCGCCGCAACCCCTCCTGCACGTTCCTGAGAGCGTCGTCGTATTTCTTGGTCAATAGGAACACGTTGCCAAGATTCAGGTGCGCTTCTGCATCGCTCTGATTCAGCCGGATGGCTTCTTCGAACTCGTGCTGGGCTGCCGGAAAGTCTGATTTCGAGGTATAGACGCGGCCGAGTTCATTGTGCGCAGGATAGAAATCCGCAGCGATTTCGATCGACTTCTGGAAGTGACGCAGAGCGCTGTCGCCGTCGCCCGAAGAGTTTGCCTTCACGCCCTTTTCGTATTCGCTTATCGCTTTCTTGGGGAACTTGCGGGTGTATTCGCTCAGGTCGATGGCGTTGGGGTTACTGCCAGACACGCGGCCAGCCGCACTGTCGGGCTTCGCCACGTCCCGAGGGATCAAAGTGATCTGGATCTGTGCGGTTTGAGAGAAAACAGGATTCAAGTCGACGCGTACGTTTACTGGGGCGTAGTCTTCATCCTCAACTACCACGTTGTAGCTTCCGCCCGGCAGATAGGGGAAACCGAAACGACCTTGGTCGTCGGCATACTTGGAAGTAATGGTTGCGCCGCGGCTTTGCAGACTCACCATCACCTGTTTGGGAGGGAAGGCGGAACGGACGACATGAACCTCGCCCACGATGTTTCCGAGGACTTGCTGCTGGCCTTGCGAAACGCAGCACCAGGCACCGACGAGACATGCCCACAAGAGAACGAGACGGAGAATCTGGGACTTTAGCGTCACGTTCATGGCCCTGCATTTTCTCATACAAAAAGTTAAGGGGCCTGCCCCAAATCTGAGGCAAGCCCCTTAAGGTCAGAGTCGAGGTTAGAAGCTGAGCTTCAACCCCAGTTGGACGTTGCGGGCGTTCAAGGTGCCACCAGCCTGGCCAAAGTTACCCTGGTTGCTCTTGTTGTTGGCGCCGCCAGCGACGGTTGCCAGCAGGAAGTTGGCTTTGTTGAATACGTTGAAGCCTTGAGCTTCGAACTTCAGGTTGAATCGCTCTGTAATTTTGAAGTTCTTGCCCAAGGTCATATCCGCATACCACTGGCCCGGGCCTAACAAAGGTGTTACGTCCGAGATTGCCAACGCATCCTGGGCATGGCGCCGAGAAAGTGATGGCTGCAGGATTGGCTGCATTGAAGTATCCCTGGGCCCACTGATCGTGCGAACCAGCTTCCGAAGCCGGCAACAGACGAATTCGGCCGGTCGTTGCCGACGGCGTCGAGGTTGAAGTCGCCGCCTTTGTTTTCGCAGTTTCCAGCGGTAATATCCGCGGCGGTACACGCGGCAGTTCCTCCCGAGGAGATCGTCCTCAGTTTCGAACTGCCCGAGCGATACGGCTCCCAGTGAGCTCCGGTCTGGAAGGACCAGATTCCACTGTATTGCCATCCACCCGCGACCGCGCCCAGGATTCCATTCTTCGGGCCGGGTAACTGATACACGTAGTTGAACACCAGGCGATGCCGAATATCGAACAGCGAGTTACCGCGGTCGAGACCCGGCAGAGTCTGGTCGGTGGTGAAGCCATCACCGGCGGCAGATCCGGTAGCAGCGGTGGCACCGTTATGCCACCCCGAGCCGTTGTCGATGGAATGGCTCCAGGTGTAATTCATATTGAACAGCAATCCGTGGCTCATCTGCTTCTTCGCATTGAGCTGGAGGGAGTTGTAGTTGGAGTTGACTACGTTCTGCCAAACGCGGAGTCGACCATAGTTGGGGTTCAAACGACCGGCCGCATTTGTAGCGCTCAACTGGCTGCACAGCTGGCGTCCGAAATTGTCAGTCGTGCATGCCCCTTCAGGAAGCTTGCCTCCAGGAATACGGTTGACGTCTTCCGAGCGGAACAAGCCCGTGTCCGGCTGTCCCGACGTAATCAGCTTCTACCACGAACTTGCCCGGGAGTTCCCGTTGTCCGCTGAGGTAGAAGTTGTAGACGTAGGGATCGTTGACGCCTTCCTTGAAGATGATGCCCGTCAAAGTGGCAAGGTTGGCGTTACCTGGAACCACGGTTCCATTGACGGTGTAGGACTGGCCCTGCCATCCAATGATGTTTCCATTAGCTTGGGCGCCGACGCCCTGGCCTACGTTCTGCGGCGGACCCAGGAAGGTCGGCGTAACCGGGCAATTGGGGCACTGTGAAGGTCCATTCGTGCTTGGCCCGTAGATGACCGTACCTACGTCTCCACCCAGGAAGTTGGTGGCAGCGTTGAACGAGTAATAGGGGAGGTTCCAGCGGGAGTTCGAGAGCGGGTTGTAGAGCGTGCCCTCGTAGGAGATGCCGAACCCGCCACGCAGTGAAGTCTTGCCGTCTCCGAACACGTCCCAGGCGAAGCCGAGCCGTGGACCGAAATCCTTGTTGCGTCCACGTCCCAAACTCGATGCAGGTGCGAAACCGCCCGGCCCGCATACGCCTGCGAGCTGAGCCAGAGCGATCTCACTGGCAGTGTTGCACCCGGGAGCGCCAGAGGGAGCGTTAGACGCCAGGAGCCAGCCAGCACCGGTCGAAATGTTGTCGATCACGTTCGTGCCGGGTCCCTTGATGAAGGTGGTTGCGAGGTTGTTCTCTTCGTTGTGACGTTGATACTTGTCCCAACGGAGACCGAGGTTCAACGTCAAGCGTCGGGTGACCTTCCAATCATCCTGGAAATAGAGACCGGCCTCGATGTTGCGCCAGTGCCGCACGTTGCTGTGCAGGCTGGCCACCGGTGTCTGATTGAACGACTTGCACGGGGGCGCACAGATTCCGGGATCGACGCCGCCGGTCATGGTGTAAGGCTGATCGATGGCGAAGAACAAGGCGTCATTGAAATAATACGAAGGGCGAGCGACGTTGAACTCGCTGTTCTCGATGTTGCGGCGAATATCGCCGCCGATCTTGATGCTGTGGTTGCCGTGGCTCAACGAAACCATGTCGGAATACTGGTAGATGTTCTCCTTGAAGAACTGCGGGTAACCGGCGTAGGAGCCGAATCCGAGGCTGCCATCATCGAAGCCGACTTGGGGAATGCCAGGATTGATGGCTCCGATGAAGGTGTTGTTCTGGGTGTAACCGGCGCGCAGCTCGTTCAGGACGGTTGGGCTGAAGGTGTGGACCCAGCTAACCTGCCCGTTGGGGAAAAGATTTCGTGACGGATTCAGGAAGCCGCGTACGCCCTGTGGCTTCAAAGGTCCGTTGGCGTCGGTAGACCGGAACCAACCGTAGTTCGCAGAGAACCGGTTGGCAGCGTTGGGAGTGTAATCGAGGCGACCGGTCCACTCTCTTCCATTGAAGAGGTTGCCAAGAGTCTGGGTCTGGGTGTTAAAGACCGCCACGCCCTGGTCAAACATTTGCACGTTCCGATGGGCCAGCAGTGCAGGAGTGTTAAATGCGGTAGTCGTAAGCGGATTCGCGCAACCAGCAGCATCTGTTGCCGGGTTATACCCAAAAAGCTGAGCAAACAACAGCGGGACATGGGTAGTTCCGAGCGGATCCCCAGCGTAGTCCGGGTTCGAAGGGCACAGGAACTGGTTAAAGCTTCCCAAACCGCTACTTGAGTTACCACTGTTGACGTACGCCGACACGGTCGAGCCTGCGATAGGCGTTCCGGGAATCTGCGGGGCGTACTTCGAATAGAGCAACGTGGACACTGAGTTCGGGAAGGACTGGGCGACCATGGCCCGGAAGGCGGGGTCTTCTTCCACGACCGGAATGGGGTCTGCGGCACTGATGAAGTGGTCGTTCTGGATGGCGCCGAAGAAGAACAGCTTATCCTTGATGATCGGACCGCCGAGCGTTCCACCGTATTGGCTGAAGCGCAGTGCAGGATGGTAGCAATCTGCGGTATTGCCTGCAGCGCACAGGGTTCCATTCGGATCCTTGCGCGGATCGGGTGCCTGGTTCAGAAAAAACTGGTTGGCATCGAGCTTGTCGTTACGCCCGTAGTACCAGCCGCTGCCGTGGAAGGCGTTGGTGCCGGACTTGGTGACCAGGTTGTTGATGGAGCCAGCGCTGCTGCCGTACTGGGCGGAGTTGTTCAGCGTCAGCTGCTGGAACTCCTGCACGGTATCTTCGATCGGCGTCGTGACGTTGCCGCCGCTCAGTCCTTTGTTATTGATACCGTTAACCATGAAACCGTTGAAGTTCTCGCGGACACCGTTGACCACTGTGCCGTGACCGTTCTCAAAGTCCACGCCGTTGACGTTAACCGCGCCGGCGCGACATCTGCATCAAGTCGTAAACGTTGCGGCCGTTCAGCGGGAGGTTGCTGATCTGAGTGGAGGTAACTGTCGTGGCGAGCTTGGAATCTTCCGTATTGACGGCAGCAGCTTCGCCGGAGACCTCAACTACTTCCTTGGTCTCGCCCAGCGTCAGCTTGAAGTCGACGTGCTCGATCGTGCCGGCGTTAACCGTCAATCCCGCGTTGCTCGTGGTCTTAAAGCCGGGAGCTTCGACGGTGACCTTGTACGTACCAATCGGCAATTCCTTGGCCGAGTACGAGCCACTCTGGTTGGTCGTCGTCGTGACGCTGAAGTTGGTGCTCGGGTTGGTTACGGTGACCTTGGCGTTGGCAATAGCCGCGCCAGACGGGTCAGTGACTACACCAGTAAACTGGCCGTTTTGCACTTGGGCTAGGGCTCCCAGCGCCAAAACCAGCACGGATAACAGCACAAGGCAGAACTGCAGCTTTTTCATTAACCTACCCCCTCAGAGACTTTGGGAAAATGTGTGCAAGCGAAATCGAGACCCGACACGCCACTCACAAGCTATGTGCTTACCACTTACCAACCACTCTGAAGTGCGCAGCATTCTGAGCGTTACGTCCCCGGTTGTCAAGCTATCTTGCTGATTTTTTGGACCCACGCCCCAGAATTCCCCTACCGATCATTGACCAACCGCGAACCCGCGGTTGGGATCGGTATTTGTCTGCAGTATCGTTTGGCATTTCATTGGCCAAAACACTCAAAACAAGGGGCTCAACAAGTTACCAGCGTGACTCATCGGTTTTCTATGGGGAACAGAATACGGTGACAGACAGCAGCTCCAGAATTTGGAAGATTTGAGCCGTGTTCCACGCTGTTATGTGATTGGAAGCATGGAAAAATTCAATGACCGACATACGAGGGTCAACGCTTCGACGGTGAGAAGGTTTAGGCCGGGTGAGCGCCTGGAGGCCGACTGGATGGATGGCGCTCGACCACCCCTGCTCCTTCCTTGACGACCAGTTCCTGGTCGGCGGCCTCGACGCCGATCGAATCGATTTTCCCCGAGGGCCAGCGCACCGTGATGGAGTCCACGTGCGTGGCCGACCCGAGCCCGAAATGCAGGCGAGGATCACTGGCCGACTCGAAGCTGCTGTTGGCGCGCACCTCATCCGACTGTGTCAGTCCTCCCGCCTTGACCTCGACTCTGGCGCCGAAGCCATCGCGGTTGGATGTCGTCCCGACCGTCTTGATGCGCAGCCAGTGTCCCGTGCCTTGTGTCTGGTTGCGAAGCAGGACGGGTGAGCCATCCAGCACGCTCATCAGAATGTCCTGGCTACCCTGATTCAGGAAGTCGGCAACCGCCACTCCCCTGGCCACGTAGCGTTTGGTAAGAGCTTCGCCACTGCGCAGGCCGATCTCCTCAAACTTGCCGTTTCTCAGATTATGAAAAAGCAGGGGACGTTCAGCGTAGGTCACGCCGAAGGAATGCTGGTCGACCTGAGGATTGACGTGGCCATTGCCGATGAAGACGTCCTTCCAGCCGTCGTTATCGAAGTCGAAGAACTTGGTGCCGAAACCGAGGAAGGGAATACTGATAGGACCGAAATCCGCGGGACCTGCCAGATCAGTGAATTCGCCGTTCTTATCGTTGTGGAAGAGATTGTTGGTGTCGTCGGAGAAATTTGCCTTGGCGATGTCCGGCCAGCCGTCGTTGTCATAGTCGGCGGAATCGATCCCCATCCCAGCCTGCTCGCGGCCATCCGAGCTGTAGGCAACGCCGGCTTCAGCGCCAACCTCGGTGAATCCGCCCTTGCAGTTGTTGTGGTAAAGCAGGCTGGGAGAGGAATCGTTGGCGACGTAGAGGTCGAGGCAGCCGTCCTTGTCGTAGTCGAGCCAGAGCACCCCAAGGCCATAGTAGACGCCGGGGTCGATGTTCAGCTTTTCGGTGACGTCGGTAAACGTTCCGTCGCCATTGTTGTGGTACAGGCGGTCGCGCGAGCCGGCGAGTCCGCGCGGACCGCAGGAAACAGCAATCCCACGATAAGTGCAGAACGGACCGTCACCAAACTGGGGCAGGTGGTTCAGGTCAAGGTCGACGTAGTTGGCGACGTAGAGATCGAGGTTGCCGTCATTGTCATAGTCGCCAAAGGCTGTGCTTGTTCCCCATCGGCCCGGATTGCCTACGCCCGCCTTGGCAGTCACATCGGTGAACGTGCCATCGTGATTATTGTGGTAAAGGACGGCCCCGTCGAGATAGGTAATGTAGAGGTCCTCCCAGCCGTCGTTGTCGTAGTCGCCCACCGCGACGCCGAAGCCCCAGCCGCAATGCGTAAGCCCGGACTTGGCGGTCACGTCGGTGAACGTGCCGTCATGATTGTTGTGATACAGCTTTCCCGGATGGCACTTGCCTGACTTCAGGTCCGGCAGCGTCGAACCATTGACGAAATAGATATCCATCCAGCCGTCATTGTCATAGTCGAAGACGGCGATTCCGCCGCACATCGAGTCCATGATGTAGCGCTTGTCGAGCGTCCCGCAGGTGAGGTGGAAGTCGATGCCCGAAGCACGGGTGACGTCGACAAATTTTGCGGCTGCAGTGGACGCGGCAGCCCTCGGCGAAGCCTTGGAGTGGGCGGGCGACCGCGGCTGGGGCGTAGTCTGGGTTGACGCGAGGTCGCAGAGCGGCCCGACAGTAACAATAAGAAGAAGGAGGAATACACGGAAGATCTGAATGAGAGTTCGAGTTTCCTTCATCAATGGACGCGGCCGGTAGCCATCCCCCCTGTCTGTGGCTGAGACTTTTTCAATTCCGCAAACCGGTGCCACTCGTCCTGTGCGCTGGCGTCGCCGAGCTTTTGCAGGGCGCGTGCCAACTGGTAGTGAGGACTGGGGTCAGTGGGGTTGAGTTCGATCGCTCTGCGAAGTGGAGCAATCGCTGCCTGCGCATCCCCCTGCGAGAACAGGGCCTTGCCCAGATCGTAGAATGAGTCGCCATTCGTGGGGTTTAGCTGGGTAGCCCGGCGAAGGTGGACGGTCGCGGTCTTCCACTCTCCGGTTTCCACCAGACAGTGCCCGAGTTGATAAAGGACCTCAGGATTGTCAGGGGAACGCGCAATTTCCTTTTGATATTCCTCAATCGCCTCTTGATTCTGCCCAAGACTGCCGTAGGCGTAGCCGAGATGATAGTAGCCGAGCCGGAGGTTGGGATCGAGGCGCAAGGCGGTGCGGAACTGTTCAATCGCCTGCAGGGTCCGGTTCGAATTCTGATAGGCACGTCCTAATAGAAGATGAGCGAGGGCATTAGAGCTGTCGAGCTTAATGGCTTTTTCCAGTTCGTCGGCTGCAGGGGCGTACTGGTTGGCGTTCAGTAAGGCCAGCGCGAGATCGAAATGGATGTCGAAGCTGCGCCCGTCGATTTTCGCGGCCTGCTGCAATTCCTCGGTCGCGGGTGCGTTCTGTCCGGACTTGAAATACGCCAGGCCGAGCAGGTGATGGATCCTGGCATCTTGTGGCCATTGTTGGACGGCGGTACGACCAGCAGTAATTGCTGCGTTAATCTGGCCTGCCTGCAAATAGCTCAGGATCAGTCCTTTTTCCACTTCGAGGCTGTGGGGAGCGAGTTGCCGGGCCTGTTCGAAAACTGCAACGGCGCCGGGAAAATCGCCCGCGTCTAGAGCGGCCTGACCTTTCTGAAGCAGGACTTGCAACTGGGAAGAAGTGGATTGAGCGGCGGCCGAGACGACAAGCATTGAAGCCAAAACTAAGAGAGTCCACGGGATAAAGCCGGAACGGGTCAGCCGCCATGGGTAAACATCTGCTCCTCGAGTGCGCAGTGGCCGATCGAAAAACGAACTAGCGCGGGCAGCAGGTTGCATCAGGCGTCTCTGATCATCGTAATGTTTTCAGGCAGGGTGCGCAATTTACGTGACGACGGTATCCTTGACGTTGTGGGCGCGACATAGGGAACAATCTCGGGCACAACGGAGGGAGTTGCATTGGAGCAAGTGCATGAATTCCGCCGCCTGTTCGCATACGATGGGTGGGCCAATCGCGAGGTCCTGGCGTCGATTCGGAATTGTGCCCAACCGTCGGCCGGTTTTCTCGATCGCATGGCTCACATCCTGTCGGCCGAGCGGCTTTGGCTGGAGCGCCTGCTCCAGCAAGAACAGACCCTCCCGGTCTGGCCCAAGTTTTCAATTGAGCAATGCGAACTCGAGGTGGAACGAATGGCACGGCGCTGGGCCGGGTATATTGCGGTTATGAGCCCTGAGCGTCTGGATGAGCTGGTCAGCTACAGGAACAGTAAAGGTGAGCCATGGAGCAGCAAAGTGGGCGACATTCTGATGCATGTGGTCATGCACTCGGCCTATCATCGCGGACAAATAGCCGGCGACGTGCGTGCCGCTGGCTGCACTCCCGCTTACACCGACTTCATCCATTGCGTGCGCCAGGGTTTGATTGAATGATGAGCCCCGGCAGTGTAATCTGCGCAGTCCTAGAAGAAGCGACTTAAGAAGGTTCTCAGGAGACGCATGGATCGTCGCTTGATCTGGTTGTTCGTGCTCGGGGTGACGTCGTTTTGCCAGTCTGTATCCACGGCTCAAGTCGCGCCCGGAGCGGCCATGGCCAACGGTGCCACGGAACCGCTGTCGCAACGCGTGGTCGCCTACCAGATCGACGCTCGCTTCGATGCGCAAAAACATACGCTCGACGCGACTGAGATCCTGACCTACCACAACCTGACCGGACAGCCGCAGGACACCTTTCCTTTCCATCTGTATCTGAACGCATTCCAGCCAACTGCCACCTTCATTCGCGAGGTGCGGCGGGACCGTCCCGCCTTTGAGTGGAAAGACAAATACCGGGCGTCAGCGGAGGTGAAGTCGCTGGAAGTGGTGGGGATGGGAGACCTGACCTCGAAGATCCATTTCGTCTCTCCCGATGATGGCAATCCCGACGATCGCACAGTATTTCAGGTGACGCTACCTCGCCCGATTGCGCCCGGGGAGAGCGTGCAGTTCAAGATCACCTTTCATGATCAGTTTGGCGAGGTCTTTGCCCGCACCGGTTTCAAACGCGACTTCATTATGGGAGCGCAATGGTTCCCCAAGGTGGGTGTTTGGTGGCAAGGCGCGTGGAATTGCCACCAGTTCCACTCGACGACGGAATTCTTTGCTGACTTCGGCACCTTTGATGTCAGGCTAACGCTGCCACAGAACGAAGTGGTCGGCTCCAGCGGCGTCGAAGTTTCCAGCAACGATAATCCGGACGGAACGAAGACCGTAAGCTTCCATGGCGAGGACATTCACGATTTCGCCTGGACCGCTGAACCTGAGTACCACGTGGTCACCGAGGACTTCCATGGCAGCGCCGGCACGGTGAGGATGAGGCTCCTCATGCAGCCGGGCCATATGGACCAGGCTGAACTGCACATGCGCGTTCTGCGGGACACCATGAAGCACTTCGATCAATGGTACGGCCCATATCCCTATAAGCAGATCACCGTCGTCGATCCTCCGCACGGTGGACTGCGGGCCGGGGGCATGGAGTACCCCACGCTGATCACTGGTGACACCACCTGGTGGATGCCGGAGGGTCTGCGGTTTGTGGCATTAGTCGTGGAACACGAGTTCGGCCACCAGTACTGGTACGGCATGGTCGCCACCAATGAATTCGAGGATGCCTGGCTGGACGAAGGCATCAACAGCTACACAGAGTGCAAGATTTTGGATGACATCTTTGGCAAAGATACTTCCGCGCTCAACCTGTGGGGGCTGACGGCGGGTGACGCGGGTTTGCAGCGAGACAGTTATCTGGGCTCTGCCGATAAAGATCCCATGGCGCGGTTTGCCTACCAGTACATGAACAGCGCGAGTTATGGGGACATCACCTACGGGAAAACCGCCACGGTGTTGTTCGCACTGGAAAAGATCGTCGGAGAGGACACGTTGCGCCGTGCCATTCGCACGTATTTCATGCGCTACCGTTTCACGCATCCCACGAAGGAAGATTTCCTGAAGACGGTGGAGGAAGTGTCCGGGCAAAACCTCCGCTGGTACTTTGATCAGGCGGTGTATGGCACCCAGGTCTTGGACTACGAAATTCTGCGCGCGTCGTCCGATCGGATTGATTGGTACCAGAAGAAGCCAGCACCGGAGAAGAAGGGAGAGACCCTTTATCGCACCATGGTGCTGGTTCACCGCAAGGGCGACTTCATTTTTCCGGTCGATGTCGCTGTGACGTTCGACAACGGTGAGACTGTCCGCGAGCATTGGGACGGACGCGACCGCTGGACTCGGTTTGCCTACGAGAAAAGAGCCAAGATCATCTCAGCCGAACTCGACCCTGACCACCAGGTTGGGCTGGATAAAGATCTGTTCAACAACAGCCATACGGAAAACGGGTCAGAAGCGGCAAGGCACAAGCTGACTCATTACTGGATGATATTCACGCAGTTTGCGGCGCAATGGTTGGCTTGGCTGGTATGACGCAGGAAAACGTCTTGGCTGATAGCGTTTCTTGAGTGAATAAAGAGCGAGACTGACAACTATGGCCCAGGGAAGTGGAGTTCTTCGGGAGGGCGCGCGGCGCGTATGGCGCTACCAGCGCGCGCTTTGGTGGCTGTTTATCGTGAATCTTCTGACCGCGACGTTCAGCGCCATTCCGGTCACATCGCATCTGGGCAAAGTCACAGACCAAAGCCTGCACTCTCAACGCCTGGCTAATGGTTTCGACGTAATGGCATTTCTGGAGCTTTCTGCTAATCCGGAGGTGTCTTTCTGGTCTCACACGACGTCTACAATTCCTTTCGTCTTGATCTATTTTGTCTTCGCTTTGTTCCTGACCGGGGGAATCCTCAGCGCATATGCGCTGGATCGCAAGCTTACGACGGGAGAATTCTTCCACGCGGCAGGAACGTATTTCTGGCGCTGGGTCAGGCTGCTGATCTTCCTGCTGATCGTCATGACTCCGGTCTTGATTCTTGCTTCCACGGTCAACAAGTGGTCAGGAACTCTGGCGGATGACGCGCCGCAGGAGAAACTCGGTTTCTGGGTGGAGGTGGCCGGCTTCCTGGTGGTCATCCTCCTGGCGATGACGGTGAGACTCTGGTTCGACATGGCGCAAGTCGTAGCGGTGGCCCAAAAGGAACGCTCCATGTGGCGCGCCCTTGGCCGCGCCAGGAGAATCACCTTCGGTCATTTCGGGAGTCTGTTCTGGATTTACTGCCGAATTAGTTTCACGGCGTGGTTAGCGTTGGCCTTTGCGCTTTGGATGTGGGCCTACATCCCGGGGTCAAGGGCGGGAATTTCCTTTCTCATGTTCGAACTCCTGATGCTGTGGTGGATTGGCAGTCGACTGTGGCAGCGCGCCAGCGAGACGGTGTGGTATGAGAGGCTAACCACCGGCCTGCTTGCGCTCCCGATTTCGCCTGAGTTGGTACAGACGACTGCGGAGCCGCAGCCCACGCTGCGGTGAGCACCCGAATAACCCTCTGACGCGCGGCGCTGGTGGTGTTACGCTCTTTGCGAGAAGATATCTTTAAATGAAGAAATTCCTGTCGCTCCTGGTTCTCCCGGCTGTCCTTGTCGTGTCACTTCGTGCTGCGGCGCCACGCTTCGCGCCCTTGCCGGCTCCGGTCTCGAACAACGCAGTGGCGAGCTTGAAGGTTGGCAAGCATCTTTCCTTGTTCACAATGATGGGCCTCGGCCCCGGCAAAACTTGGAAAGAAGTAAGCAACAGCGCCTACCAGCTCGACCTTGGGGCCGGAAAGTGGACTGAATTGCGCCAGATTCCCGGCACGGCGGGCCGCCTGGCAGCCACCGCCATCGGACTCCGCGGGCATATTTTCCTCTTCGGCGGGTACGTGGTTGCGGGTGACGGCTCTGAAGGCACAATTCCGGATGTTGACGTCTACGAACCGGTCGATCATCGCTGGTATCGGGGCGCCGACATTCCCGTTCCTGTCGACGACGCGGTGAGTGGCGAATACCGCGACCGCTACGTCTACCTCATCGGTGGCTGGTCCAATAACGACGCAGTACGCAATGTGCAGATTTACGATACGGAGAAGAACGTCTGGCGTCAGGGCACTCCGATTCCAGGGACCCCCGTGTTCGGGCACGCCGGGGCGCTGATCGGCAACACCATTATTTATGTGGACGGCGCGTACAAAAATCCGGCAGGGGCGAGTCCGCGCTACATCGCATCGGACGAGTGCTGGATGGGCAAGATTGATCATCACGATCTAACCAGGATTGTGTGGAGCAAGATTCCAGCTCATCCCGGGAGTGCGCGCTACCGCATCGCCGCAGGAACTTCGGGCAAGGAGCCCAGGATTTACTTCTCCGGCGGCACCGACAATCCTTACAACTACGATGGCATCGGATACGACGGTCGTCCGTCGGAACCTTCACCCGTGACCTTCGCTTGGGATGTAAAAGGCAGCAAGTGGGAGACGATCAGCGATAACATACCTGATCCCACCATGGATCATCGTGGACTGATTGTCACGCCGGTGGGCTTAATCACGATTGGAGGGATGGAGAAAGGGCAGAAGGTTACCACCAGAGTTGCCATCCTCCCGAAAGGCACCAAGAACAAATAACAAGACGCTGGCATCATCATGCTTGCGTAACGATCACAATTTTCTCGCGACGACGGAATGGCGTGCCCTTCTCGCCTTCGTAATCCACAACTTCCGCGCATAGAATGTTCCACTCCGGCTGGTGATCGCTCGCAGGGTTCTCGAATTGCGATGTCCGCTGAACAGGTGAGTCTGTGACGCTGCGCCTCAAGACGCTGGTCATCATCGGCGCTACCTTACTGGGCCTTCTGGTGGCGTTCGCGCTTCTTAGCCGCGTCACTCTGCTCAGTCGCTTCGCTGTATTCGAGAACGAACAGGTCCAAAATCACGTGGAGCGCGCTTCGACCGCGCTGGAAAACGAACTTGATCAGCTCAGCACGATCGCCCGCGACGATGCTCAATGGGATGCCGCCTACAATTTTGTCGTGCACGGGGATCCCAACTTTTCGGAAGAAAACTTTCCCAGCTCCGCGTACGGCACCATGCGCTTGCATCTGGTCGAGTATCTGAACGCTTCCGGCCAAATCATATTTCGGGGCCTTCCCGAGTCTGATACTTCGGGAGCCAACATTCCGAGCAATATCCTGGAAAAGCTCGCGCGCCTAGGTTTTCATGGACGTCAGCCGGTGGCGCCGGGTGTCACGGCCGGCATCATTCTTCTATCTAACGGGCCGATGATGGTTGCGTCCGCGCCGATTCTGAAGTCGTCCGGCGAAGGGCCGCCCCGGGGTACCCTGGTTATGGGGCGCCGACTGGATGCCGACGAGATTCACCGTCTGGGGCTCCTGACCCGGATGGATCTTCAGGTCTACCGTCTCGACGACCCTGAACTCCCCGCCGATGCGCGCGCTGTTCAAAGTCAACTCTCTCGCCTGACGCCGATTGCCAGCCGTCCGGAGAGCGAAGACTTCATTCGCGGATACCAGTTGATCAGTGATGTGGAAGGCCGTCCCGCGCTGTTGCTGAGTGTGCGCCTGCCGCGAACCCTGTATCGGGAAGGGAAGTTGACGGAGATCTACGTCATCGCCTGGGCATGTGTGCTCGGTGTCGTGTTCAGTGCGGTAATGATGTATCTGCTCGAGCGTGAAGTGCTTTCACGTCTGGTTGGCTTAGGGGACAGCGTCGCTGCGATCGGCAACCGCGGTGATCTTTCCGTGCGGGTGACGGCTGCGGGCAAGGACGAACTCGCGCAACTTGCCGGGCTGATCAATCGGATGCTGGCGGACCTGGAAAGAGCGGAGCGAGAAGGGCAGCGAGAGCGAGAACGCTACCGGGCCTACATCGCACACAGCACCGAAGGCATCTGGCGCTGCGAACTCAGGGAGCCTCTCTCCATCACTGCGCCAGCTTCAGAGCAAGTGGCACACCTGAGAGAGAATCTCTATTTTGCGGAGTGCAACGATGCTCTGGCCAAACTCCATGGGTTCGCCTCGGCGGAGGAAATGCAGGGCCGCGCGGTGCGTGAATTGTTCGACATTGCTCAGCCCGAGAATCTTTCCCTCGCTCATCATTTTCTCAACGGCGGCTACAAGGTGGTCGATGGGGAATCACTGGACGTTGATGCCAGCGGTCATGCCCGCTACTTCCTGAATAACATCAGCGGCGTGGTTGAAAACGGCTGCCTGATTCGGGTGTGGGGGACGCAGCGGGAGGTGACGGAACAACGGCGTCTGGAAGCACAGCTCAGGCAGGCGCAAAAGATGGAAGCTGTCGGGCGTCTGGCCGGCGGCGTGGCCCACGACTTCAACAACCTGCTCTCCGTCATTCACGGGTACACCGAGATTCTGATGCGCCGCTTCCGTCCCGGTACTCCCGAACACCGGGAGGCCGAGCAAGTGCTGCACGCGACCGATCGCGCGGCCAACCTGACTCTTCAATTGCTCGCTTTCGGACGCAAGCAGGTGCTCGCTCCAAAGATTCTTGATCTGAACCGGGTCGTGCATGAGACCGACTCGATTCTGCGGCGTCTTATTCGCGAAGATATCGAGGTCGTCATCCGAACCTCCCCCGATTTATGGCTGGTGCGCGCCGATCCCGCCCAGATGGAGCAGGTCATCATGAATCTGGCGGTGAACGCCAGTGACGCGACCCCGAGTGGAGGCCGGGTGGTAGTCGAAACCAGTAATGTCGAGTTCGACGAGAACATCGCTCACCAGGATCCATCCCTGCAGCCGGGCCGCTATGTCGTGTTATCGGTAAGCGACACCGGAACAGGCATGGATGCGGAGACGCGCGCCCACATCTTTGAACCCTTCTTCACCACCAAAGAGGTGGGAAAAGGCACCGGCCTGGGGCTCGCCACGGTCTACGGAATCGTGCAGCAGAGCGGAGGCTACATCTCGGTCTACAGCGAACCTGGGCTCGGGTCCGTTTTTAAAGTCTACCTCCCGCCCGCCGAAGGAAAGACGGAACCAGCGGCGCAAAAGGCCGTTCTCGATCTGCCACCGAAAGGGGCGGGAACGGTGCTGCTTGTGGAAGACGATGCGGCGGTGCGAAAACTCGCGCAGGCGGTCCTGGAAGAAAGAGGCTACACCGTTCTTGTAGCGGGCGACGGCATGGAGGCTCTGGCCATGGTTGACGGACAGTCCGGCGGGATCGACCTGCTCGTGACCGATGTGATCATGCCCGGGATGGCAGGAGACGAACTGGTCGAACACATGCGATTGCGAAGGCCTGACCTTAAAGTAGTATTCGTGTCCGGCTATGCCAGTGAATCCATCCCCAAGATCGTGACCAACGCCAAGACCTCATTCCTGCAAAAGCCTTTCCCGGTGCAGGATCTGATCCGCAAGGTCTACGAGATGATCGCGGGGTCATGAACCACGGACGAGAATGTGATCTGTCGCGGAGAAAGCGCCTTTCCGTGGATGCATCAGGCTTAGTGCAGACGGTGAGACGCACAGCAGCATCTTTGGCGTAAGCAAATCAATTGACAACGCTGTGTTCAAAAGATAACTTCTACGCTTGATTGAAGGTTCTATGTCGCGTTGGCGTTGGGCGCTTCTGATTTTCGAACTAGTCCTGTTCGCAGTGATCCTGATCCTGCCCCAGGTCGATCTACCCGACTTTACCTTCCATGGCGGGACCGCCCCCGTCGTGGCCAAAGCTAAGCTCTCGGTACCGGTGCCTTCGATCATCAGGATGCCGGTGGCGCATCGCCCATTGACCACCGTAGCCATCGGGCTGGCACATCCCGAGAATTTCCGCCTTGCGCTAGATCCACATAGGCTTCTTTCCCTCTTCTGCACCTTGATCTGCTAGCGCTCTATTTTTCTGTCCTCTGCCCGATTTCCGCAGCTCCAGAAATATTGAAGTTTTGCGAGATGGCTCCGCGTAGGGGCGTATCTCCGTAGGGAGATTCCGCGGAGCCCACGGGGCAGTCGTCCGAAACAAGCCATCCTGAAATCCTGCGAGGCTTTCGGGGCCGGCTCACGGACCTCTGCCCCGCCGATATTTTGGCACGAATTATCCCCGCGGGGAGGTCACGAGGCGGGCAGGCCACGAGCGCCGTGCGTCGTTCACCTATCGTGCCCGGGCGAGCACCAGGGTGACATCATCGGGCTGCTCGTGTGGCCCGATCCAGTCGTCAACCGCGGCGGTGACGGCCTCTGTAATATGCGTCAGCGGCAGATGGCGGTTTTCGCGCACCAGGTCGATCAGCCGTCCCTCGCCGAATTCACCGAAGTCGTTTTCCGGTTCGGTTACGCCGTCACTGTAGGCGAGAAATATTTCACCGGGCCGGAGCTGGACCGAGCCTTCCTCGAAAGAACGATTGTCAAAGAGCCCGACCACCGTCCCGCCGCAATCCAGCCGTTGCAGAGAACCGTCGTCGCCGATGATCACGGGAGGCAGGTGTCCGCCATTGCTGTAGTTGATGCGGCGCGACTGCGAGTCGTAGACGCCCAGAAAAAGCGTGGCGTACTTTTCAGGCGGTGTGCTTTCGTAGAGCTGATGATTCAGCAGGGACAGCAACGCCCCGGGGGAAAGCTCAGCCCCGTTTAGCCTCGAGACAGTTAACACTTCCGAACCTGAAACGCTTCCTGCCGCGACCGGTTCGCGCAAAACGGGGAGGCCCTCCATGCTGTAGGCGCGAACTGCTGAGTGGATCGTCGCCATGAGCAGCGCGGCAGAGATTCCTTTTCCGCTGATGTCACCCACGGCCAGAATCATCTTGTCGGAATTGATCGCTAAGAAGTCGTAGTAATCGCCGCTGACGGTGCGTGCCGGTCGGCAGAAGCCATGCATCTCCAGCGACGCGAGTTGCAGGATTTCTTTGGGGAACAGCTGCGCCTGCACTTCCTGCGCGATCACCAGCTCGTTTTCCAGGCGCTGTTTTTCCTTCTGCTCCAGAATCAGCTTCTCGATGGAGGAAGTCATCGAGTTGAAGGAATGGGCCAACGCCGCGAGCTGGTCGTTGGATCGAACTGGAATGCGATGGCTGAAGTCTCCGCGATTGACGTGGTTTGTCCCCACGTAGATCTGCGCCACCGCTCCGGTAATACTACGGGTGAGTCGCGTTCCGACGAACAGGGCCAACAACTCAATGATCGCGAAGAAGACGGCCACAAAAACCAGGGCGAACTCTACCGCTGGGGCAAAATCTCCCACGGCCTCGAACAACCGGTTGTACAACACTGAGAGACGGGTCGTCACGCTGACTGCAGCTGGCTTTGAGGTGTCGCCCGTCTTCCAATTCACTACCGTCGCCGAGGTCACGAAATTAACCTTCTGGTCCAGACTTCCTTGAGGAGCAGGCAAGGCACCCGCCGTGAAGGTGGGAGACAAGGGGGCTTTGCCCGTGTCCAGGACGTAGTCTCCTTTCTTGCTCGTGATGGTGACGGCGGATTGCGGTTGGTCACCTTCCGTGATCGTGATCCCTGACTTGCGGTTTGCCGGGTCGACCTTACTGAGATTCAAGCCCGAGGCATAAAGCGTGACCTCGCCGAGGTTGGTGGCGAGGTTCTCCAGCATATGCTGATCGAACGGCTCCTTCGAGACCACGGTCCACCGATGGCCGTTGTCTTCTATTCGATTGGCCACACACAAAAACAGGCTGTCGCCGTCGCGCACGATCCCCTGAAACGGCGGTTTCAGGAACGCTGGAAGTGTGGGAGGAGCGAAAGCCACGTTCTCGGGCAAGCTGTTGAGGACCAGCGAGTCATCCAGCCACACGCTCAGCTGACGATCGGCCCAGGCCTTATTCGACCGCCGCAAACCCTGCAAGGAAGCCGGTTCTACCGGCGTTCCCTTGTGGAACCTCCCGGCTACTTCGTGGGCGATCGCAGCGTTCGCGCTTTCCAGGCTCTTCAACTCTGAACTGAGTCCGGTGGTGACAATGAAGGTGGCGAACTGTCCGGCAAAAAGGTAGAACGCCCCCAGCGCCAGCGTTACCAGGAGGACGACTGGAATAACACCGATGAACACGTAAGTGACGATCAGGCGATTACGCAGTCGCCAAAGAATCCGGGCTTTGAGCCAGCGGAAGGCCAGCACGGCAAAAAGGGTGATAGCGACACTGCTCAGGAAGGAGACCCAGCCCCCCAGGCTTTGCACCCAGGAAGGCCGAAACAATCCCGACCACCCTCTGCACCACAAAAAGGAACAGAGCCAGGCCAAGCACATACCAGGCCGCACGCGCTACGCGACTCTCCGGCCAAAGACCTTGCTGGCTCAACTTGTGGCGCGCGAGCTGATAGGAGAGAGCCATGATTGCCAGCCTAGATTATAGATGGAGCGTGGATTGCTGGTATGGCGCCGGGCATCCGGCGAAATGCCTCAGATTTCAGGGTAGAAGTCGAAGAAGGCTTCCAGGCTCGTCTGCAGCTGTTTTTCGATCTCTTCCTTGCTGCCCTCGAGGATGTGCATGGTTACGTGGGCTTCGCGACCGTTCTTGAGTTTCAACGTCGCCTCGCCGACTTCCGCCACCTCTTCCGAGGGTAACAGCCGCAAGCCGTAAACCAGAGTCAAGTTCGCCATGAATCTATTCTACCTGCGAAGCTGCTACAGTCCGGGGCGAGAGGTTCATGTTCAAACTCCGTCGCCTGATAAAATGCCGCCGTGTCTCCGAAAAGTATTGTCTTGCTGATTTTGGCGCCTTGGGCGGTCCCGCTGTGGGCGCAACAACCCCCGCCGCCGCAGGTCAAGGTCAACATGCTGAACGTGTGTACCCCTTCCGCCGAAGAGCAGAAGGAAATCGCCTCCGCTCTATCCAAAGTTCCGAAGCAACCGCTGTTCAGCCCCGACTTCGAGGTCGATCGTGGGCGCACCACGTTGTCGGACAATCCCGGATTTCTGCAAGCGGGCGAGAGCGCGCAAATGTCAGCCGATTCCTCGGTCGCGACTTGGGTGCGAATCCGGCGCGAATTCTCCGTGCAGGCGCTGTTCAGCACCGTGCAATATTCGTTCAGCGTGGATCCTAAGAGCATGGTGGAAACGCTGGTGTTCAGGGTGCGCGATCCGAAAGAACTGATGGAGCTCACGATCGAGGACAGCGCGTCGGCGGTGACTAGCCCGGCAGCGATGCTGTCGACCAGCACTCCTACCACCCGGATCAGGCTGGAGCGGTTCGGCAAGTCCTCAGTAGTGTTGGCGCGATGTATGGGGTCGGAGACTGCTCCGGCGCCGGACCAGAGCGCGTACGAGCCCCTGTTCCAGAGCGCAACCGCAGTGGTGGGGAACTATCGCGGCCTGCTGGGAGCAAGGCAGACGGTACCGGGCGAACTGGCGCGGACAAACGCGAAGCCCGCCACAACGAAACCAGCGGCGAAGAGTGGCGCCAGGAAACCGCCGGCAAGCAAGCCATAGGTGTGCGGCCAGCGAGACTTGGGGCCCACAAGAGCCGTCTGAAACCAAATCGACGTTCGGCAATCTAACACAATTACCTCTATGGAAAACTCAGTCCGCAATGTTGTGGTGATGGGGTCCGGCTGCGCCGGACACACCGCCGCGCTCTACGCCGCGCGCGCCAACCTGAAACCGCTGGTTCTCGAAGGCCACGAACCTGGCGGTCAACTTTCGCTGACCACCCTGGTGGAGAATTTCCCAGGGTTCCCCGAAGGCATTCAGGGTCCCGAACTCATCGAGAACATGCGCAAGCAGGCGACCAGGTTCGGCGCGGAATATCGCATGGGCCATGTCGCCAAGGCCGATCTCAGCCAGCGCCCGTTCGCGCTCACCGTAGGACATGAGACGATTCACACCCGCACTCTGATCATCGCGAGCGGAGCTTCGGCGCGCTGGCTGGGCCTTCCGAACGAACAGGCGCTGATCGGCCACGGAGTTTCCTCGTGCGCGACCTGCGACGGCTTCTTTTTCTCAGGCAAGGAAATCGCGGTGATCGGCGGCGGCGATTCGGCGATGGAAGAAGCAACCTTCCTGACGCGATTTGCCACCAAGGTTACGCTGATCCATCGCCGCGAGCAGTTTCGCGCGTCGAAAATCATGCTGGACCGCGCCCGCGCTAATTCGAAGATTGAGTTTCTGACCGATACCGTGGTGGACGACGTTCTCGAGCCCAGCAAGAAAGAGGTTACGTCGCTGCGCCTGCGGAATGTGAAGTCCGGCGAGAGCTGGGATTTCCCCACCAGCGCTATGTTTCTGGGCATTGGTCATATTCCCAATGCGAAGGTGTTTGAGGGCCAACTCGATATGGATCAGGAAGGCTACTTGAAGACGCACGACTACGTTTTAACGCGCGTACCCGGAGTCTATGCGTGCGGCGATGTGCAGGACCGACGCTACCGGCAGGCGATCACGGCGTCCGGATCGGGTTGCATGGCAGCGATCGAGGTGGAAAAGTTCCTGGAGGATGAGGGCCACTGAGTTTGACGAAGTTTCTGCAGCAGAACCCCGGAGATGAGATAGGAGCGCATCATGGCTGAGAAAGCTTGCCCGCATGTCAGCGAAATTCGTGAGGTGAAGCCTAGCGCGAAAGGTTGCGAAGAATGCCTGAAAATGGGCGACACGTGGGTTCACCTGCGGGAGTGCCTGATCTGCGGGCATGTCGGCTGCTGCGACTCCTCGAAGAACAAGCACGCAACCAAGCATTTTCACCACACCAAGCATCCCATCATGAAATCCTTCGAGCCGGGCGAAAATTGGCGCTGGTGCTATGTGGATGAAGTGTTCGTGTGAGGGTTCCGAGTTCTCAGTACCAAGTACCTGGTACCTAGCGAGAACACTTTCCGAGCAAAGTGCCGTCCTGCGGATGGCAAACCAAACAAGGTACTAGGCACTAGCAACTGGGTACTGTGATCTGTGATCGCCGTCATACTTCCCAATCCGCCCACTTGTGATACAAATTCCTGTGATCGCAATGCACGTGCCGGGCACTCATATCCTGGTTTCATTCCATTCTGAAGGCGCCTCGTGCTGAGGGCGCTCTTCATAGGCCTTTCTGAAAGCCGTTCCCTTCGCGGCCTGGCTGAGCGTTCCTCTTTCGGCCGGCGCACCTCAGCGCGATTTGTTGCCGGCACGCAGGTGGAAGATGCGTTGCGCGCCGCCGAGGCCGTCAATCGAAGCGGGGCCAGTGTTTCTATCGACAACCTCGGCGAGAACGTCACCAATGCCGACGAGGCCCGCGCCAGCGCCCAGCTCTATCATCAGTTGCTGGATGCCCTGGGACAGCGCAAACTCGACGCCAACATGAGCCTCAAGCTCACCCACATGGGCTTTGATGTTGACGAGAAGATGGCCTATGACCTGGTGACCAGCCTTGTCGCCAAGGCCGCGAGCATGACTCCGAAAAACTTTGTGCGCGTGGATATGGAGGGATCGCCTTACACCCAGCGCACGCTCGACTTCGTCCACGCTTTGCATCGTGCTCCGGGGAATCAGGGCTGCGTGGGGGCGGTGATCCAGGCCTATATGCTGCGTGCGGAAAGCGACGTGGAAAAACTTCTGGCGGAAGGCATCCGCATACGCCTCTGCAAGGGCGCTTACAAAGAGCCGGCAAACATCGCGTTCCAGAAGAAATCAGACGTCGATGCCAACTACGTCAAGCTGATGAAGATTCTGCATGAAGAGCGGCATCTATCACGGGCTCGCCACGCATGACGAAAACATCGTGAATCAGGCGAAAGCTTTCGCGACCCGAGAGAACCTGCCGCGTGACTCATTCGAGTTCCAGATGCTCTACGGGATTCGCCGCGATCTACAGACCAACCTGGTAAAAGACGGTTGGCGGGTGCGAGTCTACATCCCCTTCGGCACAGAGTGGTATCCCTACTACATGCGGCGTCTGGCGGAGCGTCCCGCGAACGTGCTGTTCATCCTGAAGAACATTTTCCGGGCGTAGGCGAAGCTGGCAATTTCCCAAAATCGAAAAGTGGATCGGTGAGCAGAGAGAAGCGCAGTGAGTGCCGCATGGAGATGCACGCCAGATCCTTCGCTTTGCCTGAAGAACGGCTACGCTCAGGATGACGCCGCTCAAAGAAGTTGAAAGTCAAGATCCGAACTGCAATGCAGGTGAGTTGCTACTGCTCGGGCGCGGTCTCGGGCTGGCCGTTTTCCGCAGGAGCCAGAGGAAGCTCGGTGGCGCCCTTGAGAATATTTCGTTCGTTCGGTGAAAACATACCCTTGAAGCGATCGGACTCGAGAATCTGCTGGCGCTGTTCTGGCGGCATCTGGCGCAGGTTCTTTATCGCGGTTTGTACCATGCGACGGCGCTCCGGCGGCAACTGCTGGAACTGCTGAAAGAGTTCCCTAGCACGCCCCTTCTGTTCGGGCGTCAGGTGCTCCCAGGTTTCCATGCGGTTCAGGATGCGTTCTTGCTGTTGCGGTGGCAGGCTACTGAAATGCTGCAAGCGTTGGCGCAGCATCTGCTGCCTCACGGGCGGCAGCTTCTGGAATTCAGCGTCATTTTCCAGGGCTCTTTGCTGCTGATCGGGAGGAAGATCCTTGTACTTACGCAGCCAGTCACCGACGTGATGCTGCTGTTGTTCGCGGGCCGCTTCCTTTTGCTGCTTTTGCTGCTGGTTGGGCGGCCGCTGGGCAGGTGCGGGACGCCGCCCTTGGGCGAAACATGGCGCACTCAAGGCAATGGCCGCTGTTAGACTCGCCGCCATCAGAATTGCCGCCATGGATTTCCACTTCACGTCTCCCCGCCTCGCTCCCCGGTGCTACCTCTACTTCTTCGCTCCTACGGATTCGCCGTCACATCCGACTGTACCGCCAGATCGTCGAGCATATCGAAATCCGCGTATAGATCGTGATTCTTTTCCAGTGCCTGCAAATCGCCAACCGCCGTTCCCGGCTCGACGCGAACCGGCGCCATACCTGGCCCCGCCGCGACCGTATTCTGTCCGCCGCCGAAGTGCTCACTGCGCCGGCTGACCACCGTTCCACCCACGACGACGAGTAAAGTAAGTGCGACCGCCAGCGCGGGCTTACGCATCCATTGCAGCCAGCCCATGCGCGGATTGGCCATCTCCTCACGCACGCGCGCCTGCACGCGCACGTCGAAATAAGGGGAAGGCTCCGGCGCCTTCCACTCGTCGAGCAGGGCCATGGTCTGCCGCATTCCCTCCAGCTTGCTCTGGCAAGCCGGGCAGCCTGTAAGGTGCTTATTCATTTCAGACGAGGCCACGCTCAGTCCGGCGGCCAGGTCCGGCATCAGTTCGCGAATTTCATTGCACGTCATAACCAATCACCTAAACAAATTCTTTCAGCTGCTCCCGCAAAGTCTCATACGCGCGGAACAGCAGCGACTTCGTGGCGGACTCACTCAACTTCAGAACATCGGCAATCTGGCGATAATCCATCTGCTGATATTTGTGCATGATAACCGCCATCCTCTGCCGTTCGGGCAGCGCCTGCACCTTCTTGCGGATCGCCGCCATGCGCTGCCGGCGGACGATCATCTCTTCGGCGGTCATCGAGCCGTCGGGCACGTCCATGGTCGTGCCGGTCTCTTCATCCGGCTCGTCCAGACTGACCATGCTCTCCGGCCGCTCGTGCCGCGTATCACGCGCGTGATTCACCGCCAGATTGGTCGCAATACGATACAGCCAGGTGGTGAACTTTGCACTGGCCTCGTAGCTCGAACGCGAACGGTATACCCGGAGGAAGACTTCCTGGGCCAGGTCTTCGGCCGCCGCCGCGTTACGCGACATGCGGTACATGAAGCCGACCATCGCCCGGCGATACTTCTGCACCAGATACTCGAAAGCAGACTCGTCGCCCGCCTTCGCCCGCAGCATGATTTCCGCGTCAGTGAGCCCTACGGCGGGTCCGGGCAGGGGAGGATCAATCTCCGCCGAGGACTCGGGAACGATGGAAGCCATCGCGAGGACACCCCGGTCCATAGCTACGCTGCTCACACCAGTTTGAACCCGCCCCGATGCAGAAAGTTGCGGGTCGGTTTCTTCCCCGAAATCCCCCGAAGTCCCCACCGGTGGGGTGGGTGAGGGTGGCCGGCGGGGTGTGGCGTCGTTGGGCATCAGCAATTTTGCAACTGCAACAAAATAAAAGGAATACAGGGAAAGTCAGGGCCGGGTTCCCAATAGGCTATCACGAGACGAGCTGAGGGGGAATTGAGCTTGTTTGCCTAGAGTTACGGAAGGCCGACGATATCTCTGACGATACCGTTGCGGCTCTTGTCTCGCCCCGATGGTTACTCCGGTAACGCTCCGGACTCCGCCAACCCGTCCCGACGTTGTCCGTCTGCTATACTGCTGTTGACGCTTTTGCCACGGTTTGCTTGTCACGCGGTAGTCCTCAGTTGGACTAGATTCATCTCCGCCTTCCTGCCCGCCGTTAAGTTCAGCGCCAAATCAAAACAAATGTGAGCGGCAAGGAAACTCCTGACGTGTGTCTGAGCGTGTGTGACAACAAGCCTCTCCAGAAAGAAACAATCTGAATGACTGCATTTTCGGAACTGCCCTTGTCTTCTGCCCTCCAGCAGAAGCTGGCGGCAGCTCAATTTGTAACCTTAACTCCTATCCAGGCACGTGCGATTCCACCAGCCCTTGAAGGCAAGGATGTAATCGGCACTGCCCAGACCGGCACTGGCAAGACGCTGGCATTCCTGATTCCGATCATAGAAATGCTGCAGCGCGAACCCTCGCGCCAAGCTAACGCCCTGGTTCTGCTACCCACCCGTGAACTCGCCATGCAAGTCCACGAGCAATACGAGAAACTGCGCGGCAGGAACCTGGCCGCAGCGACGCTCGTCATCGGAGGCGTAGCAGAGAAAGGGCAGATCCGCGGACTTCGGGCGGGCTCGGGGTTGATCATTGCGACTCCGGGACGCCTGCAGGATTTAATGGATCGGCAGTTCGCCGACCTGCGACAGCTGAAGGTGCTCGTGCTCGACGAAGCCGACCGCATGCTGGACATGGGTTTTCTGCCGGCCATTCGCCGCATCGTGTCCGTGCTGCCCACGCGGCGTCAGACGTTGTGCTTTTCCGCGACCATGGAACAGTCCGTCGCCCGCCTGGTGCATGAATACATGCGCGAGCCGGTGCGGGTTGCCCTGGGTTCAGTTCTCAAACCGGCAGAGAGCGTGCAACTGAAGGCGTACGAAGTTCGTCCGGGAGAGAAACTGGACGTCCTACGCCACTTGCTCTATGCCGAGAAGGGCCAGACCCTGGTCTTCACTCGTACCAAGCGCGGCACGCAGCGCCTCGCCAAAGAACTGGTACGGGACGGCTTCACCGCCGCTATGATTCACGGCGACCGCACACAAGCCCAGCGCAATGGAGCCTTGAGCGGATTTCAGGAAGGCCGTTTCCAGGTGCTGGTTGCGACGGATATCGCATCGCGCGGCTTGCACGTCGATGACGTTGCCCACGTGATCAACTACGACCTGCCCAAGATGGCGGAGGACTTTATCCATCGAGTCGGTCGCACGGGTCGGGCCGGCTCCGAGGGACGAGCCTCGACGCTGGTCGCCGGCGCCGAAGTCATGGAGCTGCGGCAGATCGAGCGCACCTTGCAGTTGCGCATCGAGCGCAAACAGATCGATCCCTCCGGCATAGAACAGCCGAAGAGGTTTATCCAAAATACACTCGCATCGAGGACGCTAACCGCGCTGCCGGGTGAGGTTTTTGTGTAGATATGAAACGAGATCGCCGGAGCAACAAGCTCCGGCGAGTCTCGTAATACGTGTTGTGCGGATCGACTGCGGTTCCAGCTCTGCGGTTCTGTCTCCCTAGACCGATCCGGGATCGTCATCAGAGCCGATGCGGAACAGGGCCGCCTGTTCTTCGGCGTGTTGGCGCAGTTCAAGCATCTCGTCCACTTCGCTCGTACCTTCCGGCTTTTCCTGTTTGCGCTGATTCCTGCGCTCGGCTTTGTCGCGCTGTCTCTGTTGCCGGGTCTGTTCCTTCTGGCGCTTAGTAAATGTTGATCTGCCTCGTGGCATTCACAATTCCTCCGTGGTTCTGTATCTGGTTACTTGCGGGCCGGCGCCTGCTTTGAATGCTGGCCTACCAGCGGGGCTCGCGGGGTTGGCGCGCGTGGCCATGATAGTCATCGCCACGTCCTCCTCCGCCGCCACCAAAGCGCTGGCCGCCAGTGCGCGGCCGGTCGGTCTTAGGCTTCGCTTCATTAATCTTCAACGTGCGTCCCCCCAGTTCGCTTCCGTTCAACGCGGCAACTGCCTTTTCCGCCTCGCCGGAGTTCGTCATCTCCACGAATGCGAACCCTCTGGGGCGGCCGGTATCGCGGTCTGTGACCAGGCTGACTTTTTCGACGGCACCATGAGCCTCGAAAACAGTCCGTAATTCGGACTCCGTTGTGCTGTGGGGTAGATTGCCAACATAAAGGTTCTTCATCGCAATTCCTCTCTGATCAATGCATCGAGCGTCCGGGACTCAGGGTTTTGCCTGGAAAGCCGCACCTCAGAATCCCGAAGCGGTACGGGCCGGTCCCGCATGGCGTTGGTCCGCGCGTGAGAAGCGGACCGTACTGCCGAAATACGCCGCGAAGCCTCCAGAATGCCCCAGCGCTGAGGCAAAGTTTCCGCCACGTCGGCCGATAGCGCCGCCTTCACCTCTCCCAGCAAGACCTGGTCGTTTTCCTCCTCAAGCACGGCTGCTCCATCCGCATTGGGCACATTGGCGAGGTACCCGGGCTTGCCCACCAGAAACGCAATCTGCTGCGGCGGCTTGGCACCGCGCATCTCAGCGCAGAACTGGTCGCGATGCCCCATGTCATTTTCTACGTTGATGAGCACCAGGTTGTACAGGTCCGCCCGCCACCAGCCACGCGCCTCACCGATATCGGCCGCACAGTCGACCTCAATGCCCAGCCTTCGCATGGTCTCGGAGCGCAAATCGCGCTTTGCCCGCGACATGTCTACCAGCAGGACTCGCTTCTTCTTGACGGGATCCGGGGCGCGGTGAGAAACCTGCAGGGGAATCGTGGTCGCGGTCATGCGGACACCGGCTTGGGTTTCGAGCCGGAGGAAGCCGTTGCCGATTTGCTTTCGGCAAACTTGCTCAGCATCTCGCGATTACGCTTCCGCCGCGCGATCTTCTGCTTGCGCTCGCGGTGAAATCTGGACTTGTCGCCATTGATTCCGGACATGCTTAACTCCTGTATTCGGGCTGGTTGAGAAACGGCCAAGCTACTGCACTGCTCCCCCGGTGAAGCGGGCGGCGGAGAGACTCCGAGCGGCAAGCCTGCTGTCAGCGTTCTCGCCGGGCGCAGAGTAACTCGCTGGACTCCGCTGCTGCACAGGGAGACGCCTCTCAGCCGCTGCTCAATCGCGAAGGCGCAAGTGCAGTGAAAGATGTGTCTTCGAGGTTAAGTACATTCAGTATACGCTGTTTCACGGCATCCCGCCGTCGCGCGGCAGCGGAGAGCTGAGGAAATTCCCCCGTAAGGTCAAGACCAATAGTTCCGCGGGAGAGGAGAGCGCCAACACCATTCAGACGCGAATGGAAGAGCGGATAGGTTGTGGAGCGCAAATCATCGCATGGCGAAATCGCCGCCGCCGGTCCGGGGCGTGCATGTGTGGCGGTATGCACGTGTGGAAGCATGCACGTGTGGCGCGGGCGCCCTCGCCCGCGAAAACCTCAACTCCACACACCGCCCCGGCCCGCCGGCAGCTACAACCCACGCACCCGGCCGCCGCTCCCACCGGACGCCGCTTCCGCACCGCCTGTCGCCGCGCGGTCTGGTGCGCTCACCCATCACGGGCCGCGCCCGTCCCCGCAGGCCCCTCAGATGTCACTGAAACCCACCTGAAAACCGTGCTACAGTTCGCTCCCAGCTAAGCACCAGCGCAGCGCAATAGCTGGAAGGGAGTGACGGCAGGCACTTTATACCGCACTTGTCTTTATCCTGCCGCCACCCCTCCCCCCACCCCCTTCTTCCCGCCGCACGTGTGGGGGGCATGCACGTGTGGCGCGGGCGCCCTCGCCCGCGATCTTGCGGTACAATTCCACCGCGCTGTCCACTTCTCCCCAACGACTGGAGGGGGCAATGTCCCAGGGCGACCTCTGGCGACAGCTCTTTGCCGCAGCGACGGCCGAGACTCGATCCTCGCAAACTGCCCCGCCTCTGCGCCGAGGCACGCGTCGCCATTCACGATCGCGATCTCCAGATCGCCCAAGACCGCACCATCGACGCCGCGCAGCGCGATAGCGAACGCAACGAACTCGACGCTGCACTCCGCTTTCTCTGGAAACTGGAGAACGACGACTAGACCCGAGCGCGCCGAAACGCCGTCACGCTGCCGGAATTTCATCCGGCCACCGCTGTGCATAACCCGCTCGCGTTGAAGTGCCGCGCTGTCCAAAAGTGCCTGGACAGCGCGGTGGAAAACCGATAGAGTACCCTGTTTGGTGGACACCGTTCACCAAACGTTCGTTGCAAAGAAAGGCGCTGGCGGATCGGACCACCGTACGATCTAGTGTCTTTGTGGGGCGCTTAACTCAGCGGTAGAGTGCCATCTTCACACGGTGGAAGTCATAGGTTCGAATCCTATAGCGCCCACCATTTCTTTTGAAATTTCGCAGTTGTTCCCACGGGCAGCCACGGAGTCGGACAACCGCACAGACCGTCAGCAAGATGTGTGTCTTGCCTGGCCCAAGAAGCAAAGGGCCGCTGCTGGGTAGCAGCGACCCCTGTCTTCTAACAACCGTATCCGGCCAACTTTGGCCGCAGATCTACTCGGGCTCTCGGCGAATCTTTTTGCGGGCACGCTTCCGCGCCAAAGCTTGCTTCAGGCGCTTCTTCTCACCCGGCTTCAGGTAGTAGGAGTGACGCTTTACCTCCTTGATAATGTCCTCCGTCTGAACCTTGCGTTTGAATCGACGCAGGGCGTTCTCGAGCGACTCGCCCTCTTGCAGTCGAACTTCCGCCAAAGTCATCACCCCCTAACGCGTCCCCGTGGGACACCTTAAAGCTTACCTCATTCGTGCCCCATTTGTGCGGGTCCTGCAAACGAAAATCCAGAATTCCCGGCATCCGCTTGCGGCCCCCGTCCAGCCCTCCCGGCCGACATTCCTTTCCAACATTTGTGCCCGAAATGATAATCTTGGCGACCAAATGAATCTGACCGCAGGCACCAAACTCGGACCCTATGAGATTGTCTCGCTGCTGGGCACGGGCGGTATGGGCGAAGTCTATCGGGCGCGTGACGCCCGTCTGCGGCGCGAAGTCGCGATCAAAGTCTTGCCGCAAGCGCTCTCTATCGATCCTGAGCGGCTGCGCCGTTTCGAGCAGGAAGCTCTCGCCACGGCGGCGCTGAACCATCCCAACATTCTGGCGGTATTTGACATCGGCACGAACGGCAACTCGCCCTATGTTGTGTCGGAACTGCTGGAAGGAGATACGCTCCGCGAGCGGTTGCGCAGCGGACCGCTCCCCGTACGCAAGGCTCTCGACTACGCCCTGCAAATCGCGCACGGCCTGGCCGCCGCCCATGAGAAGGGCATCATTCATCGCGATCTCAAGCCGGAGAACCTGTTCATCACCAAAGACGGGCGGCTCAAGATTCTCGACTTCGGTCTGGCCAAGCTGAGCCAGGCTGAACCGCGCGAGCACACTTCTTTGCCGACCGCCACACACGGCACGGAGGCGGGCGTCGTGCTGGGGACCGCCGGGTACATGTCGCCCGAGCAGGTGCGCGGCATGGTGCTCGACCCGCGCTCCGACATTTTCAGCTTTGGCGCGATTCTCTACGAGATGCTCTCAGGCAAGCGCGCATTTCACGGAAGCACACCCGCCGACACGATGAGCTCGATTCTGAAGGAAGAGCCGCCGGACCTGACTGCCACCAATCGCAATATCTCTCCCGCGCTCGAACGCATTGTGCAGCACTGCCTGGAAAAGAATCCCGAATCGCGCTTCCACTCCGCCCGCGACATCGCGTTCGATCTTGACCAGCTTTCGGGAGTTTCCAGTACCACCGCGAAGGCCGTGCCGTTGGGGGAGACGCCGCGGCGCCGCAGGCTGACGCTCGCCCTTGCAAGTGCTCTTGGGCTCCTGCTCGCGCTGACCCTCATCGGAGCTGGCTGGTGGCTGGGAAAGGGCGGTACGCACCCGCCTCTTGCCGAATACCAGCAGATTACGTTCCGCATGGGTTCGATGGGCAACGCCCGGTTCACGCCGGATGGCAGCATCGTCTACAACGCAGCCTGGGAAGGTGGCGACGGCCAGCTGTATCTGGCTCGCACCGATGACCCCGGCGCGCGCGAACTGGGGCTGAAAGATGCGGAGTTGCTTTCCATCTCGAAGAACGGAGAGCTCGCGGTACGGCTCAAAACGCAATTTTACGGTGGCTATGCAAGATCAGGGACGCTGGCCCGTGTGCCGCTCAGCGGAGGAACGCCGCGCGAGGTCCTCGAAAATGTGCAGGACGCGGACTGGGCCGCGAACGGCGAAACCATGGCCGTGGTGCGGTATATGCCGGAAAACAGCCACTGGCGCCTGGAGTATCCGGTGGGCAAGGTGTTGGTCGACAGCATCAACTGGATGAGTCATCCGAAGATTTCTCCGGATGGGAAGATGGTGGCGTTTGCTGACCATGAGAATCCCGGTGGCGACGATCAAGGCTCGCTGGCGGTGATTGACGCCGACGGCAAGGGCACAGAGCGGAAGTTGTCTTCGGGTTGGACTTCCCTGCAGGGGATTCTCTGGTCTCCGGACGGGGATGAAATCTGGTTCACTTCGAGCAATAGCGGCAACGCACAGAATCCTCGCGCTGTCACGCTCACGGGCAAGATCAGGACGATTACGAATGTGCCTGGAGGCATGTGGCTGGAAGATTCGCGGAACGACGCGGTGCTCGCCGTTGCGCATCAGGTACGCCTCGGGATCCGGGGCACGTCGCCGGGAGGAAAAGACGAGCACGAGCTGGGCTGGTTCGGCTGGGCCATCTTGCGCGACATCAGTCGCGATGGCCGGAAGATCCTGTTTGAGGAGGAGGGCGATGGGGGCGGGCCGAACTACACTGTGTTCCTGCGCGACACGGATGGATCGCCACCCGTGAAGGTGAGCGAAGGAACCGGGGAAGCGATTTCGCCCGACTCGAAGTGGCTGATCGTGAAGCCGGCGAAGAATGGGCCTTTGAGTTTGGTGCCAGCCGGGGCCGGACAAGCCCGGCAGCTTACTCACGACAATGTCAGTTATCCCGTGGTTCGCTGGATGCCGGACGGCAAGCGACTGCTGGCACTGGGTATCGAGCCCGGGCATGGCGCGCGTGACTACATGATCGACGCCGAGAGCGGCGAATCCAAACCCGTGACTCCGGAGGGTGTTGCGGGGGTGCATCTCTCACCAGACGGCAAGAGCACGGTGGTGCGCGGGCCCGATCAAAAGTGGGGCATCTGGCCTCTCGACGGCGGCGGTATGAGACCAATTCCCGGACTGGATCCACGCTATGCGATAACCGACTGGTCGCCGGATGGCACTTCGGTGTACGCGCTCCCAAACCGCTCGAGGACGGACAAGATTGCCAAGGTCTATCGCGTGAACGTCGCTACCGGGAAGATGGAATTCTGGAAGGCATTCGGGGAAGGCGTCGCCGCTGGAATCACCGGGGCGGGTGCGCCTCATTTCTCCAGCGACGGGGCGGCGTACGCTTACGTGTACGAGCAGGTGCTGTCTCAGGCATACGTGGTCAAGGGATTGAAGTAGGGTCGGTCGGGGAATCGCTTAGTACGGAAGCCTTTGTGACTCATTGTCTTTATATTGCGCTAACTGGATCGGAAAACGTTATCGAAAGTTGTCAGCTTCGGTATGGACCTCAGTGCGATCGCACACTTCTCTAAGGGTCTCCTCATCATCTAGCGTCGAACTCACCTCCTGCTAAAGCTTTGGGTTTTCCCGCCGACGAGATAGGAGAGAGTGTGTGCGTCTATGCAGGACCTTCAAGATCCGGCGATCTTCCGCCATGTGCTGGAGACCTTACCGGTCGGCGTTCATCTGGTGGATCGCGAAAGCAGAATACTGTTCTGGAACGATGGCGCCGAGCGCATCACCGGATACCTGCGCCACGATGTGATCGGGCGCTTCTGCCGCGAGGACATTCTCGTCCATGAGGACGAAAAGGCTGCGGCCTGCGAAGTGACCGCGCTGCTTGCGGAAACCCTACACGACGGCAAGCCGCGCGAGACCCGGGTTTATGTTCGCCACCGCGAAGGCCACCGGGTGCCAGTGCGCCTGACGGTGACGGCGGTCCGCGATGGGCACGGGACGATTATTGGCGCAGCGGAAATCTTCGAGGAACAGACCTTTGTTCCTCTGCCGGAACGGCTGAGCGATCAGATTGCGGAATGCGGCGGCCTTGATGTCGTCACTGGCATCCCGAACCACTGGTTCACGCAGGCGCGTCTGCTCGAACACCATGCCGCTTTTGTCGATCACGGTCTCTCCTATGGCGTGCTGGGTATTGAAGTCAACGAACTGGATCATTTCCGGGGAGTACACGGCAGCCAGGCTGGGGACGCAATCCTGCGCGTGGTGGCTCATACCGTGAGAAACATTCTTTCGCCTGCGGACTTCCTGGGACGTTGGACAGCGGATGAGTTTGTGGCCGTTCTGCCGCACAGCGGAGAAGCCGCGCTCCGGAAAACCGCGGACAGCATTCGAAAGATGGTGCGCCTCTCCGGCATTCAGTGGTGGGGAGACGAGTTGTCGGTTTCGGTTTCGCTGGGCATGGCAACACCCGGACGGGGCGAAGCCCTGGTCTCGGTCCTGGAGCGGATGGTCAGTTCGCTGAAATCGCCAGGCGGTCTCAACCAGGCGCCGTAGCGGGCGAAATTTGTTACCTAGAGAGCGGAATCATTATGTTTGCGATCATCGGGATTCTGATCGTGTTCGGCGCCGTGGTCGGCGGCTATCTGATGGAACACGGGAACCTGCGTGTTCTGGTGCAGCCGGCGGAACTGCTCATCATTGGAGGAGCCGCGAGCGGAACGGTGCTGGTCGCGAATCCTCTGCACATCCTCAAAGCGATTGCGGGTGGGGTGGGAGGAGTCTTTGGCGGATCGAAGTTCAACAAGCAGAAATATCTGGACACCCTGAAAATGATGTACGACCTGCTGAACAAGGCCCGCAAAGAAGGATTGGTGGCCCTCGAGGGTGATGTGGAGGAGCCGGAGAAGAGTCAGCTGCTCTCCAAGTATCCAGCGTTTCTAAAAGATCACCATGCCTGCGCCTTTGTCTGCGACACCATGCGCATGGCGGTGAGCGGTGGCGTCGATCCCTTCGACTTCGATCAGATGATGGAAGTAGACATGGACGTACATCACCACGGCGCCACTCTACCGGTTTCCGCGCTCAGCACGATGGCGGACTCCTTGCCCGGGTTGGGCATTGTCGCCGCCGTACTCGGCGTCGTGATCACCATGGGAGCGCTGGGCGGCCCGCCGGAAGAAATCGGAAACAAAGTTGCCGCCGCCCTGGTGGGAACCTTCTTGGGAATTCTGCTCTGCTACGGACTGGTCGGTCCACTGGCCGCCAACATGGGGAAGATCGTGGACGACGAGCACGCCTACTATCACGTGCTGCGGGTGTTGATGACGGCGTTCATCAAGGGTACGCCGCCGATCCTCGCGGTTGAAATTGGTCGCCGGGCTGTGCCGGCACACGTGCGTCCATCCTTCAAAGAAGTGGAGCAGATCTGTCGCTCGGGTGGAGCGCCAGCTGCTGCCGCGGCGGCGGCTTCCGCCTAGAGGTCCTCTATGGAAGGTTCCCGTCCCGTCATCGTTATCAAGAAAAAAGCTGGCCATGGCGGACACCACGGCGGCGCCTGGAAGGTGGCCTACGCCGACTTCGTCACCGCGATGATGGCCCTCTTCATCGTGCTCTGGCTCATGAACAGCAGCAAGAAAATACAGGAAGCCGTGGGAGGGTACTTCAAAGATCCCACGGGCACCTCGAAAAATATCGGCACGAATATGAAGGGGTCGGGGGAGAATTTTGTCCTGTCCAAAGACAACATGCCTCAGCTGAAGGAAGAGTTGGAGAAAGCTGTCCACAAAATGGCGAACTTCGACAAGTTGAAAGACCAGGTAGACATGACCGTCACTCCGGAGGGCCTGCGGGTCGAGCTGCTGGAGTCGGAAACCGGAACCTTCTTCGATAGTGGCAGCTCCAAGCTGAACGGCAGCGGCAAGGAACTGCTGCAGAAATTAGCAGAGGAGTTAGGCAAGCTGCCAAACAAGATCTCGATCGAGGGGCACACCGATTCCAGACCTTTCTCTGGCGGGACCCAATACGGGAACTGGGAACTCTCTGCCGATCGCGCCAATGCTGCGCGCAGGCTCATGCAGCAGTATGGTCTGCGCGCCGATCAGGTCTCGCAGGTACGCGGGTATGCCGATCAGAATCTGCGCAAGCCGCAAAGCCCGGAGGATGCTTCCAATCGGCGAATCTCCGTCATCGTGCGCTACGTTTTGAAAGACGAGGGCGAAGAAAAGGGCGGAGAGAAGCCTTCCTCACCCGAGCAGAAAACTGAGACCAAGGCGGAGTAGCGCTGACTCTACCTCCCGAAGTTGCCGAACTCCCGACCCTTCACCTCCAGTAACCCGTGTGGCGTGACTTAAGGCCTGCTACGGAATATCAAGTTTCCCCCGGGTCCGCCGATGACCCTTAAGTGACTACAACTCCGGGCATGGGCGAGGCCACTGGCGCCACCGATAGTCCGCAGGGGCTGCGCTTCGTGGCACGCCAGCCCATCTTTGACACCGCAGAACGAGTTTTCGGCTACGAACTTCTCTTTCGTCATGGGGTGGAAAACTACTTTTATTCATCCGATATCGATGCCGCCTCGCGCAGCACGGTGGATAGTTCACTTCTCATGGGGCTAGACCTGCTGTGCGACCGGCGGCGCGCGTTCGTCAACTGCACGCGCGACGTGTTGCTGAAGGGGCACGTTACTCTGCTTCCTTCTCACCAGACCGTGGTGGAGGTTCTGGAATCGGTTCCCCCGGACCCGGCTGTAGTGGCGGCGTGCGAGCGTCTAAAAGAAGCCGGCTACACGATTGCTCTGGACGATTTTCTCCCCAACGACCCACGTGAGCCGCTTACGGACCTGGCTGACATCATCAAAGTCGATTTTAAGTGCACCACACTTGATCAGCGTGCGGCGATGGTGAAGCGCTACGGCCCGTGGCGCTGCCGGATGCTGGCCGAGAAAGTGGAAACACGCGAGGAGTTTATCTCCGCAAAGAACCAGGGCTTCGTTTACTTCCAGGGTTATTTCTTTTGCCAGCCGGAGATCATGACGACGCGCGAGATTTCCGGCAATCGCATCAACTATCTGCGCCTGTTGCAAGTGGTCTCTCGGCCCGAACTGGATCTGTTCGAGGTAGAAACGATCGTCAAGGTGGAGGCCTCGGTCTGCTACCGTTTGTTGCGCTATCTGAATTCTCCATTGTTCGGAATGGCACGGGAGGTTCATTCGGTTCGTCATGCGTTGTCGATCCTGGGCGAGAACGAGGTGCGCCGCTGGGTAAGGCTGGTGGTCACAATCGGCGCCGCGCAGGACAAGTCAAGCGAACTGGTGCAGACGGCACTCGTGCGGGCCCGTTTCTGTGAACTGCTGGCGCCGCGTGTGCCGCACGGCGAGTCCGATTTGTTCTTTCTGGGATTGCTCTCGCTGATGGATGTGATTCTCGAAGCGCCGATGGAGGCGCTGCTCGACAAGCTCCCTCTCGATGCGGAAACGACAGGTGTGTTGCTCGGACGGGACAATCGTCTGCGTCCGATCTATCAACTCATGCTGGCGCAGGAGTCGGGTGAGTGGCAGCACAGCACACACCTCGCCGAACACCTTGGTTTGGACGATGCTACAGTCGCGGATTACTACTGGCAGGCGATGCACTGGGCTCGGCAAATCGGCAGCGGGGCGTAGGCGTCAACCAGAACCGATCTGGTCTTGCGACGCAATTTGGAGTGCGCGATCAGCTCTACGGGCGGGCAAACGGCGTGACTACAGTAACGCCTGTGAAAAAATCCCCGTGTTTTGCACTTGCACGCCGCTTCATTCGCGATTACCATAAAATTGTTCTCAATGGCCACGCTCCCGTGCTGGCCCTCCGCGCCCTACAGCTCCAGGCGCCAAGACGGACATAGATCATTCACGAGTGATTCTCCAGCCGCATCGGTTTTTCGCGCACGATGGGGTTTGTGCGCGAGTTGACGACTACCCGGACGGTGGGACAACGGTAGCAGCACAGATCGGACCCTTGCAGTATCTAAATCGCGTAAACGCAGCAAGAGAGTGAATATGAACGTAGGACCGGCAAATCCCTCCGGTGGGGGAGGGAGAAACAGGCGGCGCCGTGGTCGGCGTCCGCCCAATCATCGTGGAGGCGGCGGACAGGGTGGACGTGATCGTCAGAATCACGGAGGCATTTACACCGCTCCCATGGATCACAATTACCGCAACGGCGACAACGGTTCCAAAGGTCGCGGACGGCCAGGCTTTGCCCCGGCGTACAAGCCCGCTGATCCCGAGCCTTTGCCCGCGGGCCAGGACAACGGATCGCCCCGCATCTTCGCCTTCATCGACGACCTGTTCTTCATGGCAAAAATCCAGGAGACGGCACGCAAGCTCAACGTCAAAGTCGAGTTCGTCAAGACGGACAAGGATCTGGCGGAGCGCATGAAAGAGAACGGCGAGGAGAAGCCGTCCCTCATCATCTTCGACTTGAACAACGCCAACGCCAAGCCATTAACGCTGATCCCGAAGCTGAAGAGCAAACTGAAGAAACAAACTTCGATTATCGGATTTCTTTCGCACGTGCAGGGGGATCTGAAGCAGAAGGCGCATGAAGTGGGTTGCGATATGGTGCTGCCGCGCTCTGCGTTTTCTCAGAACCTGCCACAGCTGTTGCGCCGCCACGGCGCACCCGAAGAAGCGGGAACCGACTAGTCGTCTTGCGGTCGCTACACCCGGAGCTTATCCCGGAGGCCAATGCAGGTTGCGGCCGCCAATCAAGTGCACGTGCAGGTGGAACACTGACTGTCCCGCGCCCGGACCCACGTTGAGCACGGTTCGATACCCGTTTTCAATCCCACGCTGACGTGCGATCTCCGCCGCTACTAACTGGCAGCGCCCAATCGCTTCCGCATCCTCCGCCTTCGCTTCCTTCAACCCGCGAATGTGCTTCTTGGGAACGACAAGAACATGCGTAGGGCCTTGCGGATGAATATCTTCGAATGCGTAAGTGTGTTCGTCCTCATGGACCTTCCTGGCGGGGAGTTCGCCGTCGATGATGCGGCAGAAAAGACAGTCCTTCATAGCTCAGTTGAACTCAATCCTATTCGAAACAGGTCGACCTCGCAGCTGCCCGGCTGAAGTGCTAGTCGAGCCGAACCAGAAAGATCGATCCTTCAGGAGTGCTGGTGTCATGGGCAACTTCCTCCGCACGCTTGCGGTCGTCATCCTGCACGCGGACGCGCACCCACCAGTCGCCCACGGGACTGGAGAAACGTAACACGTGCGCCGTGTGATAGCGGCGCATCAGGTGATCGGCCACGTCATTTGCGGTCTTTTCTCCTTCGAAAGCGCCGATCTGGACCGCCCAGCGGCCACCGGTCTCCAAGGACGCGGGTGTCTGCAGAACCTCTATTTTTACTTTGGCAACGCCGGCTCGCCAGACATCGACCGTCTTTGCGGCCGCCAGCGAGAGATCGAGGACACGGCCTTCCACGAACGGGCCGCGGTCGGTGATGCGCACGATAGCTGAATGCCCGGTCTTCTCGTTGGTGACACGCACCAGCGATCCCAGGGGCAAAGTGCGATGGGCTGCCGTCATGGCGTTCATGTCGTAGACTTCGCCATTCGATCCTCGCCGGTTGTGATAGGGCGCTCCGTACCAGCTGGCCATGCCCGTTTCCACGAGAAGTGGCTTCGTGCCCGGCGGAACGGCGGGAATGCTGGGACCCTCCGCAGTTTGCTTAGACTTCTTGTTTGTTTCCGGCTGCTGCTCGGCGGGAGGATGGCTCTGGGTTTCGACTATCGGAGGCGGCGACGGAACCGTGATCTTCGCCTGCTTGTGACCACAAGCGGTGAGCAGTAGCAGAGTAGCCAGAGCAGCTGCCAGCCTGCCGGCCGCTGAAGCGGCGCCCACCGGACCTCGCGTCACTGACCCTTGTTCTGTTCCAGGAAGTCGGCCAGCTTGGAGAGCTTCTCGGAAGCGACTCGCAGGGCTTTCGTCGAGTGGGTTCGGACCGCCGGTACCACCTCGTCGTTCAAATAGGTGATGATCTCCGCCGTCTCCTTCTCCAGGTACTCGGCCGCATTGGCAACGTGCCGGTTCACCCGCGCAGAGGCATCTTCCACCTTCCGGTCGAAGTCGGTCATAGTATCTCCGTAAATGTTTGGGCGCGAAAATTTGCACGCGCGGGTTGCGGAAGCCAGGCCCGCTCATTATTTCGTGCCTTGCCGCGAGGGTCAACCCAGAGCCACCGTAATGGTAACCCTCGGGGCGGCGAATGCCTCTGGAACTTTGGGTTAGAATCGGCGCATGTCCCGACATTTGAGCGTGATTCTCCTTATTTGTGGGATGGCGGTGCTTTCGGCTTGCACGGTCTGGAAGGAGCGCCCTGCGACTGCATTTTCGCAAGCGACCGGCGGCGAAGATCTGGAGCGCGTCTTCTGGAAAGAAATAAAGGCCAAACACTGGGATGAGGTCGACCGGCGGATCGCATCGAATTTCGTTTCCATCAATGCCGACGGCCAGCACGATCGTGTCGTCACGATGGAGCGCTTGAAGCAGATGGACCTGAAGGACTACTCTCTCGGCGATTTTCAGACCGAACTCAATGGCAACACCTTCGTCGTGGCCTACACCATCACGTTGCACGGAACCAGGAATGGCCAGCCGCTGCCTGAGGGGCCACAGCGGGTTCTGACCGTGTGGCAACAGCAGAAGGAAGGATGGGTCGAGATCGCGCATTCTACCCTCGCACCGGCAGCGAAATGAAGAAGTGGCGATCCTCTTCTGGGCGAGTTTCAGGCGCTGCTTCGCCCACTACTGCGGAACGCCCGGTTCCATTGTTTAACCCCTCACGCCGGGGATTGTTTCGTCGCAAATTGCTGCGCTGGTACGACGCGCAAAAGCGTGACCTGCCCTGGCGTGCCGACCGCGACCCCTATCACGTGTGGCTCTCCGAGATCATGCTGCAGCAGACGCGGGTCGCGGCCGTGGTCGACTACTATCAGCGCTTTCTTAGACGGTTTCCCACAGTCGAAGTGTTGTCCTCGGCACGGTTGGCTTCAGTTCTGGCCGCCTGGAGCGGCCTGGGCTATTACCGCCGGGCCCGGATGCTGCACGAGGCCGCCAGGATAGTTGCGAGGGAATACCACGGCGTGTTTCCGCAGACGGCGGAAGGACTTCGAGAGTTGCCAGGTATTGGACGCTACACCTCCGCAGCCATCGCCAGCATCGCGTTCGGGCAGCCGGTTGCCGTGGTCGACGGGAATGTCGAGCGAGTATTGCAACGCATCAGTGGCAAGGTCCTCAATGAGACTGAACCTTGGCAGTGCGCACAGGAACTGTTGAGCGCCACCCGTCCTGGTGATTTCAATCAAGCCATGATGGAGCTTGGCGCCACAGTGTGCCTGCCGCGGCAACCCAAATGTGATGTCTGTCCGGTTTTCAAGCTGTGCGCGACGCGCGGCGCGATCGCGAAGCCAAAACGAAAAGATCGCCAGACGCGAAGCCTCACATACGCGCTCGATCGCCGGAACCATTCTGTGTTCCTCGTCCAACGGCCACAAGCCAGCACGCTCATGCCCGGAATGTGGGAACTGCCTGAGATCTCCAGCGCCCATGTTGAGGCGAACGAGGCGCTGACGCTGAAGCACGCGATCACGGTGACGGATTACTCGGTGCGAGTGGTCCCCGAACCAGCGCCTTCAGGCGTGAAAGGCCGATGGGTGCCCGATTCGCGACTTGTACGTCTGCCCCTGACAGGCTTAACTCGGAAAATCCTGCGAGCGGCGGAGATCATCTAACCACCAGGAGCCGGCGCAATGAAATGGTTCCGCAATTTATTCGGAGGAGAGGAAATGGCAGCGTTAACCGTCGGGAAAACCGCTCCCGACTTCACCCTGGAAACGATGGACGGCAAGAAATTCAACTTGCAGGAGGCATTGGCGCGCGGACCGGTGGTCGCGGCATTCTTCAAGGTATCGTGCCCCACATGTCAATACACCTTTCCTTTTCTCGAACGGCTTTATAAGGCTTACCGCGACAAGAACGTGACCCTGGTGGGAGTGTCGCAGAACGACAAAAAAGACACCGCCGCGTTTGCCAAGCAGTTTGGTGTGACCTTCCCGATCCTGCTCGATAACACTCACACTTATCCCGTGTCCAATGCTTATGGATTGACCAACGTTCCCACCATCTTCTGGATCGCCCAGGACGGCGAGATCGAAGTCTCGAGCGTGGGATGGGTCAAGAGTGATTTCGAGCAGATCAATCGCGCGATGGCGGAGCAATCGAAAGCTATTCCCGCCGCTATCTTCCAGCCGGGGGAGGATGTCCGCGACTTCCGCGCTGGTTGAGGTTCGAAGAACTGATCCCGCGGTCGCGGGATGATCCAAGATGTCGGGACAATGAGCCGAATGCAAGGCTGATAACCGCATCCTGCCCGGCAGGTCACCGATCCGTCAATCTGCCGTTTGCACCGGCTTCCCATACAATGACTCTCCAGTAGCCGAGCCCCTTTTCCGGGAGACCTTCTGGATGATTCGAAAGAGTCTGGTTCTGTCCTCGATCGTGTTGTTCTCCATCGCGTGGGCCGTTTCAACTCTGTGTGCACAAGCTCCACCGCCTCAGAAAAAGGCGTCATTCGTCGCCTTCCCGCGTTTGCCTGCGCCCGCTGTGACTGCGATAGAAACAATCGATCCGGAACACATTCGCCAGCACGTTCGTTTTCTTTCTCACGACCTGCTGGAAGGGCGAGGCACCGGCCAGCGCGGCGGGGAACTGGCTGCGGAATACATCGGTACGCAATTCGCGCTCTACGGACTGAAGCCCGCCGGCGACAACGGGACCTACCTGCAGAAAGTTCCGCTCGTCGGCGTGACCACGCTACCGCAAACGCAATTCACGCTGGCTCCTTCGAAGGGCAGCGAGATGCCGCTGAAGCCGCTCGAAGACTACGTCGCCTATGACCAGACCCAGCAGCCGGAATCGGACGTGGATGCCGACATCATGTGGGTGGGCTACGGCATCGAAGCTCCAGAATACAAGTGGGACGATTACAAAGGCGTCGACGTAAAGGGCAAGGTCCTGCTGATGATGGTGAACGAACCATCCTCGGACGATCCGCAGTTCTTCAAGGGCAGGGCCCTCACCTACTATGGGCGCTGGACCTACAAGTATGAAGAAGCGGCGCGCAAGGGAGCAGTGGGCGTGCTGCTGATTCACAAGACAGAAATGGCCAGCTATGGCTGGGATGTGGTGCGCAACTCCAATTCAGGCGAGAAGTCGTACTTGAAGCTGGAAGGGCAACCGACGCTGAAAGTGGCCTCGTGGATTCATTTCGATGTTGCCCAGAAACTCGCGCAGGCCAGTGGAATGGATCTGCAGAAAATGATGATGGATGGGAATTCGCGTGATTTCCATCCTGTCACTTTGCCGGTCAAGCTGCACGCGCACATGGTGAGCAAGGTTCGTCCCTTCGAGTCGAGCAACGTGGTCGCGATCCTGTCCGGCGCGGATCCAAAGTTCCGCGACCAGGCGGTCATGTACACGGCGCACTACGATCACTTCGGCATCCGTCCCGAAATGCCCGGCGACAATATCTTCAACGGTGCCGAGGATAACGCGACGGGGTGCGGCATTCTGCTGGAGATCGCACGCGCGTACGGCCAATCTGCACAGAAACCCCGACGTTCGATCATCTTTGCTTCGGTCACGGCTGAGGAGCAAGGTTTGCTGGGATCGGAATATTTGGGCAAACATCCTCCCATGCCCGCGGGCAAGATCTCGCTCGATCTCAATTTCGACGATGTGAAGCCACTCGGCGCTCCTCAGGAGGTCGAAGTGTCGGGAGCCGAGCGCACGACTTTTTATCCGCAGGTTCAGGCAACGGCGAAAGAATTTCTGATGACCATTCGTCCGGATGCCCGCCCCGAAGCCGGACACTACTATCGCTCCGACCATTTCAGCCTGGCGCGAGTCGGAATTCCTTCCTTCTCGATCAACGAGGGGATGAAATTTAAGGGACACGACGAAGCGTGGGGGCTTCAGCAGGATCGGGAGTACACGGAAAAGCGCTACCACCAGCCGAGTGACGAATACCGTCCCGACATGAACTTCACCGGCGACTCCGTGGTGGCACGTCTTGGATTCGCGCTGGGCTGGGAAGCGGCGGCGATGCCGCCATTGGTCGGCTGGGTGCGGGGCGACGAATTCGAACCAGCGAGATTGAGGAGTCAGTTCGGCGGCAAGTAGTTCTGCGCCGGAATCATTCGGCCTTCGCCCCGGCCTAGCCCAGAGCCCAGCAAACTCCGGAGCGCGTTGCCTTCCGCTGTGACTCTTTCTCGCTCTTTCTCGTGGCAAATCAGGTACTTCCGGACGTAACTTGGGTAACGTTGGTCACGCACCCACTGCGTGCTACGCTCCTCTGAGAACCAGCAGTGAAATCAATAGGTTCCGAGGATTATCCATGGGTGGGCCCCGATTCGGTTCTGCGCTGCTTCTTCTGTGTGTAGCCACGGCATTCGCATCCGACGCAAACCTCCACAAATCCAAAGCTGCCTCGACCTCACTGCCGGTTACGACTTCGTCGCTTCAAGCCCGCCTGCTTTTCCAGGACGCGATGAAGAACATCGAGTACATGCGTCTGTCCGATGCCCTGGACAACCTGCGATCCTCAGTCAAGAAGGATCCCAAGTTCGCCGACGGCTACATCTTCATTTCCTACCTCACGCAGCAACCGGACGAGCAGCTGAGCGCGCGCAATCGGGCGAAGCAGTTGGCCGCTCATGTGACGCCGGGCGAGCGGTTGCTCATACGCTGGCTCAGCGGCGTGCAGGAAGATGATTTCGTACCCGCCATCGCAGCCATGAACGACCTGCTGGCGCGGTATCCCCACGATCCGCGCGTCGCGTACCTTGCCGGGAGCTGGCTGGTGCGCCAGGAACGCTACCCGCAGGCCGCCATGATTCTGGAGCGCGCCGTCGCCCTGTCGCCGAACTACCCGGCAGCGATCAACGAGCTGGGTTATGCCTACGCCTTCAGCGGAGATTTCCCCAAAGCGTTTGACATGATGGAGCGCTACGTGGCGCTGCAGCCCGATCAACCCAATCCTCAGGATTCCTATGGCGAACTGCTGCGTCTGGCCGGGAACTTTGACGCTGCTCTTGAGCACTACCGCGCGGCGATCCGGATCGATCCCAGTTTCGGTTCCGAGCTGGGCGTCGCGGACACTTACGCGCTGATGGGCAAGGAAGAGGAAGCCCGCGAGGAGTACGCGAAGGCCATCATGTTCGCCAAGAACGACAGCGACCGCCTGACCTACGAACTGCAGGCGGCCTCGACCTGGATTCGCGAGAACAACCGCAAGCAGGCGGAACACGCTCTGCTGGACGCGGCCAGGCACGCTCACGCTGTCGGGATCGTCCGGTTGGAGGCCGAGGCACACGTGATCGCTGCCATGATCGAGCCGGACTACAAGGCGTCGATGAAGCAGCTGCAGGCTGCCGAGAGCGCCCTCAATGAGCGACGCCGGATGTCCAAAAGTGATTTGGATGAAGAGAAAGCGCGCATCCTGCGGATTCGAGCCGAACGCCAGGCGGATGCTGGATCGGTCGACTCTGCGACGGACGTCGTCGGAAGACTTGCCGTGATGGCCGCACAGAGTCGCGATGCGCAGATACAGATCGCGTATCACGCCGCCGCCGGGGCCGTCCTGATAGCGCAGAGCAACTTTGCTGAAGCGATTCCGCATCTGGAAGAAGACCCTGCCGACCCGGCGTCGATGGAGCGCTTGATTCGCGCATACACCTCCACTGGCGCCAAGGCGGAAGCGCACGCGCTCGAACTTCGGTTGGCGTCGCTCAACATCCCTACCGTGGAGCAGGCTGTGATTGTGCCCACCTTCCGCGCAACCATGGTCGGCCAGAGTACCGAGCCGGCCTCCGAGGTGGACAAACACTAGCTCCATGCCACGTATCCCCTTTTTCAGAATTGGGCAAGCCGAAGACGTAGCGCCTGCGCCGTTGGCCAGCTACAGGCCCGCTCTTTCTTTGCAGGGCCTGCAAATTGGCATCGACAACCTGCGCCACGATGTTCATCTCAGTCCGAAATTCGTGGAAGCGGCTCGCTCTCAGCTGGCACGCCTGATCGCCTTTCACGGTGAGGTGGAAACTCCGCTGGCGGCAGAAATTCCCATGAGCTGGCAGAGAAAGCAGTTTGCCGGTCCCATTCCGTCCGGCCCTAAGTCCAGTGGCAAGCCGGAGCCCGGAGACCTTAAGCCGCTTTTGACTGAACTTCAGGTCACGGCTCTGAACCGGGCCAAGGCGGAAGGAAACATCTGCATCGATCTGCTGGCCCGGCTGGCACTGGTGAAATTCCTGCGCGTGGAGTTCAACACCCAGTTTGCCCAGGTGCTGGAACGCTGCCGCATCATGCTCAAGGGATATGAGGGAGTCCGGCAGCAGAAGGCCCACGAGTATCGCGAACAGGTTGCCGCATTTCAGGTGCGCAAGAAGATCATCCTGCGCAAAGTCGGACAGGAACTCTTTCGTACCTTGCGGGAAATTGAGAAAGAAACCCTGCTTCGCACTCGACGATCGTTTTTTGGCGACAGCGCGAGCGAAGGTTACGATCTTTTTCTCAACCTGCTGATTTTCACGGAGGATGGTCGGGACGACTATCTCAGCGCCGAACACTATGTGATGTTCGGCAACTTCGGGCAAGATCCCGACCGGTTCGACAATCTTCGCCGCATCGTCATGGACTTTCTGAGCCAATGTGGTGCGAGCGTCGCCGAGGACGGGAGCGTTTTGGAAGGCTGGATGAATGCGCCGGAAAACGCGCAGGAACTGGTCGGCGTCGGCACAGACGATTCCAGCCCGCAAGGACGGACGCAGCGGGCTCGGCAGGCCGCCTGGCTTTCGGCCCTCGAATCCGAAGGCGTGATGGAGCACATCATTGCCTCGTACGAAGTGGTTCCACTGCTGGCGGAGTACGCGCCTCGCATCAATGCCCAGCAACTGAAAAATGCTCTGGTGTCGAAGGTCGAGTGCGAGCGTGTGGAAAAACTGATCGCACAGCATGGCAAGCTTTCTAGCAACAGCCTTCGTTCCGCTGTCGCGCGCGTGGCGGCTGCGCGCGGAGCCGAGCGGGCCAAGATCGCAAGCCGCTTTTTGCGTGACTTTCTCCGATACCACCGCGACTTGCGCCGGTTGGAAACTTTGAACGCGGTACTCGACAGCATCAGTCTCCTCGGCAATGAGAAGCTGCGTGAACTCTCGTCAGTGAACGGAACGCTCTACGAGTTCCTGCTGCCGGAAGAGCAGAAGCCCACGGAAGAAAAAATTCTCGATCACGTCATTCTGAAGGCTGACATTCGTGACTCCTCGCGCCTTACCCGCTCGCTCAACGAGCGCGGATTGAATCCCGCTTCGTACTTCAGCCTCAACTTCTACGATCCGGTCAACAAGTTGTTGGCCAAGTACGGCGCAAGCAAGGTGTTCCTCGAGGGCGACGCCATCATCCTCGCTTTACTGGAAAAGGAGGGAGAGGCTGCCTTGGCGGTCGGCCGCGCGCTGTGTGTTGGCGCGGGAGATTGTCGAGATCGTGCGCGGTTACAACGAGCTGGTGGCGCGTTCGGGTTTGCCCGGTCTTGAACTGGGCATTGGAATCTCGTATCAGCAGTCGCCGCCGCTCTACCTGATGGACGGCGACCGCCGCATCATGATCTCCGACGCGCTCAATGAAAGCGACCGTCTTTCTTCCTGCAACAAGCGGGCGCGCAAGGCGATGGAGCATCTCAACAGCCCCTTCCGCGTGTACACCTTCCAGACGATGAGCGACGCCGACGCCGGAGACAATACGGAAGACTTCCGGATGAGTTATAACGTGGGCGGAATTCGCATCAGCGATGCGGCCTTCCGTAAGTTGGGCCAGGAGATCTCCTTGCAGCCGCGGCATCTGCCGCTTCCGGCCTTGTGGGGGACCGAGAAGTTTTCCCTCTACAGCGGTCTCGTGCCGCTTGGCAACGGCATCTTCCGCACCGTTGTGATTCGCGAAAGCCGGGTCGCGCACATCGATCCAAGGAACTTCTCTCTTACCAAGTGGACCGACCGCTCCTACTACGAGGTCTGCACCGCTGCCGAAATTTACGCGGCACTGGAGAAAGATCAGGCCGCAGGCGCTGGCCGCCGATAAGCCCGCTCCTGTTTTCCCGCTGAGCCTTAGAACTGTGACCGGCGAAGGCGAAATGGGATCCTGACTACTGCCTCCAGCGGAACCGCGTTCCCATTCTTCGTTGCGGGCAGGAAGTGCCAGCGAGAGAGCGCACTGCGGGCATACTCGTCGAGCCGGTCATCCACCCCTTGCAGCACGCTTACATCACCTACGGTCCCATCGCTGCGAATCACCGCGTGTAGCGTAACCGTGCCTTCGACGTTCTGCCGCATCACCTCGATGGGGTAAGCCGGGTCCACCTTCTGTGTGGCGACGGGTGCGATCAAATCGCCTTTGATACTCTCCGTCCTGAGTTCGGCAAAGCGGATCACCCAACTTCCTCCCGAAGAATTCAGGTTCGGCATGTTCAGAGTCATGGAATAGAACCGGCGCCCGCCGAACACCTTTTTTTCGAGATCCGTCGCTTTGCCTTCTTCGACAGGCTTCGCTCCACCGTGAGGGACGCTTGTCGGTCTGGGAGGAGTGGCGTCGGCGATCAGCGCCGGGTCAACCATGGTATGAGACTGAGACGGATCGCCGGCCATGCCTGAATTCGCGCCAGGGTTTGGGCCAGCACCGACGTAAATCCCGGAGGGAACTCCCTTCGCGGTGTTTGAGCCTCCCGAGCCGTCCCGGCTCCTGCCTCCGCCGTCGGCACCGCCACCTCGAGAGTCGCGGTTTGCGGCAATGCTCGGAGTACCAGCTGCGCCCGTCTTGCCCTCCGGCGTGGCTGCGAACTCTCCCCGGCGCTTTCCTGCGGGTACGGCAACCGGACCTTTGACGTCTGCCGGATGTATGCCAAGTGCGATGACGCGCCCGCCCACATTCGATGTTCCCGAGCCGTGCAGGGACGGAGGCGGAGGCACCACTGCCGCTGGCGCCCCGGCAAGAACCGCGCGTGACCGTCCAGAGACCGCACGCTGCTCAGCTACCGGCAACTGCGGCGCCGGAGCGACCACATTCGCGTGGCCGATGTTGATATCGCCGACTCTCCGGACCAGAGCCGCGCTCACGCTGGGAGGCGGCGCAATGACCGAAGGCTGAAATCCCTGTACCCCGCGAGCATCTGCCTTGACATCCGGGGGTGGCGCGATTACCGAGGAAATCAACGCCGGTATCTGCCGTTCACTGCTGCGCTCGACCTCAGGCGCCGGCGCAACTACGGAAACCGGCAGCGTGGGCAGGCTTAGCTTCGAGCGCTCGGTGGCCGCGATGGGAACCGGCACACTCGACTCTCCCCATGTCACCATGTTGGGAAGGGGCACATCGTTATGCAGCTTGATGTCGGGGGGCGTCACGATGGTCTGAGTTCGATTGTCAGCCTCAGGCGGTACCGAAATGATGCGCTGCCTCGCGTAAACAGGGTCCCCTTTTTTGGGGTGTGACGGACGGGCTCCGGTGTTAAGAGGCGGCAGATATTCGGAGACTGGATAATAAGTAACAGATTCAGTGTTCGAGGCCTGATGAATCGGCCGAATTCGATGTGGCCATGCCGCCGACAAGCCAAACGCCAGCGCAACCACCACGACATGGTACGCGTACGATTCCAGGAACGGCCGCACCGGCAGTCGCCGGTTCACGAACACATCGGGCCAGAAGCGACCCGGAGGCGAGGCCAGCCGTATGCGCGGAGGGCGGCGGTGGAAGAAGATATCCTTCAGATTTTGCAGGAAGACGACGCGCCGGGGCTCGAGCTCGACCAGCAATCTCGGAGCAGCTGCCAGGCTCGGTGCGAGGTCCAAATCGTTTTTTCCGAGCCCGGGGCCATTCGTCATACTGCAAGCTGGAACACGACAAAAATGTGCTTCATTATAGCCCCTGAGTAACTAGCCACGAAATCGGAAGGGCCATCCGGTGTGGCATGATCTAATGAATTCACACAGCGAGTGAAACGGTTGTCACTGGGTACGGCCGGTGGAAACATCGGGCCAGGAGAGTGTCGGAATGAAAAAAATTGCGGTCTTTGCTGGGATCTTGATTTGGTGCGCCGGACTGGTTGCCGGGCAGAATCCTCCCGTCGTGGGCCCTGCCGCCGCACCGCAACTTCTCCGGACTATTCCGGCATGTACACCTTTCTTCGCGAAGGAGAATTCGTCCAGATCACGGTGGAAGACGCGGGTCACGTGACCGGGTTTGTCTCCCGCTACGGCGATCTCGACAGCGACAAAGGCGTCTTCCTGGATCACTTCTTCAAGGCTGGCAAACTGGACGGAAACAAGCTGGTTTTCACCACCGAAACCGTGCACGGCGTGTGGTTCGACTTCAAGGGTGCTTTCGATCGCGGAGAAGGGAAGAATCCGGGAGACGAAGCCTACTACATCCTGAGAGGCACGCTGACGGAGTCGACTACCGATGCAAACAAGAAGACGCAGGCGAAAACCACACAGGTAGCGCTGAAATCCTTCCCCCAGGACATGGGCGCCGCACCGCAGAAGTAAATTCAGCCGAATCATTCCCAGGGTACCACGTCACGACCTCGGCCCCTGAGACAACACGCAGACGAAAAACTTCCGGATCGCCGACGAACCACGACCTGGTTTTGTTTGCGGAAACAACGGCGTTTCTCGTTCCTGATTCTGATCGTACCGCCTTCCTCAAGCCGACTTCTGACCCGCGTCGTCGGAAGTCCGCCCTAGTCCCAACTTCCACAAGGTCGCAACGCCGCTATTTCAGATTCGCGTATTCGGCCTTGGCCTGCTTCAGAATGGGGATGTCCGGGTCCGCATCTTTCCAGAGCGTAAGGAAATCCTGATAGGCGGATTTTGCCTTGGTCTTATCACCCGACAGTGCGTAAGCCCTGCCCAATTGCAGGTGCGCCAATGCGCCGATGGGATCGCTGAGCACGATACCGCGGTGATCGAGAATTTTCTGGAATTCCGCAGCGGCTTCGGCGCCCTGATGTGCGGCCAAATAGGCCAGGCCACGGACATAGGCTGGGTAGAGAGTACCCGCTCCCAAAAGAAATTCAGAAGCCGCCCTCGATCGGAGTTCCGCCTTCATAAGAAATGGCGGTTTGCAGCAGCTCGATCGCCTTTGACGGCTGGCTGTGGTTCAACGCCACGAAGTGCGCGGATGCGTCGGCAAATATGTGAATCGGACTATCGTATCCTCCGGGAAGCGCCTAGAGAGATCCTCCGTCAGTCGCTTGAGATCGAGAAGAATCTCCCGAGAGAGCTAGCGCAAAGGCAGCTCCATATTCCACATCCCTGCTCTTTGAAAGCTCAAGTGCGTCCACAGCTCTCTGCCTTGCGGTCGATACATTTCCGAACAGGGCTTCCCGCACCGCCGCATCCGCTTCGTAAAGTGCCTCGGTTTCCCGCCGCTCCGCCTTCCGAGCCAAATCCGCTGCCCGTCGTGACATCTTCCTGGCCTCTTCCAAGTGACCGGAATAGGCCGATACGAACGCTTCGGCGTTGGACATCCAGTCATCCACGCCGGGTTTTTCCCGAGGCAGAGCGGCTTCCCGCTCCATTCCTGTCTTGTCGTCTTTCAAGAAGGCAATGACGTATCGCTGGACATTGAAATCGGGGATTTCAAGTTTGCGCTCGGACGCTCGCTGCAGAGTCTTCTCCGCTTCAGCAGTGCGCTCCAGCGCCACGTAGCTGTCGGCAAGAAGGCTGTATCCTATGGAAAAGTCCGGGTCGATACCGAGAGCTATTTTGGCTTCCTCGACGGACTTTTCATATTTGCCCAGATCGCAGGGTAGATTCCCCCTGCCAACAGCGCGTGGGGTAACCACGCACGAGGATAAGCTTGCACCCACAACTCGCAGGTCTGTTGCGCCTTCTCCAGGTTTCCCGTGACCTGCAAATCGTAGGTGAGCGGAAATAAAGAACCTCTCCTGGTCACTGGCGCGATCCCGCAGTTGATAGGCTCTGCTGGTATTCTCCGCAGAAAGGGCCGATTCCCCGATGTCGCCATACATGCGGCCCAGCGCCGCGTAAGCGCTGGCGAAATTGGGGTCAATCTCGATGGCGCGCTTGAAAAAGGGCACTGCGGCCGCCGAACCCGAGGAAAATGAAACCTGCCAGCCGGCGCTGTAGGCTTTCAAGGCTTCGAGTGAGGGCGTCGTGGCCTCGGCGAGAGGAGTGTCGTGGTTCTTAACCGTGGTGAGTGATTCGCCAACACGGGTTCTGAACCTGCTTGCAATTTGGCTTAAGCGCATTCAGAACGTCTTCTTTTCTTGCCGCTTGCACCTGCTCCTCATCAAGAACATCTCCCGTGCGGCAGTCCTTTGCGCGTAGCCCCAACACATACTGGCTTCCGAGGCTTGCAATCGAGCCGTCGAGGACGGCCGCACTTGCAGTTCGTTCGCAGATTTCCCGGGCGATCTCTGGAGTAAGTCGGGCATCGGCTGGCTTGCCCATCAGCCTCAGCATCTGCTGGATGCGCTCCTCTGAGATGAGACTGAGGAAAGGCGACTGCTCAAGTTGCACCGCCAAGCCTTGCCGTCAGCGTTCCGTCAAATACGGGATCGCCCGTCGTGTTACTGAAGTCGGCGAGGACAATCGTGTCTTTGTCCGTGAGCTTCGGAGTGCGGCGGAAGATAGAAGTAACCAGCCGACTGACAACGCCAGCACAGCGGCGATAGTGCGGCAACAATCAGCCTCCAGTGCTTTCCAATACCGTTGGGGCTCCCGAGCGGTTGCGGCTTTTGGACTCGAACTCGAAACCGGTTGCTCCTGATCTGGCGCTTTAGCGGGTGGGACAGACAATCCTCGGATATCTGGCCTATAAATCGGTAACCTCTCCCTGTGACGGTCTGGATAAAGCGCGGTTGTTCGGGATCGTCCTTGAGGACTTGGCGGATTTTCCGGATCGCAGTATTGATTGCGTTATCGGTATCTAGGAAGACGTCCTTGCCCCAAAGCTTTTCAATGATCTCTTCCCGCGTTACCAACTGGCCCCGCCGCTCCACCAGCAGGAACAAGACTTCCATGGGGATTCGTTCCAGCTTCAGCGTGCGGCCGGAACGCCGCACTTGGTAGGCGCGAAGGTCCAGTTCGAATCCTCGAATCTGATCAGGTCTGCAGCCACGGTTGAGGATTCTCCACCTATGAGGTTGTAATTCTACATCCCTTCTTGGACGGTTAATAAGACCAGACTTTTCAGCAAGTTCGGAGTACAGGCGTGAATACACGATTCTCCAGACCTTCTCCATTGCCTGCCTGCTCAAACTGAAACATCATGCGCCCCAGTGTGAGCACCACCCGGCACGTATCCGGGCAATTCTTGATGGGGTGATTTCTAAACGACCTTGCTTTTGAATTGCATGCGTATGCGCCGGGAAGCGACGCCTGGATGCAACGCGATGATCCTGGACAAAGCACAAAGGAGAACAACAAATGAAGCCACAGAAACTTGCCAAAATGGCATCGGCAGCTGTCTTGACGCTGGGTGTGATTGCGCTAACCGAACGGTTCAGCACTCCGCCAAGCGTGCAAGCGCAGGCCAACCACCAACGCAACCGACAACGACGACGCATCACTGGTTCGCATCGGTTTCGAGATATCGCCAGTCCCGCTAAATCTAGAGGGAAAAGACCCTGGATTAGGTGGGCTTAGGCAGCTATCTGGTCAACGCGGTCGGCGACTGCAACGGTTGCCACACCGGCGGCGGCCCGCCAAACTTCAATTACGCCGCAGGCGGAAACCCCTATTTTGGCCAGCCAACGACAAACCGACCCGACTACCTACCTGGCAGGAGGCACCGACTTCGGTCCAGGCTGTCCCGCCGGTACTCCGGGGTATATCCGCCACCAGATTATTGGCTAGCCTCGGGACCATATGTCGGTCCAGACATCATTACGCGCAACCTTACGCCGGACAAAACCGGGCGACCTGAAGGCGGCCACACGCTTGAGCAATTCAAGGAAGTCCTGCGGACATGGAACCGATTTCGATAAGATCCATCTGACCTGCATCAGACACCTTCCCCAGATTCCCGACTACGGCAACGTGTCATTCCGCCTCCGGTCGACGGCAAGTCTTCTCCAGATCATGCCTTGGCCGATGCTTTCACAACATGACCGACCATCAGATCGAGGCCATCTACGAATATCTGAGCGCGATCCCCTGCATCGACAACACAACCAGCCCGCCGCCCAGTGGCGCTCCCAACGAGCTACGCAACGATTGTGGGGATGGCCAAGCCGTTGGCGCGAACAACCCTGTCTGAGGAGCGTCACAGGGCAAGAAGGCAGTAGCAGCTTTAAGAAGAAGAGGGAACCGCTGTCCGTCGCAGCGGTTTCCTTCTTAGACGCACTCTACAAACCGTCGTCATTGGAACGGATTCAAGAAATCGACCTGTCCTGGAGGCTCTTCCATGTCAACCATAGCGACAGCGCTCAAGCCGAGCTCGTGGTTACGTCCAAAATATTTGCTGTTTGCTGTCATCGGCCTGATGTTGGCCTACGTTATCCTTCACGATGAGAGTTTTCTGGTGCATCCGAAGGATCCGATGTGGCAGCACTACGAACCCTTTAAGTGGTGGCTGTTGCCACATGGAATCGCCGGCGCGTGCGCTCTGCTGCTGGGCCCGATGCAGTTCTCCGACCGGCTTCGCCATCGTTTTAGGCGGCTCCATCGTGTAGTCGGCCGAATCTATGTCGCAGGTGTATTCGTGGCTGCGCCACTCGGCTTTTACATCCAGTACTTCCAGGAGCGCATGGGCGATCCCCGATCTTTCAGTATTGCCGCCGCCGTGGACGCCGCGTTGTGGATGATTACCACCGGGATTGCGATGGCCTTCATTCTGAAAGGGAAGGTTCAGGAGCACCGGCAATGGATGACTCGCAGCTTTGCGGTCGCACTGGTTTTTCTTGAGGTGCGAGTGATCGGTGGCGTGACCGGATTGGAGAATCTCGACGTCCACGCGAACGAAACTATTGTTTGGGCGTGCCTTGCCTTCTCGATCCTTTCGGCGGATCTTGTGCTTCAGTGGCAGCAACTGAGGTCCTCACCCCCAGTGGTTCGGCGGCACTCGCCAGCCTCTCCTGATCAGATGCTCGAAGCTCCTTTGGGCAATCCGGCAGCGTTTCCTTGCAGTCCAGCAGGGGAGTTCCGGAAAGTCACGGTAGTTCCTAATGGATCGTTGGCAACCTGGAAGCACTCCGATCAGCAATCGAGCTAGATCGGTAATCATAAGTCGGCGCAGCGGAAGCGATCTGCGCGAATGCTCACCCATCCGTGGATTGCAGTCGGATAACGGGCAAACTGGAAGAGGCAACAGTGTACTCGCTAGGCTTGCTTCGTTCTTCCCGTAGTGCGGCGTGCTTCGGCGAGCTTGCGATCCAGCCAGCCGCTGTGCGCACTCTCGAACTCGACGAACTCCGCGTAGAGACCCTTCAGTTCAGCATCTTCGGTCGTTTCCGCGAGGCGAGTATAGAAACGGAGGGCATTTTGCTCTGCGGCAGCAGCGACTTCCAGCGCCATTTCACGCGGAGAGCGGCCCACCTTCAACTTGGTGATGGTAAAGATGTCGCCATTTTCGAGCCGGGGCACTTCGATGAAGTCGCTGATGTCGTCCTCGGTGACCGCGCAGGGCCGCGTGCCGTAACGCTCGAAATACCTTTTCTGCAAGAGCGTTCCGTGCTGGCGCTCGTCGCTGGCCATGTCCCAGAACGCGGAGGCAACCTCGAGAGACTCCGGGTCATGGAACTCGGCGAACATTTCCGCGAACTGGTGGTAGATTTCGGCGTTCCGTTCTTCGATGAAGATGGCAACGTGCAGGGCTTCCTGGGCCGTAAGCGAGACGAAGTCGCGTTTCATGCGGCCTCCAATCACAAAAAATCAGAGTTTAAGGATAACGTTTCCACTCGGATTTGAATACGCATAATCCAGCTCGTGAAGGAAAATTTCCGCGCGGGTCCCAAAATGGATTAGCGACGTACGTGGCGGCGGCCAACGGCGGCAGCCGATGCTCTGGGCTCACGTATGAATTCGGCCCGCAGAGGCCGGGTAGTGACCTCCCCGTTCTCGACCACGACTTTCAGATGCATGGCACAGTTCCCGCAGAGCCAGTAACGTTCAACCCTGTGGCCGGAAGTCGATGCCGAGGTATTCACCACAGGCGGAATCTCCAGACTGAAGATTCTGCCCTCGCTCATGTAGCGAAAGGGAGCGGAGCAAGCGGGGTTCAGACAGTTGGAAAGCATAAATGGCCTTCTTTCATCGCCAGGTGTGTGGGCCGGCCCCGCCACCCAGGCGGGAAGGGAAGTTCATCGGCCCCCCACCGAAGAGGTGCCCCTCGGTGCCCGCTTCCTGCACATCAATGGCTGGGAGCGCTGGCGGCTTGTTGTTGCGCACGTTCGGTCTCAATTTTCTGGATCGCCTGGCGCAGCCATTGTTTGACCGTTTCCTCGAGTTCGAGCTGGTTACACTGCCGTTCCATGGTTTCGACGGTCTCGCCGTTCTGATTCAGTGGAATATGGTGACAGGGCACGTTCTCTTCCCGCAGATTCTGCGGAACCAGGTCATACAGCAAGCACTCGCTGCAGGCATGCGGCCTGGACGGATCGTTAAAATTCAGGCAGGAAAGAGAGTCCCGGAAGATCGAGGTCGGCTTCCAGGGTGTGCGGACCGACCGCCCGTACCCTCCCTGCTCCAGAAAGCTGAGTTCGAATTTCAGAACTTCGAGAACATCGCGCGTATCGGTTGACATCGCTCACCTCCCGTCGGCGGCTACAACGGGTATTCCCACCCCCGCATGATCAGTATTTTGGGGCGCGCATATACATGAATGCTGTGACATGCCTCACTGGGGGGAGTGACATCAATCACTCCGCCCGAAGGGCGAGAAAGAGACGACAGCCGGCGTCTCCCGACGGGTTCGCGCCGACAAAGCCAGAACAATCGGGAATATACCTACCGCCCGCTGAGTGAAGAGAAGAGTCAAGGTGCCCGCGGAAGGACAGGCGGGAAGTCCTGCCACGTCGCCGAGGTGCTCTCGGCGATGGAAGATCACGCCGGCAGGTGATGCCGTTCACAGCAAGCCTGTCCATGCGCTGCTACGGTCGGGACAGGAGGTTCGCCATGGAGAAGAGCTATTCCTACAAGGTCAGCGCTCACTGGACGATGCACAAGCGCGGCATCGTAGAAGCCGAGTCCATTCCCCGCACCATCAATTTTGCAGCTCCCCCGGAGTTTGGCGGCGAACCCGGTCTCTGGACCCCCGAGCACCTCCTGCTCGCGTCCGTCTCTACCTGCTTTACCGCGACTTTCCGCGCGATTGCGGAGTTCTCCAAGCTGGAGTTCGGCGGACTGGAACTGAACGCCGAGGGCGAAGTTGCCAAGCAGGAAGGCGGCCTCCGCTTCACCCGCATTCTGTTGAAGCCGGTGCTGACTATTCACGACGAGAAGGATCGTGAAAGGGCGGGCCGCCTGCTGGAAAAGGCGGAGCGGGTATGCCTGGTGTCACGGTCGCTGGCCTGCACCATTGTGCTGGAGCCTAAGATCATCGCTGAGGTTCCCGTCGCAGTACCGTAGTATCGGTCGCATGCCCCAAGAGAGTGCCGCGCCTAGGCGCTGTGTCTTACGTGTGCCTCGTGATTCCCATTCACACCTCGATCTGAAGTCGTGGTTATAATGCTCCCCGCGTCGATTTGAGCCGTTCATTTGTCTCTTGATGGGCGCAAACTGATCTTCGAGGCCACGATGCAAGACAATCTTCCCAAGTCTGCTGCTCGCCGGGAATTTCTCGCGACCACAGGACTCACCGCCGCAGCGTTCGCGCTGCCGAGCGGCGCGTCAGGCCTGTTAAGCAATGCGTCCGCGGAACCAGAACCTGCAGCTCCGCTTCCGGAGGGAAAAATGCGGAAAATTCCGATCGGCGTATTTGATCCCGCCTTTCCTGACCTGACGCTCGATCAGATGCTCGACAAGTTGTCCGGTTGGAGTGTCGAGGCCATGGAGATCGGAACTGGCGGCTATCCCGGCAACAAGCATTGTCCAGTCGAGGAGTTGCTCGCCGATCCCGCGAAAGCCAAGGCGTGGAAGAAGAAATTCGAGGATCGCAATATGGCGGTGGCGACCCTCAGCTGCCATGGCAACCCGGTGCATCCCGACGCGAAAGTTGCCGCGCGAGACGACCAGACCTTCCGCAACACCGTGCTGCTGGCGGAACGGCTGGACGTGAAAGTGATTGTAGGATTCTCAGGCTGTCCGGGCGGCTCCCCGACCGACACCATGCCCAACTGGGCGACTTACCGCTGGCCGCCGGAGTACGCGCAAGTACTCGACTGGCAGTGGAACGAGAAGGTGATTCCTTACTGGAAGCAGGCGGCGAAGTTCGCCCGCGAGCACGGCGTGCACAGACTCGCCTTCGAGATGCACCCCGGTTTTGTTGTCTACAATCCCAAAACTCTGCTCCGGTTGCGCGACGCTGTGGGCGAGGAGATCGGAGCCAACTGCGACCTCAGCCACTTGTTCTGGCAGGGATGCGACCCGATTGCTGTGATTCGTCTGCTGGCAAAAAATAACGCTCTCTTCCATGCGCACATGAAAGACACTGTCATGTTCACGGACAACGTGGCCAAGTACGGCGTCCTGAACTTCGCTTTTGAACCGCAGGATCTGCCTGCCGCCTCCGAGACTTTCCGCGCCGTAGGCTATGGTCACGGCGCCGCCGCCTGGAAAAACATTATCCGGACCTATATGGAAGTGGGTTACGAGGGCATCCTGTCGGTCGAAAATGAAGATCCTATCCTGACCAGTGAGCAAGGAGTGCAGCGCGCGCTCTACGTGATCAAGAACGTACGGGAAGAGTTGCTGAATCCTCCCACCGGGCACAACGCCATCCCCAGCTAGACTTGGACCAGCACCGGGTGTTTGGAGTAATCCTTCGATATGCATCGCCGCGATTTTGCTCGAACTCTGGCCGGAACCGCGTTGGGCGCAGCCGTTCTACCATCTGCCGAAGCGTTCTCCAACAATGAATCTCCCACCAAAGGTGAAATCCCGTTCAAACTTTCAGTGATGCTCTGGACCGTCTACCGCGACCTGCCCTTCGAGCAGCGTCTGGAAAAAGTAGCGGAGGCGGGCTATCACGCCGTGGAACTGGTCGGGGAGTTCGATGACTGGTCGCAAGCCGACTTCAAGAAATACAACGCGCGGAAACGCTCGCTGGGAATCACCTTCGACGCTACCGCAGGCGTGAAGGACGCTGCCAATCCTGCCGCGAGGGAAGCTTTCCTTGCGAATCTGACAAAGCTGCTAAACACAACCGACAAACTGGAGTGCCCGGCCATCATCGTTCTTTCCGGCGATCGAGTGGACGGACTTTCGCACGAAGCGCAGCATCAGAGCTGCGTGGAGACTTTGAAGCGTGCTGCTGACATCGCGACCAAAAAGAATGTAACGCTCCTGCTGGAAAACATCGACCCCGAAGAGAATCCCAAATACTTTCTGACGTCGGTCGCGGAAGGCTTCCAGATCATCCGCGAAGTCGGGCATCCGAACGTGAAGTTCCTCTACGACTTCTACCACGAGCAGATCGCGGAAGGGAATCTGATCGAGAAACTGGAAAAGAATATTGATCTGGTCGGCGTGGTGCATATCGCCGACGTGCCCGGCCGGCACGAGCCCGGCACCGGGGAGATCAACTACCCGAACATTTTCCGCAAGCTTGCTGAATTAAAATACAGAGGCTACGCTGCGATGGAGTTCATTCCTTCCGGCGACACGGTTGCAAGTCTGCGAGCCGCGCGGGAAATGGCGGTTCGTGCCGCCACCACATAAACGTTTTTGGAGCAGAATCCGATTGACGACACTTGCTGGCAAGGTTACTCTACGCCGCGCCGCTGATCCGGGGAAATCGTAAATGGAACGACGCCATGCCTTAAAGCTTCTTGCCGAAGCAGCGGCCCTTCCCATGCTGTCGCGCAATGCCCTGGCCCTGTTTCGCCAGGTGCACGACCAGTTGCCTGTGAGCGCGGCGCTGAAAACCTTCAATGCTCATCAGAACGCAACCGTTACCACGATTGCAGAACTCATCATTCCCCAGACCGACACGCCGGGCGCTAAAGCGGTTCGGGTGAACGAGTTTATCGATCTCATTGTCACCGACTGGTACGACCCGCAGGAGCGGCAGCGGTTTCTTGACGGTCTCGCCGACGTCGATGCCAGAAGCCGCCGCCAGTTCTCGAAAGACTTTGTGGATTGTCAGGGAGACTCAGCAGGCTGAAATCGTACGCGCGCTGGATGACGAAACGGTGAACGCGCGAAAGGCAGGCAAGGCAAACGCGCACCGCAAGAAAAACGACCGGCCGGACGCAGATAATTTTTTCTTCATGATGAAGAACCTCACTCTGATCGGCTATTACACATCGGAAGCCGGCAGCCAGGAAGAACTGCACGAGGAGATCATTCCTTCCCGGCATGATGCTTGCGCCCCGCTGGAAGAAGAATCGCGGGGGCAAAACTGATGCCTGGCTCAAACCTACGAAGCAATCGTTATCGGGTCGGGCATCACGGGCGGATGGGCGGCCAAGGAACTCACTGAAAAAGGGCTGGAGACACTGGTGCTCGAGGCCGGACGTCCCATCGATCCTGAAAAAGAATACGTTGAGCACGTGCCGGTGTGGGAAAAGCAATTTCGCGGTATGGGCGACCGGCGCCGCTCGGACGAGAACCAGCCGATTCAGATCACGTGCACCGGTCTCGACGAGTGGAACAGCAAGTTCTTCGTCAACGACAAAGAGAATCCTTACACCACTACGCCGAACAAGCCATTTCTGTGGATTCGCGGACGCCAGGTCGGCGGCCGGTCCATTACCTGGGGACGCCAGAGCTATCGTTGGAGCGATCTGGACTTTGAAGCCAACCTGCGCGAGGGCATCGCAGCCGACTGGCCCATCCGCTACAAGGACATCTCTCCCTGGTACGACTACGTCGAAGATTTCGTTGGCGTGACCGGCCAGGCCGAGGGATTGCCGCAACTGCCTGACGGGAAGTTTCTGCCTCCCATGGAAATGACCTGCGCGGAGTTGCAGGTGAAGGACGCGATCGCGAAACATTTTCCCGGGGAGCGCATGATGACGATCGGGCGAGCTGCCATCCTCACCCGCTCCCATCGCGGCCGCGCCGCCTGCCACTATTGCGGACCTTGCGCCCGCGGATGCATCACGCGCTCTTACTTCAGCAGCCTGAACTCCACTTTGCCCGCCGCGAAGGCGACGGGAAAGCTCACGGTTCGGCCTCATAGCGTGGTCCATAGCCTGATCTTCGATTCCAAAACGCGCAAAGTTTCCGGCGTGCGCGTGATTGACGGCCAAACCCGCGATGCCATCGAATTCCATGGCCGCGTCGTATTTCTCTGCGCTTCCACGATCGAGTCGACGCGCATCCTGCTGAATTCTTCCACCTCGGAATTCCCCAGCGGCCTGGCCAATTCCAGCGGCGAGCTGGGACACAACCTGATGGACCACGTGATGGGCGGGGGAGCCGAAGGCGAAATTCCTGGACATGAAGACCGGGTCGCTTACGGCCACCGGCCGAACGGCATTTATGTTCCGCGCTTCCGCAATGTCAAAAGCAAGGCGCCGAACTTCGTTCGCGGCTACGGTTTTCAGGGCGATGGAATTCGCCCGGACTGGAAACGCGGTGCGGATCTTGCAGGGTTTGGCAAAGACTATAAGAAGATGCTCAGCCGTCCCGGGCCATGGCGGATGAGATTCTACGGATTCGGTGAATGCCTGCCCAATCACGAGAACACTGTGGAACTCGACAAGACGAAAGTCGACGCCTGGGGCATTCCTGTCGTGAAGATCAACTGTGCCTGGCGAGAAAACGAACGCGCCCTCTTGAAGGACATGACGGACTCGGCCGCCGAAATGTTGAGCGCGGCGGGCGCCCGAAATATCGAGCCCTTCACCGAGGACAACGCTCCCGGCCTGACGATTCACGAAATGGGTACGGCGCGCATGGGCCGTGACCCGAAAACGTCGGTTCTGAACGAACACAATCAAGCGCACGATGTCCAGAACCTGTTCCTGACCGATGGCGCCTGCATGGCATCCTCTTCTTGTGTCAATCCCTCCCTCACTTATATGGCGCTCACCGCGCGCGCCTGCGACTACGCAGTCGGCCGGATGAAACGTGGAGAAATCTGACTATGGATCGTCGCTCATTTCTAGGCACTGTTACCGCGGCCAGCCTGCTGAGCCGCAAGCTGAGCTGGGCTGCCGAGACCCACAAGATCGACAAGATCGGCGTGGAACTCTATACCGTGCGCGCCCAGATGAAGCAGGACTTCGAAGGCACGCTGGCCAAGGTGTCGGAGATCGGTTATCGCGAGGTCGAGTTCGCCGGCTATTTCGACTCCACGCCGAAGGAGATCAAAGCCATCCTGGGCCGCCATGGCTTGACCGCTCCTGCCGCTCACATTGACTACGCCACTCTCACCACCAACTGGCCGAAGACCTTGGAAAGCGCCAACGTGATCGGACACACCTACCTTATTTGTCCCATGCTTCCGGACGACCTGCTCAAGAAGCCGGATGGCTGGCACCTTGCAGCTCAAACTTTCAACCAGGCGGGGGAAGCCAGCAAGAAAGCCGGGATTCTGTTCGGCTATCACAATCACCACTTCGAGTTCGTGCTGACAGGCGGGAAAGTTCCCTATGACATTCTGCTGGCGGAGACCGATCCCAACCTGGTGAAGATGGAGATGGATCTGTGTTGGGCGATCGTCGGCGGCGCCGATCCGGTCTCCTACTTTGATCGCTACCCAGGGCGCTTCCCGCTGGTTCACGTGAAAGACATGAAGACGATTCCGACGCCCACTGGCTCGGAACCCTACGTCCCGTTTGAGCGTCTGTTTCCACAAATGACCGAAGTAGGCAGCGGCATCATCGACTGGAAGCGGATCTTCGAGGCAGCCGACAAAGCTGGCATCAGACACTATTTCGTGGAGCAGGACGAGCCGAAGTCGCCATTTGAAAGCATCAAGACCAGTTTCACCTATCTGCAGAATCTGCGGTTCTAAAGGCGGCGTCGGGCCCAGCGAACAGGGGTTTCATGAATCAGACCGCCGTGCCCAATTAGCCCGACCTCAGCGTCAGCCAAGGCGTCAAATTCTTCTCCTTTCTGCGCAATCTGACCTGCGACGGCTGCTTCACCAGCGAGATCGGGATCAAAGATTTGAGGTACATCGGCAACAAGTACATGAAAGACTTTCCCGGCTCTCCGCCGGTACCGGAAGTCTGAACATCCGGCGCAGGTTCGTATCAGGGCACGCCTTCAGGCGTGCCGTGCCTAACCATCAACGCAATCGCTTTAGCCGCTGCGGTGCAACGCCCAATTTTTATCTTGGACATGCGGACGAAATGTATCGCTCCGTTCCGCGCCGAAGCTAACCCGAGCCAGCACCTAGACCCTTTGGGTCACCTCACCCATGTGATTTTCGTCACGTCGCACCCGGACTAGGTCACAGTGGGCCGCCCACCCATAAGCTACACTTAGGTGTTAAGGGAGGCTATCGAATGTCGACTGCCTGGACGTCCCGCTATGCGTTGCGCACCAAGGGAATCAAGAGTTCCGCCATCCGCGAGCTCCTAAAAATCACGCAAAGTCCGGAAATAATTTCTTTCGCAGGCGGCTTGCCCGCGCCTGAAGTTTTCCCTGTAGAGCGCTTTCGCTGAGGCCTGCTGCAAAGTTCTGGAGCAAAAGGCAAAGCTTGCCCTGCAATACGGAGCGACCGAAGGCTATGAGCCACTGCGCGAGATGATCGCGCAGCCGACCTCACCGCTATGGCGTGAAGGCGCAGCCGGAAAACGTGCTGATCACGTCGGGCTCGCAGCAGGCGCTCGACTTGATCGGCAAACTGCTTATCAACCCGGCGATCGCGTCCTCGTCGAAGCTCCAACTTACTTAGGTGCGTTGCAGGCCTTCAATGTGTACGGAGCGGAATATCTGAGCGTGCCGAGCGACGACGACGGCATGCGTACCGATCTGCTCGAGAAGCCCTTGCGTTCTGGACCGAAGTTCATGTACGTGCTGCCCAACTTCCACAACCCCGGCGGTACCACTCTTACCGAAGGACGGCGCCACGAACTGGTATTGCTGGCAGACCGCTATGGCGTCCCAATTGTGGAAGATGACCCTTACGGACAGCTGCGCTATGAAGGCGAGCACCTCAGCCGCTGGTCGCGCTCGATCGCGAGAACCTGCGCCGCGACAACGGCTACTCCATCGGCAACGTGATTTATCTGAGCACCTTCTCGAAGACGCTGGCACCCGGTCTGCGCCTGGGATGGATCGTCGCCCCCGCCTCGACGTGATCGCCAAGCTCGTGCAGCTGAAACAGGGCGCCGACCTGCACACGTCCACCTTTACCCAGATGGTCGCCTATGAAGTCGCGCGCGATGACTTCCTTGACGAGCACGTCAAGCTGATCCGCAAAGTCTATCGGCGAGCGCCGCGACGTGATGCTCGAAGCGCTGGAGGAGAATTCTTCCCGTCGGAGGTCACCTGGACGTCGGCCCAAGGGCGGGCTGTTCCTGTGGGTGACTCTGCCCGAGGGCATGGACTGCCAGGCGCTCTTTGAAACCGCGATCAAGGAAAACGTCGCGTTCGTTCCGGGCGACTCCTTCTACGCCGACGGAAACCGGCGAAGGCCGGCTCCATTTCCGGCTGAATTTCTCTTACGTCCCGCCCGACCAGATTCGTGAGGGCATTCGCCGCTTGTCGGTGGCGGTGAAGCGCCAGATGGAGGAGTTGGGGCTGATCCGGCCAATGGTGACGCTGAAGTAGCGGCTTAGCTGTTAGCTGTCAGCTAGGCAGGGGTGATATCGATATACCATCGGCTGATTCCTCTAAGCGCGTTCATTTCTATCGCTAAAGTCGTAAAATATCTGTCCGTGGGCGCAAGAATCAATGGCCTGTTAATCGTAATAGTTGTCGCAAACGTTTGCGCGTTCACGCAAGACGTTCGTGAGCCCGCCCTGCCGGCGCCCCGAATTCTCATCGACCTGCCGGGCAATATTCCGTCAGATGCAGTATGGATCAGATACGTTCTGATTGGGCCGGGTGGCAGTGGTGGCGCGATAGTAAAGCGAGAGCCGGATCTTCGCCAGTACGTTATCGACGCAATAATCGGAGTTAAGCCCGCCCGACGGGCGAAAATCGTCGTTTACGCGCCAGGATGCCAATTCAAGACTTACACCATCGATCTCGACGGCGCTTCCGATGTTTCAGAGCTCTTTCAATGTGACTCGCTCCCGAGCAGGACCGTGCATGGGATCCTGCCTCCGGCCCAACTACCGTCCAGCATCTTCACGGATGAAAAGAGGCTCGTAATTTTCGGCGAACTCGAACCTGACTGGGTATGTGATTTCTTTCTTCAACATATTGGTGGCTCGTGCCTAGGTGCGGGTATTCCTCTGGGCAAGGTTGGTGAGATCGATCCTGCGAATGGCGGCGCCTTCGAGATCACGATCCCTGATTTCACCGCCGACCAGGTGTTCAAAGGCGCTGGCGACGTCCCGCGGTCCGGCAAGTTCGGCGAGATCGAGCTTGTCCTCCAGGACAAGAAGATCGGACGTCCCTTGGGAGGCATTCAGCCCGAGAATGCTGCTCCGAAGACCGGCTTGAATATTGAAAGCGAGTACCCCAACCCGCTAAAGTTCATGACAGTGCGATGATCAGTTGGTTATTGTGATTGGCGGAAATGATCGTTACTTAGTCCCGATAACCATCGAGTCCGGCCCAACCAAATGTTCCACCCGGGTTTCGCGGAATCCAGCTTCTTTCATCCACCCGGCGCAGTCGGCCCCGGTATAGTCGAACCCGCCGGAGGTTTCGATCAGCATATTCAGGCTCATCAGCAGCCCAAACGCGCTTGCCGAGCGATCATCGTCGATGATGCTTTCGTAGACGATGTAGGCGCCGCCCTCCGGAATCGCCTCGTAGGCTTTGCGCACCAGCATGCGCTTGATCTCGAGATTCCAATCGTGCAGGATGTGGCCCATCATGACCACATCGGCCTTGGGCAGCGGCTGATCCATAAAACTGCCCGCCGTGAATTTCACGCGGCCCGAAAGCCTGTTGGCCTCCACATACTCTTCGAAGATCGGCCCCACCTCCGCCAGGTCAAAACCGGTTCCCTCGATGTGTGGATTAGCCAGCGCCACCTGGGTAATCAGGTCTCCCTGCGCGGTTCCGACGTCCACGGCAGTGCGGTATTTGCTCCAGGGAAATTTGTGCGCGATCGCCAGGTTGGCGCCGTGGCTGATGCCGGTCATCGCTTTCAGGAACTCTTTCAACCGCGCCGGTTCGGCGTAAAGGGCCGCGAAAGGGTCGGGGCTGCCGTCTCTGGTTTCGTTTTGCGGCAGTCCGGTTCGCAAAGCTGTGGTCAGGTGGCCCCAAAACGGATAGAGCCGGTGGTTGGCCATTTCGAGAATGCCGCCGATGTAGGAAGGCTTGCGTTTGTCGAGAAAGAAATCGGTGCTAGGAGTGTTGTAGTACCGGCCGTCACGACGCTCGAGAAATTTCAGCGCCACCAGCGCGTCCAAAAAGTCGCGGGCCGATCTCGGATGCAGGCCGAGCCGTCCCTGCAGAGTGTCGAGATCCTCGGGGTGCTTGGCCAGTTCTGTAAACACCTCCATCTCCACTGCACTCAAAAGCGTTTTTGAAGCCCAGAATCCCAGGCCCACTTGCAGAATGTGATCGGGTTTCGGCTCGTTCATTCGTTTTGCCCCTCCGTAGGATCGTGCAGTATAGCAAGCGCTGACTAAGAACCGGGAACCGAGAACTGATAGCCGACGGCTGATGGCTGACAGCTAACTTCCGAACGGATTTTCCAGCGACGGACTCTGCGGCGTGAACAGCTCCGCGCCATTCTGAGTGATGTGCATGTCATCCTCGAGGCGCACACCGAATTCCCCGCGAATGTAGATTCCCGGCTCGTCACTGAACGTCATGTTGGTTTGCAGCTTGGTGGGATTTCCACGGACCAGATAAGGCCACTCGTGACCGTCCATACCCATGCCGTGACCAAGCCGGTGTTTGAAGAACTTGTAGTCGGGACCATAGCCAGCATCGGTAATGACTTTCCGTGCCGCCGCGTCGACCGATCCGCACTCCACTCCCGGGCGAGCCGCTGCCAGTGCGGCGCTTTGCGCCTGGTGCACAATCTCGAAGACCTGCTTCATCTTGTCGGTGGCCTTGCCGAGAACATAGGTGCGAGTGATGTCCGAACAATAGCCTTCTGCCTTGCATCCGCCGTCCATCAAAATGATGGTGCCTTCGCGAATCACCTGCGGCGTGACCGACCCGTGGGGGAACGCAGAAAATTCACCGACCTGAACGTCGGCCTCTCCGGGAAACCCCAGCTTGCTGTGAGCCGCTTCGACGAAGTCGCTGATCTGTTGCTGGGTCATCCCCTCTTTCAGTGCGCGGTAGGTAGCTTCGTAAGCCGCCAGCGTGACCTTGGCCGCTAGCCGCATCAGTTCGATCTCATGATCGCTCTTGATCATGCGGCACCCCGCGGTCGCCGGGGTCGCGCTGATAAATCGGGCTTGTGGTGCGGCCTTTGCGATCCCGTCGCTGAACACGAACTTGACCGTCTCTTCAATTTCCACCGCGCCAGTCGCAATTCCGCGGTCTCTTAGTCCCTGGGCAACACGTTCGTAAGGATTTTCGTCCTCTTGCCAGATGCGCACATCGGGATCGCCGGCAAGTGGTGATTTTGAGATCTGTTCTCTCGCCCGCCCTTCCTCGAAGGCAGGACACACAAAAAACGCTTCGCCCTTTGCCGGCAATACCGTCGCGAACAGTCGCTCGCCGCCCCACCAGCGAATGCCAGTGAAATAATTCAGCGACGTACCTTCGGTGAGCAGGATCGCGCCCAAGCCATTCTCCGCCATCAAACGCCGCGCCTTCTCCAGCCGTGTGCCTCTCTCCTCCTTCGTGATCGGCTTCGCCTGGTCGCGCATGGACTTCAGACCGGCGATAGACGGCGGAAGGGGAGAAGACAGTTCCTCAGCTTGGGTCGGACTTGGTGACAACGGAACCAGACTGGCACCAGCAACGACTGCGCCAGATTTCAGAAGCGTACGGCGTGAAAGCATCGGCCCTCCCTGGGGAATGAGAACCGACATTATAGTTGGACGGAGTTGATGCCAGCAGGTCGGGCCGGCGAGTGACCATAATTTCTTTTTGTTCTTGTCACTCGGTCTCTCGCATCCTCCACCAGGTCATCCTGAGCGGAGCCAATTCGTTTGCTCGCGAGCGAATCCGCGGAGTCGAAGGAGCCCGTTCCCTCAGGTATCCAGCTCAAGCCCATCCGGGAGTTCTCTCCACAACTTGGTAGCCGGACTTTGTGGTGAGAATTCCTCTCTAGGTCGGTGAAGAGCATTAGCGGGCAAGGGATCTTTCGACTGCACGGCAGAATGCGCGAGCGCATCCCCCCGCTGCGCTCAAGATGACAGTTCTGAATAATGACCAGACAGACAAAGATCAAATTAGCAGTGCCGCTGGCCCTCGGCCTTCCCGGCTCGAGGTGCTAAACCAATGGAACCAGTAAGTAAGAGACACGCCTCACGATAGACGTGTAGTTCACAGACATCAGCTTACAATCGTCCCATGCAGGCAGGCTTTCAATGCGCGGGCTGCGGGGAATGGAACGAAACAACCGTGGACGAATCTGCCGGACGCACTCAGAGTTACGTAGAAGACTGCCAGGTCTGTTGCAAGCCGAATGTGCTTCAAATTAGTTACGACCCGGAGGTCGAACACTTCTATATCATGGCGGAACTGGAATAGTGCGATTCGCTGCCAGATGCTTTTGTATTTGTTGCGACTTTCGCAATTTGCAACTAGTGGTACGCGCCAGGTCCTTCGCTCCGCCTGAACAACGGCAGCGCTCAGGATGACGTAAATCAGCAAGGGAGGAACATCGAACATGGGCACTTATGCCGGCAGCGGCCGCTCGGTAGCGCACAACATGGTCACCACGCAATTCGAACTCGACGGATTTCGCGTAACCCGTACTCTTGGCGTGGTGCGCGGAATCACGGTTCGTTCCCGCTCGATCTTCGGCACGATCGGAGCGGGACTGCAGACGATTATCGGCGGCAACATCACCCTGCTCACCAACCTCTGCGAGAAGACGCGCGCCGAGTCCTTCGAACTGATGCTGCAGCACGCCGCGGAATTAGGCGCGAACGCCGTGGTCGGCGCACGCTACGATGCCACGGAGATCATGCAAGGCGTCACGGAAGTGCTCGCGTACGGAACGGCCGTGGTGGTTGAGTCCGCGAAGTAGGCATGTGCCGCTCGCCGGTCGCGCGCCGTCAACACCAGCGCCCACCTGAGCCACCGCGCCGTCTCACTCCTTGTACAGAAATCCCGCCACCAGGCTCGCCAGCGTCGCCCCCACCCACATTTCTAGCATCCATCCCAGCGGAAAAATGCGCGGGACGGGCGACCACGTTGCCTGGGCGAAGTTCGCGGGGAAGCCAGCCAGAAACCCGATGATCAGGCCAAGCTTCACAGCCGTCTTCGGACCCGGCCCGAGCGTGGCGCGGGCCGATGCGTAGATGTACGCGACGAGGATCGCCATCACAAACAGCATCACGATCCACTGCGCCTGAAACGCGGGATAGCGCGGCTCTTTCAAGAAGAGTCCGGCCTTCTGCATCGCCTCGTAACTTGCCTGGCCAACTCGGGTATAGACAAAGAAACTCCACGCATTCCACACGACTCCGCCGACCAGTCCGCCTAGCAGGACCCTGCCCTTGTTGAGCGCCATTAAGTGCCCTCCTGAAATGTTGAGAAAAGATGGCCGGGAAATTCGCCGGAAGTGTACACCCGGAGCGCATATTTACAGCAATTTTTGCAGGGCTCTTTGCCGATATGAAAAGGTGCGCCGCATCTGGGGCGCGATGAAGAGCGCGTTGGCCAGAGTTCCCGGCACGCCAAACCCGACTTCATACTGCACAATGTCGCGAAGGACAGTCCCCTTCACGCCGTTTCGCTCTTCAGCGGCGAACTCGTGCCGGTGATGCCAGCTTTTAAACGGCCCTTTCCCCTGCACATCTTCGAAACATTTGTTCAGCTCGAAGCTGGTGATGATGGCCACGGAGCGAATGCGGAAGGGAAGATAGGGAAGGGCGCGGTAGGAGGCTTCGAGTTCTGATCCCGCGCCACAGAAAGCAGTGGCCCCGGAAGCGCCATCTGCCAAGCCCGATGGCTGCACGATGTCAACCCGCTCCAGCCGCACATCCATCCAGCGCGGCATGATGCGCGGCAGGTTCTCCATGTTGGCGAAGAAGCGGAACACGCGCTCCGGGGGATGCGGAACCCATTGCTCGAACTGCAAGGAAATTTTTCGCACTCGCTTCAGGGACTTAATTGGTGCAGCGATTTTGTTTGTGTAATTCTTCCGCGCAATGCGAGCCGACCAGCTTGCTCTACACTACACCAGACCATGATCCCGTCATTTTCAAGTATCCAGGAAGCTCGCCGCCTGCTGGCGCGCTACTTGCCTGTCACGCGCCTCGTACCTGCACCCTCGCTAGGGCGCGCTAAATCGACCGCCGTCTATCTGAAACTTGACAGTGAGCTGCCCACCGGCTCGTTCAAGCCACGCGGGGCCTTGTACGCGCTTGCAGTGAATCTGGAACGGCGAAAAATTAAGGAAGTTGTCGCTTCGAGCACAGGAAATCACGGGGCGGCTGTCGCCTATGCCGCGCACTTATTGGGTGTACCGGCAAGAATCTTTCTGCCCAGCGGCGCGAATCCGGTAAAGCGTGCGCGCATCGCCGCGCTCGGAGCACACATCGTGGAGCAGGGAGCGGCCGATCTGGCAGAGGCGTTCCAGCTTGCTTCGAAGTACGCGCACCAGGACGGCGTGTTATTCCTGAACGACGCCACCGATCCCGACCTGCCCGCCGGGCCTGCCACCATCGCCTGCGAGATCGTCGAGCAATTGCCGGACGCCGACGCCATCTTCGTGCCCATGGGGGATACAGCGCTGATTCGCGGCGTCGCAGCGGCGGCCAAGCACCTGTCGCCCGGCATCAGAATCATCGGTGTGCAGGCGGAACAAGCCCCGTCGTATGCGCTTTCATGGCAGCAGAACCGCGTGGTTGAAACTGATACCTGCGAAACGATTGCTGACGGCTTAGCGACGCGACTGCCCGACGAAGCCAACGTTCGAGCGATTCGTCAGCTCGTCGATGAGGTCGTCGTGGTGAGCGAAACCGAAATGCTGCGTGCAATCCGAAGTCTTCTTATGGAGGAGCACGTGGTTGCTGAGCCGGCGGGGGCCGCCGCCACGGCTGCGTTCCAAAAATCCAGGTCAATTTCGGCGAAGAATGTCGTCCTGCTGGTGAGCGGGGCGAACATTGCCCCGGAAATCTTGCGGCGAGCAGTTACGGAAAACTAGAGTGAAGTCGGGATTCTCCCCTTTTCCACAGAAATCTTGCCTTAGATTCGCCTCGTCTCCACTCCGTTGCGCTCCGGAACCACAGTCATAAACGCAATCCCTTGTGGTCACCGAGACAGTAAGCTACAAAATCTCGCGGTTTCAACCAACCCTTAGAAGTCTAACCCACCACCCCAAACTTTCTTATTGACAACAAACCCTTTAGGCGTAGGATGTGGACAAAAGTGGTCCAAAGTGGTTAACAGAGTCGTGGTAGTGGGCAGCGGTGACTTAATGAGAGGCGCCAGTGGGATTTGAGACTGACACCCCCAAAAACAGCCCAAACGAACCGAAAACGACCGAGCTTGCAACCGTTTTTACCTCCCTTTCTGCCCTGGTGGCATTGGTCACAAAGATTAAAAGCCCATTAAAGGGCATAAAGCATGTTTCGCGGCAATCACCCAACTCGCGTCGACGAAAAGGGCCGGCTCAAGGTCCCGGCGGAATTCAAGCGCGTCATCGACGAGAAGTACGGGCAGCAATTCTATATCACGAGCTTCGACGGCAAGGTTGCTCAGGTTTATCCCTTCGAGGAGTGGGAGCGGATCGAGCAGAAGCTGGCCAACCTCTCCGCCTTCAATCCGACGAAGAAGAAGTTTCTCGACCGGGTGAACTACTGGGGGCAGCAGGTGGAGATCGACGGGCAAGGCCGGCTGCTGATGCCGCAGCTCTTACGCGAAGCGGCGCAGATCAAGGGCGAGGTTGCGGTGACAGGCAATCTGACCTACCTGATTGTGCGCAACCTGGAAGCGTACCGCAAGCAGATCGAACAGGAACAGTTCACGCCTGAGGATGAGAAGACGCTCGACGAGCTGGGCATCTAGTGGGCGAGGGTTTAACAGACACCCCCGAGCGGGGTGGGCATGGCAGGAACGAAACGGAAGTTGGCCATGTTCCGGTTCTTTTAAAAGAAGCGATCGACTTTTTAGCCGTACGGCGTGGTGGGACCTATATCGACGCCACGGTGGGCCTTGGCGGGCACAGTTACGAAATCGCAAAACGCCTCGGCGCACCGGGACATTTGATTGGGCTCGATAAAGATCCCGCAGCGCTCGAAAAAGCGCGCCAAAGGCTGGTGCCAGTCGTTAGTAGTTCGTCGGCCGTCGTTGGGCAAGACGAAAAACAACGACCAACGACCAGCGACCAACGACTGTCAGGTGATTGGCCGAAGGTAGACCTGCTGCACGGATCGTTTGCAGATCTTGTCAAGGACCAACGACCAAGGACAATTGACGGTTTGCTGGCCGATCTGGGCATGAGCAGTCTGCAGTTAACCGACCCGGCGCGCGGCTTCAGTTTTCAGGCGGAAGGACCACTCGACATGCGGATGAACCCGCAAGCCGAGCTGACCGCCGATCAAGTGGTAAACCACATCGATGAGCGCGAGCTTGCCGATGTGATTTACGAATTCGGTGAGGAAAGGAGGTCGCGGAGAATCGCCAGAGCCATTGTCCGGTCGCGGCCAATAAGATCCACTGCACACCTTGCAGAGATCATATTGGCCGCGGCCCGGCCAATGAATCAGGCCGAACGACGGATTCATCCCGCGACGCGAACCTTTCAAGCTCTCCGAATCTTCGTAAACCGTGAACTGGACGACCTGCGGGAGCTGCTGAAGGCAGCCCCGCAAGTGCTGAAACCGGGCGGCAGGCTGGTGATCATCAGCTTCCACTCGCTGGAAGACCGCATCGTGAAGGATGCGTTTCGCGAGGGAGCGACGCAGGGTTACTACCGGCTGCTGACCAAGAAACCGGTGACGGCGCAGGACGACGAGATTGGTCGCAATCCGCGGTCGCGCAGCGCAAAGCTGCGGGCCGCAGAAAAAGTTTAGCTTCGGCCAACCAGCCGAAGTCCCGGCATGACCAGGGAAGGCGTGCCGGGCAAGGTTTAGCCGGGCCATGGAGAGACGGAGTCATTGAAAGATTCCAAGATCAGTGACGCAATGGTTCGGTGAATTGGATTTCCCCAGGTTGAACAGCGGGGTCCGCGGCGTGTGGTAGCGCGGCGGACAGCGAGTTTCCGGGACGGCATCGCCTCTCACAAAAAGGGCGAAACAAAAATTTCCTACCATCTCTCGATGCTGTCCCGGAGAGATTTTTAGGGTAGGCGGAGGTTAGGGCTCATGTTCACGGGAAATCTGATCGAAGATCTGATCGCGACGGTAGAGAGGGCCGAGCGGCACGCTCGTCCGGAACGCACTTGTACGGAGAAAGAGACGATCCAACTGGCGGCTTGGTCGGGCGTAGTTGGCTACGAATTGGCGCAGGTCGAACACAAACTACTGGGAGTCGCGTAAATGGCCGCAGCCGCAACAGCTCAGTGCGCAGGTCCCTCCAGCCGGCGCAAGCCCTGCTGGACGGGCACACCCGAAGTTTACTTCACCAAGTCCATCGACAACTCGCGCCTCGTCAAGGTCGAGGATCCCCGTCGCAGCCAGGAAATGAAGCAGCTGGGCATTGCGCTCTCCTGCCTCTTCCTTCTGGTTATGACCTACGCCTGGCAGCATTTCAAGGCGATCGAATACGGCTACCGAGTCGAGACGCTGAAAATGCAGCGTGACGGCTTGGCGGAAATGAATCGCGCCCTGCGTTTGGAAGAGGCGTCGCTGCGCGATCCGCATCGCATCGACCAGATCGCGCGCAACATGGGACTGCAGTCGCCGCAGGCGGGCCAGGTCATCCGCCTGGACTCGGCCTTCCCGGATAGCGGCACTCCGGAAATGGCAAGCGTAGCTCCGATATCGGTGATCTCGGCGAGGTAAGACGGTTTGCTTATGGCACGTCCGGCAAGGCCGGGCGCATTATGGCGAAGTTTGAATGGCGGCCAACTCGGAGGGCCGCCATGCTTGTCTAAGGATCGAAATCGTGGCGGCCAGCTCTTCTCGTAGCAGCGCAAGTTACCGGCTCTACCTTCTTGGCGGCATTCTATTTTTCTGGTGTTGCGTCATTTGCCTGCGGCTCGTCTGGCTACAAGTCTTCCGTTACGGCGATTTCGAGCAGCGCGCGCAGCATCAGCAGCAGCGCACGTTTGAAGTTTCGGCCAAGCGCGGCATCATTTACGACCGCAGCGGCCACGAACTTGCCATGTCCATCCAGGTGGACTCGGCCTTCGCGGTTCCGAGCGAGATTCCCGACCTTCCCAATACCCTTTCCCTGGTCTCGCGTATCACGAAGCAAGATCCCCGCGTAGTGTTGGCCGACTGCCGGGCGCGAAAAAGTTTCTGCTGGGTGGCGCGCAAAGCCGACCCCGAAACCATTGACCGCATCCGCTCACTCAACCTGCAGGGCATTCATTTTCAAAAGGAATCGAAGCGCTTCTACCCCAAGCGCGAACTCGCTGCCCAGATATTGGGATACGTCGGCACTGATGACGAAGGCTTGAGCGGCATCGAGCGCGAGTATGACGAGCAGCTGCGCGGCAAACCGGGCCGCATGATGATTTCGGTCGACGCACGCAAGAAATGGTTCAGCCGTGTCGAGAAAGATCCCGAACCCGGCGACAGCGTCGTCCTCACCATCGACGAAAACATCCAGTACATTGCCGAGCGCGAACTCCAGCGCGCCATGAAGGAGACGCACGCGGAAACAGGAACCGCCATCGTTCAGAACCCGCACACCGGCGAAATCCTGGCGCTGGCGAACTATCCGACGTTTAATCCCAATCTCTCGAAGGAAATCACGCCCGCAAGACTGAAGAACCATGCGGTCAGCGATGTGTACGAGCCGGGCTCAACCTTCAAAGTCGTTACGCTTTCGGCTGCGCTTGGATGAGAAGCTGACGCGCCCCGACGAAGTTTTCGATTGCCAGATGGGATCGATCGTCATCAATGGGCGGCGCATTCATGACTGGAAGCCGTTCGGCTCTCTCACGGTGGCTGACATTCTCGCCGCACTCCAGCGACGTCGGCGCGATCAAGGTTGCGCTTCGCCTCGGTGACGAGCGACTCTACAAATACATTCGCGCTTACGGTTTCGGGCAGCTGACCGGCATCGAGTTGCCCGGTGAGACGCGAGGCCTGGCCAAGCCGCTGAGCCGCTGGTCGAAGGTCTCGATCGGGGCAATCTCGATGGGGCAGGAGATCGGCATCTCCCCATTGCAGCTGATCGGCATGATTACGACGATAGCCAACGACGGCACACGGGTGGCCCCTCGCATCGTCGCTGCGACCGCAGAACCACGTGGGGTCCCCCAACAGGTCGCATTTCATCCGGTTGTTCAACAGCGCACCATCGCTCCCCTGACGGCGGCACAAATGAAGCAGATGATGGAAGGCGTGGTGCTGCGCGGCACCGGCAAGAAAGCCGCGCTCGAGGGATACAGCGCCGCCGGAAAGAGTGGCACGGCGCAGAAGGTTGATCCGGCCACCGGGACTTATTCCCGCACGAAGTACATCGCCTCTTTCGCGGGATTCGCACCCGTGAACGATACGGCCATAACCATCGCTGTAATCCTCGATTCGCCGATTGGCGGCCACCACGGCGGAGAAGTTGCCGGCCCGGTGTTCGAACGCATCGGCCAGGCCGTGCTCGAGTATCTGCACGTGGCGCACGATGTCGAACTTCCAGCCAATCGTCAGCAGTGGCTGGCACAGCATCGTGCCAAAGACAAAGACAAAGATAAAGACGAGGATATTGCCGACGCTTCGCCCGATCGTCTCGGCGCTCCACTTGAAATTGCAGATCTTGCCGCTCCAGACGCCCCAGTTCCGGCGCCTGCCTTACCAGCGATGCCCTCAGCGAAACCTTCACCGGTGGGCGCTGCGGTGGTTCCAGCTGGACTGCGGGAAAGAGAAGTAGCGCGGGCCACTGCGCCAACGCCGCCCGCCAACTCATCGTCCACCGGAGATCAGCCGGCCAAACTGCCCTCCAGCGGAACCGTGGTTCTGGACGTCGAGCAGGGTGGCATGGAAGTGCCGTCATTCGTGGGCAAATCAGTGCGAGCCGCGATCGAAGCCGCCGAAGATGCCGGCCTCGAGGTGGACGCGGTTGGCAGTGGCATTGCCCGCGACCAGACTCCTGCTGCCGGCTCCCATGTCCCGGCCGGGTCGCATATAACCGTGAAGTTCGAACGCTGAGAGGCAGCAGCTTCCCACGATTTCGGCATATTTTGCCGCGTTTTGGACTCTTGATAGTCGAAGATTTGTGCGGAACCCTCGTACAATAGGCTTTACCCAATGACCTTCCAGCAACTCCTCTATGGGGCAGAAGTGTTGTCCCAACGCGGCAACCCCGGTGTCACCGGTGTCGAGTACGACTCGCGCCGGGTGAAGCCGGGAGACCTCTTTGTCGCCATGCGGGGGGAAACCAGCGACGGAAACAAATACATCGACAAGGCCATGGCTGCGGGAGCGGTTGCGATTCTCTCCGATTCCGGTGCCGAGCATCCCCGGGAAGGAGTGGCTTGGGCTCAGGTGCCTCATGGACGCCGTGCGCTTGCCCGCGTCAGTGCGAACTTCTACAAGCGTCCGGCGGAAAGGCTTGCTGTAACGGGAGTCACCGGAACAAACGGCAAGAGCACCACTGTTTTCCTGGTAGAAGCGATCCTGAATGCAGCCCACCGCAAGACGGCGCTCATGGGAACGATTGAGTACCACGTAGCCGGTAAGGTCTTGCCGGCACCTCACACCACGCCGGAGGCGCTGGAACTCAACCAGATTCTCGCCGAGGCGCTTGCCAACGGTGCAGCCGAAGCGGTCATGGAAGTTTCTTCCCATGCCCTTGCGCAGGAACGTGTATACGGCATTTCGTTTGACGTGGCGGCGTTTACCAACCTCACTCGCGATCACCTCGACTATCACCAGACGATGGACGAATATTTCCGCTCCAAGAGCGTTTTGTTTGAAGGTTGTGGCACAGACCCGCCCAGAGTCGCTGTAATCAACCAGGACGATGAGTACGGTCAGAAGCTGGTAGGCGTCGCAAAAAAGCGCGGCTCCAAGGTTTATACCTACGGATTGACCCAGGGCGATTTTCACGCGAGGAATGTCCAGATCACTTCGCGGGGCACTCGCTTTGACCTGATCTCCCCGAGCGCCCAGATTCCGATGTGGTCTCCGCTGATCGGGCGCGTGAACGTCTACAACATTCTTACAGCCTCGGCCGTGGCGTTTGCCCGCGACTGTCCAGCGCAAGCGATCGCTGACGGTGTTGCGGCGCTCACTCGCGTGCCGGGCCGCTTTGAGCGCGTGGATTGCGGCCAGCCATTCACTGTCGTGGTTGACTATGCGCACACCGACGATGCACTGCGCAACCTTACCGCCCTGGCGCGGGAATTTGTGACGCAGGCTGGGCAGAAGGGGCGGGTCATCACGCTCTTTGGTTGCGGCGGCGACCGTGATCGCGCCAAGCGACCGCTGATGGGTGAAGCCGCGGGCCGTGGGAGCGATTTCGTCGTGCTCACCTCCGACAATCCACGCAGCGAGGATCCACTGGCCATCATCAACGACGCAACAGTAGGCCTGCAGCGTTCCGGAACGAAGTACAAGATCGAACCGGATCGCAGGGCAGCGATCTCGTTAGCAGTACGCGAGGCCGGCCCCGGCGACATCGTCTTGATCGCGGGCAAGGGCCACGAAAAAACTCAGGTCAGCCGCACTGGCTCGATTCCATTTGACGATGTAGAAGTCGCACGCGAGGCACTGGCCAAAATTGGATACGACTGCCTGTCGGCTGCAGCCGCAGTGGGGAAACCGTCATGAAGTTGCCGCTGTCGCGCGTCGAAGAATTCGTCTCGGCCACCGGAGAGTTCGACCACAAAGCCGTCGCCGAAGGTTATTCCATCGACACGCGAACCCTCGGGCGCGGCGATCTTTTCTTCGCCGTGAAGGGTGAGCGGCTTGACGGCCATGATTTCGTCGAGCAAGCTTTGCACAACGGCGCGGTGGCGGCAGTGGTCCGGAAGGATCAGCTGGCGCGCTTTGCGGTCAAGACCAGGCTCCTGGCAGTCGATGACACGCTGCATGCGCTCCAGACCCTGGCCACTGCGGTGCGTCGGATGTGGGCCAAGCCCGTGGTGGGAGTGACTGGCTCCGTCGGTAAGACCACCACCAAAGAAGCCATCGCCCACGTTCTCTCCTCTCGCTTCCGCGTGCTGAAATCCGTAGGGAATTTCAATAATCACTTCGGCCTGCCGCTGATGCTGCTCAAGCTGCAACCTGAACAGGAAATCGCGGTCATCGAAATGGGCATGTCTCACGCCGGCGAGATTGCGGCGCTCGCCAAAATTGCGCAGCCGGAGATCGGTGTAGTCACTGCCGTCGCACCGGTTCACCTCGAATTTTTCAAGTCAGTCGCTGATATTGCACGAGCGAAATATGAGTTGATCGCTTCTCTTCCGGCGAGCGGAACCGCCGTGCTGAACGCCGACGACGAATATGTCTGCCAGTTCGGTCGCGACTTCAAGGGCAAGGTCGTGCGCTACGGTCTGAAGGCTTCAGCGGACGTGCGTGCGGAAAGCATCGAGCAACACGGCCATGACGGATCCACGTTCGACCTGATAGTGGACGGCTATCGAGAGCGTGCGAAGTTACTGCTTGTCGGCCAGCACAACGTCTCGAACGCGCTGGCCGCAGTCGCTGTCGGGCTGCAGCGTGGACTGACTCCTTCGGAAACGGTAGCTGCACTTGCGACCCTGGCGCCGGCGGACAAACGTGGACAGGTTCTCCAACTGGGTAACATCACGGTGATCAACGATTGCTACAATTCCAATCCTAAGGCCCTGAACGCCATGGTGGACACGCTGGCGGCTATGCCGGCGAAGCGGCGAATCGTGGTTGCGGGTGAGATGCTTGAGTTGGGGTCTACGGGCGAAGAATTGCATCGCCAGTCCGGGCGACACGCGGCGGAGAAGAAGATCGACGTCCTGCTCGGGGTGCGGGGATTAGCAAAGGCGATGGTGGAAGCTGCGCGCGGGGCGGGTATTCGCGCCGAGTTTGCCGCAGACTCTGAAGAGGCCGGTGATTGGCTGACTCGGGAGACGCGGGACGGCGATGTGGTGTTGCTGAAGGCTTCTCGCGGGGTGAAGCTGGAAAAGGCTTTGGAGAAGTGGACGCGGTCTTCCGCGGCCAGTGGTTAGGCGTCAGAGGCGCCGAGAAATCGAGTCATCCCAGATACCGATGACTGACGGCCGAACACCGAGGACGAACAGCTAAGCGGAGGCGGATTGCTTTATTGGCTGCTGTACCTGAAGCTCTACCACTATTTCCCGCCGTTCCGCATCTTCCGCTACCTGACTTTCCGAACCGCCTTCGCCAGCCTGACGGCATTGTTCACCGGCCTGATCGTGGGGCCGTTGGTGATCAACCGCCTGCGCGAATTTCAGATCGGCCAGTACATTCGCGAGGAAGGGCCCAAGGCGCACCAGAAGAAAGCCGGCACGCCGACCATGGGCGGCCTGCTCATTGCCATCGCCATCGTCGTTCCCACACTGCTGTGGGCCGACCTGAGCAATCTCTTTGTCTGGATCGCGGTCCTCTCTACCAGTACCTTCGCCGCGATCGGTTTCACCGACGACTATATAAAGGTAGTGCACCGGCGCAACCTTGGGCTCACCGCCCGCGCTAAGCTTGGCCTGCAGATCCTCACCAGCCTTCTGATTGCCGTCACGTTAATTGCCATGCAGGCGCGCGGCATGTATTCGACACGGCTGGTCGTGCCGTTCGCCAAAACGTTTCGTCCCGACCTGGTGATTGACCGCCTACTGAGTGTCCCGCATCTGTGGGCGCTTGCCTTTGTCCCGTTCGTGATTTTTGTGGTGATCGTAATTGTTGGTTCCAGCAACGCCGTGAACCTGACCGACGGCCTTGACGGCCTGGCTATTGGCTGCACCGTGATTGCCGCGGGCGCGCTCGCGGTGTTGACGTACGTGAGTGGCCACGCCGTATTCGCGGGCTATCTTGAACTGCAGCGCATGCCGCAAGTCGGCGAGCTAACTATCTTCTGCGGCGCGATGGTCGGCTCGGCCATCGGGTTTCTCTGGTACAACGCCCACCCTGCGGAAGTTTTTATGGGCGACGTAGGGTCGCTAGCGCTGGGCGGGGCGATCGGCACGGTCGCCGTCATGATCAAGCAGGAGCTGCTGCTGCCGTTTATCGGCGGAATTTTCGTCATCGAAGCGTTTTCGGTCATTTTGCAGGTGGCCTCGTACAAGTTGCGGAAGAAGCGCATCTTCAAGATGGCCCCGCTGCACCATCACTTTGAGCTGCTGGGTTGGTCGGAATCGAAAATCATCGTGCGCTTCTGGATCGCGTCACTGGTGTTTGCTCTGTTCGCGCTGACCACTCTGAAACTCAGATGATTCACCACCGAGGCACAGAGGCACAGAGAGATAAATCGGGATATCTGACCTTCTGCTCTTCAAAGTCCGCTAAGGTGCGGACATCTTTTTCCACCGATCACACCTGTGGCGGCAATAATTTGCTCTGTGTCTCTGTGCCTCCGTGGTAAAAATTGTCTCTGATGGACCTTAACGGCAAACGCGTACTGATCGTCGGTCTTGGCAAGTCAGGCGTGGCCTCGGCTCTGTTTGCGAAGGCGCGGGGCGCGCGTGTGACGGTCTCCGACGCCAAGACTGAAGATCAGCTGCGAGCAGAGATCCCCATTCTGCTCGACCACGGCATCGCCGTCGAAACCGGTGGCCACGGCGAGCGCACCTTCCGCGGACAGGATCTCATTATCGTGAGCCCCGGCGTGCCCGTGGATGCCCCTATGCTGGTTCACGCCCGCACCCTGGGCGAATCCGTGATCGGCGAGATTGAACTGGCGGCACAGTTCCTGCAAGGACCCATCGTCGCCATCACCGGTTCCAACGGTAAGACCACAACTACGACTTTGACCGGCGAAGTTCTGGTTGCGGGTGGCTATTCGACGCTGGTCGGCGGCAACATCGGAACCCCGGCGATTTCCCTGGTCGAGCAAGCAAGGCCGGGGGACTATATCGTGCTGGAGGTTTCCAGCTTCCAATTGGAAACGATTCAGACCTTTCGTCCGAAGGTCGCTGTAATCCTGAACATCACGCCTGACCACCTGGATCGCCACCGCACGTTCCAGGCATACGTAGACGCCAAGGCCCGGATTTTCGAGAACCAGAACGGCGGTGACTTAGCGGTCCTGAACGCCGATGACCCCACCTGCGTGGGCCTGGCAAGCCGGATTCGCTCACAGGTTTTCTGGTTCAGCCGGCACAAGGAACAGTCACAAGGCGCTTACGTGCGCGATGGCCGTATCCTGTTTCGCGATGCCAGCGGCCAGCGCGAGATCATGCTGGTCAGCGAAATTCCGCTCAAAGGCGCGCACAACGTCGAAAATACGCTGGCGGCGGTGACCGCTGGAGTTCTAGTCGGTTGCTCCGCGGAGAAAATTCGCGGCGCCGTTCAGCGCTTCAAGGCGGTCGAACACAGGCTTGAATACGTGGCCACCATTCGCGGCGTCGAATACTTCAACGATTCCAAGGCTACGAATGTTGACGCCACGATCAAAGCGTTGGAGTCCTTTCCCGCGAATATCCACCTGATCCTTGGCGGCAAAGACAAGGGAAGCGACTACACCGTTCTGAATGAGCTGCTTCAGCACCGAGTGAAGCGCGTGTATACCATCGGTGCAGCCGCCGAGAAGATCGAGTCGCAAATCAAGGGCGCCACCGAAGTCGTTCACGCCGAGACCCTGGAGAATGCCATCCGCCGCGCTTCCGCCGTTGCCCAAGAGGGTGACGTGGTCCTGCTGGCCCCCGCCTGCGCCAGTTTCGATCAGTTCCAGAACTACGAACACCGCGGCGGCGTTTTCAAGGAAGTCGTGCACGCTCTGGTCGAGCAATCGCGCGAAGAGTCGGTGCGGAGCAGCTAGAGCTGCCTCAGAAGATCTCCTGAACCAAAAGAGTCAATCTCCACACCCGATCCCCGCGAAAAAACTTCTACGACTCTGCGTCTCCGTGGTGGAATAAATCTCTTGTGGCAAAGCGCGTTAGTGTAGACCGTTGGTTGTTCACCGTAGTCCTCTTGCTTGTCTTTCTCGGCCTGGTGATGGTGTTCAGCGCCTCGGCGGTGATGGCAAAGGAGCGCTTCGGCTCGCCCTACACCTTCGTCTTGAAACAGCTTGCCTGGTCGGTGGCGGGTCTGGCGGCCATGGTGGTGGCGATGAAGATCGACTACCGCCGCTACAAGCATCCGGCTGTGGTTTTCTGCCTGCTCGGCTTCACCACGCTCATCCTGATTTCGGTCTTCTTCCTGGACCGGTCGCATCACACGCACCGCTGGTTCCACCTGGGGCCGCTCTCGTTTCAGCCCTCGGAAGTGGCCAAGCCCGCTTTGATCCTCTTTCTGGCCTTCTTTCTCGAGAGCCGCATCAAGTCGATGGATGACTGGCGCAATACTCTGTTGCCTGCCATCGCGCCTACGGTGGTCTTTCTCGCGCTCATCGTCTTTCAGCCCGATCTCGGCACGGCCATTGCTTGTGCAGGCATCACAGCTTGCATTCTTTTCGTTGCCGGTATCCAGCTTCGCTATTTTGGCTATGCTGCCGCCGCCTCTCTGCTGCCTCTTTATCTTCTGATCTTCCACGTAGCGTATCGCCGGGACCGCATTCTCGCCTTCGTCAATCCCTACTCCGATCCGCAGGGCCGGGGCTTTCACATCATTCAGTCCCTGATCGCGGTGTCCACAGGCGGGATCACGGGCGTCGGCCTGATGGAAGGCAAGCAAAAGCTCTTTTACCTGCCCGAGCCGCACACCGATTTCATTTTTGCGGTAACGGCGGAGGAATTGGGCCTGCTCGGCGCTCTCATCGTCATCGCGCTGTTCGCTGTCTTTCTGTGGCGCGGGGTGCGCGCCGCCGTCCGTACCCAGGATACTTTTGGACGGCTCCTCGCCGTCGGCATCACCAGCATGGTCGTGCTGCAGGCTTTCATCAACATCAGCGTGGTTCTCGGCCTGATGCCGACCAAAGGCATTCCGCTGCCCTTCGTTTCTTATGGCGGATCTTCTCTGTTTGTAACGCTCGCCTGCGTAGGCGTTCTGCTGAACGTCACCAAGCAGGCGGAGTGATGGCCTCGCTACTAGCCGCTTACTACCAGCTACCGTTTATATTCACCTCATGCGCGTGATTCTCGCTGGTGGCGGCACTGGCGGCCATGTCATTCCGGCGATTGCCATCGCCCAACAGCTCCGTCAGGACTATCGTGCGGAGGTGCTATTTGTCGGTACGGCGCGCGGGATCGAAAACCGCCTCGTGCCTGCCGCAGGGTTCGAGTTGCGGCTCATCCAGGTGGGCGCTCTCAAGAATGTCAGCCTTGCGACGCGGCTGAAGACTGCTCTTGACCTGCCCCGCGCCATCTGGAGCGCCCGCTGCCTGCTCGCGGAATTTCACCCCGGCGTGGTGATTGGGGTGGGCGGATACGCTTCCGGACCAACCATGCTGGCCGCCGCGCTTGCCGGCACTCCGACGCTGGCCTTTGAGCCCAACGCAGTGCCGGGATTTGCGAATCGGATTGTCGCGCCGATGGTCTCAGCAGCTGCCGTGCACTTCGAGCAGACCGCCCGCTACTTCTCGCGCTGCCAGGTGACGGGCGTGCCAGTGCGTCAGGCGTTCTTCCGGGTGACTCAAAATCGAGAGCGGACGACCTTCCCGACCCTGCTGGTTTTTGGCGGGAGCCAAGGAGCGCACTCGATCAATCAGGCGGTCGTCGGCGCCCTCCCAATTCTTCGAACAGACCTTCCCGGTCTGCGGATCATCCACCAAACTGGCGAGCGTGACTATAATGACGCGCGGGACGGATACCGACGCGCTGGCTTCGAGGCTGAGGTCTCGCCGTTCATCGACGATATGCCAGGGATGTTCGCCAGGGCTGACCTGGTGATTTGCCGCTCGGGTGCAAGTACCGTTGCGGAAATAACAGCGGCGGGTAAGGCAGCAGTGTTCATTCCGTTTCCGCGGGCGGCGGACGATCACCAGAAGGTCAACGCGAAGGCGCTCGAAAAGGCGGGTGCTGCAGTGCTGCTGGAGGAGTCGAACCTGACGCCGGAGCAGCTGGCGGAAATCGTAATCTCGCTGCTGAAGGATCGGATCCGGATTGAACGCATGGAAGCAGCCGCGAAGAAGCTGTCGCATCCCAACGCGGCCCGCGAAATCGCGCAGATGGCCGCGAAACTGGCAATGGTCGCATAGACTCAATGCCTAAGACTGTCATCCTGAGCGAAGCAGATACTACGCTCAGGATGACAACCAAGACGAGATTCCATGTTTGCCAAGATTCAGCGCATTCATTTCGTAGGCATCGGCGGCATCGGCATGAGCGGCATTGCCGAGGTGCTGCTGAACCTTGGCTACAAGGTCTCGGGCTCTGACCTGAAGAGTTCTTCGGTTACGCAGAGACTGGCGAGCCTCGGTGCGACGGTTTTCGAAGGCCATCGCGCAGAAAACGTCGTGGGTGCGGAAGTGGTCGTCACCAGCACGGCCATCGATCCTGCGAATCCGGAAGTTGCTCAGGCGCACAATCTGCATATCCCGGTGATCCGGCGCGCTGAGATGCTGTCTGAACTGATGCGGCTGAAATACGGCATCGCCATCGCCGGCATGCACGGGAAGACCACTACTACGTCGATGGTGGCTGCCGTCCTCGCCGCCGGAGGCCTGGATCCCACCGTGGTTGTCGGGGGCCGCGTCGACGCTATGGGATCGAACGCACGCCTCGGCCGCTCCGAATACCTCGTCGCCGAAGCCGACGAGAGCGATCGTTCGTTCCTGAAGCTTTCCCCGATCCTCTCCGTCGTGACCAACATCGACCGGGAGCACATGGACTGCTACCGGAATATGCGCGACGTGAAGCGCACCTTCCTCGACTTTATGGACCGCGTCCCTTTTTATGGGATGATCGTCGCCTGCAACGATGACCCGCTACTCCGCCGCCTTTTGCCTCAAGTGCAGCGTCGGGTGCTGACCTACGGTACACGCCGCGCCTCCGACTTCCATATCCGGCTGGGCCAGACCGAGCTGAATTCGGACGAACACCGCCCCGTCAGCCGCTTCAGAGTGAGTTACCGGGGAAAGGATCTGGGTGAATTTAGCCTGCATGTTCCGGGCACTCATAATGTGCTGAACGCGACCGCTGCCTTGGCGGTCGGCACCGGGTTAGACGTCAGCCTGGAGCACATCCGCACCGCCCTCGATAACTTCCGCGGCGTCGACCGCCGCTTCCAGTTACGAGGCAAAGTCTCGGGCATTAGCGTGATCGACGATTACGGCCATCACCCAACAGAGATTCGCGCCACTCTGGCCGCCGCGCGCCAGTGCGGATTTCACAAGGTTCATGTCATCTTTCAGCCGCACCGTTACACACGGACGCAGTCGCTAATGGATGAGTTCGCCCACGCCTTCGACGATGCCGACTCGCTCGTCGTGCTCGACATCTATGCGGCCAGCGAGCAGCCTATTGCCGGCATCACGGGCGAAGTCCTGGCGCAGCGGATCCACGACGAAGGGAAGAAGGACGCCTGCTACCGGACTTCTTTTGCTGAGGCAGTCGAAACTGTGGCTGTTATGGCCGAGGAAGGTGACATGGTCCTGACTCTCGGAGCCGGCAGTGTCTCCCAGCTCGGACCCATGATCCTCGAAAAATTGAAGGCTCGCCAGCCGGCCTAACCTTCCTTTGGAGGGACCCGGGCACCTTTAAAAGGCATCTTCTCAGCGTCGGATGCCTTTCCCTTCAGCCTCGATCCCCACTAGAATTTTCTTCCTTTTTTGCCTGCTTTCCCGGGTAACAAAACATTTTCTTCCTCGTCTAACAGGGCATAACAGAGATGGGGAGTTGGCTATGTCATCTGCTAAAGGGTTGTATTTCATAGCGATCGCAGTCATGGCTCTGGGACTCAGCCACGACTATCGTGCCGGCCGCCTGCCTTGGGCGCACCGCTACCTCGACAAGCCTCTGGCCGTCGCGCAGGAATATTCCACCTGCTTGAAGGCATACGTCCGCTCGGAATTCCTGCCCTACAGCATTCCGGCCCAGGTGGAGCGCGCTCGACTGGAGCGCGACCGGGTCGAGATGAGCCACGACCAGGTTCGCCTTATGGTTGACCAGGCGCGTATGGTTCGGCGGGAAGTGGAAAGACATCGCGGTGAGATCGAACAAGCGCGCCAGATGGCGGCTGACCAGGTTCACGGAATGAGAGTAGTTTGTCCCCAGGACGGAAGATTCGTGGTTGACATCCCGGCGATCGATGTTCACGTTCCGAACGTCCGCGTGGTGGTCCCGCAAGTCACCAACGCGATTGACATCGATGACGAACAGTAGTCTGTAGCCGAGGCAGGGTTCCTCATTTTTCGGAGCGCTTGATTTTTAATTTCTCTCTCCAACCTGCGGGCTTCGGCCCGCTTTTTTCTGCGATTTGCATTTCAAGTTCCCATGAAAAATCTCGCGGTTTTTTGTGTCTTAATTCACAAGAAAACATTTATAGTAGTTTCGCTCAGCGATTCCTCTCGACAACTGACCTGATTTGATGGCGCGGAAAAGCAGTCCCACCATCTCGCAGGAAGAGTTGTACCCATCCGAAGATCAGGATTTCGCGCGCGACAGAGATGGACGATGCGCGCTTGCTTGATCTCGAGGTGGAGCAGGAATCGCCATTCCTTCGCGGGCAGAAGCGTGTCTCCGTCCGCCGTGGTTCCATCCCCAAGAAGACTGCGACGCGGCTGAAGTGGACGGCGATTGCCGCCATCCTTATCTTCTTCGGAGCGCTCGGCGCGGGCGCGCTCTACAAATATGGCGAGCACTCGTGGCGTTTCCGCATCGACTCGAGCGACAACATCGACATCACCGGCACGCACAACGTTACCCACGCTCAGGTGATGGAGGTGCTCGGCGGCGACATTGGCCGCAATATCTTCTTCATCCCGCTGAGCCAGCGCAAAGCGCAGCTCGAACAGATTCCCTGGGTGGAGTCGGCCAGCATCATGCGCTTTGCGCCCAATCGCCTGAAGGTTGAGATTAACGAGCGCACGCCCGTAGCCTTTGCCCGCATCGGCCCTCGCATATCGCTGATCGATGCCGGCGGCACGCTCATGGAGTTGCCGTCCGGCGCCAAGAAGAAGTACTCGTTTCCCGTGATCCTCGGAATGAACGCCAGTGAACCGCTTTCCACTCGCGTCGTGCGGATGAAGACCTACAACCAGCTGATTCGCGATCTTGACGCGGACGGCGCACATTACTCCCAGGACCTCAGCGAAGTGGACCTCTCCGATCTGGACGACGTGAAGGTCACCGCCGCCGATCCTTCTGGCGAAGTGCTGGTTCACCTTGGTTCATCCAATTTCCTTGACCGCTACAAGATTTATTTCAGCCACGCTCGCGAATGGCGGCAGCAATTCGACAAGCTCGACTCGGTGGATCTTCGTTACGACCAGCAGATTGTGGTCAACCCCGATCTGCACGGGGCCGTGAAGCAGCCGCCCTTATCACCGGCCGCTGTGAAGGCTGCGATGTCGGCCGGGGTCAAGCCGGTCGCGTTGATTCATCACGACACACCGCCACAAAAGCCGGTTCCCACGAAGCTGGCCGCGAACGTTGCTGCTACCAAGGTCGTGGCGAAGTCGGTCCTGCAACCCGCGATCAAGAAAAAGAAAATTGCCCGCGCGAAACATGCGGCCAAGCCAGTCACGAAAAACGCACCGGCCTCAAAGGCCGCGCTCAAGGCTGCTTCTGGGCCAGTCACGACGAAAAAACCGGGCCCGTCCGTGATTCAGCAGAACATTTCAACCGGCAACCAGAAACCGAGTCCAGCGATTGCGAAAGAGCAGGATCATCCATAGGCATGGGGAACCAGCAAGCAAGTTTTCTGACGGCGATTGACGTAGGCAGCGCTAAGACGTGCGTTTTGATGGCGGAAGTCACCGACAACGGTCTCCGCTATCGCGGTCACGGCATGAGCGAGTCTCGTGGCTCACGCAAGGGCGTCATTGTCGACTTGGAGAAAGCCGTCTCCTCCATCCAGAAAGCGGTGGAGCAGGCGGAAGACATCGCCGGAGCGCCCATCGAGCACGCCGTCGTAGGCATCGCCGGAGCGCACGTCCGCGGACTCAATAGCCACGGCGGAATCGGTTTCGGTACACGGGCCCGTGAAATCACACGCGACGAAATTCGCATGGCGGTTGACAAGGCTCGTGCGATCCCCCTGCCGCAGGACCGCGAGATCATTCACCTGCTTCCGCAGGAGTTCATCCTCGACGAACACACCAGCGTTCACGATCCGCTCGGAATGGTGGCGAGCCGTCTCGAAGTTAGGGTCCACATGATCACGGCGTCGTCGAGCGCGGCTCAGAATGTGATTTCAGCAGTGAATCGCGCGGGCGTTCATGTCGAGGACACGGTGTTTGAGCCGCTCGCCTGCGCCGACGCCGTGCTGCGCGCTGATGAGCGCGAGATGGGTGTATGCGTGGCTGATCTGGGAGCAGGTTCGACCGAGATGGTCGTATTCCAGGAAAATGCGATCGCTCACACCGCAGTCATTCCGATCGGCGGCGACCACTTCACCAGCGACCTGTCCGTGGGCATGTGCACGCCCATGAACGAAGCGGAAAAGATCAAGAAGCTGTACGGGAATGCCATTCCCACCCTCATTCCAGAAGGCAACGAGGTGGAAGTCCCATCGGTCGGCGACCGTCCTTCGCGGCTGTTATCGCAGCGCCTGGTAGGAGAAATTCTCGAGCCCCGTGCCCGCGAATTGTTCGAGATGGTGCGCGATAACTTGCGTCACCACGGGATGCTGGAGCGCTGCCTGGGAGGCATTGTGTTGAGCGGTGGCGCGTCGCGCCTGCCGGGAATCTTCGATATTGCAGAATCCGTGTTGCGCCGGCCGGTGCGTCTTTCCTGGCCAACCGCAATCGCCAGAATGCCGGCTGCGCTGGCCGAACCGGAGTACGCGACGCTGCTCGGCATGTTGTTCTACGGGCACCGGGCGCGGATCGCACGCGGCTTGCAAGACAGCCGCTGGAGTTCGCGGCTGAAGTCGCTGTTCGCGAAAAAAGGCGCGTGAACACAGAGGTGAGAAAGTCGTTAGTCGGATCGTGGGCTGGATGCTAGTGGCCGATGGCGGGGAGCTCAATGGCACAAACAGGTTCCAGGTCTGGACCAAAGGCGGGAAGCAAGAGCAAGGAAAATTCAGTTATGGCGGCGGACATGAAAAAAGAGAATGACATTCGCATCAGCTTCAATGAAGACGCTCGCAACGACGCTAAGATCAAGGTCATCGGTGTGGGCGGCGGCGGCAACAACGCAGTCAACCGGATGATCGATGCCGGCATGGAGGGCATCGAATTCGTCGTAGCCAATACCGATCTGCAGGCGCTACGCATGTCGCGCGCGCCCGTCAAGATCCAGTTGGGCGTCAAGCTCACCAACGGCCTGGGTGCGGGCGCGAACCCTGAAGTCGGACGCAAGGCGGCGCTCGAGGACTCCGACAAAATCATCGAGGCGCTCGAAGGCGCGGACATGGTCTTCGTCACTGCCGGTCTTGGTGGCGGAACCGGTACCGGCGCGGCGCCGATCATCGCTTCGCTGGCCAGCGAAATGGGCGCTCTCACCGTCGCCGTGGTCACGAAGCCATTTGCCTTCGAAGGCAAACGGCGCATGCAGCAGGCCGAGCGCGGCATCTCTGAGCTGATGGAGTCGGTGGATACCACCATCGTTATCCCCAACGAAAAGCTTCTCGCAGTGGCCCAGGACGCGGGCTTCTTCGAGTCGTTCCGCGTGGCCGACGATATTCTCCGCCAGGGCGTGCAGGGCATATCGGACATCATCACCATCCCCGGCATCATCAACCGCGATTTTGCCGACGTGAAGGCCATCATGCAGGGCATGGGCTACGCCGTCATGGGCGCTGCCACAGCCAACGGCGCGCGCCGCGCCATCGACGCGGCCCAACGCGCGATCGCTTCGCCGCTGCTCGAAGCCGGTGCTATCGACGGCGCACGCGGCATCCTCATCAACATCACCGGCTCAACCTCGTTGAAGCTGGCCGAGGTGCAGGAAGCCTGCACCATCATCCAGAACGCAGCCGATGAAGACGCAAACATCATCTTCGGCGCCGTGCTGGACGAGAAAATGAAGGACGCGGTCAAGATCACTGTGATCGCAACCGGCTTCAAGGACTCGGACACTCGCCGTCGGCGTGAGGACGCGCAAAACTCCTTCATGGGCTCACGCGAGCCTGCAGCCTTCCTCGATCGCGATCCCGACTTCGAGCCTGTGCCCATGCCCCCGCCGGTCGTTGAGCAACCCGTCATGCAAGCTGCGGCTCCGTCTCAGACGATGGCCGTCAGCGAGCCTCCTCGTACCGGTGCTCCCAACTTTGCGCAGGACGATCTCGATGTGCCCGCGTTCATGCGCAAACGAACCGAAGTCATGTAGTCCTGGTAGGCTCAGGGACGAGATCGGCCGGCAGGGACATATCAGGGTCCCTGCCCCTTTTTTTGCCTTTTGGCGATCAGAGCCTTCTTCGCGATTCCAGTGCCCTAACGTTTCTGTGTGCTCGCCGTCCAAGAACGGGTACGACCTGGAACCATGCTTGAGCTCTACCCGTACTGACTAAGGTGAACGCGAATTCCCTGGAGGCCAAAATGAAGCGAGTTCTTCTGTTATGCCTGACAGTTGCGATGGGTACTGCGTTGCTAGGTGCCGACAGCGCCAGTTCTGGGAAGCCCGAATACACCGGCGACAACCACCTCCTGAGACCCGACGGCTACCGCGAATGGATTTTCCTCTCCTCCGGTCTCGGCATGAACTACAGCCCTGCCCCCGGTAGCCACGAGATGTTCACTAACGTATTTGTGCCGCAGTGGGCCTACCAGGAATTTCTGAAATCCGGGAAGTGGCCGGACAAAACCATGTTTGTCGTCGAAGAGCGCGGCGCCGACAGCGTTGCCTCCATTAACAAGCATGGCCACTACCAGACGACCGACACGATGGGTATCGGCGTGGAGGTGAAAGACAGCCGGTTTCCAGACAAGTGGGTGTACTTCAACTTCGACGACGAAAAGTCCGCCGCGCCCAACCCCAAAGCCGCATGCTTTCAATGCCACGAAGACCACGCAGCGGTCGAGCATTCCTTCGTGCAGTTCTATCCGACGCTAAAACCGGTCGCGAAGAAGTTCGGAACCTACAAGGAGTCAGCGGAGCACGTACCGGACTAGAAGTAGACGTCTTAGCATCCTCCGTGGCACCGAGCACAAGAGGGCCTGCGGCTAGCAATTCGCTAACTGTGGGCCCAGCGCTTTGTTAGCCATCAGCACAAAGAGATTATGAGCAGTCGTGTAGATCGGACCTTGACTATCTGCTTCTAAACAGACGTCATCCTGAGCGGAGCCGTTCTTCAGGCGGAGCGAAAGCCTGCCCTGAGCGACACGAGCGGGACGCGAGGGAGTCGAACGGGGATCTTGCGTGCATCTCACACCGCGATCGGGAACAAGATTGCACTACCCGACGATGAAAGGATTTGCACATACCATGGGGTGCCTGTATAGTAACGCTCTCTCGAGATTACGAAGGTACGATGTCAGTACAAAACATAAGTTATATCAATGATCCAGAACGACTTAGTCGTCTGCATGAATTCTTTGCATGGCCTGAATTAGCCATTGCGCAAAAAACTGTAACTCCCTTAGTATCGAAAACATAGAGGCGCTCTGCCGGTGACGGCGAATCACCGGTATGCAGCGTGCATCAAAATTGACAGTTATCCGGGGAAAAGGGCATTGAAGTCGAACAAGAGCACTATCGGGCTACATCTCCTACTGGTCGTGGTTTTGGCCTGCTTTCTGGAAGCCAGCGGTGTCGCGGCCAATGTCAACGCGCGTTCGCTGACGTCGAGCAAATCCAAGTCACACTCGGTGAGTGAGACTCAGCATGCGAAGAAGCGGATGCGCAGACTGGCGCGCAGCCGTTCGGCCCGGTCCAGCACTGTGCGCACAACGCGGCGCCGGCATCGTTATTATGAGCGGTTCTACACCAGTTCTTTTGCCCAGGATATAACCGAAGGCGATGTCACTACCGGGGAAGATCCAGTAGTTCGACAGGCGGCGATTGACGCGCTGGGAAATATGAACGGCACCGTGGTTGCCATCGAGCCCACCAGCGGACGCGTTCTGGCAATGGTCAACCAGAAGTTGGCACTTTCGAGCGGTGCCCAACCCTGCTCCACGATCAAATTATCGGTCGCTCTTGCGGCTTTGAGTGAGGGTCTGGTCGATAAGACCACGCCGGTTGCTCTCGGACGCCGCAGCCGCATGAATCTCACCGAGGCCCTCGCCCACTCCAACAACGCCTATTTCGAAGCTGTGGGACGTAAACTCGGCTTCGACAAGGTCAGCTATTACGCGCATGAATATGGACTCGGCGAATTAGCTGGCTATCAGATCGAAGGAGAACAGCTGGGTACCTATCCCGACCAGGAAATTCCGGCGAAGCTTGGCGGGGTCGGAAAGATGTGCTCGTTCGGTGAAGGCGTTTCCATGACGCCGTTGCAACTTGGAGCTATGGTCTCAGCGATCGCCAACGGCGGTACGTTGTACTACATGCAACACCCCACGACTCCTGAAGAAGTCGCAAACTTCCAACCGCGCGTGAAAAGGCATCTCGACATCGCGCCTGTCATTCCTGAGATTTCAGACGGCATGGCGGGTGCCGTACGATACGGTACCGCTCGCAGCGTGCGCTTGAACTTCAACGAGGAATCGATACTTGGCAAGACCGGCACCTGCTCGCGCGCCGGCACCAGGTTCGGGTGGTTCGCCTCCTACGCGAACACCGATTTCGGAAGAGTTGTCACAGTCGTATTCCTGCAAGGTGGTCGGCCGACTTATGGACCGAAAGCAGCCGAGATTGCCGGCCGCATGTATCGCAATCTCTACGACCACAATTTCTTTGCGGTTAAGCCTTTCCTGCCAATGGACACGGCTGGGGTGAAAACCGTGGGAACGCCGCAATAATTCCGATCACCGTTTTTCAGACTTCAAGCAAAAGGCCTCTCGCGAGAGAGGCCTTTTTTCCGATGTGATGTGCCGGTTCGTATCAGGGCATGCCTTCAGGCGTGCCGCAGCCGTTTAATCAACGCGCCTTTAGGCGCTGTGGAAGCAAACCGAACTACCGCCCGGGCTTCCTGATATCGTCGGCGATTACGCCATCTTTGATATGGATCACGCGGTGCGCATATTCAGCGATATCGTTTTCGTGCGTGACCAGAACGATGGTATTCCCCTCGGCATGCAAGCGGTCGAACAATGCCATGATCTCGTTACCCGTTTTCGAGTCCAGGTTTCCGGTGGGCTCGTCGGCCAGGATAATCGACGGTTTGTTCACCAGCGCGCGGGCAATCGCCACTCTCTGCCGCTGGCCGCCGGACAGTTCATTGGGCTTATGCATCATGCGGGCTTCCATGCCCACGGCCGCAAGGGACTCCTTCGCCCGCTCAGCCCGCTCTTCCGTCGGCATACCCGCGTAGATCAGGGGCAGTTCTACGTTGTGAAGCGCCGTGGCACGGGCTAACAGGTTGAATGTCTGGAAGACAAAGCCAATCTCTTTGTTGCGAATGCGGGCTAGTTCATCATCGTCCAGGTCGCTTACCAGTTGGTTGTTGAGCCAGTAGCGCCCTTTGGTGGGAGTGTCGAGGCAGCCGATCAGGTTCATCAACGTGGACTTGCCAGACCCGGAGGGACCCATGATAGCGACGTACTCATTGCGGGCTATGCGCAGGTTCACCCCGCACAGCGCATGGACCTGCTGCTCGGAATCCATGTCGTAGGTCTTCCACAAGTCTTCGGTGCTGATCATGACCGAATCTGGCGGCGCCGAGCCAACGGGCGTGGAAATGTTGAGTACCTCTGCGGTTGCCATCCTCTTCTCCTTGTCCTCCAGGGACACTCACCGCTCCGATCCTGCCGGTTCTGCTATTGGACGCGCGATCCCGGCGAATGTTTTGAGTGTTTCTTGTCTAAGACTGTTCGTCCTCTTGCTTCTTGGGCGCGGAATTGTCCACCTTCACGCCCGCGCCGGGACGCACGGTTCTCAAAACCTTATAGCTGCCTGTAACAATCTCGTCGCCCTCTTTGGGCCCTTTTATCACTTCCACGTCGGTTGTGCCGCTCACTCCAGTTTCAACCGGAACGAAATCGAGCTTTTTGTTCCGGACCACGAACACACCCTGCACCTCGTCCTTGTCCTTATCCTTGCTTTTGCCGGTGTCGTTGCTCGGGGCCGCAGCCTGCACCGTCCTCTTGTCGGGGGCCGCCACCAGATCCGCTTTGCGGCGGATCGTGAGCGCCTGAATCGGAATCGTCAGCGCGTTAGTACGGGTGGCCGTCGTGATCTTCGCCGTCGACGAAAGTCCGGGCCGCAAATCGTCCGGCGCATCCTGCAACGTCACCACCACCTTGAAATCCTTCGCCTCTTCGCTGGTGGTAGTTTGTTGCGCCGTAGCCACGCCGGTGGAGCGCACGATGGCATTGTTGCCGATTTCGCTGACGACGCCGTGAAATACTTTCTTCGGTATCGCATCAATCGTGACGTCAGCTGCCTGCCCGAGCTTCACATTCACGATGTCCGTCTCGTCGACTTTCACCTCGGAAGTGATCACAGACATGTCGGCAATCGTCATCAACGTGCTGCCCGGAGAATTCTGAATTCCGATGACCACGGTCTCGCCCTCGCGAACCGGTAAATTGGTAATGACGCCGTCGAACGGAGCCTCGTAGCTGGTCTTCTGCAGCACGTCGGATACGCGCGTCAGATTCGCCTGGCTCTGGTTCACGTGCTTCTGCGCAGAATCGAGTTGCGCTTTCGATTGCGCTACTCGGGCTTCGGCCTGAGCAAGACCTGCAACCGCGGTTTCCCATGCATTCTTGCGGCTGTCATAGTCCGACTTTGCGATCAACTCCTCTTTGTACAAACCCTGCGCGCGCTCCCAGTCGAGCTTGTTGCGATCGACATCCGCCTTGGCGCGATTGAGATCCGCAAGGGCCGTATTCAGGCCTGCCTGTGCAGCGACGGCATCCGTCTCCGAAGACTGTACCGAAGCTTTGGTCGCAGCTACGTCCGCGGCGGACTGGACATTTTCCAGCTGAGCAAGCATCTGTCCCTTCTTGACCCGGTCGCCCTCTTTTACGTAGAGCCTTACGATCTTGCCGAAAGCGTTTGCTCCAATATTGACGTAAGTCTTTGGCTTGATCTCACCCGAGGCGCTCACGACAGCGGCTAGATCCTCGCGCTGCACCTTCGCCGTCTGCACCGTGACCACATTCTTGTGGCTCTGGTAGACCGTAAAAGCCACGATGCTGGCCAGAACTACGGCGGCGCCCACCCCAATGGCAATTTTCATCCAGGTCTTCATGGCAGCTATGTCAAAGTCCTCAGGTGGCAACGCGACCCAAGCCGCAAAGCCTTATCCAGCCCTTCTGCTCCCGGCGCGTTCTGCGGACCATCGGCTCTGTCCAGAGATACCATTCCCCCCTGGGGCAATGGAGGCACGCCTTCAGATACGGTGTCGAGGTAGGGAAAGTTCCCGGTCACCAGCCAATCCACAAAAAAGCCCTCGGTGACATGTACTGAGGAACGGGAACTGCTTATTATAGCTTGCTCTACGGCGTTCGACGAGGGCGTCTGCTGCCTCGACTTGGCTCCTTCCGGCCTGCGTAAAAGTCACACCCTGCATGAGGCAAAACTCTGCAGCCACGCGTTCGCGTCCTTGCCTTGCCGCATCCAAATACATACAATTAGCAAGCAAGAGTGTCTGGTAGGAGCGCCCCAATCATGTCTCGGGTAGGTTTTTGGTGCCATTTGACCCTTCGCATTGCTCTCCTGGTTACCTTGGCCTGTCTGCTGGGAACCGTAGCTACTGCCCAGGATGCCAAGTCCGATAGCGGGAAGCAGGCTGCTTCCCCGGACTCCCAGGACACTCAAAAGGATCCCCTCAAGCGTCCTCTTACCGAAAAGCAGAAGAAAGAGAATGCCAAGGCCCTGAAGCAAGAGTTGGGCAAGACCTACAGAAAGTGGCTGGACGAAGACGTCCGCTGGATCATCAGCGACGAGGAGCGCGCCGCCTTCAAGCAGCTTTCCAACGACGAGGAACGGGACCAGTTCATCGAAGCCTTCTGGCAGCGCCGCGACCCCACCCCCGATACCGAAGAGAACGAATTCAAGGAAGAACACTACCGGCGCATGGCGTATGCCAACGAGCATTTCGCCGCCGGAATACCGGGTTGGAAGACGGACCGCGGACGCATCTACATCATGTACGGCAAGCCGGACGAGATCGAATCGCATCCTTCGGGCGGCACATACGAAAGACCGATGGATGAAGGCGGCGGGACAACCTCTACCTTCCCCTTCGAAGATTGGCGGTACCGCTACCTGGAAGGTGTCGGGCAGGAAGTGATTATCGAGTTCGTGGACACCTGCATGTGCGGCGACTACCACATGACGATGGACCGTTCCGAGAAGGACGCTCTGCTGAACACTCCCAACGCCGGCCTAACCCTGTACGAACAGATGGGCATGGCGAACAAGGCCAGATCGCTTTACCAATGGCGGTCTCGAACGTCTGGGCACCGGTCCGTTCAATCAGGACATGGGCGCTAAAGAGTTCGACCGACTGGATCAGTGGGCCAAGTTGAACAGGCCGCCGGCAGTCAAGTTCAAGGATCTGGAGGAAGTGGTCAGCCACAAGATCAGCGTCAATCTGATGCCGTTTGACGTGCGCTCCGACTTCGTGAAGGTCACTGGCGACACGGTGCTGGTGCCAGTGACGATTCAGGTGAAGAACCGCGACATCACCTTCCAGAACAAGGACGGAGTGCAGCGTGGCACGGTCAACATTTTTGGCCGGGTAACCACGCTTACCGGCCGCATTGCCCAGACGTTTGAAGACACGGTCCAGGTCGATGTGCCGGCCGAGTTGCTGCCCAAAACCGCAGAGAACTCTTCTGTATACTGGAAGGCATTGCCGTTGCGGCCCGGGCAGTATCGCTTTGACATTGTCGTGAAAGACGTGAATGGCGACCGCGTGGGAAGCTGGAGCAGCGGCGTGCATAGTGCCCGATTTCAGTGACGATCGGTTAGCATCGTCCTCGCTGATCCTGGCGGATCAGATGGAGCCGGTGCCTTCCAAAAATGTGGGTACGGGCAGCTTCGTAATCGGCACCACGAAGGTTCGGCCTCGGGTGGCGCCTGCGGACGGCAAGCCGGCCAGCTTCAAGCGCGATCAGAAACTCAATTTCTGGATGCAGGTGTACAATCTCAGCGTCGATGAGAAGACGCATAAGCCGTCGGCGACTTTCGAGTACGATGTCGTCAACCGGCGAGTAACAAGACGGTCATTCACACCGTCGAATCGACCGACCAGATGGGAAACGTCGGCGATCAAGTGACCCTCGAGAAAAGCCTGTCTGCCGCGAATCTGCAGCCAGGGATTTATCGAATTCAAATCAAGGTGAACGATAACATTTCCAAACAGACGGTGGACCCGACAGCAACCTTTGCGGTCGAGTAAACCTGGCCTATCCCCCGAGGTGGTGGGAATGTTTAAGAAGCTCGGAATCTTTGCTATTACGCTGGGCACGGTGCTGTCAGCATCGGCTTCAGTGAACCCTGGATCGATCTCAGGGTATGTGCGCAGCGCGGCCGGTGTCCCCCAAATGGGTGCCGTGGTCGAGATTCTGAGCTCTGCCGCACAGCCGCAGAAGGTCTTCACCGACGAGCGCGGCTTCTATACTGCTGCAGGACTTCTCCCGGCCTCTACAGCGTCAAAGTGACAGCGCCCTCCTTTCTGCCCTCGCTGCGAGAGAGACTCGGTCTGCGCTCTGGTTCCGCCCTCGTCGTTAACATCACTCTCAATACCCTGTTTGAAGCCCTGGAGATGGTGCCTCTGCGTGGCGTGGCAGACGACGACGACTGGAAGTGGACACTCCGTTCCGTGGCGAATCGGCCCGTGCTGCGTGTACTCGACGACGGCACTTCGGTGGTTGCAGCATCAGAGGCAGGGCAGAATCACGATTTGAAGGCGCGGCTTTCGTTCCTGGCTGGCTCCCCTTCCGTGGGATACGGCAGCTCATCTGACATGAGTACCGGCTTTTCCGTGGAGCGGTCGATCTTCTCCACGGGTCGGCTCGCGCTCAAAGGCAACGTCGGCTACGGCACAACCAACCCGGATGCCGTACTGCGCACTTCGTTTTCACACCGGATGGCGGATGGTTCACTGCCGCAGATTTCATTCACTATGCGGCGGCTGGCTGCGCCGGATGCCAGTCTCCATTCGGCGGGCCTTCAGGCCTTGGCCGTCACGACATCTGACGACGTGACCCTGGGGAACGTGTTGGAACTGGAGTTTGGCAGTGAGATGCAAACTATCCAGTTCATGGGCAGGCTGAACGCCGTTCGCCCCTTTGGCGCCGCCGATCTGCATCTCTCACCTAACACTGTTCTCGAATACCGCTACGCCAGCTCCGTTCCGAACAGCCGGGCAGAAAAGGGATTTGATTCCGCTCCTGCGGATCTCAGCGAGTCCGGCCCCAGGGTGAGCATGGCTGACTTCGCCCCTGCCCTGGAACGGGCTCATCATCACGAGATATCGCTTTCGCAACGCACTGGAAAAACCAGCATTCAGGCGGCGGTCTATTCGGATCGGGTTGTCAACCCCGCGCTGACCGGAGTCGGCACAATCGGCACCGAAGGTGGCGAGGTGCTACCGGACATCTACTCGGGGACTTTCACCTATCAAGGCCGAGACCTGGAGACCACCGGGTTGCGTGTTGCGCTGCAACGCAAGCTCACGTCCGACCTCCTTGCCACGCTCGATTACGCCTATGGTGGAGTGCTCGATCTGGGCAGGTCCGACGCGGAACTGCAGGATGCTCGCCAGTGGCTTAGGGTGGAGCGCCGCCACGCCCTGGCTGCGAAATTGAGCGGAACCGTTCCCCACACCAAGACTCACTGGATTGCGTCGTACCGCTGGGTGAGCGGGCAGGCCCTGACGCCCGTCGATATGTTTAACGCTTCCGCCGGGCAAACCGATCCCTACCTCAATCTCTTCGTACGCCAACCGCTTCCCGGAACAGGTTCTCTGCCTTGCAAGATGGAAGCCCTGGTGGAGGTTCGCAATCTGTTAGCCGAGGGATATGTTCCGGTCATGGGGCAGGACGGCCGCACTCTCTATCTGGTGCAATCCGCGCGCGCCGTCCGCGGTGGCCTCGCCTTTACGTTCTAGGCCTCACTCGAATAAGTTTCCCGAAAACTTGAAAGGGCAATCGCAACGGCGGGGACTTACGCGCTTCGGCGGTTCCACCACTTCTTGGATGGACGGTTCTTAGCCGACCGGTCCGGGCGAGCCATCGCACGGGATGGCTGTCTGCCAAACGGCAGGACCGGTGACGCATTGACGACGGAAGGTCTCTGAGCGCTCGCCCGGGCTGCTGCGGTCTTGGGCTCAACGCTCGCCAGCAAAACCTTGCCGGGTGTTGAAGATGGGAGAATCATTACACTTGGACGATCCACCCCGAGCGCTGCATCCAGGGGAGTTTCTCCTTCACGGATTTCCGCGGCCCCGCGCCTGAACTTGCTTACCACCGCTTCCGCGGTATCGTCGTCGAATGCAACCCAGCGCACCATGCTGCCCACCTGGTTGGCGCAGCTCTAGGCAAGTACGCCGCCAACTCCCAGCTATTGTACCCCAGTCGACAATAGGGAGTTTGGTTCATCTTGACGGCAAGCAGCGCTTTGTTTACTCTAGCTCGCCTTGCTTCTGGGGATAATGATCGCCATCCTGCGCGGTCGATATGAAAAAATTTGCATACTTCACGCCGGCCCGGCTTCACACCGGTGAGAAGTGCTCCGCAAGGCATTCCCACTCCTCCAGGTCAAATTGGGAATTTGCTAGGTGCGTGCGATTTTTTTTGTTGTTCACGGCAGAGCGCCTGAAATGATACTGGCCTATTCCGGAGGCGGTTACTGCCCGGGAACTTCCCGGGGGACAATTCCAGGGGTACCTGACCGATTCGCGTAACTGTTTTTGGGGAAATAAGGAGAACAAAATGAGAGTTCGGATAATGCTGGCCTTCGCAATACTGGCTTCCGCCACACTGGTCGCGCAGACCTTCCGCGGAACTATCCTCGGCACCGTGACCGATGCCTCCGGCGCCGTGGTCTCCGGAGCCAAGGTCGCAGCCAAGAACACCGCGACCGGCCTCGAGCGCACCACCGCAGACCAGCGCGGACGGCAGCTACTCGATCCCCGAACTGCCTATTGGCACTTATACGGTTACCATCTCCCAGAGCGGCTTCCAGACCTCCGCCACGACCGGCGTCGTGGTCGACGTCGCCACCGAGCGCCGTGTCGATGTCAGTTCAAGCTGGAAGGTTTCCAGACCGTCGAAGTTTCCGGCGACTTTTGCCCCAGGTGGAAACCACCTCCGCCGAGCTTGGCGGCACTCTCACGAGCCGACGACGATCGAGAATCATCCCGTCAATGGCCGCGACTACACCAAGCTGATCTACCTGAATCCCGGTGTTGCTGGCTCGCCAGACCAGATTTCCGACTCGCCCGGCTCATTCGGCACGTTCTCGATGAACGGCTCGCGTGGCCGTCGAACAACTTCCTGCTCGACGGCACCGATATGAACGACGGCTTCCGCAACGATCCCGCCATCAACGAAGCCGGCGTATTCGGCGATCCGGCGACGATTCTGCCACTCGACGCTGTGGCCGAACTGCGCGTGCTCTCCAACTATGAGGCCGAATATGGACGCAACAGCGGCGCCGTCGTGAACATCGTGACCAAGAGCGGCACCAACCAGCTGCACGGTTCCGGGCTGGAATATCAACCGCACCAGTTCGCTCGGCGGCGCAGCAATTTCTTCAACAATGTCGGCGGACGAAGAATCCGTTCCACAACAATCAGTTCGGCGGATCGCTGGGCGGCCCGATCGTGAAAGACACACGTTCTTCTACGTCAACTACGAAGGACAGCGCGAATCCGGTGCGCAGTCGGGAACGCAGCTGCGTGCCCGAACCAGGCAGATTGCGCTGTTGATGGCGGCGCTACCAACTCGGCCATCGCAGACCTGCTGGCACGCAATCCGTGGCCGCGCCGCCGAATCTCGACATCAGCTGCCCAACACGCCGGGCGGTGCCGATGGCCTCGGAGACAGCGGCTGTCCCAACGGCCACAACCTCGCGACGTCCACTCTCTTCAACAATCGTGTCGACAGCATGATTGCGAAGGTCGATCACAACTTTAACGCCAGTAACCTGCTGACCGGCCGCTACTACTTCGGCGACAGCAATCAGAGCTTTCCCTTCGCCCAGCTGGCGGGAGGCTTGTTGCCCGGCTTTAACACCATCACGCCGACCCGCGTACAACTGGTGTCGTATCTCCTATGTCAAGGTGATGGGTCCGACCCAGGTCAACGAAGCGCGCTTGGGCTGGAACCGTTTTGCGGAAGGCTTCTTTCCTCAGGATCACACCTTCAACCCCAATCCCATCGGCTACAACACCGGCGTGACCTCTCCCTTTGATTTTGGTTTGCCACACATTTCGGTCACCGGTTTCTCTCCAATCGGTGCCACCAACTCGGTTCCGCGCTCGCGCGTCGATGCCAACTGGCACTTCATCGATAACTATTCCTGGAAAGCGGGCCGCCACGACGTGAAATTCGGCTACGAGTTCCGCCGGACCACAATCCAGCTCATTCAGGACAATACTTTCCGCGGCAAATTGGGCTTTCGGCGATCTGGCGTGCTTTCCTCGAACGGCGTTCCCGATAGCGGGAAAGATCGCCGAAGGCAACACTCTTCGCCACTCCTTGGAAAACAACCACAGGTTTCTATCTTCAAGACAGTTTCCGCGTTGACTCCGCGCCTGACTCTCAATCTACGGCATGCGCTGGGACTACTTCGGAGTGGTGGGCGAGAAGAACAATCTGTTCTATCGGCTGACGCCAACGGTGGTGGGACGCATTCGCAGGTCGGCGCATCAGGAGGGCCGAGCCAGCTGTATAACCCTGACTACAACAACTTTGCCCCGCGCATCGCCTTCGCCTACGACCTCACCGGCAAAGGAAAGAGCGTCATTCGTGGCGGATGGGGTATGTTCTACGATGCCTTCTCGCAAGATATCTTCCTCGGGCACGTTCCGTACAATTGCGCCTTCTGCCCCGGGCCGGCTTACGTGGGAACTGGACCAGCTGCCATCGGCTCTGCCGGGACTCGCGGGGGGCACACTGGGCACCGGTCCTGTGTTCGCCGGCTCCAACCCGTTGGGCGACTATTTCGGGGTTGATCCGAACATTCGCACGCCCTACGTGCAGAACTTCAATTTGAATTTCCAGGAGCAGATCACGAGTAAGGCAGTCCTGCAAATTGGATACGTGGGGACGAAAGGCACCAAGCTTTTCCGGTTCCGCGACATCAATCAGCCGAGTCAGGCTCAGATCACAGCTTTCGACAGTTCCTCGGCGCCGGGAGGCCAGTGTTTCGGGCATACCTTTCCCAACTGCCCAATTGGAGGGTTTGACGGGCCGGACGGCGTTAACTTTAACGTTCCCCGAACCGCCTTCCCCAACTTCTTTTATGTGAACCAGGAAGAGTCGACGGCAGGGTCCATTTATCATGCGCTGCAAACCAGTTTGCGCATTAGTTCGTGGCACGGGCTCTCAAGCCAGGCGAACTTCACCTGGTCGCACTCCATCGACGATGCCAGCGATCTTGAGGATTTCATCCCCAACGCGGCGCAGCCAAATAACAGTTTGGTGACCAGCCTTGAACGGGGTAATTCCAACTTTGACATTCGCCGGCGTTTCAGCTGGAACTTCAGTTATCAGCTTCCCAAATTCAAGGGGGGCTACTCGAAACTGACTAACGGTTGGGGATTCGATGGCGTGGTGAACATGCAGGACGGCCAGCCGTTCAGCTTTAACTATAACTTCGAGGGCGACTATTCAGGCTCGGGCGAAGGCTTTGATCGTCCTGACGTAGTCGGACCTATCCAGTACGGAAAAGCTCCGTTCAACTTCATCAACCTGACTTCGTTCCAGGTTCCTTGCACCTTCGGCAACACGACGGCGAATTCTAGCTCGGGCGACAGCAATTGCCTGGCTGGTACCCGCCACTTCGGCAACCTGGGACGCAACGCCCTGGTGGGTCCCACCTTCAAGGAGCTGAACTTCTCCGTGTTCAAAGACACAGCGATAACGGAACGGGTGAATCTGCAGCTGCGTGCCGAGTTCTTCAACCTGCTCAATCACCCAAATTTCTCAAACCCCGAGTTGCCGAACTTCATCTCGGATCCCGCGGTTAACGGGCTTGACGCTAATGGCCGGGGGACGGGAAGTTATGCGCTAACCGCCACCGGAGACGTTGGTATCGGAAACCCGTTCCTGGGCGGCGGTGGCCCGCGTGGCGTGCAGTTCGCGGCTAAGTTCACCTTCTAGCTGATGAGCCACCTCTCCCGGATCAGGCCCTCCCTTCGTGGGAGGGCTTTTTATTAGCTTGTGGCTTCTGCTGGCTTGGCCACCAGCCGCGCCCCTCAAGTCGTCAGGCCGGGTCAATGCCAAAGCGCCCGGAGCGTAGCCAAGAGACGCCAAGGCCGGGGCCAAGAGATACCAGACCGGAGCCAGGAACTACCCTATCCTCCACTAGTCGTACGATTTCCGTCACTTGGTAACCCCAAACCTGCGTGCTAACCTCCGCGTCATAGGCAGGAATCCCCCCTTCTGCAAGTGATTGATTTCGCAGGATAAAAACTATGCGCCGGCTTACATCCAGCTTGCTCCTCGCGTGCCTCTGCCTGGCAGTCCCGGCTTATGCGCACCACATCAAGCAATCCGACCAGAAGACGATGCCACTGACCACGTCTTCCGTTAAGGCGCGGGACCTTTACGAGCGCGCCATGGCCGACTACGAGAACCTCTACCTCGACCGCGCCACTATCGGATGGAGAGCCGCAACCAAAGAAGACCCGAACTTCGCCGTGGCCTGGGCCTGGGTCGCATTCAACAGTCGGGACCCGCAGGAAGTTGTAGCGTCACGGGAAAAAGCCAAGGCTGCCGCCGAACATGCCAGCCCCGGTGAGCGCTTGATGGTCAAGTGGATCGCGAATGTCGAAGAAGGAAACTTCATTGTCGGCATCGCCGCCATGAATGACATGCTTGCCATGTTTCCCAAGGACAAGCGCCTCCTCTACCTGGCGGGCAACTGGCTGATGGGCGAGAACAACTACGAACTCGCGCAGAAATATTTCGAGCGCGCTCTCGCCATCGACAAGAACTATCCGGCTGGGCTCAACGATCTGGCCTATGCCTTCGCGCGCAACCGGAGGTTCGACAAAGCGTTCGCAGCCATGGACCGTTATGTCACTCTGCTTCCCGGCGAACCTAATCCTCACGATTCGTACGCGGAAATTCTCCGCATGTCAGGCAATTTTGAAGAAGCTCTCGCCCAATACCGTGCTGCGCTGAAAATCGATCCCGACTTCATCAGCTCGCAGCTTGGTATCGCCGATACCTACGCATTGATGGGCAACGAAGAACAGGCACGGCCCGAGTATGACAAGGCCATCCAGCACGCGCATAACACCGCGGATCAAATCGACTACAGCATGCAGAAGGCGATGACCTGGGTGCGAGAAAATAAATTCGCAGACGCCGACAAGGCTTTTCAGGAACTGGCAGAGGCGGCTCACCGGCAGGGATATGCTCTCCTGGAGGCACAGGCTCATCGCAATATGGCGGAGTACCAGACCGACGATGCCCTTGCCATCAAATATCTCGATGCAGCCGAGGCGGCGATTTGGCACGACAAGGACGTGACCCAGTCCGATCGGGATGAGGAGAGATCGAGAATTCTCCGTCAACGGGTTGTGCGTGCTCTCCACGCCGGACAGACGGATGTTGTTGACCAGTCGATCTTCGAACTGCAGAACATGGTGACTGGCAGCCGCAGCACAATCGTCCAGAGTTCCTATCACGGCGCTATGGGCGCCGTGCTCTTCGCCAAGGAAAAATATACCGAGGCGATTGCTGAGCTGGAAGACGACGCCTACGAGCCTGCCTCGATGAAACTGTTGGCTCAGGCCTATGCTGCGAGCGGCGCCACCGACAAACTGCACGAAACAGAGGCCCGGTTACGCAGCACGAATCTGCCCACGCTCGAGCAGGCTCTGGTGGTTCCTGAAGAGCGCTCAAAGCGGCCAGAGTACTGATTCTTTTGGGCAAGAAATATCTACTCCGGGAAAATTTTGCCCTTGGGGTTTCGACTCTGTTTTCCACCGTTCTTGTATTCCTGATCCAGGAATCTCCTTGCTGACCAGACACTGGTTCGCAAATCGCGCCGGGCGTGTTAGCCTCCTCACTAATGAGCACCACTAAGAGTGAGCGACGTTCTCGCAACCGGGTGGAAGTCCGTCTTCCGGTTACGGTTAAGCCCAAGGACGGCAGCGCCGAGCAGATTGCTTACACCCGCGATCTGAGTGCGCAGGGAATTTTCTTTTACTCCGACTCGAACATTACCGAAGGCAGCCAGCTCGAAATGGTACTGATTCTTCCCAAAGAGGTGACCGCCGGAGAAAGAAAGTGGGTCTGCTGCCAGGCCTCCGTGGTGCGGGTAGAGGCAGGTACAGGCCAGGGGTTCGGGGTCGCTGCAGTATTTGACCGGCTTGACGTCATGCCGGAAATTCCGCAATGACCGTCCTTGAAAGAGACCTGGGGCAGGCTGCACCTTCCGCGCTCCGCGCAGAAGCGATGCCGTAACGCATTGATTTTATTATCATTAGCGTCCCGTTGGAATCCTTACAAGCTCTCAACTCCAGACCCAACATCCGGTGGTTTGACTTTCGCGTTTGCGTCGGTCACTCCCAAACCCGCTGCTGACCAGAGCGCTAAATTGGTGCAAGTGTGCGTTGTGGGAAAGCTGAAGATTTGACTTTCCATTGCATCATTCCTAGTGCAATAATGTCGGCCCTCGAATTGCTCTGGCGAAAAAGTGTTTCCTATTTCAGGTGGGCCTGTTTATGTGGATTGAAAAACTGGCCGTCGGCGTTCTTCGTGTGTTGACGCCTATCGGACCCCGCTACGTTCAGCTCTCATTCCAACAACGCATATATCTGCTCTGGGTGTTTCGGCACTTCCACTCTCTGCCCCACAAGGTGCTCACTCCACGCCAACAGCGCCTGGTCGATCGCTTATGCGCAGAGGACCAGTTTGTTACGTGGAACCATGTCGAAGACGTTCCTGTAGTCGGTACCATCGAGCAGCGGCCCCCGGTTGAGGTTGAGAGCTTCGCTCCGGAATACCGACAGCCTGTCAGCACCGAGCGCGCGAGCCCGCTGGCCGCACGTCAGCGCTCCTAACAAGATCTCGCGACGCGCACCCATGTTGTGCGGCCGTCTTGACCTGCGTGACTGCGCCAGTCACTCCACGCCCATCACCTCGCAAGCCAGAAGCCGTGCATTGTTCGCATTGCAGACCGACCACCAACTCAATCCGTCCGGATTTCTTTGAGCAGGTGCTTTTGCAGACGGTGTTGTTGCTCGGCGGTTAGTTTCGCTCTCCCCGTGGTCAAATAAAAAACGTCAATCGCCATCTGGCCTTCGGTGTCGATGATGGCAATCTCGATGTTGCAGTGATGATGGGAGAGGCCCGACGCGATCAGGTGCAACAGGCCCGACCGGTCCTGCGCGATGATTTGCACCAGCGTGCTCGCAGGTGAGCACTCGTTGTCGAAATCGATGCGGGTCTCGATCTTCACCTTGGCGGCACTGTTCTTTTCCTCCGCGCGCAGGCGATCCCGTAACATGCGCTCCAGATCCGCCTCGCCGGAAATGATGTCCGTAATGTTGTTCTGGAAGCGCTCCCACTCCGTAAGGTTCAGCTCCAGCGTGCGAAAGCGGTCGGTGAAGTAGAACGTGTCCACGACCGTGCCCGCCTCATTCGAGAAAGCATTCGCCTTCACGATGTTCATGCCCCACGCGGCGAGCGCACCGGCCACAGTCGCGAACAGAAATGGGCGGTCGCGTGTGACCATGGTCAGTTCAAACCAGTGGCGCCCGCGTTTGAGAGCGAGTTGAATCGGATCGTTTTCAATACGCTGCGCCATCTCCAGGTGATGCAGTACCTCTTCCGCTGGGTACGTTCTCAGGTAGCGCTCGGGCAATCCCTCCAGAAAGGCTTTGATGTTCTTGCCGGCAATCGGGGCTAGCGTCCGCAGCCGGGTTAGCTTCTCGTCATGAAGATCGGCGTGCAGTCGGTGATCGACGCTGCGGTTGAGATAGTTGACCGTGGCGATGTAGAGTTGCCAGACGTTTTCCGCTTTCCACGGCGTGAGTGCATCGGGATTGACCGCCTTGATGTCGGCATAGGTCATCAGGCAAAGCATCTTCAGGCGTTCGGACGTACCCACTTTTTCAGCGAACGCGCTCACGTTCGCCGGATCAAAAATGTCCCGCCGCATTGCCGCCGACATTTCCAGGTGATTGCCAATAAGAAAGAGTACGGTCTCCCGTTCCGATGGTTCCAGGTCGAGCCGGTCCAGACATTGATTCGCGATCTCCATGCTGGCTTCCACGTGATTCGCGCCCGACACTCCCTTTCCCGTGTCGTGCAATAGCAGGGAAAGGTAGAGCAACTCCGGTTGCTCCAGTTCGGAGAGGATGTCGGCATAACGCTGGTCCCACTCCGAGGGCGATTGCCGTAGGCGGTGCAGGCTGTCAATCGCAAGAAAGGAATGCTCGTCGACGGTAAAGCGGTGGTAGAAGTCACGCACCACCAGCGAGTCGATCGTTTTCAACTCGGGCAGCAGCAGCGTGAGCAATCGCAGGGAGTGCATGGCCCGCAGCGCCTGAGCGGCGTGGGGTTCGATCAGAATTTCGCCCAGATACAGCCACAGCTCCGCGCCACGCGGCGGCGTCGCAGCCAGGCTGGGCAAGACTTGCTCAATGCGGTATTCCGTTGTTGTGCTCAGGCGCAATCCATGGTGGGAAATGAAGTGAAACATGCGTAGCAGAACCTCGGGATCCTCCAGCGCAGAAGACTGCTGCAGGAAGATGAGTCCGTCCACCACGGAGAATTCTGCGTTTGAGAGTCGCGACCGCCAATTCTGAAATTGCCGGTAGAGAGACGACCACGCCGCCGGAATCTCCTCCAGCAGTTGCGTGGACACGCGGTGAATGCTGCGGACGTGGCCAAAGTAGACGCGCATCCAGTCCGCGGCATTGCCCGGCTCGCCGCCACCGACTCCGATTCGGCGATTGGCGGCTTCATCCTGTGCTTCCCAGGAAAGCGCGTTGTCGTCGCGTCCGTGCCGGAAATGCAGGAAGCACCGTACCGACATCAGAAACTCCAGCGCAGCGTCGAGTTGCCTGCGCTGTGACGCTGGCAACAGGGACTTCGGATTTGGCCAGTCCTGAAGCTTGTCCATGGCCGAGATCAGCGCAAGCCAGCAGGTCACGTTGTAGTCGCGCAAACCACCCGGCGTGTCTTTGATGTCCGGTTCCAGCTGAAATACCGTGTTGCCGAATTTCGCATGGCGCGTGCGCGTGACCTCGGCCAGGCTCTGCACCACCGATTGCGATTCGAGCAGGATCAGCTTGGGAATTACCTGGTCATGAAGCCGGTTGAACAGGCTCAGGTCGCCGGAGAGGTAGCGGCTATCGAGCAGAGAAATCGTGAACTCGATGTTGTTGGCATCGAAGAGATCGCACTCGCCGAGAGTGCGCGTGGCCGGGCTCAACTTGAGGCGCAAGTCCCAAAGTTCTTGTGAGATGCGCCGGATTCGATCCTTATATTCCTGCTCGGTTTTCCGGTCCTCACAAAGAAAGAGAAGATCGATGTCGGAGTAGGGGAAGAGCCAGCCACGGCCGAAGCCTCCCAGTGCCACGACGGCAAAACCTTGCGGACCGCCCTCCTCGGAAGAGATGATTTCCTTCCAGAGCCTGAGAATGAAATTTTCGACCAGCACCGTGCGCCGTGTGACGGCAGCCCGCCCGTTGCCGGTGATGGCAAAATCGGCTTCGATCCGCAACCATTCTTCACGATACCGATCGCGGAGGTCGCCGCCCGAGGAGGGGGCCGAGGTCAGGCCCGGCGGCGGTGATCCGACCCCGTGTGAGGCTGGCTCTGGAATGGCAGACCCCCTGTTATTCTTGCCCGCGCGGCAAAAGCCTAGAGGGCGCCTTCGCCCCGCTCATCATTACGGATGCGGATGACCTCATCGACGCGTGAAAGAAAAATCTTCCCGTCTCCGATCTTTCCCGTGCGGGCGGCGCTCGTGATGGCCTGGATGGCTTTCTCCACCAGGCCATCCGCCAGTACCACTTCCAGCTTGATCTTGGGGATCAGATCAACCGTGTACTCGCGGCCACGATAGAACTCGGTGTGCCCCTTCTGACGGCCATGGCCGCGAACCTCGAGCACCGTCATGCCCTCCACGCCGATTTCCTGCAGCGCATTCTTTACGGTTTCCAGCTTGGAGGTTTGGATGATTGCCTCAACTTTCGTCATCGTCGTTTGTCTTAATCCTTCCCCTGTGCGTTTGCGTCGCTAGGCCTTGAGTCCCGGGGCGAAACCAAGTCTACGCGGAAACCTCCCAGTAGTAGCCTTCTTCGCCGTGCTGGGAGAGGTCCAGGCCCTGTGACTCATGTTCCTCGGAAACCCGCAAGCCCACCACTACATCGACGACTTTCAGGATGATCAGCGTTCCCACAATAGCGAGCACCCATGCGATCGCCACGCCGACCGATTGGTTCAGCAGTTGGTGAGCGTTTCCTTCGAACAGCCCTGAAGCCAGCGTGGTGCCTTGTGCGTCCTTGAATATCGGGTTGACCGTGCTGCTGGCAAAGACGCCCGTGAGCAGCGCCCCGATTGTGCCACCCGCACCGTGAACCCCAAATGCGTCGAGCGTGTCGTCGTACCCGAACTTTGCCTTTACCTTTGCGACCATCAGATAACAGAACACGCCGGCGATCGCTCCGATGGCCAGTGCCTGCATCGGGCCCACAAAACCTGCCGCGGGCGTGATGGCAACCAGGCCGGCTACCGCTCCCGAGATCGCACCCAACGCGCTGGGCTTGCCGTTGCGGATCCACTCCGCCACGCCCCATCCCAACGCAGCCGCTGCGGCTCCGAAGTGCGTTGCCACAAATGCGCTGGTCGCGAGACTTCCCGCGCCCAGTGCGCTGCCGGCGTTGAATCCGAACCAGCCCACCCACAGAAGGCAGGCGCCAATAAAGCTCAGCACCACGCTGTGCGGTGGCATCGGCTCCTTGGGATAACCGATCCGGTGTCCAAGATAGAGCGCACACACTAAGGCCGAAACACCTGACGTTACATGCACCACTGTACCGCCGGCAAAGTCGAGAGTGGGGAATCGCCCGCCCAGCGAGGCGTTCAGCAGTCCGCCCTTACCCCACACCATGTGCGCCATGGGGTTATACACCAGCAACGACCAGAGAATCATGAACAGCGCCATCGCGCTGAACTTCATCCGCTCGGCGAACGCCCCAGTGATCAGAGCCGGTGTAATGATGGCAAACATCAACTGGTAGACCATGAAGGTCTGGGCCGGTATCGTGACTGCATAATCCGGATCGGGCTGCGCTCCCACGCCGCGTAGAAAAATGTTGTGCAGCCCGCCAACGAAACTGCTTCCTGCACTGAACGCCATGCTGTAGCTGACCAGTGCCCACAAGACGGTAATGATCGCCATCATGGCGAAGCTCTGCATCATGGTGCCCAGCACATTTTTCTTGCGCACCAGGCCGCCATAGAAAAGTGCGAGTCCGGGGCCGGTCATCATTAATACGAGCGCGGAACTGGTGAGCATCCACGCGTTGTCGGCGGATCCCTTCGCGTCCGCAAATTGTTGCTCCAGCTTTGCGATGCGCGCAGCCTGGTCGTTGACCGGGCCCGCTGAACCCATCGTTTGTGCATGCACGCACGGCTTCAGAGACAGGAGCAACAATAAGAAGAATCCGGCGAGCCTTGGGGTTGCACACTTTCCCATGAATGCCTGCTTGGCTCCTTTGCCTGGAAATAGGTTGCGAGCGCCCACTTTAATGGCACGGTGAGGCTTCACGGAAATTGAAACTATTTATGCAACCGATCAGAAATTGTTATGCGTACCGACACCTTGTTGGCCTGGACCGCGAAACGGGAATGGTTCCGAATTGGGCAACTGCGGCCAATCCAACCGAGCTCCCCACACTGGGCGGAATTCCGAACCAAGCCCACTGGGAAGGCACTCTCTGCTGAAAAAGAACCAATCCGAACTGGACTCGATGACCACAGTCACCGCGTGGTGTCCCTTCTGCCCAAGTGGCGCATTCCCAGGCCGATGATTGGACAATAAAGTCCGGAATGAGCCCCTCCACGCCTCGCTGTTTTCGACGGATGGATTCGCCATGAGCAACAAACGTATCGGCACCACCCTGACGACCGCCTTCGCAGTGTTGCTGGCCATTCTCGCCGGCATAGGGTGGCTGGGTTTGAGCCGTATGAGCCAGCGTAATGCTGAGCTGCGCAATATTGCGGAATATCACTGGAACAAGGCCCGGCTCGCCGCCGAAGCCATGCAGTACTCCAACACGAACAACCGCATCACCATGCAGATTCTGCTCGCGGACCGTCCTGAGGAAATCAATGCGCTCATCGCCCTCAGAACGGAAAACAGCGCAAAGATCTCGGAGATATTGCGCAAGCTTCACGCCAAAGTCGACTGTGATAAGGAGAGAGAGGCTCTCGACGCCGTCGAGCAAGCGCGGACCCCGTATGTCAACAGCTATAAGCGGTTGAATCTGCTCGTAACCAAGAACGAACGCCGGGAAGCAAAACAGAAAATGCTAAGTACCGTCCTTCCGCTCTTGATGAAGTACCACGCGGCCTGGGCGGAGTTTGTTCAATACCAGGACGACGACCTGGATCACGACATCAAGGAGAGCCAGGTCCAGTATGGTTCGGCGTACAAACTGACACTGTACCTGATATCTGCCGGGCTTTTCATTTCCGTATGCATAGCTGTGCTGATCACCCGGAAGATGGTGGTCGAAATAGCGCAGCGTGAACGCGCGGAGACGCGGGTCATCCTCCTCAACCAGGATCTGGAACGCAAGGTTAACGAGAGAACCGCCGCACTGTCCAAGTCCAATGAGAGCCTGACCAATGAAATTGCGGTCCGCATACAAGCGGAGAAGGAGTTGCGTCTCTTGTCGACAGCCGTAGAGCAGAGCCCGGTTGCCGTCGTCATTACCGATCCTCAGGGCAATATAACGTACGTAAATCATAAATTCACAGAATGTTCCGGTTATAGCGCGGAGGAGGCTGTCGGCCAGAACCCGCGCATCCTGAAATCGGGTTACACGTCACCGGCTGACTACAAGAAATTGTGGGACGCAATAACAGAGGGACAGACGTGGCGCGGTGAATTCCATAACCGGAAGAAAACCGGAGAAATGTATTGGGAATCCGCGTTAATCACGCCGATCGATGACACTAACGGCACTGTCTCTCATTTTCTTGCCATCAAGGAAGACATCACCGAGCGCCGTGAGTTAGAGAATCAGCTGCAGCAGGCAAACAAACTCGAGGCCATCGGTCAGCTGGCCGCCGGCATGGCGCATGAAATCAATACCCCCATCCAGTTCGTCGGCAACAACACGACCTTTATCAAAGACGCTTCTGCTTCCCTTGCGCCAATCCTGTCGGCGCTCGGCCAGTGGTGGGAGAGCCGCGCTGACACCAGCCACGGTTCGCTGGCCCTGAAGCAACTGGAGACATGTTATGAAGGAGCCTTGCGGAACGGCGACATCGAGTGTTTTGAGAAAGAGATTCCAAAGGCCCTGGATGAGACTCTGCAAGGGATCGAGCGGGTGGCAGAGATTGTCCGAGTCATGAAGGAATTCGCCGACCCGGGCAGCAAGGGAAAAGTGGCTGTCGATCTGAGCCATTCCATTGAGACCACTATTGCCGTTGCGCAAAGCCAATGGAAACCCGTTGCTGAAATGGAGACCGCCTTCGCGGCGGACCTGCCACCAGTCCTCTGCTATGCCAGCGAACTGAACCAGGTGATGTTCAACCTGATCACGAACGCGGCTCACGCGATCGGCGAAGTGGTGGGAGACGGGGCGACGACGAAGGGCAAGATCACGATTACCACCTGCCTGGATGGACCCTTCGCCAGGATCTCTGTCGCGGACACAGGCGCCGGGATCCCTCAGGAAGTTCGGTGGAGGATCTTTGAGCCATTCTTCACGACTAAGCCGTTAGGCAGAGGTGTCGGCCAGGGTCTGGCCATGGCGCACCACAGCATCGTAAAAAAGCATGGAGGAAAAATTTGGCTTCAGAGCGAAGTCGGGAAGGGAACCACTTTTCACGTCCAGCTGCCGCTCAAACCGGTCGCAGCAGTTGAGGCGTCCAACGGGGCGAGTGCAGAACATTCGACCGTGGCCGGATCTTAATCACCGGTCGGAAGGGCTGCGGGTATTGGTGCAGTTTGGATTCTGACCATTCACTTCTCTACAGGCGTCATCCTGAGCGTAGGCGTTCTTCAGGCGGAGCGAAAGCCTGCCCTGAGCGAATCCGAGCCTGTGCGAGGGGAGTCGAACGGGGATCTGGCGTGCAGTTCCGGTCCTTCAGGAATCAAACTACACCTCTACCAGGCTGCGGGCCTCCCTCAATATCCTTCAAGTGTTCGTGGTACACTCAATACGCCGAACGTTCCTCGTTTGTCTTGGTCTAGCTGGCGTGGATGCGCCCGCGATTGTGAAGCTGGTCGGACAGGAGCGACACGATCCGCCAAGCCAGCTGCATCCCGCTTCCCAAGCTCTGGAGAATGCAGCAGCACTGTGAAAGGCGAGCGGTCGCTGTACGTTCTCGACCAGTCCGGGGCGAGAAGAGCGAACAGTAGTCGGCCCTCTCTCAAAGAGGCAGCAGGTTTTCATCGCGGGGCGCGTAGCTCAATTGGCAGAGCAACTGACTCTTAATCAGTAGGTTGAAGGTTCGATTCCTTCCGCGCTCACCATCTTTCAATCACTTGCAAAAACACCTTAAGGAAGAAATTCTGTGACGTTCATCGCAGTAAATGGAAGTCTTTGGCCACGCGACCGGATGCGGAGTTGCTCAACCCCGCCTCCTTGGAAAAGGTTGGCCAGTTCTCCAGTGCACAGCGAACGTCCTTCAGCAGATCGCCTGGCCGACTTACGCTGAAGCGTTCTGCCTCTGTCAGAAGGTCCTCACGTGCAATCTCTTTGAACTTGCCATTCACGCTCATCAGGTGCTGGTAAGTCCATTCGCCTCTTGGGTTATAGGCATGAGTCACGTCATATGCCGGAGCGAGTTCCCAGACTCCTCCTTGTTTCAGACGAAAAGCGAAGTTCTTCGTATGATCGTCACAGTTCCGCGCCATCACATTGAAGGCCATACGCCGGAACACCTGCTCCAACGCTCGGTCTCCAAGATTGAGACGCGCAACAGCCATGAAGAATTGAGCATAGGTGTGCGTTCCACGTTGCTTGAAATCCAGGTGATCCATTGCACAAAGCGTCTGAACGTGGTGTTTAATCGTCCTTCCGTTTGTCACTTCGCGATCAAATCTACGCGTCATGAAATGTGCCCGCGCATTCTCTTCGAGCAAGCGACAATCAGACATGTCGATACCAGCTGCCTTCGCCATCAGGTGGTATGCATATTCGATTCGCCCATAGTCGGCTCCAGCACCCAATTCGGGGTACTTGCCAACGCCATCAAATTTCAGAATCCAGGGTTCGAAGCCCTCGGCTGCATCAAACTGCCCACTGCGGATCGTGTTTGTCTTGGGGTTCCAAGCGATCACAGCCTTCGCGCGCGCGCCACCAGCCGAAGTGCCTACCTGGATGATGTTTGCGATTGCCGCCTTCGCGTGCGCATCGATCGATAGATTTCCCTCCACTAGTTTGCGCGCATTCTCCACAAGGGATTTCATCTCGAGGGGGGTAGCACTCTCACTATGGGAGCCACGCGCGGGTTTAAACTCCAACGCGCCCACTCCTCGTTTTGCCATATATGCCAGGCGATCAAGTGGAGTCACTTCGCTCTTTTGGAAACCGCGTTCTGCCATCCAGGCATTGATGAGTGCGTTGCCAAAATCGTCCGGCAATGCATCAGCAAGCATTCCCGGTAGGCGGTGAAACGTGGCAGCAGGAAGGTTCGGGAAGGTAAAAGCGGTTCGTCTATCCTCAAGCGGCATTGTTAACGGCGCTAATTCAGTCGCCGTACGTCGCCACTCCGGTTCATACGCGAACGCATAATAGCCAAGCCGGTCATCAAGAGCGACAGCGCCAACGCGTTGCCCCCAAACTCGCACTTCAATGACGCGGACATGTTTCATGGGCTACTCTTTCGCTGCGTCCTTGATCTGCGTACACGCTGCGGAGCCTTAGCCGAATGTAGCAGTGCGAGTGGATTGACAGTCACGTCGGGCGCGAGCATCTCGATTCCTTGCAGTGAGTCCAGCGCCTTCAGAGTTCTGAGGAGAGTTTCTACGGTCGAACCTCGTCCTGCCTCCAGGTTTCGGAGTGCCTTCTCGGAAATTCCGGCTTTGCCCGCCGTCGTGAGCTGATCCATGTTGCGCGACAACCGCAGCTTGCGTATGCGTTCGCCTAGGTCGGCCTGCAATTCTTCTGGAGTTCTGAAGACTGCTTCTACCATATCGGTATATTATTACCGATTGACGCCAGAATCAAGAGTTAAACGGTGCAAATATACCGTTTAAACGATGTAAATATAATCGGAATAAAGATACCGATACTAATCAAAAATTGCCTATAAAGGGCATCTTTGTACCCGTTGAATGACAAGTATGGTGTTCGATTCCTTCCGCGCTCACCAGCCTTGACCCAACCAGCACCATCTCAATGAACGCATTCCCGCATGCCCCATTGTTATTTCGCTTCGCAAATTACTTGGTCGGTTCTCCCCGTGCGTGGGTTCAGCAATAGCCTGCGATCGTGGTGTGGTCCACGAAGTTTTCCTGGGCCCGCGGCGAGATCACGAGCAGGGGCTGGCGCGGGCCATAGCCGCAGCGGCCGAGCGCGTGAGCGTTGCCTGGGTCGACGCCAGGCAGCGCGATTGACGCTGTACTGCGGGCGTTCGGATCGGTCAGAGTGTCCGCCGGGCCGCTGGACTGGTTTACGATCGGCCCCATCTGGTGGTCGTACCAACCATCAGAGTCTCCATACATAATGACGACCGCGGTGTGCTCCCAATCCCGTTGCTGCGCGAGGAAGTTGACGGTCTCACGGGCGGAGCTAGCGATGTTGCGGCGAAGCGGATAGCGAGCCAATTTCTGATGCTCGCGATAAGAAATATCTATTGGACTCAGCTGGACCATCCATTTATTTTTCCTGCTCAACTGAGTTCGATCAAGATCAGAGAAGGGGTGTGATCTTCGCGGGACCGCCATGGTCTCGGAGTGCATTAGTGCGCGATAGTTGTGAGGTGCCGCTGGCGGTGCGCAAAGCCCCACGCAGGATTGTGGAATAAGCCATGCCGAGGGAGTGGAGTTTGAGGTGCAGAACAGAATGGCGGCGACTTCGCTCCAGGGCCTTTATGTGGGCGCGTCGCTGGCTGCTTGTGCCGTTCTGCTCGCCGGTTTGCTCGCGCTTGCAATTCATCCGATGGTTGGGGCATTGCTTGCGATTGGAGGCATGGCCCTGCTTCTTTATGCTGCAGCCGGCTTTTGCCGAGAACCAGGAATTAAAAAATTGCTCTCGCGAAGCAAAGAGTAGTGGAGAAGGCATATAGTCACAGACTCCCTAGCTGGGATGTGTACCGCCTCCGGTGCAGCCGTTCTTAGGATTGACAGAATCGCGCCAACTGCCTCGGACGCTCTAACGAGCGCCAATGCACTTTTCCGGGCGCCGGGCGCGTATATGTCAGAACCACGGTCCCCTCAGCTCTTTTGCGTGCACGCTCCTCTTACCCGCTTACCGCTCGAGAAACAGGAGCAACCAAGTATGAAGAAAAGGCCCGAAGGGCGCACTGCGCGCCTGTCCTTCACAATATGGAGTGCAACACTCCTCCTTAGCGCCGGACTGTTCGCGGCGCTGGCGACGCCTTGTATGGCCGACGATGGACCCAAACCGGATCCATCCGGCATTGCGACCGGTGACAGGACGTCCGTGGTCGACGCCGCCGGCAATTCTTTCGTAATCCCGGAACCGCTCGACAAAACTTCTCCGGACTATGCCAGGAACAAGAAGGATTTTGACGACTTCCAGGCCCAGGCGGCCAAGGAACCGCTGGCAGTTAAGCTCGCGGACAGCGTGGGCCACATACGGGTCGCAACCAATTTCGCCTGGACCCTGAACACGGGTTACCTGGTTCTGTTCATGCAGGCAGGGTTCGCCCTGCTCACCTGCGGGCTGGTTCGAAAAAAGAATGCTGCCCACTTGATGATGCTGAACTTCGCCGCCTACGTGTTCGCGTTCCTCGCTTACTACGCGGTCGGATACGCGTTCCAATTCGGCGCGGTCGCCATCAATGCCGCACCCACAAATCTGGGCGGCATCCCTACTTTGAACAAGTTTCTGATTGGCAGCGGCCAGTGGGGATTCGTTGGTGGGAAGGGCTTCTTTCTCACCGGCCCGGCCTATGACAGCGCGAGCAATTGCCTGACCCTGTTCGAGGTTGTATTCATGGAGACGGCCGGCTACATCATCGTCGGCTCAGTCTGCGAGCGAATCACCTTCTGGGCATTCCTCCTCTGCGAGCTCTTCATCGGTGGCATCCTTTATCCCATCTCCGGTTGCTGGACGTGGGGCGGTGGCTGGCTTTCGCAAATCGGATCGACACTGAATCTCGGTCATGGCTATGTCGATTTTGCGGGATCGACTGTGGTGCACGCCGTTGGCGGCTTCTGCGCCATGGCACTTGCAATTATTCTGGGTCCGCGCCTCGGCAAGTATGGCCCCGGAGGGAAGATTCGCGCTTTTCCGGCACACAACATCGTCTATGTGGTGTCCGGCACCTTCATTCTTCTCTTCGGATGGATGGGATTCAATCCGGGTTCCACGCTGGGCGCCACCGATCTTCGCATCTCAGTCGTCGCAGTGAACACGAACCTGGCGGCTGTCGCCGGCTCCGCCGCATCGCTGTTGCTCTGGTATCTCTTGTTCGGGAAACCAGACGTGACCATGGCGTGCAACGGAATGTTGGCTGGGTTGGTCGCCATCACCGCTCCCTGCGCCTTCGTGTCGCCAACCTCAGCCGTGATCATCGGGCTGTTGGCGGGTTGCCTCGTTTGCGGTGGCGTGCTTTTCAATGAACGGGTTCTAAGAGTGGATGATCCCTGCGGCGCAGTTTCCGTGCACGGTTACTGCGGTTGGTTGGGAGCAGTTTGCGTGGGCATCTTCGCGGATGGAGCCTACGGTGCGGGATGGAATGGTGTGGGCGCAACCAGCTACCTGGGCCATGCGGGTCAAGGCGTGACCGGCTTGCTGCACGGTGATACGCGCCAGTTTTTGTGCCAACTCATGGGAGCGACCCTATATGCAGCCTGGGCTTTTGGAGCTACCTTCGGGGTGTTTTGGTTGGTGAACAAAATCAAGAGCATGCGTGTGACCCCTGAATCGGAGCAAGAGGGCCTCGACGTTCCAGAGTTTGGCATGTCCGGCTATCCGGAAGATGCCGTGGTCACGACTCCTTACTGACACAAACCAGAATCATCCGCGTATCCTGACCGCATGCCAACTCTAGACCAGATTCTTACCCTCCCAGGCGGCCCATTCGTTCTGCTCTTGATCGCAGCGATGCTTGAGGTCTTGGGTGACTCGTTCTTTCAATCTGCACTCCACCGGTCAGCGGGCCTGCCCCGAGTCATGTTCATCGTCGTTGGTGCCTTGGTCCTTGTTCTTTACGGAACTACTGTCAACCTGCCTCGCTGGGACTTCGGAAAGCTGCTCGGGGTTTACGTCGCTCTCTTCTTTATATGTGCCCAGATCGTCGCGAAACTCAGATTCCATCAGGCTACAACCCTCCCCGTACGGCTCGGAGGGCTCCTGATCGTCTCCGGCGGACTGATCATTTCATTCTGGAAAGGCTAGGGGAGGGGGATAACCCCGCTCGCTTGCTGATCATTTCTGAGCGTTGGTATGCGCTCTAGTCCGGGTTGTTCCCCTTGCTTAGTCCCTGCTGCGACGGTTCTCCGTGTGTCATCAATCGACAGCACGGATGCAAGCAATTCAAATTCTGAATCCTCGTCACCACGCCTTCCTTCAACTCTCACATGCGCCGTGTTGCGCAACTAATTGAAGGAGCGTGACTTTTCCCCATCCTTCAATATCAGCTCTGTTTCGCATTCAGTTTCGTCATGGGCCAGCCCCCCATTATCTTTTATGAGCTCTTTACGGATTTTTTACGCGATCTTTATGCCCTTCTTGATGTAATCGCTTAATCCCGAAATTCGGCGCGCAACGACAGTGTGTCTCGACGGAAACTGCCGGGTGAATTCGGTGCGTGCTGAGCAAGACAGGGAGCGAAGAAGGAAAGACCATGACAAGTAACTCATGTACACGCAAGTATTTCTCCAGCGCAGCCCTGACCGTTGCTCTGGCTATCGTTTCGGTTTTTCTTACGGCGCAGCGCTGTGTGGCCCAAGCCAAGGCTCAGGCTGGGACCAACATGGCGGCTTTGAATGAACCAGTGCCAGATGGATCGGGTCATGCCGCCGACACGACCAGCAATCCAGATCCCAGCACCGCACCGGCTCCCGATCCAGGGATATCGCCGGCTGTGGCGAAGCAGTTGGCGGCGATGCAGGCGGAAATTGATGCGCTCAAGGCAGAGCTGAAAAGCCGCGCGTTGGGCGACCCGCCGCTGGCGTCTGCTGCGAGTCCAAAACCCGCCGCCGCGCCGGGGGCCCCGGTCACCGAAGCGGTCTCGTCAAATGCGGCTGTTGATCCGCCACAAGAGGCGCGCACAGGCTTGCCCGAAAAGCCAGCGCCCACGGAGCCTTTTGCCTACGCCGACTGGACCTGGCTGAACGGCAATCCGCGCAACAAGGATGTCGTGTGGGACTCGAAATTTTTCACGCCAGAAATCCGTATGGACGCCCATTACATCGCGGATTTCAATCATCCCAGAGACGATTCCATGGGCGGTTCCACAGAAATCTTCCGCTCCAACGAAGTCCAGATAGAGCAGATCAGTTTTGGTGGCAACTTCCACTGGCAAGACGTCCGCGCCCGGATCCTGACCATGAATGGAATGTTCGGTGTCACCACACCGCGCAACGACGCAAGCCCCGGTCGCGGGCAATGGGACCTTCGCGGTGCTTACAAATATGTCTCGGAAGCCAACGCCGGTTACCAGTTCCACGTAAACCATGGTCTCAACGTCGACGCTGGAATCTTCGTTTCCTACATAGGTCTTTTTAGCTACTACAACTTTGATAACTGGGCTTACCAGCCTTCCTATGTCTCATCGAACACCCCTTGGTTCTTCAACGGGCTCCGCATTCAGTGGTTCCCAACCGACAAGTTGAAGATTGAGCCCTGGATCATCAACGGATGGCAATCCTACGGCCGGTTAGGCAGCAAGCCTGGTCTCGGAGGGCAGATCTTGTATCGCCCGAAGCCTTGGTTGTCGTTGGTCTTCAACAACTATGGCATGGGCGAAGACACGCTTGGCAACGGAGATGGCCACTTCGGCCGCTCCCGCATCCATACCGACGACAGCGTCGAGATCAAGTACTACGACCGGCCTGAAAAAACTCTCGACAAGATGGCGTTCTCCCTTACCGGAGACTTGGGCTGCGAGTATGGCGGCAGTGGTTCGTTCGTCACTGCACAGGGCCGGACCATCAACAATAATGTGAACTGCCATCACAACACCGCCACCAGCAGCAAGCAGTCCTTCGCCGGCTGGATGCTCTACAACCGCTTTTGGTTTAAGAAGGACACCTACGGCATTACCGTTGGCGGCGGCGCCATGGACAATCCGGGTCGATATCTGACTCTGCTTCCTCCGATCAACGGAGCCGATGCCATCACCGGTTCGCCTTACTTTACGCAGAACCCCGGCGATCCCTTTAAAGCCTGGGACACTTCGCTCACCTTCGACTGGATGCCCAAACAGTACATCACTTTCCGTGCTGAGTATGGTTATCGCCACGCCAATGTTCCGTACTGGTCAGGTCGCGGAGGAATCACGCCCGGAGACAATATCGCTCCCGGCACGATTCCCAATCCATCTGCCGGATCTGTGGTGGGCACTACCAGCTTCACGCCGGGCCCGCTCTTGTCGGCAACGCCTGGTTTCACCTGCGTGGCAGGGAGCGCGGGTTTCTGTCCCGACTTGCGGAAAGACGAACCCAGCATGAGGTACGCCATCATGGTGAAGTTCTAACCCTGCCGACGCCTGGGCTGAACGACCACAGTCGCTGCGTGAACCGGAGCAGCATTCGACAGTTGGGCCTGACTGCAGCACGGACTGCTGCTTCGGTTCTTCCTGCATCGTTGCTGAGCGCGATGCCAAGGCTTTGGCCGGACCAAAACAGGACCTTTACGACTTCTTTACGAACTTTTTATTCGGGCTTTACGGTCCTTGTTATCCAATGTAATCAGGGCTGGCCGGTCTGGCGGGGAGAAGTTGAAGCCGGAGGCTGCAATGGAAGCGCGGGCAATACTGGCGGCGGTTTGTGCGGTTGGGGTGCCATTCTACCTGCGGTTTCTGGTCGCACTCTGGAAGGAAGCCTGGCCCCAGAAGCCCGTAAACTTGTGCCTGTCCAGCTGACTGAGACCGACATCTCGGCTCTCCAGCCGGTGCTGGAGAAGGCTGAGCCCAGACGCGCTGCCTGAATCGGCGGCACGTCCACGCCCCCAGTTCGGTGACTCTGGTTTTTCGTTCAAGGAGAACTTGTGGAAGACATTCTTTGGGTTGCGGTCACGATCGCATTCTTTGCTTTGTCGATTGGCTATGTGCATTTCTGCGATCGGGTGAAGTGACCGATCTGCCATCGGGACAAGAGACGGAGACAAAACAAACATGAGTGCGGAATCTTTGATCATGCTGGTGGTGAGCGCTCTGACCATGGTGTATCTGATCTACGCATTGCTGCGTCCGGAGAAGTTCTGAGATGACGGCCAATGGCTGGTTTCAAATCCTGTTTTTCCTGGTGCTCATCTTCGCTGTGACGAAGCCCCTGGGCGTCTTCATGACGAAGGTGTTCAGTGGCGAACGTACATTTCTCGATCCCGTGTTACGCCCCGTGGAACGCCTGCTATATCGCGTCACGGGAGTCGACGAGAACCACGAGATGCGCTGGACCGAGTACGCCATTTCCATGCTGCTCTTCAGCGCAGTGTCGATGCTGCTGTTGTATCTGATACAGCGTATCCAGGGCTTCCTGCCTTTCAACCCGCAGAAATTTGGTGCCGTCGCACCCACGCACCTGGCGTTCAACACGGCTGCCTCGTTCACTACCAATACCAACTGGCAGGAATACTCGGGCGAGTCCACCATGAGCTATTTCACCCAGATGGCTGGGCTGGCTTACCACAACTTCGCCTCGGCGGCCACCGGCATCGTGCTGGCCATCGCGTTTATTCGCGGCATCGCCCGCCGGCAGATGGAAACCCTCGGCAACTTCTGGGTCGACTTCGTCCGCTGCTGTCTCTGGCTGCTCCTGCCCTTCTGTGTCGTCGGCGCTCTGTTCCTGGTTTCGCAGGGAGTCGTGCAGAATCTTCGGCCCTATGACAAGGCTTCCCTGGTCGAGCCTCAGCAGGTGCAGCGCGTCGGTGCCGATGGAAAACCGGTAGTAGGCCCGGATGGCAAGCCAGTCATGGACGCTGTCACCGAGCAAACCATCGCGCAAGGTCCGGTGGCTTCGCAGGAGATCATCAAGGAATTTGGCACCAACGGTGGCGGATTTTTCAACGCGAACAGCTCGCATCCGTTTGAAAACCCCACGCCCCTTACCAATCTCTTCGAACTGTTTTGCATCTTCGCCATCGGGGCCGGACTCACGTACACCCTCGGTCGCATGACCGGATCGCAAGCTCACGGCTGGGCGGTATGGTCCGCCATGGCGATTCTGTTTATGGCCGGCGTATTGACCGCTTATTGGGCCGAAGCTCGCGGCAATCCGCTTCTCGCCGGCGCAGATCAGCATGCGACTGCTTTCCAGTCCGGTGGCAACATGGAAGGCAAAGAGACTCGCTTCGGCATCGCAAACTCCGCTCTTGTTTGCCACCGTGACCACCGACGCCAGTTGCGGCGCCATCAACGGCTGGCATGATTCGTACACACCTCTGGGCGGAATGGTTCCGCTCGTCAACATCATGCTGAGCGAGGTCATCTTCGGCGGAGTCGGCTCGGGAATGTACGGAATTCTCGATCTATGTAGTTCTGGCCGTGTTCATCGCAGGACTCATGGTCGGCCGCACGCCCGAATATCTGGGCAAGAAGATCGAAGCCTACGACGTGAAGATGGCGATGCTGGTCGCGTTGATCTTTCCTCTGGTGATTCTGATTTTCGCCGGCATTTCAAGCGTTAAGGGATTCGGAACATCGGCCATCTTCAATCCCGGCCCACACGGCTTCACCGAAATTCTGTACGCCTTTGTTTCGGGTGCAGGAAACAACGGATCCGCTTTCGGCGGGCTGAGCGCAAACACACTCTGGTACAACACCACCATCGGAATCACCATGCTGGCGGGCCGATTCCTGATGATCATCCCCATGCTGGGAATCGCGGGCAATTTGGCGCGCAAGAAATATGTGCCCCCGTCGCTCGGCACATTTCCCGTGACCACGCCACTGTTCACAGTGCTTCTGATCGGCGTGATCATCATCGTAGGCGCGCTGACATTTTTCCCGGCGCTGAGTCTCGGTCCCATCCTTGAGCACCTGCTTCTGGGTGCCGGCAAGACTTTCTAAGGAATCTATGGCCAAGAAGAAGCGAGTTATCTGGGAATGGAAGATCGTCCGGCGGGCAATTCTGGATGCTCTCCTCAAGCTGAACCCGCGCAAAATGATGGGCAACCCTGTCATGTTCGTGGTTGAGATCGGAAGCGTCATTACCACTGTCCTGCTCTTCAAGGGCGGAGCAGCCTTCAAGTTCAACCTGCAGATCACGCTCTGGCTCTGGTTCACGGTGCTGTTCGCGAATTTTGCCGAGGCCATGGCTGAGGGCAGGGGCAAGGCGCAAGCCGACACCCTGCGCAAGGCTCGCTCCGAAACCATTGCCAATCGGCTTACAGGGAACAATGGCCAGGTGGAGAAGATCCCGAGTTCCAGGCTGCGCGCGGGTGATCTCTGTTTCGTGTCGGCAGGTGAGTTTGTCCCATCCGACGGCGAAATTCTCGAAGGGGTCGCCTCGGTCGATGAGTCGGCTATTACCGGAGAATCGGCGCCCGTGATACGCGAGGCCGGCGGCGACCGCTCCGCCGTAACCGGTGGTACGCGCGTCTTATCAGACAAGATCAAGGTCAAGATCACCTCGAATCCCGGCGAGACCTTCCTCGACCGCATGATCGCGCTGGTCGAAGGCGCGGAGCGGCAAAAGACTCCCAACGAAATCGCGCTCAACATCCTGCTCTCTGGGCTGACAATTATTTTTCTTCTTGCGGTCGTCACGTTGCAGCCGTTCGCCATCTACTCAGGTTCGCCGCAGACCGTCTTCGTTCTGGTCTCGCTGCTGGTCTGCCTGATTCCCACCACCATCGGTGGATTACTTTCCGCCATCGGTATCGCCGGCATGGACCGCCTGGTTCAGCACAACGTGCTGGCCATGTCGGGACGCGCCGTGGAAGCGGCCGGCGACGTGAACACGCTCCTCCTCGACAAGACCGGAACGATCACTCTCGGAAACCGGCAAGCCGCGCAGTTTGTTCCCGCGCCCGGCGTAACTGACAAGGAATTGGCCGACGCCGCACAGCTGTCTTCGCTGGCCGACGAGACGCCGGAAGGTCGCTCCATTGTGATCCTTGCCAAGGAAAAGTATGGCTTGCGCGGGCGCGAACTCGCGTCGCACGAGGCACACTTCGTCCCGTTTACGGCTCAGACCCGCATGTCCGGTGTGGACCTGAACGGGTTCGAAATCCGCAAAGGTGCGGCGGATGCCGTTCAGAACTATCTGCTGCAACAAGGCCACGAGGTGCCGCCACAGGTTAAAGCCACTGTCGAGCGCATCGCCCGGTCTGGAGGCACGCCTCTCGTGGTAGCAGAGAAGACTCGCGGCGCGCTTGGTGTAATCGAACTGAAGGACGTCGTGAAGGGCGGCATCCGCGAGCGCTTTGATCAACTTCGTGCCATGGGCATTAAGACCGTCATGATCACCGGGGATAACCCGCTCACCGCCGCCGCCATCGCGCGGGAAGCCGGGGTGGATGACTTCCTTGCCCAGGCTACTCCCAAAGAGAAGATGGACCTTATCAAGAGGGAACAGGGGGATGGCAAACTGGTAGCGATGACAGGCGACGGCACCAATGACGCGCCAGCGCTCGCCCAAGCCGATGTTGGAGTCGCCATGAACACCGGCACCCAAGCGGCCAAGGAAGCCGGAAACATGGTGGACCTCGACTCCAATCCCACCAAGCTCATTGAAATCGTGGAGATCGGCAAGCAACTGCTCATGACCCGTGGTTCGCTCACCACCTTCTCCATCGCGAACGATGTGGCCAAGTACTTCGCCATCATTCCAGCCATGTTCGCGGGTACATTCCCAGTCTTGAATGCGCTCAACATCATGCGCTTGCAAACTGCCCAATCAGCGGTCTTGTCCGCCGTCATTTTCAACGCGGTCATTATTATTGCCCTCATCCCGCTGGCATTGCGCGGCGTGAAATATCGCGCCATGGGAGCAGCCGCGCTTCTACGCCGCAATCTCTGGATCTACGGTGTAGGCGGAATCATTATTCCGTTCATCGGTATCAAGCTCATCGACATGGTGATCACCAGAGTTGGGCTTGCTTAAGGAACTGCCATGAAGAAAAATCTCATCACTGCCGTGCTCATGACGATTGCAACCACCGTCCTGCTCGGCATCATTTATCCGCTGGTAGTGACCGGAATCGCGCAGGTCCTGTTTCCCAAAAAAGCGAACGGACAATTGATCGAGGCCAACGGGAAGGTCATCGGCTCGCGCATCATCGGGCAGGCGTTTACCTCACCCGGTTATTTCCACTCGCGCCCGTCGGCTGCCGGAAACGGATACGACCCCTTGAATTCCAATGGCTCGCAACTGGGGCCGACCAATCAGAAACTCATCGACAGGGTGAAGGGTGACGTCGCCGCAGCTCAGGCCGATAATCCGGGCACGCCCGTCCCGATCGATCTGGTGACCACATCCGCGTCCGGACTTGATCCCGAAATCTCACCCGCAGCGGCGGCATTCCAGGTGCCGCGCGTCGCGAAAGCACGTGGAGTCAAGGAAGACCAATTGCGGCAACTTGTGGACAAACACACTGAAAATCGTCAGCTGGGATTCCTTGGCGAACCGCGAGTGAATGTCCTGGAACTGAATCTCGAGCTTGATCAACAATTCCCGGCGGCGAAGGCCACAGGCGCTGAATAAAAGCCGCACTCCTTAATTTCACTGAGCGATTCCCAGCACCACCTTGATCGAGAGCGGCTGACCTAGCCGCCATCCGGTGTGGACGAGACTTTCGCGTCAAGCGCCTCTCGGACTGTGCGGGCCAGATCGGAGGGCATAAAGGGCTTCTGAAGAAACGAAGTTCCTGACTCCAGCACGCCATGCTGGGCGATGACTCCGCGCGTGTAACCCGACATATAAAGGATCTTGATGGCGGGGCGATGAACGCGAACCATCTCCACCAGTTCGCGTCCACTCATGCCCGGCATGACCACGTCTGTAACGAGCAGATCGATCGGCTCCCCAGTTTCCTGGGCCAGTTGCATCGCCCTGCGGCCATTGGCGGCGGTCAAGACTCTGTAACCCAGATCCCGCAGAGACTCGCAGGCCAGCTCCCGGAAGTCAGCCTCATCTTCCACCAGAAGCACAGTTTCTGAACCACCCGATGGCGGACTCTTTACCGCGTGCCCATTGCCAGGCGCAACCTGCGCTTCGGCCTGGGGAAGGAACACGGTGAACTCGCTGCCTTCACCGGGCTGGCTATCTACCCATATGAAGCCGTCACTTTGTTTGACAATTCCGTAAACCGTCGACAAGCCCAGCCCCGTGCCTTTGCCCACTTCTTTGGTGGTGAAGAACGGCTCGAAGATGTGGGCCATGGTTTTGCTGTCCATTCCACATCCGGTATCGCTCACCCGAAGCATCACGTATTTTCCGGGTCTCGCGCCAAGATGGTGCCGGCAGTAGTCCTCGTCGAACTCGATATTGCCGGTCTCGATCATCAACCTTCCGCCCTTCGGCATGGCGTCTCTGGCGTTTACGGCCAGGTTCAGGATGATTTGCTCCACCTGTGCAGGGTCCGCCTTGGTTACGCCAAGATTCTCATCCGGAAGAAAAACCAGTTCGACGTCCTCCCCGATGATTCGCCGCAGCAGTTCTCCGATGCTCTTCAGGACGCGGTTCAGATCCAGCATCTCGGCTTGCAGCACCTGTTTGCGCCCAAACGCGAGCAGCTGCCGGGTGAGAGTGGCGCCGCGCATGGCGGCTCCCCGGATTTGGTCGACCCGCCTATAGTGTGGATCATCCGCCGGAATGCGCTGCAGAAGTAACTCCGTTTGGCCGATGATGACGCCCAACAAGTTATTGAAGTCGTGCGCTACCCCACCCGCTAATTGGCCGACTTCTTCCATCTTCTGAGACTGCCGCATCCGGGCTTCCAACAATCGTTGCTCGGTCACATCGCCGACAAAGCCCACCATCCGCGCAATCTTGCCCTCCGCATCGAGTATGAAATAACCGTCATCACGAACAGTGATATACGTGCCATCTCGCCGGCACACGCGATATTCCATGTGAAAAGGTTTCTTGGATGCGATGCAGCGTCCCAGCTCCGCGACATAGGGATCCCGGTCCTGGGGATGCACAATCGTCATCCACCAAGCGTGAGAATTCGCGTCCGCCACGGTATAGCCCAGAGTTTGCCCAAGGCTGCCGCCCAGAGTCACGCGGTCGTGGGTGGGTTCCCAGTCGTAGATAATCTGTCCGCTGGCCAGAACCGCTGCCTCGTAGCGATTCTTCCAGTCGAGAACTGCGGCTTCCGCCTGTTTGCGGGCGCTGATGTCGGTGGCTACTCCCAGAACCTGGCGAATCTTGCCATCGGCCGAAACCAGGGGAACCTTAAGCGTCTGGAACCACCGCCGCTCTCCCGTGCGAGCGTCCGTCACAGTCTCCTCGGAGATCAGGAGAGGTTTTCCCGTCGTAATGACCTGCCGGTCGGCACCGCGGAAGTTCTCGACCTCTGCGGCGCTGGAGTTGAAGTCGGAATCCCGCTTGCCCACCAGACCTTCACTGGTGGTGCCGTAAATGTCCGCCACGGCTTGGTTTGCCAGCGTGAAATGGCCGTCCCAATCCTTGGCAAAAACCAACTGTGGGTTGGAGTCGATTACCAGGCGCAGAAAACCGCGCTGAGCCTTCAGTTCCTCCAAAATCTCCGCGCTCTTTGACGAAGAAACTACCTGCCGATGCTGCGTAACGCCAAGCCGGGCGAGGGCCACGATGAAGGACGTTGTGACAGCGAGGCGCGCGATGCGCAGGTCCTTCACCCCGAGTTGAGTTGTGACCAGCAGAACGGCGAGCGGAAACAGGATCGGTATGACCGGCGAGGGTACCACCCAATGGCTGGATCCCGTCGTGGCCGGTTCCGACTCCGACGCCGACTCCGACTCCCACGTGGCCGGAACCAGAACCGCGAGAAAGATGGGAATTGCGTATCCCAGCTCGAACCACGTGCCGGTGCGCAGAGCCCATCGGGCCTCGCCGTAGAGGTACAGCGAGTCTCCCATCCCATAGAGAAGCAGAACGAGCCCCATGCGCCCGTAAAGCGTGCGCGCCAGGCGGGACCGCGTCAATGCGGCTCGAGCTGCAAAGCACAAGACCATAGCCGCGGAGCGCGTGGCCAGGACCCGAAACAGCGTGTACTGCATCTGCGTGCCGGCGGCCTGCCAGCGAAATGGAACCTGGACCGACCGGTAAAAGAACAGGCAGGCCAGGACGGCGAGAATGCCGACTTGAATGAAATCCAGAATCGTCTGCCAGTCAAACTCATTGGGTTCGACCGAGGGATTCAGGAATACGGTCAGCATGATCGGTACCGCAAACACGAACGCAATGAAGTCGCTCGGCCACACACTTCCCAAAGGAGCGCCTAGGACATTGTCATAGTAAGTAAAGAAGAACTGGGACAGCGCCCAAAGGGCCCACGCGGAACTGAAGAGCAGCCAGAAAGGCCGGGCAATGCCGTAACACCGCCACCCAGCTCGAGCCGAGGCAATACACGCCAATATGCTGAGTGCCAGTTCGCTCAGGTTGATAAGCAATGGCCCGGGAGATTGGGTGCCAAGAACGGCAATGGCAACCACGTGCAGGGAAAAAAGCGCCGCAGCCAGCAGCACGAGTTTGCGGTCGTGCCTGATCGAATATATCGACATCAGTTAAAAAGGGAAGGGTATCGACATCCTATCATTTCGAGCGCGCTAGATGTCGCTGAAAGATCCGAGCATCGCGATTGGCCCTAAATCGCGCATTGGAAACTGACACGCGGGTTCCGAAATTCTTGCTGGCAAGTGCATGTTTAAAAAAGCCACAGGCCGTGCCTGGCTTCTCATCGTTGGCTAATCGATTTGCGGGGCTTTGCTGAGGAGCAAAAACCTCTACGCGAGATCGGCAAAACCCGATGGCTAGCACCATCCCGGATGGAGCATGGCCACCGAAGTTGACTCGCGCACCACCAGTTCCGGTTCGACCGCAATCACAGCGGGATAGTCCTTTCGTCCCTCGATGCGTTCTCTTAGCGTCTGCGCCGCAATCTCTCCCATCTTGCGCAACGGCTGGCGTACCGTGGTGAGACTCGGCGTCTGATAGCCGGCTTCGCGGATGTCGTCGAAGCCCATAACGGAAATGTCCTGCGGCACGCGCAAGCCGGCCTCGCGAATGGCGCGGACCGCGCCAATGGCGGAGATATCGTTGTAGGCGAATAGCGCCGTGAAGCAATGTCGTCTGGAGATCAGTTCTCTGGTGACTTGATACCCGGCCTCGGGAGAGGGATCGTTCCCCGTGAGTTGCGCCGTGAGTTCCATCCGTATGGGGAGTTTCATCTCTTCCGCAACTTCAAGGATTGCCTTCCAGCGCTCTGCAGAATCCGAACTGATGGCCTGGCCGCGGATGAACGCAATCTGCCGGTGCCCAAGTTCCACCAGGTGTTGGAGCGCAAGTGCGGCCGCCCGCTTGTGATCCAGAACGATATTCGTCACACCCTTTGCTTTGTGATGTCCCGCCACCGCGACGGTGGGAAGAGCAGGAGTCTGTTTGAGGCTGGTGTCCACCGTGATAATGCCCTCCACGCCCCGCGCCAGCAGCATGCTCGAATATTGCTCCAGCAGCTGCGGGTCGTGGCGATGCACTACGGTGAGGAAAAAATAGTTCTTCTCTCGAAGATGCGCCTCAATGCCGCTGATCACCATCGACCCGTACGCGTCGCCGATCTCTTCGGCGATCACTCCGATGGTGTAGGTTCGCTTCTTGCGCAACGAACGGGCGAAAAAGTTCGGCCGGTAATTCAGTTCGTGCGCTGCTGCGAAGATTCGGTTCTTGGTGTGTTGAGGGATGGCCTTGGCCGCTGGGGCGTCATTCAATACCGAGGAAACCGTCCCCGGCGTCAGTCCTACGTGCTGAGCCACCGCGCGTAAGGTAACGGCGCCCGACTTCTTCACGCCCTGTTTTTTGCCCAACCCCAACTCCATGTCATCTCAGCGCAGAGTCTGCATTCTGCGGCGATTGTATCTGAAAATTGCAGCCAGCCTGTCGTCTCCCGCAACCGGCAAGACAACACACATTACTGTGGCGGCTTTCCCGGTGCTTCCGCCGGCTTGGCGAACCTTGCATCATCCACCGCGACGTTCTGCTCGATCTTCTCCACCTGGATGGTGAAACGTCCGCTGGGCCGGGCGATGGTCCATCGGAAGGGAACTCTTGTTCCACCTTCATCGCGATAATCCGCGTAATCGATACGCGTGGGATTTCTTCCCAGCGGCGATTCCGAGTACCGCATGAGTCGCACCAGCAGTCCTGACTGGTCATCGAAATACAGCCTCACCGGAGCTTGCCCCGGATTGCTCCCCACCACGACATTCGCCTGGTGATTGCTAATTTTCTCCGGACGTTCTGCATGTAACTCGCGGAACATCTGCTTGATATGCAGCGCGAAGGACAAGTCGGCGTCCTGTCTCGCCGCTTCGACATCGGAGCTGCTCATCTCGCGCACTGGCCGCCCCGGGGCGCCCAGCCAGCCTTCCTTTCCGTCGAAGGCCGTGATGCTGTCGCCGTTGGGGGTGTGCATGAAAGAGACCCGCTTGTCCGGCGCCTTCACATAGATATCAATCGGAAACTGTCGGCCACCCGCCATGGTCATCGTGCCTTTCTCGACCCGGCTGGAAACTTTCTCGATGGCACTGGCGCCACCCACAGCGCGAATGTACTTCTCCACAATCATATCCGCCGAGGGCTCTCCTGCCGCGGTGGACGCATTCTCGGCGCCCGCGGGCTCCGCCATCGTCGGAGCTTTTTCTTCTTCTGCAATAACCGGTATTCCCACCGGCTTTGCTGCTCCGCGGTGGCACGAGTAGCAGGTCACTTCGCGATGTCCCTCGAAATTATCTTTGTTGATCGCGAACATCATTTGCATCATCTTGCGCGCGATCTCCTTCGTTTTTTTCTCATCCTTGTCGAACGCGCCCTGTACATGACAGTAGTCGCATTCCACTCCCAGTGACGCCGTGATGAATTGCATCGCCGGAATCAGCTGGTCCGCCGGCACACCTTTCAACACCTGGATGTTCTTGAAAGTTTCCTCGGCCTTTTTAGGGGCCGTACCTGCACTCGGCTGTCCCGTCCCGGACTGTGGAGTTGATTGCGCACTGACGCCCACCAGCGTCACCATAAAAAGTAAGCCAAGCTGGCCCAGAAACATGAACGATTCGCACGAACCTTTGAACATTCTGTCCCCTTCTGAAACTGGAGGCACAAAGTCTAACAAACCTGGGATCAAAGATGTTTATCTTGGGCGGCCCGTGAATTATGCTTCCTTATAGCCGCTTTGTATTCTACAATAACGATTTTGTTTAATCCCATGAGTTGTTTTCTCTGGATCGCGCGTCTTCCGCGGAATGTTGTGAAGAAGGCAACTCCCCGGAGGGCGACATGAAGCTGCAGCTTCGGTGCAAGACGACTCTCATTTTTTTTCTTCTCCTCGCATCCTGGGCAGTCGCTGGCGATGCCATTCCCAAGGCCGCCTGGAAACGCGCGATCGGTGAACCGCTCGCTAACGCCGGCACCAAGAAACCTTCTCTTGATGCCGCTCACATCGACGACGGCTATTGGCAGGGCGCGCCCGTAGGGGGATTTGGCTCTGGCACCTTCTCCCGCACTTACCGCGGAGATTTTGCGCGCTGGCATCTCAAAGCCGGCATCCACAAGTATGAAACTCTCTACGGAAATCAGTTCGCCATGTTTCAACAGGTCGAGGGCGAACCGCAGGGCACAGCGCAGGCGTTGTTCACCGGCCATCCGAACGGCAGCACGTTGAGCAGCTGGAAGTGGGACTATCCGGTTGGCGCCGGAGACTACTACGCTCTCTATCCCAAGTCCTGGTACGACTATCGCTCTGATAAATTTCCCGCCCACGTCGTGGTGGAGCAGTTCTCTCCGCTTCTTCCCGACAATTATCGCGAGTCGAGCTATCCCGTCGCGGTCTATCGCTGGCACGCGGACAACCCCACCAACAAAACCGTCACCGTTTCACTTTTGCTCTCCTGGACCAACATGCTCGGCTGGTTCCGAACCTACACTCGCGATTTCAAGGGTCGCACCAGTGCCGGCGACCACAACCGCTTCATGAGCGAACCCGTTGGCGACGGCACGATGAAAGGTATTCTCTTCGATCGCAACCGCTTCGGTGCCGCAGTCAAAGATGAGTGGGACGGTCAGTTCGCGATTGCGGCCATGGAATCGCCTGGAACTGAAATTACCTATCACACCACTTATCAGCCGGACGGGGACGGCAAAATTATCTGGGAGCCTTTTGCCAAAGATGGCCGCCTCGACAACAGCGATGAACGCTGGATCAGCAGCGACGAAACCTTGGCGGGCGCGATCGCCGTTCGCTTCACTTTGAAACCCGGCGAGCAGCGCACCGTCCCCATGGTAATCGCTTGGGACTTGCCCATCGTCGAATTCGGTTCTGGCCGCAAGTGGTATCGGCACTACACGGATTTCTACGGTACGACCGGCACCAACGGCTGGAAGATCGCCGCCGACGGTTTGAAGAATGCCGCGAAATGGAGCGATTCCATCGACGCCTGGCAGGCTCCCTATATCAACGACGAGAGCAAGCCGCTCTGGTATCGTGGCGCGCTGTTCAACGAAATGTACATCCTCGCCGACGGCGGATCCATGTGGGGCCGTCCGGTTGGCTCTGACCCCAAGACGCCGCATTCCTTCGACTTCCTCGAGTGCTTCGACTACGCGTACTACGCGACGCTTGACGTGCGCTTCTCCGGATCCATGCCGCTGGCCAAGTTCTGGCCCGAACTCGACAAGCAGGTGATCCGTCAATTTGCTGACACTGTCCCGCAGGAGTTCCCTGAGAAATACATCTGGCAGTGGAAGACCGACACCACCGGCAAGACCATGTTGCGCGAACGCAAAGTGAAAGGCTCAGTGCCACATGATCTCGGCGCCCCGCAGGAAGATCCGTTCGTACTGCCCAACCAGTTCAGTTGGCAGAACACCAACGGCTGGAAGGACCTGAACCCAAAATTTGTTTTGATGGTTTATCGCGATTACGTCTTCAGCGGCAGCCGCGACACCAAATTCCTGCAGTACACCTGGCCCGCCGTGAAATCGGCTATGGATTACCTCCTCCAGTACGATCACGACGGCGATGGCATCCCCGAGAGCGAGGGTTATCCCGATCAGACCTACGATGTATGGGTAGTCCGCGGCGAAAGCGCTTATAGCGGAGGTTTGTGGATTGCCGCACTGCGCGCCGCCGAAGAAATCGCGCGTACGCTTCACGACCCTGACTCCGAGACCAAGTATCACACTCTCTTCACCCGAGCCCAGGCCAGCTACATCAAGAAATTGTGGAATGGCCAGTATTTCAACTACGACACGCAGAGCGAATACCACGACAACATACAGGCCGACCAGCTTGCAGGCCAGTGGTATGCCACTCTTACCGGTCTGGGTGATATCGTGCCGCCGGAAATGCGCCGCAGCAGCTTGAAGAAAATTTTTGACAACAACGTCATGAAGTTTGACAAAGGGGAAATGGGCGCAATCAACGGCACGACGGCCGACGGATCGCTCATGCACAGCAACGAGCAGGTGCAGGAAGTGTGGATCGGCACCACCTACTCACTCGCGGCTCTTATGCTGCAGGAAGGGATGAAAGACGAGGCTTACCACACTGCCTGGGGACCCTATCACGTAACCTGGGAGACGAAGGGGTACTGGTTCCGCACTCCGGAAGCCTATGACATTACGGGCAACTATCGCGCTGGAATGTATATGCGCCCCGCTGCGATCTGGGCGATGGAGATGTTGCACCCACCGAAACCTTAGCTGGAAGAACGCGAGGGACAGTTCAGCAGTTGGCGGGCGTGGGCGCTTGCATCGGTGATCAAGCTACCGGTGCAGCGAGTTGCTCATCATCAGCACGAACAGTAGCGGCAGGTAGAACACTGTTGCTTGCAGCAGATGGCGGGCTCGAAGTTTCGAAGCTCCGCTCGTCAGCGGCTTGTTGAGCATCGCCAGCCGGACTCCTACGTAGAAGAGACTGATACCCAGCAGCAGCGCTCCCAGAAGATAAATTCTCCCGGCCATTCCCATGAGTGTCGGCAGCAGGCTCACCGGAATGAGCACCAGCGAGTACGCCAGAATTCGCCACGCTGTGGACCGCCCGTCCGGCTCGACCACCGGCAGCATTCGGATGCCCCCGGCAGCGTAGTCTTCGCGGTAGAGCCACGCGATTGAGAAAAAGTGCGGGAACTGCCACAGAAAAAGAATTCCAAACAAAACCAGCGTGCCCCAATCGAACTTTCCGCGCGCTGCAGTCCATCCCAGCACTCCCGGCATCGCTCCAGGGAATGCGCCGACAAACGTGCAGATGGGCGACACTCGTTTCAGCGGAGTGTATGCCGCCAGGTACACGAGTGCAGTGAGAAGGGCAAGCAGGCCCGTCAAACGATTCGAAAACAGCGCCAGATAAGCCGATCCGCCGATCGTCAGAACCGCTCCAAGCACCGTGGCATGCAGAAGACTCATACGGCCTGTCGGCAACGGGCGCCGCGCCGTGCGCCGCATGTGCCCATCGACCTCATGTTCCATCACTTCATTTAGCGCCGCCGTGCCGCTCGAAACCAGAGCGATTCCCAGCAGCGCGTGGAACAGTCCCCAACTCAGAGATGAAAAGCCCGCCCTTTGCGCGCCGAAATAGAAGCCGCACCACGCCGTCATCACAATCAGCGTGGTCACGCGAAGTTTTGTGAGTTCCGCGTAGTCCCGAAGGAGCATTCCTATCCCGCTACCGGATTCCGCCAGAGGTTGTGCGCTTGTGCTCATGTGACAATCAGCTCCCATCTGTACCAGACACTCATCGCTTGTGCCGGTCATTCTCATCGGGCCGCAGATCTTCCAAACGCCTCCGGCGGATCGAACCAGCACTGCTGCCAGAAAGAGTCGTCCGTCATGCTGCCCTGGCTCCACCCCTGCAACGCCGGAAGAGTGGTCGCGACCATTCCTCCGTCTGCGGAGTCAAATACAATCACAACTCCCTCCACTTTGTCACTCTGATTCGTAAGTGTGGGATATGTTTTTCGAAAAAGCGACTTCGCAAAGATAGTTCTGGCCTCTGCTCCCGACTCTTTTCGGCCCTCGTTGATCTTCACCCAGAGGATTCTTACCGTCTTGCCGCGAAGCGGCTCCCAGGTTCCCGGGAAAGTCGCTGTTTCGTTGTGAGTTTGCTGAAAAGGTCCAGCTCCGGAGATTCCTTCTGCCGCCTCAGAAGCCCCTATCTCAACCGTGACCGAAGACAGGTCAAGTTGCGAACGGCGAATCCATCCGCGCGACGGGCCTGAGATCTGCACGTGTACCCAATCGCCTTGTGTCTCAAGGACCTGGAACTCATCTTGTGCTTCCGCAACAAAGAGCACTTTGGCGCTCGCCGCCGGGCGCGAATAAACCGGCGTCTTAACGTCTTTGACGCTCGCCAGGTTGTTGGGTCTCGACTGGTTGTGAAGAATTTCTTCCAGATTCTTCGCCTCCTTTTGCAGCTGCTGAATCCGTGGATCCTCAGGTGTCCTTTCTGGCGGTACACTCTGGAGCTTCGCCGCCATAGCCGATGCCAGGCTCTCCGGGCTCTGGAGAACCGAATTCGCCCTCACGCGGGATGCCGCATCCGGCAAAGCATTGGGAGCCGCCGAAGATTTCGCGGGCGCTGCCACATTTGTTTCGCCGCTTCCACCCGCCGCCTGCGGCGAAATCGTCTTTCCCTCGAGGACATCCTGCAATCGGTCCAACAGGTCGGCCTCGAGCCGGCCGTTCGAGGGCAGACTTCGATACCCCGATCGCTTAGGATCATCGTCCACATACCATGCCGTCACCTTGGCGCTCACCTGGACGCTGGTTTCTACGTCGCTCGTCTCAACCATTTGAACGGAATACTGGTAGTAGCCCTGCTGGTAGCGTTCGAGCGGGTCATCGCCCGGAATGACAAAACCATCAAGAATCGGAAGTCGCCCTCCAGGATAGGCGGGTAACTTTCGTAGCGCCTTTTCGATCTCTGATTTCGAAGTTTGAAACGTGCGATTTCCTGGTGCTGCCTGAGCTAGGACAATTCCGTTCGTCAAAAATAGCAGTACGACGACCACAAACGCCTGATTCGCCATACGCCCGTCGAGTATTTTCCCCATGCGGCTCACGGTAACGGCTCCAACTCGGTACGCAGCATCCAGCCGTGACGGCCGTCCCGAGTCTCTACTCCATACCAATACTGCGTCACGATCACGATCAGCACTTCGGTTTTCGCGGGCAGCGATTGCAGCGTCGCTGCGCTCCGGAACGGTGCTGACTTTAGCGCCACCCCTGGCGCCTTCACCAAGCCTTCCACCTGCTGCTTCAGATCCGCGATTTTCTGCTGCAGCTCCTTGACTGTCGCCTCGGTTTTGGCGGTCGCTTCTTGAGCTTGCTCCTTCCGCCGTTCCGCCAGCGCCCGCCGCTCCGCGTCCCCCTGCTGGAGTCTTAGGATTTCGTCCTGCTCTCTCTTGCGGCTCGCCTGAATGGCCTTGAGGTGGCCCTTGATGGCATCGTACTCCGCCAATTCCACCGCTCCCTCCGACCGGTGAACGCCATGCCCGCTGCTCTCGATGAACACGGCGTCAACCCGAAGGCCGGTGGTTGTCGGGCCGCTGCTTTGCACGATATAGCGGACCGTAACGGTGCCCACATCCTTGCTGTCCTTGAAATTTCGCGGGGCGATCACGTTGTTCGCGACTTTGTAAAAAACTTTTCCGCTGATGGGGCCATCGTGAAACGCGGAAGACTCGTGGGCTTCCCGTGCTCCCATCAGAACCTTGTCCTTCTCGTAGACGTAAGTGCCGTGGATGATCTGGTCCTGTGCGACGCCGGCAACTGCGAGCGCAACATCTGCTTCTGATTCTGGAACTTCGACCGAGAGACCAGCGTCGCTCTCGTCGTGATCCTTCGCGACCGCAGCGAACGTGGCCGCTGCCACCAGGGTGATCGCCAAAACCGCGCGAGAGAGAGAACGAGGCGCCCGTTGGAACAGCCTAAGGGTTCTGATAACCCTAGCCTGCTGCACTGACCCACTGGACATGTGCTGTGGCCCGACCGCGGAAGACATTTCGGAACTCAGGATACGGATTCTTGACAGCAAAGTCATGTCGACCTGGGAAAGGCAACCGCTCGTCGTCCTGAACCCTGCGTCAGAACGCCAGTGGCAACCCCACGCATTCATCATTTTGCAAGCCCAGCGAGCGCCAAGATTTGACAAAAACTTTACAACTGGGTTTCGCCAGGAATAATAAACTCGTCGGTCCGCTTGGGTCAGGGAAGCGTATGATGATCGGCGCGCTCTCTGAAAGTGCAGCAGTTCTGGCCATCATATCCAACTGCAAACCCCCGGCGGCCTGGGAGTACCCGCATGGGCGCTGTCAAGCTTTCCCAAGGCCGAGTACGCGACCGCGAAACACGCAAGCGCGCTTTGCTGTCGGCAGCTAACAAGCTTTTCGCCTCCCGGGGATACGAGGCGACTACCACCCGCGAGATCGCCGCTTGCGCCGGCTGTGCCGAGGGTCTGATCCACCGTTACTTCACCGGCAAAGCCGGCCTCCTGCTCGAACTGATTCGCTCCCGCATATCGCAGGAAGTGATCGATCTCAGCGAGAAGTTGCCGCTCGCCGCCACCATCGAAGAAGAAGTCCTTCAAATCGTCAAATGGGAAGTCGACCACCTGTGGGAGGATCGCGATTTCCTTCGGGTGATCATTCCACGCGCCCTGGTCGATCCCGCCCTCGGCCCGGTGGTGAGCAAGATCGGTCCCGCCGAGCGCGCCAAGGCGATTGCTCAACGCCTGCGCAAGTTCCCGGAATCCCGAACGCTCTCCGATCGCGAACTGGACGCACTTGCCGACTTTCTCGGAATCCTCGGCTTCATGTTCGGCTTCCAGCGTCCGGTGGTCTTGGGTCATGACCACGCTCGCGCCAGGCAGGCAGCGCTATCCATTGCGCGGCTTCTTACTCGCAATCTTTTCGCGGGGGATGTCGGAAATTCGACGCTGGCCCAACTGTCTCACGCATTAGCCTGATGGATTCGCTGAACGCATTCGCTCAATCGCTTTTTCCTTGACTCTCGTCTTCACGCCGTGATAGTAAGTGCGTCCGCACGCACTTTTGTGGGGAAGTGCGTGCCGCGCTTTCCATTTGCAGCTCCGAGATCTGTGCCAGGAGGACGTGCATGACTGCTTTCCGGAGATGTCTGGCCGGCGCTTTATTGGCTTTCTTTCTATCATTTGGCTGTCTCCAGGACGCTTCCGCATTACCCGCTTTTGCCCGCAAGTATGGCCTTCGTTGCTCTGCCTGCCATCTCGCCTGGCCGGTCCTCAACGACTTCGGCATGAGGTTTCGGGACAACGGCTACCAACTCATGAACGAGAAGGACGCTCCCATCTGGCAGAACAACGGCTACTGGCCGGTCACGTTCCGCATCACCCCCAACTGGCATCGCGAGAGCAGCAACAAAGTGCAGGTTGACACCGCGGCAGGCCCCGGTGCCGGCGAAGCACAGGTTACGTCGCACGGTTACGACATCAGCGGTCTCGATTTCCATACCGGCGGCACCCTGGAAAAAAACCTCTCTTTCTACGTTCTTCCCTCGTCGGACTCAACCGGCGCATTCCACTTCGAGACCGTCATGGGCCGGCTGGACAATCTCTTCGGCAGCACTTGGCTCAATCTCAAGCTCGGCAAGTTCGAGCTCGACAACATGATTTCGGAGAAGCGCATCCTCACCATCTCCGGCAACGGCGGTTTCTACCAGCTCTACCATTTCGTTCCCGTGGGGGATACCAACGTCTTCGGCCAGATGGGCGACAACCAGTTGGGCATGGAGTGGATGGGCCACTCATTCAACGATCACACCCGAGTTTCCGCCGCACTGATCAGCTCTAACGACGGTCAGGTCGGCCTGCCCAATGGCAACTCCTACAGCGGGTTCTTCACGGCTAGTCAGGCCTTTGACGCGGGCGGTCTCGGACTTCAGAGAATCGGCGGCTATGCCTTTATCGGAGAGGCCCCGACCAATACCCTGAGTCTGACTGCGCCGACCGGAGAAGTCACCGCTACCGGAGTTCCCATCGTGTCAACGACTCCGGTCCCAGGGTCCGGCTTCGGCAACAAGAGCTTCAGTCGCGAAGGCTTCTTTGGCTTGTTCTACGTGAAGAAATTCGACTTCGACGTGTTCTACCAGCACGGGTCGGATGACGCTTACTTCGGCACCGCTACGGTAGCGGGAACTCCGCTGCCAACGGGAGCGCGCAATCCCACTTGGAATGGCGCTTTTATTGAGTCGCACTACACCTGGAATCCGCAGCTGATTTTTATTCAACGCTCCGAGTGGGTGCGCATGTCCCAGCAGGCGCTCCCCACCAATCCCTCTAACCTCGGCAATATCGACGCTTACACCTTCGGCTACCGCTGGTATCCCATCATGACCAGCCGCGCGGGTTTTGCCTGGCACAACGAATACTCGTGGGTCCGTCAGCGGGGAACTTCGCCGGTAACTGCAACCGATTTGAGCAGCAGCAGCCTGATGCTTGGATTTGACTTCGATTTCTGAGGGATACGGATGCGCACCAGAATGCTTTCACTGTTTTTGACGGTCGCGGTTCTCGCGCTATGTACCGCCTCTTCGGCGCAGATGACTCAGTACGACGAAGACCAGCGCTGGAACACCGAAAGCCATATCGGCAGCCTGACCGGACACGCCACCTCGGCAAAGATGACCTATCGGCGATTCTGCGTCGGCTGTCACGGCGTGATCGGTGACGGCGAGGGCGAGAATGCGCAGTGGCTCGATCCCAGGCCCCGCAACTTCACCCTCGGCCAGTTCAAGTGCCGTTCCACTCCAACGGGCACGTTACCCACCGACGAAGATCTGTACAGCACAATCGGGCGCGGCATCGTCAACTCCAACATGCCGCCTTGGTTCCCACTGACTAATCAGGAGCGCGCCGATCTGGTGGCTTACGTCAAGCACTTTTCTTCGAAATGGACGACCGAAAAAGCGGGACAGCCAATCCAGATTCCGCCCGAGCCTGAAATTACTGCCGAAAGAATCAAGGCCGGGGAAGGTCTGTTCAAGAAGCTGGAATGCTGGAAGTGCCATGGCGTGGAAGGCCGGGCTAACGGCCCCTCGGCAGACACCCTCACCGACGACCAGAACCGCCCGATCCGCCCGTTCAATTTCCACGATGGGAGTCGTTTCAAGTGCGGAACCACCGACCAGGATCTTTACAAGATTTTCATGACCGGTCTGGACGGCACTCCCATGCCTTCCTTTGCCGACAACGTGAAACCTGAAGAGGCCTGGGAGTTGGTCATGTATCTGCGCACCTTGCAGCCAGCCAACCCATTAAACACCAAGGAAAAAATGATCGCCAGGCAGCTTGGCCTGAAACCCATTAATCCGTATGCTGCGCCACCCGCGCAGCCGGAAAGCAAATGAACGTTGGTTCAAACCAGGAGAAGGATTCGATGACTAGCCGTTTCAAACTTACAGGGATCATGTCCGCGCTGATGCTCGTTTCTGTGGCAGCGCTTTACTCGGCGCGCGGTGTGAGCGCGGCCGGAGAAGGCAAGATTACCGGCACCATCAAACTCGACGGCACACCGCCGCACATGAAGCCCATCGACATGTCGAAGGAGCCTTCTTGCCAGCAGATCCACGCTGCCCATCCCGTCACGCTGGAGAATGTAGTGGTCGGCCCCAATGGTGGGCTGCAAAACGTCGTGGTCTACATTTCTGAAGGACTCAGTGCCGGCGCTGCCGGCCAAGTGCCCTCTGAGGCGCCCACCTGGAATCAGAAGGGCTGCCAGTACATTCCGCACGTGCTGGCCCTCGACGTGAATCAGCACTTCAAGGTTGTGAACAGCGATCAGACTTCCCACAACATCCACCCGACGCCGAACCCCGCCGGAGCCAATCACGAGTGGAATAAGTCGCAACCTCCGGGCTCTCCGCCGTTCGACGTGAGTTGGACGGCTGAGGAAGTGGCCGTGCCCGTGAAGTGCAACATTCACCCCTGGATGCATGGCTACATGGCCGTCGTAAAAGGACCCACGACTGTCAGCGACAACAACGGCGCATTCACTGTCAACGACGTCCCCCCCGGAAATTACACGGTGACGGCATGGCAGGAGGTCTACGGTACACAAACTGCGAAGGTGACGGTGGCCGCGGGCAAGCCCACTACTGCCGACTTTACCTTCAAAGCGAAGTGAGGAATCGGATCAGTTGGAGAGCGCCGCAGAACCATCTTAGAGCGGCTGAAGCAAGCTAACGACGCCGGATGGCAAGTCCGGCCGGAGGCGACGCATCATGGCAAAACTCTTTGCGGTCACCATCATCGTAATCGCGATCCTTTCCGCGGTTCCCATCGTCCGCAATACCTGGCATCCAGTGGATGACGTTTCGGCTCACGGTCAAGCCATCGACGACCAATTGTCGGAAACGATGTGGGAGGCCGGAATTTCTTTCATAGCCTCCCAGATTATTCTGGCGTGGTTCATCTGGAAGTTCTCCAGCAATAAACCTGGAGAGAAATCGAAGCGTTTTCCCGGCGGAGCGACCGGGCTTGTGGCTGCCGCGTTTATTCTGGTCGGCTTGGAAGTTTTCGCTCTGGGAATCTTCGGGGTCAAAGCCTGGGGCAATATCTACTTCACACCGGCCGGCGCAGACGCCCTGCCGGTTCAGGTCCAGGCGGGGCAGTTTGCCTTCTATTTCCGCTATCCGGGCGCGGACGGAACTTTCGGTCCGATTCATCCAGACAAGATCAGTGAGGCAAACGAGAACTTCTTTGGCATTGATACCACCAATGACCCGGACTCCAAGGACGACATCGTAACCGCCGAAATGGCTGTTCCGGTGAACCGTGAAATTCGCTTGCTGATGCACGCCAAAGATGTCAGCCATTCTTTTTATGTTCCAGCCATGCGAATTCATCAGGATTTCGTGCCGGGATTGGATCTCCAAATTCACTTCACGGCCACGAAGATTGGCAGGTATGAAATTGTGTGTAGTCAGCTCTGTGGCCTCGGCCATTACAACATGAAGGCATACCTTAGCGTCATGTCTCAGCAGGACTTTGACGACTGGCTAAAGAAGGAAGCGACCATGCAGTAAGTGGGGACCGACCGCGCTCGGTTGCGCGGGGACATCTCTTTTTGAGGAGAGCGTATGCACGACATGTCAGCGCACGCGGCGGTACACCATGGGCCTCCGACGAGTTTCATCCGGAAGTACATTTTTAGCCTGGATCACAAGGTGATCGGCAAGCAATATTATGGTCTGGGCTTTGTCGCTGTGCTCATCGGCATGGTGCTTTCCTGGCTGATGCGCATCCACCTGGGGTGGACGAACTTTGCGATACCGGGGCTACATTTGCTCTCCAAGAATGGTGCCCCCGGGAATTTGATGACGCCCGAGTACTACCTGCAAGTCATGACCATGCATGCGACTTTCATGGTCTTTTTTGTACTCACGGTTGTACCCTTTGCGGCATTCGGCAACTTCTTCATACCCATCCAAACGGGCGCGGAGGACATGCCGTTCCCGCATTTCAACATGATGTCGTTCTGGACGACATTCGTGGCCTTCTGCGTCATGATCTTGTCGTTCTTCGTGGGCGACGGGCCAACCTTGGGCGGTTGGACGCAATACGCGCCGCTCAGTGCAGTTGGGTCCGTGGCCGGGCCCGGGCGAGGGCGCGGGTGTGGTCATCTGGGCCACCTCCCTCTCCATCTTCTGCGTAGGTCAGCTGTTCGGAGCCTTGAATTTTATTCCGAATATTCTGGATCTGCGCTGTAAAGGCATGAGCATGTGGCGGTTGCCAATGCCTCTTTGGGCCTGGTTGATCACCTCTTGCATGGGGCTTACCTCGTTCTCGGTGCTGATGCCGGCCTGCATTCTTCTCATTCTGGACCACGTGGCCGGGACGAGCTTCTTTATGGCCTCCAATCTGGTGATTAACGACCAGATGGTACCTCACTCAGGTGGATCGACGCTTCTATGGCAGCACCTCTTCTGGTTCTTCGGGCATCCGGAGGTGTATATCGCCATCGTCCCGGGCATGGGTATCGTGTCGCACGTTCTCATCACCAACATGCGCAAACCGATGTTGAGCCATCGCGTTTTGGTTTATAGCATGGGCGCGTTAGCCGTTCTCAGCTACATGGTGTATGGACACCACATGTTTGTCAGCGGGATGAATCCGTTTTCGTCGATCCTGTTCTCGTTCCCCACGCTGATGATCACCATCCCATCCACCATCATTGTTTTGATTTGGCTTGGGAGTCTCTACGGTGCCAAGCTGCGCATTAACTCGGCTTCGCTGTTTGCTCTAGGATTTATTTCGATGTTCATCAGCGGCGGGGTCAGCGGTTTCTTCCTGGCGCAGCCCTCGATCCAGATCCTGCTTCACGCGACTTACTTCGTAGTGGCGCATTTCCACTTTACGATGGCCATCGCCGCGATCTTCGGCATCTTCTCGGGAACTTACTTCTGGTTCCCGAAGATGTGGGGACGGATGATGAACGAAACTCTGGGAAAGATTCACTTCTGGTGCACCTTCGTTGGGGTCTACTGCATTTTCATGCCGATGCACTATCTGGGACTGGCTGGTAATGTGCGCCGCTATCAGGCATTTGTGGCGGACTACATGCAGCCCCTTGTCGGAGTGCACCAGTTCATTACCATAGCTGCCCTCTTCACCGGTGCGGTACAGCTGATTTTCATTTACAACTTCATTCACAGCCGATTCCGAGGAGAGCCTGCGCCAGACAACCCGTGGGAAGGCACCTCGCTCGAATGGTCAACATCCTCGCCACCGCCGTGGGATAACTTCGGGGGCAGGCACATGGTGGTTTATCACGATCCCTATCAGTATGGCGTGCAGGGTTCAAAGGGCGATTACGTGATGCAGGATTCACCTGAACAGGTGAAGACCGAGAACGAAGAGCCGTAAGCAGAGCCACACGCAAACGATCATGTAATTCGTTTAAGGAGTTCAGTACCCTATGGCAACTACGGTCCACGAACCACCGAAGGTTAATCCGCGTCGCTCACCGCAGCTGGGACATCCCGGCAACGGAGGCTTTCGGAATCTGGTTCCGAACGACGGCAACTTGCCCGCGGTCCAGGAATACGCGCCCGTTCCCTCAAGAACCGGGATCTGGGTGGGGTTGGCCGCGATCTCCATGAGCTTTGCTGCCTTTACCAGCGCCTTGATCGTTCGTCAAGGAGCTTCATTGGATTGGCGCCACCTTACCCTGCCTCCGGTTCTTTACTTGAATACCTTGGTGCTGCTTGCCAGCAGCGTAACTTTGGAAATCGCACGTCGCCGGGTCGCGGTGTTCATGGGCGGTGCAAGAACATCCGATGCGAATCCTGCGCGCTGGTTGCACGTTACCGCGTTCCTCGGCGTGGTTTTTGTGGCGGGCCAGTACGCGGCGTGGCTGCAGTTGCGTTCCCGGGGGCTATATCTCGCCACCAATCCGAACAGTTCCTTCTTCTACGTGCTCACGGCGGTGCATGCGCTCCACGTACTCGGCGGCCTGGGTGGCTTGACGTACGTTCTTCGTAAACTGCATCACGTCGTCCTGCGACGCAGCACGCTGGATTCTTTCTCCTATTATTGGCACTTCATGGGCATTCTTTGGGTCTATTTGCTTTTGCTGCTGTGGATGAAACTTTGATGGGTTCAGCAAAGGAGGCACTGTGAGCGAGGCACATGTGATCATGGGAGCACATTCGGCTCCGCCGATGGAGGCACGCCCATTCGCGATTCCTTCCAAGAAGCTGGCGATGTGGCTGTTCATCATGGCAGACGTGATGACGTTTGCTGCCTGTTTGGCAGCATATGCATTCCTGCGCAATGCCACTCCCGAATGGCCACGGCCTTTCCACAGCGTAACCAGCGTCGCCATCATGACCTTCATCATGCTGACCAGCAGCCTGACTATGCTGATGGCGGTTAAGGCTGCCCAGATGGCTGACAAGGCGGGAGCTTTCCGATGGATGATGATTACGTCGGCCGGGGGCGTTCTCTTCACCGTGCTCCACATCCGCGATTGGATGGGAATGCTGAGCCAGGGCGTAGGCCTGTTTCAAAATCCCTGGGGGCCGGCAGCCTTTGGGGCTGCGTTCTACGCCATCACCGGCTTCAGCCTGCTGCACATTTCGGTCGGTACGATTGCCCTGATCATCGTGGCGATCCGTTATCAGGGAGGCCGATACAACGCCGACGACATCGAAATCGTTAACCTTTTCTGGCAATTCGTGGGACTGGTCTGGCTGTTTATCGTTCCCGTCAGTCTATCTGATGAACCTGGCACGCTAGGCCGAAAGTTACAAGGAGCGAATTTATGGCGACAGCTGAAGGACATGGAATGGGAAAGTATGTGGCCGTGTATGTCTGCCTGCTAGTGATTACGGCAGCGCAGTTCCTCATCGGCTACCAGAATAGCCAGGGATCGCAAATGGCGGTGCGCATGCTGACATTTGCCGTCATCGAAACCGTCCTCGTAGTGCTATTCTTCATGAATCTGGGCTCGGAAAAGAATGTGTTCGTCAAGTTCGTCGTCTATCTTCATGCTCTTCGTGCTCGCAACCATGAACTACATCTGGACGGACAGCTTCCGGCTGCTCCTGTTCCGACTTACAAACTTCGGGCCAAGCTAATGCGTGGGGGTGGTCAATGAATCAATCGCGCCTGCGGTTTGTACGGCTAGCGCTGGCAGGGCTGGTTCTGGTGCTGACGTCGGTGCCGGCTTTTTCCCAAAGCTGCGCGCTCTGTTACACGCAGGCGGCTTCCGCCGGCGCGCGAATGATTGCGGCATTGCAAGTCGGGATTGTGGTCCTTGTCATTCCTCCCACGCTCGGATCCATTGGCATGATTTTTGTTGTGCATCACAAGCGCAATCAGGTCAGACGGAGCGACAGTGGCGAATCCGTCCAGGACTGGTGAGACGTGGCTGGGCAATTTCGGCGCCCGGATGATCCACGCCCTGAAAAGCGGTATTCTGATCCTCATCGCTCCGCCCACCGTCATGTCTCTGGTTGTCATTGGCATTTGTTGCCGTAAAAGCAACCAGTTCCGGCGTCCCGACGACGCCAGCGAGCCGGGCGACAGCTGGTAAACTGTCCGGACCCGTTTCCCGCCCCGGGTACAACTTCTTTCATCCCATAACTTTCAGTAAACAAAAGTCTTCGGTAAGAGAACTTCCTCCTGTTGACACCGCTCTGCCGGAAACATAACTTTGTTCCCTTTGCCCCAGCTCGAGCATCTGATATGGGGCACGAGATCGGCTCGGGACGGGGATTCCCGCGCACACGTGCTTGCTGCCACTTCACGTCGCGCGACCGTAGGTCGCGCAGATGGGTACAGGGTTAGTTCGAAGCAGTAGACCGTAGCACCAGCTAAACCATCTTAGGACCGTTCACTTAAGGACGGCTCGTACCTCAATACCGTTCTCACGAGGAGGGACAGAGATGCCTGCTACGCCGGCGGACCCCCAGGTCGGGCATGAACTGCTCGAAAGACTCTCGGAAGCTCGCACCCGGACAGATGAACTATTCGGCATAGTAAAGACCGAATTCCTCTACGAAAGGCCCATACCCGAGCGGCACCGCATCATCTTTTATATCGGGCACCTGGAGGCCTTTGACTGGAACCTGCTCCGCGAGCGCGCTTTTGGTCTCCGCGCCTTCCGTCCGCGCTACGACCAACTCTTCGCCTTCGGCATCGATCCCGTGGACGGCGGCCGTCCCCAGGACCAGCCCACTGACTGGCCCTCGCTGGCGGAAGTGCGCCAGTACGTCAACCAGATTCGTGAGATCCTCGACGCCGAAATCGGCAATGCCCTGTCTTCTGATTCCCTGAGCCGGGTTGGGCGCGACGGCTTCCCCGTGAGCTCGCTCCTGAACGTGGCGATCGAACATCGCCTCATGCACGCCGAAACCCTCGCCTACATGCTGCACCAGCTTCCGGTCGATCAGAAAATCGCGCAACCCGACTCTCTCCCGCCCGCGACTACCGCCTTCCGGCCTGGGATGATCGAAATCCCCGCCGGCAACGCGACGCTCGGACTCTCCCGCAACGATCCTGCGTTCGGCTGGGACAACGAATACGAACTCAACTCCGTGAGTGTCCCCGCCTTTTCGATAGATCGCTACAAAGTCACCAACGGCGAATATCTGGAATTCATGAATGCGGGCGGTTACGAAAATCGCTTGCTCTGGACCGATGCGGCCTGGGAATGGAAGACCGCGAACAACATCTCTCATCCCGCCTTCTGGCGCCGAAATGGCAACAGCAAAGACAAAGACGAAAACAACGCCTGGCTCCAGCGCACCATGTTCGAGGAGATGCCCTTGCCTCTCGACTGGCCGGTTTATGTGAGTCAAGCCGAAGCCAGCGCCTACGCGCGCTGGGCAGGGAAGTCCCTGCCCACCGAAGCCCAATGGCATCGTGCCGCCTTAGGCACGCCATCAGAATCAGAGAATGCCCACCCATGGGGGAGCGCCTCGCCCACGCGCGACCACGGCAACTTCGACTTCAATAGCTGGGATCCCGCACCGGTCACCGCGTTCCCCGACGGTACCAGCGCCTTCGGCGTGGCCGGCCTCGATGGCAACGGCTGGGAATGGACCTCCAGTTTGTTCGCGCCGTTCCCCGGCTTCGAGCGCTTTCCTTTCTACCCCGGCTATTCCGCGAACTTCTTCGACGGCAAGCATTACGTGATGAAGGGCGGCTCCGCGCGCACGGCTGCCTGCATGTTGAGGCGATCGTTCCGCAACTGGTTTCAGCCGCATTATCAGTATGTTTACGCGGGATTCCGCTGCGTGAGGGGCCTATGAATCGCAAACGGCACTTCATGCTGACCCAGGCCGTAACGGCCGATCCTGTAACCGAGTTCGCCGCCGACGTCCTGGCGGGACTCACCAAGCAGCAGAAAGAACTGCCCTCGAAGTATCTTTATAACACCGTAGGATCAGCCCTCTTCGAGGTGATCAGCGTTCTCCCTGAGTACGGGCTCACACGGGCCGACGAACGCCTCCTCCGCACGCATGCCGACGATATCGTTTCCCACCTCGAACTGCCCGTGGTTGTCGCCGAACTGGGCAGCGGCAGCGGCAAGAAAACACGCTGGATTCTCGAGGCTCTCTGCCGCCGCCAGCACACCAAGTATTGCCCGATCGAAATCTCCCCTACTGCGCTCGCCATGTGTGCGCGCGAGCTCGGCGACATCGACTCCATGAGCATTGTCGGTTTCGAGCGCGAGTATCTCGACGGCCTCGCCGAAGTCGCTGCCCGCCGCCTGCCCCATCAGCGCCTGTTCGTGCTCTTTCTGGGAAGCACCATCGGCAACTTCGATCGCCCCGCGGGCCTGAAATTCCTCAAGCAGGTTCGGGCGATTCTCCAGCCTGGCGACTCCTTATTATTAGGAACCGACCTCGAAAAGCCCGTCCCCCAACTTATCCGCGCCTATGACGACTCTCTTGGTGTGACCGCCGCGTTCAACATGAACCTGCTGGTCCGCATCAACGGCGAACTCGATGGCAGTTTCAACCTCGACCAGTTTGAACACGAAGCTCGCTTCAACCCGCGCGCGCGGAGCGTTGAAATGCATATCCGGTCCAGGCAAAAGCAGCGCGTGCGAATCGACGCCGCCGATCTCACGGTCTCCTTCGAAGAAGGCGAGACCATCTGGACCGAGAGCAGCCACAAGTACGCCGCTGCGGAGATTCCCCAGCTGGCGCGCGAAGCTGGCTTCTGTCTGCGACGAGCAGTGGATCGACCGCGAGTGGCCCTTCGCCGAAAATCTTCTGATCGCTAAGTAGAATGGGCACGGGGGAGCCTCGGCACTCACCCGGCCAGCGTCAGTTTTTCTTGGGAAAGGGTTTCTAGGCCGCGCTGGCATTAGTCGATCCATCTTCTGTTGTTGTAGATCTCTGGCACAGAACGTGATCCTTCCTCGCAAAGTTGGCCTCGCCCGCGCTCTCTCCAAACTCGGCTATTGCTCTCGCTCGCAAGCGGCCGCGCTGGTTGCTCAGGGGCGCGTTCGCCTGAACGGCCGCATCTGCCACGATCCCGAATCTCCGGTTGTCCTCGAAAGAGATCGCATCGAAGTGGACGGGAAGCCGCTTGCCGCTCAAGCGCACGTCTATTTAATGATCAACAAACCCAGAGGCGTGGTGACCACAGCCTCCGACGAAAAAGGCCGCAAAACTGTATATGATTTCCTTACCGGCGACTTACCCTGGCTCGGGCCCGTCGGGACGTCTCGACCAGGCCAGCGAAGGCCTGCTCCTGCTCACCAACGATTCCGAGTGGTCCGCCCGCGTGCTCACTCCCGAAACCCACCTCGACAAGACTTACCACGTGCAGATCGGAACTCTGGCCGACGCAAAACTCCTCAAGACTTTAACCTCCAGAATAAAAGAAGGAGGCGAACTTCTCCGCGTGAAAGCAGCCCGCGAACTGCGTCACGGCGAGCGCAATTGCTGGCTTGAGATCGTGCTCGACGAAGGCAGGAATCGTCAAATCCGGCGCATCTTCAAAGCGTTGCAAATAGAAGTGCTGCGCCTGGTGCGCGTCGCCATCGGCCCGCTCGCGCTGGGTGATCTCGCAAAAGGTTCGTTTCGTCAGCTCACCGCTGTCGAGAAAAGAGTGCTGGACCAAGCTATGCGAAAACGGGCTCCTGGTAAGCTTACCCCTTCGTAAACGGGTAGCCCTTCTCCCGCCACTCGCGCACTCCGCCGTCCATGGAAATTACGTTGGTGTAGCCCATCTTCTGCAGATTGTCGGCCGCCAGCGCCGACCGGAATCCGCCGCCACAATAAAGGATCATCGGAGCATTGTGGTCCGGCACACGCTCCTCGATATCGCGCTCAATGATGCCTTTGCTCAGGTGGATCGCGCTGGGCAGATGATCCCTGGCATATTCACTCTCCTCGCGCACGTCGATCAGCACAAACTTCTCGCCGCGATCCAGCTTCTGCTTGACTTCGTCAACGTTGGTTTCGCGTACTCTCTTCTTCGCATCATCGACGACTTTCAGAAAGCCCGGGGAATGCTTCGGTGCCATGGTTCACTCCTGACCGAGAATTTTTCGTACTACTCCAGAAAGGATACGACACCTTCTGTCTGTCCGACGCGCGCCCGTGCTCGAAAGACACGCCTACAGGGTCGTATAGGTGGCTTGATGCCATCGCGCCCAAAAGAGCTCAATTTGCCACATTGTTATCATGAGCTTAGGAGGTGCCTCCCCGTTGTCTCCGGGCTGCGTTCCTCCCACCCCGCCCTGTGCTGCAAATCACATCGCAAAGTGATATAGTCGCGAGTAGCAGTGGAGTTCGGAGGGTCCGGATGAGCACGCCCTATGGGTTGCAATTAACCGAGAATTGCCTCATCTGTAAGCTCCGCCACAGCGGCTTCTTTTGCGATCTTCCCAAGGACTCTCTCGAAGACCTGGAAAAGATCAAGTACGCCAGCGCCTATCCCCAGGGTGCGGTTCTCTTCGTCGAAGGACAAAACTCCCGCGGCGTCTATATCGTTTGCAGCGGCAGGATCAAGCTCACCACCACTTCGCGTGACGGCAAAACCCTCATCCTGCGAATCGCGCAGGCCGGCGAGGTGCTGGGCCTGCATGCTACCGTTTCCGGCAAACCTTACGAATTGACGGCGGAAACCTTGCAGCCCTGCCAGCTGGATTTCGTCCGTCGCGAAGACTTCTTGAAGTTCCTCCAGCATCACGCTGACGCTTGCCTGCACGCTGCTCAGCATCTCAGCCAGAATTGCCAGAGCGCCTACGAGATGATCCGCTCCCTCGGCCTTTCGCACTCGGTTTCGGAAAAGCTTGCGCGACTGCTGCTCGAATGGGCCACCGACGGGGAAACCACGAAAGACGGCATTCGCATCAAGGTATCCCTCACCCACGAAGAGATCGCTCAGCTCATCGGCACCTCGCGCGAAACCGTCACCCGCGTTCTCGGCGAGTTTCGCGAGAAACAACTTGCCCAGCTTCGCGGGTCCACCTTGCTCATCCGTAACAAGCCCGCGCTCGAAAGACTCATCGGCACGTAATTAACCGATTTCTAAGTTGGCACTCGTCTCTTTCTGGAACCGCCCTCTCCTCAGGGGCTCGACTCCTCCGCATCCACCCTCATAACGCGGGACATTCGCTCCTGAACTCCCGTTTGTTTCGTTCGTAAGAACCGGTTCGTTACCGGCGTCACTTTACCCCCTCCAACTGCGGGCATAAGCTGCCGCTTATGAGGCTGAATGCGTTGGTTGTGTGCCGGGAGCCGCATTCGTTGCGTGTTCTGGGCCCTGCGCTCGAGCAGATGGGCATCGAGGCTGACGTGTGCGTCTCCGTCGCTGACGCCCTGGAACTGCTTGCACTCAAGCATTACGCCGCTCTGCTCGTCGACTTCGATCTCCCGTCTGCGGATCACGTAGTTCGCATGGCTCGCTTCCGGCCCTTGCAGCGCCGCCCCGTTGCATTCGTCATGATCGGTATTCATACCGACGTTGCCAGCGCTTTCCGTTCTGGGGCAAATTTCGTACTCTACAAGCCTCTCGTTCTGGGGCAGGTGTTTCGTTCGTTCCGGGCCGCTCAGGGATTCATGAAACCTGACCGCCGGCGTTCGTCCCGCCATCAATCAGACGCTGTCATTTATTTCCGTTGCGGCGATGGTTTCCCAACACCCGCCGTGATGCTCGATTTGAGTGATCGCGGTTTGTCTGTGCAGGCCGCCGAACCTCTCTACGGAGGCCGCATTCCATTTCGCTTCACCTTGCCCGGCACTCCTCATCTCATCGAAGGAATCGCGGACGTAGTCTGGGCCGACGAAGACGGCCGCGCTGGTATCCTCTTCAACGACCTCACCTCCACCTCGCGCAAGCGCCTCAATACCTGGCTGCTGAAACGGAAAGAGAAGGGCGCCGTCGCTAGTGTGCCATCGCGTTCGCGCAAGCCTGTCGTCACGCAGGCAATGAACTAGCCGCTCATTTGAACCGCTTCCTCCGCTGACTGGAACATGTCAGCCACTGCCACGGCTTAACAGATCCGCCACTGGCCCTAACCGGTCTCGTGAACCTTTGTGGGAGGGCACGACTTTAGTCGTGCGATTAGCTCCACACCGGGAGGGCACGACTTTTTAGTCATGCGATCATAGCTCCACACGGGAGGGCACGATTTTAGTCGTGCGATCAGAGTTCCATACGGGAGGGCACGACTTTAGTCGTGCGATCAGAGTTCCATACGGGAGGGCACGACTTCAGTCGTGCCGTGAGAGCTCCATAAAAGACCGGGCTTTAGCCCCCGAGGTTTTGGCTCCTGAGCCGGAATCAGAACTTATGACGACCTCCAGTACAGTTCACGCCATCCCTCCATGCTAGACTCCCACTTCACTCTGCGTGACACCGATGAGCGACCTGACCTTCCTTTCAGCCCGCGCCATGGCTGAACAGATCCGAAAGAAAAATTTATCGCCGGTCGAACTGGTCGATGCCCACCTCGCGCGCATTGAAAATCTGAATCCTCGCCTCAATGCCTACGTGCAGGTCGACGCCGACGGCGCCCGCAATGCCGCGCGTGCCGCCGAAGCCGCTGTCCCGCGCGGAGATTCGCTCGGTCCGCTGCACGGCGTTCCCATCAGTATCAAGAGCTCTATCGCGGTCGCAGGAATGCTGAACGAATGCGGAACTCGCCTGCGTGCGGGCCTCATCGCTGAACAGGATGCAGTTCTGGTTGCGCGCCTGCGTGCGGCGGGCGCCATCATCCTCGGCGTCACCAACACTCCCGAATATCTGATGGCTTGGGAAACTGACAACCTGCTTCACGGACGTACCAACAATCCCTGGGATCTCACGCGCACCGCCGGTGGCTCGAGCGGTGGCGAATCCGCGGCCATTGCGTCCGGTTGCTCCGCCGCAGGAGTGGGCAGCGACGGCGGTGGCTCCATTCGCGAACCGGCTCACTTTACCGGCATCTGCGGACTGAAACCCACTCCCGGAAGAATTCCTACTACCGGCCATTTCCCCAGTTCCGCCGGACCGTTCGCGCTGCTGGGTGTGGTCGGGCCCATGGCTCGCACCATCGCTGATGTGCAACTCATGTTCGAAGCCATGGCCGGACCCGATGACGGCGATCCCTCTGCGGCTCCCGTGCCCGTGCGCGAAATCTCTCCCGCCGATCTCAAAGCGACCCGCATCGGCTATTTCGAAGATGACGACCGCACTCCTGTCACTCCGGAAACTCGCCAGGCCGTGCGCGCCGCCGCCGAGGCACTTCGGCACGCCGGTTTTCAGGTCACGCCATTCCGTCCTGACAATCTGGAGCGAATTCGCCAGCTCTGGTGGAATCTGTTCGGCATCGCAGGTGGAATGCTGCTTCGTCCTCTGACCCAGGGATTCGAATCGCAGCTCAGCCCGATCTTCAAGGAATATTCCGCCTGGGTTTCCGCCGAGTCGCCGCACACCGGGCAAAGTCTGCTGAATACATGGCTTGAGCGCGACATCCTGCGGACAGAGTTTCTCGCCCAGATGCGGCAGTTTCCTATCCTCTTATGTCCCGTGGCCGCGATCCCCGCCTTCCGCCACGGCGAGCGCACCTGGGCGATCGACGGCAAGACCATCCACTACCTCGACGCCTGGAGCTACACCGAGTGGTTCAATCTGCTCGGGAATCCGGCTGCCGTTGTTCCTGTCGGAAAGTCTTCTGAAGGGTTGCCCATCGGCGTCCAGATCGTCGGCCGTCCCTGGGAAGAAGAGCTGGTCCTCGCCGTAGCAGCCGAGCTTGAACGCGCAACCGGAGCCTGGCGCACCCCGCCAATCGATTGATGCGACGCGGGCTCTCGACACATCCCCCTCCAACGCGTTAAGCTTATCGGCAACGATTTTCCTGCGGAGTGAGGATAGGTTCCGACGGCGCTCGGTCGCTGAAGCCAAAAATGCTATCGTCTCAGGTCCCCACCAGCCACAAAGTGCTCCGTGGCCTGATCCTTTTTCTGACTATCTCCGCCGCCTACCTCTACGCCTTCCCCCAGCCCAATGTTTTCTATGCTGGCGTCGTTCTGCTCCACGCATTGTCGGGTGTCGTTGCGGCAATTCTTCTCTTGCCCCTGCTCCTCGGATTTCTCAAGAACGGCACACTCTTTGCCCGCATCGCTTGGCTTCTTTTCACGGCAGGAACCATCCTCGGCCTCGTCCTTCTGAAGATCGGCACCCCGCGCTCTGAATGGAACTGGCTCTACGCTCACATCATCCTGAGCTTCGCTGCGGTCGCCATCCTGTTCGCCGAGTGGGCGGGAAGACGCGGCTGGCTTGTCGCCGGCGCAGGTGCCGCCGTTCTTCGCGTCGCGATCTGTCTCCTCGTCTTCGCCGCCCTCGGTTTCGCCGCGCGCTACCAGCGCGAATCCCGTTGGCAAGCACGTTCTCGCATCGCCAACCCCACCGACCCGCCGCTCACCATGGCCGGCGAAGGCGACGGTCCTAACGGTCCCTTCTTTCCCAGTTCCGCCCAGGTCTACGGCAACCAGAAAATCCCCAGCAAGTTCTTCATGGAGTCCGACTCCTGCGAGCGTTGCCATCAGGACATCTACAAACAGTGGTTCAGCTCGGTTCACCACTTCTCATCGTTTAACAACCAGTGGTACCGCAAGAGCATCGAGTACATGCAGGACACCATCGGTACCCGCCCCTCCAAGTGGTGCGGCGGATGCCACGACCCTGCCGTGCTCTACGCCGGCAAAATGGACCGCCCCATCAAGGAATTCGTCCACGCTCCCGAATCGCAGGCCGGCCTGGGTTGCATGATGTGCCACTCCATCGCAGAAGTGAAAAGTACCATGGGCCAGGCGGATTTCTATCTTGAATACCCCAAACTGCACGAGCTCGCGGCCAGCAAGAATCCCGTCGTTCGCTACCTGCACGACTACCTCACCAACCTCAACCCGGAGCCGCATCGCCGCGTTTTTCTGAAGCCGTTCATGAAGGACCAGACCGCCGAATTCTGTTCTTCGTGCCACAAGGTTCATCTTGATGTTCCGGTCAATCACTATCGCTGGATTCGCGGCTTCAACGAATACGACAACTGGCAGGCCAGCGGTGTCTCCGGGCAGGGGGCGCGTTCGTTTTACTACCCGGCGAAGTCTTCCCAGTGCGCCGATTGCCACATGCCCCTCGTCGCCTCGCAGGACAAGGGCAACATCAATGGCCAGGTTCATTCGCACCGTTTCCCCGGCGCGAATACTGCCGTCCCCACCGCGAATCAGGACGCCGAGCAACTCAAGCTCAACGAAGATTTCCTGAGGAACCAGATTCTCAGCGTTGACATCTTCGCCCTCTCACCCGCGCAGGCTGAACTGAAGCCCGGCGCCGTCAGTCAGACTGAACTCTCCACTACGTTCGCGGTTGGCGAAGAGGCGGAAGCCAAAGTAAATCCTGTGTCCGGCGGGGAAGTCGTGCCCGTCACCGCGCCGCTGAATCGCGTACAGCCATCCCTTCGTCGTGGCGACACCGTTCGTGTCGACGTCGTTGTGCGGACGAAGAAGATCGGCCACTTCTTCCCCGGCGGCACCGTCGATGCCTACGACACCTGGCTTGAACTCAAGGGTACCGACGACAAGGGCCAGACCATCTTCTGGAGTGGAGAGGTCGAAGACAACGGCAGAGGCCCCGTGGAAAAGGGTGCGCATTTCTACCGCTCACTGCAGATCGACGCCCACGGCAATCCCATCAACAAGCGCAACGCCTGGGCCTCGCGCGCGGTTGTCTACGTGCATCTGATTCCTCCCGGTGCAGCCGACACCGTTCACTATCGCGTGCACATTCCTGACAACGCGGGCAACAAAATCACGCTGCACGCCCGCCTTTGCTACCGCAAGTTCGCCTGGTGGGGTACGCAGTTCTCCTTCGCCGGTATCCCCGATCCGGCCGATCCCAACGCCGTTACGCCGGACTACGACGACCGCAAGATGGCATTCACCGGGTCGCTGGCCGGGGTCTCGGCCAAGGACGAGAAAATTCCTGACCTTCCCATCGTTGCGCTCGCCGAAGATGAAGTGACCCTTCCCGTCCTTGCCCGCAGCGCACCTGCGCTTCAGCCGAAAACCGTGCTGGTAGCGGGCGACTGGCAGCGCTGGAATGACTACGGCATCGGTCTCCTGCTTCAGGGTGATCTCAAAGGCGCCCAGGCAATCTTCGAGAAGGTCACCGAAGTTGCTCCCATGAATCCCGATGGCTGGGTGAATATCGGCCGCACCGCCGTACAGGAAGGCGACATGGACCGCGCCCGCCCCGCGCTCGAAAAGGCTCTGTCGCTCAGCCCCGATCTGGCGCGCGCCAATTTCTTCTATGCGAAAGTCCTGCGTGCCGACGGCAACTATGACGGCGCAGCCCAGCACCTCAGCAAAGTCCTGGCTCAATATCCGCGTGACCGCGTCGCCCTCAACGATCTCGGCCGCATCCTCTTCCTGGAGCGCAAATATCCTGACGCGGTGAATATGCTCGAGCAGGTTCTGACGATCGATCCCGAAGACCTGCAGGCGCACTACAACCTGATGCTTTGCTACAACGGCCTCGGCGATGAGAAGCAGGCCAAGGAGCATGAGACCCTCTACCTGCGGTTCAAAGCCGACGAAGCATCACAAACTCTTACCGGCAACTATCGCCGCCTGAATCCCGAAGACAACAACGAACGCCAGGCCGTTCACGAGCACGTTTCGGTTCCGCTGGGGACTGATGCAACACGCGCTAAGAAATCGGCTGAGGTTCGTCCCGCGCAGCAGAAGCCCACAGCAAAGACCTTGGCCTTCGGCGGAGCCTCAAAATGATGCGAAGGTTCCTCGTCGCGCTCACGCCTGCGTTCCTGCTAATTCTTGCCCGGCTGCCCGCCATCGCCCAGACCGTCACCTTCCATGACATCACCGCTCAGGCTGGCATTCATTTCGTCCACAACAACGGCGCCTTCGGAAAAAAATGGCTCCCCGAAACCATGGGTCCGGGCTGCGCTTTCATCGACTACGACAACGACGGCTATCCCGATATCCTGCTCGTCAACGGCGAAGATTTTCCCGGCCACGCCCGCAGCGCCTCAACGCTGAGGCTCTACCACAATAATCACGACGGCACATTCACCGACGTGACTCGCAAAGCCGGCCTCGCCGTCTCCATGTTCGGAATGGGCGTCGCCGTCGGCGACTACGACAACGACGGTTACGACGATCTCTTCATCACCGCGCTTGGCCAGAGCCATCTCTTTCACAACAACGGCAACGGCACTTTCACCGACGTGACGAGAGCCGCCGGTCTCTGGGGTCCGAGCGAGTTCTCCTCGAGCGCCGCTTGGGTTGACTACGACAAGGACGGCAAGCTCGACCTCGTCGTCGCCAACTACGTCCAGTGGACTCCGGAAACCGACCTCTACTGCACTCTTGACGGCGCCCACAAGTCCTACTGCACTCCCGAGTCCTACAAAGGCGCATCCGCCCGGCTCTGGCACAATCTCGGCGGCGGCAAGTTCGAAGACGTTACCCGGAAAGCTGGCCTCTACGATCCCACTTCAAAGAGCCTCGGTGTCGCTATCCTCGACTACAACGGCGATGGCTGGCCTGACATTCTTCTTTCCAATGACACGCAACCCAACAAGCTCTACCTGAATAAGAAGAACGGCACCTTCGAAGAACGCGGTGTTGCCTCAGGCATCGCGTTCAGCGAGGACGGTGTCGCGCGCGCCGGCATGGGCGTTGATGCCGCCGATTACGACCGCTCCGGCCATCCCAGCCTGATCATCACGAATTTTTCCAACCAGATGCTCTCGCTCTACCACAACGAGGGCAATGGCCTCTTCGTCGACGAGGCCCCGCGCTCCGAAGTCGGCCGCGCTACGCTGGTCACGCTCGGCTTCGGCTGCTTCTTCTTCGACTACGACAACGACGGCTGGCTCGACATCCTCGTCGCCGACGGCCACATCGAAAACGAAATCGAGCGCATACAAAAGCGTGTCAGTTACGCCGAGCCGCCGCACCTGTTCCGCAACCTCGGTGCCGGCAAGTTTCAGGAAGTTACGCAACAGGTTGGCGCCGACTTTGCCACCCCGAAAGTCGCACGCGGCGCGGCGTACGCCGATATCGATAACGACGGCGCTCTCGATGTCCTCATCACCACCAACGGCGGCCGCCCTTATCTGTTCCACAATTCCGGAAGTTCGAACCATAGCCTCCGCGTCAAGCTGGTTGGAACGCAGTCCAATCGCGACGGTATCGGCGCCATGGTCCGCATATCTTCCGGCGCCGACAAACAGGGTCAGATGCTCCGAAGCGGCTCCAGCTATCTTTCCCAGAGTGAACTCGTGCTCACCTTTGGCCTCGCCGAGAAAACCAAAGCCGATACGTTGGAAGTTATCTGGCCCAGCGGTCAAACCGACAAGCTCGCCAACATCGCCGCCGGCGAGACCGTCACGATTCAGGAGGGGAAGGGAATTGTCTCAACTCGTCCGTATGCCAAGTCCAGTGGAGCTACGAATCCCATGAAGCGCGCAGGAAGAGTAGGACGTTCCTTCAGGGCTTTTGATCATTGCGACAACCGTGGATAAGCGACCCTTCAGGGCCGCGACGGAACCACAAACTTGTCATCCCGAGCGGAGTGCGAAATTCGCGAAGCGAACTTCAAACGAGTCGAGAGCCTGCCCTGAGCGAACCCGAGCTTTATGCGAGGGGAGTCGAACGGGGATCTGATTTGGAAAATCGTCTTCCGCACTATTTGATTTCCCCCGACCGCAAGGCTAGTCTCTTTGAGATATCCTCTCTCCAATCATGCGCAAGAATCCTCTCGTCGCCATACTCTGTCTCCTTGCCCTAATCGCCCTGCTCATTTTCGCGACTCCATCTCCCGACAAGTCCATCGAAGCCGCCCGCCTCAACAACATCGGCGTCGCCTACATGAACCAGCAGCTATTCGAGAAGGCTCTGAAATCCTTCGAGCAGGCAGCATCTCTCGATCCCAAGCTTGCGATCGCGACCGTCAACTGCGGCATCGCAGCGCTCAATCTCCAGAAAGTCGATGATGCCAAACGCCTGCTCGAAGCCGCCGTCAAGAACGATCCCAAGGATCCCCACGCGTGGTACAGCCTTGGCTTGCTCTACAAAAATACGAGCGACGCGCAAGCGGCCGTCGACGCCTTCCACCACGTCACCGAGATCGATCCCAACGACGCCGACACCTGGTACTTCCTCGGCAGCGTTTACGCCCAGGGCAAACAGTTCCCGCAGGCGATTGACGCTTTTCAGCACGCGCTGCAGTTGAATCCCCTGCATGCCTCGGCGGAATTCGGCTTGTCACGCGCACTCCAGCAGTCGGGTGAAACCGATCATGCGCATGAGCACCTGAAGCACTTTCAATACGTCACCCAGAACAAACTGGGCGCTCCCCTGAGTCTGGCGTACGGGGAGCAAGGACAGTACTCCCGCGCGGAAGAATCACCCGCAGTAACCGAGAAAGTTCCAGCCGCTATCCCCGTGAAGTTTGTCGATGTGACGGAGAAGGCCGGTCTTGTAAGTAAGCCGTTGGCTCCCGCCGCGAAGGACTTGGCCTTCTTTTTAGGCCCCGGTGCCTGTTTCCTCGACTACGACAACGACGGCAAAATCGACATTATTGTCGCCGACAATGGCCCGCAGGGTGGCCTCGCGCTCTATCACAACCTGGGCAATGGCAGGTTTGAAGATGCCACGAAGACTGCAGGTCTTGATCCGGCGCTACACGCAATGAGCTGCGCGACAGGTGATTATGACAGCGATGGTGCGACGGATATCGCGCTCAGCTTCAATGGCAAGGTTCTTCTGTTGCACAACGAGAAGAACGGCACTTTCAAAGATGTGACCGAGACGGCTGGGATAACGGGAGAGGGTTTCAATCTTGGCGTGACCTTCATTGACTACGATCATGACGGCGACCTTGATCTTTATGTGACGCGATATGACCAAGGAGTCGTATTCGATCCGCGTAGCAACGCAACCGGAGGTTCGGCAGGCGACACCGCGCCCCGCAACGCGATGTGGCGAAACGACGGCAACGGCAAATTTACCGACGTTACCGACTCAGTGGGCTTGCGCGGCTTGGCACCAAGCTTCGGAGCGATTGGAACCGACTACAATAATGACCGCGCAGTCGATCTTCTCGTTACCAATGCGCTGTTTCCGCCGACAATCTTCGAAAATCCGCGCGAGGGGAAGTTCGCGAATAAGCATCCGTGGCTGCAACAGATGCCGGGTGTGTCGCCTGGCGTCGCCGTCCTCGACTTCGATCACGACGGTTGGATGGACCTCGCCTTCACCCACTGGAACTCGCCCGCCATCACGCTCTGGCGCAACAACCACGGCAAGACTTTCGACCCTGTCACACTTCCGAAAGTAAATTGGGCCCGCGCCTGGGGCATCGCTCCCATCGACTACGACAACGACGGCTGGATCGACCTCGTCGCCGTCGGCGAGACCAAAGATGGCAAAGGCGAAGTCCGCCTCTTCCGCAATCTCGGCCCCGACGGCTTCAAAGACGTCTCTACTGATGTCGGCCTCGACAAAGTCGAGCTCAAAGATCCTCGCTCCATCATCGTCGGCGACTACGACAACGACGGTGCTCCTGATCTCCTCATCACTCAAAACCACGGCCCCGCCGTCCTGCTGCGCAATGAGGGCGGCAACAAGAACAACTGGCTGCGACTCGCGCTTAAAGGTTTGAACGACAACAAGAGCGCCATCGGCACTAAAGTCGAAGTCTTCTCAGGAGGCAACCGGCAGAAATTCGAAATCGCCGGCTCCTCCGGCTACCTTGGCCAGAACTCGCCCTATCTCACCGTCGGCCTCGGCGAATCCAAACAAGCCGACATCGTCCGCATGCTCTGGCCCAGCGGCGTCCTGCAGGATGAAATTGAAGTTGCCGGCAACCGCCAGGCGGACTATCTCGAAATCGACCGTCGCGGCAGCTCCTGTCCGACGTTATTTGTCTGGGATGGCCATCGTTACGTGCTAGTCGCCGACGTGCTCGGCGCAGGCGTAGTCGGTCACTGGGTCGGCCAGGGTCAGCGCAATATCGCGCGCCCCACCGAATACGTCAAAGTAGATCGCAACACGATCCAATCCAAAGACGGCAAACTCAGCTTCCGGCTCATGGAGCCCATGGAGGAAGTTGTCTACCTCGACCGGGTCAGCCTCCTCGCCGTCGACCACCCCGCCGATCTCGACGTTTATCCCAACGAATACTTCGCCAGCAACCCGCCGTATCCGCCGTTCAAGGTGATCGTCAGCAAGAACGCGCGGCCTCCCGCCGGCGCCTGGGACGACAACGGCCACAATCTTCTGCCCGACCTGCTCGCGCATCGCTACGTGGGTGATTTTGAAGTCCTGCCCTTCAAGGGATTCACCAAAATGCACTCCCTCGAACTCGACCTCGGCGAGCCTTACCGTGGCGGCCCGCTCGTCATGCTCTTGCACGGCGAAATCGAATATTTCACCGCCACCGGCATGTACGCCGCCGATCAGGCGGGCATCCAGCCCATCGCGCCCTACATCGAAGCCCAGCAGTCAAACGGCAAGTGGGTTCGCGTGGTCGATGACATGGGCTTTCCGGCTGGCGGCCCGCGCACCATAACCGCCGACCTCACCGGCAAACTACCCGCCGGCACGCAGCGAATTCGGATCTCAACTAACTTGCAAATCTACTGGGACAACATCCTCATCGACCGCACCGAACAGAGCCCGGCTCGCGTTTCACAACACACCGACCGCGCTGGGGAAAACCCAAACGTCCGTCTCACATCCGTTCCCCTGGTGCGCGCCGATCTCGGCTTCCACGGCTACCCGCGCCAGATTGAAGATCAGCCACCCGGCAACGTGAAGTATGTGTACGAAGAAGTCAGCCGCACTGGCCCTTACGCGCGCCAGGCAGGAACTTACACCCGTTACGGCGATGTCCTGCCGCTCTTGACCAGCTTTGACGATCGCTTCGCCGTCTTCGGTTCCGGTGAGGAAGTTGCCCTTGACTTCGATCCTGTGAAGCTTCCTTCGCTTCCTCGCGGCTGGACTCGCGACTATTTCTTCCTCGCCAACGGCTACGAGAAAGACATGGATTTCTACGCCGCCGAAGGCTTCACTGTCGAGCCGTTGCCCTTTCGCGCCATGGGCACGTATCCCTATCCGGGCAAAGCTTACCCGGTTGACGACAATCATTTCCGCTATCTGCTCGACTACAACACGCGTTACGTATCGGGCAACGAGCCAACTGGCTACTCGTTCGACTACCGGCCGCAGAAGTAGGAATCCCGATTCGTATCAGGGCATGCCTTCAGGCATGCCGTAAATCCTGACCTTTTAGCGCGCCTTTAGGCGCCGCGCTCCAGCGAGCGCCCCGATCAGCATTCGTGCGTCACTCACTATCGCGCCTTTGGTTGCTGGCGCATAACCGACGTAGGCCAGTCCGACGGTCCAAATGATTACGCGAGTGTTCATATAGGGCCACCCATCAGCAAGAATTCTAGACTAGGTTGTGATAGTTCTTTGGGAGAGCACAGCCTTTGGGAGGGCACGACTTCAGTCGTGCCGCCATGTCCCCATCCTTTTGTCATTCCGAGCCGTCCGTAACCGCGCTGGCGCGGCGAGGACGAGCGAGAAATGTGCAGTTTGTTCTCTCGCTCCAGCCCGTACGGAACGATCCCGCCCACCATTTCCGCTAGAATGCTGACTATTCATGTACCCCCTTCGGCGGATATCGTTGCGCTTCGCGATAATCCTCCTTCTGGCTGTCTTGTCATCCGCGCAGATGTCGCCACCCCCCGGAACCGCCGTTCCTGCTCATCGCCCCGCACCCCCACACAAAGCGACTGCTTCCGACGCTAGGCCCCCAGCTCACTCTCTTCCCGACACTCCCGTCCCCACCTTCCAGGACATCGCCTCCCAAGCCGGCCTCACTACCTCCCACATTGCCTCGAAAGAAAAGCACTACGTCATCGAATCGATGAGCGGCGGCATCGGCCTCTTCGATTGCGACAACGACGGCAAGCTCGACATCGTGATGGCCAACGGCTCCACCGTCGATCGCTATCGCGCGGGTGGCGATCTCATGGTGACGCTCTGGCATCAGGACTCAGACCTCAAGTTCACCGACATCACGCAACGCGCCGGCCTCACCCGCAAGGGCTGGGGCATGGGCGTCGCCGTCGCCGACTTCGACAACGACGGCCTCCTGGATCTCTACGTCACCGGCTACAACGGCAACGTACTCTATCGCAACAAAGGCGACTGCACCTTTGAAGACGTGACCGAGAAAGCTGGCGTGCGTGGCGGCGGATTCAGCACCGGCGCGGCCTGGGGCGACTACGATCGCGATGGCAACGTCGACCTATTTGTCTCCCGCTACGTCCACGTTGACATGGATTCTCTTCCCGCCTTCGGCAGCGGCAAGTTTTGCAACTTCAAGGGAGTGCCCGTCCAGTGCGGACCTTGGGGCATGCAGGGCGAAACCGATCTTCTCTTTCACAACAAAGGCGACGGTACCTTCGAGGAAATTTCAAAGAAAGCCGGAGTCGATGATCCCAACGGCTACTACGGTCTCGGCGTGAGTTGGGCGGACTATGACAACGACGGCTGGCCCGATCTCTACGTCGCCGACGACACCACGCCCAGCCACCTCTACCACAACAATCGGAACGGCACCTTCACCGATGTCGGCATGCTGAGCGGCGCTGCCGTCAGCGGTGACGGCCTCGCCCTCGGTTCCATGGGAGTCACCTGGGGCGACTACGATCACGACGGCCGCCTCGATCTCTTCGTCACGAACTTCGCTGACCAGCCCAACGTCCTCTACCGCAATCACCCCGGCGATAGCTTCGAAGACGTGAATCTCCCCTCGCGCCTCGGGCCGCCGAGCTTGCCCTACGTGAAATGGGGCACTTCATTTTTCGATATGGAGAACGACGGCTGGCTCGATCTTTTCGTTGTCAGTGGCCATGTCTACCCGCAAATGGATGGTGTCTCCGGCAGTGCGGCTTACGCTGAGCCGATGTTGCTGCATCGCAACCATCGCGACGGAACCTTCGACGACGTGACTCAACAGTCAGGTCTCGCGGCGATGCCTCTTAAATCCAGGCGGGGTGCGGCTTTCGGTGATATCGTCAACAACGGCAACATCGACATCGTCGTTCTCAATGTCGGCGAACCGCCGTCGCTGTTGTTAAACACGGCCAAGAATTCTAATCACCGTGTCTCATTCAAGTTGGTTGGGACGAAGAGTAATCGAGCAGCCATTGGAGCGCGCGTGATTATTCATTCCGGTGGCTTGATGCAGTTTGATGAGGTTCGTGGCGGTGCCAGCTATCTGTCGCAAAACGACCTGCGCCTGCACTTCGGACTCGGTGCGGCGGGAAAAATGGAAAGCGTAGAAGTTCGATGGCCCAGCTGGGAAGATAGAACAGTTCAAAGATGTCGCCGCCGACAACCTCTACACCATCACCGAAGGGCAGGGAGTCACCGCAACCACCCCACTACCTAAACCCGTACAGTAGGCCTCTTACAGATTGTCATCCTGAGTGGAGCGAAAGCCTGCCCTGAGTGACGCCGAGTGAGGAATCTGCAGTTGTCGACTGCCTACCGACTTGATGCCCTTTGTAAAGGAGTAATACAAGTGCGCGAGCGAGGTACCGCTGTCGGTTTACGTTCTCCCACGATCTCTTATAGGTTGTCATCCTGAGCGGAGCGAAGGACCTGCTTTTCGCGAACCCAACCCAAGCGTGGCAATCGAAAGCGTAAGGAGAGTCTTCTCTCCTCCCTGCCCTCTTTGTCATTCCGAGCCGTTCGCAGCCACGCTCGCGCGGCGAGTCGAGCGTGGAATCTGCAGTTTCCTCCGAGCCGCAACACTTCTGCGCGACTGGAGTAAGGTCTACGCTGGCGCCGAAATCTGTCAGTTCCGTATCAGGGCACGCCTTCAGGCGTGCCGCAAAGACTGGATAAACATGAGGCTTTAGCCGCTGAGGTGGCCGCGGCTTAGCAGAAATCACAAAATGACCCAACCGCACAATCACTCAATTCCGCCCTCACTCTTCCTCTGCCGGCAGCTCAAAGTTCACCAGATCTCCCCTGAACCCGCGCGTCTTCCACGCTCCGAACGCGATCCCGGCCGCCATCCAGATCACTCCTGCGATCTTCGCCGGAGTGCTCAGGTTCAGCCAGAGCATCAGGCAGATCGCGAATCCCAGAATCGGCGGCAGCAGGTACGTCAATTTCTTCTCTGGAGCGCGCACGTAATACCGCATCAGGGCCGCCGCATTCACGCCCATGAATGCGATCAAGGCCCCGAAGTTGAGCATCTCCGCTCCCAGCGCGTAGCTGAACCAATGAACTTCAACCAGCAATGCCGCGGTCAACGCCGCCGCTCCTACAAACAGTACGTTGTTGCGAGGCACGCGATGCTTCGCATCGACCATGCCAAAAAATGACTTTGGCAGAGCGCTGCTGCGTCCCATCCCATACAACAATCGTGCCGCCCCGATCTGCGATCCCAGCCCCGATCCGAAGTTTGCCACCAGCAGCGTGAAGCCCATCAGGGCAAACATCGGCTTCCATGCTCGCGCTGCTACATGCACAAAGGCCGTATCGACATCCGGGAATGGCTGCGATGCCGGCCACACCAGTTGTGCGGCGTACACCTCCACCGCCGACAGTATTCCGATCACCAGGCAGGTGAGCACCGTCGCCAGCAGAATATTCCGCCGCGGATTCTCCGCCTCTTCCGAAAGCGTCGAGATGCCGTCAAATCCGATGTACGTCAGCACCGCGATCGAAGTCCCGCCCAGCACCGCCCGCGTGTTCCACAGCGCTGGGTCGTAAAACGGCTGCGTGAAGAATCCTGCCCCATCATGGGGATGCCCGAATATGTATCGTGACGCCACCACGAAGAAGATGACGATCACCAAGCCCCATGGCTGCCGCCAGCCCTGCATTCACGCGTGCTGAAGTTTTCACGCCTTGAATGTTCAGCCATGTGAACACAGCCACGAAGAAGATCGTCCAGATCCAGTATGGTATGCCCGGTGAAAACACGTGCGCCTGCTGGCTGCACCACACGGTGCAGATCATCGGGTTCAGCATGTAGTCCATCACCATGCTCCATCCCGTGACGAAGCCGAGTGCAGGATTGATCTCCTGCCCCACGTAGGTGAATGCCGACCCCGCGCTGGGATACGCGCGCGCCATCCTTCCGTAGCTGATCGCCGTGAACAGCATCGCCACCATCGCGATCAGGATCGTCGTAACCACGTGTCCGTGGCCGCGATCGCTGAGCACGCCGAACACCGACATCGGCGCTACGGGCTGAATGACGATGATGCCGTAGAGGATCAGATCCCAAAGCGTCAGACTCCGCTTCAGGCGCGGTGTCGCCGTCGTAGTGGTCGATGAAGAACTTGCCATTCCGCTCCTTGCGGACCGAACTCTTTGCGGCGGAAACGCAGTTTGCGACTCCCCGCGCTCCTTGCAGAACCGCCGTCGTGTTCTGCTGAGCCTATCTGTTACTGCCCGACGTTCCAACCGCTAATTTCGATGCTCGGTTTCGCCGTACCCAGTTCGCCAGCGCGGTAGGTCGCCGTAAGCTCACGCGTTTCGCCCGGCAGCAGCGAGACATAGTTGTCCTGCCACAACACCGGCAGTACCTCTTCTCCACCCGCTCCCTTGTTGAGCTTCAGCCTTACGAAGAACGCAATGCTCTTGCTCGGATTCTCGAGCGTCACGTGCGTCACCGCCTCGCCACCCTTGGTTTCGGTGCGGCTCGTGTGCTTCAGCTTGACCTTGGGCAACTGACTCAGCGACGTGTAGTCCGCGAAAGAAGCCGTCGGCGTCGTGTACCAGTTCGACTTCTCCCAGTCGATCGTCTCTGCCTTGCTGGAGAGCCAGTAGAAGTTCGATCCCACCAGTGTTCCACTAGAATCCTCCAACCTCAGCGACAGAAAATAAGCCGCGCTCAAATTCCCGATTCCCGGAATCTCGAAAACCTTATTTGTGCTGTCCGCCGCGGCATCCACCGTAACCACCTTTGAGAACTTCTCCGTCATGTCCTGGTTGTAGATCTTCGCCGTCAATTTCAGACTCCGCACGTCCTCGTACTGGCTGCTCACCAGCCACACCGAATGGTCGTCATATGCATACACCGGATGCAGCGGCTCCATCGCTTTCTTCGCCCCGAAGTATCCTCCACCGGGTCGCAGGTAGTAGTCGTACAAATGCCAGATGATCGAAGGCCAGGCATTGTTCAGCATCCATTGAATGACACCCGTCGAGGTGTACTTGTTGCGGCTGTAGGCCTCGTACATGGCGCGAATGCCCTCGTAGCCCATCAGCTGTGACTTGAAGGCGAACTCCTCCGCGCTCCCGGATTTGCCGTAGCGCGCGTCCTGCGCCTCGGTATAGACCTGGATCGTTTTGAACACGCCGCCGCCCGCGTGATAGTTCCAGTAATCGTCGATCGGCCACAGGTGATCTTTCGGCAGCATCGCCTGCAGGCTCTCAATCGGAGGTACCGCGGGCCCCGGGCTCGTTTCGGTGTTGAAACCGTACGCCCCGCCGCATCCGCCCTGGTTGCACTTGTGGTCGGCGTTCTTGATATCCCCCATCCAATACGAAGGCGCAACGTACTCGTAAGGCCCCGTCATCTTCACGCCACTGTCGCCCGAAACTGCCGCCAGCTTTGCCGTTGCCGACGACACCACCGGATTCGGCCACAACAACTGCTTCTCCACGCTCAGATACATCTCCTCGACATCCGGCGGCGGAGGATTGTCACTCCCGTTCAGCCACGCAATCAGGCTCGGATGTCCCCGCAGCCGGTAAATCTGATCTCGCAACGACTCCTTCGCGACATTGTAATTTTCCTGCGACCACACCGACCAGTGCTCCCACGCGTCGCAGCAGCACCAGCCTGCCATCACCAGAATCCCTTGCTGGTCCGCCAGATTGAAGAATTCCTCCGTCTCCATCTTGCCTTCCAGGCGGATCGTGTTCAGCCCCATGTCACGCACATAGCGAAACTCGTCCTGCAGGCGCTGCGAGTTCTCGCGCAGCATCATGTCCGTGGTCCAGCCTCCGCCGCGGATCAGGATCTTCTTGCCATTCACCGTGAACAGGCGCCGGTCCGGTCCCGTCAGCTCAGACTCCACCTGGCGGATGCCGAACTGCGTATCCGAATGATCCGACGCCTTCCCGTCGACATCGAATTCCAGATGAAGGGAGTACAAATTCGGAGTTCCCATCTGCACCGGCCACCACAGCCGTGGATTGGCGACGCTCAGTTGCTCAAACTTCTCCGGATCGAACGTCACATCTTTCGCCTCGCCCGGCGCCAGCTCCACCTCCTGCTCGAACCTGATCCTTTCAATCGTGCCTTTCAGCGCGCCTCTCACCGCCTGGCCAGTTCCGTTCTTCAGCACGGCGGCGACCGTCAGATGTGCCTTGTCATTTCCTGGCTCCAGTTTGGTGAACACAGCAGGATGCCGCACTGCGACCGCTCCGCTCGTGGTGAAATAAACTTCGCGCCACAGCCCCATGTTCTTGTCCGGAGGCGCCGGGTTCCAGTCCACGAACGTGATCGCCAGTTCGGTATCCGTCGGCGCGTAAACCTGCACCGCTACAACATTCGTCGCTCCGGCTTTCGCCGTGTCTGTGACGTTGAACTCGTACGTTCGCCACGCTCCCGCAACCTCGTCCGACTTCGCGATCTGCTTCCCGTTCAGCCAGATGTTCGCCCGGTAGTTGATTCCGCGAAAATTCAGCCACATGGTCTTGCCCTTGTAGCTGGCTGGCAGCGTGAACTCCTTGCGATACCACCACGAGACCGCGAACGGGCTGTCCGGTGGCATCGCCTCGTTCGAAAAGTTTTTTCCAATCGGATACGCCACGCCCGGCAACTGTCTCAGGTTCATGCCGAACATCGGATCCGGATAAACTTTATCCTTCACCATCGCCGCCACCACCGTGGTCGGAACGGTCACGGCGCGCCAGCCTTTCGGCTCGAAACGCGCGCTCGAGATCTCCTCGCCTTTCTGCTCCACTTTGGCTGAAGACTGCAGCGCCCATCCCTCGGCCAGCACGAATTTATTCTCCGCCGCTGGATCGCCACCCTGCTTTGCCTGTGCACGCATGAGTTGGAAAGATGTCAGAAGGAAAAGCGGGATCAGAACAAGCCGGATTAGTCTCGTCATAGGAGTGCTGCCCCTCGTTTCGAAAACTGGATCACAAAAGCCATGATTGAGCTTGCCAGGGTGCCTTCGCTCAGGCGCGGTTCGGCCGGAAGATATCGGACCCGGACATGCCCAAGCTTGATAACACGTTTTAATGATTCGTTTCAATAAGGATTATTCGCTGATCTTCCCGCCTCCGCAACACGCACCGCAATTACCCGAAGCCGCGTTTTCCATGACGCCTGAATCGATGCTTGCCCGTTCTATGATCCTGGGTGTGACACCGAGTCCCAGGCGAGCCGCGCCGCGCTCGTAGCGAGGGCAAATCGTGCCTTTGGCTGGTTCTTCATCCAGCCCGCCTCGCTCCCCCGTAGTTTATAATCAAAAATTCGCCTAAGACCCCCGGAGTAGCCAATAAGATGATCCGATTTCTGCAGACCCCCGGCCCCATCAAGAAGGTGATCCTAAGCGGGATCCTCCTGGTTTTTTGCGGCGCGATGGTAATCACCCTGATCCCAGGCGGCGTAGGTTCAAATCTCGGTGTCGGTGCTCCCGGCGCCGGCGTCGTCGCCAAGGTCGGCAGTGAAAGCGTGACCGCCACCGAAGTCCAGCTCGAAGCTAAGCAAATGGTGCGCCAGCAATTTCCCCGCGGCGGCGCTCAGGCCAACATGCTCCTGCCGTTCTTTTCCTCGCAGGCGGCTCAGCAGCTGATCAATGAGAAGGCCATCGTCGCCGAAGCTCGCCGCATGGGCCTCAGGGCCAGCGACGAAGAGGTGCGCGACGAGCTCCAGCACGGCCCCCTTTCTCAGTACCTGTTTCCCGACGGCAACTTCATCGGCCAGGACGGCTACGAAGACTTCGTCTCCCGCAACTTTGAGATGAGCATCCCCCAGTTCGAACAGGCCGAGAAGGATTCCATCCTCGGACGCAAGCTTCGCTTGCTGGTGGCAGGCAGCGCCATCGTAGACGACAACGAGATCAAGGCCGCGTTCCTCAAGCGCAGCACCAAGGTGAAGTTCGACTACGCTTTTCTTTCGATGGACGAAATCCGCAAATCCATTCACCCCACCGACGAGGAACTCAAAGCCTTCTATCAGCGCAACCAGGCCAGCTACAAGAACGCCATCCCGGAGAAGCGCAAGGTCAAATACGTCCTGATCGATACGGCCAGGCTCAACGCGCAAACCCAGGTTTCGCAAGCCGAACTGCAGGCCTATTACGATCAGCACCGCGATGAATATCGCGTGCCTGAGCAGGTGAAGGTCAGCCACATCCTGATCAAGACCCCGCTGCCCGGCGCGGACGGCAAGATCGACCCCAAGGGACTGGAAGACGCGCGCAAGAAAGCGCAGGACATCCTGAAGCAGTTGAAGTCCGGCGCCAAGTTCGGGGATCTGGCCAAGAAGAGTTCCGAAGATCCCGGCAGCGCCAAGAACGGCGGCGACCTGGGCTGGATCGGCCGCGGCCGCACCGTCCCGGAATTTGAAAAGGCCGCTTTCTCCCTCCCCAAAGGCCAGATGAGCGATCTGGTGCAGAGCAGCTATGGCTTCCACATCATTCGGGTCGACGACAAACAGGATGCCCACGTCAAGACTCTGGATGAAGTGAAGGCCCAGATCGAGCCGCTCCTGAAGCAGCAGAAAGCGGCAGCTGTGGCTGAAGGCGAGGCCAATACCGTGCTGGGGGACGCTCGCAACGGTAGCCTCGACAAGGCCGCCGCCTCAAAGAACCTCCAGGTCGTTACCACTGACCTCTTCAGCCGCACTGACGCTTTGCCGGGTATTGGCGCGGCGCCCCAGTTCATGGACGCCGTATTCGCTGCCCAGCCAAAGTCTCCGCCGGATATGGCGAAGCTTCCGCAAGGCTACGCGATCTTCCAACTGGAGGGAGTCCAGCCTCCGGCGACGCCCACCTTCGAACAGATTCGCACCCGCGTCGAGGACGAGTTCAAGAACGAGCGTGCGTCCGTTCTGCTTGCGCAGAAAACACAAGAACTGTCCGATCGCGCCAAGTCCGAACACGATCTGAAGAAGGCCGCCAAAGAGCTCGGAGCCACGCTGAAGACGAGCGATCTGGTTGCGCCCGATGGCCAGGTGCCGGATATCGGCTCGCTAACCGGACCTGCCAACGTAGTCTTCTCCATGAAGCCAGGTGACATCAGCGGCCCGATCATGGGCGATTCCAACGGTGTCGTGGTCGCGTTACTGGACAAACAGCTGCCGACCGACCAGGATTTCGCTCAGAAAAAAGATCAGATACGGGAATCGCTCTTGCAGGCAAAACAAAACGAACTGTTCGGGCTGTTTGTTGGCAACCTTCGCCAGCAAATGGAAAAAGCCGGTAAGATCAAGATCAACGAGCAGGAACTGAAGAACCTCTCCCGCTCGCAAAGCAGCGAAGAAGGAATGTAACGGCGGTTTGAGCTGCCGCAGGATGTCTCCGAACGCAAGTCTTCCGTCAACTGCCCGCATCGCGCAAGGTATTGAACCGGCCTCGCCCACGCTGAATACTGGAACTGGTCTGACAACTAATTTGGACGGGAGGGCACGACTTCAGTCGTGCCGCCACGCGTCGCGTAAGAACCGGGGCTTTAGCCCCTGCAGGCAGCTCTCGCATCTTGATCGTTTGTGAGAGGATTTCTATAGAACAAACGCATGTCTTTTCCCCGCGCCACCGGCATTCTGCTCCATCCGACTTCGCTGCCCTCCGCTGGTGGCATCGGCGATCTCGGCCCCGCCGCCTATCAGTTCATCGACTTCCTCGCCGCAGCCCGCCAGGGTCTCTGGCAGGTGCTCCCCTTAGGCCCGCTTGGGTACGGCAATTCTCCTTACTCTTCCACCTCGGCTTTTGCCGGCAATCCGCTCATCATCAGCTTGCAGCGCCTCGTCGACCACGGTTGGCTTGCGAAAGAATTAATCTCGGCCTTGCCGAGCGAAGTCGACTCCGTCGAATATGGCCAGCTCTTCCGCGGCAAGTTGCCGCTCTTGTTCGAGGGCGCGCGTAATTTCGTGAAGTCCGGTTCCAGCGAGGCACGGCAGCGCTTCGCTCAGTTCCGCGAGCAAAATAAATGGTGGCTCGATGATTTCGTCCTCTTCGACGCCTTACGCGCCCGCTTCCAGCTGAAGCCCTGGAACCAGTGGCCCCGCGAGCTGGCTCGCCGCGAACCCGGGGCGCTCGAGAAAGCACGGCAGGAACTTTCAGACGATCTCGCCGTCCGTAGCGCCGTACAATTCGCCTTTTATGAGCAATGGCGATCTCTGCACCACTACTGCAAGCAGCGCTCGATACGCGTAGTCGGCGACGTGGCCATCTTCGTGAACTTCGACAGCGCCGACGTCTGGACCAACCCGCACCTGTTCCGGCTCGATGAAAACCTCGAGCCCGTCGTCGTGTCCGGTGTCCCTCCGGACTTCTTCAGCAAGACCGGCCAGCGCTGGGGAAATCCGCTCTACGATTGGGACGTTATGCGCGCCGAGGGTTACAAGTGGTGGATACAGCGCCTCGGTTGGGCCACCCGACATTGCGACTATATTCGTCTCGACCACTTCCGCGGTTTCGAGCAGTTCTGGGAGATTCCCGCCAGCGAGCCCACCGCGATCTACGGCCATTGGGTCGACGGTCCCAAGGACGACATTTTCCTCAAGCTCCGCGAAGCTCTCGGCGGCCTACCCTTCTTCGCTGAAGATCTCGGCTATATCACGCCGGAGGTCAACGCCCTGCGCGAGCGCCATAAGATCCCCGGCATGGCCGTCCTTCAGTTTGGCTTCGGCGATCCCGGCGCTCACATCTACTTGCCGCACCGCTTCACCGCCGATAAAGTCGTCTACACCGGTACCCATGACAACGACACGCTTCTAGGCTGGTGGAAATCCGCCGCGAGTGACCATGAACGCAAGAACGCCGATGCATATCTTGGCTTGGCCGATAAGCCCGTCAACTGGGCCTTCATCCGAGCGGCTCAAACCTCTGTGGCCAGCCTGTGCGTAGTTCCTCTTCAGGATGTGCTGGGCCTGGGCAGTGAGGCCCGCATGAACACACCCAGCGCCGATGAGGGTAACTGGAAATGGCGTTATCAGCCGGGCGTTCTCACGCCTGCGCTGGCCGAGAAGCTGGCCAAGCTCGCTGAAGTTGCCGACCGCGTGCCCGAATCCTTTGCTCCGCCTCCGCATGAAGATTTCTTTGCCTGATGAGATGACTTTCCGGCTTTGTGACGGTATCTTTGACGGTACTTAAGCGAGCCTCCCGGTTGGCAAGCTGCTGAAAATTATCTTCAGGTGAGATCGCGTGACGCAACCTATCATCCAGGCCCGCGCCGTGGAGAAGTTCTATGTCCAGCCGGACGGAACTCGCATCGAGGTTGTGTCCCCGGTCGATCTCGACGTTGAGCCCGGCAAGATTATCGCGCTCCTTGGTCCTTCTGGCTGCGGCAAATCCACGCTGCTGCGCATTCTGAGCGGCCTGTCCACGCCCTCAGCCGGCGAAATTCTCTGGCACGGCCGCCCACTCGATACTCAGTCGCCCAGCGTCGCCATCGTTTTCCAGAGCTTCGCCCTCTTCCCTTGGCTCACCGTTCTGGAAAACGTCGAGGCTCCTCTTGAAGCTCGCGGCATGCACCCCGTCGAACGCCACAAGCGGGCGCTGCGGACTCTCGACAACGTCGGCCTCGACGGCTTCGAGACCGCCTATCCCAAGGAACTCTCCGGCGGCATGAAGCAGCGCGTCGGCTTCGCTCGCGCCCTCGTCGTTGAGCCCGAAGTCCTCTTCATGGACGAGCCCTTCTCCGCGCTCGACGTCCTCACCGCCGAGAACCTGCGCGGCGAGCTCATGGAACTGTGGCTCAGCAAGAAGATGCCGACCAGCGCCATCTTCGTCGTAACCCACAACATCGAAGAGGCCGTCCTGCTCGCCGACCGCGTCATCGTCCTCGGAAAGAATCCCGCCCGTGTCCGCTCTGATTTCACGGTCGACCTGCCTCAACCCCGTGAGCGCAAGAGCCCGCGCTTTGTCGAACTCGTTGACTACATCTACAAAGTCATGACCGAGCCCCAGGTCGAGCATGCCCTGCCCGGTTCTCAGCCCATGGCTGTCGAGGGCGGCAAGACATCACGCCAGAAGTATCAGATGCTCCCCCATGCGCGTGTAGGCGGAATCGCGGGTTTGCTCGAAATCCTGCACGATCGTGGCGGCCGCGAGGATCTATACAAGCTCTCCGAAGAGCTCGCCATGGACGTCGAAGATCTTCTCCCCATCATCGAAGCTTCAGTATTGCTTGGATTGTCCACGCTGAAGGAAGGCGACGTCGAGATCACTCCCGAAGGCGTTACCTTTGCCGACGCTGACATTCTCAATCGCAAAGTGCTGTTCCGCGAGGCCGCGCTCAAGCACGTCATCGTCTTGCAGCAAATCGACAACGTGCTGCACGCCAAGTCTGACCATTCCATCCCGGAAGAATTCTTCCACGACATCCTCGACGAGCACTTCAGCCAGGAAGAAGTCGGGCGCCAGTTCGATACCGCTATGAACTGGGGACGCTACGCGGAAATCTTCGACTACGACTCCGAAACCGGACGCCTCATCCTGGCCGAGCACACCACGGAACCCAGCCATCACCCATCCGCCCCGGTCCAGTCATGAAGACGCCCGCTGGCATGCGGTCCATCAATCCGCTTCGTCTCTGGTCGGTCCTGCCGCGTTTCGAGACCTCCTTCTTACCCGACCTCCTGATGTTCGGCTTCGCCCTGGCGATCTTTTACGGCATCGTTGCCGCCGGGCGCACCTGGTTTGCCCCTTTCACGCCCGCCGTCGAGATTTCGCGCGACCCTGTCTATCTCCCTCTCTACGCCGGCTACTCCTTGCTGCGCATCGGCATTGCCTACGTTCTCAGCCTGATCTTCACCCTCGTCTACGGCTACATCGCAGCCTACAATCCGCGCGCGGAACGCTTCATGATTCCCCTGCTGGACGTGCTGCAATCGATCCCGGTCCTCAGTTTTCTTCCCGGCGTGATGCTGGCCATGGTTGCGCTCTTCCCCCATCGCCAGCTTGGCGTCGAGCTCGGCGCCATCTTGCTCATCTTCACCGGACAAGTCTGGAACATGGCCTTCAGCTTCTACGCATCGCTCAAAAGCATTCCCCGCGAGATGCGCGAAGCCGCAAAGATCTATCGCTTCAACTGGTGGCAGCGCTTTACGCAGATTGAATTGCCCTTCGCCACCATCGGACTGGTCTGGAATTCCATGATGTCCGTCGCCGGCGGGTGGTTCTTCCTGATGGCGTGCGAAGAATTCGTGCTCGGCTCACGCGATTTCCGTCTCCCCGGCCTCGGCTCCTATCTCCAGAAAGCCTCGAGCGCCGGCGACACGCAAGCCATCCTCTACGGCCTGATCACGATGATCGGCGTCATCGTCATCCTTGACCAGTTTGTGTGGCGGCCGATCATCGCCTGGGCGGAAAAATTCAAGAACGAACAGGTCGAGGGTACCGGCGCTCCCCGCTCCTGGGTGCTCGACCTAATCCAGCACTCCCGCGGCCTCGCTCACCTGCGTAAGAAAACCTTCCGCCCGCTCCGCGAATCCCTGATGAGCTATTTCGCCCGCGGAAGCTCGAAGGAAGAATCCGCCCCCTACGACAAAGACTCCTGGCAAGCCTGGCTGATCAGCGTTCTGGCGTTCGCCTCGATATTGGCGGTCGGCTTTACCATGGTTCGCGTCGTCATTTTGCTCACCGGCCTGCAAAAAACAGAACTTCACGAACTCGGCTGGGGACTCCTCGCCACCTGCGTCCGCGTCAACGTCGCCTTGGTTCTCGGCGCTGCCTGGACCATCCCCGCCGGAGTCGCCATCGGCTTCAACTCGCGTCTTGCTCGCATCGCGCAGCCCATGGCGCAAATCGCCGCCTCGGTCCCCGCCACCGCTCTCTTTCCCGTCGTTCTTCTCTTGCTCATTCAGGTCGGCGGCGGACTCGGCGTCGGCTCCATCGTTCTGCTTCTCCTTGGCACGCAGTGGTACATCCTCTTCAATGTGATCGCCGGTGCCATCGCCATTCCCACCGACCTGAAGGAAGCCTCCACCATCTTCGGCATCAAGGGCTGGGAGCGCTGGCGCAAACTGATCCTTCCCGGCATCTTCCCCTACCTCGTGACCGGCATGATCACCGCCTCCGGCGGCGCGTGGAACGCCAGCATCGTCGCCGAATATTTTCATTTCAAGGGGCAGATTTATTCGACGACCGGCCTCGGCTCGACCATCAGCCAGGCGACCGATGGAGGAAATTTCGATCTGCTGATCGCCGCCACCATCCTGATGGCCGCTGCCGTTGTGACCATGAACCGCCTGGTCTGGCGCCGCCTCTACGCGTTGGCCGAAACGCGGTTCAAGCTGGAAGGGTAGTGCGTCGAGTATTGGACAGATGGGGTAGACTCAGCCGGTTGGTTCTCGCTCTAGGCGCTAGCCGCGAGTGCCGGGGCTGCCCCACCCTACTTCGCTCACTTAGAGGCCGGGATTCGGGGGAAACGAGCTTCGTATCAGGGCACGCCTTCAGGCGTGCCGCCCCGCAGCAAGGACCACCGGGAGGGCACGGCTTCAGCCGTGCCGACAAGCTCTTCTTCTTTGTCATTCCGAGCCGTTCGTAACCGCGCTTGCGCGGCGAGAGCGAGCGAGGAATCTGCATTTTCTGCGCGACTGGTGAATGCCGGGGGCACCACTCATTCTCGTTTCTTGCGAATGAGTGGGAAAGAAACTCTCACGCCTTCATCGCTACTCTCGACCTTATGCGCGTGGCCCGGGTGGGCAACACGCACGCCTTCGATGCCCCGGCCAGCGCCTTCTCCAGCGCCACTCCCAACGCCGCCAACTCCTCGGCCCCCATCGCGGTCTGCATGCCCTCGAAGAGTTGGCGCTCTTCTTTACGGATATGCGCCGACAATTTTTCCCCAAAGCCTTTCAGATCACCCAGGCTCATGCTGCCCACGCTCGCCTGAACGAAATACTCCCGCAGCACGGCGTGCTCACGCAGCAATTCATCCACCAGCGTTGACAGGCCCTCGCAGCTTCTCGCAGCGGGGAAGAGTATCTCCTCCTCCGCCGTGAAGTGGATGCCAATCTCTTGGTTGTAAATTTGCGCGATCTCCGCCTGCCAGGCTTCCAGATCGATGACGCCCGCCTGCAGAGCGCGATCAATCCTTACACACACTGCCAGCGCATGCTGGTGCTGATGCGAAAGCGGAATCAGGTTTTTGTCACGAAGCATGTACGGGATATTACATCAAACCGCGCTGGCCGCCTGGGTGCGGCCCGACTCGGCGGAACGCAGGGTGAGCCAGTCCGTGCGGACACGGTCCCACTCCTGGATCAGCAACCCATGCGATTCGAAGAGCTTGCGGATCTTCAGCCGTGGCCAGCCCACGATCTCTTCCAGGATCGGCGCCAGCACCGCCAGCGTGTTGGTGCTCAAAATCGTGCGCTTGGCGATCTGCGTCACGCGCTTCGATTCCGAAACCGCAATAGTGAACCCGTCGCGCGTATTCACGTGCAACATCACGTGAATATCGGAGCTGCCGTCGCCTACATACACGATCTGGTCCGGCCCCACTTCCAGATTTCTTTGCAGCTGGTCGAGCACCGCCACCTTGCCGTAGCCGGCCGTCGCGCGCTCGATGCGCTCGATCTCGCCATTCGGCCTGTAAGCGAACTTCGTCCCGAAAATATGGTCACGCGGAACGATTCCCTCAAGCGCCGAATGGATCACTTCCTCCGGTGCCGCGGAGAGCACGTAGAAATCGAAATGATAGCCATCGATCCCGTTGTCGAGAATCTTGTGCAGCAGCTCAATGTTCTCCTTCAGGCGGATGATCTTGCCCACCTGATAGAGATGCTCTTTCCGCACCTTGCCGCGAAACTCCGGGTCGTGCAGCAGCAGATACGCAAGCTCTGCGCCCTGCTGTACCAGGTTCAGCTTCGCCATTCCCGTAATCTTGCGTTCAAACTCGTCCGTAGGAATCCCCAGCAATTCGCTCAGCACGTAACCCGTGTCATTAAAGGTCAACGTCTGATCGAAGTCACTGGCAAAAATGTATCGCTTCTTTAATCTGTCACTCATAACTGAATCACTCATCCCCATTAGATTAGACGAGTGATGTAAAGGACAAATTAAAACAATTGATCGCTCTTATCACGCCGCTAACCTGCGTGTTTACCATGATATAGCCATTTACAAGAAATGTTACGCGGGTAACTCTTTGACGTTGTCGGCTCTAGATCGTCGCCTGAGACCTTTCGCCATTGCTTCGATTCGGCAGTCTTCCTCCACAATTCGCCTGGCCCACTTATTCGCGTTTCTTGCGAATAGTGGGAAAGACCGCGATAGGAGCGCCCTACTTCGCGCACTTTGCGAGGAGGTCGGGATTCCATGCCCCCATCTTTAGTCCAGGGATAGTGAGACTTTCTCCGGTTTCTGGTTCTCCAACGCTACACCTGTAACTACCCTCTCTCCACCTGACGGCGCGGCTTCGAACGGCGGAGCCATGGGAGCGCAGCCGGACGAAGCCGCGCTCCTCTGCGCAAACTCCGCGGGCGTGAGATAGCCGAGCGCCGAGTGCGGCCGCACTTGGTTGTAGTCGCACCGCCAGGTCTCGATCTTCTCCCGCGCGTCGGCCAGATCGAGGAACCAGTTCTCGTTTAGACACTCGTCGCGGAACTTGCCGTTGAAGCTCTCGATGAAGCCGTTCTCCATGGGCCGTCCGGGCGTGATGAAGTGCAGCTGCACTTGGTTCTCGTACGCCCATTGATCTACCACCTGACTGGTAAACTCGCTCCCATTGTCGATCACGATCGCCTCCGGCTTGCGGCCCCTTCGCTTCAGTTCTTCCAGCACCCGCACCACGCGCTGACCCGGCAACGAGGTGTCCACCTCGATGCGTGGCGCGTAGCGCGTGAAGCCGTCCATCAGGTTCAGAGTTCGGAACTTGCGCCCACTGGCGAACGCATCCTGCGTGAAGTCCATGGTCCAGACCTCGTCGGGGCGCACCGGTAGTTTCAGGGGCACGCGTGCGGCGGCCGTCGGCATCCTCCGCCGTCCTCGCTTCCGCCGCAGTCCCAGCTTCTCTTCCACGTACAGTCGGTACACCCGTTTATGGTTCACCGTGAAGCCCTCGCGTCGCAGCAGGATCTTGAGCCGCCGATAGCCGAACCGTCGCCGGGTCGCAGCCAGCTCGCGCAGCCGCTCCCGCAAACGCGGCTCTTCGACCCTGCGCCGCCGATACCGGCAGGTCGCCCGATGCATTGGGATCAGCCCGCAGGCGCGTCGCTCCGAGACGGTTCCCTCCGAGCGCATCACTTCCACTGCCTGCCTCTGCATCTGCGGGCCTACCACTTTTTTGTGACTACCGCCTGCAACGCTCGTTTGTCCAGCAGCAGCTCGGCCACGACGTGCTTCAGCTGCCGGTTTTCCTCCTCCAGCTGCCGCAGTCGCCGCGCCTCGCTCACTTCCATCCCGCCGTACTTCGCCTTCCAGCGGTACAGGCTCCCGCGGGTGATCCCGTGGCGCCGGCACAGCTCGTCGGGGGTTATCCCCGCCTCCGCCTCCTTCAGGATGGCGATGATCTGTTCTTCGTTAAACTGACTCTTGCGCACGACTCCTCCTCTTTGGCCCTGAGCGGGTCATCGTAAATGGAGAAGTCACATTTCCGCTGGACTACTTCACGAACCTCTCTCCCTTGCAGAGGAATTAGCTTCGTATCAGGGCACGCCTTCAGGCGTGCCGCATCCCGCCACAAGAAGGAGACGGCTTGAGCCGCTGTCCTTCTATTTCGAATGAATCGAAAAAACCGCGGGTGCCCCATAGTCGCGTTTTTTCCGAATGAGTGGGAACTGGACATTTGTGTCAGGGCAAGCGGGCCGCCCAGCAGCAAAAGGCCATCGGGAGGGCCCGCCTTCAGGCGTGCCGACAAGCCCTTTCTTATTGTCATTCCGAACCGTTCGTAACCGCGCTTGCGCGGCGAGAACGAGTGAGGAATCTGCACTTGGTTCCCTCCGCGACCTACAACTGATATCACTCCGAATCGTCGCCAAGCGTTGTGCAGACGCGTGCTTCCGTCTCACGTCAGATGCGCTTTTCGTATCAGGGCACGCCTTCAGGCGTGCCGCAACCTGCTACCAAACAGGAAACCGGCTTTAGCCGCTGCGCTGCGCCGACGACACGAACCACCGGGTAATGTTTCAGTTTTCGCCATTGCCCCGGACAAGGTCATCCCGATGCCCCGCGTTTTCGCCAGCGGGGCGAGGGATCTGGCGTGCAGCGTTTCGAACTGATCCACTGCCACCCCCATCCGCTTTACTAATTCCTCCGCTCCGTTGAAAATAGTGGGTTCACCTGTCACAAACGACGCCGCTCTAGCGCAGCGCTTCGCTACCGCAGTGTCCAGACGCGACACCAAAAGCACGCACCAAGAATTCAGGAGAATTCATGTCCGCAACCGGAGAACTCATTCGCTTGATGAATTACGTCGACGACATTGCCGCCACCCTGCGCCGTATCAGCGCCACCATCCCCTACATGTCCGAGGAAGAGCGCAAGCGCCTCGCCGAATACATGCACAAGTCCGACCCCAGTTTTGATGGGGTGATGGCGCATCTCGAAAAGGGAGCGAAGTAATTGGCCGAGATCCGGACCATTGCGGTCATCGGCGCCGGCATCATGGGCCGAGGCATCGCCCACGCCGCCGCTCTCGGCGGCTACCGCACCATCTTGGAAGACCTGCTGCCCAACGCTCTTCGCCGTGCCGAAACTGAAATCCGCGGCAATCTCGATAAAGCCGTCGAACTGGGAAAGGTCACCGCCGAATCCGCCGACGCCGCCTTCTCTCGCCTCGAATATGCGAGTTCCGTCGAGCAGGCTGCGCGCGAAGCCGACCTCGTTATCGAAGCCGTCCCCGAAGAGATGGAATCGAAGATCGAGATCTTCACCCTGCTCGACAAGGTCTGCCGCCCGCAAACCATCCTGGCATCGAACACTTCGTCACTCAGCATCACCGAAATTGCCAGCGTCACCTATCGCGCGAAAAAGTGCCTCGGAATGCACTTCTTCAATCCCGTACACAAGATGAAATTGCTCGAGGTGGTGCGCGCGCTCGAAACCGACGACGACACGCTCTCCACCGCTGTCGACGTCGGCAGCCGCATGGGCAAGGAAGTTGTCGTGATCAAAGAAGCGCCCGGCTTCATCACCAGCCGGATCAACGCCATGATTGGCAACGAAGCTTTCTATATGCTGCAGGAGGGAATTGCCTCAGCCGCCGACATCGATAAGGCTCTGAAGCTCGGCCTCAATCATCCCATGGGACCGTTTGAACTGGTCGATCTCGTTGGCCTCGATACGCGCCTGCACATCCTCGAATACCTGCACCGCACGCTGGGTGAGAAATTCCGTCCCTCTCCGCTTCTGGTTCAATACGTGAAGGCCGGACGCCTGGGCCGGAAAGCCGGACGCGGCGTCTACGAGTATCCCGACCAACAGGCGAAGCCAATCTCCGCCGTAACCAGTCCCGAGCAAACAGCCGCGTCGGTCAAAAAGTAGAAATTTCCGCCTTCCGCACCAGCGTCCATGATTCGACGGCCGGGAGTGCACGCCTTCGGCGTGCCGATCTGCCGCTTTCCCGGTTGGAGAAACCCGGTTTCGTATCAGGGCACGCCTTCAGGCGTGCCGCAAAGTCTCCCATGATTTGTCATTCCGAGCCGTTCGTAACCGCGCTAGCGCGGCGAAAACGTGCGAGGAATCTGCATTTCCTCCCGTTTCCGCACGATCGGCCACACAATTTCTTCAGGAGTAAATCAAGCCTTCAGAGGGAGCGAGTTCGACTTTCAGAGCGGGCAGCTTTTGCGTCTGCCCGCACCGAAACTTTGAAACCCTGAAACCTTGAAACTTGCTTAGTTAATGTCCTGCTTCGACTCCAGCTTCTTCACCAGGCCGTCCACGTAGACCTTCTGATTGTCCGGAGCGCCCGCCAGCGCCACTTTCATCTCCTTCGCGGCGTCGTCGAACTTTCCCTGCGAAGAATAAATTCGCGCCATCCCTGAATGTACGAACCACTGGTCCGGATGCTTCTTCGCGTTCTCGCGGAAGATCGCAAACGCTTCGTCGCTGCGCTTTTCCCCTTGCAGGCCGCGGGCAAAAAGATGAACTTGCAGCGGGCTGGCCAGAGCTAGTGCCTTGCTTCTCTGCCGCCACGGAATCATCCTTGCGATTCATCGCCGCCAGCACCTTCGACTTCGTGATCTCGTTGTCGAAACGGTCCTCGTTTTGAATCGACAGGTCCGAATACTTCAACGCCTGCGGCAAATCGACCTTCGCGGCCAGCAGATAATTCGCCGCGTCATCCCAGCTCATCCACGTGTACTGCGCCAGCCCGCGCAGTTGCTTCTGCAGGCTTGCCTCCACCAGTTCATCGGTCTTCGCTTCCACTTTGAACGGCACCGCAACCTTCTCCCAGCGCAGCGTTACCACTGCCGACGTCGGCTTCACATCGTCAAAGTCATAAGCCAGCGCCTCGTGCATGTCGCTCGATTGCGGCTTCACCGTCACCCGCAATGCGTCTTCTTTCTGATCGTAGGTGAAGCTTCCCCACGACGTTGAATTCTTCGAAAAGATAATGGTCCACTGATCCGCCGTCGGAATCATGTGCAGCCCATACGTCCCCTGGTCCAGCGCCTGCCCTTCGATGCTTACCGGGGTGCTGAACTTGATCGTCGTATTTTCATTTGCGCCCGCGCGCCACACCTGCCCATAAGGCACCAGGCCATCCCAAACCTTGCGATTGTTCACCAGCGGCCGGTGGTAAGAAACCGTGATGTCGGTGATACCCACCCGCTGGGTCACGACTGCGCGCTGGCTCTGCCGGGGCAAGTCCAGCACAAAGGACTGGGCAAAACCTGTAGCGGACATCAAAATCATCAGCAACAACGAAGCGACGGACAGACGGTGTTTGAACACGGCGTTTGCTCCTTATCTTGATCTCAGGGTGACTCAGAACCCGGGAAACGGGGACATTACACCGCCCCACGCGGTGTATATAGACGTGCCTGGCCTCTCCCCGTAAGCATTATCCGGGACGAATATGCGTGAGGACGCGACGAAGTGTCTTGTTATTTCAGGCCCTTCATTTCAAGCCCCCGGCAACCACGCTTGCCGCATGCCTAGGGAGGCGCGTTTGGGAGGGTACGCCTTCAGGCGTGCCACAAAGGCATCAGCAAAAGGGGTTTTAGCCCCCGCCGGATCGCGGCTAACCTTCCCGCCGCCTTCCGAGTCTAACCATATAAACAATGCGGGAACTCCCCCTCGAGATTTTCCGTATTACAGGCTAGAGAGTACCGGTGGGACTTGAGACCCCCTGCCGTGACTTAATCCGGGCCCCCATTTGCCACCCGGCGGGTGGGGGCACATCCCATGCGCACTCTTATCGATATCGTCCGCCAGTCCATGGCCACTCTGTGGGGCCACAAGCTGCGCTCGTTTCTCACCATGTTCGGGATCGCCTGGGGCGTGGGGTCTCTCCTTCTTCTTGTCGGATTGGGCGAAGGTTTCCGCAGCGGCCAGGAGAAGAATCTGGCGAACCTCGGCCAGGACATCATGTTCGTTTTTCCCGGCCGCATCCCCGCCGTCGAAGGCAGTATGCAGTCTGGCCGCCGTTACAACTTCACCTACGACGACTATCTCGAAATCCGCGACAAGGCGAAGTTCCTGCGTGCCATATCACCCGTGCTCAATCGTGAAGACATCCGCGCCGTCAGCGACTATGGCTCGACCAACGGCCAGGTCTTCGGCGTTGCTCCGACCTACAACACCATCCGCAATGTGCCCGTCGAACCCGGCCGCTGGTTCAATGACGAGGACAACAACGAGCATCGCCGCGTCGCCATTGTGGGCTGGGAACTACTCAAGAATATGTTTCCCGGCCGCCCCGCCGTAGGCAGCACCATCCTCCTCAACGGCATTCGTTTTGACGTGATCGGCGTCGTTCAGAAGATCGGCAAGGAAGGGAATAACGGCACCAATGGGCGCATCTTCGTTCCCGTCGAGACCATGCGCATGCTGTTTCCCCTGAAAGCCGAAAATTCCGAAAACGCGGTCTCCTTCATCAACTACCGCCCGCATCACCAAGGATCAGCACCTCGCCGCCAAACTGGAGGTGCGCGAAATTCTGGCTCGCCGCCACGGCTTCGATGCCAAAACGGAAGATGCTTTCGAAGAATGGGATACCATCGAGAACTCCCAGCGCGTCGCCAAAATCTTTGACGCCATGGACTGGTTCCTCGGCGTCGTCGGACTGGTCACGCTTGGCGCTCGGCGCGATCGGCATCATCAACATCATGCTGGTCTCCGTCACCGAACGCACCAAAGAGATCGGCTTGCGCAAAGCTCTCGGCGCAACTCACCGCAACATCCTGACGCAATTTTTCATCGAGGGCGCATTCCTCACCGCGTTCAGCGGGGGTATCGGCCTCGCAATTTCCATCGCATTCGTAACCGCGCTCGCGCAATTGCCCTCGCCCGAAGGATTCGACACCCCGCGCATCGTGCCGACCTCCGCCGTAACTGCAATTCTGTCTCTGGCGATCGCGGGTATCGTCGCCGGTCTTTATCCTGCACGCAAGGCCGCACTGCTTCCTCCCGTCGAAGCACTGCGCCAGGAGTAATTATGTTTCGCGATCTCTATCGCCAGGCCTACAACGCGCTGCGCTACAACCGCCGCCGCTCGCTGCTGACCATGCTCGGCATGGCCTGGGGAATCGCCACCGTCGTTCTGCTGCTCGCCTACGGCACAGGTTTCCAGAACGGCCTGATGGTGGCCTTCCGCACGTTCGGGGGCAACCTGATCGCCATGTTTCCGGGCCGCACTTCATTGCAGGCTGGCGGCAGCAAAGCCGGAACGCAGATTCGCCTTACCAGAGATGACCTCGAATATCTTGTCGCCGAAGTCCCGATGATCAAGCGCATCTCGCCCGAGGCCAACAAGCAAACTCTGGTCGCCTACGGCACGCGCAGCGGCACCTACGGCGTACGGGGAATCTACTCCAGCTATCAGCGGATTCGTGACCTCGAAATCGCCGAAGGCGCCTTCTTCGGCGAGCAGGAGGACTTCACTCACAGCCGCGTCGCGGTTCTCGGCAGCGATGTGAAAAAGAAATTGTTCTCCGGCTTGAACGCCGTCGGCGAAACCGTCCGCATCGAGGGCATCTCCTACAAAGTCGTGGGCGTCATGAAGCGCATGCTCCAGGATGGCGACGACAACATGAACGGGTCGGTCTATATCCCGTACAGCGCCATGGGCGATCTGAAGAACACGTACTATCTCGACAGCATCGCCCTCGACTACGAAGGCGAGCATGCCAAAGTCGTCAAGGCCGTGCGCGACTCCATGGCGTTCCACCACAGCTTCGATCCCAAAGATGAGCGCGCCATTTTCGTCTTCGACGCCGTCAAAGACCTTGCCGACCTCACCGTGATCACGATCGGCATCAAGGTGCTGCTCGGCTTCATCGGAATGCTCACACTAGGTATCGGTGGCGTCGGCCTGATGAACATCATGCTGGTCTCGGTCACGCAGCGCACTCGCGAGATCGGCGTCGAGAAAGCCCTGGGCGCGCGCCGTTGGCACATCCTCTTTCAGTTTCTGGCGGAAGCTCTTGTGATCACATTCATCGGCGGCGTTGCCGGAGTCATTCTCGCCTACCTGATCTCATGGTCCGTCGGCTCGCTCACCTTGTGGAGCGCCTTCATGGAAGACGCCAGCGAAGGCGACATCCACCTCATCATCGACACCACAACCCTGATGTGGTCGACCGCCATCCTCAGCTTCGTCGGCATTGTCAGTGGCATGTTGCCCGCCATCAAGGCCGCCCGCCTAGACCCCATCGAAGCCCTGCGCTACGAGTAGCGCTGCCCTCTCTCTAATTGGCGTCGGCGAGAAAGTTTCAAGTGTCATGTTTCAAGTGAATGCGGTTTACCACACCGGCCGTCCCTCCCCCCAAAATTTGTCATCCCGAGCAAAGTGTGAGGTTCGCGTGCGAACTCCACGCGTAGTCGAGGGATCTGCTTTTACTGCCCGCCGTCTCAAAAGAGCCAAAGGCTAAAAGCTAAGAGCTAAAAGCCAAAAGCTAAGAGCTAAAAGCTGAGAACCGAGAACTGAGAACTGAGAACCGAGAACTCGGTACTCGCTACTCGGTCCACGTTACAATCCCTTGGTGCCGGAAACCCGTCTCCAGCGAGTCGAGAACCAGCTCCGCCTCTACGAGCACCCTCTGCTCGACTTCTCCGCGCAGCCCAACGGCGAAGGCGTCCAGGTCGTGATTCAATTCAAGAATCCGCCCGTCCCCGTGCACACCTACTACTTCGAAATGCACCCGCGCGATCTCGACCACCCGCAGTTCGAGTGGACCTTCCAGCGCCAGCTCTACGACTGCCTCCACGACTATCTAATCGAAATGTTCACGCGCACGCCGCAGAACCGCGCCGAGCGCCAGCGGGAAGGTCTGTGAGCCTGCGCCAGAAAATTGAGAACGAAATTCGCGACCACGGTCCCATCCCGTTCTCGCGTTACATGCAGCTCTGCCTCTACGATCCCGACCTCGGCTACTACTCGCGCCACGCCGAGCAGTTCGGCAAGGCCGGCGACTTCTACACTTCCAGCGACGTCCATGCCGTCTTCGGCCGCCTGCTCGCCCGCCAGTTCGACCAGATGTGGCGTGCTCTCGGTTCACCCGCGCAAATCGAGCTGCTCGAACTCGGACCCGGTCGCGGCCTCTTTGCCCGCGATGTGCTCGACTGGTGCGAGAAGAAATTCCCCGGCTTCTTCCGTGCGGTGCACTACACACTCGCAGAAAGCTCGCCCGCCCTTCGCGATCGCCTGCAATCCACCTTGAACAATCATTTCGCCTCCGGGAAAGCCAGCCTCGCACCGCAATCGGCATCATCGTCCAGTGACTCTCCAGCCCTCGTAACCCTTCAGCGCGCTTTAGCCCCTGAAATCCCTCTCCTCATCTTCGCCAACGAATTCTTCGACGCTCTCCCCGTAGAAATAATCTCCACTCATGGCTCGCTCCGCATCGACGTCCGCGACGGCCGCCTCACCGAAACCTGGGTTCCCGCCTCTCCGCAGGAACTCGCATTCCTCGACCAATACGGCGTACACCCCGAGCCCGGCGAGCGCATCGAAGTCCCGCTCCTGGCCGCGGCATACATGACCGCAGCTGCCCAGCTCATTCAGCGCGGCTTCCTCATTGCCATCGATTACGGCTACACCCGTGACGAGCAACTGGCCGGACGCCATCGCGGCACGCTCTCCGCCTTCCGCCAGCACACCGTGACCGCAAACCCTTACCAGGCGCCCGGTGAGCAGGACATCACCGCTCACGTAAACTTCACCGCGCTCGCCGCCGCAGGCGCCGCCCAAGGTATGACCGTCCGCAAGCTGCTCACGCAATCGCAATTCTTAATGGGGATCGGCGAAGACAACCAGTTCTCCGACGCCTTCGAAGACTGCCGCCTGCCGCAGGAGAAAGCCAAAGTCTCCCTGCAACTCAAACATCTCGTCACGCCCGCAGGCATGGGCGAGAGCTTCCATGTGCTCGTCGCCAGCCGTGGTGTCGATCCGGACGCCGCCGCCAAACTCGACGGCCTGCGCTTCGCCTAAGCTCGTGCAACGGGTTGGCACCTGACATCGTAAGCCTCTGATTAAGCCAAGTGTGGCGCGGGCGCCCTCGCCCGCGAAAAATCTCGGATGCCGCCCCTAGTCCGTTAGGATTGGAGTGAGATCCCACCCATGAAATTCGCCAAAATCGTCTTCTGGATTGCCGCCATCTGGGGCGTGCTCGTCATCACTCCGCTCTTTTTCTTGTTTGACGTCATTGGTCGCAACGATCCTCCCGCCCATCACCCATCCCGGCTTCTACTACGGATTTGCCACCCTAGGCCTCGCCTGGCAGATCGCTTTCTTCTTCATCGCCCTCGATCCCATCCGTCATCGTCCGCTCATGCTCCCCTCGATCTTCGAAAAATTCAGCTACGTCGTCGCCGTCGGCACTCTCGTATTGCAGCACCGTATGCACCCTTCCGACCTCACCTTCGCCGCTACCGACGGTCTTCTTGGCATCTTGTTCGTCATTGCCTACTTCAAGACACCATCGCGGACTACTTGAGGCTTTCTTCGCTTCAATCATGTTGCGGATGCCTCATGCAGTCCCCAATCCTCATAGACGTTATTACTCCTGGTAGTCGGGATCATCGGTGTAAGATTTCGACACGGCATTTTTGCCCTACTATGCGCCATTTCCTTTGGATAACTGGCCTCTTGCTGTCAACTCTTAGCTGTGGAGACAGCCCTCCGGCCACCGTCGTATTCGCCGGAGACAGCCTCACCTTTTATATGCAGAACTACTGGCAAGAAACCATGCCTGCGAGCTACCGGTACTATATTGATGAGGGAATAAACGGCAACACTAGTACAGCCTTACTTGCACGGTTTGAAGCGGACGTTCTCTCCAAGAGGGCGGCAGTAGTTCATATCCTCATCGGAACGAATGATACGTTCGACGATGTCGAGCACGGCACGCTCCCACTGGAAGTCACCGAGCAGAACATAGTTTCCATGGTCACGATGGCGCGAGCAGCTGGAAAACGCGTCATTCTGGCAACTGTTCCGCCGACCACGTCGACCTATCCCGATCCCTCCACCGCGATTGCGGTCAACGCGCGCATCGAACTCCTCAATTCCTGGATACGCTCCGAGGCTGCGGCGAATGGCTTGGGGCTGGCGGATTACTATCCCGCATTGCTCAACCACGGTTTTCTCGACCCTCAATACTGCATTGACGGACATGTACACCTGAACCGGCTCGGCTACGAAAAGATTGCGCCTTTAACTCTGCAAGCGATAGCCAGAGTGCTTTAGCGGGGCGTCTGTTTCAGTGACCTGAGTAATTTGTCTCCGCTCAGCTTCCGGCCTATCCTCCCGCCAAGGCTAAACTCCAGCCCCGGTGAATCATGCGTCGATACTGGTTCCTTTGTCTGGCTCTCGTATTCGCAGCCGCGCTTCAGGCGCCATGTCAGGAGTCTCAATCTCTCGGCGACATTGCCCGCGGCGCACGCCAGCAAAAGCAAAAAGCGGCGCTCGGGACATCCGCACCCGATTCCTCCACCCCTGACGCTCTCTCCGCCGGGCCTGTTACGCGGCTCCAACTTTTTGCGTGGCTGGCCAGCCAGAGCGAATCCGAAGACATCGTCCGCGAACTGCGATCCCGTGGCCTGAGCTTCGACCCCGACGACAATTTCGTTCGCGATTTCACCGCCGCCGGCGCAGACTCGCCCCTGCTTGACGAATTGAAGAAGGCCGAGCGACATCCCGCCACCGATCCGGCTTCGGACTCTGAGACTCTCCAGAGCATAAAGACCGCCGCTCTCGCCGCCCACGAACGCAACTATGCTGACGCTATGCGTCCCCTTCGCGACGCGCTCCACAGAGATCCCAACAATCCCGACCTCTATTTCGCCCTTGGTGGTCTCATGAGGGAGACAGAAGACTTCCCCGGCGCCGTCTGGGCGTTTACCCGCTGCACTCAGCTCGCGCCCGCCTTTGCGCCCGCGCACGGCCAGCTTTCCTACGCCTATTTCCGTATCCAGGAGAGCGAGAAAGCCATCGTCGAGGCTCGCGTCATGCTCAAGCTCCAGCCGGACAGCGCTGAGGCTCACAAGCTGCTGGGCCTCGCCCTCGCCGCTGCCGGCGACGATGATTCCGCTATGCGCGAGTACCAGACCGCGCTCAACCTCCGTCCGGACTACGCCAACGTCTACTTCGACATGGGTCAGGTCCGCGCCCGCGAGAAGAATTGGCCCCTCGCCATTTCGTTCTATCGGCGCGCGCTCGATCTCGGTCGCTCCAACTGGTACTACTACAACCAGCTCGGCATCGCGCTCGGCCGCGACGGCCGCATCGACGAAGCGGTTGCCGTCTTCAAGAAAGGCATCGCGTTCGATTCCGGCCGCCCCGAAATTCGCCAGAGTTACGGCGCGCTGCTCTGCAATAACGGACGCTACAAGGAAGCCGTCGTCGCCTTCCGCGAGCTTCTCCAACTCGAGCCTGACTGGAACATGGCCCGCCCCTGTCTCTACCGCTCGCTCATGAGCACCGGCAAGACCGCCGAAGCTGAAAAGGTGAAACAGGACTATATCAAGCACGACCCCAACCACGAATCCTGGTAAGCCCAACCTTGATCGGCGTCATCCTGGGTGTAGCCGATGGCGTTTCTGCTGGGTAGGGCGGGGCCTTGTGCCTGATGCCCTCGATGATGTGTGCGAGATCCGTCGCTCATTGGATCGCTCGTTTCGGGTGGATGGTCCGTCCTTTTCGCGTTCTTTGCGATAGGGCGGGATAGGTCAAGTTGCGACATACCCTAAAAAACTCAAAAGAAACTCGAAACCTGAAACTCGGTACTCGCAACTCGGTACTTGGGTCTGTGATTTGCTTCCTTGACGGTTTCAGGTTCTCCCGGCGATACTCACTTTGTGAGGTCGGACGGGTTATACTAGCAACCGTATTGTTTTCTAGATTTTACGTGTAACTCTCTTCGGCTCCAGATTTTGCCGGGAGAAAGCCGCCAAGTTGGTGTGGCGGAAGATTTTGCTGAAGGCAGGGGGAGGGGGGTACCCTCCCGAAGGCACCCGCGACACGGGATAGCAGAAACGTGCGAGGAAAGTCCGGGAAGGGAGTTTCTTCCCAGGTTTCAACAGTTTTGATCGACGCTCGTGAGCAACCCCTGCGCCGGTTCGACTACAATAACGCGTACACAGCAGTCAAAGGAATCGCCTGGTTCTCAGCTCTTGATTTGGTTTGTTCGCCCCGAATGTCGTATTTGTGTCCACCAGCCAATTATCCGCTCAGGAGAGGCGGTTTATGATCGAAGAAAAGGTCACTATAAAGAAGGAACTTGACGTTCTCATACAGCAGCAGATCCAGACCCTGAAACAGGAAAAGAAGATTGCCGACCCTGACTTGCGCGAGTACTCCATGCGCGCCGAGCGCATCCACGAGCTCTATGGCTGGCTCGATCGCGCCAAGAACCGCGAATTCGCCAGCCGGTCGGCCGCCTGAAGGCCGGCTGCGGCGTTGACGACATTGTCTATAAGTTTACTTGACAATGGACCGTCGCCCGCTTAGTCCTTATGGCGGTTTTTCTTCCCACACTCTGCGCCCGCGTTCTGGGAAACGCGGGCCTTTTTCTTTTAGTTCGTCTTTTCCCGCTCGTAGGCTTTCTGCAGGTATTTGCGAGCTTCGTCGATGGCGCCTTGTGTATTGTCGTTGGTCTGTATCGCCTGACGGTATTCGCCCACCGCGCGTTCACGTTGGCCCGTCACGTCGAAGATCTTACCCAGTTGAATGTGGCTCCAGACTTCGGTCCAGCGCGGCTCGCCGTCGCCGTTGAGCGAGTCGCGATATGCGTTGGCTGACGCCTGGTAGTTCTTCTGCAGGAAGAAGACCTCGGCAATTCGGTAATGCGCCAGAGAACTGTTCTTGTTGACCTCGAGCGCCTTGTTGAACTCCGAGAGCGCTCCCGCCAGATCGCCTTGCTGGACGAGCGCCTGCCCGCGCATGATCGAAGAGCGCATCTTCACGTCGGTGGAGTTCTTCAGCACGCGATTCTCGGGATCGACCACGATGCGCCGCGGCCGGCCGAAGGTCTCTACGCTGAACGGAGAATTTGTGCCCACCACTTCCACGCGCTTCTCTTCTGTCTTCCCGTCGGTATCGATCTTCAGCTGCACCGGCATACGGAATAGATCCAGGTCCTGCGTGATCTCGCCCACTACGCGAAAGCCCTTGTTATTGCCCAGCCGGTAAACCGTGTACTTGGTCTTGAACTCGGGAGCGCCAGTCGAATCGAGCCACTGCGAGAAGAACCACAGCAGCTTGTCGCCGTAGTTCTTCTCGGCGATGGCCCGAAAGTCGTCGATGGTCGCCGATTTGCCCGCATACTGGCTGGCGAAGGTGCGCATGGTCAGGTCGAACTTCTGGTCGCCCAGCACCCAGCGCAGCATGTGCAGGATCATCGCGCCCTTGTCGGTCACCAGCGACTGGAACTCCGGCGAGTATGTGTCGAGCTTGCCAATGCTCGAAAGCGGCACCGTATCGTAGGCAAGCGCGCCCACAGACATATCCTTCACGGCTTCTTCCAACCCCGCTTGGCCGACAGCGCTCTCCAGATACCGCGCTTCCGAATAGCGCGCGAAGCCATCGGTGATCCACCAGTCGTCCCTCGACGCCGGACTGACAGAAACTCCCCACCATTGGTGCGAAATCGTGTTGGCCAGCAGCCGGTAGTTCACCTTCTGGGTCACTGCGCGGCTGGCGATCGCTGCGATTTCCGGCGCCCACGCCGAAGGAACCGTGTCGTCAGGAATCTCCACGATGTTGAGCTTGTTCGACGCAGGAACCCCGTACTGCGTGATGAAGAAGGTGAACTCCTTCACCGCGGTGGACGCATATTCCGCCCCCAACGCCTGATGCAGCGGCTTGAAGAAGACGTGCAAATCCACACCCGCTTCGTCGCTCTTGAACTCCTGGAACTGGCCGGCGATGATCGTGCCCGGAAAGCTGGGCTTGTTCGACTCGAACGTGAACGTCTTCGTCGGCAGCGGAGAAGCTGCGGCCTTCTTCGCGGGCGCCATTGTGCCCACCGTTTCCGCACCGCTTCCGATCACCACCATGTGAGACGGAACCGTCACGTTGATCGTCGCGGTGAAGCGGTTGATCCCAAACGCGTTCACAGGGAACCAGCGCGACGCGTACAGCAGGTAACTTGTGTCCTCGCCTACGTTGGCTACCTTCAGACCCTGCACCGGGCTGTCGTCGGCCGATTCGAGCGTCCCTTCATAATCGAAGGTGAGAGTTGTGCTGGTGTCCTTCGGCACGCTGTTCAGCAAGGGAATGCGAACGGTGGAGTCCGGCGTAATCCGCTCCGGGGTCAGCGGCTTGTTGTTCGCATCCACAACTTTGGTGATGCGCAGTCCGTTATTGAACTCGAAGCTAGCGACGTTCAAGTCCTCGAGCGCGGTGAACTTGACCTTGGTATGGGCGGTCAGCTTGTGGGCGTGCGGGCTGAGTTCCGCGTCGATCTGGTAGTCGTCGACCCGCAGGCGCATCTTCTCCGCGGCCTGCGAAGATATAGAGAAGATAAGTATGAGTGCTAAGGTGACGCAGAAACTCAGGGCCCGACGCTCCCGCCGAGGTTCAAAGAGCATGCCGTACGATCTCCTGGGAATAAGGGCTAAGCCGTAAGATGAAGATTGTGACGCAAAAGATGCTGGGGGCACAAGGACATGGCCAATTTACGGGCGTTTTCGCGGCTCCCAGTGTCTCCCACCTCAATTGGTGCAGCGCTTTGCGCATCCCTGGCTAGCTGAGCACTGGCGCCGCGGGGCTCTTAGGCAATAGTGTCAGCACGATATCCGCCGCACGCACTGGCGCGGGACGACTGTCTGACGCATTCGCGCCTCTCAGGTTCGCCTTCACCATGGCCAGCCCGTTCAGCATCTGGTCGCGGGCCGGGCCATCAGGAACGATGCGGTTCAGCTCCTTCACGATGTTCCGGGCCGTGAAGTTGTGCTGCACCAGTTCGGGCACCACTTCCTCCCCCGCAATCAGGTTCACCATGGCGAAGTGCGGTATCTTCACCCTGGGCCTGCCGAGCGCGTAGGTCAGCGGTGATACGCGATACACCATCACAAACGGTGTCGACATCATCGCCGCTTCCACCGTTGCGGTGCCGCTGGCGATGATTCCGGCCCGCGAATGCCACAGTGCAGCCTGGGCGTCCGGTACGAGCGTTATTGACCGTCCGCCGATAAGTCCTTGCAGGAATTGACGGTCAAGGGTGGGCGCCACAGGCAGCAGATATTCGAACGCCCGCCCGAACTGCGAGACCGCTTCTAAGATCGTCGGCAGGTTCATCCGCACTTCCTTCACCCGACTGCCCGGCATCACCGTGATCCTGTGCTTCTCGGGATCGAGCTTGTGCTGGAAGGCATACTCCGCGCGCTCGATGGTAGGGTGGGGCACATCGGCCAGGGGGTGCCCCACAAACGTCGCATCCACTCCCCGGTCGCAATAAAACTTTTCCTCGAAGGGGAAGATTACCAGCGCCTTCGTAACGTATTTGCGCAGCAGTTTCACTCGCCCTTGCCGCCACGCCCAGAACTGCGGACAAACGTAGTAGACAACCGGAACATTGCGTTTCCGCATCTGGCGCGCCACACGCCAGTTGAAGGCAGGCGAGTCGATCACAATCGCAAGATCAGGACGGCGGCGGTCCGCCTCGTGAATCAGCTTGCGATAGAGACTGTAGATTTTTGGCAGGTGGCTCAGAATTTCGGTGATGCCGACTACGGCGATATCCCTCGCGTCGACTACCGTCTCGCATCCGGCAGCACGCATGCGCTCGCCGCCCACCCCGAAGAACTCGAGCGCTGGATCACGGCGTCGCAGTGCGGCGATGAGCTGCGCACCGTACATTTCCCCGGACGCCTCTCCGGCGGAGATCAGAATTCGCACCTGAACATTGTAAATGGCGCTTCGGGCTTGGAATTGCCGGATGAATGTCGGTCTGTACGACGACCAACCCAGGACGCTAGTCGTCCGCGCTCGCAGTCACCTCCGGCGCGCCGGCAGAGGGCGCCGGAATCTCCTGGTCCTTGTACTGCAGCTGGTAGAGCTTGAAGTAAATACCTCGATTCGCGAGCAACTGCTGGTGCGTGCCCATCTCGCGGAGCTGGCCCTTATGCATCACGATGATCTTGTCGGCGCGCTGAATTGTCGAAAGGCGGTGCGCAATGATCACCGACGTGCGTCCCTCGACCATCCGGTTCAGCGCATCTCGCACGCGATATTCCGTCTCCGTGTCTACGCTGGAAGTCGCTTCATCCAAAATCAGGATCCTGGGATTGTGCGCCAGCGCGCGAGCAAAGGAAATCAGCTGCTTCTGGCCGGTGGAAAGCGTGCTGCCCCGTTCGCGTACTTCCTCACTGAACCCCTTGGGCAGAGTGCGAATGAAGTCCGCCAGGTTCACGTCCTCTGCGGCCTGTTCCACGTCCTCGTCGGAGATCCAGTCTGTACCCAACCGGATGTTGCCGCCCACCGTGCCTGAGAACAGGAACGGGTCCTGCAGTACGACGCCGAAACGTCGCCGCAGTTCGGAAATGTCAACGTCCTTGACGTCCACACCGTCGACCCGGATCGCGCCCTTCTGCACATCGTAGAAGCGCAGCAGCAGGGAAATGATCGTCGTCTTGCCCGCACCTGTGTGTCCCACGATGGCAACGGTCTCGCCCGGCTCGATCGTGAAACTGACATCGCGCAGAATCCAGTCCGGCGTCGCGGATTCCGGTGTGGCAACTCCGGCCACCATATTCCGAGTGGGATCAGGATTCTTAGAGTCGGCGGCGGTCGGAATGTTCCTATACGCGAACCAGACATGGTCAAACTCGATGCGGCCCGGGCCGTCCGGCGCTTTCTTGACCACGGGCGACGTGATCTCAACCGGCGTATCCAGCAGCTTGAAGACGCGTTCGCTCGACGCCATCGCCGACTGCAGGATGTTGTACTTGTCGCTTAGGTCTTGGATCGGCCGGAAGAAACGTTGCGCGTACTGCATGAATGCTACCAGCACGCCCAGAGTAGCCGTACCACGAATCACGTCGTTGCCGCCAAACCAGATGATGAAAGCTACCGCCAGCGCCGACAGCACTTCGACCACAGGGTAGTAAACGGCGTAGGCGAAGATCGCGTCCTTGAACGCGTCCATATGCGTGGCGTTCACGTCGGAGAACTGTTTGAAGGCGCACTTCTCGCGATTGAAAAGCTGCAGGACCACCATGCCGGACACATGTTCCTGCATGAACGAATTGATACGGGCGATGGCCACGCGAATCCGGCGATACGAGTCGCGCACGCTCTTGCGGAAAACCATGGTCGCCCACAAGATCAGCGGCAGCACCGAGAACGTGATCAGCGCCAGCTTCCAGTTCATGTGCACCATGATGGCGATGATGCCCGCCAGCACGAAAACGTCTTCAAAAATCGAAACCACGCCCGGCGGTGAACATCTCGTTCAGAGCGTCCACATCCGTAGTCACGCGCGTCACCAGCCGGCCCACCGGATTCTTGTCGTAGAACGCGATGTGCATCCGTTGCAGGTGGCGGAATATCTGGCTGCGCAGATCAAACATCACCTTCTGGCCGGTCCACTGCATGTAGTAGGTCTGCAGGAATTCCAGAAAGAAGCTGAACACCAGAAGAGCGACATAGATCGTTGCAATTTGTGCGATGCCGACCAATGGAGTCGAACTTAGCCAGGGATCAAGAAAGGAGCGAGAGTCGGCGGAACGGCCAGGTACTTGTCCACCGCAATCTTGGTGAGAAACGGGCCCAGAACGTCGGCCCCGGCCTTGAGGATGATCGCCACCAAAGCCAACGCCACTTGCCAGTTATAAGGACGCAAGGTACGAGAGCAGCCGCTTCATCAGCCGGCTGTCGTACGCTTTACCTAATACCTCTTCTTCGGCGGCCATCGTAGGTCAACTAAAGATTACCTTAACTAGATGGGAAAGGAAGAGCGCAGGATGGAAAAGGTTTGCTGACCTGGGAGGGCCCGACTTCAGTCGGGCCGCTAGCGCGCATTCAAGCAAGGCTTTAGCCTCTGGGACCGGTTCTCGCTCCAGACAGATACCGTCATGCCACCTTCCTCAGCACCAATGCCGAGTTCTTCGATCCAAACCCAACGCAGTTGCAGATCGCATGTTCGATCTGTGCCTTGCGGCCGGCGTCGGGAACGTAATCCAGATCGCATGCCGGGTCGGGATGCTCCAGATTGATGGTGGGCGGAATTTCGCCGTGCTGCATGGCGATCAGTGTGGCCGCCACGCCCGGCAGCTCCGCAAGCTCCCTGGGGGTGTCCGATCTGCGATTTCAGTCCCGACATCGGAATCTTTCGCGCGTGCCGCCCGAGGGCCAGTCTTCACCGCGCGCGTTTCCACACGATCATTCATTTCGGTGGAAGTCCCATGCAGGTTCACATACTGAATATTTTCCGGACTCAGCCGCGGCTTCTTCCAGCGCCAGCGTAATCGCGCGGGCCGGCTCTTCTCCGGAATCGCTCAGGCGCACGCGATGGAACGCTTCACAGGTCGAGCCGTATCCCGCGATCTCGGCGTAAATACGCGCGCCGCGTGCTCGGCATGCTCGTAATCTTCGAGCATAAACATCCACGAACCTTCGGCGAGCACGAAGCCGTCGCGATCGGCAGAAAACGGACGCGAAGCGCGCTCAGGCGCATGATTCCACGACTGAGTCAGCGCGCGCAGAGGGTATAGCCCTTGATGATTCCCGGGGTGATCGGAGCATCCACGCCGCCGACGAGAAACATCGGGTGACATTCCCAGCCGAATGTGCTGATGGCGTAACCGATCGCGTCCGTAGAAGATGTGCAGCCGGCCGTGACCACGTGGCTGTATCCGCGAAAGCCGAAGCGCATGCGAGATTTCGCTGGAAATCGTGCCCATCGTTCCGCTGGGAATGCAGAACAGGCTGACCTGCTTTACGTGCCCCGAATGCCAGAGGCGATATTGTTCCTCGGAAAATTCCTGCGCGCCGCCGCCGGTGCCCGAGAATCACGCCGATTTCGCGCTTTGCTCCTCGACATCGTCATGGCGCCGGTCGATGCCGGCATCTGCGAGGGCTTCCGTGGAAGCGGCGACGGCCAGCGGAACTGCCCGCGAGACGTGCTTGCGCTCACGCGCGTCAACCCAGGCCAATTCGTCGAATTCGGGAATCTCGCCGGCGATGTGAACCGGTAGAGATCGAGGATCGAAGCGCGAGATCCGCTTCACGCCGGATTTGCCGGCGAGGATGGCGCGACAGAAGGCTTCTTTGCCGATGCCGTTCGGGCTGACGACGCCCATTCCAGTGATGACGACGCGAGGAGCCAGTATGTTCAAATTTGTGCTCAAAAAGCAGGTCCTTCAGCTTCGCTCAATGACAACGCAGATGAGACTCCTGTGGGCTCTGAATCTGACCGCTAACCCTCCGACCGTTCCTGAGCTGCAAGCCCCACACCGCGTCACGTGAAATGGATAATCAACATGCCGTTGGGCGTGTACATTTCCGTGCCTTTTTGCCGCACCAAGTGCAGCTACTGCAATTTCGCGTCGGACGTATTTTCCACGCGCCGTGTTCGAACGCTATGTCGAACGCGTCTGCAGCGATATCAGAAATGCGCCAACAGCTCGCCGAACGATTGGGTGCGCTGCTTCGAACGCACGGTCGACTCCATTTACCTCGGCGGCGGCACGCCTACGGTTCTCGATGCTACCCAACTGGAACGGATGTTTGTCGCGATTCGACAAAATTTTCGAATTCAGACCGGGCGCCGAAATTACGGTCGAATGCGCTCCCGGCACGCTTGACGCCTGCCGTTCTTGACAGCTCCTGAGCGCTGTGGCGTGAATCGCGTGAGTCTGGGCGTGCAGTCGTTTGTGGATCAAGGAAGCCGCCGCAGTCGGGCGGCTGCACAAACGAGCGACCGTGCTCGACGATATCGCACGATTGCGCGACGGCCGGGATCGCGAACATCAACGTCGATCTGATCGCCGGATTGCCGCACCAGACCGCGAAAGCTGGGAGTTTTCGCTCGAACGAGGCGATCGCGACCGGCGTGCCGCACGTCAGCGTCTACATGCTGGAAGTCGATGACGATTCGCGGCTGGGGCGTGAACTGATTGCCGGCGGCACGCGTTATCACGCTCATTTTGTTCCCGACGACGACGCTACCGCCGATTTCTATCTAGACGCCTGCGAGCGCTGGACGCAGCGGGGATGCGGCAATATGAAATTTCGAATTTTGCCCGTGCGCCGGATTTGAGTCGCGGCATAACTTGAAGTACTGGACCCGCCAGCCATATCTCGGTTTCGGCGTGGACGCGCACTCGATGCTGAAGGCCGCCGCTACCTCAGGGGATCCCAACGCTGTCCGCTTTTCAACTCCCGATTCGCTGGAAGATTACGTTGCGGCGAAGCCGCTCAAGCAGACGCCAGTGACCCGCCACGAGGCTCTGGAGGAGACTTTCTTCCTCGGCCTGCGACTCACGCGCGGCGTCGACCTCGGCCAAGCCACTAAAGCGTTCGGCGCAGACGCAATCGAGCCATTTCTGGATACCATCCACGACTTCCAGCAAGCAGGCCTCCTCGCCCGAACAGGTGACATGATCCGGCTGACGCCCCGCGGGCGCTTGCTCTCCAACGAGGTTTTTGAAAGGTTCATTACCAGCCCGGAGCGGGTATAATGCGCTTCGCATCGACTTCTGGACGCGTGGGGTGATCCATGGGTCTCTACTCACACTACGACGGCGCGCATAACCATCCTGTCAACCGCGCCCTGCACATGATCGCGATTCCCGTCGGCTTTTCTTCCGTCATCGTGGTCTGGTTTCACTGGATCATCGGCCTGCTCCTGATCCCAACCGCCTTCGCGCTTGCCTGGCTTGGTCACCTGATCGAAGGCAACAAACCCGCGTTTCTCACCAATCCCGCGCATGTTTTTGTGGCACCCGTCTGGATGGTGAAGAAGATCTTCGGGGCCGACAAGAAGCCGGTCTAAATCGCGCTGGCTTGGAGCCACGTCAGCGACGTACCTTCCTGTTACCTTCGTCCTCTTTCCACTCGCGATGATTTCGTGTCACATGCATGGAATCAGGGTTTGCGCGCACGAAGTGTGTGAGCGAGTTCCCGAAACAGAACGCTCCAGTCAGACCAACCAGTCGGTTTGCCCGCTTCGTCACTGCGGAGCCGCTGTGTTGTAATGAACTATTACTCGCGGGGTGCAATATGGATTCTGCCGCGCAACGCAGTCCCAATCCCGCGAAGAAAAATACCCGCAATGCCGGAGGGCCTTTGAATTTCCAGTTGAATGACGAGCAAGAGCAGTTAAAGAAGAGCGTGCGCGAGTTCGCCGAGCGCGAAATTGCTCCCCACGTCATGCAGTGGGACGAAGCCGGAGAGTTCCCCCTCGCCACCATCAAAGAACTCGGCAAGCTCGGCCTCCTGGGGACGATTTTCCCTCCTGAGTACGGCGGCGCAGGCATGGGGTATGTCGAATACGTGACCGCGATCGACGAGCTCTCTCGCGTCGACGGTTCTGTCGGAATCATCGTCGCCGCCCACACGTCTCTCTGCACTAATCACATCTTTCTCGCCGGCAACGAAGAGCAGAAAAAGAAGTACGTCAGCAAACTCGCGACCGGCGAGTTCATCGGCGCCTGGGGGCTCACCGAGCCTTCGTCCGGTTCGGACGCCGGCAGCGCGCGCATGACCGCCACGCGCAAAGGGAAAGGATGGGTACTCAACGGCACCAAGACCTTCTGCACCAATGGCCACTATGCCGACGTGCTGGTCGTGATCGCGGTGACCGACCGCGCCGCCCATACCCACGGCCTCTCCGCCTTCATCGTCGAGAAAGGCACCAAGGGATTTCGTCCTGGGAAGAAAGAAAACAAGCTGGGCCTGCGCGCCAGCGATACGGCGGAATTGATCTTCGAAGACTGCTTCGTGCCGGCTGAAAATCTGCTTGGCGCCGAGGGACAGGGCTTTAAGGATTCCATGCAGGTGCTCGACGGAGGACGCATCTCAATCGCGGCGCTTTCGCTCGGGATGGCGCAGGGCGCATACGAAGCGGCGCTCAACTATTCGAAAGAACGCAAGCAGTTCGGTAAGACTATCAGCGAATTCCAGGGCATTCAGTGGAAGCTGGCGGACATGGCCACCGAAATCGACGCGGCCCGCCTCCTCACCATGCGCGCGGCTTCCATGAAAGATGCGGGCATGAAAACGACTCTGGAATCGTCGATGGCGAAACTCTACGCCAGCGAAGTTGCCGTCCGCTGCGCCAACGAAGGTGTGCAAATCCACGGCGGTTACGGTTTCATCAAGGACTATCCGGCGGAAAAGTTCTATCGCGACGTGAAGCTGTGCACCATCGGTGAAGGCACCAGCGAAATCCAGCGGCTGGTCATCGCGCGGCAGGTATTGAAAGACTAGGACTCGTCTCAGAATCTGCTCTTGCGGGAGGGCACGACTTCAGTCGTGCCGCTCGCTTGCAACCATCCAGGGCTTTAGCCTCTGAGGTTCCGCGGCCAAGTCCGAATATCAGGTCCAGATTCGACTGTCGCCGTCCACTTCGTCCAGTCCTTTCCATTACACTGTACCCTCCCATGTTCCGCCGAGCTCACCTTTTATCGCGATCTTGCGTACGTATTCGGAGCTGCCGTGGTGGGTGGCGCCGCGGCCCGCCTCCTGCGCCAACCCCTGATCCTGGGCTACGTTCTCGGCGGAATTCTGGTCGGGCCTTTCACTCCGGGCTTAACACTTTCCGATGTTCACCAGTTCGAAGTGCTGGCCGAAGTCGGCGTGATCCTGCTCATGTATTCCGTCGGCCTCGAGTTTTCCTTCTCCGATCTGCTGAAGGTAAAGTGGGTGGCGCTGCTCGGTGCGCCGCTGGGGATCATGCTTGCCATCGGGCTTGGGCTGGGCGTCGGCTGGCTGCTGGGAACTCCCTGGCAGCAGGGAGTGGCCGCGGGTGCCATCATCTCGGTGGCCAGCACCATGGTCCTTTCGCGCTTCCTGAACGAGGGCGGCCAGCTTCGCTCCACACAAGGTCAGGTCATGATCGGGATCACACTGGTCGAGGATCTGGCGGTCGTAATCCTTACCATCCTTTTGCCTTCACTGAGCGACATCACTGGCGGCCGCCTGCTCGGTCTTGTTCTCGGCCTGGGAAAGTCGCTGCTAATCCTCACGCCGATCATGTTCGTTGCTTACAAACTGATTCCGCGGCTGATGCGGTGGGTCAAGGCGATCTGTGATCCGGAGTATTTCGTGCTTGTAGCTCTGGCTCTGGGCTTCGCGACCGCAGCCATTACGCAGGCGGTAGGTTTATCCTTGGCGCTGGGTGCGTTTCTGGCCGGCTTGCTGGTCAGCGAATCGAGCGCCGGTCATGAGACGCTGAACCACCTGTTGCCGCTGCGTGACGCCTTTGTTGCCCTGTTTTTCGTGACCATGGGGGCGCTGGTCGATCCGCATATCCTGATTTCCAAGCCCGGGATGCTGATCGGCTTGGTTGCGTTGATCATGGTCGGCAAATTCGTGATCTGGACCATCGTGGTTCTGCTGTTCCGCTATCCAGTGAAGACCGCGCTCATGGTGGGCATCGGCCTTACACAGATCGGCGAATTCTCCTATGTCCTGGTGCAGGTAGCGCGCGACGCGCATATCGTCGGCAACGATATGTACAACGCGACCCTCGCCGCCTCCCTCATCACCATCCTGCTCAACGGCCTGCTGATCCGCCTTTTCGCCCGGCGTCTTGGGCTTAGCCCTGCCCCTGCTTTACACTGAATTGTTTGAACCTACAAACTCAGCAATGGGTCGAGCGCCTGCGCGACGGCGATTCGCGCGCTCTGGCACGTGCCATCTCGACGGTCGAAAATCGCGCTCCCGGCTGGTCTGAACTGCTGAAGGCTCTGTTTCCGCACACCGGCAAAGCGCGTGTGATCGGACTCACGGGTTCGCCCGGTGCAGGGAAGAGCACGCTCGTCGACCAACTCGCCAAACACTACCGCAAGGAGAATCGCTCGGTCGGAATCATTGCCGTCGATCCCACCAGCCCTTACACCGGCGGGGCCATCCTCGGCGACCGCATTCGCATGCAGGACCACTTCTCCGATTCGGGAATCTACATCCGCAGCATGGCCACCCGCGGTGCGCTGGGCGGACTGGCTCGCACCACGGCGGATGTGGCCACCATTCTCGACGCCTCCGGCCGCGACCTCGTGATGATCGAGACCGTAGGTGTCGGGCAGGATGAAATTGATATCGTCCGGCTGGCGGAAATCACGGTTGTGATCCTCGTGCCCGGCATGGGTGACGATGTGCAAACCATCAAAGCAGGCATCATGGAAATCGCCGACATATTCGTCATCAACAAGAGTGACCGCGAGGGCGCCGAGCGCGTCGAACGCGAGATTCGCGCCCTGCAATCGCTGGTCATTCGCAACGACCACTGGACACCGCCCATCGTGAAGACCGTGGCAAGCGAAGGAACCGGCGTTACTGATTTGGCGGCGGCGATCGCGCAGTATGAGGCTTATCTGGAAAAAGACAACCGCCTGGTGCAGCGAAACATCGACAACTGGAAGGAGCGGCTGATGGAGATGATTCGCGATGCCATGCTGGACAAGGCGCGGTCACAACTCGGCGATGGCCAGGTGGCGCGCTACGCCGCCGAAGTTGCCGAGCATAAGCGCGACCCGTATACGCTGGTGGAAGAGATCGTAGGCAGGGCTTATTGACGCGAAAAAGGGGTGTGGCGAGGTTTCAAACACAAGGTTTCAAGGTTGCAAAGTTTCAATGTTTCAAGTCAAGGGCGTTGTCACTCTTGAGAAGTCTTGAAACTTGAAACCCGAAACTTGAAACCTTGTGACCTTGAAACCTGAAATCAAAACCTCGACACCTTGGAGCTGTCATGAATTTCAGCATTGATCATCTAGGCATCGCGGTGAAGTCGCTGGCAGCGGCGAAGGGAATCTACGAGAAGCTGGGGATGGAAGTATCCCCCGAAGAAACCGTCGCGCAGGAAAAAGTGAAGCTGGTGATGGTGCCTGTAGGCGAGAGCCGCCTGGAACTGCTGGAAGCTACATCCGACGATTCGACCATCGCGAAATTCATCGCCAAGCGCGGCGAAGGCTTACATCACGTGTGCCTGCGTGTGCCCGATCTCTCTTCCTCCGTAGCGCGCCTCAAGAAAGAAGGCGTGCGCCTGGTGTCGGAAGAGATCAAGGTGGGCGCTGGTGGGCACCGGTACGTGTTCGTGCACCCGTCGAGCACGGGGGGAGTGCTGTTGGAACTTGTAGAAGCCCATGCTGGGGATCGAAAGTAAAGAGAAGTTGCCTCACAAATGCTCGGGTGAAGTTACGATTTAGTACCGAAAATCGTGGGGACCACTGCTTTGCAGGCTGTGAAAAACACGCGATTTGTATCAGGGCACCGCTTTAGCGGTGCCGCTACGCTCTTAACCCTTGTCATTCCGAGCCGCCCGGAACCGCGCTGGCGCGGCGAGGGTGAGCGAGGAATCTGCAGTTAAAGGTCTCATAGCGCCGCGCCATGCTTCTTCTCGCCACCGACACCTCCGGCAAGCACGGCAGCATCGCGCTCGCGCGGGTTGAGACCGCGAATCAAAGTTCCTCCTCCATCGAAGTTCTTGAAGTCGTCCCTCTTGCCGGCGGCACTTTCTCCGCGCAGCTCATCCCGCAGATTGCCGCTCTCCTTGCCAAGCACGGCTTCAAGAAAGAAGATATTGCCGCATTTGTCGTGGCGTCGGGTCCCGGTTCGTTCACCGGCTTGCGCGTGGGATTGGCCGCAATCAAAGCCCTTGCCGAGGTTACCGGCAAGCCCATCTCTGCCGTGTCCCTTCTCGAAGCCGTGGCGCGTTCGGGCAAGGTTCGCGGCAAGGTTATCGCAGCGCTCGACGCCGGGCGCGGTGAAATTTACACCGGCATTTATGACATCACGGACCGCGTCGCCGTCGTTAGCGAGCAACTGCTGTCACCAGACGACTTCATCCAGGCGGCCAGCGGATTGTGTGTCACCACTCCGTCCCCTTCGGTGGCAGCGCTGGCCCGGGACGCTGGGATACAGGTCGAAGGAATCAACGTCCCTCAAAGTGATGTGATCGCGCGTCTCGGATGGGAGAAGATTCAGGCTGGAGAGACAGTGTCACCAGAAGAGTTAGAGGCAAACTATATCCGCCGCTCCGATGCGGAGATATTTTCGCAAGGGCAGTAGCATTTCGGTACTAGGGCCGGTCTAATAGATCGTTTGTGAAATTGCATGGGAGGGCACGACTTCAGTCGTGCAGTTGAGGGTCGTACAGATCGGGCTTTAGCCCCTGAGGTCGAATCGTTAGCGGCTTCCAGAAAACCGTACGCAGCTGCGCGAAGTTCCCGATCGTCCGCAAATCCCGGAAACTCGAAACTTGAAACTCGAAACCTCTCCTAAAATCCGCCCCGCCACCGCCGCTGACCTCCCTGCCATCGCAGCCCTGGAGAGCCAGACGGACACAGCGGCGCACTGGTCCCGCCAGCAGTACGAAGAGATGTTCGCCAGTTCCTTGCCGCAGCTCAGTGTGCTCGTGGTCGAAGACGCAGGCGCCATCACGGGTTTTCTTGTGGCCAAAGTCGTTGCCGGGGAGTGGGAGATCGAGAACATCGCCGTCGCCGTAGAAACTCGCCGCCGCGGCCTCGCGTCGTTACTTCTTGGCACGTTTCTCGATCAGGCTCGCCGCGAAAACGCCCACTCCGTTTTTCTCGAAGTCAGGGAGTCCAACGCTTTCGCTCGCGCCCTCTACACGAAGTGTGGGTTCGTCGAAACTGGTCGCCGCAAAGACTACTACCGCGATCCGCGCGAAGACGCCGTCATCTACCGCCTGTTGATTCCCAGTGTTACCCCGCATTCTTCCCAGCCCAAAGCCCATTCGGAGTAGAATCCTCGCGCCCTGGCTTCAGCGGTAAGCCGATGTTCCCCGAAAAGGAGATTTCCCATGAAGGGAACAATGATGCAGTTTCCTCTCACCCTCAGATCGCTCCTGGAGCGCGCTGCAAGACTTTTCCCAAATGTCGAAATTGTCTCCAGCCGCCCCGACAATTCGCTTCATCGTTATACGTGCGGGGAGATGTCCCGGCGCGCGCGATCCCTCGCCGCCGTTCTCCAGGCGGCCGGTCTCGAGCCAGGGGACCGGGTCGCCACCTTGATGTGGAACCACTACGCTCACCTGGAAGCCTACTTCGGCGTTCCCTCCGTCGGCGGCGTGCTGCATACCCTGAATCTTCGGCTGCATCCGGACGAACTGGCGTATATCGTCAACCACGCCCAGGACCGCTTCCTGATCGTGGACAACGTGCTGCTGCCCCTGTATGAGAAGTTCAAAGACAAAGTGAAGTTCGAACGTGTGTTCGTCGTGCCCTTCAGCGGCGACCCCGTGCCTGCAGTTTACGAGAATTACGAAACTCTACTGAGCGACAACCGCATCGATCCTGTCTATCCGGATCTCGATGAGAATGATGCCGCGGCGATGTGCTACACCTCGGGCACCACGGGAAAGCCCAAGGGAGTGGCCTATTCGCACCGCGCGATCGCTCTCCACTCTTATTCCATCTCGCTGCCGGATAACTTTTCGCTCTCTCGATTCGATTGCATCTTGCCGGCGATGTCCATGTTCCACGCCAATGCCTGGGGACTGCCCCATGCCGCTGTCATGAACGGCAGCAAGCTAGTGTTGCCCGGACCCAATCTCCAGCCGGAAAGATTGTTAGACCTTTTGTCCACTGAACGCGTGACCCTAACAGGGGCTGTGCCCACCGTTTGGCTTGGCGTCATCGACACTCTGGAATGCCACCCCGAGCGCTGGAGTCTCCCTCCCGGAATGCGAATCGTGGTCGCGGGTTCCGCCGCTCCGGAGAGTCTGTTCCGGCGCTTCGAGAAGTTTGGAGTGCGAGTGATCCAGCCTTGGGGAATGACGGAGACTACGCCGATTGCGACCGTGTGCACCCTGAAGCCAGGAATGGACAACTGGTCAGAGGATCAGAAGTTCGAAGTCCGTGCCAAGCAGGGGCTGGCGTCCCCGTTTATCGAAATCCGCGCCATTGGCGATGACGGCGAAGTGCCGTGGGATGGCAGGACACCTGGCGAATTGGAAATCCGCGGTCCTTTCATCGCCGCCAGCTATTACAAGCTGCCCGAGGAACGCAGTCGCTGGACAGAGGACGGCTGGTTGCGCACCGGCGATGTCGTGACCATCGACGCCGAGGGCTACATGAAGATCACCGACCGCACCAAGGATCTGATCAAGTCCGGAGGGGAGTGGATCAGTTCCGTGGACCTGGAGAATGCTCTTGTGGCCCACCCGGCTGTGAAGGAGGCAGCCGTGATCGCTGCGCCGCACCCCAAGTGGCAGGAAAGACCGCTCGCGGCGATTGTCCTTCAGGAAGGTTGCCAGGTCACACCTGAGGAACTGCGCTCGTTCTTGACCTGCAAGTTCGCTAAATGGCAAATGCCGGATGAGTTCGTCTTTGTTCCTAGCTTGCCCCACACCTCGACGGGCAAGCTGCTGAAATCGGAACTGCGTAAGCAGTTCCAATATTGGGAATGGTCTTCAAGAGGGACGGCGGATCAATGAAACTTAGTCTCAAAATGCAACAAAAATGATGCAATTTATTGGTCACTTCGAGCAGTAACTTCTATGCCAAGATAGCCCCAGAATCGCATTGAACCCACCCCAGGGGTGTGATAATTTCTAGTTCGACATTCCCGGTTGGAGGTCTGCTGGATGCTCACTCCGAGAGACCAACTCCTGGCCAGTCATGACGAATTCAAGAAACTGGCTCAGGAGCATACGCAGTACGCACAACGTCTCGATTCCCTCACACAAAAACGATATCTCACTGAAGATGAAAAACTGGAAGAGGTCCGGCTGAAGAAATTGAAACTTCGGCTGAAGGATCAAATGGAGTCGATTGAGCGGCAGTATCGGCTCCAGGTAACACAGCATCAGGTAGCTTAATTCCCCCGGCAAGATGGGGTGCGGCTTTGGCCGCGATGGAATTATCTGTTCCCAAACACGGCGCTTGTAAGCGCCTTTTTTTATTACAGTTATGTGAAATTCCGATCCCAAAAATCGTAGACACGACCCGAAACTGCACCTGCTCTATAATCGTTACAACGCGTCCGGCGACACATAGCGTTCTCCCATGGTTCCAGACGGCTATTACTACGCTGTGCCGTTTTTCGCGGCAGCTGTGCTCGTAGGGTGGCTCACCGCCCCTGCGTGGGCCGTTGTGCCTGTGCTCCTGGCGGCATTCTTCCTCTGGTTCTTCCGCGATCCGGAGAGAACGATTCCCGCAACGGCTGGTGCTGTAGTATCGCCCGGCGACGGCAAGGTGACCGATGTTTCTCCCGTGCTGGTCGACGGTATGCAACGCGAACGGATCAGCATTTTTCTGAGTGTCTTCGACGTGCACGTGAATCGATCGCCCATCGCGGGTATCATTCGCGACGTCCGTTATCAGCACGGAAAATATCTGAACGCGATGAACACCGCCTCCGCCGAGCAGAACGAGCAGAACATTGTGACCGTCGAAGGCGACGGTCAGACGGTGATCTTCAAACAGATTGCCGGTTTGCTGGCACGGCGGATTGTGTTCACCAAGAAAATAGGCGACAAGGTCGGCCGTGGTGAGCGTGTCGGCTTGATCAAGTTTGGCTCGCGGGTGGATGTACTCTTCGATCGCTCGGCCACGATCAATGTGAAGGTTGGCGATCGCGTGAAAGGCGGCGCCAGCGTGCTGGCCTACCTCCCATCAAGCCGCGAAGAATTGGCCGCTGTGGGTCACGAAGTGGCACGGGAAGGAGGACGCTGATGGACCTCGAACTCCCGAAACTCCGCAGGCAAAATGGCGAGCGTCGAAAACAGCGCAAGGGGATGTACATTCTGCCTTCGCTGTTTACCACGGCAAACATCGCCGCCGGATACTATGCGATTTTGCAGGTAATTCACGGAAGTATTGCCGAGCCCTGGCACCTGGACAATGCGGCTAAAGCCATCGGATTCGCGGTGTTGTTCGACGGGTTGGACGGTCGCATTGCTCGCATGACTCAAACCAGCAGCGATTTTGGCCGCGAACTCGATTCGCTCGCTGACGTCATCACTTTCGGCGTAGCCCCCGCACTGCTGTCGTGGATGTGGGGCTTTCGCCTCCTCGGCCCGCTTCAGAATCCCGAACTGCATACCAAGTTCCTGCAGTTAGGGGCGATCGCCAGTTTTCTCTTTCTGATGGCGGGAGCCAGTCGGCTCGCGCGCTTTAACATCACCACGAATCCGCAGCCCTCGAACCCGGGGCGGCCCGGAAAGAAATATTTCGTTGGTATGCCCATTCCCGCGGGCGCAGGTGTCATTGCCGCGGTCGTCCATTTCAATAGCGGCGAACCACTTTTTTCCTGGTACAGCGCCCTTACCTGGCTGCTCATGGTGGTGACCGTCGGCTACCTCATGGTCAGCACCTGGCGCTTTTACAGTTTCAAGGACATCAATTTCAGCGCCCGGCAGCCGTTCAGGCTCATCGTGCTTCTGGCCATTCCCTTTGCTCTGATCTGGTATTTCTCGCAGTGGTTTCTATTCCTGATCGCCCTGCTCTACATGTGCTCGGGCGTAATCTGGCGCCTGCAATGGATCTTCCGACGCAGAACCAATCCGCCTCCGCCCCCCTATAAGGAGGCTTCCCAGATCACATGAGTTCCCAGCCGAAGCCTCTTGCCACGTTTCACGAAGCCCGCGCCAGCAACCCTTACCGGGTTGCCATCGTGGGTGCAGGCTCGCTCAAAGGCAAGGAAGTCGCTGAAGTTTTGAACGACCGCAATTTCCCCACGCTCGACGTTAAACTCCTCGACGACGATGAATCCCTCGGTCAACTCGAAGCCGTCGGCGAAGAGATGAACTTTATTCAGAGCGTGCGGGCCGAGCAGTTTCAGGCTATCGACTTTACCTTCTTCGCCTCGGACCAGGACTGCACACGCAAGACCTGGAAAACCGCGAGTAAGGCGGGAAGCGCGATCATCGATCTTTCCTACGCGCTGGAAGATGAGCCGGGGGTCGCCGTGCGTTCTCCGTGGATCGAGCGCCAGCTGGAACAGATCCCCGTGCCTGAGTTGCAGCCGGCGCCTGTGACCATCGCTCACCCGGCGGCCGTCGTCATGGCATTACTGCTGCTGCGTGCGCAGAAGGCCGGGCATTTGAAACGTGTGGTCGCGACCGTTTACGAGCCTGCTTCGGAACACGGGCAGAAGGGCATGGACGAGCTGCACGAGCAGACGGTCAACCTGCTCTCGTTTCAGCAGCTGCCCAAGCGAATTTTCGACACGCAGATCGCATTCAACATGGTCGCCCGCTACGGGCAGAACTCCGTGCCTCCGCTGGATGCCATAGAGGCACGCATCATGAAGCACTACTCGCGGATCGCAGGTAAAGATGCGCCCGTGCCGTCGCTTTTGCTACTGCAAGCTCCCATCTTTCACGGCCACGCCTTCTCGATCTACTTTGAAATGGAGCAGCCAGTAGCCCTCGGGGATTTATCGCAGGCGTTGGCCGGCGAGCACGTTAATGTCACGCGTCTGGCGGAGGATTCGCCCAGTAACGTAAATGCCGCGGGCCAGGGCGACATTCTCGTGTCTTTAACCCGCGACACAAATCACGAGAACGGTGTGTGGTTGTGGGTGGCTTCCGACAATCTCCGCATCGCGGCGCTCACCGCCGTCGAATGTGCCGAGACCATCGCCGCAACGCGCCCGCGGGGGCAGATCCAATGAGGCTGTGGGCGGCCGTCTCGGCTGCTTGCCTTTGTCTGGCGGTGGCCGGGTGCGGATACCACACAGCGGGCCATGCGGTTCAGCTTCCGGAGAACGTCAAAACTATCGCGATACCAGGCTTTTTGAATCAGACGCAAACCTATCGCATCGAGCAGAGGCTTACGGGAGCGGTAGTTCAGGAATTCACGACACGCACTCACTACCACGTCCTGAACCAGACCAGCGCCGACGCCGATGCAACCTTGCTCGGAACGGTGATGGGTGCTTCGCTGACTCCCCTGACCTACGATTCGCAAACTGGACGCGCTGCCAGCGTGCTGGTCACAGTGAGCATGAAAGTCGCATTGACGGATCGGTCCGGCAAAACACTGTTTCAGAACCCGCAATATGTGTTCCGCGAACAATACGAAGTTTCCCGCGAGCTCTCCAGCTTCTTCGAAGAAGATTCACCCGCCATGGGCCGCCTGTCGCGCGACTTCGCCCGTACTCTGGTGAGTAATGTTCTGGAGGGCTTCTGATGAAGGCTTTCGCGCAGGCCGACCGCTTCATGACGGAGCTACAGTCGCGAAAGCTGCGTCCCGCTTACGTTTTTGTCGGTGACGAAACTTTCTTTCGCAAGCGCTGCCGCGAGGCCATCATCGAACACCTGGTTTCGCCCGACCTGCGCGACTTCAGCCTCTTCGAATTCGAGCTTGGCGAGACGGACTTAACCGAGATTCTGGACCGTGCGCGCACTCCGTCGCTGATGGCGCCCTTCCAGGTTTTCTTCGTTCGCGGTGTCAAAACCCTATTTGGCCGGGGCTCGAATGAAGAGAAGCTGGCCGCCATCGAAGAGTACTGCAAGAACCCGAATCCGGACGCGCTGCTGATTTTCGTCGCCGACCACATCAGCATTCCCGCCGACGCTCGCCGCATGGACATGACCGACAGGGAGCGCTACGAGCGCATCCGCGAAACCCTTGGCCAGTATCTGCGGCATCGTCGAGCTGTCGCGGGTGGAAGAAAGCGAGGCCGTACGCTGGATCGGAGAATATTGCACTGGCCGCGGCGTGAAAATCGAGAGCGACGGTGCTCGCGAGCTGGTCGACGCCCTGGGCGGCGACATGATGATGGTCTCGAACGAACTCGAGAAGCTCATCCTCTACGTGGGCGAGAAAAAGCGCATCACGCTGGGCGACGTCGAGACCATGGTGCTCGCCGCCAAGCAGCGCTCGCTCTACGAACTCACCGACGCTATCTCGGCCAAAGACCGTGTGCGGGCGCTTGAGAACCTCGATGCCATGCTCTCCACCGGCGACGGCGACGAGGCAGCCATCGGGCACCTTTATCTGCTGGCCAAGACCTACCGTCAGATGCTGGTCATTCTGGAGCGCAATGTCCGCGACCAGCGCGCGCTTTGGGCGGCGCTATGGCAAGGCTTCCGCGTGCCTCCGTTTGCCGCGGAGGACATTATCAGGCAGGCGCGCCGCTACAAATCGAAGCGCGACCTAACCCGGGGCATACGCCTGATCGCGAAGGCTGACCTCGCCATCCGCTCCAATCCCGTGAGCAAAAGATTCGTTCTCGAAAAGCTGGTCATGGATCTGACGAGCGAGCCGAAAATCGAGACGGGCTGGATGCAGGAAGAATTGCCGGTGTGAAACATGCTGGAAGTTTCAGCCTATCTCGATCGCATCGGTTACACCGGTCCCACCACCCCTGACCGCGAAACTCTGCGTCGCATTCATCTCGCCCACCTGCTCACCGTCCCCTTCGAGAATCTCGACATCGGACTCAAGCGCCCGATCGTTTGCGATGAAGCCGCTTTCGTCCGCAAGGTTGTCGAACTCAAACGCGGCGGTTTCTGCTACGAACTGAATGGTGCGTTTGCCGCATTGCTGCGAGCGGTGGGTTTCAAGGTCACGTTGTTGTCGGCTCGAGTGAGCCGGAAGGGAGGAGGATTTGGCCCGGAGTTCGACCACCTCACCTTGCGCGTTGATCTCGAGGATCCCTGGCTGGCAGATGTCGGCTTCGGAGAGTCTTTCGTCGAACCTTTACGGTTGAAGACCGGCCCGATGCAGGAACAGATGGGGCGAAAGTTTCGCATCGTCGATGCGGATGGTGCGTTGCAGTTGGAAGCGTTCATCGACACGAAGTGGCGACGTGAGTATTCTTTCACGCTGCAGCCGCGGCAGCTCAAGGACTTCGCGGGCATGTGTCATTACCACCAGACCTCGCGAGAGTCGCACTTCACGCAGAACCGGATATGCACCCGCGCCACCCCGGATGGGCGAGTTACGCTCTCAGAGATGAAGCTGATCGTCACTCGCGGCGGGAAGAGGGAAGAGCGCACGCTCACCTCCGAAGGCGAGCGCGAGCAAGTTCAGCGGGAACAGTTCGGAGTGATCCTTTAGAAGCCGAGACCTTGAAATAGAAATAGGCGCTGAAAGCTATCGGCAGATAGCTCTTGAGCTACTTCAGCGCATTCAACCGTGCGCTCAAGCGGGACTTGTAGCGCGAGGCCGTGTTCTCGTGAATGACGCCCTTCTGGATCGCCTTGTCGAGGGCGGAAACCGTCTGCCGGAACGTCTGCTCGGCGGCTGGCTTGTCGCCCTTGGTCAGAGACTCTCTCAGGTCACGCAATGCCCCGCGCAGGCGGGAGCGGTTGACCCGGTTGCGATCGGTGCGTTTCTCGGTCTGACGGGCGCGTTTCACCGCCGAAAAATGATTTGCCATGCTGGTTCGTTACCTTCGTTTCGTCTAGAAGATGTTCGGGTGGGTACCGAATCACCTAGTATAAGGGAGCAACTCCTGACCGGTCAAACGGATATGGACAGCACCCTTGATCGCCTGAAAATCCTGATCGACTCCTCGACGCCCATCGTCGTGATGGAAACTGTTGAGGAGATGCGAGCGGTACGCATGGTTCGAGCTGCCTGCTCGGCCCTCAATCTGGCTGCTTTCGAGTGGAGCATAGCCAGCGGACTGGTGCGCTGTGGCACCGCCAGCACAGAGCCGGTGGTGGAGACTGGCCATTGGGCACCAACTTCCTCCAGAGGTGACGCAGGAGAGCATGCTGATGCCCAGGCCCTCTACAACAGTCGTGAACCGGCACAGATGCTTGGCAACCTGGAGGCGCTGACCGTCGAGGCAGCGTTCATCCTGAAGGATTTTCACCGCCACATGGAAGACCCGGTCGTGGTCCGGCGTTTGCGGGATGTGGGCCAGAAGTTCTCCACCAACCGGCGCACTGTGATCATCACAGCGCCCAAGATCGATATTCCCCCTGAACTCAGCAGCCTGGTTGAATTCTTCGAATTGCCCTTGCCCGACCGGCAGAGACTCCGGCAGCTCATCGACGAAACTCTGGTGCGGATCTCAAAAACTCGCACGCTGCAGAGGAAGCTTGACTCGAATGGTCTTGATGCCATGGCGGAGAACTTGCGAGGCTTGACCGAGGAAGAAGCCGATCGAGCTATCTCGCAAGCGCTGGTCAGCCGGTACTCGTTGTCTGCAGAAACGGTGACGGATGTTCTGGCGGCCAAGAAGGAATTGCTGCGACGCTCCGAAATGCTGGATTTTGTAGAAGCCTCGGACAACATGGCCAGCGTCGGCGGACTGGACAACCTGAAGCGCTGGCTGGAGCAGCGACGTGGCACCTGGGACGACAAGGCTCGCTCGTTCGGACTGGATCCGCCGCGGGGAGTAATCATTCTCGGAGTGCAGGGGTGCGGAAAAAGCATGTGTGCCCGGGCAGTGGCTGGGGAATGGAAACTGCCGCTGGTCAAATTTGACACGGCTGCCGTGTACGACAAATTTATCGGCGAGACCGAAAAGCGAATTCAAAAAGTGTTTCAGGTCGCGGAAGGGCTTGCGCCATGCGTGCTATGGATTGACGAACTGGAAAAAGTCTTTGCAGGAAGCGGCCCTGATTCCGCGTCCGCCGATGCAGGCGTGTCCTCCCGGCTTCTGGCGGCCTTTCTGTCCTGGATGCAGGACCGCAAAGCTCCGGTATTTGTCGCAGCCACCTGTAACAACGTAACAGTCTTACCTCCTGAGCTGATCCGAAAAGGGCGCTTCGATGAACTGTTCTTCGTGGACCTACCGAACCGGGCGGAGCGAAAGCAGATTTTCGCCATCCAGTTGGGTAAGAGGAAACGCAATCCGGCAGATTTCGATTTGGATCAAGTCACCGTAGCAGCAGAGGGATATTCCGGTGCCGAGATCGAATCTGCCGTGCAGGGGGCGCTCTATACCGCTTATGCGCAGAAGCAGCAACTGACTACACAACACTTGCTGGCTGCGTTGGCAGGCACCGTGCCCCTTTCCACCACTCGGAGTGAAGAAATTCAGGCATTGCGGGAATGGGCGGGAAAGCGTGCTGTACCCGCTTCTACCCCGGATGCGAGGGGCGAGGGTGCCTAGCCGCAAGCCTCTAGTCCGCTGTAAGGAAAGAACCAGATGCGGCCATTGACTCCCCCTCCAGAACGGCGGTACCCTTACCTTAATGGTAGTTGCTTGCGATCTGAGAGCGAGCGCCCGGCACGTTTCACCTCCAGCGAGAACAATTTTGTCCAAATAAAAAGCTGGGGCCTAAGTGTGCCCAGCCGAGGGTTTTGCACATCCAAAAGCCGGCAAGAAGAAACGGCTGCGAGCGCCGAGATCGGTTGATTCTGAATGTCCGGGACAGGTTAGCGAGTGCGCATCAGGCGCACAGGAGGAAGCGCCAGCCCATTGATGAAGAAGAGTATTGATATAGGCCCCAACATCGAGACACTTTTTGGCACGCGCGATGAAAACCTCCACGTGCTGGAAGACGGTCTGAACATCAACATCGATCTGCGCTCCGACTCCATCGAACTGGAAGGAGCGCCCCGCGACGTAGCCCGTGCCGAGCAAGTCTTCGCCGATTACGATCACCTCCAGCGATCCGGGTTCACCTTCAACAACGGCGACCTCAACAGCATGCTGCGTGTCCTGATGGCTGATCCCAAGACTACTTTGCGTGGGCTCGCCGAAGCGGGAAAACAGCGATCATTCGGACGCCGCACCATTCAGCCCAAAAGCGTCAACCAGCGTCGTTACGTCGAGGCCATCGAGAAGCACGACATGGTCTTCGGCATCGGACCGGCAGGCACGGGTAAGACTTACCTGGCCGTTGCGATGGCAATCTCGGCACTGCTCGCCAAACGCGTGAACCGCATCATTCTGGCTCGGCCCGCAGTCGAGGCGGGTGAGCGGCTCGGCTTCCTTCCGGGCACCCTGCAGGACAAGATCGATCCCTACCTGCGGCCCTTATATGACGCTCTTTACGACATGCTCGACCCGGAGAAAGTCGATCGCTATCTCGAAAAAAACGTCATCGAAATAGCCCCCATCGCCTTTATGCGCGGTCGCACCCTGAATGACTCGTTCGTCATTCTCGACGAGGCGCAGAACACGACCTCCGAACAAATGAAGATGTTTGTCACTCGGCTCGGCTTCAACTCCAAGGCCGTGATCACCGGCGACGTTACGCAGATCGACTTGCCTAACGCGCGGCGCAGCGGCCTTCTCGAAGCCGTGGACGTACTGAAAAGGGTAGAAGGGCTGGCCTTCGTTTACTTCGATGAAAGTGACGTCGTGCGCCATCATCTGGTGCAGCGCATCATCCGCGCCTACGATGAGCACAAAGTCAAGTTGACCGAAGAGCAGGAACAGAAACAAATCCCGCTACTGGAAGCGAAGACGGCTTCCAACGGCAAAACCAATGGAACCGTTGAGTCAGCGCACGTGCAGGAGAAGCCGGTCGCGCCATATTCTCAGGAAAACACGGTTCAGGAATAAAATAGGGGTGGTCTTGCAGGAGGGTACCTCATAGGCCCTCCTGTTTTCTTTTGCCGGGGTCGGCAACGTAGCGATGGCCGGGGCTCGATGATGGTTATCCTGAAAAGACGAGTGGCAGGCTTGACCGCGCGGACACTGGAGTCATTCGTGGCGCGAGCAAGAAAGGCAGCGCGCCTGCGCGGCAAAGTAAATGTCCTGGTATCTACGGACAGTGAACTGCGCCGACTGAACCGTCGTTTTCGGGGCAAGGACAAACCAACGGACGTGCTGTCGTTTCCCTCGGTTCTTGATCTCGAACGAGATTTCGCAGGAGACGTGGCCATTTCAGCTACGATTGCGGCGCAAAACGCTCGGCGGCTCGGCCATTCCGCTGCGGACGAAGTCAAGATACTGGCTCTGCACGGCGTGCTACATCTGGCCGGTTACGATCACGAGCATGACGGCGGCGAAATGGCTCGCGCCGAAGCACGCCTGCGTAGCCGGCTGGGATTGCCAGTAGCGCTGATCGAAAGAAGCACATCTGGATTACGCCAGCCAGCCTCGAGCCGCCGGAGGGCTCGATGATAGGCGTCGGTCTTGCTCTCGTGCTGCTGCTCGGGCTGCTCACGCTATCTTCGTACGTCGATCGTCTCTACCAGGAAATCGGCAAGTTTCTCTCTCGCGAATTCCAGGACAATATCGACGTCTTCGAGCACAAGGTTGAGCCCCGCTTGCAGGTCAGCCGCGCGCGGGCCTCTCTTTCCATGGCGATCCTCACACATCTCACTACCGCGGCCATCGCCATGTTTATCGGCTTCACCGTGTTTCGCGACCGCGCGTGGAGCTTTCACGAGATCCTGCAGGCGACGCTCAGCCTTGTCCTCATCATCATCATCTTCAACCAGTTTCTGCCCTACGTATTCTTTTGCCGCACCAAGGGCGAGTGGTTGTCGAACTTCGCGGTGCCCCTTCGGATCCTGATTTACGTGGTATTACCCGCGACGATGGTGCTGGGCTTCCTGCAGTCTGTAACGTCGCTTACCAAGGAACACGTGGAAGAGCAGCCGGAAACGTCTGCGGAAGCGGTCGACGCGCTTATCGAGGCGGGCCAGGAAGAAGGCATCATCCAGGAAGGCGACCGCGACCTGATTCAGTCTGTGGTGGAGTTCAGCGGCAAAACCGTTCGCGAGGCCATGAAGCCGCGCCCGGAAATGGTCGTCGTACCAATAACGACCACGGTGGAGCAGTTCGTCGAGCTGCTGAAGAACAAGCCTTTCTCCCGCGTGCCGGTGTATGAAGGCAGTGTCCACAACATCAAGGGCATCGTTCACGCGCAGGATGTTCTCCAGGTGCCCGACACTGAGGCGCACCGTCGCACCGTCGAGACGCTGATGCGGAAAGACGTGTACTTTGTCCCTGAGAGCAAGCTGGGTAGCGACCTGCTGCGCGAAATGCAGAAGGGCAATATCCGCATGGCGATCGTGGTCGACGAATATGGCGGTGTCGCCGGGCTGGTCACCATCGAGGACCTTATCGAGGAAATCGTCGGGGAAATCGGTGATGAGCACGAGAAGCCGCAAATCGTCCGCGAGAGCGACAACTCTTACGTCGTGACTGGCAACATGGACGTGGACCGCCTGGACGAACTCTTCGGCGTGCGCCCTGAGGGCAAGGAAGCGACTACCATTGCCGGGCTAGTCAGCGAACTGGCGGGCAGAATTCCGCAAAAAGGCGAAACCGTCGAAGAAGATGGATTGCGATTTGAGATCGTCGAGTCGACGGATCGCAAAGTCGAACGCGTGCGCATCACCACCGTCCAACCGCGGCAGATGAAGCTGATCTAGACTGCGTCGATCTGTGGTGAATTAAGCAAGCATCAATTCCTGCATTCGACTGAGGTGCTGTTTGCTGGAAGCTAAGAGCCAACAGCTAATAGCTTAATTTATGTCCTTCCATTCCGGATTCGTCTGCATTCTCGGCCGGCCTAACGCCGGCAAATCGACGCTGCTCAATGCGCTGGTAGGCGAGAAGCTTGCCATCATCTCTCCCAAGCCGCAGACTACGCGCAACCGCATCCAGGGCATCGTCCACGTACCAAAGCGCAAGGGCAAGACCAGCGGCCAGATCATCCTCATTGACACGCCCGGTGTGCACAAGCCCGACAGTTCGCTGGGACGGAAGATGATGACTGAGGTGCGTGAAGCGCTAGACGGTTGCGACCTTCTCTTATTGATCGTTGACGCCGCCCAACGCTTCGGCCCCGCCGACCAGTTCGTGCTCGATCTCGCGAAAAAATCGGGCACTCCCATCTTCCTTCTGCTGAACAAGATCGACAAATTCGGCCGGGACAAAGAAAAGCTGCTAGCGATCATTGATGACTACCGCAAACGCCATGAATTCCGGGAGATCATTCCGATTTCGGCGCTGCGGCGTGATGGCATGGATCTATTGCTGGAGGCGGTCCTCGAGTTTCTTCCCGAGGGGCCGAAGTATTTCCCCGAAGACCAGATTACCGATCAGCCCTCGCGTTTCATGGCGGCCGAAATCGTTCGTGAACAGATCCTCGCTGCCACGAAGGAGGAGATACCATACTCAACCACTGTTATTGTTGACCAGTTTGAGGAAGGCACGAACATCACGCGGATTGCCGCCACCATCTACTGCGAGCGGGAGGGCCAGAAGGCGATCCTGGTCGGCAAAGGCGGCAAGATGCTGAAGACCATCGGTACCGCCGCGCGCATGCAAATCCAGCAAATGATTGGGCAAAAGATCTTCCTGGAGCTATTCGTGAAGGTGCAGCCCGCCTGGCGCGAGTCGCGGGAGTTCGTCGATGGTCTCGATTGGCGACGCCAACTCGATCAATTGGTCGGCTCCAAGCCGGAGTAACTAAAGGCTGCAATAAGCCCAAACCAACGTAAGCTGCGGAAGCCATTGCAGCACAGGGATTAAGGCGATAGAATCCCCTCCGCCACCGTTCGCATCAAACTGTCCGGCTAGCAAAATCGCATCCATGTCCACGGAACAGCCGCCCAACTTTGACTCCGACAAGCTCATCCTGAAGCTGCAGGTGACGCTCGCCGCTGACCGGAACGCCATTGACCCTGTCGTGCAACGTGTAATGGAGATCGTGCGGCAGATGAAATGCGCCGACGGGCGCGAGGACGCGATCGAGCTGGCTCTGGCCGAAGCGTTGGCCAACGCCGTAATTCATGGCGCCAAGGCGGACCCTTCCAAAGTGATCGAGTGCGACGTCGCGTGTGACGAGGCCAAGGGAATGCTCATCGTGGTACGCGATCCCGGGAAGGGATTCGATCCCGCAACTATTCCCAATCCCTGTAACGGTGAGAACGTCTACTCTAATCATGGACGTGGAATTTTTCTGATCAACCAGCTGATGGACGAAGTGAAGTTCCACAAGAACGGCACTGAGATTCACATGCTAAAGAAGTAAACGTCCGCTCCTGCCAAACCCTTCTGCTGGATGCCCGGTCCGCCCCGTCCCCCTTTTAAGATTTTGTCATTCTGAGCAAAGCGAAGAACCTGCTTTTCTGTTAAAAGCGATCTACTCCTTCACTGCAATCCCCAGGCTCTTCATCTTGCGGTAGAGGTGGCTGCGCTCCAGGCCTAGCACTTCAGCCGTTCGGCTGACGTTGCCGTGATTCTCGTCCAGTTTTTTAAGGATGTAGTCGCGTTCATAGGCGTCGCGCGCTTGATGAAGCGTGGCAAATTCTGTCCCCGCGGCTCGGCGGGTGCCGTCGCGATAAACAAGCGGTGGCAGGTGCTTGCGTTCGAAGCGGCTGATCGTCGGATTCATGATCACGATGCGCTCGATTACATTTCGCAGTTCGCGCACGTTTCCCGGCCATGCGTAACGAGTCAGAGTATCGATGGCATCGTCGGTGATCTCGCGCGGCCGGCGGCCGTAGGCCGAGCCAAACTCCTTCAGAAAATGCCGAGCCAGGAGCGGAATGTCTTCTTTCCTCTCCCTCAACGGAGGAACAAAGAAGGGGATCACGTTCAGGCGGTAGAAAAGGTCCTCCCTAAAGTTGCCGCGCGAAATCTCCTCTTCCAGATCCTTGTTCGTGGATGCGATGACCCTGGCATCCACCGTGATGGCCTCGTCACTTCCCACCGGAGTGAAGCGCTGCTCGTCGAGTGTGCGCAGCACCTTGGACTGCGTCTTCAGACTCATGTCGCCGACTTCGTCGAGAAACAACGTGCCGCCGTCGGCCCGCTGGAACTTGCCCTCCTTATCCACCGCCGTGCCGGGCAATGAGCCCTTGAGGTGGCCGAAAAGCTCGCTCTCGATCAGATCCTCCGGGATCGCGGCGCAGTTCACTTCGACGAACATCTCGTCTTTGCGCAAACTCTCCGCATGAATGGCATGAGCAACCAGTTCCTTGCCTGTACCGGACTCGCCATAAATGAGTACCCTGCCGTTGGTGGGAGCCATAAGGCCAATCTGCTGGCGCAGGGCCTTCATGGGAATGCTGTCGCCCGCGATCACGCTCTTGAACTGAAGCTGCTTCTTCAGGTCGCGATTTTCGTGGCGCAGGTTTCTGGAATCGATTGCGTTCTTGATGAGGATAAGAGTCTTGTCGACCGAGAGTGGCTTTTCCAGAAAATCGTAAGCGCCGAGTTTGGTCGCGCGCACTGCCGTCTCGATCGTCCCGTGGCCAGAGATCATGATGACTTCCGGTGCGTTGTCGAGTTCGCGGATCTTCTGCAGCGTCTCCAGGCCGTCGATCCCGGGCAGCCAGATGTCGAGCAGAACCACATCCTGAGCGCGCTTGCGCAGAAGCTCCAGACAGGCTTCTCCACTGCCTGCGACGCGCGTGTTATAGCCTTCGTCGTCCAGGATGCCCTTCAGCGACTGCTGAATGCTGGATTCGTCGTCAACGATAAGGATGTTATGCATGCGAGCTGGCGGTGGGCGTGGCCACAGCTTCGGTGACTATCGGTAACTCCACGATAAATCTTGTGCCCACCGGTTTATTCTCCTCCACGCGGATAGACCCGTGGTGATCCTCGACAATGCGGTTCACGATCGCCAACCCCAGGCCCGTGCCGCGTTTCTTGGTGGAGAAGTAAGGCAGGAAGAGTTTCTCCTTCAATTCCTGGGTGACGCCATGTCCCGTGTCGGAGATGACCAGCTCCACGGCATCCCGGCTGGCCACCAGCGCAGTGCCGATATGAATTTCGCGCACCATCGAGCCTTGCATCGCTTCCGCCGCGTTGTCTACCAAATTGGCAATAGCGCGCTTCATCGCCTCCGGGTCGGCCATCACGTGCGGCAGGTCGGACGCGAGCGTGGTATGCACAAGAATGTTGTCCAAGCGCCCGTCAAACATCGCCAGGGCGCTCTCCACAATCGAGTTTAGATTGGCTGGCCTTGGCCGCGCCGCAGGAAACCGCGCCAACGCGGCGAATTCGTCGACCAGGGTGCGAACCGTCTCCACCGCGCCGGCAATGGTATCAGCGCATCCCTTGACGATCTCCAGCGATTTTGCGTCCGGTCGCGTCCCTCGGTCCAGATGCCTCCGGATCCGTTCAGCGGAAAGAGCGATCGGCGTCAGGGGATTCTTGATTTCGTGTGCCACACGCCGTGCCACTTCACGCCATGCGGCCTGTTTCTGTGCCTTGAGCAGATCAGACAGGTCTTCAAAGACCAGTACGTAGCCGAGTCGCTCTGAGTCATGTTGCAGGCTCGCCACGGTAATAGCCGCATTGAGTGTCGCTCGCGGCAGTACGATTTCCATCTGGCTGGTGGTCATGCCCATGCGATCGGCGCGGCGAAGCATTAGATCGAGATCCTCCAGCACGTCAGCGGGAAATAACGCCGCGAGGTATGCACCCACAAGCGAACCCGGTGCGGTTGCGTCCCCGGCAGCGGGATTGAACATCCGCAGCAGCGCGTGATTGACGTGTGTCACGCGGCGATTGTCATCCACGGATAAAACGCCCGTCGGAATGCTTTCCAGAATTGTTTCGATCTGGCGCCGGCGCTGCTCCAATTCCATGTTCGCGGAGTGCACTTCCTGGCTGGACGCCTCAATCTGGCGGCGGCTGGATTCCAGTTCTTCCGCCATGCGGTTGAAAGATCGAACCAGGTCTCCGATCTCGTCCGCTGCGCGGACCTCCACCCGGTAGTCAAGGCGTCCCCGCGAGATTTCCTGAGTTGCCTCCGCCAGTGCGGCGACGGGCTGGGTGACCAGTTTGGACAAGAACATTGCCAACCAAGTCGATGCGAACAACACCAGTACCGTCAGCAGCAGCAATACGCCCATGTAAGTGCGGCGCACGGCTCGGCGCTGCCGAGTCAGGTCCCAGTAGCGCTGCTGGCTCGACTCGAGCTGTCTTACCGTTTGCGAAAACCTTTGCGGCAGCGGCATGGCCACCAGGATTTCGCCATTGTCGCCAACTGGTGCGGTCCCGAGGATGTAGTCGGTCTGATCCCATGTGAAATGCACTGGACCGTCGCCCTGGTGCGGAGGGATGCTGTTCTTGAGTAGTGGCCAGCCAGCGGGAGCGGCAAAGCTCGCTTCCGCATTTCCGTTCAGGACCGCTACGACAAAACCACCCTGCAGCGTGGGCTCGTGCTTCCGAAACTCGCTCACGACCGCGCCGAAGCTATGCCCTTCGAACGCCCGCTGTGTCTCCGGAGACGCGGCAATCGAGAACGCTTCCGAGCGTGCGTTTTGCGCCGCATAATCGGCCAGCAGAGCTGCCATGGCCGCGGTGTCCGATCGGACTTCCTCCACCGGCCGCGAGAACCACTTGTCCAGCGAGCGGTTCATCAGCACGTACGAGAACCAGAACATCACAATGACCGGCAGAATCGACAACAGCAGCCCCACCACCACCATGCGGGTACGGAACTTCGATCCCAAAACCCCCAGGCGCCGCTCGGCAAACACTTTCAGGAGGTTCCGCACCAGCACAAACGTGAGCGCCACGAACAAAAGAAAGATGACTGCCGACAGCGCCGCAAAAAAGAGAAGTTGCTGGTTGGTGTCAGGATTCAGAAAGGGCAGGTCAAAAGATGTCTGCGACAGCACAATCCCGAACAGCAAGACTATGGCGATCGCCAGCGAAGTGATCGCTCGCCGGCGGCTGGAGGTCTTGTCAGTGGCGCGAATTGGACCGGTCGGCGGCAATCGAAGCAATCCCCAGGAACCCCAAGTAATGCATGATGATAAATCCGGGGATGCGGCTTCATTATAGCTTTTTGGAGGGGTGTTGTTAGGGCGCTACTCGAGGCAGGAAGTGCTTCCAGAGTTCCCTGGAAGATACTGTGCTAACGGGCACTCCTCGCACCGCGGGTGCGATTTCAGGCAGTAGTGTTTGCCCGCCCGTACGATCAGGCCGTGCATTTCGTTATAGACCTGCGTGAGGGCGGTTCGCTTGGCCTGACTCACGGATGACGGCTGGTGCGAAGAGCCGCGATACACCGGCGTCGTGAGAGGCAACCCTCCTGTCTCCGACTCCGATTGAAAACTCTCACTCGCTACCGGCTTGAGAGCACTCTCGAACAACTCCCGGACCTGCTTGTAGTCGGCGTCTTCAGGAAGAATCTCATGCCGATGCAGAATGCGTCGCGTATATGCATCGACCACGAATACCGGATGATTCCCCGCGTACAGCAGGATCGAGTCGGCTGTCTCGGGACCAACCCCGTTCAACGAAAGCAACTCCTCGCGAAGCTTGTCGGTCGGCGCGGCTAACATCCGGTTCAGCGAACCGCCGTAATGGTCGTCCAGGAAACCCACAAAAATCTTCAGACGCCTCGCTTTTTGTCGAAAATATCCTGCTGGCCGAATCAGTGACTCCAACTTAGGCAGAGGTGTTCGGCGCACTCCGCCCAAACTAAGTAAACGCGCGGAACGCAGGTTCCTCAAGGCGCGCTCCACATTCGTCCACGCGGTATTTTGCGTGAGGTAAGCGCCTGCGATCATCTCGAAACGAGTGCGTGCTGGCCACCAATGCTGCGGTCCCCAGGCGCGAACAAGGGTGGCGTGATACGCGCGCAACGCTTCTTTCCGGGAATGGTCCTTCAACCTCAATGTCATGCGTGGGAGTGTAAGACAAATCGTCGTTACCGCGCTTTCGGCCCTGCTTGTCCGACTATTTCTGCTCAAACTCAGCTAACCAACTTCTAACTAAAGTGCATGTCCCACGGAAACGCCCGTGGCCATGAAATCGCGGAAATCGGCTACAAAATGCGAAATTTGCGCCACCGCACGTCGCTCCGTCGCTTGTCCGCTCAGTACAGGTACCAAAGTTACTGGTGCCATTGCCCGGTTGCGTTGACAATTTCTGTCAACGCGAAATACGCTGCAATCTCTCCCCCCGAAAAGCCAGCGATTTCGTGCAAACGACAGGTAGTTGACGGCATTTCTCTGCCACGCAGATAGGAGATCGAGGTATGTCTCAACGGCTGGGTGATCTTCTCGTCAAAGAGAAGGTCATTACCGCGGAGCAGTTGGCGCAGGCAACGAAGGTCCAGAAAGAAACCAGCTGCCGCCTCGGCTCCGCCTTGGTGAAGTTGGGCTTCCTCTCGGATGAAGACGTTACCAACTTCCTGTCGCGACAGTACGGCGTTCCCGCCATCAACCTCTCTTACTTCGAAATTGATCCCGCAGTCGTCAAGCTGATCCCGTTCGAGACTGCCAAGCGCTACCAGATCCTGCCCTTGAGCCGTGTCGGTGCGTCCCTGACAATTGCCATGGTGGACCCGACGAACGTCTTCGCCATGGACGACATCAAGTTCATGACCGGTTTCAACATTGAGCCGGTAGTGGCCTCGGAGAGCTCGATCCAGGAGGGCATCGAAAAGGCTTACGGCACGACCAAGGAAGCGGAAGAGAATCTCGAACAGGTCATGCAGTCGATCAACGAGATCAACGACGCCGACGTCGAACTGCAATCCGAACAGCAGGAAATGGCGCTCTCGGAACTGGAGAGAGCCGCCGACGAAGCGCCCATCGTGAAGCTCGTGAACCTGGTCCTGACCGACGCCGTGAAGCGCGGAGCCAGCGACATCCACATGGAGCCGTACGAAAAGGAATTTCGTGTGCGCTTCCGTATTGACGGCATTTTGCAGAGCATCATGTCGCCGCCGCTGAAGCTGAAGGACGCCATTATCTCCCGCGTAAAGATCATGTCCAAGCTGGACATCAGCGAAAAGCGCCTGCCGCAGGACGGCCGCATCATGCTGAAGATGGCCATCGGCGGCAAGAAGAAGCAGCTCGACTTCCGTGTCAGCACGCTGCCGACTCTCTGGGGCGAAAAAATCGTGCTCCGCTTGCTCGACAAAGAAAACCTGCGCCTGGACATGACCAAGCTCGGCTTCGAGCCGGAGTCGCTCGTCAAGTTCGAGAAAGCGATTCTGAAGCCCTACGGGATGGTGCTGGTTACCGGGCCGACAGGGTCGGGCAAAACCAACACTTTGTATTCCTCGATCGCCCGATTGAATCAGCCAGACACGAACATCATGACCGCGGAAGACCCGGTCGAGTTCCAATTAGGCGGTGTGAACCAGGTCCAGATGAAAGAACAGATCGGACTGAACTTCGCCGCCGCGTTGCGCGCCTTCCTACGGCAGGACCCCAACATCATTCTGGTCGGTGAAATCCGTGACTTTGAAACCGCGGAAATCGCCATCAAGGCCGCGCTCACTGGTCACCTCGTACTTTCCACACTGCACACCAACGGTGCACCGGAAACCATCACGCGTCTGATGAACATGGGCATCGAACCATTCCTGGTCGCGACTTCGGTACACCTCATCTGCGCACAACGTTTGGTGCGCCGCATCTGTCGCGAATGCATTGAAATCGTGGACGTTCCTCACCAGACGCTCCTGGAGGAGGGCTACACCCCGGAAGAAGCCAAGACCGTCAAGATCCAAAAAGGCCGCGGTTGCGCCGCCTGCAACAACACTGGATACAAGGGCCGCGCAGGTTTGTACGAAGTCATGGAAGTGGATGACGAGATCAGAGAGCTCGTGCTGGTGGGCGCATCCGCGGTGGAACTGAAAAAGAAGGCCATCGAACGGGGCATGATCACGCTCCGGCGCAGTGGTTTGATCAAGGTGGCTGCGGGTATGACCACGCTTGAGGAAGTGGCACGCGAAACGATTCACTAACGAATTTCTTGGGAAGGGGACAAGGACATTATGTCGCTATCGCTTAGCGATCTTCTAAAAAGGTTGCTGGAAATGCAGGGCAGTGACCTGCACATCACCACGAACTCGCCGCCGCAAGTGCGCGTGCATGGGCACCTGGTTCCGCTCGACCTGCCGCAGTTGACGCCGGCCGAGACCAAGCAGCTCGCCTATAGCGTCATGACCGACTCGCAGAAGCACCGCTTTGAAGAAAACTTCGAACTGGACTTCTCTTTCGGCCTGAAGGGACTGGCGCGTTTTCGTGCCAACCTGTTCAACCAGCGTGGCGCGACCGCAGCCGTCTTCCGTCTCATTCCCTTTGAGATCAAGTCGTTCAATCAACTGGGTCTGCCGGCGGTGGTCAGCAAATTGTGCGACAAGCCGCGTGGGCTGGTGCTGGTGACCGGGCCGACCGGCTCGGGCAAGTCCACCACGCTCGCCGCCATGATCGATAAGATCAACACTGAGCGTCACGATCACATCCTCACCATCGAGGACCCGATCGAATTCGTTCACATGAACAAGAACTGCCTGGTGAACCAGCGTGAGTTGCACGCCGACACCAAGAGTTTCACTGACGCGCTCCGGGCCGCGCTCCGTGAAGATCCGGACGTCGTTCTGATCGGCGAAATGCGAGACCTGGAGACGATCGAGTCCGCGTTGCGTATCGCAGAAACCGGCCACTTGACCTTCGGCACTCTGCACACCAACTCGGCCTCTTCCACCATCAACCGTATCATCGACGTCTTTCCCGCCCACCAGCAGCCCCAGATTCGGGCGCAGTTGTCGCTGGTGCTGGAAGGCATCCTCTGCCAGAGCCTGCTGCCCCGAGGGGACGGCAAAGGCCGTGCCATGTGCATGGAGATCATGGTGCCCAACGCCGCCATCCGCAACCTGATCCGCGAAGACAAGATCCACCAGATTTACTCCGCGATGCAGGCCGGCCAGGAGAAGTTCGGTATGCAGACCTTCAACCAGTCGTTGGCGACGGCGTATTTCCAGAAGCAGATCACGATCGAAACTGCGCTGGCGCGCTCCAGCAACCAGGACGAACTGCAGGAGATGATTGCCCGCGGAGCTGGCCTGTTGAACCGGCCAACGTCCGCCGGGATGGCCAAGGCTGCGACGCCGGCGAAGCGATAGCAAGGCAACGAGAATTTTAGGAGAACCTTACCATGCCAGTCTTTACATTTTCCGGCAAGAACGCATCGGGAGAAAAAGTCACCGGGGAGCGCGTGGCCGCCAACAAGGCGGTGCTGACCGCTCAGCTGCGCCGCGAACGCATCACGCCGGGTAGCGTGCGCGAGAAGGGAAAAGAATTTTCTCTGCCCACCTTCGGAAGCGGCAAGGTCAAGACCAAGGACATTGCCATCTTCTTCCGGCAATTCTCCGTCATGATCGATGCCGGCCTGCCTCTGGTGCAGTGTCTGGAAATTCTGGCAGCGAACCAGGAGAATCCCACTTTTCAGAAAACCTTGACCGGTGTCCGGACCACCGTGGAAGGCGGCGCGACGCTGGCCAATGCCATGCGGCAGTACCCCACCGTCTTCGACGACCTGACCACCAACATGATGGAGGCGGGCGAAACCGGCGGTATTCTCGACATCATCCTGCAGCGTCTGGCACAGTACGTCGAAAAGGCCGTCAAACTGCGTTCCGCCGTGAAGTCGGCCCTGATCTATCCTGTGGCCGTGGTCTCGATCGCCGGCCTCATCGTCGGCGCACTGCTCAAGTGGGTGGTGCCCATCTTTGCCAACCTCTTCGTCGGTCTTAACGTAGCCCTGCCCCTGCCTACGCGTATCACCATCGGACTTAGCGAATTCATCGGCCACTTCTGGTGGTTCTTCATCGTAGGCACGGGTGGTCTTGTCTACGGCATCAAGCAAATCCGCAAGCATCCACGGGGCAGGTACTACTTCGACTACATGCTGCTGAAGCTCCCCGTCATCGGTCCTCTGCTCCGCAAGATCGCGGTGGCACGTTTCACCCGTACTCTGGGTACGCTCATCACCTCGGGTGTGCCGATTCTGGAAGGCCTCTCCATCACCGCCAAAACGTCAGGTAACGCCGTGCTGGAAGAGGCGCTGTTGAAGGTCCGCAAGGCTATCGAAGAAGGCCGCACTATCGTCGATCCATTGAAGGAATGCGGAGTGTTTCCCAACATGGTGACCCAGATGATCGGCGTCGGCGAAGCCACCGGCGCGATGGATTCCATGTTGCAGAAGATCGCGGACTTCTACGAGGACGAAGTCGATGCCGCTACCCGGGACATGCTGGCCTTGCTGGAGCCGGCCATCATCGGCGTGCTGGGTGTCACCATCGGTGGCATCGTGATTTCGCTGTACATGCCGCTGTTCTCGATGATCGCCAAGTTGGCAGGATAATCAGGGGTTGCCGGGAGCCGCAGCCCGGGCGTTCTCAAATCCTGAGCGCTCGGCTCTCGGCAGCCGGCATGCAACCCTCGGTACTCACCATGCAATCCATGTTTGATGAGCGGAACTGGCTGGCCTGGCTCGTAAAGGTCCGCATCATCATTCTTACCTTCCTGCTCGGCGTCGAGCTCATCGTAGCCCAGCTCACCCCGTCGCCGATTCCGTTGCGGCTGTTCGTAACCGCGGTTCTTCTCTGGTACGCGCTGTCCCTTTTTTTCATTCTGCTGCACTCTTTCTGGCAGGAATACCGCATCCAGTCGCTCCTGCAGGTGCTCACCGATCTGGCCATGGTCACGGTCGTGATCCATGTCACCGGCGGCGTGGATAGTTCGCTGAACTTCCTTTATCCGCTGGTCATCATCGTGGCTTGCATCCTCTTGCCGCGCTCCTGGGCTTATATGGCGGCGGGCTTGTCGTTCGTTTTGTATGGCGCTACCCTTGAACTCAACTACTACGAACTGATCCCCTCCTACTCCACCACGCATCCCGAGCTCAAGGCTCTCCAGGCGATCATCTTCATCAATCTGTTCGCTTTTCTGGCCGTGGCCTACCTGGCAGGTTTGCTCACGGCCAAACTGCGCCAGGTGGACGTCCAGCTCAAGGACACGAGCGGGGCCCTGGCAAACCTGCAGGCGCTGCACGAGAACATTATTCAGTCCATCAGCGGCGGGCTGATTACCACCGGCCTCGACGGCCGAGTCACGCTGGTGAATACCGCCGCTCAGAAACTTCTCGAACGCCCGGAGAGCGATCTGCTCGACAAACCGGTCCACCAACTGTTCCTGGATCCCCTGCCGGATGGCTCCCAGCGGGAGCACGGCGAAGTCCGCTTCAACGCATCCAATGGCTTCCGGAAAACTTTCCGGGTCATGGTCTCTGCGCTCACGGTCCCGGCCCAGGGCAACCTTGGTTTCGTTTACACGTTTGACGATCTCACGGAAATCCGCCGCTTGGAGCGCGAAGTACGCATGCAAGACCGTCTTGCCGCCGTCGGGCGCCTGGCCGCCGCGATCGCCCACGAAATCCGTAACCCGCTGACCTCCATTGCCGGCTCCGCCAGCATGCTCCTGGGCATATCGGATCTGAACGACGAACACCGCCAGTTGTTGCAGATCGTCACGCGGGAATCCGAGCGGCTGAACCATATCATCACCGACTTTCTGGCTTATTCGCGCGGCAAGCAGTATCGCTTTGCCCCCGTCGACCTCATTCCGCTCGTCGAAGACACACTTACCTTGCTCGAACACCGCTTGCTGGCGGAAAACACCGGCATCCAGGTCGAGCGTAAGTACTCGGTTCGTCAGGCCGTAGCACTTGCTGACGGCGACAAGATGAAGCAGGTTTTCTGGAACTTCTGCGAAAACGCCATCAAAGCCATGAAAGGGGGCGGCAAGCTGACCGTCTCTGTGGAGGCCAACGGAGAGGATTGGCAGATCAACTTCGCCGACACCGGAAAGGGAATCAGTCCGCAGCAAACGGAAAAGATCTTTGAGCCCTTCCAGTCGAACTTCGAGGGAGGCACCGGCTTGGGCCTGGCCATCGTGTACCAGATTGTCCAGGCGCACGAAGGCAGAGTGTGGGTGCGTTCGAAGGTTGGACAGGGAGCTACGTTTGTTCTACGCCTGCGCCGCGTTGGGGCCGGAGCGGAGCAGACTGCCGCACAGGACATCGCTGCCAACCACCCTGCCTCGCCGATAGACTCCGTGGGCGACAAAGCTGCGGTTGCCACCGCAGGAGGGGCGCGTGGGTAAGATTCTTATTTGCGACGATGAGCGCTCCATCTGCGAATTGCTCGACATCGCTCTACGCCGCGAGGGTCATCGCGTTGAGACCGTCAATTCCGGTGAAGCCGCAAAGCGGAAAATCGACAGCGCCCTCTTCGACGTGATCATCACCGACATCAAGATGCCGAACATCGACGGCATCGAAGTGCTCCGCTACGCGCACCAGGCATCGCCGGAATCCGCGGTTATTCTCATGACCGCGGTAGACGACTACGAAGCAGCCGTCGAAGCCGTGAAAGCCGGCGGAGCTACCGACTACATCCGCAAGAGTCCAGGCTTGGTCGACGAGATCAAGCTTGCCCTCAATCGGGCACTCGAGAAGGTCACGCTCAGCAAACAGAATTTTGCGCTGCGCCGCGATGCTGCCGCCCGCAACTCGCTCGACAACATTGTCGGCGCCAGCGCTGCGATGGAGAAGCTGAAACAGACCATCCGCACCGTGGCCTCCACCAACAGCACCATACTCGTCTTCGGCGAAAGCGGTACGGGCAAGGAACTGGTAGCCCGCGCCGTGCACGTATGTTCGCCACGCGCGACCGAGGCCTTCGTTTCCGTCAACTGCGGCGCTTTTCCCGAGACGCTGCTGGAGAGCGAACTGTTCGGCTACGTCAAGGGAGCGTTTACCGGGGCGAACCAGAACAAGCGCGGGCTGTTCGAAATGGCCGATAAGGGCACACTCTTTCTCGACGAGATCGGCGAGATGACTCTCTCCATGCAGGTCAAGTTGCTCCGCGTGCTGCAGGAACGCTCGGTCCGCCCGGTAGGAGGCAGCAGTGAGATTGCTGTGGACGTGCGCGTCATCGCCGCCACCAATCGCGACCTCGATCGCCAGGTGGCGGAAGGAACGTTCCGCGAGGATCTTTACTACCGGCTCAACGTGATTCCCATCCGCGTGCCTTCTCTGCGCGAGCGCCGTGAAGACGTTGTCCTGCTGGTTAATGCCTTCCTGAAGAAATACGCGCCCGCTGCGGGGAAGAGCATCATGCGGGTGCACCCGCAGTCGCTGGAATCGCTCTGCGGATACGAGTGGCCGGGCAACGTCCGCCAGCTGGAAAATACTGTAGAACGCGCGGTCGCGCTGGAAACAACCGAAGAATTGCACGTGGAACTTCCGGTGGAACGCCCAAAGGCGAAAGCCGCAGCCGCTGCTGCGGGAGCGGGGGCTCCAGGTTCCGTACTTTCCGCCGGTTCTGGCTCGGTCCTTCCCGAGGGTGTGGACATGGAGAAGTACGTTGCCGGCATCGAGCGATCGCTACTGCAGTCTGCCCTGAATCAATCCAACGGCGTCCAGACTCGCGCGGCCGACGTGTTGGGGATCTCCTACCGCTCGTTCCGCCACTTGATGAAGAAGTACGATCTTTAGCCGTTAGCTATTAGCTCTTGGCTACTAGCTCTTAGCTTTCAGCTCTTAGCTTTCAGTTCTCAGTCTTAGCCCGTGTGTCTTTAATGATCTTGTCGTTCGGATAAAGATCTTGTCATTCCGAGCGCAGCAATCTGCCCGATAATCGGGCGATTTGCGAAGTCGAGGTATCTACTTTTCTGATATGACCGACCTGCCTAGTCTGCTAATTGATAACAGGTATGAGCGAGAGTTGATGAAGAACTGAAAGCTGAAAGCTGAAAGCTAAAAGCTAAAAGCCGAGAGCTAAGAGCTAAGAGCTAAGAGCTGCTCTTCTTCAACTGCTGCTTCCACCCGAGAATCCTAGCCTTGTTCCCTTCGGCCTCAGCCTCCGGGATCATGCCCTTCTTCTGGTACAACACCGACAGGCTGGTGTGCGCCAGAATGTCCTCCGGGTCGAGCTCAGCCAGCCGTTTCGCCACCACAATCGCTTCATCCAGACGGTTCAAGTCGCCCAGGGTACGCGCCATACCGTGCAGCGCTTCGGTAAAGGTCGGGTCAGCCGCGACAGACTTCTCGTACTCCGCAAGCGCGCGCTCATGCTCGCCTTCCGCCACCAGGTCGAGCGCGGCATAGTAGTGGTCTTCGGCCTGTTGACGTGAGTTCTCGCTCGACATGGAAGGGAATGGCCTGGTTAAGTTCCCGATTCTAGCATGTGGTTTTGCGAGCGATGCGCCGCGCCCCGCGAGCTATACTGGATGCACACCCGACATGCGCTGCATGGTTCGATTTCTGTGGAATGCGACGCGCGGCCATCGGCTGACGCCGTGGCGAAGCCCCTATCTGCTCTGGCGGATCGAGACCTACTGCGGTGTGAAGATGACACAGATTGGCTTCCTCGAGTTCTGGGAGTTTATGTGGCGGGAACGCAGCAACCTGTGGCGTTTCCTGCGCTGGACCGCCGAGATGGACCGCTACATCCATCCCCGTCCCAAATCCACTTAGGATTGCGGGTCTTCAGCTTTGTGCTTTCGAATTTCCGGAGTGGCCCGAGTTGCGGTCCAAGGGGTCTTATAAATAATTTGCGGGAGGGCACGACTTCATTCGTGCCACTGACCCGAGCACGACACGGGAGGGCATGGCTTTAGCCGTGCCGCTGAGCATTTTTGCAATTGTCATTCCGAGCCGCCCGTAACCGCGCTGGGCACGGCGAGGGCGAGCGAGGAATCTGCATTTCGATTTCTTCGAAGGTCCGGCGAGTTCTGAAAGCTACTGCCCTGCGTTCCTCGCCGCGGCCACGCCCGCCAGTGAGACACTTACCTCGTTGCCCTTACCCACGCCCAGCACCTGTGCCGCGGCGGCGCGATTGGCAGCGATCTCGAGATATCCCATGCTGTTCAAAATTGCGAACACTTCACCGGGATTGCCCTCACCGTACGCCGTGCGAATCTGCGTGATCTCGCCCTTGCCCACCAGAATCTTGAATGCCGGCGGTTCCGCCTGGAACAGCGTGGGCGCATCCTGAGCCGTGATGTTGGTAATCAGGTTGCCGAAGCGATCGACCTTCAGAATCACGCCACGCAGCGTCCCGTCCACAACCTTGGGCTTCGGTGACGCAAAACGCACGAAGTCGGTGATCTCATTTCCGAAGCGGTCCGGGTCCACACCTTTCGCCAGGTAGGCGGCAATGGGCGAAAAAACGTCCCGCGCATGAAACGTATTGCTCACCGGCTGCAGGAAATAATGCTCCGCCGTCACGTGTCGTACCGACAGCCGCTCCTCGCGGTCATACATCATCGAAAGCACTCCGTTGTCCGGAGCCACGAAATGATGACGCTCGGTGGTCGCCAGAATGGGCCGCCTTGCCGTGCCCACGCCCGGATCGACGATCACCATGTGCACCGTGCCAGAAGGGAAGTAGGAGTAGGCCTGCGAAAGTGTCAGCGCACCGTCCAGCACATCAAAGGCCTGGACGGAATGGCTGATATCCACGATCCTGGCATCCGGCGCGATGCCCAGCAGAATGCCCTTGATCGTTCCGACAAAATGGTCATTAAGCCCGAAATCGGTCGTAAGCGTAATCAGCGGCGATTGAGACACGTATCCCTCGTGGCGCGAGCCAAATAAGGTGGAAATGCCGAAAGTAACGGGTCAACGGGTGGCAAGTCAAGGCACGGGAGTAATGGGGAGACGACCTGGCCGATGCGTCTCATCCCACTCGATCACGGGACCAGAACTCGCTGGACGTCAGCACCGCAACAATTTCAAAGTCGACGAGATCTTTCCAATTGTCTACCCAACTCGCGAGTGATTCTTTGTCGCTTGCTTCCATAAGCTGGAAACATCGCTTGCCCGCTGTGTCCACCCAACTGGCATGGTAAGTAACTCCGTCAGGCAGCATGCGGCCATCGCGCTCGAATCTCTCTCGAATGAGTTTTCGATCCCTCAAGTTCTCGATCACCATGAAGAGCATGTCAGGAGTTTAATCCACCGGACGCACAGTTCGACACCAAGCGTAAGTGGATCGACTTGATAAAGTGGCGGGTAACAGTCCGGTTTGTTTTCGAGTCTTTCGCTTGTTAAGCTCGCGAGTCCGAGCGGTCCCGGCATTACTCGACAGCGGAACGCACGTTACCGTCGAATCGCGAGCCTCACAAGAAAGACCAAACTTCCAGTGGTGCTACGCGGGCCGCGGTGCCCGTTCGGCAGTGCCCTGAGTCGTAGCGGGCGCGGGTTCGCTTTTTACCGTGTCCCGAATTCGGTCTTTCAGATTGCCGGCCTGTTCCGATACGCGGTCGCGAATATTCGTCGCCTGCTCCGACACCCGGGTGCGAATATTGCTGGCCCGCTCCGACATGCGGTCCCGCAGCTTTTCAGCGCCTTCCGCGATGTTGTCCCGTGTCTCTTGTCCCGATGCCGGCGCGACCAGTATCCCGACGCCTACACCGATGCCAACGCCGAGAAGAAACGTTCCCGCCTTGGCCGCCCAGTTTTCGCGGCCCTGGATCGCGTCCGCGGCACGCTCCAATCGATCGACGGCGGTTTCGTACTTGTCTCGCGCCGTTCCTCTCCAGTCATCTACCTTGTCGCGGGCCGTTTCCGTCCAGTCCTCGACACGCTCCCGGAGATCATCGGCCTCGCGGCGGACCCGCTTTGCGGCTTTGTCTCGATTGCCGGAGTCGACCAGCACTAGTCCTGCCCCCAATAATAATTTCAGCAACTGCTTTACGTTATCGCTCATATGTTTGCCTTGTCGGTTCCGGGGTTACGCGGACCACTAAGGATCACGGTGATACGCGACGGATTCACCTGACACATTTCAGGCGTGCCCCGTAACGCTACTACCATTCTAGTCCTTGCTTGACAGCGCGCTACATCCCTTTAAGGCTGTAGTCGCCTTAAGATGCGACGGTACCCCTGTCGGTGTCTGTGGATATCCGTGAAAAGTTCGAGATTCTTGTTTGCTACTGAATGTCGATGCTGCCCGACCCGGTCTCCACGTCCACTGGCACGCCACCGCCGCGCACCTTGCCGTGGACCTCCTTGCGCCCGATCGATCCCTGCACTGTAACTGGCTGATCCACCGAGATCGACCCCGAACTGGTGTGCGCGGCCAGATCAAACGAGGCATTTTGCGGAAGCCGCAGGCGGATGCTGCCTGAGCCGGTGCGAACCGTCCAGGCTCCTTGCGGGTCACCGTCGGCGGTGATGGTGCCGCTGCCGGCCTTCGCTTCGAGAGAGCCGCGCAGGCCGTGAAGTTCCATGCCGCCTGAACCGGTCTCAACGTTCACTGCTCCCGGCGCTGATTGTTCGAGAGATATGTGCCCGCTGCCCGTGTCGGCATCGAACCCGCCGCTCACGTCGGTGGCATGGATCGAACCGCTCCCCGCCTTCGCATGCACATTGCCCTTGATGTGGTCGATATCGATGTTTCCCGACCCGGTATCAGCGCGTACCATGCCGCCGACATTGGAAACCTTCAGCGATCCCGAACCCGACCCGACCTCCGCCGGCCCGGCGATGCCGTCGACACTTTGATTTCCCGACCCAGTGTGTGACTTCAACTGGGTTTGCGCCGGGACGCTCACCTTGTAGCTGATCGAAATGTTCCGCCGCAGTTCAGAGTCTTCAATGTGGCCGATGCGGATGGTGTTCCCGTTCTGCTCAATCGGCGGATTGGACTCGATCCGGCGAACTTTCTCGTCGGCGCTGCCGTCAAACCAGCTGGTCACTTTTATGTAGCCGACAATCCCGACCGTGTTTGCACTCCCCGTATACACCTCGACATTCCCCGATCCTGTCGAGATGTCCAGATTCACCGTGCCCGTGACCTGAAGCGTGCGCTGGAAGGTCCCTTCAGCCGAAGCTGCGGCGGGAAGTGTGAACAAACACGCGATGGCCGGCACCATCAACGCCGACCGGAAACGTAGCGCAATTCCCCAAGCTTTCATGGTCCTCTCCGATCCCTAGCAAATACTGTCAGTAAATGTGGACGTCGCCCGATCCGGTATGTACCGTAACCAGCTTGCCTCCGCCACGGATTTTCCCCGAGATCTCACGCCGGGTCTCTTGTACTCGACCTTGTACCGTCGTCATCACTGGCTGGTCCACCGTCAAAGTCCCCGAGCTTGTTGACAGTTCCAGGTCGAACGCCGCCTGGGAAGGGAGACGCAACTCAACATCGCCGGAGCCGGTGCGTATCTCCCACGTTCCCGTTTGGGTGCCCTCGATCCTCAAATCTCCGCTTCCGGCCTCCGCCCGCAGCGCGCCATTCACGCCGCGCAGCGCAATATTTCCCGAACCCGTGCGCACATCGATGTCGCCCGCTCCGCTCTCCTCAACTCGAATGTTCCCACTCCCCGCCCGCGCCTCCACTGGTCCCGCGATCTGCTCCGCGCGAACGTCGCCCGAGGACGTATCCAGATGGACTTCGCCGATCAGGCTCCTCAAAGTGAAATCGCCAGATCCACTCTGCAGATCCATGTTGCCCCGCAGGCCTTCGAGAGTCAGGTCGCCCGAACCGGCGCGCGCCCGCACAGCTGTCTCAGTCGGAACGGTAATTTCATAATCGATCCAGATATTGCGGAGATTGGTGTAATCAATCCGGATGCTGTTGCCGTTCTGCTGGACAGGCGGATTCTTCTGCAGTTCCTCGACCTCGGGCGTTCTCTTGTCCCCACCGAAAGGCCAGTTGCGGCTCACGCCGATCTTCCCGTGGATCGAAACCTGGCCCGCCGGACCATTACGCACGACAATATCGCCGGAATGCGTATAAACATCGAGGGTCACTGGCCCGCTGACCTGGCAGTTGCGGTCGAATGTCGCTACCACAGAGGCCGTCGCCGGCGCAGCCGCCGCACAGACAATCGCAATCAATGCTACCGCGCATACACTTTTCCCTTTCATCACGGCCTCCTCAGATTGTCTTGGAATTGGTTGTCGCCAGGATCGCTGGCCCAGCAGCACCCTCCGGCTGGAATTCAACTCGCAACGAACCGCACGCAGAGTTGCGAAGCAGGCGCGGCAGCTGTCGTGGCAGATTCATATTGAATGAGACCTGGGGCACGGTAGCTGATCTGGGTGATCGCGACTCGTGCCCCTCTTCAAGTGCCGGCCGCCCGCCGGACTTAGCTTTGCTTACTGCAGCACCACCTGATCGCCTTCCTTCAGTCCGCTCAGCAATTCGGTTTTGGCCCCGTTGGATATCCCGATATTTACTGCGATCTTCTTCTTCCCGTCTTTGGCTTTGGTATCCGGAATTTCGACCGATGCCTTCTTGTCCTTGTCGTACATGATGGCGCCTTCAGGAATCTGCAGCACGTTCTTGTGCTCTTCCAGGATGATCTCGGCGTTCGCCGTCATCTCTGCTTTCAGCTCGCCGCCCGGATTATTGATGGAAACGCGCACCTCAAAGGTCGTGACGTTGTCCTTCTCCACGCCCATGGGAGAGATTCGCGTCACTTTCCCCACGAATGTCTTGTCTTTGAACGACTCCACCTTGATTCTTGCCGGCTGACCCAGGTACACCTTGCCGATGTCGCTCTCATCCACCTTGCCCTTTACGTAGACTTCGCTCGTGTCGCCCAAAGTCATGACCAGCGTTGCGGATGAGCCCAACACCAGAATCGAGCTGACCGCATCTCCCATCTCCACATCGCGCGACAGAACAACTCCATCCAGCGGGGACTCGATGTCGGTGTAGCTCAACTGCTCGTCGAGCTGCTTCAGATGGGCTTGGTCCTGGACAACGGTCGCTTGCGACTGCGCAACTTTCGCCCGCAGAACCACAAGCTGCGCTTTGGCCACGTTCTGCTTGTTCAACGCCATCTCGTAGTTCTTCTGGGCGTCGTCCAGAGCCGACGCCGAGACCACTCCGTCTTTCGCCATGCCATTAGCGCGATCGAACGCACGCTTCAGCAGAGGAACATCTGGCCCTTCCGCGTCCACCTTGGCGCGCTCGTAGTCCGCTTCCGCACCCTTCAGGCTGGCTTCCGCAGCCTGCAACTCTGCCCGTGACTGCTCCACCTGGGCTTGAATCTCATCTTTGTCGAGCTGGGCCAGCAGCTGTCCTTTCCTGACTTTGTCACCCGCCTCCACAAAGAGCTTCTTGACGATGCCGCTTGCCTTCGACTTCACTTCCACCTTTGTAATGGGCGTCACCTTGCCCGTAGCGACGACGCTCTTGGCAAGATCACCTTTTTCCACCTTCGCCAGCTTGGAGGGGTCGATCTTGGTGCCGCCGCTGGTAGCCGCGATCAGACCGCCAACCGCACACAGAATCACCACAACGATAATGCCGCCATAAATTAGCCGTTTGCGCCGCTTCTTCTTTCCATTCCCGTTGCCGTTCACATCCGCCTCCTACGCCTTACAAAAGGTGACCTTATGCCTTCCGCTTGCTGTTACGTAAGTCTTTCCTATTTTGTTCCTGATTCGTAAATGACCTGGCCAGACTTGCGAGACCTCGGCCAGACTGCGTGCCGTTACAGGAATTCGTAACGGCACACAGGTTCGGCCCTCATTCCCTGATTTAGACCGTCCAGGCAGACAAAAGAAAGCAGGAAACCGTTGCAACTAAAGGATGGAGCAAGCCGCCTCGACTGTGCAAGCTGCGGCTCTTGGCAACGCGGATTCCGTTTCCTATTACCTTTGGAATGTTAGAATTAGCCTTCCATGGTAGCCTTCGTGCTGCTCCAGGTTTTCCTGATTCTCCTCCTGGTGGCCGCCAACGCTTTCTTTGCCGCAGCCGAATTCGCTCTGGTGAGCGTGCGCGACACGCGCATCCAGCAGCTCATCGACGCGCGCCGCATCGGTGCGCGAACCGTCCTGAAACTCCACCAGAACCTGGATGAGGTCGTAAACGGTGTGCAACTGGGCATCACCGTAACCAGCCTAACCCTGGGATGGGTCGGCGAAAGCCGCATGGCCGACGTGATGAAGAGCGTTCTCGGGGAAATTCCCCACGTGGGAGTGTATGCCCACACCGCGGCGATCGTGCTCGCCTTCGCGCTGATTACTTATCTCCACGTGATTCTGGGAGAACTTGTTCCGAAGTCCTTGGCGCTGCAGCGGGCGGAACGTGTCGCTCTCGCCGTCGCGGCCCCCATGGATGTCTTTCTCACCGTGGCGCGCCCCTTCCTTTTCTTTATGCGCCGCTCCGGAGGATTCGTCCTGAGACTCTTCGGTTCGCGGGAAGTCCGCCGCGGCGCCGTGCACTCGCCCGACGAACTCAAGCTCATCGTCACCGCCAGCCGTCAGTTCGGCCAGATTCCTCCTCTCCAGGAAGAGATGCTCCACAACGCGCTCGAACTCGACAACATCACCGTGCGCGAGGTCATGGTTCCGCGGCCGGACATCTTCGCGCTTCCCGGCGACCTGACCCTGGACGAAGCCCTCTCGCGCATCGTCGAAGAACAACACTCTCGTATCCCGATCTATGATCCATTGCGTGGCCCCGAACACATCGTCGGCGTCCTTTACTCTAAGGACCTGATGCGCTGGATGCGCCTGCGCATAACCTTGAACGCGAATCAGTCGGTCTCTGAGCGCATCGCGAAGATGCGTATCAGCCGGATCATGCGCAATGTGCTGGTCGTGCCTGAAACCAAGGTGCTTACCGACCTGCTGTCCGAATTCAAGGAACGCAAGCGTCACCTGGCCGTGGTGGTCGACGAGTATGGCTCGACCGCGGGTGTCGTCACCGTAGAAGATGTGCTGGCGCAACTGGTCGGCGAAATTGAAGACGAGTTCGACCTGATCCCGCCGGAACAGCCCTCGCTCGAGGACAGCAACGTGCTCGTTATCGAGGGAGCCGTCAACATCCGCGATTTGGACAGCCAGTACCAGATTCCACTCTCTCGGGATGCCGGATTCGAAACGCTGGCCGGCTTTGTACTGGCTCGGTTGCAGCGCATTCCTCACGAGGGCGACTCGTTCGACTTCGAGGGACGCCGCTACACCGTGCAGGAGATGGAAGGGCACCGCATCGCGAAGGTGAAGATCGCAAACCTGGAGCCAACAGCGATGGAACAATCGGCAGACTAGAATTTGAATTGGCTTTACTCGGAAAGGCGGGAATGGGAGGGCACGCCTTCAGGCGTGCCGCTTGGGCCGTCTTAAGAAAGGGGGCTTTAGCCCCTGACTGAGAACTGACAACCGAGAACTGAGAACCGAGAACCGAGAACGAATTTTGCCCCGCTACCTCCTCTCCCGCGTGCTTTACACCCTGCCGGTGATCTGGCTAGTGGTTTCGCTCGTCTTCCTTCTGATCCACCTTGTCCCCGGCGACCCCATCCAGCAAATGCTCGGAGAAGGTGCTCCCGCAGCCGATATCCAGGCCACGCGCCATCTCTACGGTCTCGATGCCCCTCTCGGGCAGCAATACGTGAACTATTGGAAAGGCGTTCTGCACGGCGACCTCGGGCCTTCGCTTCGATTCAATCAGGGGGTCAGCCGCCTCATTGCGCAGCGTTATCCCTACACCCTTCAGCTCACGATCGCCGCTCTCGTAGTCGCGATTTTTCTCTCGCTTCCCGCGGGAGTCCGTTCCGCGCAGCGCCGCAATCGGTGGGACGACCGCGCCATCAGCGTCATTAGCCTCTTCGGTTTGTCGTTCCCCAACTTCGCCCTCGGTCCCATCTTGATTTTGCTCTTCGCCATCAAGCTGGGATGGCTGCCGGTCTCCGGCTCTGGCACTTTCGCCCATTTAGTCCTGCCCGCGATCACCATGGGCGGCGCACTCGCCGCCATTCTCACCCGGATGGTGCGTACATCAATGCTCGAAGAACTCGGCCAGGACTACATCCGTACCGCCCGTGCCAAAGGCTTATCAGAAAACAGGGTGGTCTACGGGCATGCACTGCGCAATGCGCTGATACCCATCATCACGGTGCTGGGCTTGCAATTCGGAGCCTTACTAGCAGGCGCAATTGTTACCGAGACCATCTTTTCCTGGCCGGGTATCGGGCGCCTGACCATCCAGGCCATCTCGAACCGCGACTATTACCTGGTGCAGGGCTGCGTGCTGGCGATCGGGCTGACGTACGTTGCTGTAAATTTTCTGACGGATCTGGTGTACTCGGCAGTCAACCCGAGGATCAGGCAGTGAGCCCGCAAGCCGCGGGGAACAGAGAACCGAGAACCGAGAACCGAGGCTAAGAGCTAGAGGCTGAGAGCTGAAAGCTGACAGCGAACCTGAGAACTGAGAACCGGGAACTGAGAACTGAGACCTGAGACAATGTCCACCGCCGCCATCTCGCTGCATCGCGTCGCCCGCCACAATCCCTTGGCGGCCACCGGGCTTGCCCTGGTCACGATCTTCGTCATCTTTGCTCTCTTCGCTCCCTGGATTGCCCCGCAAAATCCCGCTCACATCGACCTTCCCAATCGGCTCGAGCCGCCGTCCTCCGCGCACTGGTGCGGCACCGATGAACTTGGCCGCGACATTCTCTCCCGCCTCATCTACGGCGCGCGCATCTCGATGTTCGTCGGCAGCAGCGTCGTCCTCGCCTCTTTATTCCTCGGCTTGGTGGTTGGCTCCATAGCGGGCTACTATGGCGGACGCATAGATCGCTTCGTCAACGTGGTCGTGATGAATGCCTTCCTCTCGTTCCCCGGAATTCTTCTCGCCATCGCGTTCGTTGCCTTTCGCGGGCCCGGGATCTTCAACCTGGTGCTGGCGCTGTCTCTTGGCGGCTGGGTCGGATACGCACGCCTGGTCCGTGCTCAGGTACTCGCCACCCGTGAACGCGAATTTGTCGAAGCGTCGCGCGCTCTCGGCGCCAGCGACTGCCGCGTCATCGTCCACCATATTCTTCCCAACATCATTCAGCCCGTCATCGTGCAGGCTGCCATCGGCATGGCAGGCGCCATTCTCGCCGAAGCCACCATGAGTTTTCTCGGGCTTGGTGTCCCGCCCCCCACCGCCAGCTGGGGTTCCATGCTGAACGACGCGCGTTCTCACCTGTTCGACGCACCTCATCTCGTGCTTTTTCCCGCTGCCGCAGTCATGCTCGCCGTGTTGTCCTTTAACTTCATTGGCGACGCGCTGCGCGACCTCCTTGATCCCCGGTCGCGTATCGAAGTTGGCTTGTAGAGTAAATCCCTTATCCCGCGCCGGATTTCGCTGTATCTCCGGTCCCCCACACGCCTAAGTAACTCTCCCACTTGATGTTCTCCGGGTGGTTACAAATCTTTACTCCGACCGAAACATCTCACACCTGCTTGGGTTCAACCCCACTGAGCACCCAGGGCTGCAGCCGGGGAAACATCAGGACCAAGGAGAAGTCAATGAAGCACACAAAGATCACTTTACTAAGCGCAACTCTGGCCGCACTCATATTGCCGGCGGCGGCGCAAAATCCGACCCCGGCTCCCGTGCCTCCGGGCAACCAGCCACCGACGATTAACCAGCGCAAAGAGAATCAGCAGGACCGCATCGCCAATGGCGTCCAGAGCGGCGAGCTGACTGCCGGGGAAACCCGCAACCTGGAACGGAAAGAGTCAAACCTCAACCAGGAAGAGCACGACATGCGCAAGCTGGATAACGGCCATCTGACCGCGTCCGATCGCGCCACGCTCAACCAGCAGCAGAACCAGCTCTCCAACCAGATCTACAAGGACAAGCACAACGCCGCCGTTCAGAACACGAACCCGAAGACTGAAGTCGGCAAGCGCGCAGAGAACCAGCAGGATCGCATCGCTCAGGGCATAAGGAGCGGCCAACTCACCGCAGGCGAAACCGCAAATCTTGAGAAGAAAGACGCTGCGATCAATCATGAAATCAGCGCCGATCGCAAGGCGAATGGTGGGAAGTTGACTGGGGCTGAAAAGGCGCAGATCAACCGCCAGCAGAATCACGTTTCCAAACAGATCTATCGCGACAAGCACAACGGCCGCCGGCAGTAGCTCGTCGCAAACACTTACTCGATAACGCCTCCGCGAAAGGAGGCGTTTCTTTCTTGCGTTGGCCAACTCCCCTTAAGTCGGGTTGGTCCGGGAAATTCGTCGAGTCTCCCGTTCAGTTTCTCTCATCATTGTTAAAGGGCTGGAAATCTATTTGAGCGAGGGACCGCTCCCATGATTGCGCGCACCTGGCGAGGCATCACCCGCGAAGCCGATAAAGACACTTACTTCGAGTACCTTCAGAAAACCGGTCTACCCGATTATGCCAATACGAAAGGGAACTGCGGCGTCTGGGTGCTGCGCCGCGTGCGCGACGGCGTCGCCGAGTTCCTGCTGATCTCGTTGTGGGATTCCTACGACGCCATCCGGGCCTTCGCCGGCCCGGATTTCGAGAAGGCCGTCTACTATCCTGAAGACAGGAAATTCCTGCTCGAGCGGGAGCCCAATGTATCGCACTACGAGGTGCTGAGCGCGCCCAAGCTGTAGCGGCAAGGCGCAAAAGGCCTCGTCGTCGAATGGGCGTGGATTGCAACCTGGTCTTCTCTGCCCCAAGAGCCTCCTGATCCGGTGCTCGTCTACGTTCACCCGCGCATTTCTTGTCATTCCGAGCCATCCGTAGTCGCAAAGCCATGAGGATGAGCGGAGGCATCTGCAATCACCTTGTCATCCTGAGCAAAGCGGAGTCATTCGGGCCCGAATGATTCCTCGCAGTCGAAGGACCTGCTTTTTCGGTAGGGAGTTCGACCATCCGTGCAGTCCCGTTCTTCTGCTTGAAGGAGAAGAATGCCTCTCCCAACCCACTGATAAACGGCCACATCCAGCTCTTGACATATATTGATAATTGCAATATAAATATCGCGATTTGTTATATGACACTGGGCCAGAAATTACGTTACCTGCGCGAGGTCGAAGGCTCGCTGCGCGGCCTGGGGCGTCCGATGACACAACTTGAAGTCGTGCGCGCGGCGAAGAAAGAGCTGAAGAAGAACATCAGCCAGGCTTACCTCTCGCAGATGGAGAGCGGCGCGCGGCCGCACATGACGCAGGCCACACGCACACTGCTGGCGGAGTTTTTCAAGGTGCATCCCGGTTTTCTCGTGGATGACCCGGAGGGCTACCACACCGAGCTGGTTTCTGATTTGCGCACGACCGAGGGCCAGCTCGACGTCTGGTTGTTGCAGGGCTCGGAACGCTTTGCCAGCGACCCCGAGGTCAGCGACGTTCTGCTGAAGGCGGCGCGCGAAAAAGATACGCGCCGGTGCTTCCTGCTGTTGGGCGCCATTCTCGATACGCCTGGACTAGCAGAGCGTTTGCTCGAAGCGCTCACGCCAGATCTCAAAGAGAATGCAACCCCGCGTCGTCCGTGTGTTGAGTAGGAGAGGACAGCTATGACTTGGGCGGATTTCTATCTCGTCTGTTTCGTCATTGGCTTCTGTTTCAGCCTGTTGTCGTTCCTTACCGGAGGGCTGCGCTGGCATCTGCACATGCCGCATCTGCCGCACGGCGCAGCGGGCGGACACGTGGGTATTGGTCACGCACCCGCTGCCGGCGGTCATGCTGCCTCTGGCGGACATGCGGCGACGAGCGGCGCGGCGCAGACTGGTACAAGTGCCCACGTGGCGCACGTCTCCCCGTTTAACTTCGTCACGCTGACGGCATTTCTCGCCTGGTTCGGAGGAACCGGGTATCTGCTCACGCGCTATTCGCGCGTGTGGTTCGTGATGGGCCTCGGCGTTGCCCTGTCGAGTGGCGTGGTTGGCGCCGGAATTATTTATCTGTTTCTCAGCAAGGTCCTCACCTCGCAGGAAGAGAACATGGATCCGGCAGATTACGAAATGGCCGGGGTCCTCGGAAAAGTCTGTAGCCCGATCCGGGAGGGGGGCACCGGCGAAATCATTTACTCGCAGGCTGGCACACGTCGCACCTGTGGGGCGCGCAGCGAAAACGGCCGCGCTGTCGCCAACGGAACCGAAGTCGTCGTCACTCGCTACGAAAAAGGCATCGCCTACGTGCGGCTCTGGGAGGAGCTTAGCGGCGAAGACAGTTCCGAAACCAAGGCCTGACTCCTGAATGCTCTAGTTCGACAAGATCGAAAGCGCGGAAATTCTATGGATATCAAAACCTATCGCGTAGCAGTTGGGATGTTGTGGATTGTGCTTCCGCTGACCGCCCTGCGTTACTGGATGGTGTGGGATCTCCTTCCGGCGCGCATGGCTACCCACTTCAACGCTGCCGGCCAGCCCAACGGTTGGATGACTCGCGAAGCGGCGCTCATTTTCCCGCTCGCGATGATGGTTTTCTTTCTGCTGATCCCCACCGTCATACTGGCACGCCTGAAAAAAGCGAACGCGGCCGCGTGGGCTGTATGGGGATTCTTTGCCGTGATTCTGGGCGTCATCTACTGGGGCGGGGAATCGGTCCTCGAGTACAACCTCCACGGCACCCCGGTCCACGCGCTGCCGGTCCTGATCATCGTGGTGGCTGCGGCAGTGATCTTGACCGGCATCATGATTGGGTCAACGCGCGGCGCCGCACTCGCCGACGATGCCATCGTCGCGGAAGAGGTCCATGCTTCTCCGCTCTGGGCCGCGATCATGCTCATCCCGCTGGCCATTCAACTCGGAGCCATGCTGGTCGTGCCTAATCCTGTCCGCGCAATCATGGCAGTTATCGGTTTGGTCTTCGTTTGCACCGCCGCCTTTGCTTGGAGCGGCTTTCAATATCGCTTCACTCGCACTGGGCTTGAGATTCGCACCCTCGGTTTCCGTGTGCGCTCGATTCCCGTCGAGCAGATTCGCGAATACTCCATCGGAAATTGGAATGCCTTGCGTGGTTACGGCATTCGCGGCATCGGCGACCGGCGCGCCTACGTTTGGTGCAACAAAGGCGTGCTCATCAAGACTTCGGATGGTGAGGTCTTCCTCGGCCATCAGGAACCGGAACGCATCGTCCGCGATTTGGACGCGATCCGGGGATTCGCTCATTCATGAAGTTTTTAGCCGAAAGGCTTGAGGATTAGGAGGCGATATGTTCGATCAGTCGGTTGAAATCTGGGTCTTCGTAGGGCTGATGGTCTTGGCCGTCATGTTCCTTATCAGCTTTCTGGCGCGGCTCTACCGGAAAGCTGGGCCCCACGAAGCGCTCGTCGTCTATGGCTTTCGCGGCACACGCGTAGTGAAGGGACACGGCACCATCATCTTCCCCATGGTGGAGAACTGCCGCGGCCTCTCGCTGGAGCTGATGTCCTTCGACGTGGCGCCGCAGCAGGACCTCTACACCAAACAAGGCGTCGCCGTCACCGTCGAAGCCGTCGCGCAAATAAAGGTGAAGTCGGACACCGAATCGATCCTGACCGCGTCCGAGCAATTCCTCACCAAGACCGATCAGCAGCGCGAAGGCCTGATCCGCCTGGTCATGGAAGGCCACCTCCGCGGCATCATCGGCCAGCTCACGGTCGAAGAAATCGTCAAGCAGCCCGAGATGGTTTCCGATCGCATGCGCTCCACTTGCGCCGAAGACATGAACAAAATGGGCCTCGAGGTGATTTCGTTCACCATCAAGGAAGTTCGCGACAAGAACGAGTACATCACCAACATGGGCAAGCCCGACGTGGCTCGCATCAAGCGTGATGCAGACGTGGCCGCCGCCGAAGCCGATCGGGATACGGCCATCAAGCGTGCCCTCGCACAGCGCGAATCCGCCGTCGCTAGAGCCCAGGCCGATCAGGAGCGTGTCCTCGCGGAAACGCTCTCGCAGGCCAAGCAAGCCGAAGCGACCCGCGACCTCGAGATCAAGAAAGCGCAATACCTCGAGCTCACCAAGCGCCAGCAGGCGCAAGCCGACAAGGCTTACGACATCCAGACCAACATCATGCAGCAGCAGGTCATCGCTGAAAGCGTGAAGGTGCAGCAGGTGGAGAAAGAGCAGCAGGTCAAGGTGCAGGAAGCCGAGATCAATCGCCGCGAGAAAGAGCTGATCGCGACCGTGCTCAAGGGCGCGGAAATCGAACGTCAGCGCATCGAAACTCTGGCGCAGGCCGAGAAGCAGCGCCTGGTGGCCGAAGCCGAAGGTCACGCTTCATCCATCCGCGCGCAAGGCGAAGCCGAGGCCGAAATCATCTTCAAGAAAGGTGAATCGGAAGCCAAGGCAATGAACGTTAAGGCGGAAGCCTACCAGGAGTACAACCAGGCCGCCGTCATCGACCGGCTCTTTACCGCGTTGCCAGAGATCGTCAAGGCGCTCGCCAGTCCGCTGGCGAACGTCGACAAGATCACCGTCGTTTCGACTGGCAACGGCGACTCCGCCGGCATGAACAAGATCACCGGAGACCTCACCAAGATGGCGGCGCAGGTACCCGCGCTGTTCGAGACGCTCTCGGGAATGAACCTCAACGAGTTGCTCGGCAAGGTGCGCCAGATCGGTGACAAGACGCCGAAGCCCGACACCATGCCGCCCGTGATCGACAGCGGCACGGCCGGCGCAGCTCCAGCGGGAAGATAACGTTGTGGGGACGGGCTAAGCCCGTCCTGCCGTTTTCTATTGTCATTCCGAGTCATCCGTAATCGCGTACCGCGACGAGGATGAGCGAGGAATCTGCAGTCGAATTCGTAGTACTGAACCATTTGTTACTGAGGCACCGAGCGATTGAGGCACGACGAACATGAATCCACAGGAAAGGAAGCGCAACTACACCGGGTTGGGCATCGCGCTGGGCGCGGTGTTGGGCACGGTTGCTGCCGTTCTCTCGGGACACGTAGGGATCTGGCTGGCCGTCGCCATCGTGCTCGGCATGGCCATCGGCGCGTCGGTCGGACGCAACGATTGCCGCGAGTGCGCCGAAGCCCACACCAGACATCAAGCTAAGAGCTAATAGCTAGGAGCCAAGAGCTAAAGAAGGAGTCACGACCATGGCACTACTCGAGCGAGTTTCCACACTAGTCCGGGCCAATCTCAACGACCTGATCGACAAGGCCGAAGATCCCGAAAAGATGATCAAGCAGGTCATCCTCGACATGCAGAACCAGCTTCTGCAGGTCAAGACGCAGGTGGCGATCGCCATCGCCGACCAGCACCTGCTGGAAAAGAAGAAGAAGGAGCACGAAGACAAAGTCGCCGAATGGACGAGAAAGGCGGAACTGGCCGTGGACAAGAAACAGGACGACCTCGCCCGCGCCGCCCTGCAGCGTGTCGAAAGCTATCGCGAGTTGAGCGCCAGTTTCGAGCAGCAGCTGGCCGACCAGACGGTTCAGGTCGAGAACCTGAAGTCCGCCCTGCGCAAGCTCGAACAGAAACTCGCCGAGGCGCAGGCCAAGGCCGACGTGCTGGTGGCCCAGCAGCGCCGCGCGCGTGCCGTCAGCAAGGCCAGCGACGCGCACCTCGCGATGGGTGACGGATCCAAGGCCGCAACCTTCGATCGCATGAAACGCAAGGTCGCGCACACCGAGGCCGTCGGACAGGCGAAGGCCGAACTCGCCGCCGACAACATTGAAGATCGCCTCGCCGCGCTCGAAAAAGAAGACCGCATCGAGCAGCTGCTGGCGGAGATGAAGTCAAAACGGGGCGCGTGACGCCGTTTTGCGCGGCCATCTGGGTGGGGCAGGCTGTGTAGGGCAATTGGTGGGTCGGACACTCTTGTCCGCCAGCCTTGGCTTTGTGGCGCCGCCACCTCAGTGCCGAGGGTACCCCCCTCCCCCCTGAGTTTGCAAAATCTAGAGAACATTAGACTTGCGGAATGGGGCTGGGCAAAATCTAGATGTCAAAGAACTTGCGGGCAAAATCTAGAACCTAAAGGATTTAGATTACGCCATAGCTATACTACACAGACCATCATTAGCTATGAGAATTAATCTGGTCAAGGACGTGCGTCACAGTGAAAAGCAGCTTTTGGCCTTTAGCTCTTAGCCAATGCCTTTGAACTGATGACGGGCGGGAAATTTTGCTGAATTGGAGGAGGACCCAGGTTAGCGCCAAAGAACAGCGCGAACCAGGGGCACCAGGCTCTCGCATCCCGTAGAGACGGGATGTTCGCATAGAAGAATCATGGCCGATGGTTGGGCCGAATCGATGGTTGGTGGAACTTTAGTCCACCGCAGAGTGATTCGCGTGAGATTTCCAGAGTCTTGGTCCTCAACCTCTCTGGCAAACCTAGCGGTGCTTGCGCACCGCCCAGGATAACTATGCCTTGACAACGCCTTCGCTCTTATGGAGGGCCACCCGCCGGCCTTGTCATAACTTCTCAGGGTAACTCAGCGAGGGGCTGCTAAATGCGACCACTCCCTCCAGTGAGCCAAATACTGTTGTTCATGCTCTTGAAATTCCGAAATGCTAGGTCCCCACTGAATCTCCCCAGTTATTTCGGCAAGACCGCGCACCGCGTAGTAGCGAACGTCACGGCTCGGATCCTCCAACCCTGAAACCAACACGTTCGTCGCTCTCGGATCTGCTATGTGCCACAAAGCTTCCATCGCAGATGTCCTGATGGAACTATCCCCAGCTCGAAGCAGTAATTCCAGCGCCGGGAGTGCGCCTGGGACTCTGACCGAGTTGCCAATGACGTATAGAAACCCGATTTTCTGGTTGGGGGAAACGGAGTTTGTTAAGAGAAGCCGTGCAACCTCCGGCAATTCGGTAATGTCGCCGAGCCGAATTAGTTCACTCTGAAGCCTCTGTTTCAGCCCATCGTCACCGGCTCTAAGCAATCCCTCTTGCAATGCGGCGATCACGTTGTTACTGGAAGGCAATGCGTAACTGACCTGGAGGATTTGAGCCTTTTCTTCAGGTGAAGCAATATCCGATGCGATCACCGCCACCATTTCATGCACGACAGCGGTAACGTAATCGCTTCCAGGAGACTCGGCGGGCTGAGCCTGGAGTGACGAGACGGCTGGGAAATCGGGGTAATACGGGTTCGCAACGGTATACTCCGCTCCTTCTCGTCGGAGGAATACTATTCTTGTTCCGGGCTGCAGCGTCCGATACCCGATGAAAAGCTTCGGGACAGTATATTTGATAGTCAGGTGGCCAGACGCCAGGCCTTTGATGGTTCTCCTCACTTGCACTTCGCTAGAGAGAGCTTGCGCTTCCAGCATCTGATCCCGGAAAACGATCGGCGGTGCGGGCCTGATCATTTTCAAACTGGTGATGTCGACGATCGCAATGAGGTCCGAAGCATTAACAAGTTCATTGATGTGAAGGTTCGGCACGCCGACAGCATGAGACCAGACTACAACTAAGAGGCACAAAAATGAATTGCGGCGGAACGTTCCAAAGTTCACGGCTTACCTCGAGAGTCGAACTCTTCTAAATCGGTGGGCCGGCGGCCCACTCAAGCCCGGTGTTGGCTTGAGTGGGGATGTAGAGAATTGGTCGAGCCAACGCCCGAACTCAGTGAAGAATTCTTCCACTTACCCACACAACGAACACCGCGTTGTGTGGGCCACCCGCCTGCCGATGCTCGAGTCATAGTATCTGGTGCGGTAGTCGTAGATTCTGGTCTCGGGATCAGCGCCGCGGCCCGTGTACTGGAATGGATTGGTGAGCGTGCCCGTGGAAGCGGTGAGGTTGCCAAAGGAGTCGTAGGTGTAAGTATTAGCCAGGCTCGCGGCCGAGGTGCTGAGCGACGTGACCGAGCCTAGGCCATCCTGTTCGTAATAGCTGCTCGTCCCGGAGCGAACCTCCGACACCGGCTCATCGATGTTTGGTCCTTGGGTGTAGCGCGCGAGCGCATTTCCGCTCTGATCGACTTCCTCGAGAGAGTTGGGGCCATCGTAGAAGTAGTTCGTCGTCGCACTCGACGAACTCTTCTGGATTCTCCTACCGAAGGGATCATATTGGAAGCTCACCGTCCCGCCCGAACCCGGCAGCGTCACCGACGTGAGCCGGTTGTCGTAGTCCCAGGTGTACGTCGTTGTGCCGGTCGAGTCCACTTTCGTCTTGGTGTTCCCGTTGTAGTCGTAGGTGTAGGTCGCGCTCGGCGTAGAGGTCAGCTCGTTCGACGAGTTGTAGTTGTACGGCGACATGCCCAGCGACGACAGTCTATTCCCGACCGCATCATAGGTGTAGCTCTCGGTGGTACTACCACTCTGCGTTACCTGCAACAGCCGGTAAATGGCGTCGTATCCATAGTTTGACGTGACGTTGGCGTGCAGGTCGGCCTTGCTGGTGCAGTTTTCGGCACTGTCGTAGGTGTAGCTCGCGCCGTCCAGGGTCGTGCCGCTGACCTGGTGCAGGACTGACAACAGGCGAGACAGGTTGTCGTAGGAGTAGGTCGTGTTCAAGCCGTTGGGACGGGTCAGCTGCGTGCGGCGGCTCAGATTGTCATAGCTGAAGCCGAAGTTGTGGCTCTGGGGGTCCTGCAGATTGGTCAGCCGGTTGAGGGTGTCGTAGGTGTAATGTGTGTTGTTGTTGTCGGAGTCGCTCATGGAGACACGGTTCGACTCCGCATCGTAGCCGTATGAGACAGTGAACGGGTGCGAGTTCAGTGGCCCACTCAAGCCGGGTGTTGGCTTGAGTGGGGATGTAGGGAATTGGTCGAGCAAGGCCCGAACTCGGTGGAGAATCCTCTCACTTACCCACACAACAAACACCGCGTCGTGTGGGCGACCCGCCCGCCTGAAAGCGAATCGTTTTGCCAGAAGTTTCTGGAGTAGAGATGTCTAGAACTCGATGCGCAACGCTAGTCTGACCGGTCCGATTGCCCGCATTCTCTGAGGTTTGGACGCTTGTTATCTTTCCGAAGGTCGAAGGTGAGGACACATCCGTCGATGGCGGCGCGTAGTTGAGGTGATTCGGCAAGTTCGTAAATGTGCTTTCGAACTTCATGATGAATCCTTTCTCCGAGAGCGAAGGTTTTGGACAATCCGGCGGCCATCGCGACCGTGCCCGGCCCCACGAGACTCCCAACCTGGCAGTTGCCCACCGGTCCGGTGGGGACCGGATTGAAGGCATTGATGTCGAAATATTCGTTGAGGCTGGGATTGGACAGGTTGCCATTGCCGATGCAGTCGGGACGCTGGAAGGCGCCGCGATAGACAAGATTCAGATTTCCCGGATCGTAGCTCGGGCTGGTGATCGGAGTAAGGTAAGGGCCAGTCTGCCATAGGCTGACCGTGCTCATGCGACCATCCCCCCAGCACGGCCTGCGAGACTCGGATTCATGTGGCTGAAGAAACGCCGGCCGTTTCCGACAGGCAATTCGTAAATGGCTGACACCAGCACACGGTGACGGCGCACCGCAGCGATGTTGCCCCGGTTCGCGGCGAGATCGAAGCGGTTGGCAACCGGGGTTCCATATATCACTTCGGGAGAGAATGCCGTAGGAGCGTCCCCGCCCACGTTGCCCAGACTCTTAGCCCATACGTGGCTGGCCTGTAGTGTAAGTCCGCCGCGGCTACGGTGATTGAGTTCCGACTGCAAGCCTTCGTAGTTGACCGATCCCTGATTCTCAGAGGAAAGAATGCGTCCCCAATTGAAATAAGGCCGAGGATTCGGATTCGGCGAAACCGTGCTGGCCTGCACCTGATTCAGATCCACAGTCTGGCTCATGCGATATGAGTTGGTGCCGACGTAGCTGACGCGCAAGGTTCGTATCGGGGACCAGTTCCCGCTCCACCGTCAGATTCCATTGCGCCGATTGCGGGTCGCGATAGTTGATGGGAGTGTTCTGATAGAAATCTCCGGTGCCCGCAATGGTCAAGGGATTGTCCGGAGTTCGCACGTTCGGAAACTGATATGCGGGCTGACCTCTGCACGGCGTTCGGCGTCGTGCGCACTACGGCAACGCTGATGTTGGTGGTGTTGAAGGAGAGTTGGCCGAGATTGGTCATCGTGAACATGCCGAAGCCGCCTCGAATTACAGTCTTCTCATCGCCAAACGGGCGGAAGGCAAATCCCAACCGTGGCTGAAAATTCCTCTTGTAGAACTCGCGCACGCCGGGGCCAAGTCCCTGCGAACTGGCGGATTCCACCGGTCCGCAAGGAAGCGCGGGATTGGCGACTCCATATGGGTTGTAGGGCCCGGCGCAGGCATTGATGGATTCGAGGAATCCCTGCACCGGGACATTGTGATCGGGGACGATCACGCCACCATTTCGCTTGTCGAATGCAGTGAGGTTATTCAGCGGACTGACGAATGGCGGCAGGGCCTGCCAGCGCAGGCCGAAAGTCAACGTGAGTCGCCGATTGGCGCGCCACTCGTCCTGACCATACACACCGGTCTGTATCGTATGGGCCAGCACGTCGGGACCGGATTGCGCGACGTAGGTCTTGGAAGGCAGGCCGAGCAGAAAGTCTGCAAACGCCGACTCGCAGAGATAAGGCGAAGTCGCTGCGGCGTTGCACGCCGGCTGTCCGGTGAACGCTCCGGTGTTGAACGTGAAGGCGCCAAAGTCATCCGATCCGCCGAAGCTTTCGATGTCAGCGTAGGCGACGCGACGCACGTCGAAGCCGAACTTGAGGCTATGCCTGCCGCGAACCCAACTGAGATTATCGGTGAACTGGATTGTCTGTGACTTAGTGACTCCTGCCTTGTCGCGACCAACAGGTGTCAGGCCGGTACCATCATTGAAGTTGAAAGTCGGAAACGCCGACGCCGTTGGATGATCGGAAAGATCGAGGCCCACCAGACCGAGCTGCTGAACTGCGGTCGCTCCTTCGATGGGGAAATTGACCCCAATCCTGAACAGCGACAATCCGAATCGCGCTTCGTTGACCAGCGCGTTAGTGATGGCGTAGTTGTGCGAAAAGATCAGGTTGTGATCCGTTTCACTATCACGATCACTCGGCAGAAGTGCGTTGGGCATGGTGGTGGAGACGCTTTTCGAACTCCAACGACCGTAAAGGGACTGCTTGACGGTCAGGGTGTGATCGATCCGGATGTCGTATCCGTCGGTGTTGCTCGGCGTGGACGTCTGCTGCAGATAGTTCGAACCGACAGTGGTTGAATTGGGAAGCTGGGTCAGATAGTTGCTCCAAGAGCGAGGCAGATACTGGACTGATGCGGTTGGATGGAACCGTATTGTTTGGGAACGGCTGGCCGGTGAGGGGATCAACGACCTGACCGAGAGTGCCGGTGAGTTCGTTAAGATTGCCCGCCCGCATCGCAGCGGTCGGAACGTTGAGAAAGAGCGGCGTCACCAGGCGCCGCCGGTTTCCCTCATAGTCTGCGAAGAAGAATGTGCGGGGCAAGGATTTCGTCAAGCCAGGAATCGCGACCGGACCACCCAGACTTCCGCCAAAAGTATTAAAGGCTTTGTGTGGCTTGCTGGAGAAACCATAAGTAGTGGCATCCAGCACGCTGTTCTGCATGTACTCGAAAGCACTGCCATGAAATTTGTCCGTTCCGCTTTTGGTAGCGATGGTGATGTCGCCGAGCTGAGCGAATTCTGCATTGTTGTTGAACTGCGACACTCTGAACTCGCTGATGAGCTCAGAGGAAGGATTCATGTTGGCCAGTGCGCCGTTCTGGCGGATGTTGACGGTGGAGGCGCCATCGACGGAGTACTGAACTTGGGAAGGCAGTCCGCCGCCGACAGAAACGTTGCCATTCGCATCCTGTTGCGCACCCGGAACGGTAGCCACCATAGCCATGGAGCTGGTGGTTGCGCCACGGTAGTTGACGGGTAGCTGCGTCACCTGAAGAAAGTCCTTGGTGTCGGAGAGCGTGGCACTCTCCGTATTGATCATTGGCGCCGTGTCCCCGACTTCGATGGTCTCTGATGCGCTCTTCACTCTGAGAGCAATTTCCATGCGAAGAGTTTGTCTGGCGGAGAGTTGCAAGAGTGGTGTCTTGGAGTCCGCGAATCCCACCGCTTGAATCGCAAGGATGTACCTGCCGGCTTTCAAGTTCATAAACTCGAAGGCGCCGTCTTGGTTAGTCGTGGTGCTATGGCTTGAGCCATCGTCCAGGTTAGTCAGGGTCAACTGCGCACCGGCCACCACTAGCGCTCCGGGATCTTTCACGACGCCGACGATGCCTCCAAATGTGGATTGGGCGTTCAAACAAGGTGCTGCGATTGCGAGGGTGATCAGCAGCGTTGCAATGCGGGACAACATGGGTGGCGCTCCTCCTGGGATACAAAGCGACAGGTGACGGTGCGACAACCATACGATCTTGTCCATAAAAGCCGCGTAAAGGAGTCATAAAATCCGCATAAAGACAGTGCGGAAAATTTGGATTGGGGTGATCAGGAATTTGAATTGTTAAGAAGAAAATCTGTGTTGCGTGCCTGCTCGGACCCGCCCAGCCTTCGAGCTATACTGCTTCGCGGAAGAGTCGGGCCATCCCCCCAGGAGTGTCGTTATAATCGTTCTCCAGGCTACAGTGCGCTAGATATCGAGCCGCAAGGTAAACTGTTCGACTGACTCGATGAGTCGAGTATCCGTTGTCGGAATATCCGGCTGTGTTTACCGGAGTGAAGCAGACGTGAGTGTTCCGGGCCGCTATCAACACGCCGCGTGGTCGGTTTGTTTCTGAAGCGTACGGTTAGTGTCTAGAAGGAACAAAGGGAGGAATCGATGACCACAAAGAGGAAGGCCAAGAAAAAAATGAAGGTGTCGGCAAAACGAAAAGCAGCGCCAAAGAAGAAGACCGTGAGGGCTAAGAAGAAGATGCTAAAGCGTAAGGCTGTCGTGAAGCTTGTGAAGAAGACTCCGGTTCAGCCGTTCGAGCCCGTGCCGACCGTTCAGGAGAATACAGACACTCTGGAGGAACGACAGGAACAGTTCCATGACGCAGAGGATGCGATTGTGGACGAGGCTGACGAAGAAGAATTAGGCGAGGCGGTTTAGAGGTGGAGGCGGGTTTCACAGGTTGCGGCGGTCCCCCATGTTCATTTGCGAATGGTGCGAATGGAGAGCCGCCGTCTAGACCTATTTTTCCAAAGTGACGTTGGCTTTCTTCGCGGCTGCGTGTTCTTTTCTCTGGATCCGTGCCAGGTCGCCGAGAGGTATCTCATGCACGACGGGGGCTACCTCCCAGAGTGGGCGCTCGCCGTGAGCAATTAGAACGGAGCTCGAACCTGTCAGCAGGCTGCGTTCCTGCGCCATCGCGTGTGGAGCGGCTTGCTGGGCATGATCGGGAAGCGAATAGGTGTCCACCATCGCCGAAGAAGTAACCGCAGATTGTGCGAATGCCCCGGCAGTGCAAAGAACACAAAACAGAAAAAGTAAGGTCATCTTCATCGTAGTTACCCCCTGTAAGAAGAGCTACCCATCCATTCGGACGCCACACCCGCCCAAATGGTGGCCTAATACGGTAGATAGCAAGCCCATTACCAAAGTCGGAGTGAGCCGAAACGCCCTTCCTGGTGTACCCGGCACTAGTGTGCAACTGTTTGCATAGTTACGGGACGTGAGTATGTTCCGTCGATGCTCTCCAGCAGCAGCGGAGCCAACGGGTTAGCGTGGGCGCGTGGTGAGTCCGACCTGCTTCCACAGCCTGTTCCACAGCCAGCTGCCATAGGCAGCCTTGTCGGGCAGGCGGTAGCCCATCTGGTGGGCCAACATTATGATTTGCCCGCGGTGATGCGCCTCGTGCGAAAACATGTACCCGAACATGGTCGGTCCGGCGGGCCAGACCGGTGCCCAGCTCCCGCGCGAGAATTTCGTGACGCGGCGCTTCGGGCCGGCAGACAAGGCGTCGGTGAGCATGCGCAGGCACTGGATTGCACTCTTCTTGTGTGCCGTCGCGACCTGCTTCAGCGTGCAGCGATGGGGATCAAGCGGCGCGGGACACTTCAGGTGCGGAGCGGAATTTCTCAGCCACACCAGCCGGCAGTTGTGCAGGTGCGCAAAGATGGCGGCGATCGTCCGCCCGTTGCCCTTCTTGCCGGGCGGTTCCGCACGCCAGGCGCGCGGATCGAGATGCGCGAGGATGAGCTGGTTCATGGCGTCGTTGACGGAGTAAATTTCCAGCAGGACATCACGAACGTCGGCTAACGCAGCATCAGATCGTGGCGGCATGGAGTTGCTGCAATCTCCTTTTCTGATAGTGACTGCCTTACGGTCAAATCGTGACCCAACTGGACAGTCGGCGTATATCATAAGTCAGATGACTAAGCCTCGGCGCAACAAGACTCCCTATCTGGACGACGCTCTCTTCGCCGGGAAACCGCGCAAGGGTGTCCCGCATGAGTTCGTGCTCGACGCGATCGCTGCGACGTCGCCCCGGACTCACCCTATGTTCGGCTGTCTTGCAGTCTACGTTGGGGACAAGATCGTGCTCATCCTGCGCGACAAGCCTAACCAGAAGGCCGACAACGGAATGTGGCTTGCCACCACCAAAGAGCACCATGAAAGTCTGCGTCGGGAGTTCCCGAACATGCGATCTGTTCAGGTACTCGGGAAGGAAATCACGGGCTGGCAAGTCCTTGCAGCGGATGCGCCCGATTTCGAGGAGGCAGCGCTGCACGCTTGCGAGCTGGTCGTCGCCAGGGATCCTCGCATCGGCAAGGTGCCGGGGGCGCGACGGGCGGCAGGATCGGGAAATAAGAAAAAGTCGAAGCCCTCGAAACGGCCGAAGGGATCCACGCGCGCCGCGAGAGGTCGTAAGAAGTCGTGAGAAGCGGTCTGGCCCCTTCCATTTCTAAGCTGATTCCAGTATCGAGGGACACCCGGCTGGAAGTTACTTCTCTCCTTTCGGGGAATTTGCTGGCGAAAGCGGCCCGACCCAGTCCCGTGGGCCTGTCAATGAGACGATTCTTGCGGGCGAGGCGATTGCCCCGGAATCAGCACACCAGGAATCAAGTGGGCGCGAAAGAGAGCCTTGCCGGCGGTGCTGCAAGAAACGTCGCCGTAAAAACTCGTTCGAAGGTCGCTCGACGAGTTTGAAGCTCACGATCGCGAGAAGGAAGCAACAGAGAATCGCGGCTAGTGATACGGCAAGCGCGAGTGGAGTCAGTACGGACAAGGTCACGAGTTTCTTGTCAAAGAGTTGAATGACGTAGGGATGATATAGATAGAGAGAATAGCTGGCATCTCCGATCATGAGGAGCCATACGGGAAACCGCACTCGGCCTTCGAGTGCGAGGAAACACACCAATATGACGACGGCCGGCAGGCCCTCCAAGAACAGCCGGTCATTGCGGCCGACGTGGTCCGTCACCATGCACAGATACACGTAGCAGAAAATTGGGACCAGAACGGCTAAGGCGAGCGGGAGCCGAGTGAACCAGTCCCTGTATCTTTTCCAGAATGCATACACTGCCATGCCAAACACAAATTCGAGAATGAGGGGACTGGAGTAAAACCACGGAATCGTCGAAGTGGCGTGGAACATTGTTCCGGCTGCAACCACGCCGATGAGTGCCAGTGAAGCCGCCAGGCTTGCCCATCTCTTCGAGACCGCCAGGGCCACTCCGAACAGGAGATAGAAGAACATCTCATATTCGAGTGTCCAACCCAGGAACAGCACTGGAAAAGGCATGCCATCCTGTCGCCGGTAAGGGATGAAGAAGAACGACTTCACCAGTCCGGTCAAACTGAGCGTCGGGGTGTTCAGCAACTTAGGCAGCAACAGTGAGATCAGAAACACGCCTAACGTGCCTAACCAATACAACGGGACAATTCTGAAGATCCTTTTCAGGAGAAACTTGTCAGGTTTCAGCGCAGAGATGTGGCAAATGATAAAACCACTGATAACAAAAAAGACATCGACGCCAAACGCGCCTTTGCCTATGAAAGAAATATGGTACAAAACGACGCTGGTCGCAGCCAGGGCGCGGAGCGCCTGAATAGACTGAAGTTCAGCGCCTGCTCGATCGACTGTCACTACCCTCGCTCCCTTCGCGTGGCCTTCCGACGCGCCTCAATTACCGAGAGCTGTCGCTGGTATTCGAGAACCGTGGATGGTAATCATCTTGCCGGCAAATCCAGATCGTCAAAGTCATCTGAGGGGAGAGTGGACCGGACCTGAGGTCTTCAACACTTCGCGTCGAGGAGCAGAGGCGGGGAAATCCACAACTAAACACAGAAGACGAATCTCTTTCAGAAAATAAGCTTCGCGAAACGCTAGGCTGCGGACGGTCCCTCGTCAATAGCACTTTGGTGGTGTCTGGGGCCCGTAACCCCAACATTTTCCGGATGCCTTTCATTTATTCCCTCTCGTTCGTACAGCGTGAAGATCAAGACGCCAGCATCCGAGTCAGCGTCCCGACAGGAAATCGCAGCGTCGACAACAATCCTGCTTCCGATCTTAATCTGAGTGGTGTCTCCTTGAGATTAGGCGCTGGCCTTGTCGGTAAGCGGCAGGAGGTCGTCACCATCTTTCGGCACATCCAGTTCCAATTGTTCCTGTCCGCTGAGGGCGCTGACGCGGCCGCGATAGGTCTTGAGATGAGTCTGCGCTTTGTCGAAGGCCTCCTGCGCTTTAGTCAGGTTCTTGCCGACGTTTTCGAATTGATTCTGGAAGTGGTCGAACGATTTTTGCGCCTTGGCAAGTTCCTGCCTGCTCTTTTCGAAGCGGCTGGCAACTTCATACCACTTGTGAACGAGCGCGATGGTCTGCAAGGTCATGAGCAACGTGTTAGGTGAAACCGGAAACACGTGCTGCTGGTTGAGCCAGTCGGCAAGTTCGCGGCTGCGAACGATCTCCATGTATAAGGTCTCGCTCGGCAAATACATCAACGCGATCTCAGTGGTACCGTATTCGGGCTGGATGTAGGCTTGGATGCGCTTTGCCTGAGCCTTGATTACTCGAACCAGTTCGACGCGCGCTTCGGCCATCTCGGCTTCGCTGCCGCCCTCGAATAGGGCGATCACCTGCTCGCGGGGGAACTTGGCGTCGATGGGCAGGCGGCGATCGGGAAACTGAATCATGGCGTCGACACGCCCGCCACCGCTCGCCGCGGGTGCCTGCAATTCGAACATGTGTGCCGGAAGAAAATCCGAAAGCAGACGTTCGAGACTGGCCTCGCCGAACTGGCCACGCAGGTGGGGAAGCTTGAGCAGGTTATTGAGGTCGTTAATGGAGTGCCCGATGGCCCCGACTTCCCGCAGCTGTTCTTCCGCGGCTTTCAGGTGCTGCTGCACCTTTTCGAACTGGGCGAAACCTTCCTTGATGTTCTCATCCAGCTTGCGCTGAACCTGGTCGGTGATGGCGAGCAGGCGCTCGTCCACGCGCGAGCGAATGGCTTCGAGATTCTGCGCCGTGTTCTGGTTGAGGCCGTCGAATTCGGTCTTGAGCTGCTGCGTGGTCAGCGCGAGCGACTGGGTCAGTTCGCCGCGCACATCGGCCAGTTGTTCCGACTGTTCGCGGCGCCCCGAGGCAAGTTGACCTTCGACGGTGCTGCGCATGCGGGAGAAGCCGTCTTCGAGGCGATCGGTTACCTGCTGGCGGAGGTCACCTTTGGTCGCCTCCAATCGTGTGGCCATATCAGCCGTGGCCCCACTGAAGTTCTGCAGCAGGGATTGGCGCAGGACCTCGCCCTGGCGGGCAAGTTCCTCCAGCGCAGCCACTTGCGCCGAATAGCCCGAGGAGCGGGCGAGGCGCAGCGTCAGTATCAGAAGTACTACGTTAAGAACGACGAGAATACCTAGCAGGAATGTCCCCATAGTAAGGTGCTGAAACTCGATTCTAGAGTCTAGCCTGAAGGAAGCAAAGCAGAACTTTCCCTCCCCTCGCTGTAACCAAGCACTAAACACTTATGCTGCGATCCTTCACTTTGACTCTGATCGTTCTATTGGCGGGGCCGTTCGCTATGGGCGCGCCGAATTCCAAGAAAGCCGCTCTGAAACCTGCTGCTGCGAAAACCGCGCGGCCGGTGGATGCGGGCTCCGGCGCAGACGACTCGAACTTCGACTCGCAGGCCGAACAACAACTACTGGTGCTTGCAAACCAGGCGCGGGCTCAGGCCGGGGCAGCGCCCCTGCAGATGGATGCGGGTCTGACTGCCGCAGCGCGCGCGCACGTGGTCACGATGGTTCAGCAGCAACAGCTGTCGCACCAATTCAGCGGCGAGCCATCTCTGCCCGGGCGTATTGCGGCCAACAGTCCGGTGCGGATGGATCAGGCGGGGGAGAACGTCGCGCTGGATGTTGATGTCCAGCAAGCAAACGAACATTTGCTCGAGTCGCCGCATCATCGGGAGAATCTGCTCGATCCCGCGTTCAACGTGGCTGGATTTGCCGTAGTGCATGATGGCGCGCGAATTTATGTGGTCCAGGACTTCGGGCACAGCCAGCCCAGCTACTCCGCCGATCAAACTGCGAACCTGGTGGCGACAGCCGTAAATAATTTGCGCGAACAGCAACAGGTTGGGATGCTACAGCAAGCGAGGAACAGCGACTTGCAAGCAACGGCTTGCGGGATGGCGCAACAGGACCGTTTGACCACGGTCGCGACCCACAAGTTGGCACAGAAGGACCACGTGGTTACGTACACTACAACCCGCCCCGATCTCTTGCCCCGGGGCACTGAGGACGCGATCACCGATCGTCACGTGGGCAGTTTTTCGGTGGGAACGTGCTACGGACGCAGCGCGACCTATCCCGGCGGTGTGTACTGGGTGGTGCTGGTCTTGTACTGATTCCTCGGACTTTCTTCCTTGGACTGCTCGCGGAAATTCACTGAATAGGCCCGCCTGGCTGCTACGTAGCGTCATCAAAAATGCTACCTTTCTAGCGATTTAATTTTCGCGGGAAAGGACTCCTCTAGTGACCTGCCGCTCACTCAGTTGGCTCCGCGCACTCCTTTTCTGTCTTCTCGCAGTTTCTGTCTGTCGTGCGGGTTCGGCGAATCACGCGCCAGAAGTGCTAAGTGACTTGGTCGATGTCAGCCCCGACTTCCAGGATTACAAGAACGATTACTTCCTGGCAGATCGTCTGGAGAGCTTCGATCCGGTGAGGGGGAGTGGTAGCCTCATTTGGCAACGTCACCACCTTTATCCTCGGATCGCTTTCGACAACATGGTTCCGACGCTGCTGCCGTTCAAGGGTATAACTTTCCCTGAGGGCGAGTACGCTGTCGACCCGTCTCTTCCGTTCTCGATCGAATTCGTATCGCCGCGCACCGTGCGCATCCGGATCAGAACCAGCGCCCTAGTGAAGCCAGACCAGCCGTCGCTCATGCTGATCGGAGATCCTCCTCACGACAATTCGTGGAAGATGGAGCGCATCTCTGGCGGCTATCGCTACACCAGCGCAGCCGGTTCGGTAACGGTCTCGGAGAATCCGTGGCACATTGAGTTCCGCGACGTGAATGGCCACCTGTTGACCCGGACCAATCATTCCAGCGACAACAAAAGGACGCTGGACCCCGTGCTCCCGTTCTCTTTCATCCGGCGTTCGTCCGACTATTCGCGGAGCATCGCGCCGGTCTTTTCGCTCGCACCGGGAGAAAAGTTATTTGGTACCGGCGAATCGTTCACGCGACTGGACAAGCGTGGGCAGAAGATCGTGCTTTGGACGAATGACGCTAATGGCGTGGAAACCGGCCGCATGTACAAGCCAATTCCGTTCTTCATGAGCAGCCGCGGATATGGCATGTTCGTGCACACCTCAGCGCCGGCTACGTTTGATTTTGGAGCGTCCTTCGGTGGGGCCACCCACCTCTTCCTGGGCGACGATGATTTGGACCTCTTTGTTTTTCTCGGAACGCCGAAAGAAATCCTGAATGAATACACCAATCTCACCGGTAAAGCAGCGATGCCGCCGCTTTGGTCGTTCGGGCTGTGGATGAGCCGCATCACCTATTTTTCCGAGGATCAGGTGCGCGACGTCGCGACGAAACTCCGTCAATACCGCATTCCCTCTGATGTGATCCACCTCGATACGGGGTGGTTTGAGACGGACTGGCGCTGCGATTACAAATTTTCTTCCACCCGCTTCAAAGATCCGGAAAAGATGATCGCCGACCTCAAGAAGGATGGCTTCCATATTTCGCTCTGGCAGCTTCCATACTTCGATCCGAAGAATTCGCTGTTTCCCGAAATTGTTGAAAAGGGTCTGGCTGTGAGGGACGGCAAGGGCAACTTGCCCTACGAAGACGCCATCCTCGACTTCACCAACCCTGCCACGGTGCAGTGGTATCAGGAGAAGATTGCCGGCCTGCTCCGCATGGGTGTGGGCGCTATCAAGGTTGATTTCGGAGAAGCTGCACCGCTCACGGGAATCTACGCAAACGGGCGCAGCGGTTTTTATGAGCACAATCTGTACCCGCTTCGCTACAACAAGGCGGTAGCCGACATCACCAGACAAGTCACCGGCGAAAACATCATCTGGGCCCGAAGCGCCTGGGCGGGCAGCCAGCGTTATCCCCTGCATTGGGGAGGAGACTCCGACAACGAGGATGTGGGCATGGCCGCAACTCTGCGTGGCGGCCTCTCGTTCGGATTGAGCGGATTCACCTTCTGGAGTCACGATATCGGCGGGTTTATCGCGAGAAGTCCCGAAGAGTTGTACCGGCGCTGGCTGCCCTTTGGCATGCTCACTTCTCACAGCCGTGCGCACGGCGCGCCCCCAAAGGAGCCGTGGGAGTACAGCCCGGCATTTGTGGAGGACTTCCGCCGCGCGGTTGAACTGAAGTACCGGCTGATGCCCTACGTCTACGCCCAGGCGAAAGACGCGAGTGAACGTGGGCTGCCCATGGTGCGCGCCCTCTTCGTCGAATATCCAAACGACCCAGGGGCCTGGGAGGTCGAAGACGAGTACTTGTTCGGAACGGACATCCTCGTCGCGCCGCTGCTGGAAGCGGGCGCCAACACCCGCAATGTCTATCTGCCCCAGGGGCAATGGATCGACTACCAGACGGGCCGAGTCTACTCCGGCGGTTGGCACGACATTGCAGCAGGCCAAATCCCGGTAGTGATGCTGGTCCGCGACGGCGCGGTGATTCCGCACATGAAAGTGGCACAGTCCACCATGCAGATGGATTGGTCCAAACTGGACATGGTGGTCTTCGCTGTCACTTCGCAGAAAGCCGAAGGCCTGGTGTACCTGCCCTCAGACAACGTCCTGCGCCGCATCGAAGCGACCCGGAGAAAGGACTCGTTTGCGCTCGTGGGTGATCCGCTCAGCGGAAAAGCTACGTCAGCCCTGCGTCCCTTTGGGAACTATGTCCGAGAGGGTGAAGGGTCCAGATGACGTGTTCGACCCTTAGGCAGAGAATGGCGGAGGATTTTCTAGAGGGTCTTCGCGGCTAGATGGCAAGCCGGTTGCGGTGAGGTGTGCTACGGGGGAGGGCAACCAGGCGAGCGCGCTGATGCTGTTCGAGTGCCGACTTGATGTACTCTTCGCCAGCCTGCATCATGTGCTTCCACATATCATAAGCGTGGCCGTTCTGGTTCAGGAATGCGAGGGCCTCGTCGTGGCTCATGCGGAGACCAAGTCCTTCAGCGAACTCAGTCAGGTGTGCCAGTGTGATTTCGGCGACAACCTTTTCCCGTTTCTTCTTTTCCGTCATTTCCTGGTCCACCCCTGTGATGGATAAAAGATAAATGAGGGGCAAACAGGTAGATGTGTCTAAAATCACGTCGTTTTGTGATGCATGTCACATGGCGCTATCCGCCCTGCCGGCGCGGGTTACGGCGCTCGCAATGTGCTACCCTGCAAGTGGTTTCGCGTGTTCTTGCTTCGCAGTATGGATTCCCAACCGCAGATTCGAATCGGGACGGCGGGCTGGTCCTACAAAGACTGGGACGGCATTTTCTATCCGCCCGAGGTCCAGCGGAAGAAGGTTCATCCGCTCGAGTACATGGCGCGGTTCTTCGACATGGTCGAGATCAACACGTCGTTTTACGGCCATATCAAGCCGGAACTGGCGAAGCTTTGGGTGCGGCGCGTATTGTCGGTGAATCCGAACTTCATTTTCACGGCAAAACTGCACCGTTCGTTTACGCACTCAACCCTGCCGGTGATGGAGCCAACCTCGGCGGCGACGATCAAGCCCACCGACGAAGATGAAATCCTGACACGCCGGGGTTTGGACGCGCTCGCGTCGGAGGGCAAGCTGGGAGCGCTGCTCATTCAGTTTCCGGTGTCGTTCAAGAACAGTTCTTTGAATCGCGAGTACATCGAGCTGCTGTCGCGGCAGTTCATCGAATATCCGCGGGTGGTGGAAGTGCGGCATGACACCTGGGACAATCGCGGAAACGATCGCGTATTTTGCGCGCCAGAACATAGCCTTCTGCAACATCGACCAGCCACTGATCGGTCATTCGCTCGAACCCACCGAACACGTCACGACCTCTCTGGGATACGTGCGGCTGCATGGCCGCAACTATGAACAGTGGTTCGATTCCGACAGCCGTGACGACCGCTACAACTATCTCTACACCGAGAGCGAGATCGAGAGCTGGAAAGGGAAGATCGAGCGCATTGCGAAACAAACGCAGACAACGTACGTGGTCGCGAATAATCACTTTGAAGCGCGTGCGGCGGCGAACGCGCTCGAGCTCAAACGATTGCTTACCGGCAAGCGCGTAACAGCTCCCCCCGAATTGATCCGGCAGTATCCCGAGCTCAGAAAATACGCTGATCCAGCGGAGGACCTCTCCGGGCCCAGCTTGCCGTTGCTGGCGTAGGCGAGCGATCGATGCTCATTCATCAACACCCTCAGGGGCTAAAGCCCGTGTCTTTGTTGGCTTTTGGGTGGCACGGCTGAAGCCGCGCCCTTCCCACAAGAGATTTGTAACCGCGGATCCGGACGGTTCGGAATGACACGAAAATTTGAGAGTCCTGGTACGAAATCAAGGTGTACTGGGGAACTTTTGATCCTGCGCTGCCGTATCTACTTGTGGACGCGGTAAGCAAGCGAGCGCATAAGCGGTGACTCACTTATTGCGGGCTTCCGCGTCCAATCCTATAGAGAAAGTAGTGGGGTGATTATGGACGCGAAATACAATTACATCATTGACAGCATGAATTGGCGGATTGCGCTGAATGTCGCGGGCTTTGCGGTTTGGCTGGCGCTGGGTCTGGCGCTGCTGCGGGTAGCGGGAGCGTAGGGGTTCGATATGGTGAGCCTCCGCCGCTAGGGAATTGCGGCGATGGCGTAGTCGAATTCGTAGTAATGCTTGCCGTCTGTAATTTTGATGGTCATCTGGCCTGTAAGACCTGCCAGTTCGTCCGTACCTGAGTCAGGCACCACGCTGATGTCGAGTTGGAGTGCGCCGCGGTTCATGGTGCCGGTGTGCTGGAGGACGAAGGTTCCCCGCCGACCGTTCAAGGTTCCGCTCACTCGTTCAATCGCCACGTAACCGGCCGAGTTCTTGACCGCTGTGGCGGCGGTCAACATCTCGCCCTTGCTGGTCCCTACCAGATCGCCGTGAAACTGTTTTTCAAGCGACATGCGGCCGAGGGTTGAGCCCTCGGCTTTGTCGTCCGGGGCTGCGGGTTTCACAACAACATCGAAAGTTCCACTTGCGTGCAAGGGCGTGGCTCCCTTCATCTGGACTGGTTTTGCTTCCGAGGCATGCGTCTGCGCCGGCGCTGACGGGGCAGGGCCGAGTGCCAGGCAGATCGCGACAGTTACACCTGCCAGGAAACGAGATGGTTCAGTCATGGGCTTCCTTGTTATGGCAACGTGGCAAGAGTTCAGCTACTTCGCGGCGACTTCTAACTTGGCAGCGTAGTGGGAATCGACGTAGTCGTCGAGAATCCTGATGAACTCGGCGACAATGTGATCGCCCTTCAGTGTAGTGAACAAGCGGCCGTCAACATAGACCGGAGCCTTCGGTTCCTCGAAGGTACCGGGCAATGAAATGCCGAGGCTGGCGTGTTTCGATTCGCCCGGACCGTTGACCACGCATCCCATCACGGCAACTTTCATTTCTTCCACGCCGGTGTAGCGGTCTTTCCACAGCGGCATCTGTTCGCGCAGGTAGCTCTGAATCTGTTCCGCCATCTCCTGGAAGAAGGTGCTGGTGGTGCGGCCGCATCCGGGACAGGCGGTGACTTGCGGCGTGAAGCTGCGAATTCCCATCGACTGCAGAATCTGCTGCGCCACACGAACTTCTTCGGTGCGATCGCCGCCCGGCGCGGGTGTGAGTGAGACGCGAATCGTGTCGCCAATGCCTTCCTGCAGCACCACGCCCATGGCGGACGCCGAAGCGACAACGCCCTTCGCGCCCATGCCTGCTTCCGTAAGTCCCAGGTGCAGAGGATAGCTGCAGCGCGCGGCGAGAGCGCGATAGACGTCGATCAGATCCTGCACGCCGCTGACTTTCGCGCTCAGGATGATCTGGTCAGGCCGCAGGCCGTACTTTTCAGCGAGTGCTGCAGAATTCAGAGCACTGACCACCATCGCTTCCATGGTGACTTCGCGCGCGTCTTTGGGCTCGGATAACCTGGAATTTTCGTCCATCATGCGCGTGAGCAGTGCCTGGTCAAGCGAGCCCCAGTTCACGCCGATACGCACCGGCTTCTGGTTCTTGACCGCAACTTCGATCATGGTGCGGAAGTTGTCGTCATTCTTGCGGCCTACGCTCACATTGCCGGGATTGATGCGGTACTTGGCCAGGGCTCGAGCGCACTCGGGATACTTGGTGAGCAAGATGTGGCCGTTGTAGTGAAAGTCGCCGATGATGGGAACGTGAATGCCCTGCTTGTCCAGTTGGTCGACAATCGGTGCCACGGCCGCGGCGGCCTGTTCGTTGTTGACCGTGACGCGAACCAGTTCCGACCCGGCCCGGGCCAGTGCCGCTACCTGCTGCACGGTGGAAGCTACGTCGGCAGTGTCGGTATTGGTCATGGACTGCACCACAATCGGTGCATGTGAGCCGACGCGCACGCCACCGATCGTAGCCGTAACTGTTTTTCTGCGCTGAATATTGGCCATGGGAAAGTATTAGTTTAGCACGATGGATAGAGGCTCTCCGGAGGTCAGACGCATCTATCTTGAGACAAACTACTTAGCAGAGGCTTTTGCTTTTGGTCCGCGCTTGCGGACGGAATTTTTTCCGTTTAGCACTTTGCGATTCGGCTTCTTCCCCCAGTCGCTTGGAAGTTCATCACCTTGCCGAGGAGGATTGCCTTTACCAGCTCGCCCGAGAATCCGCAAGGTTTCCGCTCGATTGGCCCGGCGGGCTCTTTCCCGGAAATATTCCTCCGTGCGCAAGGCAGAAATCTTCTCCGCCACCGCCACATTGATGAGCTGGTTTAGAGCAACACCTTCCAACTCGGCAGCTTTGCGCAACTCTTCCAGCAAGGAGGGTTGGAGTCGCAGCGCGAAATTACTCCGTCTCATGATTCAACTCCTGATCCACTGTAACGCCGTCGCCGGCAGAATGACGGCGCAGTCAAAGCTTTTCGTAACGGATGCAAAATCGCCCTGATTAAATGTCACAATTGCACTGGCACCTCCGTTGACCGCCGTTTCCAGGACCATGTCATCATTCGGGTCAGATAGCCTTGGACGCCAGCGAAATGCAAGTCGAACTGGTCTCGCCACTGCTACCACGTCGTCGAGAACTGCCCCGACTTCCTCGGAGTCCAACCCGCATGCCGCCAAATGTTCCGGTCTGGTCAGCACCGATTCGTACTCCAGGATCAGGGGTACGGAAAGCACCAAGTCGAACTGCCGATTCAAAGCCGCCAACAAGAGCTGTCGGGAAGCTCCCGTATCGCTCCGTAACGCCGCAACCATCACGTCAGTGTCGAGTACAAAGGAAACGGACACTCAATAGATGATATTGCATGCAATATCGTGAGTCAATTCTATCCCAATTACTTTCGAAACCCGCCTTCAAAGAAAAGGCCCGGATCTGATCCGAGCCTTTCGCTGAGAACTCACAACGGAGAACTTAGAACTTGTCTACGGCAATCTTTGCGTCAAACCCGGCAACGTCTTGGCCAGGTCGTTGTAAATGACCATCACGGCAAAGAGTACGAGGAAGACGAAGGCGGCCTGGTAGATGCGTTCTTTGATGTGCAGGCTGATGTCGCGCCGCATCAGGCTTTCGACCAGCAACAGCATAATGACACCGCCGTCGAGGATAGGAATCGGCAGCAGGTTGAAGATGCCGAGGTTCAGGCTGATGGCGGCAGTGATGCCGAGCAGGGGCGTCCAGCCCTTTTCGCTGGCCGCACGTCCCACGGCTCCGCCTATTCCGATGGGACCTTCCACTTGCTTGATCGAAATCTTGCGTCGCACCATTTTCTGGAGGAGCTCAAGAATCAGGAAGGAACTGCGCTTGTTCTCTTCGAGCGATTTGCTGACCGCGGCCGTGAAACCGAGCCGCCCTATCGCCATCGGCTCCGAGCGGATGCCTACCCGGTAACGCGGTTCGCGTCCACCTTCGCTGGGAGTGAGTTCAGGCTTGAGGCTGAAGGTGACGGCTTGACCGTTGCGAAGCACCGTGACCGTGATGGGCTGGTCCTTGGTCTTCTGCAGCATGGTAATCATTTCCGCAATGTGGTGGACCGGTTGACCGTTGACGGAGGTGATGACATCACCCACCTGAATGCCGGATTTCTCGGCAGGCATACCGGGGTCCAGATCGGTTACGGTGTTTGGCTGATCCTCCAGCCATCCCGCGATTCCATATTGTTCGGGGCCGGTGGGCTCCGGGACTACGGATTTCTCGATCTGCTGTGAGCCGCGCTGGATAATAACGCTCAAAGGTTGGTTGGGACTCAGCGCCACTTTCGGGATGACCTGTTCCCAGGTCGGATTTTCGATGCCGTCAATACGGATGATTCTGTCGCCCTGCTCAATACCGGCTTTCTGGGCGGGAGTGTCGGGCATCACCCAACCGACGACCGCAAGCTTGTCCAGGAAAATGGCGTGCTCGTAGTGGATCATGTACACGCCGGTGAGCAGGCCGACGGCGAGCAGGATGTTCATGGCCGGCCCAGCGATCGCGATGATGAAGCGCTGCCAGCGTGGGTGCGAGAGGAACTCGCCGGGATCACCGGTGAGCTCGTCCATCGGGTTCTCGCCGGACATCTTCACGTAACCACCCAGCGGGATGGCGCTCACGCGGTAATCGGTTTCGCCTTTGCGGAAGCCTAAAAGCCGCGTACCAAAACCAATGGAGAAAACTTCGACGCGGACTTTGAAGAGCTTGGCCGCCGCGTAGTGTCCGAACTCGTGGATCAGAATCATGAACCCGAGGACAACGGCCATGGCGAGAACAGAGATCAGAAACTGAGACATGATTGCGGGTTGCTCCCTATGATCAAACTGCGGAATTCAGTCGTGACACTGAGGAACTGTTGCGGCTCAAACGCTCCACGTGCTCCCCTGCGGTGCGGCGGGCCTCAGCATCAGACGCCAGTACTTGCTTAATAGATTCTAACGTGCCGGTTTCTGTTGCAGACAGGACTTCCTCGATCACCCTGGGAATCTCGTCAAACCGGATACAACCGTCCAGAAAAGCCGCGACCGCGACTTCATCGGCGGCGTTGAGTGCAACGGTTTTCGCACCCCCGGCCTCCGCCGCTTCATATGCCAGCCGCAGACAAGTGAATTTCCCCATATCCGGGGGGTGGAAGTCGAGGTGCCGCAAGTCCATGACCGGGAAGCGCATATCCGACGGAATGCGCTCGGGATAGGTCAGGGCGTACAAAATGGGCAACCGCATGTCCGTCACCGAAAACTGAGCAAGTATGCTGCCATCCACGAATTCCACCATGGAATGAATGGTCGACTGGGGATGCACAATCACACTCACCTGGCTGGCCGGCAAATTGAATAATCGGCAGGCCTCGATAACTTCAAAACCCTTATTCATCAGGGTCGCGGAATCGATGGTAATGCGCCTTCCCATCTTCCACGTGGGATGGTTCAGGGCCTGCTCCACGGTGATGGAGGCAAATTCGGATTGGGGGGTGGAGAGGAATGGGCCGCCCGAGGCGGTCAGCCAGATGCGCTCCACCTCGTTCATCTTCCCGCCACGCAGGCACTGGTGCACCGCGTTGTGCTCGCTGTCGATGGGCAGGAGCGGCTTGCCTTGCCGGCGCGCCTCGGCGGTGATCAGCTCGCCGGCGGCTACCAGGCATTCCTTGTTCGCCAGACCAACACTCTTGCCAGCGCGGACCGCCTCGTAGGTTGCTTCGAGTCCTGAGACTCCCACGATGGCGCTGACGACGAAATCGACCTCAGGATGGGTGGCGACTCGCACGGTCCCGGCGGACCCATGAACGACTTCGATCTCGCTGAATCCCTTCGATTTCAGTCGCGAGCGCAACGTGTCAGCATCCTGTTCGCGCGCAACCGAAATGAAACGCGGCTTCCAGCGCAGCGCCTGCTCAAACGCGACGTCGAGATTTCTGCCGGCAGCAAGGGCGATGATTTGAAAACGGTCCGGATAGGATTCGACTACGCTGAGAGTACTGCGACCAATGGAGCCTGTCGATCCCAGGATGGCAATGCGTTTCATGATTAGCTGCGTTAGCTGCCCAACTGCATCCCGCAATAGCGACCCTTACTTCGTGATGGCTGCGGCGTACCGGTCTATCCACTCTCGTTGTTCTGTTGTTTCCGGCACCGAAGCTTGCCGCGCTGCCGATACCTTCTCGATAGCAGCTCCCGGACTCATGCCCTTGCCCACGAGCAGGCAGGCTGCCACCAACCCGCTCCGTCCGATTCCCTGACGGCAGTGCACAACTACGTTTGTGCCAGCAGCAAGAGCGCCGTGGAGCCTCTCCAGAACGTCTGCCAGTTTCGCTTCTGACCTGGGAACATGCCTATCAGGAATCGGAAAGGAAATGAATTCCAGCCCTTGAACATTGGCCTCTCGTGCCTCATCACGCAGATCCAGTTCTTGTTCTTCCTCAGGCGTGAGCAATGACAGAATCCACCCTATGCCTGCTTGCTTCCAATTTCCGATCTCGTCCCGCAGCCAGTCCCCCCCGCGCGGACGTGCCGCCAGAGCAAGCTTTCCTGGCCAAGGTTCATCGAGCCAGTAGAGTCCGCCGGGCATAGCCTATTCCTGCTCCTTAATCACGATCTCGCGCGGAAGATGGTCCACATCCACGCCTCGCTGGCGAAGGACGAAGATGCGGTGATGTCCATCCAGTATAGTTCCATCCGGCCTGGTTCGGAGACAGCCCTGCTGGTCTGGAAGCAGGGAGATCAATAGAGCTTCGGTGGAAAGCCGCTCAAACTGCGCCAGTTTAACTGCGTTAAGAGAGCTGTCAGGATGCAGAGGCTTCAGTGGAGTGTACAGAGGGGAATCCACAATCACTTCGCAAGATTACTGCAACAAGCGCCAAGCCGCATAGTACCACAGCACTGGAGCGGCAAAGAGCAGCGCATCAATGCGGTCAAGCATGCCACCGTGGCCCGGCAGGATCGCGCCTGAATCCTTCACACCCGCGCCCCGCTTGATCAGAGATTCCACCAGATCGCCAAGCTGGGCAGCGACGTTAAGCACCGCCGACAGCACAACGATCGGCAGCAAGGGTGCTGCCTGCAAGCCGAAGATGCCATCCCGCTTCTCAATGAGATGCGCCTGCAAAAGAGCAGAGCTGATCGGAAGCGCGTAATGGTAAAACGCTGTGCCCACTGCAACACTCGCGATCACCGACGCGACCGCACCTTCCCAGGTTTTCTTCGGGCTGATGCGCGGCGCCATCAAGTGGCGTCCGATCGACTTCCCGACGAAGTAGGCGAAGATATCTCCGGCCCAGACCACGAGCAGAAGATAGATAACGAGAATAGCGCCACCGAACTGCTGACGAAGGTTGACCAGGAATCCGAGAGGCAGCGCGACATAGACGAAAGCAAACACCGAAGCTGCAGCCGCCGAGTATGCGCCCGGCAACTGGTCGCGGCGCATGGCCAGGGTCAGAAACGCGAATGGCGCCAGCGATGTCGCGACCGCTACTGCATAGATGAAGAATCCGGTGGCGAGCAGCGGTGTGCCCGCGCCAATCGCAAGAAAAACGAAGAACAGCCCGACAAACACGTAGGTTGTCTTCCAGAAAGGCTGCACGCCGTAGGCTTCCGTGAGCTTGAGGAATTCATGCACGGTGACCAGCGCGATCGCCGCGGTGACAACTGCCAGGACCGGAAGTGGAGCACGCAACACCAACAGCAGGACAATGGGAATCAGAACCACTGCCGTGGCGATACGTTTGATCAAGTAGTGAGCGCCTCAGGTCCGCGCCTTGGCGGCGTGGTCGTGGTTGGTGGCGTGATCCTGGCCCAGGCCGCCGTAGCGGCGTTCGCGCTTCTGGAATTCCTCGATACCCTCGAGCAGATGCGTGCCGCGAAAATCGGGCCAGAGCGTTTGGGTCACATAGATTTCTGCGTAGGCAAGCTGCCAGAGAAGAAAGTTGCTGAGCCGCATTTCACCGCTGGTGCGGATGACAAGGTCAGGGTCGGGCAGGTGCCCCGGTATAAAGTGCCGGGACACGGCTTCTTCATCAACGTGCAGATGGTTGAGACCGCCGTTACTCATGGCCGCTTCCACCAGCGAACGAAAGGCGTCCACGATCTCCGAACGCGCGCTGTAATTTAGGGCCAGGGTCAGCACCATGCCGGTGTTGCTTCCGGTTGCCTGGCGGGCCCACTCCATCTGCGCCTGTACGTCAGGAGGAAGTTCGTGCTGGCGTCCGATATATTCCAGCCGGATATTGTTCTTGTTCAGCGTAGGCACTTCGGCCTTGAGATAGCGGCAGAGCAGCCGCATCAGGAAATCAACTTCGCTTTTGGGGCGCTTCTTCCAGTTTTCCTCCGAGAAGGCGTAAAGCGTGAGCGCGGGAATATGGATGCGGGCAGCGGTCTCGACGGTCGAGCGCACCGAGGACACGCCGGCGCGATGGCCGGCAATGCGCGGCATGTGCCGCCGCCGGGCCCAGCGCCCGTTGCCGTCCATAATGATGGCGATGTGCTTGGGAAGCCGCTTGGGATCGAGTCGCCGGTAAACTTCGGTTTCCTTGCGATCAAGCCCCGCGGGTATTGTTGCCTGCAAGCGTAACCTCTGCTGCTAGCGAAGCTAACACAGGGATTACGCTGGTTGCAATGGAGCTTCAAAGCCCTCCGGAAACCGCTTAAACCACGAAGGACACGAAGTCTCACGAAGATTCTTGCTTTCAGGACTTCCCTTTGTGTTCCTTCGTGCTCTTCGTGGTTAGGAGCGACAATTCCCGTCGGCAAAAGGCCATCTTTAATTCGATAATGGCATAGTTTGATGACTGTCCACAGACTCTACGCGTCCCTCGATTCCTCGGGTACCACGTTCAGTTCCAGTTTCTCCGTGCGTCGCAGAACCGTCATGGTTGAGCGGATCCCAACCCGGGCGTCGGTAAGCACGCGGTGGAGATCGTCCACGCCAGCGACGGCCTGGCCATCGAGCGCCACGATCAAATCGCCTTCGCGCAGGCCCGCAGTCTGAGCCGGGCTGGGGTTCTCCACCGAGAGTACGACCACACCGCTTTCTTTCGGCAAGTCATAAAACCGAACGAGCCGGCGATGGATGGGGACGGTTTGCGCCGAGACTCCGATGTAACTGCGGCGTATGCGCCCCGCCTGCAGCAGGCGGCTGGCCACAAATTTCGCAGTGTTGATCCCGATAGCGAAACAGATTCCTTGCGCTGGCAGAATCGTAGCGGTATTCACTCCGACCACGCGCCCGTCGGAGGCCACCAACGGCCCGCCTGAGTTCCCGGGGTTGAGCGACGCGTCGGTCTGTACAACGTCGTCGATGAGCCGGCCGGAATAAGAGCGCAGCGATCGTCCCAGCGCGCTGACCACACCCGCTGTAACGGTCGACTGAAATCCATAAGGATTGCCGATGGCGATCACCAGCTGTCCCACACGAAGCTGCTGCGAATCGCCCAGCGTCGCGGCGACCAGGTTGGGCGCGTCCATGCGGATAACGGCGATGTCCGTAGCCGGGTCGTCACCAATCGTGCTGGCGGGCAAGCGCCGTCCATCCGCGAGCGTGACCTCGATGCGGTTGGCATCGTGGACCACATGGCTATTGGTGATCACCAGGCCGTCGGGTGTGAAGATGAATCCCGAGCCCCCGCCGCGGCGTTCGCGCGGCTCGCCCGGTTGTCCTGAGCGACGGCGCGACGGCACAGACTGATGTATTTCAATATTTACGACCGACGGGCTGACCTTCTCGACTGCTCCCGTTACCGCCAGAGAATAGGCGTCGAGCAAAGCCGCGTCGGTTATAGAACGCACTCCCCCCAGGCTGAATGGCGGCACCCGAGAGGTCAGACAAAGAGTAAACAAAATTCGAGCTTGTGTCCGGAGTCATGCAAGGTAGATGAAAGAAGGATGAGGGGGGATTCAGGGTGTGGCGCGGGCGCTCTTGCCCGTGAAAGAGTGGGGAGTAGACGCCGGGAAAGTACATACCATGCAAGAAAAATGCCGGGACCTTTCGATCCCGGCTCAGTTAGCTGGTTGCCCGGATAAAAATCGAAGCTGCCAATCAGCGATCCTGACTCACTAATCGGCAGGCAGCGCGACCAACTTTAACCCCAACCGACGAATGGTTGTCGCGCCAAAAGTCTTGCCGGTTGTCCTCAGGCTTACGCACTTCTGCGCGGCCGTACCGTCAGGTCGCGCACCTGCGCCAGGATGCTCGACATCTGCATCCCGTTCAGCGAGGTCACAAAGGGCAGCAGCTCCGCGATAAACTGGTCCTGCATCATTTCGCGGATCTCCTCCTGCCGGTTGCGTTCGCCGCCGCTGAGCAGATCGGGCACGGTGACTTCGAGCGCCCGCGCCAGCCGCTCCAGTGAGGAAAGGGTCGGGGTGGCCTTTTCATTTTCGATCTTTGAAACGTAAGTCCGGGGCACGGACATACGGGCGGCCAGTTGCCGCTGGCTCAAACCGCTGCGCAAGCGCAGCGAACGGATCGAAGTCGCCAGGTTCAGATGACCGCGCCCATTATTATGGGCAGGCATCATCGGCGGCGGGGGTGTAGCCATTACAATTTCAGGCTCATCCTCGTCGAGCGAACCATGGCATCTGCGGCAAAGGTTGTTAGTTGTGCGGAATTGCACCAAAAGACAGCGATCGCAACGAACCACCTCCCTGGAATCTACCGGGGCAAGAGTCGTGGCCATCTGTATGTGGGAGTTGCCAGAGCGGGCTACTCCTGGAGCTCAATGGTTAGGAGCTTCCTGATGTTCTGCGTAATCTGCGGTAGATACCCTGTGGATGTCAAGGGAATTCTCGGAGCAAACCGTACAGAAGTTCCGGAAAATCCTAAATTGGACGGAGAAAATCCGGAGAAAACAGGTAAGAAACCATGAGTGATCGCGATCGAGCGTGGAGTTTACTAACTGAGTTCACCCAGTCCGAAAGTTTGCGCAAACATGCTATGGCGGTCGAGGCGTGCATGCGCGCCTACGCGCGCAAACTTGGCGGCGATGAAAAGCTGTGGGGCGTGGTCGGGCTGATTCACGATTTCGACTACGAAAAGTACCCCAGCCTGGAAGACCATCCGTATCGCGGCAACGAAATTCTGAAGGAGCGCGGCTAGTCGGAGGAAATTCGGCGCGCGATCATGTCGCACGCGGAGTATACGGGCGTTACCCGCGACAGCCAGATGGAGAAGGCTCTGTTCGCATGCGACGAGTTGGCGGGATTCATTACGGCATGTGCATTGGTGAAGCCGGGCAAGTCGCTGGCCGAGGTCGAGGCGAAGTCAGTCAGAAAGAAGCTGAAAGACAAGGCCTTCGCCCGCAGCGTGAACCGGAATGACATTGTGCAAGGCGCCGCAGAGTTGGGTGTCGATCTGGAAGAGCACATTGCGTTCTGCATCGAAGCGATGAAGGGGATCGCAGGAGAGTTGGGGTTGGAGGGGAGCGGGGCGAAGGCGGGATGAGAGTCTACCTGGGAATTTTTTACCACGGAGTCGCGGAGGAACGGAGGAAATCCCTTAAACGACCTGATCCCGTCGATCCAGACGAGAGGACACGACGGGAGGGCACGGCTTCAGCCGTGCCGCTATGCCATCTCAAAGAGATCGGGCTTTAGCCCCTGAGGGCACCCGTCCAAATCACAACCGATACGTGCAGAAGAGTAGGAATAGTCTTGTGGTTTGTCGACAATGCCCGCGACAACGGGTTTTGGCGAATGTACTCAGCATGTCTGTGGTAGTCGTCTGGATTTCGAATGCGATGATCGACGTAACCGCGTTCCCATACCTCCAGATTCAATCCCAGTTCCTTCCTTACCCGATATGAGAACCCGCCTTTGATGAATTGCACCGCCAGTTCAATCGCGATTCCTGTTGGAGTAAGGAGAAGATGGAAGTGATCGGGCATGAGGACGAACTCGCAGAGCAGGAATTTGTGTTCGCGACGGTAGTGGAGCAGGGTGTTGATAAACAATCCTGCCATGCGTTCGCTCTGGAAAAGTGAGCGGTGTTGCCATGTGCTCGCAGTTACGAAGTAAACGTTCCAACTGGATGAGGTGTGATCACGAGGAGGCTTAGACAAGTTAACCCTCAGCGGCTAAAGCCGTGCCCTCCCTTTCTGCGCGGCAGTGCCCGGCGGTGAAAGCCGTGTCTCCGTTGGGGTTGGCTCAAGGGGCCGTTTGCCTCAGCGGCTAAAGCCGCGGGATAAGGAGGTTCGACCGGCACGGCTAAAGCCGTGCCCTCCCGTTGGCTTGCCAACTTAGTCTTACGTTAGGTTGTGAAAGGGTGTCTGTGACGAGTGAACTGGCTTTCTGGTCGGTGCGGGTGAATTACTTTACGGGATTGTGCAAATACTACGGAGCTATAAAGACTTCTGTGCCTCTGTGTCTCCGTGGTGGAACGCCTTACTGCAACGCTTCCGCGATCTTCCCAGCGGCAATCACTTCTGCAATCCGTTCGAAGTCTTTGTACATCACACGATCTTTGTCCATCGTCGGACTCACCGCCCGTATCGCCGCGTGCGCCTGCAGCAGGCGTCTTGAAGTTTTCAGCGGCGCCATGAAGTCGAGGGCCTGCGCCGCCGCCATGGCTTCGATCGCCATTGCGTTGCGCGTGTTCTCGACGATCTTCTTGAGCTTGATCGCCGCCGTCATGCCCATCGAAACGTAATCTTCTTTATTTCCCGAGGTCGTGATCGAGTCGACCGAGGCCGGATGGGCCAGGACTTTGTTTTCGCTGACCAGGGCCGCAGCGGTAACCTGCGGCATCATGAATCCGGAGTTCAAGCCCGCGCCCGGCGCAAGAAACGGCGGCAGGCCTTCATTCAGCGCCGGATTCACCAGTCGCTCCAGTCGCCGCTCGGAGATTCCCGCAAGTGCGCTCAGCGCAATCCCAAGAAAATCCAGCGCGAACGCGACCGGCTCGCCGTGAAAATTCCCTCCGGAGAGAATGTCGCCCTCGGCGGCATCCATGACGGTTCCGGTTCCGCGCGTGCCCACCGCGCGTGGTTTGGCGAACACCAGCGGGTTGTCGACCGCGGAATTCAGTTCAGTCTCAAAGACCTCACGGCAGTGAGCGAGCGTGTCGCGCACAGCACCGTGAACCTGCGGCATGCAGCGCAAAGAATAAGCGTCTTGCACCCGCTGGCAGTCACGATGCGACTCGCGAATCTGGCTGCCCTCGAGCAGCTTGCGCAAATTTTCGGCCGTTTTGAGTTGGCCGGGATGGGGGCGCGCCTTATGAATGCGCTCGTCGAATGCGACGTCGGTTCCGCGCAAGGCATCCGTGGTCATCGCGCCGATGACGTCGGCCGTATCGACCAGAGTTTCCGCCGCCAACAGCGCTAGAATTCCCACGCCCAGCATCGCCTGCGTGCCGTTGATCAGCGAGACGGCTTCTTTCGCTTCGAGCACCAGCGGCTTTATCTGTGCACGGCGCAGCGCTTCCGCACCCGCAACGCGGCCTCCTTTTTCGTCAATGCACTCACCTTCGCCAATCAGAGCAAGCGCAAGGTGGGCCAGAGGCGCGAGGTCTCCGCTTGCGCCGACGCTTCCTTGCGACGGCACCATCGGCGTGACACCCCGGTTCAGCATTTCGCAAATGGCATCGATTACGGCCGCGCGTACGCCGGAGTATCCCTTGGAGAGAGAGTTCGCGCGCAGCAGCATCATGGCGCGAGTCTCGGCAACTGATAGAGGTTCGCCCACGCCGACCGCGTGGGATCGCACCAGGTTGACCTGCAGTTCGCGAATCTGATCGCCAGCGATGCGGACGTCGCTGAGCTTGCCCACTCCCGTCGTGATGGCGTAGGAGACTTGATTGTTCGCCACCAGCGTGTCGACTACTGCCCGCGCTCGGTCGACCGCGGTCCGCGCCTCGGCGAGTAGCAGCACTGGCCGCCGCTCGACGGCAACTTCGCGAACATCTTCCAGGGTCAGGTCGTTTCCGTTAATGTGCAGTGCATTCAAAGAAGTTTCCAGTCCCGAGTACCCAATACCTAGTATCTAGATCAAATTCGCGCGGCCGCGCTTCGAAACACAGTCATGTATTTCGCAGGCAGATCAGAAATCTGCATGTCCTGATTGGTCACGATATGCGTGGTCTCGCCCTCAGCCAGTAAGGTGTCGTCGCTTGCACGCAAAAGTTCGTAACCGAAGTGAATTACGGACTCGCGCACATTCTTCAAATACGTTCTCACGATGATCTCGTCGTCGTAGCGGGCCGGTGCGCGGTAGCGGCAGCGCGCATCCACTACTGCGATGAAGCACTTGTCTTCGTTCTCCATGTCGCGATAAGAAAATCCCAGTTGCCGCAGCAATTCGACCCTCCCAACCTCAAACCAGATGAAGTGATTGGAATGATAGACCACTCCCATCTGATCGGTCTCGGCGTAGCGAACACGAAGCCGGGTTTCGTTGACCACACGGCCATTCGATGGCGTGCTCATCGTCCGCTCCAGCGCGGCTTGCGCTTCTCGAGGAAAGATGTGATGCCTTCGCGAAAGTCTGCGGTCGAGCGAATGCCGGCATTTTCACGGATTGCGGTCTCGATCTGCGCATCGATTTCGGCGCGTGCGTGATCAGTAAGAAGCTGCTTGGTCACGCGCAGCGAGGTCGGGCTGTTCTCCAGAAGCTGAGCCGCCAGTTCGCGCGACCGGGTCATCAGATTTTCAGGCGGCACAATTTCATTGATCAGGCCGAGCCGCAGCGCTTCATCCGCGCCGAAAAGGCGCCCGGTGAGCAAGAGATCACGCGCCTGTTTCTCTCCAACCTGGCGCAGCAGAAAGGTGGAAACGATTGCAGGAACAAATCCGATGCGCACTTCCGTGTAACCGAACTTCGCTTCCGGCACAGCCAGCGTGAAGTCGCATAGCAATGCCAGCCCGGTACCGCCCGCGATGGCCGCCCCGTTCACCGCCGCGATCGTGACTTTGGGAAATTCGTAAAGAGTGCGGAAGAGCCGCACCATGGTTTCGGAATCCTGGCGCGTTTGCTCGGGCGACCGGCCGAGCAGAGACTTCAGATTCTCCAGGTCCATACCCGAGCAGAACGCTTTGCCGGCGCCGGTGACGATGAGCACGAGCGCGTCGGATTTCTCGACGTCGTCGAGCGCGTGCAGCAGATCGTCGATCAGTTCAAAACTGATCGCATTGCGCTTGTCAGGACGGTTCAGGGTCATCGTTGCGACCGGGCCGTCGTAGCGAAGTTCGATGGTGTTGTAGGGCATGGTGTCGTTAGTTCGCTTCATCAGAAACAGGTTCTTCGCTACGCTCAGGATGACAACTTTGGAGAAATTTGCCAGCTTTTCAATCGGCCACGCCCGCCAACGTGTACCGCGCCCCGATCTCCGCCGAAATTCTGAGCAAAGTGTCCAACGGTTTCAGCGTTGGCAATTGCGCCCCGCGTTCGCGCAACGCATCGATCACTTTCTCGGTCGCGATGTTTCCCACCAACTGGTCTTGCGCGAATGGGCATCCCCCCAACCCGCCGAGGGCTGAATCAAAGCGCCGGCAGCCCGCATCATACGCTGCCGCAATCTTGTCTGCTGCCTGTTCCGGCCGGCTATGGAGATGAACACCGATTTCGAGATAACCGTACTTCGATACCACTGCGCCAACCAATCTTCCGATCTGCTCCGCACTGGCCGTTCCTACTGTGTCGGCGAGCGACACTATCTTTATTCCTTCCGACTCCAGAAGGCCGACGGCTTCCACAACCTCGTCTGCGTTCCACAAATCGCCATAGGGGTTGCCGAAGGCCATCGAAATGTAGACGACCACCTCGAGCCCGGCGTCGGCGGCTTTGTTCTTGATCTTTTCGAGTTCTTCGATGGCCTCTTCCAGCGTCTGGCGCTGGTTGTTCCGCAGAAACGTGGGCGAAACAGAATACGGAAAACCGAGCGTGCGAACGGCATTTGTCGCAATTGCCCGCTGTGCGCCCTTCTCATTGACCACAATGCCGATGATCTCGACGTCATCGGGCGGATCCAGATCCTTCGACACTTCTTCTGAGTCCGCCATCTGCGGCACAGCTTTCGACGAAACGAAAGATACCGCATCGATGTGCTTGAAACCCGCGGCGATCAGAGCTTTCAGATAGTCGGTCTTGAGGTAGGCAGGAATTTGCCCCTTCAGCCCTTGCCAGGCATCGCGGGGGCACTCGACGAGTTTGACCGTTCCAGACAAATTCACCACGGAGACACAGAGTCACGGAGAAAATCACCAAACTGTTCTCACGATTCCTCCGCGTGCGAGTGCTCCTACATGAAAGTTGATAATAAGTCCGACCCTCTTGCCCGTCAGTTTCAAATAAGTGAGCAGTTGCGCTTCGTGAACAGGCAAGATGTGTTCAATACATTTGAGTTCGAGTATTACTGAATCTTGGACAATGATGTCGAGTCGGTAGCCGCAATCCAGGCTCCCATCTGTGTAGCGCACGGGCAGCGGCACCTGCCTTTGGAAGTCGAGACCACGGAGATGTAACTCGTGACAGAGACATTCCTCGTACGCAGATTCCAGAAGTCCCGGACCCAGTGCACGATGTACTTCGATGGCGGCACCGATGATTTTGTTCCGTCAAAGTCTCATGAAGGAGTCTGCCCGGTGTCTCCGTGCCTCCGTGGTTAGGCGTACCGCTGTCCCTGTGGTGAATGTCGCGAATCATGTCTGCAGCACTCCCACCTTGAACTCCGGCACGTCCGGGTTCAGCGCGGCGGCTTCGAGAGCACGCGTGATCGCATCGCGAGTTTCGACAGGATCAATAATGCGGTCGATCCACAGCCGCGCCGCGCCGTAGCGAGGATCGGTCTGCTCGTCATAGGTGCGCTTGACCGACTCGAACAGTTCTTTCTTTTCTTCCTCGCTAAGCTTCTTGCCGCTGCGCTCCAGTTGCTTGATCTTGATTTCGACCAGCGTGCCCGCGGCCGAGTCGCCGCTCATGACCGCATAGCGCGCGGTCGGCCACGCAAAGACGAAGCGTGGATCGTAGGCCTTGCCGCACATAGCGTAGTGCCCTGCGCCGAAAGAGCCGCCAACGATCACCGTAACCTTCGGCACCACCGAATTCGACACGGCGTTTACCATCTTCGCGCCCGCCTTGATGATGCCGCTCCATTCCGCGTCGCGCCCTACCATGAATCCATTTACATCGTGAAAGAAAACCAGTGGGATCAGGTTCTGGTTGCAGTCCATGATGAAGCGCGCGGCCTTTTCGGCGGACTCGGTATAAATCACTCCGCCAAATTCAATGCGCTTGTGCCCTTCGTGGTCGGTCTGATGGGCATGCAACTTCTGGTTGGCGACGATTCCGACGGCGAAACCGCCGATCCGCGCATAACCGCAGAGCACGGTCTTGCCGTACTCGGGCTTGTATTCATCGAAGCGGCTGCCGTCGACCACGCGGGCCAGGACTTCCTTCATGTCATAAGGTCGCGCGGGCGACGAATCGTAGATGCCGTATATCTCTTCCGACGAGAGCGCAGGATCTTCCGGTTTCCTGCGGTCCCACGGCGACATGCGCCGGTAGCCCCACTTCTCCACGAGCGAGCGGATGCGGGCGAGGCAGGCCTCATCGCTCGGCTCGTGGAAGTCCACCGTGCCGCTGATCGCTGAGTGCATGGCGGCGCCGCCCAGCTCCTCCGCGGAATATTTTTGTCCGATGGCGGCTTGGACCAGCGCAGGGCCGGCAAGAAAGAGGCCGCTGCCGTCGGTCATGAGCACGTTGTCGCACATGACGGGCAGATATCCACCGCCGGCCACACACATGCCCATGATGGCCGCAATCTGGGGAATGCCTGTGGCCGACATCACCGCGTTGTTGCGGAAGACGCGGCCGAAATCGTCGGTGTCGGGGAAGACATCTTCCTGCAGGGGAAGGAAGACACCCGCCGAGTCGACAAGGTAGATCGTAGGGATACGGTTTTCGATCGCGATATTCTGGGCGCGAATCACCTTCTTCGACGTCATGGGAAAAAACGCGCCCGCCTTCACCGTGGCATCGTTGGCAATGATCATCACCATACGGGTGTGGACGCGCCCGAGGCCCGTGATTACGCCGGCAGCGGGTGCGCCACCCCATTCTCCGTACATGCCAAACGCGGCGTAAGTTCCGAGTTCGAAGAAGGTGCCGGGGTCAACCAGCAACTGGATGCGCTCACGTGCGGTCAGGCGTCCTTTTGCATGCTGGCTCTCGATGGCCTTTGCCCCGCCGCCTTCACGGATCGTCTCTTCTTCGTTCCGAACTTGTGAAACCAGGTCGGCCAGGAACCGCATGTTGGCTTCAAAGCGCGCAGACGTGGGGTCCACCTTGGACGGTAGAAGGGTGGAGTTCATCTGCGCGATGTTCGCCGCGGGCGGATTCGCCGGGGACGGAGGTGGATCTCTTCGGTCAGCCATAAATGCGATTTGGGAAACTGTTTACGGTATACCAGCGGAGAGGAGAAGGGCAAACGGGATCGCATCAGCATTGCTTAACCACGGAGGCGCGGAGGCACGGAGAAATCAAGAGATTCGAAATAAGAAGTCAAAAGGGGAAAGACAGGGTGCGTTCGGCTCCCACCGACTTGTCATTCTGAGCGAAGCGAAGAACCTGATTTTCGTTGGGCGCATTCGAACTCAGGGTTTGCTTTCAATCTCAAGTACGCGACGAATCCGGATGACCGCCTCCGCTACCGGATCTTCCACGACCGCATCCACCAGCCCAATCCTCAATGCTTCCTTAGCATGAAGTTTCTCAGCTGCTACGAACAGCTCGAGCGCCTTAGCTTTTCCGACGAGGCGAGGCAAACGCTGCGTGCCTCCCCAACCGGTGATCAGGCCGAGGGCCGCGCCGCGATGTCCGAAGACCGCATGAGGCGATGCGATCCGCCGGTGGCAAGCGAGCGCCAGATCCAGCCCTCCGCCCATGCAGTAGCCGTTGATCGCGGCATAGACGGGGGCGGGGAACTGGGCTATCGCGTTCATCAGTTCCTGTCCCATCTGGGAGAACTTGTGGGCCGTGTGCCCGTGGAGTGCGCCTATCTCACCGAGATCGGCTCCCACGGAAAAATACTTCTCGTTGCCGGTGATGATCAGCGGCCTGGCGTTGCGCGCCAGTTCTCGCATGCCTGCGGTGAGCGCCTGCACGCAGGCGCGCGTCAGCCGGTTGGTGTTGTCTGCATGCAGGCGGAGGACAACCAACCCGTCTTTCTCTTCGAGAGCGAAGTGCGGAGATGCCTCAGGCATGTTGGGACAGGGTATGACCGCCTATAAGCCGAGCGACCTTTGGGGCAGTCAGTGCCGATCTCAATCGCACCCCTCAGGGGCTAAAGCCCCGGCTCTCATTGTGTCCGAACGGTACGACTGAAGTCGTGCCCTGATACAAAGCTGCTCATGAAGAACAGTTATAACTCCCACGGATATGGCAGCCGGAATCCTCTGTCTGTCAGATAAACACTTGAGCGCTAAAAGCTAAGAGCTGAAAGCTAAAAGCTAAAAGCTAAAAGCCTCTAGCTTCTCTCCACCCATCGCTCCAGCCGGCAGCCGTCTTCTTCGAGCAGAAACGTACCGACGCCAAAGCATTCGCCGACGATCCGGTGCGATTCCGGGTCGCGTGCGGCGCGCGTGATCCACTGCCGTCCTACTTCGTATTGCGATGCCGTGAACCACCTCTGCGGGAGCACCTCTACCAGTCCCGCGTGCAGATAGAAAACGAACAGGGCAAACGCGGGGTCGTCATTCGACATGGCTTTGTAGCTTGTGGGCGCGATCAACTCTTCGACGCCCGCGAACGCCGCCGGAACTTCGATTTTGTGCGTGCCCGCAGGCAAGTCCAAACGTACTTCGAAATCGGCCAGCGGCTCGGTCGCCGCATAGATACGGTCTGCCGACGGTTTGAACCATCCCGCGATTTCCTCCAGATCGAATGCCTTGAGCTGGTCCGGATCGAAACAGACCAGCCGCAGATTGCGTCCCTCGGGACACCACACGCCCAGATGCGATGGCGGAATCAGGAACGGCCGGCAATACGTATTGAGCGCGAGGCGGGGCTTCCCGGGTTCCTGCTCGATCCCGAGGGAAACCACATAGCCCAGTGGGCCCTGATCGCCATGATGTGTCCACACGAACTGCTGGCCTGAGCCCGAGACAAAAGCAGGGAAAGTCTTCCAATACCACGGGGCTGGGCCAACTGTGTGCGAAAGAAGATCTCGGAGGCGGGAACTGCTGATTTCGGCCATCAGCCGGCCGTGGGCACGCCGTGCGGTTTCACGTTGGCGCGGATGAACTTCACGATATCGTCCATGGCCGTGCCCGGCTGGAAGATCGCGCCCACGCCGAGTTTCTTCAGGCTCTCCACGTCTTGATCGGGAATGATACCGCCCACCAGCAGCAGGACGTCGTCCATCTTGTTTTGTTTGAGCAGATCGGTGACGCGCGGCACGATGGCGTTGTGAGCTCCGGAAAGAATCGACAAGCCGATCACGTGCACATCTTCCTGCAGCGCAGCATTTACGATCATCTCGGGCGTCTGGCGCAGGCCGGTGTAGATGACCTCCATGCCCGCATCGCGCAGGGCGCGGGCGATCACCTTGGCGCCGCGATCATGCCCGTCCAGGCCCGGCTTCGCCACCAGCACGCGGATTTTCTGCTCGTCGGCCACGCAGTCATTTAACCACAAAGGCAGGACCTTAACCACAGAGGACACAGGGGATCACGGACGGCTTTCCCGATGCGGATTTCATCTGAGGATTTGTTCGGGACTGATTTCAGATCGCCGATTACCAGATTGCACCTCCTTCCGATTTCTACATCGTCTTAATATCCAGACTCCTCCACAAATACCAGCAGGCCACGCTGCGATACGGTTCCCAGCTCTTCGCAATTTTTTCCATTTGTAGAGGCTTGGGCAGCTTGCGCTTCTTGTAGTGCTTGCGCATCGCCACTTGCACGCCATAGTCGCCGGTGGGAAGCACGTTCGGTCGCCTGAGCGCAAACATCAGGAACATGTGCGCAGTCCAGACGCCGATGCCCTTGACCTGGGTCAGGTGCTTGATCACCTCGTCGTCGGGCATGTCCGGCAATTGCGCGAAATTCAATTCGCCGGCATGGCGTCTTTGCCGCCAGATCGCGCAGGTACGAGAGCTTCTGCTTGGAGAGTCCTGCCCCCCGCATCTGCGCCTCGGTCAGCTTGAGAATTCCTTGCGGCGTTAGTGGCCTCCCGGCCAGGTCGGCGAAGCGGTTAAATATGGTGACCGCCGCCCTGCCATTCAGTTGCTGGTAAACGATAGCCTCGGCCAGGCTGGCAAACTCGGGATCGCCGTATTCCATGCGGCAGGGCCCCACGCTCTCGATAATCTCCCGCAGGACCGGGTCCGCCTTCTTGAGATGGAGAATCGCTTTACGCATCGCGAGCTAATGATTCATTATCTGCCGAGCCGGTTTCAAGTTATTCGTCAAAGAATACAGATATGCAGATATCGGGAACAATTCACACCGCCAGAACGTAATGTTCAGACATGAACGAGAGCACTATGAACAAGACAATTGCCCTGCCCACCACTTCCGCCGACCGGTCATCCCCCCACGAGCCTGGCCACGTGGGTCGGCCTTCTCTGGTCGTTGTTCGGCATGCTGGCCATCCGCGAGGTGGTCAAGCGCGCCTATCCTGCAGGCGGCACAGGGCCTTCGGAACTGCGTGAGGGCCTGATGTTCGCCAGCGCCGTCGGCCTGCTCTTGCTGGTCACGCTCTGGGAGAAGCTCCCGCTCACCTCTATCGGCTTGGGCACCACGCGCTGGTGGAAGTCGATCCTCTGGGGGCTGCCCCTCAGCCTGGCCTGCCTCTTGGCGGCGGGCGTGCTCGTCTATCTGACCGGCTACGGCCATGGAAAGGCGGCTGCCGGTCTTGACCAGTTGCCACTATGGCTGGTTACGGTGATCGTCCTGCGCGCCGGTATTGTGGAGGAGCTGTTCTATCGCGGCTTCGCTATCGAACGGCTGCAGGCAATGGGACTTGGCCGCTGGGCGGCTGCACTGATTCCCCTGGTGATTTTTTCTGTAGGACACTGGACCGGCGGCGCGGCCAACATCCTGATCGCATTTGTCCTCGGCGCTTTCCTGAGCCTCTTTTATTTATGGCGGCGCGATCTGGTGGCCAACATGTTCGCGCATTTCCTGGTGGACTTTCTGGGCAACGTCATGCCACGCTTGCTGCACGCAAAATGATCTGTGCGAACGCCCCATCGATCCAGAGGATGCCTTGACCACTAACCTCGCGCCTGCCGTGTGGCCGTGGCCCGATTCGCTCGACGCGCTTGTCGCCGCAGCCGACTATCATTTCCTGATCCTCGAGAACGATCGCGTGCGGGTGCTCGAGGTGATTATTCCGCCGGGCGCCCTCGTGCCCGTGCACACGCACCGCTGGTCGGCAGTGATGCAGGTGATCAGCGCCAGCGACTTTGTTCGCCGCGACGAGAACGGCCATGTCCTGCTCGACACCCGAACCGTCCCTTCTACCTCGGCGCAGCCGGGGGCGATCTGGTCTCCGCCCTTGCCGCCGCACTCGGTGGAAAACGTCGGCTCCCGCGAGATCCGCCTGTTCACCGTGGAAGTGAAGGACTAGGCGCGATTCAGGAATCGTCCTGGCGGGTCAAACCCCCTCGACGTCGTCGCGCAAGTCGCCGGCGACTCGCGCCACTCCGCTCAGGATGACAAGTTGTTGGAGTTCGGAACATCCCCGCTCAAGCCAAAAGCGGACTTCTACCCCAGCCAGCGAAAACCCTGCTGTCTGGGGACTCCGGCTTGAGTGGGCCACGCGCCAGTTTCGAAACGCTCCGCGCTAGATCCCTTGCCCCGCTGGAGAAAACGCGGGACTTCGGGATGACTGTTCTGTGATACACCAGCAAACTAACCCACCGCTCGGATTATTTCCCAGTTGCCGGGTGCCCCCACGTTTCGCGGTTTTCGAAACGTGGGATTCCACGGTCGTCCTTCCCTTGGGATTTCTCGCCGACGTGTGGCGCGACTAAACCTGGCGGACAAGAGTGTCCGCCCCACACGTGCTCCCGTTGCTCCCGCAGCGACCTGCCACGGCTCCGCTCAGGATGACAAGGTGGGAAGGGCAGGCTCGGACGAAGAAGAAACAGCAGGTATTTCGACTCCGTGAAGGATTCGCAAGCGAATCCTCTCACTCCGCTCAAGATGACAATGTGGGGAGGAGTATGGATGACAAGATGGGGAGGGCGATTCAGGATGACAGGGTGCGGGGCCGGGTAGTGAGAAGCCTCTCCTGGCGGTGTGGTATTTTTCTCTAGCCCGATCACGAAAGGTGAGGACAATCAATGCAGACCAGCAAATCGATGAGGCTGAAGCTCGGCTGTTGGGCAGTCCTCATTCTAATGTGTAGTGTTTCTCTGGCGAGTGACACATCGTCTAACGTCGCCGGAACCTGGACGGTGACGGCATCCAGCGGGCGACGCAAGGCAAAACAGACCCTCGTCATTCAGCAGGATGGGGCCAAGATTACCGGGACCTTCAAGGGGCCGCGGCAGTCGGGGACGCTCGAAGGCTCCGTCGCCGGGAACTCAATAAAGTTTCACGTGATGGCCAAGGCGCCGCTCGACTACACGGGTACTGTGGACGGCGACTCGATGAAGGGAACTCTCTCAGGGGAGGGTAAGAACGGGGAGTGGAGTGCTACCCGCGCCAACTGACCTCCGGCAAGACCCTTTGCGTTTCTGCCCGGTCTACTCCATACTTCTAGAGTTTTTTCTCACGATACTTAAGGAGGCAACATGAAATCCAAGCTTGTAACTGTACTCACGATGGTGTTACTGGGCGCGACATCCCTGGTTTACGCGCAGGACGTCAAGACGGACGTTGACAAAGCAGCCCAAGATACCGGTCACGCCACCAAGACCGCCGCCAAGAAGACCGCCAAGGGGACGGAGAAGGCGGTCGATGCAACCGGAAAAGCAGCCAAGAAAACCGCGAAGGGCACAGAAAAAGTCGCAGACAAGACTGCTGATGCCACCAAGGACGTAGCCAAAGATGCGGCGAAGGGCACGGAAAAGGTTGCAGACAAGACTGCCGATGCGACCAAGGACGTGGCCAAGGACACTGCGAAGGGCACGGAGAAGGCTGCTGACAAGACTGCGGATGCGACCAAGGACGTGGCCAAGAAGACCGGGCACGGCGTCAAAAAGGGTGTGAAGGTTGTTGGTCACGATGTGAAAGAAGGAGCGGAGAAGACTGAGGATGCGGTGAAGAAGTAGTTGAAGTACGAGGAAGGCTTCCCAACAGGAAGGACCTCCTGAATTCAGGTTCCAGCCTGGAAGAGTCCGATGATGGCTACTCGTGATATTCCCCCGCCTCCGCGGTCCTCTTTGAACCCGGAGGTGGCCCAGAGTTCGTTTGCAGCATCGGGTTCCGCGTCGTCGTCCGTTTCGCACGTCTCAGACACCGCACGATGGGTGGCGATGTATCGCGCGATGGAGTCCGAACGGCCTGATGCCTTGTTTCACGATCCGTGGGCGCGGAAGCTGGCTGGGCCGGAAGGCGAGTCGATCCTCACTAGCATTCCGAAGGCGCGGCAGACGGCGTGGCCGATGATCGTCCGCACGCAAGTGATGGACGAGTTAATGCTGCGCACGATTCGCGATCACGGAATCGATACCGTACTGAACCTGGCCTCCGGGCTGGACACGCGTCCGTATCGGCTGGACCTGCCATCTTCGCTGCGCTGGATCGAAGCCGACTTCGGCGATGTACTGGCATACAAAGAAAAAATTCTGGCGGCCGAGCGGCCGCGGTGCGCGCACGAGTTCGCTCCTGTGGATTTAACCGAAGATGCTGCTAGAAGCGGGTTCTTCGCTCGGGTGAACGCGTCGGCGAAGCGGACCTTCGTGATCACCGAAGGTCTGCTCGCGTACCTGCAGAGAGAACAGGTAGCACGACTGGCCAGCGATCTTGCAGCGCAACCATCTTTTCATTGGTGGCTTATCGACCTGGCGTCGCCGGATCTGCTGAAGCGGCTAAACAAAACGTGGGGTAAAGCCCTCGCGAAGTCGCCGCTGATTTTTGGGCCGGAGGAAGGGACGAAGTTTTTCGAACCTTACGGATGGCGCGAGATTGAATATCGGCCAATGTTGGATGAGTCCATCCGTCTCAAGCGAACCATGCCATTTGCGCGAGTCTTGCGGTTTATGGGGAGGTTCTACCCGAAAAAGACGCGCGAACGGTTTGCGCGATTCTCGGGCATGGTGTTGTTCGAGAGAAGATAAGCGTGTCAAGAGTTGCCGTTCAGGATTTCCTGGACTCTAGCCCGGAGTGTTGTAGTGGTGAAGGGCTTCTCCAGCAAAATCGCGCCGGCAGCGAGTTTCCCCTCAAAGGTAACCATCACGTCGTTGTAGCCGGACATGTAGATAACTTTGAGTTCGGGGCGTGAGGCGCGCAAACGTTCGGCCAGCAAGGTCCCGTCGATGCCGGCGGGGAGGACCACGTCGGTGAGCAGGAGGTTGATGTCCCCCTTGTAGGCCGCCGCAAGTTCAAGCGCCTCCTCGCCACTGGCGGCCTGCAGAATGCGAAAACCGCAATCCTCCAGGACTTCCCGTGCCATGTTCGCGAGCAAAGCTTCGTCCTCCACAAGCAGGATCGTTCCCGTGGCGTTCCGGCGAACAGGAACAAAATGGCTCTCGTCAACGACCGGCTCCAAAGGCTCGTTTACGCGGGGAAGGCAGATCTTGAAGGTCGCTCCCTTGCCGGGCTCGCTCTGAACCCAAATATGCCCGCCGCTCTGCTTCACAATGCCGTAGATGATCGACAGCCCCAGGCCAGTACCCTTGCCGAATCCCTTGGTGGTGAAGAAGGGCTCGAAGATGCGAGCGCGAGTCTCTTCGTCCATGCCGATTCCTGTGTCAGAAACGGAGATCATGACGTAGTCACCGTTCGGGACGTGGGATTGAAGCTGGCCAGAGGAGTTGTCCAGATGCAAGTTGGCAGTAGCGATGACCAGCCTTCCTCCCTTGGGCATGGCGTCGCGAGCATTAATCGCCAGGTTAATCAGCACCTGCTGAATCTGCACGGGGTCGGCTTTCACGCTTCCGAGATCGTCAGCGCTCTGAACGACGAGTTCGATATTCTCGCCCATCAGCCGGCTCAGCATCTTCGCGAGTTCCACGACAACCTGGTTGAGGTTTAGCACCTGCGGTTGCAGCACCTGCTTGCGGCTGAAGGCCAGTAGTTGCCGGGTCAACTCGGCAGCGCGTTCGGCAGCCTTGCGGATGCGGCCAACATGCTTCGCGATCGGGTCATCTTTGGGCATCCGCACCTGAGCCAGTTCGGCGTACCCCAGGATGACGCCCATGATGTTGTTGAAGTCGTGGGCAACTCCGCCCGCCAGTTGGCCAATCGCTTCGAGTTTCTGCGACTGGAGCAACTGCTCCTCGAGTTGTTTGCGTTCGGTGATGTCGCGGGCCGCAGCGAAGACACCTTCCACTTCCCCAGACTCATTGCGGAATACGTTAGCGTTGTAGAGCACTTCGGAAACACCGCCGGCGGCGTTTCGCAGTGCGAGAGGATAGTCGCGGACTCTGCCGGTGGCGAAGACTTGCTGATAGACGTCGCGGGCCTTGTCAGGATCGGTGAAGTAGTCGGAGAAGTCGCTGCCGATCAGATTCTCCCGCTGGACGGCGGTGACCAGTTCGGTGGCTTGATTCACGTCGGTTATCTTGCCCTCACGACTGATGGTTACGAGAGGATCGAGACTGGCTTCGATCAGGTTGCGCGCGTAGAGGGCGGCCTTGCGCGAGCGCTCCTCATTCTGCCTGGCGACTGCACGTTCCTGACTCCAGCGCCAGGCCGTACCCAGTAAGAACAAACCGATCAATCCGGCGGCTACGTAGAAAATGTTACTTCGCCACCACGGTGGCTTGATGCTGAAGGAAAATGTGGAGACAGGAGAAAGAGCCCCATCGCTTCCGGTGATCGCCATCACCTGGAGTTGGTAGGAGCCAGGGGGAAGCTGGGGGTAACGAACTTCGTGCTCATCGGTATCCGTCCATTCTCGTTCGAAACCGGTGAGCCGATAGCGGAAGCGCAAGGCTTTTTCATCGCGGAAGGTGAGTGAGGCCACCTTGATGGTTAGGGGATCACTGCTCCAGTGAACGCTCGCGCCGTTGCTGATGTCGCCGGAGCCGAAGCGAGCCGACTCGAACACAGGTGCGGGAGGAGGAACGGCGGCGACGATGTGGGGAGTGAAATGGGAGAGGCCGCCACCGGTGCCGATCCAAACGCTGCCATCTGCGTCGGCCCAGAAGGCTCTTTCGGCGGTATCGTTCCAGACCAGACCGTCGTCCTGCGTGTACCTGCGCCAGTGCTGCCCGTCGAAAACGTTCATGCCTCGGTCTCCGCCGAGCCACATCCAACCGCCGTGATCCGGGGCGAGGATGACGAAGTGATCGGAGACCAAGGTAGGCCGCTGATAACGATCGGAACTAAGAACCTGAGAGCCCTTGAGATGGAGTCGCACGACACCGGGGAAGTAGCCGCTCAACCACACGTCACCGGAGGGGTCGGTGGCGATATCCGCGAGCGTCTTCGTGCCCAGGCTGTTCCAGTCGAGATCGACGCGAGTCCAACCGTCGGGGCCGTCAGAGAACAGCCCGTCGAAGCCAACCACCCACAACCGCCCATCGGGAGTTTCGGTCAGGTCTAAGACCCCACTGGTCGGTAAAGCGCCCTCCTGAATCTTGTGGAATGGTGTACGGTCATTCCCCCGGTCGCCAGACATGGGTTCGCTTACAAACAGCCCTTTTATGGTGGCGCACCACACTCGACCACGGGAGTCGACAAAAAGCCGCGACAGGATGTCGCCCATGGGGAAACGCTTGGCAGCAAGGGTCACGGCATCCACGCGTACGACAGAATTTCGAAGGCCGATCCAGAGAAATCCGTCTTTAGTTTCACCGATAGTGGCGAACCCTGCCGTCTCCATCCCGGGCACCCGCCAGGGGCGCGGTTGCCGGGAACCGGGCGGCATGATCGAGATGCCCTTGTCATCCACTGTCCAGAGTCTTCCGGTATGGTCGCGGAAGATTGCCCAGACGATGTTGCTTTGGAGCCCGTCTGCTTTTGTCCAATGCTCCCAATCGCCGTAGCCCAGCCAGCGTTGCAAGCCGTAGCCGAGGGTACCAATCCAGACGGATCCTTCATGATCGGCTATCGCAGCGGTAACGCTCTCACCTTGAAGGCCATTTGCTTCCGAGAAAAGGCGCCACTCGCCGCCTTCGTACCGCGCAAGCTTGTTATCGATGGGTGCAAGAATGCGGCCCTGGGCGTCGAGGGCAAGGGTTCGAAAGTCGAGCGTAGGAGGCTGGCCGGGGATGTCACGCAACTCAAAGCGGGCTGCGCCCGGTTTCAAAACGACGATGTGGCTTTTGCTCCGCACCCACAACTGGCCCTCGTGGTCGAACAGCAGGTATTCCCAACTTGCTTTGGGCAAGCCACTTTTGTCGTCCCACTTGGTAAGCGAGGAGTTCTGATACTTGCAGATGCCGTCGCCGCATCCGAACCAGATGGAGCTGTCCGGCGCGGTGATAACGCCGTGAGGCGCCGATGTGTCCTTGTCAATCAGGTTTGGAGGCAGGAGCAGACTTGCCTGCCAGCTCTGCTTCTCCGGCGAAGGCCGAAGCGTGTACAAGCCATGATCTTGAGAGACAACTACCGTGCCATCGGGGAGGGAAGCGAAAAATGAGCCCATCCGTATGATAGGAAGAGGCTCACTTTCGGGACGTACTTCCTGGAAGTGCTCACCGGTTCGCAGGAAGAGCCCGTTTGGAGTGGTGACCCACAGCCGACCGGCGGAGTCCTGATAGATGTCCTGGATAAAAGGCGCGGTCAGACCCTCGTTGGAGCCAAACTCTGCGAAGCGGTACCCGTCATAGCGGAAGAGTCCGCCCTGGGTCCCTATCCAGAGAAACCCGGTCGGATCCTGGTAGAGAGACATCACGTTCAGATTGCCGAGACCCTCGACGTAGGTTCGGAAGGTGTACCGCTGAGCACCTGAGGCGGGAACAAAAAACAAGAGCAGCCAACAGGAACACTAGTCCGCCAACTACTCGACAGCCACCACGCACATTCCCCCCCGTCTCACGAACTATGCTGCCCAGTGTGGTGATGCCCGATGCAAAAACTGAATGACGACTCGGCCCGGGGCCCAGCGCTGCTTTACTGGTGGCTTTGTAGAGCGACGATAAACGCCAACCGCAAAAAATACGCTGCTGTCGCGCTGATTTCAATACTTTCAGCAGAAAAGATTGGCTGGAATGGGTTACGGGAGCGGGCTTTTCTGGCGCCAGCACGTCCGAGAGGAAGAGCGGGTAGTTCCCTGAACTGTGCTGGATTCACGGGCCGAGCTTCGTGGTTAACTCGAAGGATCGCGAACACAGGGCAGCGGACTCTGTTGTTGCGAATCTTCACACGGAAAAAGGACTCATGGTCACAATCGTTTCAGGTCTGCCACGTTCGGGGACCTCTCTGATGATGCAAATGCTGGCGGCGGGCGGGATGGCGGTTTTGTCGGACGGCGAACGGCAGGCGGACGTCGATAATCCCAAGGGATATCTGGAATGGGAGCGCATCAAGCAGCTTCCCAAGGACCCGACCCTGATCGCCGAGGCTGAGGGCAAGTTGGTCAAGGTGATTTCGCAGCTGCTGCTGTCGCTGCCCGCGGGTCACGAGTACCGCGTCATCTTTATGCAACGGCCGCTGCCCGAGGTCATGGCGTCACAGGACGAGATGCTGCGCCGGCGCGGAACCTACGACGCCGCGGTCGACAATTCAATCGTGGTAAAAGCCTTTCAGGATCACCTGTACAAGGTCCATACCTGGCTGAGCAGCCAGCCGAACGTGAAGGTGCATCGAGTGCCCTATCACGAAGTGTTAAGCGGGCCGAAAGTTACGGCGGTGAAGGTGGCGGGGTTCCTGGGCGTTGAGCTGGATGTGGAAGCCATGGCCAGGCAGGTAGACGCGACCCTATACCGGCAGAGGAAGAAGTAGCGGACTCACGCTATTTCACTACGGAGGCACGGAAACACAGAGGATATCAGTTTTTCCAAGGAAGGCACGCGGGCGAGGGCGCCCGCGCCACACGATCCTACGTGATGCTGACTTCCGTGTAGGTGCCATAGACCTGGCGGAGGGCTTCACAGATTTCTCCGACGGTAGCATAAGCCCGAACGGCGTCGACGATGTAAGGCATGGTGTTCGCGGAGGAGATGTTGCCGTTGGCCGGTGTCTCGGGGTTTTGTGCGGCAGCGCGCTTCAAGGCTTCGAGGCGGCTCTGGACTTCTTCATTGGAGCGGCGTGAGCGCATGGCTTTGAGTTTCGCCGATTGCGAGTGGGCGACAGATTCGTCGATGTAAAGAATATGCGGCGACTCTTCTTCGATGGTGAAGTCGTTGACGCCGACGATGATTTTTTCTCGGGCTTCGGCCGCGCGCTGGTACTGGTACGACGCCTCGGCAATTTCTTTTTGTGGGTATCCGCGTTCGATGGCCTTGACCATTCCACCCATGGCGTCGAGTTTTTCGAAGTAATCGAAGGCGCCTTTCTCCATCTGCAGCGTCAGGTTCTCAAGAAAATATGAGCCGCCGAGGGGATCTACGGTCTGCGCCACGCCGGACTCGTACGCGATGATCTGCTGCGTACGGAGCGCGATCCGGGCGGCTTCTTCGGTGGGCAGCGCCAGGGCCTCGTCGTAGGAGTCGGTGTGCAGCGACTGTGTGCCGCCAAGAACGGCAGCCAAGCGCCTGAAGCGCGACGCGGGCGATGTTGTTCATGGGTTGCTGGGCAGGTAGCGAGACGCCGGCGGTCTGGGTATGGAAACGCAAGAGGCCGAGTGCGCTGATTCCTGGCGCCGAAGCGGTCTTTCATCAGGCGATACCAGATCTTGCGCGCGGCTCGGTACTTGGCGATCTCTTCGAAAAAGTCGTTGTGCGCGTTGAAGAAGAAGCTGAGGCGAGGGCCGAACTCGTCGACGTCCAGGCCACGGCGGCGCGCCCACTCGACGTACTCGACGCCATCATAAATCGTGAACGCGAGTTCCTGAAGGGCGGTCGAACCGGCTTCACGGATGTGGTATCCGCTGATGGAAATGGTGTTGAAACGCGGCGTGAAGCGCGATCCGAATTCGAAAGTGTCGATGACCAGGCGCATCGAGGGCGCGGGGGGATAGATGTATTCCTTCTGCGCGATGTATTCCTTCAGGATGTCGTTCTGGATGGTGCCGGAAATCTTCTTCCAGTCGGCTCCCTGCTTTTCCGCGACCACCAGATACATGGCCCACAGGACAGAGGCGGGTGAATTGATGGTCATCGATACGGTGGTCTTCTCCAGATCGATGCCGCCGAAGAGAATCTCCATGTCTTCGAGCGAATCGATGGCGACACCGCACTTGCCGACCTCGCCTTCGCTGGCGGGGTGATCGGAGTCGTAGCCCATCAGCGTAGGCAGGTCGAACGCTACGGAAAGGCCGCTGCCGCCATGCTCGAGCAGGTACTTGTAGCGCTGGTTGGTCTCTTCCGGAGAGGCGAAGCCGGAGAACTGGCGCATGGTGAAAAGCTTGCCCGCGGTAGCCGGTGGCGTGAATGCCTCGCGTGTACGGCGGCTGGCCGGGATAGCCGAGGTATTGGTCGTAGCTGAAATCAGGCGGCAGGTCGGCCTGGGTGTAGAGGCGGCGGACCGGCACAGCGGAAATGGTGGTGAAGCGGGCGTGGCCGTTCTCGTCGAGGTTGGTGCCGGTGGGCGCGCCGATAGGCTTTTCGGGCGACTTCTCGAGCGTAGGCGCGAGAGTTTTCTCCGCCCACTGCTTTTCGGAGGCAGACGGAGCGCGGCCGTCAAATACGTCCGAGATCGGAGATTCGGCGACCTGCCTGGTTTTCTCAGCCATGTACCCCCACACCGCTTAACCCTTGATGATAGAGGAGGTGTGCTGGTGCGGCAAGGTACGGAAGTGAAGCCGACCGGGAGGTTGGTTGGATTCACCCTTAACCAGCACCTAGCACAGAGTACCCAGTACCTAGTACCTAGCACCCACGACTGAATTGTCATCCCGAGCGCGGCGAGGCCATCTCGCTTGCGAGCCGCTTTGCAAGTCGAGGGACCTGCTTTTCTTAAACCAACCAAACCGTGTCCCGTCGGGTCACTGCCCGCAAACGTGCGCTGATCAGTTCTTCTCTGTGTCTCTGTGCCTCTGTGGTGAATTTCTCGCATTGCGGGAAAGTTCCCACGCCTTGGCGTATTTCCATGAGACATAGACCGCGTGGTAGAGGTGCAGGAGGAGGCCTTCGCGTCCGTCGAGGAATCCGAGGCGGAAGAAGTAGTTGTAGATGAAAGTAGCGAGCGGGGCGGAGGACGATGTTGATGACGCTGAATCCGCGGGGGCCTTTGGCGACGGCCATCTCAGCGCCGAGCGACGAATAACGGTTCATGTGGTCGATGTAGTCGGAGAGTGTGGGGTAGGAGTGGTGGAGGAGCGCGCCGCGCTGCATGGGGCTCTTGGTGCCCTCGACTCTAACGGTTTCATGCACAAGTCGATCTTGAAACCGGCCTTCACCGCGCCGGAAAAGACGGAGCTTTGAGTCAGGCCAGAAGCCACCGTGCCTGATCCATCGTCCCAGGAAGAAATTCTTACGCGGAAGTAAGAACCCGTTCAGATCAGTTTCATCGAGCCCGTATCTCGAACCGCGATTGCGGATCTCTCTTGATCTTGGGTCGTTGTTTACCGGCATTCCATCCGTTTTCCATACAAGAATGGCGTGCATTAGCCAGGTGATTTCTTTAACAAGCGTCGCTTCCGCCTGCTCATCCGCATCCAGACTCAGAATCCAATCCCCTGTCGCCTTGTCGATTGCCGAGTTTTTCTGCGCGGCGTAGCCTTTCCACTCCTCGACAAAGACTTTCGCGCCGTAAGATTTGGCGATCTCCACGGTATGGTCGGTCGAACCGGAATCGACGACGATGATCTCGCCCTTGGCCTCGGCGACCAACGGCTTCACGCTCTCCAGCGTGCGCGCGAGGTTCGCTTCTTCGTTATGAGTGATGATGACGACGGAAAGCGTCACGGAGAGAGCATAAACCCCGGTGTTGCCGAGACTGAAGTGATATTGAGGATGCGGAGGAGACAGTACCCAGTACCTTGTACCAAGTTGCAGGCTGCATCATGTTCCGGCCCTGTCCCCCCAAAAGGTGGAGGGACAGGGCCGGGTATCACACTTCACCGCTACTGCTGCGGTTGCGGCTGTTCCTGGGGCTGCATCTGCGGTTGCGGCGTTGCTCGGCACCTGGCCGGGCTGGCCCGGCATCACCGACTCCGTGTCTTTGCGCGGTGCCACGTAAGGGACCGCGGGCAGTTTGCGAACCTCACCATTTTCCGCGTCTGCGATGTCGATGCCGGCGTGATCGAGCAGCAGGCCGGTCGCGCGATCGAGTTCGACCCGTGACTTCTCATAGTTGGCCTGCGCGGAAATCAAGTTGGAGCGCGCCTGGGTCAGTGCGCTCTGCTGTTGCAGAACCAGAGTGGAAGTCGAAGCGCCAAGCGCATATTTTTTCTGTTCGGCGTCCAGCGATTGCACGGCCAGGTCGACAGCGGCTTGGGCGGCGGCCACGCTGGCACGATTCTGCAACAGGCTGAACTGGGCATTGCGGACTTCGATGCGGATCTCGTTTTCCACCTGCTGCAGGCGCATCTGGGCCTGGCGGTATTCGAGTTCCGAGCGAATCTGGTTGGCCTGTGCGGTACGGTTGCGAATAGGAATATTCAGGGAGATACCAACACCCTTGTCGGGCGCGCTCGAGTCGACGAGCTGGTTCAGGGTGTCGTTGTAAGCCGTGTTCGGCACCGATCCAGCGGGCTTGCAGAAGGGTTGTTGCGACGCGGGGAGGCTCGGATTGCAGGTCGCTGAAGGGTTCTGCGCTCCGCCCAAGCCAGCGCCGCCGTAATACGCGTACAGGTTGACGCTCGGCAGCAGCGCGTTCCGGACGGCTTTCTTGCTGAGTTCGCGGTTTGCAAGGTCGATCCGGGACTCGGCCAGTTCAGGCCGGTGACTCAGCGCATCATTTACCAGGTCCTGCACGGGCACGATGGGTTCCGAGGCCGGCAACTGCATGGTGTCGGTCGGGATGACTTCCGCATCCGCCAGAACCGGATCGACCAACGTGCGGCTAAGCGCATTTTTCATCAGCAACTGCTCGAGTTCGAGATTGGTCTGAGCGACGATCAGAGCTCTGCTGATTGGTGGCCACTGTGCTCTGCGCGCGAACTACTTCGATTGGAGCCAAAGTGCCGATCTCGACCTGCTTCTTATTGTCGTTCAAAGTCTTCTGCGCCAGCGCCAGTGCTTCCTGCTGCACCTTCACATTCTCGTACGCGTTGACCAGGTCCCAATAGATGTTCTCGATCTGGTCGACGGTGGTGATCACCTGAAAGCGGAACGCTACGTCGGCAATCTCACGGTTGTTGCGCGCAAAAACGATAAAACGGCGGTTGGGAGCGAATCCGAAGCCCTGGAGCAATTCCTGAGTGACGGTGGCCTTGAAACTGGAGTTCAAGGCGGGGCTATAAATGGTGAACGGGCTGTCGGCAGTCACGCGGCTGTTGTTGAAGCCGACCGCAAGGCTGGTTCCGGTCTGAAACCCCTGGGTGTAGGCGAAGTTTGCCGTGGTCGTGTTCTGTGAAGGGCCGCAGAACGGGCTGGTGCAAAGAATTTTCAGCCGGTCGAACTGAAGCGAGCCCGTAAGCTGAGGGTCATAAGGAGTGATCGGCGCCCCGAGGCCTAGCGTGGAACTGACGATACCCAGGGTTCCGCTTGCTGCGCCGCCACTACCGCTTTGAGTTCCGCCGGCCCCTGAACTGGAGGAACTGGTCGCACCGCCCAAACCACCTACGCCGCCACCGGGCGTTCCCAGGATCACGCCGGTGTTTACGCCCAGGATGGTCGAACCGGCCTTGGCGCGGAGAATGTCGGTGTCGGCGATATTCAGGTTATAGCGCTGGATGGCGATGTCGAGGTTGTTCTCGAGCGCCAGGGCCACGGCGTCATCCATCGAGAGGTAAATCTTGCCCTCTCGGAGCAAATTACTGATCCGCGGCGTGTTGGCGAGGTTGGGCAAAGGAACGGTAGTCGGCGTGTAAGGCGCGATAGGATTGGGGAAATGGGAGTGCGGATTGGTGTAATTCTTAAGCTGGAAGTTTGCTGCCGGAGGGGTTGATGCCTGCGGCTGCGGCGTTGCAGGAGGTTGCGCTTCCTGGGCCAAAGCCGCTGCCGAGAGCACGCCAATCAGTAAAAACGCCAACGCACGCCGCACGGCGATCATCAAACAGAACGATTGCATTCGCTCATCTCCATTGAATAAGGCCTGTGCTTCTGGGACTTCTGGAAGCGTCGACTGGACAGTTGTGATACGCAAAGCGCGCGGGCAAGGTTCCTTGCAAAGCCACGACGCGTCTAAAACCTCTCGTACCCCGCTGGCCGACCCACCGGGAGGACGAGGGAAAATCTCGAATTCCGGGAAGTGCAATAGTATAGCTGAGCAAGCCGATGCTTTTGACTGCCGCCCCCTGACCGGCGCGGTAAAACTTTGTAAAAAACTGTAAACAGAGTAGATGAGGCCAGCCTGGCGAACGACTCCGAAGAAATGGCGATGCGCAATTTCAAATTGGTTTTGGCGTACGATGGCGCGGAGTTCTCCGGATGGCAGGTTCAACCTGATTCGGCCACGATCCAGGGCACATTGGCTTCAGCTATTGGACGCTTGACCGGGGAAAACGTCTTGCCGCAAGGCTCGGGCCGGACCGATGCCGGGGTCCATGCTCTAGCCCAAGTGGCCAGCTTCCAGAGTGGGTGTTCGATTCCGGCGTCGAATTTCGTAAAGGCGCTGAACGACCTGCTGCCAGCCTCGATCCGGGTTCTTGCGGTGGAAGAGGCCGGACCTGAGTTTCATGCGCGAAAATCCGCGCGGGCGAAAACCTACCGGTACCGCATTTACCGGGGGCCGATTTGTCCGCCATTTCTGGCGCGGTATGTGTGGCACTACCCGTTTCCGCTTGATGAAGAAGCGATGCGGCAGGCGGCGTCGGAAGTAGTAGGGGAGCATGACTTCACGTCGTTTGCTGCCGTGGACACGGAAAAAGGGAAGGACGAGGAGGTCTCAAAAGTCCGGAAGGTCTTTTCCTCGGCATGGCAGCGATGCGGGGACGAATTCGTCTACGAGATTCGCGGGAATGGCTTTCTGCACCACATGGTGAGAAACCTTGTCGGAACGTTCGTGCTGGTCGGCAAGGGAACGCTCAAGGCCGAAGATGTGGCCAGGATTCTGCAAGCACGCAATCGGTCGGAGGCCGGGCCGACAGCCCCGGCGAGCGGGTTGTTTCTGGTCGGGGTGGAGTACTGAGGATCGGATGGTCACTCCGCTGCCGGGTTTGGGAATGAATAGCGATAACATCCCTTCAAGTCGCACAGACTTTCTGTGGGCGCTGAATTACCCTATCTCCGAAATGGCAACTGACCTTCATATCGCGGTGCGCAAAGTCTCTTCGGTGAATCCGGCAACCGGCGAGGTTCTGAGCGAATTCGAGTGCGTGAGCGAGAGCGAAGTCGGCGCTGCCGTGGCGCGCGCCCGCGCAGTCCAGGCGTCATGGAACGAACAGGGCGTCCGGCGGCGGATCGCGGTTCTGCGTAATTTTCAGGCTCTCCTGCATGAGCGAAAAACCGAAGTTGCGCGGCTGATAACTCAAGAGGCGGGCAAACCTTACGTCGAAGCGCTCGTCACCGAGGTGATGGTGGTTCTCGACGCGGCGCGCTTTCTCATCCAGAACGCTTTCGGTCTGCTGCGCGAGGAACGGCTGCCGCACGGCAACCTGGCGATGAAAACGAAGGCTGGAACGATACGCCGGGAGCCCTACGGCGTGATGGGAATTATTTCGCCGTGGAATTATCCGTTCTCAATCCCGGCAACTGAGGCGCTCGCGGCGCTGGTGGCAGGGAATGCGGTGGTGGTGAAGCCCTCGGAATGCACATCGCTTGCGGCTCTGGAGTTGGAGAAATTGCTGCATGCGGCGGGGGTGCCGAAAGATGTGTTTCGGGTTCTGCCGGGGGACGGTTCAACGGGAGCGGCGCTGATTGGTTCGGCAATCGACAAGCTGATCTTCACCGGCAGCGTAGCCACCGGTAAACGCGTCGCGCAGTCAGCTGCAGCCCGACTGCTGCCGGTCGTGCTCGAACTAGGTGGAAAGGACCCCATGCTGGTGCTCGACGACGCAGACGTGGATGTGGCATCCAGCGCCGCGGTGTGGGGCGCGTTCGTCAATGCGGGTCAGACCTGTCTGTCGGTGGAGCGGTGCTACGTCCATCGCAACCTGTACGAAAGGTTCCTGAGCGCATGCGTTGAGAAGACGAAAAAATTGCGCGTGGGGAATGGTCTTGACGAGAAAACCGATGTGGGGCCGATGATCCATGAGCGGCAGCTGAGGATCGTGGAATCGCAAGTGGAAGATGCACGTACGCGGGGAGCGCGGATACTTGCGGGTGCGACCAGGCTCCCCGAACTAGGCCCGAACTTCTACGCTCCCACAGTAATGGCGGACGTCACGCATGACATGCGCATCATGCGGGAAGAGACCTTTGGCCCGGTTTTGCCGGTGCGGTCGTTCGAAAGTGACGACGAGGCGGTCCGGCTGGCAAATGATTCCGAATTCGGCCTGGCAGCGAGCGTATGGACGCGAGACAAAGAGCGGGGCGAGGAGCTTGCGCGTCGCATTGACGCAGGCACGGTGATGGTGAACGACACGGTTGCTTGCTTCGGGATCAGCGAGGCGCCGCACGGCGGCGTTAAGGCGAGCGGCCTGGGCCGTACCCACGGCAAGTTCGGCTTGGAAGAGATGGTGCGGATCAAGTACATCGACTCCGACCGGCTGCCGGGAATGAAGAAAGTCTGGTGGTACGGTTACGGGGAGCGCTTCAGCCGGCAAATGGAAGCCTTCCTGGACATGCAATTTGCGCAGAGGCTGGGAGCGCGTGTGCGAGGAGCGCTTAAGTCAGCAGGAGTGCTCCATCGAAAAGAGCAGCTGTAATGAGAGGCAGCTACAAAGAACCGGGATCAGGATCCATGAGCCCCGTCGTAATAATTTCGAGAATAGGGAATCCCTAGGTGAGAACTTCAAATTATGACCCTCGATCCTAAGCGCGAACTGTTGCGACACACATTGGCCACGGTCGCCTATCGCGGCGGCAAGACGCTGCGCGATACGCCTGATTCGTTTGCTTCCTATCTTTCCGGCGATGGCGGCAGAACGCCGGTGCAGATACTTGCCCATATGGGGGACCTGTTCGATTGGGCGCTGTCGATTGCGGAGGGGAAGCAGACATGGCACGACTCGAAGCCGCTGCCGTGGAAGCAGGAAGTGGAACGGTTCTTCGCGAGCCTGAAGGCTTTTGACGATTTCCTCGCGTCGACCGGGCAGCTGCATGAGTCGCCTGAAAAGCTCTTTCAGGGGCCGATCGCCGATGCCCTGACGCATGTGGGTCAGATCGCCATGTTGCGACGCATGGCCGGAGCGGCGATGCGAGGCGAGAACTACCACCAGGCAGAAATCAAAGCGGGAAGAGTGGGAGCAGAGCAGGCGGCGCCGAAGCGAGAGTTCTGAATTGTTTTCTCGGATACCAGATAACAGCGTGACCGTTTCGGATCAGCCATCACGGCCGTCTTCTTTCCGCTAGCTTGTCATCCTGAGCGAAGCGAAGGACCTGCTTTTTGTGACGTTCCCCCATTTTCCACCGGTTCGCCCTAAGAACGGGGTGATGAGGCCGACGCGCCCACTTCCTGTAAAATGAGTCGTTCGAAGCCGAATCCTGCGGCCTGTGGGCCGCGACGGGGGCAAAATCCTTGGCGACAGGCGAAACGATTACCGTCCCGCAACTCCCCAACCACAAAGTGAAAATGAAGAAGGTGGCGCAGCGCGCCTGCAACGAGAAGGACGCCAAGGGCAAATTCTGTGGTGGCCATCTGAAGCGCTGGTTCTATATGACCGACGCGGTTGAGCAGGAGTGTGGCTGCATCAAGAAGGCCTGGGGCCCGGACGCGGAAGTGTATCGCTGCGAAAACTGCAAGACGCTGTATGTGCCCAACCCTGAAGATGTGCAGGGGATGAACGTGGGCGGACAGGGGCAAATTTCCGTCTTCGGGCTGACGATACCGGGGAAAGAGCGCTAGTTCAGCAACCGACCTCGACGAAGTGGGGAGACGAGGTCTCGGTCCGAGATGTTTCTCGTGAAAACTTCTGATCTCATATACGACTGGAATCGTATCCACCCGGCGTCGCTGCGTCCGGCGGGGCGCGTGTTGCTCAATGACGAGACGCTGCGGGATGGTTTGCAGTCGCCCTCGGTGCGCGATCCTTCGATCCACGAAAAAATTGAAATTCTCCACCTGATGGAAGCGCTGGGGATCAACGCCCTCGATCTGGGCTTACCCGGGGCGGGGCCGAGAGCGGTGGAGCATGTGACGGCGCTGGCACGCGAGATTGTTCATCATCGGATGAAAATTCAGGCGAATTGCGCGGCGCGCACGCATGAGAACGACATCCGGCCGGTGGCCGACATCGTGCAGAAGACCGGGCTGCGCATTGAAGCGGCCATGTTCCTGGGATCGAGCCCGATCCGCCGATACACGGAGGGCTGGACGGACGACTTCCTTCTTCAAACCACGGAGAAGGCTGTGAAGTATGCCGTATCGCTGGGTCTCGACGCGATGTACGTAACCGAAGACACGTCACGCTGCGATCCGGAGATGGTGAAGCGGCTCTACTCGACGGCGATCAACTGCGGCGCGCGGTCGATTGTGATCTGTGACACCGCAGGTCACGCCACACCGATGGGAACGTTCGCGCTCATGAAGTTCGTGATGGACGAAGTCGTGAAGCCTTCCGGCGAGAAAATACGTGTGGACTGGCATGGACATTGCGATCGCGGTCTTGCGATTGCGAATTCGATGGCCGCGCTTGTCGCCGGTGCAGATTGCGTGCATGCGACGGCGTTGGGCGTGGGCGAACGGGTCGGAAATACGCAGATGGATCAGATGCTGGTCAACCTGAAGCTGATGGGAATTCCGCCCTGGGCGGATCAGGATCTGACTCGGCTCAAGGCGTATTGCCAGGCAGTCGCGCACGCGACAGGTGTTCCGATTCCGGCGAACTACCCGGTGGTAGGAGAAGATGCCTTCCGCACGGCGACCGGAGTACACGCGGCAGCAGTGATCAAGGCGTATCGGAAGAATGATATCGAGCTAGCGAATACGGTGTATTCGGGTGTGCCCTCACACGTGTTCGGGCTGGAGCAGGTGATCGACATTGGCCCGATGAGCGGGAAGTCGAACGTGCATTTCTGGCTGGAGCGGCATGGCTTCACGATTACGGACGAATTGGTCGACCGCATTTACCAGTTCGCCAAAGCTTCGGACCACACCCTGACCCAGGAAGAAATTCTGGGGTGCGTACGACAAGAAGGGCAAAGCGCGAACGACTGACCGGAAAATCAAAAGCTTTCAACCGAAGGAAGAAGCTCGACATCGCAGTCTCACTATTTTCCCAAGGTGACAAAGGCCGCAGCTACTCCCGCCGTTGTAATATGACAAGATTGTCTTCCGAAGTTAAGGGGCAGTGATCCAAAGCAGGTTCCTCGACTGCAATTGTCCTTCGCTTGCGAAGCACAATCTGCGCTCGGAATGACAGAGTTTTAGTTTAGAGTTTTCTGAGCGTCGTTCGCACTGGTCATGGCTCCCACTCCACGCACGGAAGGCCCGGAAGTCTCCCCCACAATTCAGCAGGAAGTTGCGCGGCTGGCCGCGGCGCCAGAGGTGCGTTCTGCCTACAACTGGTTCCGGAGCCAGGAACCGCAGTTGGCGCACTGGCAAGTGGAGATGGCGCGGATTGCAGCGCCGCCGTTCGGGGAAAGCGCGCGGGGGGCGTGGCTGGCAGAACGCTTCCGGGAAATCGGGCTGGACGATGTTCACACCGATGACATTGGCAACGTGTTTGGGGTCCATCCCGGCTTCGGCAAGAGATACATCGCGCTCAGCGCCCACATTGATACGGTTTTTCCCGCGGGCACGCCACTCAACATACGTCAGCAAGGGAGCCGGTTGTATGGGCCGGGAGTGTCTGACAACAGCGCCGGAGTGACCGCGCTGCTTGCCATCGCGGGGGTGATGCGCTCTGTGCGGCTGCGCCACGCGGCACCGGTTCTGTTTATCGGAAACGTGGGCGAGGAGGGAGAAGGCGACCTGCGTGGCATGCGCCACATCTTTTCCACGCCACGCTGGAAGGACTCGATCGCCGCCAGTGTCGTGCTCGACGGCGCTGGGGCGGACACGATCGTGGCGGAGGCGTTGGGAAGCCGGCGTTTTGAAGTGATCGTGCGTGGACCGGGAGGTCATTCCTGGAGCGATTTTGGCGCGCCAAATCCGATTGTGGTGCTGGGGCGCGCCATCCGCACTTTCGCTCACACTCAGGTGCCTACGACGCCGAAGACGACGTTCAATGTCGGCGTGATTCGTGGCGGGACCTCAGTGAATTCCATTCCTGAGTCGGCGAGCATGCGAGTGGACATAAGGTCTACCTCCATGGCCGAGATCGAGCGTCTGGAGCATGCCCTGCGCGTCGCACTGGATCACGCGATTGAAGAAGAGACGCGTGCGTCGGAGATGCGGACTCAGTCACGCCGGACCCACGGCGTGTCCTTTGAAGTTGTGGTCATTGGCAACCGTCCGGCGGGTGAATTGGAGCCGAATGCCCGCATCCTGCAGGTGATTCGCGCGGTAGACAACCAGTTGGGCAACGTGGCACAGGTGCAGCGCGCGTCGACCGACGCCAATATTCCCCTGTCGCTGGGACGCGAGGCGATTGCGATCGGGGGCGGCGGTTCGGGCGGTGGCGCGCACACTCTGCAGGAGTGGTTTGACTGCGGCGGCCGCGAAATCGGCCTGAAAAGGATTCTGTTGACGCTGCTTGCTCTGGGCGGCGCGGCGGAGTAACTGTCCTGATAATCTTCCAGATGTGTCCCGCTCGTTAAAAGCCCACATTCTGCTGGTGATGATCACGCTGATCTGGGGCGCGACTTTTGTGGTGATCAAGAATGCGCTGGCCGATGTCACTCCGCTTTTCTTCAACGCGGTGCGCATGAGCGTGGCCGCGATCACGCTGGCACTCGTGTTTCATCGGGAGCTGCCCCGGCTGAGCTTTGGAGCGCTGCGCTACGGCGCCATCGTCGGTGGTCTCTTATGGGTGGGGAATGAGTTGCAGACGAGCGGAATGCGCTACACCACCGCGTCGAAATCAGCGTTTCTGACCGGGCTGTCTGTGGTGCTGGTGCCAATTTTCGCGGCGCTGTTCTGGAAGAGCAAGATCAGCCGATGGAGCATGGCCGGGGTGGTCATGGCCTTTGCCGGCCTTTACCTGCTGACAATTCCGGCGCCAGGCGCGAGCGGGATGAACCTTAGCAGCGTGAATCACGGCGATCTGCTTACGCTGGGCGCCGCTTTGGTCTTCGCTTTCCACATGATTTATATGGAGCACGCCACCCGGAATGAGAGTTGGCGTCAGATTGCCATCGTGCAGACTGCGGTGGCGGCGTTGCTGATGATTGTGGCTGTGCCAGTGGCGGAGAAAGTGTCAGTCGTCTGGTCGACACGCGTGATTTCGGGAGTTCTGATAACCGGCTTCCTGAGTCTGGCGCTGTCGTTTTCGATTCAGGCCTGGGCACAGCAATTCACTCCCGCTACCCACACTGCTTTGATTTTCACTCTGGAACCGGTGTTTGCGTGGCTGACGTCATTCGTGTTTCTGGGAGAAAGGCTGGGCGCACGAGGTATGGTGGGCGGGCTCCTGATTCTGTGTGGAGTCCTGATTTCTGAGGAGAAGGGCAGCGCCGAATCGATCGCAGTTGCACCCGATCATGCCGGGGTTCCGCAAGCATTGACGGGGCGTCCGGAGACGCGTGCCAGCTGAGTCTGGATGGACAGTAACGCTTTGGGTGGTTCTTGCGTCTAACCTGGGAGACTACCGGGTTTTGGGGAAGTTCGCTGGGCCGTAACGAGCAGGTATAATCTTCAGGTACTGGCGTTATCGGAGGAAGGTTGCCTATGGAGCCGCGCGCAAGCGCTTTTTGGGTGCGTTTGAAGGCGAATCGCTTTGCCTACACCCTCACAATTCTAGCCACACTCGCTGTTGGCATTCTTATCGGAACGGTAGTTTCTTATGGTGTGAAAGGTAAGGAAGCGCAGAAGTCCAGCGATGCCACACCTCTAACCGTCCCCGCACCGCAGCAGCTGTCGAATGCGTTCTCGCAGATTGCGAAGCAGCTGGAGCCGAGCGTCGTTAACATCAACACCGAATCGACCATCAAGAACCCGCATCGTCGAGGCCAGCGCAACGCCCCAGGCGGCTCGCCGGATGACGACAATCCGTTTGAGGACTTTTTTGACCGCTTCTTCGGTGGTCAAGGTGGTCAGGGCGGTGGCGGTGGAAGCATCCGCGAGCATTCGCTGGGTTCGGGTGTGATCGTCGATTCCAAGGGCTACATCGTTACAAACCGGCACGTAGTGGAAAAAGCAGATCGCGTACGGGTGCGTCTGCAGGATGATCCGCCGGGTGTACAGCACGATGCCAAGGTAATCGGCAGCGACCAGGAAACCGACCTGGCAGTGATCAAAATCGACACGGACAAGCCTCTGCCCGTGGCGAAGCTGGGCAACTCAGACAGCATGCAGGTGGGAGATTGGGTGCTCGCGATCGGTAGTCCGTTCGGGCTGAATGCGACCGTCACGGCCGGGATCGTTTCCTACAAAGGCCGCAATATCGTACCGAATCGGCAGTTCCAGTCCTTTATTCAGACCGACGCGGCGATCAATCCCGGAAATTCGGGCGGCCCGCTGGTAAATATGCAGGGCGAGATCATCGGCATCAACACCGCGATCCTTACCGATACGAATGCCTATGCGGGTGTCGGCTTCGCGATGCCTTCGAACACGGTCGCCCAGGTTTACAACCAGCTTGTTGGTCCGGAGCACCGCGTGGCTAGAGGTTCGATCGGTGTTGAGTTCAGCGCTCAGCCGGTGCCCGCGATTGCCCGCGTGTATGGCGTGCAGTCCGGGGTGACCATCTCCAATGTAGTGGCCGGAAGCCCCGCGGACCAGGCAGGGCTGAAGGTGGGAGACACGATCACCTCAGTGGACGGCAAAGACGTGAAGAACGGCGACGACCTGGTGGGAGAGATCGCTGGCCGTAAACCGGGTTCGAAGGCCAAGCTGAACTTCACCCGCAATGGCAAAAAGGAAGAGACAACGGTTACCATCGCCGACCGCGCCAAGCTATTTGCCGCGCGTCTGGGCGAAGATGAAACCGGTAACGATTCCGAAGAACCGAAGCAGAGCAAATTTGGCGCTACGGTGCGGGCTCTCACTCCGGATATTGCCGATCGTCTCGACATTCCGGCCGGCAAAGGGGTAATTGTCCAGGACGTGAAGCCGGGTTCGTTCGCCGAGGATGTCGGCTTGAATCGCGGTGACGTTGTCCTCGAGATCAACAAGCAGCCGGTCAACAGCGCGGACGACTTCGCCCGCGCCGAGAGCAGCTTGAAGAGCGGTCAGGATGTTGTACTGCTGGTGCGGCCGAGAGGCGCCAGCCGTCAGGACGGAACCATCTTCCTGGCCGGTACACTTCCGTAACTGAAATAGGCCCAACGAGGGCTGGCACTGAGACCCCGAATCAGGGATGATCTGAGTGCCAGTTCGTTGGGCTTTTCTTTGCCCGCGAGGCCGAGTATAGTCGGCGGATTGTTTTGTCGTAGTTGGCCCCTTTGCGCGGGTTTGGAGAGAGCCGGAACTTGAACTTTGCCGCTTCAGTTACGACGAAGCTGTTCAGCATAGGATGCGCGCTTGCGCTGACGAGCGTGCTGACGGTTGCCCAAGGAAGCGGCACACCTTCGACGAATAAGGAATCTACAGCGAAGACCAGTTCATCGCAGAATAGCGCTGCTGGAAGCGAGACCGCGGCTAAGAGTGCTGGCAAGAAATCGTCCGCCGTTTCTCACAAGAGCTCAAGCAAGAGCAAGAAGACCAAGAAATCGGCCAGTTCGCGGCGTCGCGGCCAGCAGAAGATCGATTCCCAGAGAACGCAGGAAATTCAGGAAGCCCTCGTACGCGAGCACTACCTGACCGCAGAGCCTTCCGGCAAATGGGACGATGCCACGCAGAAAGCGCTTCAGAAGTACCAGGCAGATCATGGCTGGCAGAGCAAAACCGTGCCGGATGCCCGTGCTCTGATCAAACTGGGGCTGGGGCCGAATCACGACCATCTCCTGAATCCTGAGAGTGCAATGACCGCCTCGCCAGACGGAGGGCGCGCTACATCGACTGCGGGTGGCGCGTCTGCGTCGCCGGGCCCTTCCAACCAGCCTAATCAACCGCAATAGGGCTTCTGGCTATCGGCTCTTAGCTACCCCTCCCGACTTAGACTCGTTCGGATCCAACGGTTCGCTCGCTCCGTGCGGATTCCAGCGTCATCCCTTAAGGGCGGGCTTCGGGAAGTACGGCAAGGGCTGGCCGTTGAGGATCGCCTTGGGATTGCCCTCGACCAGGGCGTCTGCAACATCCGCACCCACGATTTCTGCGACGGCCTCGCGGGCCGCCGACATCTTGGGGATGCGGTGCTTGGTGTCGTGAGCGTCGGTGGCGAGCACATGCACGGCTTCGTGTTCAAGCAACCACCGGGCAATCTGCCCGACCTTCTCACCCCAACCCCCGGTAAAAGACGAAGCGGTGACCTGCATGATGCATCCTTGCTCGGCCCATTCCAGGATGCGCTGAGGCGTGCTCTGCAGGATCGGGTTGCGCTCGGGATGGGTGAGCACAGGTGTCATGCCGTGGTCGCTGAGCGTCTGAAAGCAATCGCCAGTTTGCGCCGGAACGCTGTAATTGCTAAGTTCGACCAGCAGATACCGCGTCTTCTCGATGACGTAGCGTTCCGGGTTCACGTAGGCCGCTTGCAGATTGTCGTAGGAGAGGTGGAAATCACAGCCGAGTGCCAGCCGAGGTGAGTTGCCTACCTTCTCCTGAAGCTGGCTGAGCGTTGCCTGCAGCGATTCGCGGTCGTAGAGGTAGCGGTCGTTGGCATGGGGGGTGGCCACGATGTCCGTGATGCCGTCGGCGACGGCCATCTGGCACATTTGTTGGGCCATCTCCCATGACTTGGCCCCGTCGTCGATCTCGGGAAGGATGTGGCAATGGATATCGATCACGGTGTGAGTAAGCTAGCAGTCCCCCGCATTTGATTTAACCAAATTCCCGCCAGAAAGACCAACCAAGGGGGTCTTTTGTCCGCTGGATTTTGAGCCAGCCGGCAAGACGGGGATAAGGGCCAGCTTGGAACTGTCTCAGCAGGTTATCGGACGAACCGTTGCGCGTGACTCGCGTCACTGCGGAACTTCCGGAAAAGTGGGATGTAAGAGGTGCGAGGTGCGCCATGACCGACAGCTTGTTCTTTGCCACCTTCGATCCCTTGTTCATAAATGCTCCGGAGGCATGCACCATGTGCCTACTTCAGCCTCCGATTTTGAACTACGAATATGCCACCGAAGACGAGAAGGGCAGGACTTATCTGAAAGGCTTCTGCTGCGCGTCCTGCGCGGCAGAATTACTGAGGAAGCTCAAGGACACAGAAGCGCAGGAGTGGGAGGAAGAAGAGGCGGCGCTGGAGGCGGATCATCTTGACGTGACCGACTTCCAGAAGCGGCGGCTGGCGACCTTTGGCGCCCACCACTGACGGCCGAAGCGACGAAAATCTGAAGTCGATGCGTCAGCGGCAGAAGCGCTGCAGCTTGGGCGGGGGCGGCAAGGGAACATCATCAAATTCGCCGACCCACCCGGTGCAGCCATGGGCCACGACGGGACGCGAGACCTTGCCTTCCAGGGCCCGCGCCTTGGCCTTCGCCTGATCGATCTGAGCGGTTGTCAGCGTGCCTTCAATGCCACTTAAGTCGATCGTGGATGTGGTGTAGGTCGCGTCCGCTGCGACCAGAAACCAGACGTATGCTTTGACACGGTCCTGCGGAATCCCACGGCCATCCTTCAAAGCGACCGCATAGCGATACTGTGCCTGCGGGAGTCCTTGCCGTGCAGCCTTGAGGAAATAGCCCGGGGCCTTAGTGTAGTCACGCTCCAGCAGGACGCGACCCAGCAGATAGGCTGCGAACGGGTTGTCGTCATCGGCGGCAGGTTTCAGCCAGCGCTCGGCTTCTTTGTAGTCCTGACGCGGGCCGTTACCGAGGAAGTACAAGCGGCCAAGGGACCACTGCGCCAGGGGATCGCCCTGGTCGGCGGCTTTACGATACCAGTCGGCCGCTTCGTTCTGATCGCCAGCGATGAGCGTGCCCGTATCGTAGAAATAACCCAGCACAACTTGCGCGGGCGCGTAGCCCTTCTGCGCCGAGCGCCGGAAATACTCAATTGTCTCAAAGTCGTTGCGGCTGACGTTCGAGCCCGACAGGGCATTCATGCCGTGGTCAAAGAGTTCCTCCGCAGTGGCGTTCAGGGGCGGGCCTTGGGCAAAGGCGGGCAGCAGCGGGACAGAAAGCAGAATGAGCAAGGTGAATGTTGTGCGCATGATTGCGTGCCTAGCAATTATTACGCGCTTTTCCGTACCTCATGTCGAGTGACGAAAGGTATCTCGAGCCAAGAACCCGCGCCCAAACGGGAACCGGGTGAGAACATCTCGGGAGCCTCTATTTGTACCGTTGCTGTATGAAGTCGGCGATCCCCGCATAGGCCGGGGCGAGCGTCTGCTCATTCGGCAGGAACACAATGCGGAAATGCTGCGTGCCGGGTTTCTGTCCGAAGCCGGAGCCGTGGACCACCAGCACATGCTTTTGCAGGATCAGTTCGCGCACGAAGACGTCATCTCCTTCCGGAATGTCCAGCCGGGGATATGCGTAAAACGCACCGCGCGGTGAAACGCAACTCACGCGCGGAGTCGAGTTGCACCACTTCACTGTGAGGTCGCGGCGGGAGCGGAGTTTCTTGCGAACCTCGGTCAGATGGTCCTGAGGACCGTCCAGAGCGGCTTTGATCGCATACTGCTCGGGGTGGTTCGCGCAGAGACGTGAGCGCAAGAGCTTGCCGATGCCTTCGATGTATGGCTTCAACGCGGCAGCGTCGCCGCTCACGATGCCCCATCCGATTCGCCACCCGGGCGCGAGATAGTTTTTCGAGAGGCCGCCAAAGGTGACTACCGGAACGTCGGGCGCAACTGCTGCCATTGCGATGTGCTGATCGTCATCGAGGATGAGCTTGTCATAAATTTCGTCGGCGAAGACGACCAGACTGTGCTGGCGCGCGAGTTCGGCAATCTGTTCCAGCATCTGGCGCGAGCAGACCGAGCCGGTAGGATTGTTGGGATTGATCAGGACAATAGCGCGCGTGCGGGGAGTGATCTTGCGCCTGATGTCGTCGAGATCGGGCTGCCAGCCGTCTTCCTCGTTCAGGTAATAGGTGTTGAGATCATTGCCTAGCTTCGCAAGCACGGCGGAGTACAGAGGGTAGTCAGGGCAGGGAGTGAGAATGTTCTCGCCTGGATTGACCAGCGCAGAGAGACACAGGTCAACCGTCTCGCTGACTCCCGTAGTAACGAAGACATCCTGAATGTTGGTGATGCCCTTGCGTGCGGCCTCTCCGCGAATGGCTTCCAGCGCCGGCCTGATCCCTTGCGACGGCGCGTACCCATTGTGGCCGTCCTTCATAGCTTTGTAGACGGCTTCGATCATGTGGGCGGGAGTCTGGAAGTCGAAGGTCAGAGGATCGCCGATGTTGAGTGGCAGAATCTTGTGTCCCTGGAGGGCGACTTCGTCAGCGATGCAGGCCAGGTCGCGTATGGCGTAGCGGACGTTCTCTAGCCGGGCGGCGGCGGTGATTTCGCGGGTTTGGGTCAGAGGCATAAGCAATTCTAAACACAGAGGACTCAGAGGTCACGGGGGAAAGCATTTTCCGCAGCGGCTGAAGCCGGAGTCTTTAGCCGGCGACGTGCGGCACGCCTGAAGGCGTGCCCTGATACGAATCGTGAGTTTTTCTGCAGACTGTGAAGGCGTGCCCTGAAACGAATCTTCCAGGCTAAGTCCCACGCCTCACAAAAAGCGGGAGACATGGGCACCCGGCTTATCGCGCCCGATGTTCCTCAACCTTTAACGTCTTTACCCTCTCGTCGTATGTAACGTCGATGTAGCGCAACTCGTGACGGCGCTCAAGAGCAGCATGTTCTAGCAGCCACTCTCTGATTTTCGGCAAAACCTCAACCTGAAGCTCGGTCTTGAGTTTGTGTTTTCGATCTCTTGGTATCGGGCGAATCGAGATAGCCCATTCGTCGTCTTCGGCTGATACTGTCCGCTCCCTACCAAGGAAACTCACGGTGAGAATACTGTAGGGCTGCCCACGATCTTTCAACCGCTGATATCGGTTATGAAAGGAAATCCTGAGTTTCCCGAATTGTGGTGTGTCCTGAAGGACAGCAGAGACCGCCTCGGCACCAATTGGATAGGAGAGCGTCTTCCCAATTTTGGCGCGCAATGTGGTTGGAATAACAGACATCGTGCTTCACAAAACATCTCAACCACAGAGGGCGCGAAGGTCCGCGAAGAGAACCATCGCACGGTAGCGGAAGCCTTTCGACCAGCGACGAACGACCGCCGGCCGTTCAATCCACTCTATCGATCTGCGCTTTCTGCAGCTTGTCGGAATAATCGACGTAGATCGATTTCCACTCGGTGTAGAAGTCGATGGCGCCGATTCCGCCTTCGCGATGGCCGTTGCCCGTCGCCTTGGTTCCGCCGAATGGCAGATGGACCTCGGCTCCGATGGTAGGCGCGTTGATGTAAGTGATGCCGGCGTAAAGATCGCGCATTGCCTGGAAGGCGCGGTTCACGTCTTTCGTGTAGATGCGCCGACGAAAGTCCGTACTCGATGCCGTTGGCGATCTCGATTGCGTCCTCCATGTCGTCGCAAGGGATGATCGAGACCACCGGCCCGAAGATTTCTTCCTGCGCGATGCGCATCTTGGGATCGACATCGATGAATACCGTTGGCTCCATGAACCAGCCGTACTGGTAGTCGCCCTTGTCCAGGCGATTGCCGCCGCAGACCAGCTTGGCGCCCTCTTCTTTGCCGATCTCGACGTAGCTGAGGTCGGTCTTCAGTTGGGTTTCGTTGACCGCGGGTCCCATGTCGACGGTTTCGTCCAGACCATTACCGACCTTCAGGCCCTTGGCACGATGCACGTAGCGATCGATGAATTCGTTGTAGACACCCTTCTGCACGATGATGCGGCTGGTCGCGGTGCAGCGCTGGCCGGTGGTGCCGAAGGCGCCCCAGAGTCCGCCTTCGATAGCGAGATCGAGGTTGGCGTCGTCGAGGACGATCATGGGATTCTTGCCGCCCAGTTCCAGCGAACAGTGCTTGAAACTCTTGGCAGCGGTGGTTCCCACGATGCGGCCGACCGCAGTCGAACCGGTCAACGAGACGGCGCGAACTTCGGGATGCTCGGTCATCGGCGTGCCGACCGACGATCCGAATCCGGTCACGATGTTGATGACACCTTTGGGCACGCCGGCGTCTGTGAGCGCACGCACCAGGTTGAAAGTAGAAAGCGGAGTGTCCTGGGCGGGCTTGATCACACAAGTGTTGCCGCAGACGATTGCCGGCAGAAGCTTCCACGAAGGAATCGCCATGGGGAAGTTCCATGGCGTGATCATGGCGCAGACACCGAGGGGCTGGCGGACGGCCATGGCAAACTTGTTGGGAAGCTCGGATGGTACCGTCGGGCCGAACATGCGGCGGCCTTCACCTGCGTTGTAATAGGCGGAGTCGATGGCTTCCTGCACGTCCCCACGAGTTTCCTTCAGGACCTTGCCCATCTCGCGGGTCATATCGCGCGAGCATTCTTCCTTGCGCTCGATGAGGATCTCGGCTGCTTTAAAGACGAGTTCGGCACGACGTGGTGCGGGCACGAGACGCCATTTCGTGAAGGCTCGGCGGGCCGCGTCGATGGCGTTCTCGACGTCGTCTTTACCAGACTTCTGGAAGATCGCGACCACGTCGCGAGTGTCGGCGGGATTGCGGTCTTCAAAGGTTTCGCCGGTCAGGGACTCAACCCACTCACCATCGATAAAGTTCTTCATCACACGGGTCTTGGTCGTTCCGCCCAGAATGGACGGCCCGGTCATGATGTCGGTTGCCATAGTGCCTCCCTATCAATTCCACAATGATTGCTCAAACAATCCATGCTACAGCCCCGGCTCTGAGGGCGGCAAGTGGAGTGCGGTTCTCGACGAAAGGCAATAGCATTGGCAATCCACGAGACCACTACTCTGACCGAACGAGCGCCATTCCCATTCGTGGTCACTTTCGTAACCCATTCTCTGGTGACCCAAGTTGATAACCGAGCCGACGCCGATACGCTTGTGGTAGTTTTGAATACCCCATATTCTCTAGGTTTGGTCAGCTTTTGTGGCCTAGTGTCTTCGAATCGCAAGCCGGGTATCCACGTTGCGTGGAAGACAGTCACCTATCGAAGTGTGGTGCTCGATGCTGCTGGGAGGAGTGCTGCTCTTTGTCATGGTGATGCATTTTGCCTTTCCGCAATTCACGGAAAATGGCGTGAAGGCGGCAAACCATTTTGCGACCGGCTTTCTGGAGAAGGTGGCGAGCAGCGGAATGCGCCGGAAAAGGCGTGCGCGGCGAACGCGCAGCAGGCGCATTTCACCGCGCTGGATGGCACGGTACGAGTGAAGAAGTCCAGCAGCAATAGCTGGGTAACTGCCGATTACAACGTGCCGCTGGAAAAAGGCGATGTGGTGCAGACCGGCTCCGAGGGCATGGCGAAGATTGTCTTCAACGACGGCACCAACTACACGGTGAAGCAGGATTCGTTGATTGTGATTGAAGAGAACTCGGCCAACGACCAGCAGCAGACCAACGTGTCGGTCGCGGTCAGCACAGGCACGGTGGATCTCTCGACGGCGACCTTCGTGCAAGGTTCGAAATCGCAGGTGATTGTGGCGGGCGCTACCGCGTCACTGGCTCCGGAGAGCGCGGCCAGGGTGCGCAACGATCCCAAGGCCGACCAGCACGAAATCCTGCTGAAAAAGGGCTCTGGCGACGTCACGCGCAACGGAGAAGTTGTCCGCCTGGCGGACTGGGAGAAGGTGAGCTTTCAGGCGGAATCGCCGCGCATGGCGAAGGTGAAGGAAATTGGGCCGCCTACGCCGATCTCTCCGGCGAACATGATGCCCGATTTTTGTCTCCAACGGCAGCTCAAGTCGGTGGAGTTTTCCTGGACGCCGATGGCGAACGCTGCCGGGTACCGGCTGCGGATTTCGCGGAATCCCGTATTTTTCGTCCACGATTGTGGATCGGAAAGTGGAGACGGCGGACGTGAGTGTGTCCGGACTGGACGAAGGCGCCTACTACTGGATGGTGCAGTCCTACGATGCAGAGGGGAAGGAATCGGTGGAAAGCGAGAAGAACCGGTTTACCATTATTCCCAAGGGCAAAGACACGATAGCATCAACCTGGACCTGGATCCGTTGATTCAGCACGGCCATGTGCTCGAAGTTGACCGGGAAGACCGAGGCAGGAGCGCGGGTCATGGTGAATGGACGGGAAGTGCCGATGGTAGGGCGGATGGGACTTTTCACTACTTTACGCCGCCTTTGCCGGCGGGAGAAAACCGTGATCACGATTACGGCGCAAAACTCCAAAGGCGGCGTGAATACGCAACAGAAAAAGTGGTGATTCAGTAAGAGATCGATTGGGGGAAAGATTCCCGGATTCACGACAGGGCACCAACTTTCGTTTGAAGCGACAAATCGAATATCACATAGAATTAGGGATGATCTGATCCCCCGTGAACGAGCGACACCGGGTACGCCCGGACAAGAAGCGTAGAGAAGCTCAGGTATGTCATCTAACGGATTCCACTCCAACGCGTCACGCTTGCACAATCTGCGGTCGCTGTTCAGCGTTTTTTCCAGCGACCTCGCCATCGATCTCGGCACCGCCAACACGCTGGTGTATGCGCGCGGCAAGGGCATCGTGGTCAACGAGCCCTCCATCGTCGCCATCAACAAGAACACGGGCGAAGTCGAAGCGGTGGGCAAAGAAGCCAAAGAGATGCTGGGCCGCACGCCGGGCAACATCGTCGCCATCAAGCCCATGAAGGACGGCGTGATCGCCGACTTCAAAGTCACCGAGAAGATGCTGAACTACTTCATCCAGAAGGCGCATAACCGCAAGATGCTGGTGCACCCGCGCATCGTGATCGGCGTGCCTTCGGAAATTACGCAGGTGGAAAAGCGCGCGGTCATGGACTCCGCCTACCGCGCCAAGGCGAGCGAAGTTCATCTGGTGGAGCAGGCGATGGTGGCGGCGATCGGCGCCGGACTGCCGATCACCGAACCCAGCGGCAACATGGTGGTGGATATCGGCGGCGGCACGACCGACATCGCGGTGATTTCGCTGAGCGGCATCGTCTATTCGCGTTCGGTGCGGATGGCCGGCAATCAGATGGACGAAGCCATCATGAACTACCTGAAGCGGAAATATAACCTGCTGATCGGCGAGCGCACGGCGGAGCAGATCAAGATTGAGATCGGCTCGCGCGTATCCGCTGGACAAGCCGCTGACCATGGAAATCAAGGGCCGCAACCTGATCGAAGGCGTGCCCAAGACGATCACGGTGGACGACAGCGAAATCCGCGAGTCGCTGAGCGAATGTGTTTCGACCATCATGAATGCGATTCGCGTGGCTCTCGAACGGACGCCGCCCGAGCTCTCCGCCGACATCAGCGACCGCGGCATCGTGCTCACCGGCGGCGGCGCGCTGCTCAAGAATCTGGACAAGCGCATCCGGGAAGAAACCGGGCTGCCGGTTTCGATCGCCGACGATCCGCTGTGCAGCGTGGTGCTGGGCACGGGCAAGATGCTCAGCGACTTCAAGCTGCTGCGCAAAATCTCGATCGAGTAGAGCAGTTTCGAATTGAACGACTTCCAGGGGCTAAAGCGTCTCAATTGAAGTCCGGTGCGGCACGGCTGAAGCCGTGCCCTCCAACTACCGGCTGAGAACTGGGAACTTAGAACTAGGAACTGTAGTCCATGGAATCCGTCCTCGGCCGCTATCGCAACGTCATCATCCTGGTGGCGAGTGTTGTTTCCGCAGGTGTTGGGGCTGGCGGTTCAGGTCAAGCGCACCAGCGACGAACGAATCCACCCGGCTGATCCGCATCTGGGCCGTGGCCGCGGTCACTCCCTTCGAAAAAGCCATGGTCTGGTGCCAAACCGCTTCCTATGGATCTCTGGCACAACTACTTTTACCTGCGCGGGGTGCGGCAGGAAAACCGCGATCTGAAAGCTGAAATCGAACAGGCTGCGCCTGGAGCAGGTGCGCCTGAGCCAGGACGCAGAGCAGGCCCGCCGCCTGCAGGCGCTGCTTGGCTTTCAAAGAACAGTTCATCGCGCAAGACCATGGCGGCGCAGGTGATCGGGTCGAGCGGCAGCGAGCAATCGCGCGCGATCTATATCGACAAAGGGAATCGGGACGGCATCAAGCGGACATGGCGGTGATCACCGCGGACGGCGTGGTGGGCAAGGTCCTGCGGGTCTTTCAGCTCAACGTCGCAGGTGTTGCTGATCAACGACCAGAGCAGCGGCGTGGGCGCAATTCTGGAGAAGTCGCGGCTGCAGGGCGTGCTGCGGGGCACGCCGTCGGGCGAAGTCGTCCTGGAAAAATTATGGCCGACGAACAGTGCAGCCCGGCGAGAACGTGCTGACCAGCGGCGGCGACCAGATCTTCCCGAAGGGTTGCCGGTGGGCACGGTCACGCAGGTTTCGCCCGGGGCAGACTGTTTCTGAATATCCGGGTCAAGCCCACCGCCAATCTGAGCAAGCTCGAAGAAGTGCTGGTCATTACCAAGAAAGAAGACAGAGAACCAAGCGTGGCCGAGACTGGTCCGGTGCGGGCGGTAGATATTCTGGCGCAACGCCTGCCGTCGGTGCCGGATAAGCCGCCAACACCCGACACGAACAAGACCGATGCAGGCAAGCCCGCTCAGACTGCGGTCAGCACTGCTCCTGCAGTCGCGGCCGCTCCTCGAGAAGCAGTCCAGCGAAAAGTCTGCCCGAAGCACGACCGACTCAGCGGTGAAACCCCTGGACGCGACCTCCGGCAGGTGAAGCCGGCGACGGCGCAGAAGACTGTGCCCGCTACGATTAAGGTCTCAGACAAGAACCCCAAGCCGGCCGCAAACCAGACCAAGCCGCAGCCCGTGCCGCCACAGGATACCCCTCAATAGCGTGCCCATCACATACACATCCGGCGAGCAAGTTGAGGTTTACCGGTTCAGCCTGCCGGTCACGATCGGCGTTCCGTTGGCCGCATTGTTTCTGCAGGCGTTTCTGCCCTTGCGGCTGCCATTTCTTCACCATCTTCGATCTGCCCTCTGCTGGTGACGATTTTCTTTGCCGTGGCACGGCGCAACCCGGTCGCCGGGCTGCTGACCGGAGGCAATTATCGGCGTGTTGCAGGACTCGCTGACCTCACCAGCCCATCGGAGTGTACGGGATCGCCAAGACCGTGGTGGCTTTGGCGCTTCTTCGCTGGGAGTGAAGCTTGACGTCGAAAATGCTGGGGCGCGGCTTCCTGGTGACATTCGGTTTTCTACGTGGTGCACGAGATTGTGTATTTCACGGTGGCGCGCGGCCTGGTAGGTCTCACTCTGCATGGAGTTGGCCGCACGAATTGGGTCAGCGCTGGCGAACGCCGTGCTGGCGAGTGCTGCTGTTCGCCCTGCTGGACCGGTTCAAGCAGAGAACGTAAGTGCTGCCGGTTTGCCGATCGATCCAGGCAGGTCACGCTCCAGCGGCTATGCCCTTCCGTCACTCTCGTGCCATCCGCATGCAGGCTCCGACCAGCTAAAATATTGAGAGGTCCAGAAACATCACAGGCGGTTGTGATTCAGGACGGGCCGACGTGTGCGAACCGTCATCCACACTAGAGTGGAAGAACCGGGAACCGCGATTCGGGACGGATAGCCGATAACTGAGAACTGCAAACCGAGAACCAGGTACTAGGTACCAGCAACTGAGAGCTTTCTTCCATGTTTGGCCGCGACGAAAAAGTATCGGCATTACGGTTGACCGCGGTGCAGTACATCATCCTGGTCGTTTTTCTGATCCTGGCCTACGGCTTGTGGCGCCTGCAGGTGATGCAGAGTGACTTTTACGCCGGCGCTGGCGGAGAAAAACCGCATTCGCGATGTGCCCATCCTGGCGCCTCGCGGACAAGATTCTCGATCGCGAAGGGCGCAGTCATTGTCGACAACTATCCTTCGTTCTCCGCGCTTCTGATGCGCGATTCCTCCCGCGATCTGAACGCCGACGCCGAACTGATTGCGCAGGGGCTGCACATGGATCCCAAAGAGTTGCGCGAACGGATCCGGCACTTCGCAGGGCATGCCGCAGTACCAGCCCATTTATCCTTAAGGACGACATCACGCCGGACGAGCTGGCGTTCGTCGAGGCGCACAAGAACGAACTGCCGGAGCTGGATACGATCATGGCGCACCGGCGCCTGTATCCGCGAAATGGCTTCATGGCGCACCTGATCGGCTATGTAGGCGAAGTCAGCGAAGACATGCTGAACCAGCCGCAATGGGAGTTTTACAACCCCGGCGATGTGGTGGGGAAGTCGGGCGTCGAACTGCAATACAACCAGATGCTGATGGGCAAGAACGGTTCGCGGCACGTGCTGGTGAACAGCCATGGCAAGGAAATGGGCAGGCTCGATGAAACTCCGGCGGTTCCCGGCAAGCAGCTGAAGCTGACGATCGACATTGATCTTCAGATTGCCGCCGAAGAGGCTCTGGAAGGGAAGAATGGGGCCATCGTGGCGATGGATCCGCGGAATGGCGAAATTCTGGCCATGGTGAGCCGGCCGACGTTCGACCCCAACGATTTTTCCGTCCGCATCAGCAAAGAAGAGTGGACCAAGCTGGTCACCGATGATGAGCATCCGCTGCTGAACAAGGCAATCCAGGCGCAGCTTGCGCCGGGCTCGGTGTTCAAGATCATCATGGCGACGGCCGGACTGCAGGAAGGAATTGCGCAGGATCTGCATGTGAATTGCCAGGGAGGCGCAACTTTTTACGGCCGTTATTTCAAGTGCTGGATTGCAGCGGAGCACCGCACGCATGGCGGGGTCGATATCAGCAAAGGCATTTACCAGTCCTGCGACGTCTTCTTTTACACCCTGGCCGAGAAACTGGGGATTGATCGTATCGCCAAATATGCGACCGCATTCGGACTCGGGCATAAGACTGGTGTTGATCTGCCGCAAGAAGCAAGCGGTGTGATGCCCTCGGAAGAGTGGAAAATCAGGAACTTCAAACAGAAGTGGTATGCGGGAGAAACGATCTCTGTCGGCATCGGACAGGGAGCAGTCGCGGTGACGCCGATCCAGTTAGCGCGGGCGATCGCCGGCATTACCAACGACGGAACGATGCACCGGCCACACGTTGCTTTCCCTTCCGACTTGCCAGGCAACGTCATTCCTGCGTCGTCGGAATATCCGGATGAAGTGAAGTTTCCGATAGATCCGAAGAACTGGGAGATCATTACCGACGCAATGGCTAATGTGCCAACGCCTCTGGGTACGGCTGGCAGCGCACATCTGCAGGGCATTGACTTCGCAGGGAAAACGGGCAGCGCACAAACGATCAGCAACACCCTGAAGGCAAAGCTCGCACATGGCAAGACTGACTACAAGGACAATGCCTGGTTCGTGGGGGTCACTCCGCGACGCAACCCTGAAATCGTGGTTGGGGTGCTGTTTGAAGGCGGCGAGCACGGGCAGTTCGCAGCGCGCCTGGCCGCGCAAGTCGTGAAGGCGTACGTCGAGAAAAAGCGCAAGGTACAGACCCACATTGCTTCACTGGCCGCGGAGAACGATCCGCTGTATGCGTCAAGCGCGCCTCTGCCGACGGAGCGTGGGAATCAAGTGGAGATAGGTGCGGTGTGGGACGCAGGGGATGGGGACGGCTCGACTGACGATCCGCGGAAGGACGATTTCCAGGCTGGACGGTTCGTGATTGACGTGCCGAAGAAAATGATTCCCCTGGCGACGGCAGCGCCGGGAATGAACTAGCAGTACCGAGTACAGAGAGAACTGAGAACTAGCTAAGAGCCAAAAGCTGATGTCCAGATACGTTTCATTTCGAGACTTCGACTGGCTGCTGCTGATCTTCGTCCTCATGATCTGTGGTCTGGGGGTGATGGAGATCCACAGTGCCACCGAACACACTAAGTTTGCCGGCGCTCACATCCGTCAGGTCTATTGGATCGCGGGCGGTGTCGGCGCGATGTTCCTGCTCAGCCTGCTGAACTACCAGGCTCTGCTGGATAAGATTCACTGGTTATATATCGCCTCGATCACTTCACTGATGTCGGTAATCATCTTCGGGCAGAAGTACCTGGGCGCCAGGCGCTGGATCAAGATGCCGGGTGGGCAGCACTTCCAGCCTTCGGAATGGGTGAAGCTGATCCTGATACTGGCTGTGGCCAAGTATTTTGCGAACCTGCATCATCAGAAAGAACTCTCCTGGTCGGACTTCATAAAGGCGGGAGCGATCGTCGGCGTGCCCATGCTCATGGTGCTAGCCCAGCCGGACATGGGCACGGCCCTTACCTACATGCCCATTGCGCTGATGGGCTTGTTCCTGGGAGGGGTGCGTGCGAAGCAGGCATTAATCGTTGTGTTATTAGCAGGCATGATGCTTCCGGTGGCCTGGTTGAAAGTTCTTCACCCCTACCAGCGGGAGCGTCTGAGCAGTTTCATGAATCCTGAGGCGGACCGGCAAGGCTCCGGCTATCAGGTTAACCAGTCGTTAATTGCGGTCGGATCGGGAGGGCTTTGGGGAAGCACTGAGGGGTCGCAAACCCACCTGGCGTTTTTACCTGTGCCCCAAACCGATTTCATCTTTGCGGCTTTCGCCGAAGAGCACGGTTTTGTAGGTGCTTTAGGCGTTCTGCTGCTATACTTTATAGTGCTGATGCGTTTGACACAGAACGCGCAAACGGCGCCCGACCGCGCCGGCGCGTTTGTGGTGATGGGTGTGGTAGCTGTGCTTAGCTTTCATATCCTGGTCAACGTCGGCATGGTGGTCGGCTTTATGCCGGTCACTGGAATACCCTTGCCACTCATGAGTTATGGCGGGTCTTCCGTCCTGTTTATGTTTTTGGCGCTGGGATTGGTGATGAACATCCGCATGCGCCGGTTTGTGAACTGATCCGGGACGGGGACGGCAAGGTGGAACGCCCCGCTTGCCATAAAGCGTGGCCCTGAAACCAAGATTACGATCGCCCTCGCGTTAAGAAGGGCACTCACCGGCCAGAAGGAGTTCAGGCCGGGCAGGATTGAAGCTAAGCGCTGCCGGGCGGGTAACGGCCCCCTCACTCTTTGAGAGAGCGGTCACAAACCTGGGCAAGCGCGACATGCGATAAGTGCAAAAGATTCCAAAGCTTCCGCAATGGACTCGGTCCCGGAGCAGGCTCCAGGGACCATGCCGTTCTGCGTCTGGACCGGCCCTGATCGCACACCTCGATCCTCCCGCTCTCCTCCACCTCTGACCCGGTGAACTCTGTCGCTGTGGGGCGGCAGAACCGGAGTCCGATAGCATGACAAAAGAATTGTTTGTGTCTTCTACTCCTCACGAAACCAAAGTGGGGATGGTGGAGGACGATCAACTAGCCGAAGTTTACCTGGAACGCGAAAACGAATACACCCTGGCAGGATCCATCTACAAAGGAAGAGTCACACGAGTGCTCCCCGGCATGCAGTCGGCATTCGTCGACATCGGCCTGGAACGCGACGCATTCCTCTACGTTTCTGACTTCATGGAACTGAGCGAGCACGAGGAAGACATGGATGAGGTGGTGCCTACCCCTCGTGCCGTGCAGGAATCGGGACCTCAATATGCGGGCGATGCGCAAGCGGCAGTCGCCGAGCCCGCGGCCGTGGAAGAGGAGATGGAGCCTGAAACGGGCAATCAGGAATTGGCGGCCCATGCCGCAGCAGCGCCCGGAGGTTCCGGTAACACCTTTAATACCCAGGGCAACTTCAGGTCCAGCAATGAAGGTCAGTCGCGCGATCGGGGAGATCGCGGCGGCTGGCGGGGACGCCGTCGTCGCCGCGGACGTCGAGGAGAGAGCGCGCCGGAGCCGAGGTTCGCTCGTCCGGTGCAGGAGACGAGCGCACCCAGTCGAAGTTCGGAGTTCGGTCCGCCTCCCGGTTACCAGCCGATCATTTTGCCGGGCGAATCGATCTCCAAGTACCAAAGACAAACACCCAAGCCACCTGTGGCTGAAGCGCAGGCGGATGGGGAGTCGCGGGCTCTGGGTTCGGAAGAATCGCTGGCCGCGCCAGTCGCGCAGACGTTCCCGGAAGACGAACCGTTTTTCGCCAAACGAGAAGCCGAGCCTCTTCAAGAACAACATGGAGATTTCCGCGACGCTCATGACGAGCATGAGGAAGCCGAGCACGCTGCCTGGGAGCAGGAGCATGCCCGCGTAGAGCGCATGAATGTGGCTGCGGTTTTTGGCGGGAGCGCCGCTGAGCCTGAGCCGACCGAGCAGACAGCCGCGCCGCCAGCACCACAAGCCGAAGCGAGTTCTGCGAAATCACCGGCGTCGGCCTTCGGTGGCGCTGGCACGCTGGAAGAGGAGGAGATCGAAGAGGAAGAGGCGGATCTGGCCTCCTACGTTGAAGAACTCGAAGAGGATTCGGCTTTCGAGGAGTTGGAAGAAGAAACCCACGCGGCGGGAGATCAGCATCAGCATCAGGCGGCAACGCATGACGCAGTTGCGCACGGAGAGCAACTCGAGCACGCTACACCCGTAGAAGCGGCAGGTGAAGCCGAGATCGGCAACGAGGCGGAAGAAGAAGCCGATGAAGCCGACGAGGCCGAAGCTGAAATCGAGCAGGCTCAGGCGGAAGCCGAGGCTCTGGTGAGCGGCGAGGTGAGCGAGGGCGTCGAAGGACGCGCTGAAGTTCGGGCTCCTGCGGGCACCGCAGCATACACGCAGAGAGCGCAGCGCCCAAGCTTCGATCGCAGGCGGGGGCGGCGCGGAGGACGTCGGTTCAAGCCATCCTCGCGCCAGAACTCGCAACCTCTGCCCCAGATCACCGACCTGCTGAAAGAGGGACAGGAAATCCTGGTGCAGATTGCCAAGGAACCGATCGGGAAAAAAGGCGCCCGCATCACAAGTCACATCGCGCTGCCGGGACGTTTCCTGGTTTACATGCCGACGGTGAATCACACCGGAGTTTCGCGCAAGATATCCTCGGAAGAAGAGCGCCAGCGGCTCAAGCGGATCGTGATGAGCGAGCGCGAGAACGGGCACGGTGGCTTCATTGTGCGGACGGCGGCGCAGGGCGCGGCGGAAGAGGAACTCAGGGCCGATATTCGATTCCTGAAGGGCTTGTGGTCAGAGATCAAGAATCGCGCCGACAATGGCAAATCGCCGGCGTTGATCTATCACGACCTAAATGTCGTCGAGCGAGTGCTGCGCGACCAGGTGACATCAGATTTCTCGGCGATCTGGGTCGATAGCGACGAGGAGTACGAGCGCATTCTGCGGTTTGCCAATCGCTTCCAGCCTGCCTTGGTGCGGCGCGTAAAGCTGTACACAAAAGAGACGCCGTTGTTTGACCAGTTCGGCCTCTCGGAGGAAATCAACAAGGCTTTGAAGTCCAAAGTCTGGCTCAAGAGCGGTGGCTACATCGTGATCAACCAGACGGAAGCGCTGGTAGCGATCGACGTCAACACAGGCAAGTACGTGGGCAAGACGGCCCGCCTGGAAGACACGATCGTGAAGACCAACGTGGACGCCATCAAGGAGATCGTGCGCCAGATACGGCTGCGCGACCTGGGCGGCATCATCATCATCGACTTCATCGACATGGATGAGCGTCGCAACCGGCAGAAGGTGATGCAGGCCCTGGAAGAGGCCCTGCGCAGCGATCGGGCGCCCTCGAAGGTGCTCCAGTTCAATGATTTCGGGCTGGTCGCGATCACGCGGAAGCGGGTGAAGCAATCCTTGGAGCGAACCATTGGATCGCCGTGCCCGTATTGCACGAGCACCGGCTTTGTGAAGTCGGTTGCGACCGTATGCAACGAGATCTACGTCGAAATGCGGAAGATCGCGAAACATCTCGACCACGCGGACGTGATGTTGCGCGTGAATCCCGACGTAGCCAAGGTGCTCAAGAACAACAACGGTAAATGGTTGAATGAGATGGAGGAGCTGACGAAGAAGACGATCATCATCAAGTCAGATCCGGCGCTGCACCAGGAGCAGTTCGATATCAACTAGCTATTAGCTGTTGGCTTTTAGCTAGAGCCAACGGTTCCGAAAGACGGGATTCATGCCCGTCTTTTTTTGCCCCATCTAGAGAGGAACTCAGACACGACCAGCATCCTTCCGCGAGAAACCGGATCTGATTAGCGTTTGGGATTACAGAACGTCGTCTTCCGATTGTGCGTGAGCCAGCACCCGCACAACAAGGTCCGCGCGCTCGCGTAGTTTCTGCAAAGAAGCCTCGAGAGAGTCGGACAGCGCCGGGTCGTCAGTTTTGGCGAGAGTTTGAGAGCCGCTTTCTGTCGTTCTACGCGCGACTTCGAGCAGCACCACCAATGAGTCCGCGTGCAGCTTCCACAGTGACGGTGAGTTGTGCGAGCGCTTGAGTTCTTCGATTTCCGTGCTCATGCGGGCAACCGTGGCAACGATCCTCAGAAGCGCACGGGCCACGTCGGCGCGGGGACTCTTCTCGTCGATATAGTCGGCACAGTAGGCGTCCGCTTCCGCCGGCGTCAACATCAGGTTGAAGAAGCGCATGGGGACAACCTGACGAAACTTCGGGTCCGCAACGCGAACGAAAACTCGCACGGATTCTTCCACGCGCCGAAGCTTGGTTTCTTCCATCGTCAGTTGCTGTTGCGTGGCGGCCGATGCCACAACTCTGGGAACTCGTGCTGGTTTCGCGAGCGCAGGCTTGGCCGCAGCGGCCGCTCCGCCTCCCGCGCGGGTCGGCATGACCGCAACCGGCTGTGCCGGCTTGGCGACGCGCCTGATGGGCGGACGCCGGTCTAAAGCTTTCTTGAGCTTGGAAACGCGCAGGAACTTCTCGAGGGCCGTCGCGTAATCCGATTTCAGCAGGGCTTCGCGGTCGAGTGCGGCGACGTGCTCTACCGTTACGTCGATCCCATCCACATTGCCCAGGATGCTGCCACCCTGCTCCTCCAAAGCCTCTGCAAAATTCTTGATTTCTCCCGCCGCGGCCTGAAACAGTTCATCGAATTTCTTGCCAAAGCTTGCGTTGTACGGAGCGATGGTGGCGAGGACGCCGGGGTGGAAGAAGGAAGCATCGAGCAACTGCTTCAGCTCGCGGACCCGGGTAATGATGCCCGCTTCCATCAGAGCATTGAAGTCGTGGAACTTTTCGGCCTCGTCCTGCAACGGGTCGAAACGCCGCAGAAGCTGAACGTGTTCCTCAGGCAGCGAGGGGACGTCCGTATCGGCAAGAATTTCTATCAAGGCAATCTCAAAGGGCGCTAGCGGCAAAGCGCCGTCCAGGCCGTAACCGCGCTGCTCCCACTGGCCGGGCACACGGGGATGGCGGTAGAGGAACGTAGCGACCATGTCGGTCTTGTCCCGGGTTACGTCGGTCTGATCTTTCTTGCGCACGAAGTAGCGAAGCATGGCCTCTGCTATTTCGGCGTCGGTGTCGGGGGTGAAGGCGCGGCGCAACATGGCCGGGGTAATGGCCATATCGAGAAGCCGAAGCCAGCGGCGCATCTTGTCGAGGGTTTGGTGGACGTCGCCTTCGTCCTGCTGCAGAGAAATGGCTTCAAGTCCCTGAGGGACAGGCACTTCCCCGCCAAGGGACTCTTGCAGGAGCTTCTCGTAGAAGCCTTGCACAGTGGCCAGAATGGCAAGTTCCCACTTCGGATCTTCGACCAAGAGCGGCTCCCGCCGGCCTGAAAATCAGGCATATTTCAAAGGTTAACGTGTAGTTAAGACGAAAGCGTACCTTCGTGCAAGTTACTTCCTGGCAACAACCTATAGGGGGTGGGGAGGGAAGCGTCGGCCTAATCGAAAACCACCGTCTTATTTCCATAGAGCAGGATGCGGTTCTCGATATGCCAGCGCACGCCGCGGGAGAGCACGACTTTTTCGAGGTCGCGGCCCTTCTGCAACAGATCGTCGAGGGAATCGCGATGGGAAATGCGCACCACGTCCTGCTCGATGATGGGGCCGTCGTCCAGAACCTCGGTGACGTAGTGGCTGGTAGCGCCGATCAGCTTCACGCCACGCTCGAAGGCCTGGTGATACGGCTTGGCCCCGATGAATGCCGGCAAGAACGAGTGGTGAATGTTGATGATGCGGTGCGGGTACTGGTTGACGAATTCGTTGGAGAGAATCTGCATGTAACGCGCGAGCACGATGAAGTCGGGATCGTGTTGCCTGAGAAGTGCGAGGATCCTGGCTTCGGCTTCGCGCTTATTGTCTTTGGTCACGGCGACGGTCTCGTACGGGATACGGTAGAAGTCCGCGATAGGCTTGTTGTCCGGATGATTGGAGATGACGAGCGGAATTTCGCAATTCAGTTCCCCACTATGGTGACGGTAGAGCAGGTCGACCAGACAGTGATCGAACTTTGAAACCAGGATGACCATCTTCTTCCGGCGCGCCGTAAGCGCCAGTCGCCAGCTCATTTCAAATTTCTTAGCAATGGGCGAGAAGCGCTGCGGAAAGTCGGCGAGATCGAAGTCGAAATCGGTGGGATCGAACTCGACGCGCATCAAGAAGAGATTCGAGCCCTCGTCGGCGTGCTCGTCCGCATGCAGGATGTTGCCGTTGTGCAGAAAGACGAAGTCCGCGATGGTGGCGACGATGCCTTTGCGGTCGGGGCAGGAGATGAGCAGGACGGCGGAGTTTTTCATGCGTTCTCACCAGGAAGAGATCGAGACTTTTAACCACAGAGTCACGGAGCCACAGAGTAGCCGAAGAGTTTCTTGATTTTCCGTGCCTCTGTGTCTCCGTGGTGAAAAACTTCCGATAATTCCTCTCCCAGGCCCTATCGCTTGAGCCCCTTCAGGATCTCCTTCGCCGCATTCGCCCCCGAACCGCCTGTCAATCCCGCACCGGGATGGGTTCCACTCCCACAAAGATACAGATTCTGAACCGGCGTCTGGTAGCGTGCCCAGTCCAGCAGCGGGCGCATGGTGAAGAACTGATCGAGCGACAACTCACCGTGGAAGATGTGTCCGCCGGTGAGGCCGTAAACATCTTCGAGGTCCTGCGGTGTGATGATCTCGTGGCGCAGAATAAGTTCAGGCAGATTGGGAGCGTATTGCGCCAGAGTCTTCACGACCGTTTCGCCTAACGCGGCACGCTGACTCTCCCAATCACTACCCTTCAGCTTGTAGGGCGCATATTGCATGTAGATGGACATTACGTGCTTGCCGGCGGGAGCGAGCGATGGATCGGAGACCGACGGAATCGTGGCTTCGAGATAGGGCGCGCGTGAAAAGTTGCCGTACTTCGAATCGTCGAAGGCGCGCTCCAGATAGTCGATCTCGTAGCCGATTTGAATGCGGCCACTGAGAGCGTTGTTGTCGCTTGCGCCGCTGAGCGCGGTGAACTTGGGCAGCCCCGAGAGCGCGAGATTCACTTTTGCGACCGTGCCCGGCGTGCGGTAGTGCTGCAGCTTCTGCACGAAATCGGGCGAGAGGTGCGTGGGGTCGACGAGTTTGAGGAGCGTGCGCTTGGGGTCGGCGTTCGAGACGACGGCTTTGGCAGTAATTTCCTCACCGGTTGAAAGAACGACGCCGGTAGCGACGCCATCCTTCACACGAATTTCGATTACATCCGCGCCCATGCGGATTTCCGCTCCCGCAGCCTTTGCGGCAGAGGCCATCGCAGCAGTGATGGAGCCGATGCCGCCGGCGGCAAAATGCGCGGAACCGGTAGGATGCGGATCTCCCGCGGCACGAATGAGTAACACAAGGCTGCTGCCTGCCGACCACGGGCCGAGGAAAGTTCCGAAGATGCCGCGAGCTGCGATAGTGCCGCGCAACAACTCAGTTTCGAAATACTCGGCGGCGAGATCGGCCACAGCCATCGGTCCCCAGCGCAGCAACCGATAAAGATCCTTCTTGCCGAGCTTGCGAAGGGCGCGTCCCGTCTGCAGCATTCCCCAGAGGTCGCCTTTGCTCGGGTCGTCGATGTTGGGTGGCGCGAGCGTGAGCGCTTCGCCGATAACCCTTCCCATCTTGGCCAGCGATTGCTGAAACTCGGCATATTTCGCGGCGTCTTTCTGCGAGAACTTGGCTATTTCCGCCGCGGATTTGTCGGTGTCGTTGTAGAGTGTGAGCGCGCGGCCTTCCGGCGGGAGCGACACGATGCTTACGTCCGGCGTGATGAACTGCAGGCCGTGCTTCTCGAGTTGCATGTCGCGAACGATCTCGGGACGAATCGGCCCCGCCGTGTGCGCGAGCGTAGAGCAGCGGAAGCCGGGATGAAATTCGCCGGTGATCGCGGCCCCGCCGGGCTGGGGACGGCGTTCGAGCACCAGCGGTTTGAAGCCAGCTTTAGCAAGGTAGAAGGCAGTGACTAACCCGTTGTGGCCGCCGCCGATGATGACGATGTCGCGCTGATCGGCCATGGCTACGCCGCCCCCTTGAAGTCTTTCAGGATTTCAACTGCCGCAAGGCGTCCCGGCGCTCCCATGATTCCGCCGCCGGGATGCGTGGCTGATCCGCACATGTAGAGGTTCTTGATCGGCGTACGGAACTGCGCGTAACCCGGCACAGGGCGCAGGAAGAAGAGCTGTTCAAGTGAGAGTTCGCCCTGGAAGATGTTGCCTTCTGTCAGCCCGAACTCGCGTTCGAGATCGAGCGGCGTCACCACCTGCCGGTGAAGAATGATGTTTTTGATGTTGGGTGCGTACTCCGCAATGGTGTTGACGACCGCGTCGCCGAACGCTTCCTTCTGATCGTCCCAGTTGAGCCCAGGGCGCAGCTTGTACGGGGCGTACTGCACGAAACAGGAGAGCACGTGCTTGCCCGGAGGCGCGACGGAAGGATCGGTGAGGCTGGGAATGACCATGTCGATGTACGGGTGGCGCGAGAAGTTGCCGTACTTGGCGTCATCGTAAGCGCGCTCCATGTATTCGACCGAAGGCGAAATCGACATTGCGCCTCGCAAGTGAGCGCCTGGTCCGGGCATGCACTTGAAATCGGGAAGCGCATCCAGCGCCATGTTTACCTTGCCTGATGACCCGCGATACTTGTAGCGCTTCACGCCTTCCAGGAATTCGTCGGGAATATTTCCCGGCTCGATGAAATCGATAAAGGTGTGCTTGGGATCGACGCTGGAAGACACGATGTCGGCATAGATCTCGTCACCGTTGGTGAGGACGACGCCCTTGGCCTTGCCTCCCTTGACGATGATCTTTGCGGTTGGCGCTAGCGTGCGAATCTCGACGCCGGCTTCGCGTGCGGCGTCGGCAATGGCATTGGAGATTGCACCAGTGCCGCCGCGCGCAAATCCCCAAGCACGAAACGCGCCGTCGATTTCCCCCATATAGTGATGAAGCAAGACGTAAGCCGTTCCCGGCGAACGCACGCCAAGAAAAGTTCCGATAATGCCAGAGGCCGACATGGTGGCCTTGAGCACGTCGGTCTCGAACCACTGGTCGAGGAAGTCAATGGCGCTCATGGTCATGAGCTGGACCTGGTTGTACTTGTCTTCGCTGGTCAGGCCCTGGAAGCGGCGGCCGATGAAGAGAAGCTTCATCAGTTCGCGCGGGTTGAGCGTCGCCGGATCGGGCGGGACCATGCTGAGAATTGGCTTTACGAAACGGCACATGGCCTGCATGGCTTTGCCGAACTCATCGTAGGCTTCGGCGTCGAGCTTGGAATGGCGTGCGATTTCACGGTGCGTTCTGCCATGGTCGTTCACGCGCCAGAGATAGTCGCCGTTGGGCATCGGCGTGAAGGTGCCGTCGAGCGGCAGAATCTCAAGGCCGTGGCGGGGAAGCTCGAGGTCGCGAATGATCTCGGGCCGCAGCAACGAGACCACGTACGAACAGACCGAGAACTTGAATCCAGGGAAGACCTCTTCGGTGACAGCCGCACCGCCGAGCACATGACGGCGCTCGAGGACGAGAACTTTCTTGCCAGCCTTCGCGAGATAGGCGGCATTGACGAGGCCGTTGTGGCCGCCACCAATCACGATGACGTCATATTTGGAACTAGCCATTGGCTCTTAGCTCCTGAGTATTGGCTGTCAGCTCTCAGCCGTCAGCTATCAGCACCAGTTCGGAAGATTGAGGATGAAACAGACACAACTGCGCGTTGGCGAAGTGGATCAGAGCCCACTCTGGAGAACGCTCCAAGCTATGAGAGATCGGCGCATGAGTGCGATGAAACGTCGGGCCATTCTATCGAGAAGTGCGGGTTTTGTCTGCTAGTTATCGCGCGGGTGACTGAAAGTCATCCACGCACCAGAGTTGCCGCAGAAGAAAAGGGATGCAATAATCCGGCTTCGGAACATTTTCTTCGGGCCGCTCGGTGCCGCGACGAAGTTGATGCGAAGAAACCCCGATTGAATTTCTGAGAGGTCATCATCTTGCCCATCGGAACCGCATTTCACGAGAGAACCTTTCCCCTCTGCCACAGTCTGAATTACCGCGAGTGGTCGGGCTACTACACGGTCAGCGTGTACGAGGTGCATCACGAGCACGAGTACAACGCGATCCGCAACGCTGCGGCTTTAATCGACATCACGCCGCTGTACAAGTACCTGGTCACGGGCAAAGACGCCACCAAGCTGGTGAACCGCGTGATCACGCGCGATATCAACAAAGTCAGCGTGGGGCAGGTCATCTATTGCTGCTGGTGCGACGAGCAGGGCAAAGTCATCGACGACGGCACGCTCTCACGATTGGGCGAGAACACATATCGCTGGACGGCGGCCGACCCGAGCCTGCGCTGGTTCCGGCAGAACGGCCTGAACATGGATGTTCAGGTCGAGGATATTTCCGAGAAAGTTGCCGCGCTGGCGTTGCAGGGGCCCACGTCGGGAAAGTTGCTGAAGGCGGTGGCCGAAGCCGACATTGCCAACCTGAAATATTTCCGCGTGACCAGCGGGAAGATTGCTGGCGTTCCGGTGGACATCTCGCGGACTGGGTACACGGGCGATCTTGGCTACGAAATATGGTCGCCGTGGAATGACGCGGTGAAGGTCTGGGACGCGCTGATGGCCAAGGGCAAGGCCTTCGATTTGCATGCCGCGGGAATGCTGGCACTGGACGTCTCACGCGTGGAAGCAGGACTGTTGCTGATCGAAGTGGACTACACAAGTTCGAAGAAAGCCCTGATCCCGTCGCAGAAATATTCGCCTTATGAGCTGGGCTTCGGGAAGATGGTGCATCTGGAGAAAGAGAATTTCATCGGAAAGAAGGCGCTCGCAGAAGACAACAAAAACGGCGTGCCGCGGCAGTTGGTCGGGCTGGAGATCGACTGGGTAGAAGTCGAAGAGTTGCACGATAAGTTTGGATTGTCTCCGGCGGCTCCGAGCCAGGCCTCACGCGTCGCGGTGCCGGTTTACGTGGGCGACCGGCAGGTGGGAAAGGCCACGACGACGACATTTTCACCGCTGTTGAAGAAGATGATCGCGCTGGGCAGCGTGGCGACGGAGTTTTCGAAGGTCGGTACCAAGCTGCAAATGGAGCTGACCATCGAAGCGATGCGTATGAAGACGACAGCAACCGTGGTCAAGCTGCCTTTTTTCAATCCGAAACGGAAGACGGCGACACCAGTTTAAACCGTCCACTCACCACGGAGGCACCGAGGCACCGAGAAAAGCGACAATTCTCATCTCCTCCGTGTCTCCGTGCCTCCGTGGTTATCGAACCTCGGCAACACCGCGCCCTGCCCTCTTCTTTCCTGCTCGGTAAATCCACGCTCCAATCAGCAGAAGCAATCCAGATAAGCCAACAATTTTGATGACGGCGAGCGGCTTATTGGGCTCGTCGGGCGGCGGAAGCACCGAGATTGCGATCGTTGCTGTCGTCGTCAACAGTCCCACTAGAGCGACCAGCCGTGCGACGGGCTTTCCGCCGGGCACGCGAATAACGTCCGCCCCCGCAGGTTCGCGCTGCAACTTGTACATGGCTGCGAACAGGTACACAAAAGGAATGAAGTAGGTGATCACGCCCATGCTGACCAGTACGTCATACGCGCCTTTAATGCTGGTGCCGGCTTGCCCGAGAAAAATGAAGACTGCGCCGAAAACAAATTGGGTGACGATTCCAACCCAAGGCGTCTTCCAGCGCGGGTGCAGTGCGCCAAAAGCCGGTGGCAGAAAACGATCGATGCCCGCGACGTAAGGCAAACGCGCAACCGCGGCAAGGTAAGCGCCGGCCGCGCCCACGTTGCTGAGCATGATCAGAAAAGCAGCAAACGGAATCACTGCCTCCCAGTGAATCTTGTGTGCCGTGCTTGAAATCGCCTGCATCAGGCCTTGCAGATTCCCGACCTCGCCTTGCGGCAGCGCCAGCAACACACCCACCGTTCCAAGGATGTAGCAGAGCGTGACTGTAACTCCTCCAATGAAAAGTCCGAGAGGAATCGCGCGACGGGGATTCTTGATCTCGTCACCCATGATGGAAGCGGTCTCCGACCCGGCGAACGCGAAAGTCAGCACCGACCAGAAGATGATGTCGTCGAGGTGCATGCGCGGCGTCATGCTTTGGACGGTGAACGACGTGGCCGAGCCGAAGCGATAGAAGGCGATGCCGCCCATAACCATGATGATGACAGCGGGAATCCACATGGCGAGAGCACCGAGGTTGTGCAGCCAGGTGCCGACGTCCAGCCCGACGACGTTCAGCCAGGTAGCTGCGCCCAGAGCGACCAGCGAGAAAACGATGTAGTAGGTCGTGTTGTTGGAGTAGCGCGTCCACGCGTCGTGGCGAATGTACAGCGCATTGCTGGCGGCGAAATAAAGCACGGCGGGAAAGTAGGGAAGGTTGCAGGTCCAGTAAGTCCAGGCGGACATGAAGCCGGAGAAGTCGCCGAAAGCCCGCTTGGTCCAGACGTAGATCCCGCCCTCGTTAGGAAAACGCGATGAGAGCTCGATGACCGACAAGGCCAGCGGCGTGTAGAAAGCGAGCCAGGCGCCGATCCAGATGATGATGGAACTGGGGCCAGCAGATGCGGCAGTCGCGATCCAGCGCAGGCTGATGCCGGTGACGACGTAAAACAGGACCAAGTCGCGGAAGCCCAGCACGCGTTTGGGGCGATTGGGATCTTCGGCTTCGGCGATGGAGAGGCCGGGAGAGAAAAATCCTGGATGTCCGGACGGGGCTGGAGGTATGTTGTCAGCCAATTTGTGTCCTGCGGTCAGGGATTGCGCCGTGCACTGCTCCGCTTCCAATACAGATATCCCGGCACGCCGATCAGAATAATTCCCATACCCGCGATCGCTTCCTTGGGACGGGTCACGATCGTATTCAATGTCCACGCGCCGCCAATTAACACATAGATACCGGGCAGCCAGGGATATCCCGTACACCGATAAGGGCGCGGAATCTCCGGGCCGCTTCCAGCGCAGAATGAAGAGACCAATCACGGTGAGCGTGTAGGAAAGCACCATCCCGAAGATCACATAGGTGTAAAGCTGGTCGTATCGACCGCTGACGGTGAGCAGCGCGGCCCAGATTCCCTGTCCGATCAGGCTGAACGCGGGCGTGCGCCACTTGGGATGGATGACGGCCATGCGCTTGAAGAAGACGCCGTCCTGCGCCATCGCCAGATAGACGCGCGCGCCCGACAGTGTGCAGGTAGCCGCGGCGCTGAAGCAGGAAATCGCAATCATGGCGGAGAGCCAGACGGCCGCGCCCGGCGAAAAAAGCGCGGCTGCAGCCGCGTGCGCGATGGTTTCATGCTTGGCCACTTCGGTGAGCGGCATCGCGTAGATATACGTGACATTCATCGCCATGTAGATAGCGCCTACGGCGAGCACTCCGAAAACCATAGCGAGCGGCACGTTGCGGCGCGGATCCTTCACCTCGCCCGCTACCCACGTGATGTAGACCCATCCGTCATAGGCCCAGAAGACCGCGATCAAACCTACACCCATAGCGGAAATCCATGCCCCTGGGGTTAGTCCCAAACTCAGGCTGGTTGTGGGATGGAAATTCGACCAATTCCCCTTGCCGATCGCGAATCCCAAGAACACGAATGCCGCCATAGCCGTGAACTTCGTCCAGGTAGAGACGTTCTGCAGAAGCGCGCCCCAACGGAGGCCGAAGACATTCACATAGGTCAGAATGGCGATGAGAACCAGTCCGAGAATGTGCGCTCGCGTGAGTACGATCCCGGCGACCGAGAAAACAACGTGGTCCTGCGAGACGGCGGGAACGATCTGTCCCATGTAGGCAGCAGCCGCAACAGAGAGTGCCGCGATACTACCGCCATTCGCGACGCTGAACAGCATCCAGCCGTAAAGAAAAGCTACCAGGTCGCCATAGGTCTCGCGCAAATAGACGTACTGGCCGCCGGAGTCAGGGAACATCGAGCCCAGCTCCGCAAATGCTCCGCAGGCGAACAGAGAAATCACCGCGCCCAGCAGCCACACCAGAAGAAAAAGAACCGGATTCGGCAACGGCCCGGCAATATCTTTGGCAGTAAGGAAAATCGAGGAGCCGATGATGCCGCTGACCAGCAGCAGTACGGAATCGAGAAGGCTGAGACCGCGAACCAGCGAAGGCTTTGCAGTCAGGCTCGGCTTCTGGGGCGGGCTGCGACACTGCGGGAAGGCTCATGAATTATCCGATACCCAATTCGTCCGGGGATTCGAGTGGAGTGCCGCAGCGGCGGCAGATGACGGAAGAACAGTCGCCGCAGGTCAGCGGGTCGGTCACTTCTTTGGCGCAGTTGGGGCAGTAGAGAGGCTCAGGTTCCGGGTCCGGCGCGGGCAGCGGGTCTGGTGCCATGAAGTGGAGAAATGTAGCATAGAGAGCAGGCTGGCGTCCCGACCAGTTCTTGAATGCCAGGAGAAGGAAGGAATATGTCCGATAAGCCAGCAACGCCCGATGAGCGTTTGCAGCAGGAATTCAACCGCTGGGCCGAAAAAGGTGACGGCGCGACGATGGAGCAGCATCATCTCGACATCACCGAGAAGACGATTCGCCTGATGAATCTCCGTCCCGGCGAGCGGGTGTTGGACCTGGGCTGTGGATCGGGCTGGGCTTCGCGGCTGCTGGCACGGCTTGTGGCCGAGGGGCCGGACGGATTCGGTCAAGTTGTGGGTTTGGACATCTCCGACGAAATGGTGCGCCAGGCACGGGCGAGCTCAAAGGATTTCGACAATATCCTGTACGTGTGGGGTTCGGCGGCCAAGATTCCGTGGGAAGAAAACTTCTTCGACAAGGTGCTGTCGGTGGAGTCGTTCTACTACTATCCGGATCAGGATCGCGCGTTGGCGGAATTATTTCGCGTGATGACGCCGCATGGACGCCTGTTCATCCTGATCAATCTCTACACCGACAATCAATACTCCCTGCAGTGGGTGCCTAAGTTGAAGGTGCCAGTGCACGTGCGCTCGGCGGAGGAGTACGTGGAGTTGCTGAAGAAACATGCATTCGAAAACGTCGGGTACCGCCAGATTCCCGACGACACACCTACCGCAGAGAATTACAAAACCACCTCATTCCATAGTCTCGACGATCTGAAAGCGTTCAAGCGAGTAGGCGCACTCTTGTTGATGGCGTCGAAACCGAATCTGAGAACTCCGGCGCCGGGATATACGATTTATTAGTGGTTCACAAGCGGCCCGGCGCGCCTCCGTCACGTTTTGGTTGCGCCTCGCAAATAAGGTAGATCGCCAGAATCCCAATTTCCGGCTCGATGGGGTGGCGATACCGCGCATGCGGGAAGACGACATAGTAAACGGCCGGATATAAGAGAATCAGCCAAAAGAAAAGCCAGGCGCCAGGCTTGCGGCGTCGAAGAGCGCGGGCCAGTCCCCAGAAACAAAGAATGGAGGAAGCGAGAAAGAGCGAGTTCTTAATCTGGGTCAAGGTCCAGGTCTCCGAGGCGCGCGGCACGCCGTCCCAATAGATGATGAACCTCTTGAGGCAGAGAACCAGAAAGCGTGACGGGTCTTCCTTGATGAAAGCTATGGCCTGGCGCTTGCGTTCGGCGACGTAGGCAATCTCTCCCATTTGCTCATACTGCTGGATGGCAAGAGTGTTTTGCGTGGGATGGAGGTAGTACATCCAGGTGCCGTTGGCTCCGGGACCGTTACCCATGCGGAGTTCGGCGCCGAAGTTGCTTCGCAGGAAAACCCACTGGCCAAACGCGCGATGGTTGCGCACCAGCCACGGCGCGATGCAGGCCACGAAGACCGCCGACGCCAGCACCACACCTGCTAACGAACGCTTACCCACTCTGGTGCGGCGATACCAGGCCCAGAATCCCGACGCCGGCAGAAACGACAGCAGTACCGGGCTGTTGAGAGCGGCGATTCCCCAGAGCAATCCGAATTCGAGCCAGGGCTTCAGCCCATCGCGATCTTCCATGCTCAGCGCGATCCAGAAAATGACGGCGAGCAGCAGCGCGGAGAGGCTGGTCTCCCACACCCAGCGCGTGCACCAGTACATCACGTAAGGGAAGAGCGCCCACGTCCAGGCCGTGCCGACAGCGACTCGCTCGCCGAAGCTTCGTTTCGCGATCCGGAAAATGGGAATGCAGGTCAACGCGGAGAAAAAACTGTTGATCGTGAGCAGCACAAACGACGATGCGCGAGTGTAGATTCCGAAGACTCTGAAGACGCCCGCGATGAGATAGGGATAGAGCGGCGGCTCCCAGGCCGTAGGTCCGGTGACGCCCTGAAAGGGATTCGCGAACCCCCGGCCGGACGCAATCGACTCTCCGATGCGGCCCATCTCCCAACCGAAGCCGAAGTTCTGATCAGTAGTGCGGAACTTATAGGTGTGCAGCAGGACGATGGCAAGCACACGGATTGCGAAAGCGATCGTGACCATCCAGAAGGGCGAGGTGCGAATGCGGGCCCACATAGGGGAAGAGGCAGAAGTAGCTGGCTGCGCGGCGGAAAGTGCAGGCGTATCTTCTGTCATGAAAGAGCGAAACCCGGAGTCATCCGAACAGCTCATTTGTAGCTGATGTTCCACGGAACAGCAACTCTTGCAAACTTCGAAGGCCCAGGTAGTGGTGCGGTCTGTTCCTGATGTCGGTGAGACACACGCCAGATCCTCATTCGACTCCGCTTGCTTGCGCTCGTGTCGCTCAGGGCGGGCTTTCGCTCGCCTGAAGAACGGCTACGCTCAGGATGACGCCGATAGAGAGGTAGGATGGTTAGAATCCGAACTGCACCCAATACCGCGCCTATCCCGCCTTCACTGGAAACGACATTCGCGGTAGGATTTGACCGGGAGGAAGCACATGGCGGTCACGAATCCGGCTACAGCGGCGCCAGTCCGTTTTGAATGTATCGACCCAATCCTGCGCACCGAGAACATGCAGGCCAGCCTTCACTTCTATGTGGATGTGCTGGGCTTTAAGAATGCCCCCTGGGGCACCGACGATTTCACCCACATCGGGCGCGATGGCCGTGGCATTTACTTATGCCGCGGCGGTCAAGGACGAGGCGGCGCATGGGTCTGGATCGGTGTGGAAGACGTAAGAAAACTCCACGAAGAATACAAAGCACAAGGTGTGACCATTCGGATGCCTCCGACCAACTACCCCTGGGCGCTGGAGATGCAGATCGAAGATCCTGACGGCAACGTGCTCCGCTTCGGCTCCGACCCGGAGTGAGGATCGGGACGGAGCAAGGCCCTCGGCTGATCGCACCGCGCCCAGCACGTCGTGTTCGCGAATTTTCCTTTACCGCGCTCTACTTCGGCGAGGCGACCGGAATCATCGCATGCTCATAGGGCGTGCCGGCCCACATCATGTACGGCTTACTAGGATCAGGATCCTTCGCCTCAGTAAGGCCCAGCATCTTGCTCGAAGGACCAAAGATCATAATGTGAGGGCCGGTAACGATCCAATGATTGTCCGCAGTCTTGCCGGTAGCCATGGGGTCGGTGTTGCTTGCGCCTTCGTCTCCTGAGAGCATGTAGGAGATTCCCAGCTTATCCGGCGGCGGGGCGTGCTTCATCATGGCCTGTAGGAATTGCATGCTATTGGCGTCGTTACACATCTTGTCGGAGCCCATCACGAGGCAGGTAAAGCCGTTGTTGCCGGCTCGGACGGTCTTCATGCTACCGTCGTCATTGACGCGAACCACAGCCGCACTTTTGACAATGCCAGCGGGCCCCGCAGACGTGGCAGCGGCGATGTAGTCGGCGTCGGACTGCGACCCAGGTGGAGTCTTACTTGCGGCGAAGACGGCAAAGAGACATACGACAAAGGCGAGCATTGGCCTGCACGTGCGCATACGACCTCCTCTTAAGTTCGAGTTGGTTTTTGGGGGCGTGCCGAAACCAGCGACATTGTATACAGATGAGGGCAGGCGTCAAGGGATGATGCCTGAAAATGGAGAATACTCTACGAACCAGAGATTCCCGCTTGATGTGCGGCGGAAGGATCATCGAGCCAGCTGAAGCAGATCCGATAGCTTACCAGAGCTGGGATGAGAGAGGTGATCGGTGTCGTAAGCGGCGAGTTGGGGTGTTCCAGCCATTTCCAGAAGAGCACGAATCAGATCGGCAGCCAAACGAACTCCACCTGAGATGGGTCATCGGGGACTAGAATTAGAGATGGGCCCGGAGGCACCGGTCATGCCAGAACAAGAAAACGATTCGCGCGTACAAGAAAACTCGGAACAGCTCACCGACAACATTGCTGGCGCTCATAGCCTGCTGCAAACTCTACAGGCGAGGATCGGGGAGCACCCGGAGCTTGGGGCGGCCATCACCAAACTGGAAATGGCTTTGAATACACTCGCGGTGAAAACCGGTGGAATGTTGTAGCACGATTGGCCCGTAAGTCGGCCCGCGAGCGGCGCATCACGACTCACTCGCTCGCGGACCAAAGGACAACAATTAAAAACTATTTGAACGTCGCGTTGGTGCGCGCCAGTTCGTCACGGTGAGCTGAAAAGTCCACCATGGAACCAAACGCCGGACCACCGAGAGGGTTTGCTTTCATAGTGTCCCGGACCGCTGCGTCCACCTTGTCCAGTCCCTCCGCGCTCGACGCGATGTACACGATCAAAAACGTACCCGGCGCTTCTGTGTGAACCGCTTCGGTATCGATTTCGTACTCGTGAATATCGCCTGCGGCAAGCACTTTCTCCAGCAACGGGACGAACAAGTTCTTGCTGAGGGTTACCAGGGCATCATCCGGAGCATCGGGTTTCAGCTTGTAGACCCCCACATGGGTGTACGCATCCTTCCATGACCCCGGATGCCAGTTGTAATACCGGCTGACCATGATTTCGTCCCAGTGTTTGGTCGCCGTGGAATAAACGGGGGTCGTCGCCGTGCCGGTCTTGTAGGCTTGGTCCAATACGTTGAGCATTCCGGCCATGGACATGGACGACCACCACTCATCGTGAGTCTCTCCCTCGGGACGATGAGTCAAAATGATGTCGTTGCCATAGGCCACGATTGCGCCGCTGGCCATGGCCTTTTCCATATTTTTCTGGTCAGCTGCGTTTGCTTTATCCATCTCTCCCCACTGCGCGCGGGGAATAGCCCAGTTCGCGATGTAGGAGTACATCGGCGGTTTCTCTTTCACCTCAGACATCTGTGCGCGTGCCGGCGCGGCCCAGACAGCTGCCATCGCGAGTGCGCACAGCAATGCAGAAACTCCCCCCAATTTCCGCTTCATGTTTTTCATCCTCCGTAGTCTAGCTATGATTTTTATGCGGAGCCTCAAAGCGATGGCAGTGTACACCAAGCATCCGCTTTAGAAGGGAATTTGCCGATAAAGGGGCCGAAGAAACGGCAGCCGACGGCGTGGGCTTCGAGAGGCAGTCGGCTTCACGTCGCGAATACGCGCCACAAACAGAACGGGCGGCCAAATGGCCGCCCGCTCGCCAGGTCCAGGTATTGCCTTACGGCAATACTCGAACGCGATGTGCCCACACGATCGGCTTCTGGGTGATGGGATCGTAGAGCACGAGTCCACGAGAGACCAGGTTGGTCGCACCCGCGGCTTGCAGTCCACTCAGCCCGTTGATATTGACGAATACGGTCTTGTCGACGGTGTAGACGGTGAACGGCCCACCCGCCGAGTAGCTCATCAAGGCATCGTTCTGCATCTGGAAGTTGCCCTGATTGCCGTTGGTGATGTTCACGCTGTTCGCTACCAGCGATCCCACCACGCCCTGGCGCCGCAAGGAGACCATATCAGGAGTAAATGTGTTGCTCTGATACGTGCCACCCACGAAGATCCGCTGCCCCACCACCATCGAGGTAGCGCTGAACAGCTCATTCGTGAACCAGTTGTCGATGAAGCAAATGGCGTACTGCGACACGCCACTCAGGTTGACCGTGTAAATGCTATCCACCGGAATCGTGGCCGACGTTCCCAGTTCTTCACCCACGAACATGGTTACGATCGGACCCGGTGCGATGGCAAGAATGCGGCCCGAGATGAACGCCTGGTCGGTTGTAATCAGCTCGACGGCGCTGGCGAGAATGCTGCCGTCGGCTTGCACCGTACCTTCGACAGAAACGATGCCGTTCGCCACCAGAGTGCTCAGGCTGTTGCTGCCGTTGTACTGCGTGCTGGAGTTGACGTCGATCGTTTCCTGGAAGCCGTACGGACCCTGCATCACGAACGTGTTGTTCGCGCTGTTCACCGAGACCACGTTGCCGAGGAAGTCGGTGATCTGTCCCAGATCGTCGGAAGCCGAAACCGCCATGATGTCCATCACTGGAGTCACGGCGATTTGGCCGTTGGTGATGATGAGGTTGCCGCTGCCATCGATCGCCAGCGACTTGCGCAGATCGAAGTCCATATGCAAGCCGGCCAGGCCATTGCTGGTCACAACCAGAGGTTGTCCCGTGGGGAATGAAACCGTAACCGTGGTGCTGCTCAGAGTGCCCGTCGCCTTACCGAGCGAAGGCGGGGTCGTGGTGAGATCGACGTAATCGATCACGGGAGCTGGATTGCTGCCCTCTAAGGTGATGGTCGCGCTGGTATAAGTGCCCGGCGCAATCGTGTTAAATCCCAGCAGGGAACGCAAGCCTACGAGACGTCCAAAATCAACCGCGGTCGGCGTACTAAGCGCGGTCACGGTAGAAGAGCTGTTGTTGAGAGTGATTTTGTCGATGGTGATGTTGAACGCGACTACCGACGAGACCGGCGCGTCTTCACCCGTAACGAATACTTGCGCCTGGCTCTGCGAGGAAGTCAGGCTGTTGCTGCTGCCGCTACCGCCGCCGCAGCCGATCAACAAGAGGGCTATCAGCGACAGAGTGAACATCAAGGCAATACGTTTCATAGCAAGCTCCGGGGCGTTGGATTCTTTGGGGGAGCTGAAACTTCTTCGGTCACGTTATACGAACCCAGGAAACCGAGAGTAGTTTCGTTACCTTCGGACAGGTTACGGAGGTAATCCGTCCGTGCCGGGGCCATGGACCTAGGAGAAGGGTCTCCACAGCATTTTTGCCCGGTTATCCGGCCCGTGGGTCACTGCATTGGGTGGGCCACATCACAACTGCATGATCTCGCCAAGCCTAGAGTCAGCCAAGGCCCACATCCACGCTGACAAAGAGGGAAACATGAGGACACAACAAAATCGTGTCAGAATTTCGCGTCTGAAACTGGCAGCATTAAGAACACTTCTAGCAGTTGGAGCCGTGATGGTGGCCGCGATCTTTGCCGCCTTGGCCCCCACGGCACAGAGTCAGACTTTCACAATTGTCTACACGTTCACAGGCGGAAAGGACGGAGCGTTCCCCAACGGCTTGACACAGGATGCGGCCGGCAACCTCTACGGCACCACCTACGAAGGTGGCACTGGACCATGCAAAGCCATCCACTTCAATTACCCTGGCTGCGGGGTGGTATTCAAGCTGACCAAGGCCGGCAAAGAGACGGTGCTCTACAGCTTTATTGGCCGGAGTATGGGATCGCATCCCACGGCACGAGTGATCCGCGATTCGCAGGGCACTTTGTACGGGACAACTTTCTATAGCAGTTCTTCTGGCTATGGAACCGTATTCCAGCTGAATAAGACGGGTAAAGAGACTATGCTGCACCGTTTCACAGGGACGCCGGACGGTGCATACCCGTACGCCGGTTTGATCCGGGACGCGAATGGTGACCTCTACGGCACCACTAGCGAGGGCGGTTCGTTTGATTTGGGGACGGTCTTCAAGGTCAGTAAGGGCAAACTGACTGTGCTCCACAGCTTCGCCGGATCGCCGGATGGGGCAGCTCCAAGTGGCGATTTGATCCAGGACGAGAACGGTTATCTCTATGGCACGACTGGCACCGGTGGTGCCTCTGGCAATGGAATGGTGTTCAGGATGACCAAGGCAGGTGACCTGACCGTCTTATACAGTTTTGCCGGAAAGCCGGACGGACAAGCCCCCAATGGCCTGGTACGGGATGCTGAAGGAAACCTCTATGGGACAACGGCTTTCGGTGGCGATTCGGACTTCGGTACGGTATTCAACCTGGATACGAATAGCGTGGAGACTATTCTGCATAGTTTTGCTTACGGGGATGGCATTTACCCCGGGAGTCAGCGCCTGATAAGGGACGCGCGTGGCAACCTTTACGGCACAACGCAGGCTGGCGGGCACAACGCGAAGTGGTGCAATTTTGGCTGCGGAGTCGTATTCAAGATGACAGCGACCGGCCAGGAAACGGTGCTGCACTTCTTCGATTTCGCGCACGGAGCAGAGCCTGCAACCGGCTTAGTTCGGGATACACAGGGCAATCTGTACGGCACCTTTCCGACTAGCCATGCTGCCGGAGCTGTATACAAAATCACTCCGTGATGTCTCTTCGCTTCTTGACCCCCGTCGCGAGCGCAGAGAACGAATTCCGAGCATCGCATCGCGCGATACAGAATGTCGAACCCTGAGGTCCGGAGCACCGCAGGCACAGGCGCGTTCCATTCAAAGACGCCGCCGAGTCGCAGGGACATTTGCGCGCATCGTAATGAAGACACTAATAGTGGCCTGGTGCCCCAGGTTCGCGAGCGCCCGCGCGAGTTAACCTGGGTGAAGAAATACTCTATCGGGTCGACTAGAGGTTTTCTGCTCCCGATCGTGCGCGGTCCATTGCGATTCGACTTCCACAGGCCCGACTTCCCGGAACGCGTAATGGCGGAAGCTGTTCCATTTCCAGTCTGCTGCGTGCTTCACCAATCCACGCTTTACCGGGTTGCGATGCAGGTATCGTAACTTGATCGCGAACTCTGCTGCATGGCGAACGTTGCGATCATAGTAGCGTTTCTGCCAGAACGATCCGGTGCCGCGGGTCAGGTTCTGCGCCCGTTTGGAAAAACCGAGTTTCAGGTAGTGGAGAGCTTTCGCCAGAGTTGAGCCCGGAGGCTCATTGAGGAGCAGATGAACGTGCTCCGGCATGACCACATACCCGTGCACACACATGTCGAAACGCCTTCGCATGTCTTCGAGACATATGAGGAACAGCTCATTAATCTCGGGAGAGGTAAACCGTGCCTGCCGGCGATAAGAACTGAAAGTCACAAAGTGGGATTGGCGAGACTCCTGGAACCGATTGAGGCCACGAGGCATGAGGGCAATTGTCGGTCTCACATGCCGAGGACCGCGGTGATGTCTGAACATCATCCCAGGTTAACTCGCGCCGAGCGCTCGCGAACCTGGGGCACCCAGCGGGGTGAAAACGCGTGAGTCCCCATGGCATGAGGACAATCTAGTTTGTTTGTTGGCCCAAATCCGTGACGTGTGAACATCCCCACTCAAGCCAAAACCGGGCTTGAGTGGGCCACCCTCCCGAGCCTGCATTGACGGATCGACCTTATCGGACAACTGGTTGCAAACGATACCAACGTATCGAGCGATACCTTGGTCCAATTGTTTTGCCTTTCCGCGTCAGGTTTAATCGGCGGCAGGTATGATAAGAAAGAACCAGAATCAGCGGATGAGCACTGTTTATCGGAATTGGAGTCGGCAATGAGCAGCGTACAAATCGAACAAAAGAGCTATGAGATGCCCCCGCGAGAGGGGATCAGCATCGCGCATTTTCTCACCGTCGCCGACATCGAGCGATCGGCTCGCTACTACGAAAAGGTCTTCGGCGCTCGCATTCTGACCATGGGTGACGGCAATGCGCCTGCGTACCTTCAGCTTGCGAATATCTGGATGATTCTGAACGTTGGAGGCGGGCCGACCCCGGATAAGCCGACGGTAACGCTCAGCGTCCCCGACCCGAATCACATCAACAGCTTTATGAATTTCCGCGTTGCGGATATTCAAGCGTGCTATGAATTGTGGAAAAGTCGAGGAGCCGAGTTCATCACGCCGCCGATCCCCAAGTACGGCGAGATACGCTGCTACATCCGCGATCCTGACGGCTATATCATCGAAGTCGGACAGAGCACCGACCTCACGTACGGTTAACGCTCGGCCCGGAAAAAGCATTCTCACAGTCCCGGCGAGTTGTCGCCTAACCGGAAGTTATTCGCAAACGGGCTCCGCGAAATTGCACCGACGGTTTCCGCTTGCGCCTGCCCCGGTTTCCAGCGCTCCTGACGCATCGAGGCGATCAATCCCCATTGGTACGATTTGGCGGCGGAGTGGGGTGATGCGTATAAACCCGATCGTGGGGTCACTCCACGCAAGGTCCCTCGCCTCGCTGGCGAAAACGCGAGGCATCGGGATGACAAACTGGAAAGATAATATTTGGTGAATGTGGGGACAGACGGCACGCCGCTTTTCCCTAACCATGTGCCACCTGACATTTCTTATTTCAGCTGCCGAATCCGCTCCTGCAGGACTTGCCGCTCTGGTTCTGTTGGGTTAGGGCTAGTGCCTTCTCATACGAAGCACGGGCCTCAGCTGTCCTGCCGAGCCTGCTGTACATATCTGCACGGGCTGAATGCGCCAGGTAGTAACTTGCCAATTCGCCATGCTCCAAGACCGCGTCGATATGCGCCAGACCAGCCTCTGGACCATCGCTCATGGCGATGGCCACGGCACGGTTGAGTTGTACAACCGGCGAAGGCTGAATTCGTAGCAATTGGTCGTAAGGCGTAACAATCTGCCCCCAGTCGGTCCGAGCGACCGCATGGTCGCGGGTTGCCGGGTACTCCACTCCTCGGCCACAGGCTCAGCGCAGCCGCAAAGGCCTCGTGCATCGCCTCCTCGGCAAGATCAAAATCATCGAGCAAGCGGATCAGAGTTGCCAGGATTCGTCCCGAATCCACGCGATAAAGGGAGTCGAGCAATTCGCGTATCTGGTCATCTTCCTGCTCGGGGGAACGCTCGGACATGACGACGACCTTAGCAAACCAGCTTCCCCGAATCAAAGCCGGCGTCCTCTCCCGTGGTGACGCGCCCGCCGTGATTCTTGTAGTCGTTGATTCCGCGAAATGCGCCTGTTACGCCATGCAGGCCTGTTCGCTTCTGGACAGAACATTCCGCCGCCGTACAGGTCTGGCTGGTCGTGCGTGACTCGAGTCCTGCCCCACCACCTGTAAAATCAACACTTTATGCAATCTCGAATATTGGCCTGCCGGATGCAAATCGTTAGTCATGGAACGCCCAGCCGCAAATGCGAACCGTAGCGTTGAGCGTCCTCTGGCGGGCCGGGTGTTGGTGGCGGACGACCAGCCCCACATCCTGGACGCTCTGGAGATGTTGCTTACCAACCACGGCTATCGCATGGAAGCTGTCAACCATCCGACGCGCGTGCTGCAGGCGTTGGATGGCGGCGAGTTTGATGTTGTGCTCATGGACCTGAACTACACCAAGGACACGACGACGGGAGGCGAGGGCCTCGATCTGATCTCGCAGATCCGCGCCCGCGACAAGAGCCTGCCGGTGGTCGTGATGACGGCCTGGGGATGTGTGGACTTGGCGGTTGACGCCATGCGGCGGGGAGCCTCTGATTTCGTTCAGAAGCCCTGGGAAAACCAGCAGCTTCTCACCAAACTTCGCCAGCAGGTTTCTCGTGTATATAACCTGCGGCGTGCGCGGCGTCAGCGCGAAGACGAGCTTAAAGAAGCGCGCGACATTCAAAGGAACCTACTGCCCAAGGAATTGCCGCAGGTGGCCGGGCACGAGATCGCAGGAATGACCCAACCAGTACACTTCGTCGGCGGCGACTATTACAACGTTGTGCGCATGGGCGATCGCCATCTGTCGCTTTGCATTGCCGATGTCTCGGGCAAAGGGTTGCCGGCCGCGCTGCTGATGTCTAGCCTGCAGGCAGCGCTCAAGCCTCTTATGGCGCAGAATCTGCCACCCAGGGAACTATGTCGCAGGCTGAATGGGATGATGTGCGACATCACACCGCTGGGTAAGTTCATCTCGTTTTTCTACGCCGTGCTCGACTATAAAGAGGACCGGCTGACCTACTGTGGCGCTGGCCACAATCCACCGATTCTCGTCCGGCAAAGCGGTGCGACGATTGAGCTGAGCCCGGCCGGTGCGGTGCTCGGCCAATTCCCCGACTGGGTCTACGAGCAGAGCGATGTGGAATTGAAGGCCGGAGACAGACTCATTCTGTTCACCGATGGGCTGGTCGAAGCCTGCGGCGCGGACTTCGAACCGTTTGGCGAAGATGAATTGGCGAGAGTCGTGCGCGCGAATCCCGAGACCAGCGCGGCCGAACTAATGGGCCGCCTGATGCAGGCCGCATCTGAGCATTGTGGCGGGAGGTTTCAGGACGACGCCAGCATGATTGTGTTGAAGACAAACTGAGGTCCGCCAAGCTGCGGGAGCGTCCCACCCTTCGCGTTGTTCGAGGGGTGGGATTCCACAGTCCCTTCCGGCTTGGGACTTCGCCGGATTCCTGGAGCGGCAAATTCCGCGCGACTTACTCAACCCCCTTGACCAGCACTCCGTGCGTATTGTCGGCGGCATCGGTGTAGAAGCCGACGATATCGCCATTGTCATTGATGCCGTTCAAAACGGTGCCCAACACACCGTTGGGGTCGTCAACGGTGGTCACGTTTCCGTTGCTTACGTTGTAAACGAACCCGTGCAACATGTGATTCTGATCGACGTAGGAGCCGACCGCGATTCCATGGTCGTTGATTCCGAACAGCTGTGTGAGTGAAGCGTTCGGCACCGAAACCGTGGCCAACAACCTGCCCGACAAGTGCTTCACGAAACCCTGAGTCGCACCCTGGCCATTGGTGAAAAATCCGCAAATCAGGTTGTGGTTGTTGATCCCGGTGGCGATGCCAGATACCGCTCCTTTCACGTTTACCGGCGTAAATTCACCGGTCTTCACAGCATAGGTGTAGCCGTGCGGTTGGTTATTGGCGTCGTTGTAAAAGCCGACCGCGATGTGGTTCAGGTTGATGCCTAGCAACTGGTTAACCTCAGGGTTGCTGGCTACCAGCGGGTTGTTGACGCTGAGGTACGTGAAGCCGTTCGCCAGGCGAATAAAGCCGAAGTTCGCGTCGGTTCCGGTGTTGGTGGGGGACCAGAAACCAACGGTGGCCCCGTTGTTCGCAATGCCGGTCGCCTGGGTCTGCACCGAGCCGGGAAGATTGTCGGGCATGAATGTCGTATACGGCGATGCAATGGTGTAGCCCTGGTTCGGGTGGCCAGCCGCGCCGTTGCCGAAATAGCCGGAGACCACGCCATCATTATTGATGCCTAGCAGTTGGTTGAAGGTGGGATCCGCCGGGTTGTCGATGGTAGTGAACGTAGGGCCGCTCGCGAATGCCGATGCGCTCAGCAGGGCAGCAGTTATGACGATGGCGACGAATTTCATGCGATGCATGGCTTGCTCCAGGATGCGCCGGGCCTTCGGATTCATCGTGCGGTGAGTCCCCGGTCGCAGTTTTGGGTTCCTTGCCTGGCTCCACGAAATTGTCGGGCTGCGGCAGGTTTTCCCTCACTGGTAATAGCGACGTTCTTGAAGCGATTCCCTCATCATTTTTTGCGAATTCTCACAGACGGCATCACTGAGAGGTACTTCGGGGATGTTTTGGATGGGAAAGGTGTGAGATTCAGGCCCAGATCGGGGGAGATTCGCAGCGTTCCTTTTCTGATGCTTTTTCTAGCCTCACGCTGGCCTTCGTTCACCTAGCCTCGTCCGAACTGGGCGTCGGCTTGGCAGGTCGATCATTCATTGGTGGGATATCGGTCACCGAGGGGTCATGAACTTGCCTTCCGCGAGCATTTTTTGACTTGGGTTCTTGAGTGTGTACAATTCCCCACAGCGGACTCTTCCGGTCCGCCGGGCACCTCAGGATGCAGGTAGAAACACCGCTTCCTGCTCCGCTCCCTCCCGGTATTCGATTTCACGACGGGAAATCATTTCACGCTCACCAAACAAATTGGAATCTTATTGCCATTCTCCTCATCCACGGGACTCAAAGTGTAGGCGTTCTTGCACTTGTAGTGTGAGCTGTCCTCCAATAGATATGACGTATTAAGCACGGGCGTGACACAAGTGCTGTCGGACGTATCGCAGGTGAAGACAGCTTCACGAACCTTGCTCTTGTCCGTGGCAAGGCTGCCCTCCATACGAAGCTTATGCTGGTTGAAATAGGTGCGGGAGATCTGCGCATACTTGTGCTCGTATGGTTTGCGTGTTTGAGCAGAACAGACAGCCCAAGAGAGTAGCAGGGATATTGCGACCAGATTCCTCATTCTCTGCCTCCGGCGTTTGGACGTTCGGGGACGCTATGACACAAGATACTTGAAGTTGCTGCCGTTTCACTATGACGAATACACAGCGAAAAGTCTGGTGCACCCGGATGGGCCGGTGGCCCACTCAAGCCCGGTGTTGGCTTGAGTGGGGATGTAGAGAACTGGTCGAGCCACCATCCGAACTCAGTGAAGAATTCTTCCACTTACCCCACACAACGAACACCGCGTGGTGTGGGCCACCCGTCAGCAGCCCACTTGGCAGCCTGATCAGGCTTTGAAGTAGTCTGTCTGGTCGAGATCGGCAAATAATCCGGGCTGGGTTGGCCGCCATCCCAACCGTTCCTGGGTCAGTTTGCTGGATGTGGGGTTGTCGACAGGAATAAAGGGGCTCAGAAAACTGAACTGTTTCGCAGCCTCGGCGGGAGACTTGCTTGCGACGGGTACCTTCAACCGCTCTCCAATCGCTTTGGCGATCTCCCGGAACGGAATACCCTCTTCAGCCACGCCGTGGTACGCCATGCCTGCGGGCCCGTTTTCAAGTGCCAACCGGAAGAGGTGAGCCGCGTCGAGCTTGTGTACCGCCGGCCAACGGTTCAGGCCGTCTCCCACATATGCCGATTCACCTTTCTTGAGTGCGGTCTTGATCAGTGACGGCACGAACCCATTCCGGTCACTTTCGCCGTGCACCACAGGCGGCAGGCGAATGATCGAGGTTCGTACGCCTTGCGAAGCCAGCATCCGCATCGTGGCTTCTGTAGATCCGCGAGCGGCTCCGGCCGATTGGGTGTCGACCGCATTATCCTCCGTCGCGACTTTACCTGGTGTCATCGCAATCGTTGCAAACGTAGCCACCAACGGACGGTCTGCGCCTTTTAGTGACTGTCCGAGCGTTTCCAATGCCCGCCTGTCTGCGCGAAGGGCAGCAGTGAGAAACCGCGTAACGATGCCGGTTGGACTGCCGCCCAACAGAACTCGGAGCCGCGTACCGAGCCGCATGTGCGTGATCTCGTGATAAAACGCAGTGTGAATTACACCTTGTGCGTCGGCTGCGCCGCGGCGCAGAACTTCCAGATCTTCAATATCTCCGCGAAGCACTTGTGCGCCTGCGTCGTTGAGCTTTTTCGCGGAGGCGTCCGAACGTGCCAGCCCGGTGACCTGGTGGCCTGCGCTGATGAGTTCTTTGACGATCGCAAATCCGAGAAATCCCGTAGCACCGGTTACAAAAACACGCATGGTTCGTCTCCTTGCCTGATTGAGAGGCCGCATTCACGGTCTGGGCGGGTGTGGCCCATTCAAGCCCGATTTTGGCTTGAGTGGGGAAGTTGAGAGTTGGTCGAACCGAAGAGCGAGCGACTCATCGGGGAAGCTTCCCATCTGCCCACACAACGAAAACCGCGTTGTGTGGGGCACCCCGGCAGATGCCTCCTCAGAGAAAGTGCGCCACCAATCCTGCGATTTTGTGTACAAGCACGGTGCAACCGTTGATAGCCGCGGCGCCCTTTACTACTTCCCATGCTGCTTTAATGATTGTTCGGTTGGGTTCCGGCTTTGCTAGCTGAGATTGAATGGTGTCGATATCGGCCACTAGTTCCAGCTTTGTGGACTCTTGCACTTCGGAACCCGTGATCGCAGTACGAAGCTCAGAGAGTGACTGTCCCAGTTCGCCGAACTTGGCATTGATCTGATTTCCGTCTCCAAGCGTGATGATATTCTGACCAGTCGCCTCGATCTTGATATCGTGAAATTTCGGCATAGTAAACTCTCCCGGCCCTTCAATCTTGTCAATACCAGGGGCAGTTATGGTGTAAAAGTGTGTCGTCGACGGAATCACCGTTCCACCAGGCGCCGTGTAAGATTTCTCGATAACGTCCTCTTTCACCCATCCCTGACTGATGAGATACGTGAGGTTGCTTTGGACTTCTTGTTGAGTTAATCCGTGGCTTGCCTTCAGTTCCCGCTTTACATCGCTTATCTTCACCGACGAACCTTTCTTGCCTCGAGTGCTCGTGGCGTTTCTATTGCGATCATAGAAATACCGGAGCATTATCGTCCGAATTTCATTATTTGTAAGAGATTGTCGAGGTTCTTTCTTCGCCATAACCTACCTGCGCCGTAACCGCAATGGTCTTTCGCGAAGCTCCCGCACAACTTCCATCGGATACGACTGCGTCACAACTTTTTCAAATTCCTCGAAGCGGCCTAGCTCTCGGAACAGAGTTCCCAGGTCGTCGAGGTCCGCTCTCGGAACTTCTCGTTCACTAATTTCTCCAAGAATGGCTTGGGCGAGAACTCTAGCCGTTTCTGGATTTCCCGCACGGAGGTGAAGCAGCCCCGCCAGACTCGGACGCAACCGGGCAATCACAGCCGAGCCGGTAAGCTCCACGGCTGCGGCCTTGTTCTGACCCCTGAGAGCGTGGCGAGCCCAAGCGGTTGCGACCTCTATTTCCATCCCAAGCTTCGCCTTGAATTGTTGGATCAATTCCTGTGCCTCGTCGCCTCGCTTCGAGAAGTCGAGCATGTAAATACAGCGCGAAACTACTTTAGCGGACGGCTCGGACGTTCGGATAATCTCTAGCAGGACATCTGCCGCGGTAGATTGTTGATCGTCACCGCTGTACGCCTCTGCAAGCTTAAGGCCAAAACCGGCGTCCTTCGCCCCAGCATCTCGCCAAAGAGCCCGAATGAAATCCAGGTCGGGATACCATTCGGCTGGTTTTCTTTGAAAAGGAGCCATGGGCTCGAAGTGTCTCCGCACTACCGCCCACAAATATTCCTCGCTCGAATCTCGCGTTATCTCCCACAACCGCTGAGCACGCCTCAAGATCGACGCAGGTGGCGCATTCCTGACCTGGTAGAACCGGAGGAGCTCGCGGTAGGTTTCGGGGTGACCGAAAGATTCCGCATACTGTTCCATTTCCTCCACCGCCGCATCTGGGTCCTGACGAAGCTTCGCCCATGCCTTCTGGATTAGGTCGTTTAGCTTGGGCTCGATTGATTCTTTCGGTACGAACGGAGCAAAGAGCCTTAAGTAATCTCTTAATAGAATCGAGTCGTCCGGGTTCGTACCGCCCCCGACCCTTAGTTCCTCTCGAACCTGCAGAGCAGCCTCAGAGTGAAGCACAAACACTTCCTTGAGTTGGAGCGCGTCTTTGCTGTCACCGGAATCTTGATTCATCACCAACAGAATGCGCTTGGTGACCTCTCGCTCGCGCTCATCTTCCGAACCTCTCATCTGTGGAAGCCTGCTAACAGCAACCATGATCTCCAGATCTGCGCCACTACCCTCCCGCCTGGAGCGTTTTAGACTCTGGAGGACAGTACGAGCGCCGTCCAGGTTCTCGAGGGTTGGCGAGACTAGGCACATGACCTTGTCCGCCAAGAGTGTGGTAGCAACGCCGCCTATTTCGGTAATTCCGGTTCGCGAATCAACCAAGAGAAAGTCTGGTTGGAACTCGTCAAGAATGCGCGTTTGCAATTCCTTAAAAATCTGCACGCCCTGCGCACCTTTTTCGTAAAACAAGTCGTGCCAGTTGATGGCAGAAAGCATGGACCAATAGTCGGGGGATGGCGCCCGTCCCGCAGGTATAAGATGCACCATCGGTTTCTCGATCCCTGCTATGGGAACGCAGATGGCAAAATTCTTCAGCGGCAGGCTGACTTCCCCATTCAATCGGAAGTCATTAACGTAGTCCACAATACCTCTCTCTACGGCAAGAGGCGAAGCGTCCTCATTTCGCGAGAACTTGTAGTGGAGGCCAGGTGCCTCGAGATCGAAATCTAAGGCCACAACTCTGAATCCCAGCTTCGCGAGGTAGACAGCCGCATTCGCGAGAGCCAATGACCGTCCCGACCCGCCCTTATATGAATAGAAGGTAATTGTCACCATTTTCTCTACCTCGCGACCGCGAAGAAGGAGTTTCTTTCGGAAATCGCCCCGGCGATCTCGTTACATCTCCCCAGTTCTCCGTGCCTCTCCAGCGCGGGGAACCGAAGTCTTCGACACCTCGTTCCGGGGACGATACCTTCAGCGCTGGCATTAAAGTCTCCTTGATTCCGAGCGGCGGAGGTGTCGCTTGCCATCGCCTTTCTCAGCACATCGTTGATTCTTGTCTGATATCCGGAGCCCTGGCCCTTAAACCAAGCCAGTATGTCCGCGTCGAGCCTGATGCTGACCGCCTCCTTGGCCGGCCGGTAGAACCTCCCGACCACAGCACCACTCCAGTCCTTGACCTCAGGGATATCGGAGGTGTCGATGTCCTCGTCGCGCTTCCGTGCAAGGGCGGCGAGTTCGGCGTCAAAATTCTTGTTGCGATTCTTCATATGATCTCCTCTCATGGGCAGTAGCAAGCCTCGCAGAGATAACCCTGATGAGCTCCTCTTCGCCCTCGATTTCAGTGATTGTGTGGACGACAAGAATTGTCATGACATTCTTAGCGACCCCGATGGTCTGCCATCGTTCCTCATACTCACACGGGTCAAGCACGCTCTGGTGGAGAGGGTCGTCGAATACGTAGCTCGCCAATTCGAAGCTGACACCATGCTTCGCTAAGTTCGCTAGGTTCTTCTCGTCATCCCAGTCAAACTGCATATCTTCAACTGTATATACAATATTATGCATGCAGGATATCAAGTTGTCAAACGTATATACATAATGATTTTCTTTGTGCAAAGGGTGAGTAACATACCGTCCAAACCATTCATTAAAAAGACGTTAGTAAAATTGTTACGAACTCGTCGGCCGGGTGCCCCAGGTTCGCACCCCGGTTTTGGGCGCTAACCTGGGAGTAAAAACCTCAGGGATCTGTGTTGGATCTTTCTCGGGCGAGTGGACTTGTCCTATCGCGAAGCGAAGGGCGGGGAAGTACGTGCAAAATCGCGAGATCACCCGATCACCAAGTCACCCGATTCCCGACTCTCTCACATTTCCCCGTGACCGACTTCCTTGACGACACTCTCCCTCCCTCGTCACTATCTTCATTGCACCTGTTCTTTGACAACTGAATACGAGCCGTCTCCTGGACCATAGCTGGGGGGGCGCGGCTACCTGCGGGAGGGCTCGGCTTTAGCCGTGCCGCTCGGACGAACATTGGAAGGCTGGGCTCCAGCCCCTGAGGGCGCCTGGCAATTACGCTGTATTTGTCGAGAGCTAAACGGCGCGGAACGACAATAGCCAAAAGCTAACAGCTAAGAGCTGCATTTTCTAGATTTTGCCTCTAAAATCTTTAAACTCAAAGATTTGGAGCAGGTCGCTTGTGCCGGTCTTTTGTTTTCTAGATTTTGCAGACCCCAGGGGGGAGGGGGGTACCCCGCATTGGCTCCGCTCGCGAGCTCGGGACGGACAAGAGACTAGGGAACAACAAGAGAGATGAAGGAACGGCCGGTGGCCCACTCAAGCCCGGTGTTGGCTTGAGTGGGGACGCAGAGAGTTGGTCGAGCCACCCGCCGAGTCGTTGGGAAAGACTCGTCGGGTGAACTCCTTCCCATCACAATGTTTGCAGGAAGTTGATCAGGTCCTGCATCTGCTGCGATGTCAATCCGATCTGGAAACGCTGGTTATAGAAATTCACCACTTGCGAGAGACTCCCTGCCACACCGTTGTGGAAGTACGGGGCGCGCGCTTCGAGACCTCGCAGGATGAGGCCCTTGCCGCGACCGATATCGGCGCATTGGCCACTAATCAATGCCTTCCCCGGATCGGTGGTGTAAAACGTCTGGCCCGCTAATGGACCCTGGTTACAAACCAGCTGGAATACAGGAAGGGTTGGCATTTGCAGCTGATTCAGGCCCGCAATCACGTTGGGATCGGTTTCGTAGAGTAGCGAGCGGCTCGTGCCGATGTCGAGCGGGAGAGGGAAAGAATGATCTCCCACATTTGGGGTGTCGTGGCAGGTGGTACAGGTTCCTGCAATTTGCTGGTTGCCTGTGACCAGTCCCGGCACATCGCTGATCGTCAGCGGCTGCGTATTGAAGATTTGCTCTCCCCTTGCGATCGAGGCCTGCTGGTGATTTCTGGAATTCTGCCAGGAGTTGTAGATGGTGAATACATTGGGGTCGAATTGCTTGCCGTTCGGATCTCCACCCAACGAATCGTTAATCCCGGGATAGTACTGCTGTGTTGGCAGGTATTGCGGGCCCCCGAGCGAACCGTTCTGTCCATAAAGATTCTTTGCTTGGAAATCAAAGATTTGCGCTGAGTTCAACGCAAGCTCGAAGCTCACGATCTGGTTTAGCTGCGCAGGGGTCGGAGGCTGCTGGGCCTGAGCGTGACCCAACGTCGCGTCGATTGCCTGTTGTGTCAGGTCCGCGTTGAGATTGGCTGCAAAGGTTTGCTCATTATTCAATGGTAGAATTAACGACTCGCGGCCATCGAACATGACCGCGCTCAGAAAGCCCAGGTTAGTGGTGGGCAAGGGCCGACGGTATACGGACACGGTCTGTTGCCCCTGAGAGTTAGTGGTCAAAGCGCAACCGTAGGGATCCTGTACGGCCGTGATCGTGTATTGGGGAGGGTTCGGATCGGTTGCATTGGGCGGCACTGTCAGCCCGATGCGAATGAGCCCGTTATTCACCACCAGACTGTTGTTGACTGGACCGGTGGGGCAGGTGGATCCGTCCACTTGGTCAAACAGCGGGTCCTTGCCATGAGAGAAGAAATAACGGATTTGCGCATCAATCGCGCTCAAGCCAAAGCCGTCGCTGGGAGCGTGGCAGGTTCCGCAGGTCCTGCCGTTCGTCCCTAAGCTCTGGAAGAAAGGACCACTCAAGTCAAGGGAACCGTTCGTGCTGTTGGTGGCGGAGAAGCCAGTAAAGTCGAGGAACGGAAACAGATTAGGCAGACTGGAACCGGCGTCGACGGCGGTGGACGCTGCTGCCAACAGGAGTGCCAGTGCCATCCAGGTTCGGATTTTGCGGGCACCGCGACGATTACGATGCCATGTTTTCGACAAACCCGTTAGCAACTCTCCAGATTCTCTTTCTTGGGACATAAGAACTCCTTCATCGGGGCTGCACTCTTGGTCTACAGGTTTCACCGCTGCTCTGCGTTCAACCCACACAAAACAAGGGTCCGGAAACGAGGCAGTAGCTTGCCTCAGGTGAGCGATCACGCCAATAGTGCGGGTCTGAATTGGAGCTTAATTTCTCGTGAATTTGTAAGTTATTGCATCCACAAGGGATGTCGTAGAAGAGGCTGGCCGGGGTAGAATCATGGGCCAGCGCGGTAATACCTGCACCTTTTGCTGCTGCCCTCGATGCCTGTTACTTCGTCAAGACGATTCCGCTTTGGGGATGGCTATGAAGTCGATCTGGGCGCTTATGAGTTGCGGCGTGCCGGGCGTGCTCTCAGGCTGCCCCGAATCCCCATGGAAATATTGCTGCTGTTCATAGAACAGCGGGGGAATCTGGTTACTCGAGATCAAATCATCGAACAAGTTTGGGGAAAGGAAGTATTCGTCGACACCGACAATAGCATTAATGCCGCAGTCCGCAAGATTCGTCAGGTGTTGAAGGACGACCCGGATCAACCACAGTTTATCCAGACGGTAACAGCTAAGGGCTATCGGTTTATCGCTGAAGTAACAGAGGTCGGATCTCCTGCGGAGGAAAAATCCGCCAACGGGCAGCCGACGTTAGTACCTGGAGTGAATCCGGCGCCGCCGGAGGATGTCCCGCATCTCGACGACAAAACCCCGGCTACGACTGAAGGATCTGGATTCCGACGATGGGCCGTGATTTTCGCTGTCTCACTTCTCGGGCTGATTGCGACGATGTCGTTTCTTGTCTGGCAGCGAAGCCTGGCCCGTGCAAAAGCCCCAGGCACCAGAGTGATGCTGGCAGTGCTGCCGTTCGAGAACCTCACTGGAGACCCGGGGCAGGAGTACTTCAGCGATGGCCTGACCGAAGAGATGATCACCGAACTGGGGCGGCTCGATTCCGAGCATCTGGGAGTAATCGGCCGTACTTCGGTCATGCTTTACAAACGTAATCCAAAACCGTTAGACCAGATCGGGCGCGAGTTGGGAGTCCAGTACGTAATTGAGGGCAGCGTTCGGCGAGATTCCAACAACGTGAGGATTACCGCGCAGCTGATTCAGGTGAAGGACCAAACGCACGTCTGGGCTCGGCAGTACGATCGAGAACTGCGAAGTTTGCTGGTTGTGCAAAGTGAGATCGCGCAGGAAATCGCCGACGAAATTTTGCTCAGTCTGGGAGACCAGCGTGGTGTGAAATCGGCGACTCGCCCGGTCGTCACCCCTGCAGCCACGTCTTACGAAGCGTACGACCTGTACCTCAAGGGTCGCTATTTCTGGAATAAGAGATCGTCAGACGGGTTCCGACAAGCCATTACCTATTTTCAGCAGGCGATCGCGAAAGATCCGAACTACGCGCGGGCTTACGCCGGATTGGCTGACACGTTTGCCTTGTCGAGTACCTGGTATCAGGTTCCTCAAGCAGAAGCCATGTCGAAGGCGCGTGCTGCTGCACTGAAGGCTCTTGAAATCGACGAAACTCTGGCGGAAGCGCATGCGTCGCTGGCACTCATAGCCGAGGCCTACGATTATGACTGGCCCACCGCAGAGAAAGAATTTCGGCGTGCCATTCAGCTCAATCCCGAGTACGCCACCGCGCACCAGTGGTACGCCGAGTACCTTTCCTGGCAAGGGCGCTTCACTGAAGCCTTTGCCGAGAGCGAGCGGGCGCGCCAGCTGGACCCGATGTCGCTGATCATAGCCAGCGATCACGGAGGTATCCTGTACTACTCGCGGAACTACGATCGCGCGATCGCACAATGTCGCGCCGTGCTCGAGATGGACCCGGGTTTTACGCACGGAGGAGTATTTATTTTCGCGTCCTATGTACAAGAGGGAAAGTTCATCGAGGCGCTGGACGAGATTGACCGAGCGCACGTTCCTGAAGACTCGCCGTGGACCTGGGCGATGAGGACCTATGTCTATGGCCGTTGGGGCCGGACAGAAGAAGCTCGACGTGCGCTGGCAAGATTTGAACAGCTGGCTCCGCAAATGCATTCTGATCGAATACCAGCCCTCCTGCAAGCGTACGTGGGTGCGGGTAAGAACGATCAAGTGATTGCGCTGCTGCAGGAAGCCTACGCAGAGCATTCCAATGCGGTCGTTGTGCTCAAGGTAGACCCTCAGTTCGACCCGCTACGCAGCGATCCACGGTTTGCAGAATTGCTGCGGCGACTGCGCTTAGGCCAATAACCAGGACTTTAGGCCGCTTTCCCCGTCGTCGCTACAAAACGAGCGCGAACCGGTTCGGACAGGTCTACTGTGGAATGAAGTGGGGTTCGACAGAGAACGACGGTTGTTCGCCCACCTAAACTCCGGTTCTCGCGCGCGCGAAGCGCGGCGGACGTCTCCAGATCAAAGCAATCGGGACAACTCAGCTCAACGCAGCGCAACTCAACTCGACCCCAGCGCGAGCCAGCGCCCCAGCGTCGCGTCAACGCTCAGCAGCATCATCGTCACAGCGTTCAGCTCAGCTCCAGATCAAATGCATCACAAGTTGTGCAAGCTTTACTACTTAAGTAACAGCAATGTGTCACTTGAGAGTGTTCTAGCTCCTAACCCTCCGCTGGTTTGACACCTCTGCCAGCCCGCCCTAGACTGAAATGCCGTATCAATTTGCAAACGCTTTCACCTCTTTCACCCGCTGAGGGCACATGGGCTGGTTGCAGAACAAATTCGAAAAGAATTTCCTGATCACCACGGTCGATTACGTCTTCAACTGGGCGCGCAAGTCGGCGGTATGGCCCATGACGTTTGGCTTGGCCTGCTGCGCCATCGAGATGATCGCCTCGTCGACGGCGCGCTTCGATATTGCGCGTTTCGGCTCGGAGGTATTCCGCCCCAGCCCGCGGCAGAGCGACCTGATGATTGTGGCCGGGACGGTCACGCTGAAGATGGCGCCGGTGGTGAAGCGCATTTACGAGCAGATGCCCGACCCGAAGTGGGTGATCTCGATGGGCGCGTGCTCGTCGGTGGGCGGGCCGTTCAATACGTATGCCGTGCTGCAGGGCGTCGACAAGATTGTGCCGACCGATGTGTACGTGATCGGGTGCCCGCCGCGTCCGGAGAATTTGTTTTATGCGCTGCTCAAGCTGCAGGACAAGATCGATCAGATGACGCTGGCCAAGAAGCCCACCGAAGTGCGGCTGGAAGAGAATATGGTGGCGAATTTCAAGCGGCAGGTGATGATCGCGCAGACGCTGCAGCCACGCTAGCTGTCAGCTATCAGCCGTCAGCTCTCAGCTCTTAGCCTTTAGCTCTTGGCTGTTAGCTCTAAACCCTCTGACATCCGCAGATTTGCTCGGGGCGTGCGCAATCGCCGAAATCAAGAGAAGGTAATGCTAAAAGCAAGAGCTAGCAGCTAAGAGCCAAGCGCCAATAGCCGAGGGCCAAGAACTTGTTCACGAAAATCGCGGCTGCAGCCGAACTTCCTCCCGAAAACGAAGCCAAGGAATTCCCCTGCGGTGACAGGGTGATCTGCGTTGCCAATGTGAACGGCAGCGTCTCGGCCATGGATAACGTATGCCTGCACGTGGGCGGGCCGCTGGGACAGGGCGTGATTGAGGGCGGGAAGGTGGTCTGTCCGTGGCACGGGTGGGCGTACGATCCGGTGACAGGCCAGGCGGGGCACAATCCGGGGGCGAAGGTGGCGGTGTATCCGCTGAAGATCGAGGGTACCGACGTACTGATTGACGTTTAGTCGGCAATTCTTGCAGAGAGTGTCGGAAATGCAGTCGCAAACTTGAGAGCGCAACAGGCCTCGCAGCAATTCCTTTGGTTCTCAGTTCTGGACCGGGATTCCAGACTTTGCGCACCTTCGTAACTTATTCATTTAAAAAGAAAGATGGTATCTTTTGCCTGCACGCAGGTTGGCACCCGTGTGCCCGGAAGTCGCTGAAATCATGGATCGAACAAAAACCATTTGGCGGTGGGCCTTCGAAGCCGCTCTCGGCTTCGGCGTTGCGTTGCTCACTCTGGGTGGGATCGGGATCGTGTCGTACAAGGAAACGCGCAACCTGATCGTCGCCGAGGCGCGTGTAAACCACTCGCACGAGGAACTGGAGGAGACTCAGGCGGCGTTAGTGGCGGTGGGGGAGAGCGAGCGGGCGGAACATACGTTTGTGGACACGGGCGATCCGGCCACGTTGAAGACGCCTGTGCTGGAGAGCATCGAGCAGCACATCGAGCGGCTGACAGCGTTGAGCGCGGATGATCAGCGGCAGGCACAGCTGGCGGAATTGCAGGAGTTGTTGCATGACAAGAACCAGCGCTGGCGGGAAGCCTTGGAGGCCCGCACCCGGGATGCCGGCGAAGTCGTGCCCCTGGCAGTAGCGCTGAATGTGGATTCCAGTCGCATGCGCGAAGTGCTGGGCCAACTGGCGCGAGAGGAGGCGCAGTTGCTGAAGGCCCGCACCGAGACCTCAGAAAGCGGGGCGGTGCGCGTGGTACGAATCATCCTGGTGCTGGTGGTGTTCACGTTCATTTTTCTCGGGCTGACTTTCCGGGCGATCGTCAAAGACATACGACGGCGTAGCGAGCAGGAAGCGGCGATGCACGAGCTGCAGGAGCAGCTGCGCAAGGCCCTGGAAAAGGAAAAAGAATTGGCACGTCTCGACACGCTGACAGGTTTGGCCAATCGGCGCGCGTTCTACGAGGCCCTGGAGAAAGAGCGGGCGAGAGCGCATCGTTACGGGCGTCCGCTGACGGTAGCTTATCTGGATGTGGACGACTTCAAGCGCATCAATGATTCTCAGGGACACGCGATCGGAGACATGGTGCTGGTCACGATGGGGCAGACCCTGCGCGAGAACCTGCGCGTCAACGACGTGGTTGCGCGGCTGGGCGGCGACGAGTTCGCCCTCCTGCTGCCGGAGACGGATGTGACGGCCGCCGAGACGGTGGTGCGCAAGGTCCAGGATCTGCTACGTGCGGAGATGGAAGCCTATGGGTGGCACATCACGTTCAGCATTGGGGTGGCGAACTTCCTCGATCCGCCGGAGTCGCTGGAAACCATGATCCGCACCGCCGACGAGCTGATGTATACGGCGAAGGCGGCAGGGAAGAATAGCCTGTCGCTGGCGGTGATGGGGTAGGATAGTTCCCGGTTCGACGTTCCTTAAAGAAATTGTCATTCCGAGCGAAACAGGGAGTTCGTTTTCACGAACTTCCTGTGCAGTCGAGGAACCTGCTTCTTCTTTCCCACTCGACGAAAGCGTAGCTTCTCACTCCTCCAGCCCTCATCCCAAATATTTCAAAAACTCACCTGGCCTGGTCTCGAAGCCGGGGAAGACCTGTTCCAGATTCTTGTTGCCCAGGTGACGATAGACGCCTTCGCCGAGAACTCGGCGGAAGTCGGTGGTGACGGCGAGATCGCGGCCTTCGTAGAGCTGTGATTGCTCGAGGCCGGGCCAGCGTCCATAAACTTTGCCGCCCTTGACGGGGCCTCCCATAACAAACATCACATTGGCGTGACCGTGATCGGTACCGCGATTGCCATTCTCTCGGGCGGTACGGCCGAACTCCGACATAGTAACGACGACGGTGTCTTCGGCGAGATCGCCGAGGTCGGTCCAAAAAGCTGCTAGCGATCCGGAAAATTCGCGCAGCACGTTGGCGATCTGGCCCTGTGTGCTGCCCTCGTTGACGTGGTGGTCCCATCCGCCGATATCGGCAAAAGCGACCTGCACGCCGAGATTGGCCTTGACCAACTGCGCGAGCTGCTTGAGGCTTTCGCCAAAGCGGCCGCCAGGGTAATTGGCGCCGGGCGCGGGCGTGTAGCGCGCCGGATCGGCAGACTTCAACATCTTGACCGCTTCGAACGTTTCCTGACCGGTGCCGTGCAGAACGCTGTCGACGGACTGGTCGTACATCGCTTCGAACGTGTTCGCGATGGGCGTGGCCTTGGGATTCTTGCCGCCGACACCGAAGTCGTTGATGTTGTTAACAGCCACTGCGGGTTCTTTTCCGGAGAGAATGCGAGGCAACGATGGGCCGAGGGCGATGGCGCGGAATGCGGATTTCTGCGGATCGTCGGGTAGCGACCGCAGCGAGCGATTGAGCCAGCCATCCTCTGTGGCCTTCACACCGGGGGTGCCGGACTCCATGAAGTCCTGCGCGTCGAAGTGCGAGCGTGTGGGATCGGGCGAGCCGGCGGCATGAACGATGGCGAGATGACCCTGTTTCCAGATCGGCTGGAACGCCGCCATCGAAGGATGCAGGCCGAAAAAACCATCGAGGTCGATGACGGAGTTGCGCGGAATATTGATGCTGGGCCGCATCGCGTAGTACGAGCGTTCCCCGTGCGGAACCACGATGTTCAGGCCGTCTGCCGCGCCACGCTGGAAAATCACGACGAGGCGCTTGTTTTTGGTGGCAGATGATTCTGCGCCTAGAGCTGCGCGGGTAAGGAAGGTAGGTAGCGCGGCTGTGCCGACAACGCCAAGGGCACTGTTACAGAGAAACGCGCGACGAGTAATCATAAAAACAGCTCCTGGCTTTTAGCCCTTGGCTCTTAGCTGTCAGCTCTCAGCTATCAGCTTTCAGCCATCCGTTTCTAACCAAGCAGTTTTCGCTTCTCAGTTCCCGGCTCAAAGTTCGTGGCCAAAAAACGACTCACGACGAATGACTCGCGACTCTCGGAACTCAGTACTCGGTACTCGCAACTGGCCGTTCCTACCTACGCTGAAACTCGGGCGAGCCAAGTATCAGCCCCGCGATCGCGCCCACGTTTGGCGGACGGGCGGGATCGTCGAGCTTTCGTTGCGCCACCTGCGGATCATCCAGCCGCTTGGTTATCGTGTCATGAGTTTGCCTGGAAACGTCTCCGCCGAGAAACGAGTTCTCGAAGACCGCCAGCACTTGCTGCGAATCGGTCGGCGACGAGTCGGTTCCAAGAACACGCGCGGTGTCGACCGCAACGCCTTTCATCTTCCCGCTGGCGAGAGCCAGAGCAAAGTTCATGCGACCGAGCAAAGCCGAAGAGTTCACCCAGGCATCGGCCTTCATGGAATAGCCCGTTGGCGGCTGCATGCCATATAGCGGCATGCCCATGTTGTTGAGCTGCCGGACGAGGGGCGTTGCATCGGTCACATCGGCTCCAGTCGCTCGCACTGATGAAGCCACAAATTCGAGCGGCGTCTTCACCTTGGCGCGATAGGCGTCGGGAGCCCAGAATTCGGGCGAGCGGAACATGGTGCGCAACACTTCGCGAATGTCACCATCCTTTTTCAAGAATGTCTGGGACATGCGTTCGACCAGTGCGGGCGGCGGATTATCGGAAACGAACCGCATAGCGAGCTTGGTGCAGACGAACTTGGCGGTGGACGGATGATGTGCGAGAAGGTGAAGGACGTCACGCCCTTCCTTTTCCCCGTTGTCCTTGATGCGGTGGCCAAGAACAGTCTTGTCACCGTGGTCGTGCATACGCTCTTCGAACTTGAAGCCTCCGCCTTGCCGGGGCCGTTCGATCGTCCACCCTGTGAACACGCGAGCGACCTCGGTGACATCTTTCTGCGTGTAGCCGCCGTTCACGCCGAGCGTGTGCAGTTCCATCAGCTCACGGCCATAGTTTTCATTCAGGCCGCTGGGGCGCTGGCCTTTTGCCGCCTGGGGTCGAGGCGGAGGGTAGGGATAACGACGCGGACGCACGGGGTGCGGCGGAATGCCGCGCGCGACATCGGAGTTTGGGCCCACGCTCATCCAGTTATCGAGATAGAACAGCATGGCGGGGCTCTTGGCGGTGGCGACGAGCAGATCTTCGAACTTGCCAAGCACGTGGGGGCGGATGACGTCGCGCTCATAGCTGGTGATGAGATAGCGGTCGGGCCCTTTGCCGATGAAGACATTGAAGTGATTGAACCAGAAGTCGGTCATCACTTCGTCCAGCTGGCGCTCGCTGTAGACGGCCCGCAGCACCTTGGCTTGCATAAGCTCGTCGCCCACGACCCGTTGAGGATTATTCAGAGACATGAGCGTTTCCTTCTGTTTCGGGCTCATGCCTTCCGTGAACTCATCGGCTTTCGGGCCCTTCAGAGAAGAGGTCAGCATGCGCTGCTCCCCCGGCGACATCTTGAGAATCTCTTTCATGCGTTGATCGGGAGGTGCGTCGAGAAGCTTGTCTCCTGCCAGCTCGGCGTACATGCGATCTTCGCGGCGACGGGCCATTTCGTCGTCGTTGGCGGGGTTCTTCGCGCCGGCCGTATCGGCAGAAGGATCACCGGCGCCGGTTGCAGCAGGGGCGGGCGGTGGGCTGGCCGCATCCTGCTTGCGCTGTTCCTGTTCCTCCAATCGCTCAATCTGTGCCTGGTAGATGGCGCGCTTGGTGGGGTCGGAGGGCAGCGACTGCTTGCCGTTCATGACCTGCCGGATGACCTCCGGAGGAGGAAAGTTCTGCACGATCTCCTTTGTATCCATGCGCAGCGTGCGAAACGGAGCCAGGCGGGCGTCGAGCGCGCTGTCATCGAGTTTTTCAGGCTGGAGTTGCAGGTCGATCCATTTGTCGACGCCGATACTCATCACGCGTTGCACGTCGCCTGGGCGAGGGCCGAAGGTGAGGCGGTTTAGAACATGCACCGCGCGCTTCTGGTCATCCATTTGAGCTTCGGCGGGATTGGCTTTGTCTTTCTTGCGGCCGGAAGCGAATTGCACCGAGGCGAAGAGTCCAAGCGCGACGAAGAGGGCAAGGGCAGTGATTTTACGCGGCCCGAAACGCATGATGGCTTTCCCCGTGGGACTGGCGGCGAGTCCTCTAGATTATGAACCCACGATAGAGGAAAAGTTGCTGGCAAGTGGACTTACGGAAGTAAGGGATAAGGTACCGGCTAAAGTATTGGAAAAACGCCGACTTCGACGGCAACACGCGGTCCGAAAGGGTACTGTTCCACAAAAAGCAGGTCCCCGTTCGACTTCCCTCGCTGATGCTCGGGTTCGCTCAGGGCAGGCTTTCGCTTTTGCTCAGGATGACAAGCTCTGAAGAAGCCAGCCGTGATGTAGGCTGGCGCGAATGGCAACGGTGTTACCCCGGCGACTAGGTCAGGTACATGCGGTTGTGGCTCAGCTTGTGCTGGAGCGTGGCGGCGAGGTGGTCGATGTCGCCAGGCGCGATGCTGAGGGCCATGTGTTCATCCAGAAAGCGAGTGCGATTGCTACCGACCGCATCGCGGCGAACCTGAATCAATAGCGCCTGCACCACATTCGGATCGAACTTCTGAGGAGCCAGGCGGACCAGTTCGCTAAGGGCTCCGCCTACCGACATCGATTCGCGATAGGGGCGCTCGCTGGTCATGGCGTCAAACGTGTCAGCCAGGGCGACGATGCGGACCGGAGTGGGCACATCGTCGACGGCGAGCCCGTCCGGATAACCTGAGCCGTCAGAGCGTTCGTGGTGCCAGCGCACGATCTCTGGAATGCGGGGCCACGGGAACTGCACGCCGCTTACGATCTGGTGACCGACGGTGGTGTGATCGGCCATTTCGCGAAATTCTTCAGGATCGAGCGCCCCAGGTTTTCCAAACAGACGTTTATCGACCGCGACTTTGCCGATGTCGTGCAAGTAGCCGGCGGAGCGCAGAGCGCCGACCTCTCCGGCTTCCATGCCCATGGCTTCGCCCATCGCGGCGGCATACCGTCCCACGCGAATGGAATGACCATGAATGTTGACGTGTTTCACGTCAATCGCAGCGGCAAAAGCTTCTAGCGCGTTGTCGTAGAAACCGTGCAGGGACGCCATGAGGCGAAGATTTTCAGATACGCGTTGGGCCAGGGTCTGATTGAGCGCATGATTCTGCACGGCGAGAGCGACGTAGGTATCGAGCAGAGTGAGCGCGTCGAGTTCGTCATCGTCGTAGAGAGAATCGCCGTCACGACGGCCAAGCGCGACGACACCCACCAGCTTGCTTCCCACTTTCAACGGCGCCACGCATTTGAAGAGCTCCGGGGCAACGTTGCCGTTGGAGCTGAGGAAGACGTCGTAGGTCGTGGGATTGAGCACGATCGGCTTGCGTGCCGCCGTGAGCGCGTGTACGTGCTTGGGCAAGAGGGGAATCACCGCCGGGTCAGGCAGCATGGTGAAGCCCTGAGAGGCGATCGAGGTGAGGAGAGAAGGCTTGTCGCTGAACGTGAAGAGCGCGCCTTCGCGAGCTCCGGCAGCTTCCACCAACGTGGAAAGCATGCGGCGCGCAGTTTCGGGGAACTCGCGCTCGGCCGTGAGTTCAGGGCCGAGGTCGGCGAGCGCCTCCACTGTGCGCAAAAGCCTTCGTAGATTGGTTCTCTGCACCGCCACTAATTGTGGTGCGAGGAAACCAGAGCAGATTGAGAGTAACACGCATAGAAAATGAGGAAGAGGTTAGTCTGTTAGTTAGTTTGGTGCCGGAAATTGAAGCGAAAGTTGAGGAAGACCGCAAACTAGAAGTGCTTGGCGAGGTCGGCGAATTTCTCGACGACGAGAAGGCGCGCGGGAGGCTCGGCGACGGCGATTTCATCGTGCTCGAGGATCCAGGTCTGATCGTGAGGCACGAAGACCGCATTGAGGCCGACGGCGAGCGCCGGATTGATATCCGACTTGGGGCTGTTGCCGACCATCCACGTGGAGCCGATCGGCAAGGCATATTTGGATATGACCGAGAGATAGGTGGATGTATCTTTTTCGGCAACAATCTCGACTGCGGAAAAATAGTCCTTGAGGCCGGAGCGTTCGACCTTGCCGGACTGCTCGGCGAAGGCGCCCTTGGTGACGATGATGAGGTGGTGGCGCTGCGAGAGGTACTGCAGCGTTTCAGGGACGCCAGAGATCAGTTCGACGGGATGGTCGGCAATCTCGTGAGCGAAACTGTTGATAGTCTTGTGGAGTTCGGGAGTGATGGGGTCGACAGCGAGCTTCTCGAAGGTCTCGACCAGAGAATGGGCGAAGCTGTGCAAACCGTAACCGTGCTGGACGATGCTCTCGCGCTCGACGTCGGTCAGGATTTCTTTTACCTGCTCGGGTGAGTATTCGTGATGGTTGAGGAAAGAGATAAAGCGCGCGATGGCGCGTTCGAAGTAAATGTTATTTTCCCAGAGCGTGTCATCGGCGTCGATGAGCAGCGTCTGAGCGCCGTTGTTTTGACTGGGAGTGAGCATGCCCGAACATGATAGCGTGGCCGGCGCGGGTTGCGGGATTGGGAAGCGAGTGATCGGCGCAGGAATGGGTCTGTTAGAATTTTTGAAATGAGAATTTCAGGCTTGGGGATTTGGGTTCCACTCATTCTTCTCATGGTTACAACCAGTTCAGCTCAGACAAATCAACCATCCAAGATCGCGAAAAAGAAAGCAGAATTCATGACCGGCTCGGCCGCCAGGGGCGCGGAATCCGCAGATTTGAAGGTCGCGCCTGATCTGGCGGAGCGGGTGGCCAAGTTCAAGCGGGTGCGGATGCCGTTCCGGTCCGCAAAATTAAGTGTTCGCGAACGGAAGATGGTAGACAAGCTGGTGGAAGCCTGCCATTCACTCGAGGACATTTTCTGGCGGCAGAGCGATCCGGACGGACTGACGCTGTACCAGTCGCTTGAGGGGAGCAAGAGTGAGCGGGATGTGATGCTGCGGCGGTATCTGTGGATCAATGCGTCGAGATTCGATCTGCTGGAGGAGAACAGACCTTTTGTGGGAACCGATCCCATGCCACCAGGGCACGGTTTCTATCCGCAGGGGCTGACGCGAGAGCAGATTGAGCAGTATGTGAAGGAGCATCCCGAGAAGAAAGCCGAGATTTACAGCACGACGACGGTGGTACGGTGGCACGGGAGTCAACTGGAAGGGCTGCCGTATCACATTGCTTACCGGCAATTTCTGGAGTCGGCAGCCAAGTCGCTGCGCGAAGCGGCGGATCTTAGCGACGATGCGGCATTCGCAAAGTTTCTGCGTTTGCGCGCGGACGCACTCTTGAGTGACGACTACTTTGCGAGTGACCTGGCATGGATGGAGCTGAAGAATCCGAAGTTCGACATCATCTTCGCGCCGTATGAAACCTACACGGACGATCTGATGGGGGTGAAGGGATCGTATGGGGCGGCGGTGCTGGTTCGCAACGAAGCAGAGAGCAAGAAGCTGGAGATGTTCCAGAAATACGTGCCGCAGATCCAGGATGCGCTGCCGCTGGCGGCGGAAGACCGGCCGTCGAAACAGGGGCAGGAGACTCCGCTGGAGGTAATGGATGCGCCTTTTCGCAGCGGAGATATGACGCATGGTTACCAGGCGGTCGCGGACAACTTGCCCAACGATCCCCGGATTCATGAGCAGAAAGGGACAAAGAAGATCTTCTTCAAGAACTTCATGGACGCGCGGGTCAACGAGGTGATCCTTCCGGTGGCACGCGTGATGATGCGTCCGGAACAAGCTGCGAAGGCTTCGGGGGAAGGATACTTGTTGGGCACGATCATGCATGAGATCAGCCACGGGCTGGGGCCTGCCTTTGCAAGGACGGATGCGGGCAAGGTGAGCATTCGCGAGGCCATCGGGCCGATGTTCAGCGCCCTGGAAGAGGCCAAGGCCGACGTGGTTGGGATGTATGCATTGAAGTGGCTGGTGGATCACGGGGCGTTGCCGAAGGGCAAGCTTGAGGATTACTACGCGTCGCACATCGCGGGGATTTTTCGCACGGTCCGCTTCGGGGTGGCCGAGGCGCATGGACAGGCGGAGATCATGGAGTTCAACTATCTTTCGGAGCGGGGCGCGATCAAGCGCGAGACTTCGGGTCGATATGCGATTGACTTCGTGAAGGTGCCCGATGCGTTTGCCGATCTTGCGAAAGAATTGCTGCAAATTGAGGCGACGGGCGATCGGGCGCGGGCGGAGAACTGGTTCAAGAAGTATGGAACGATGCCGGAGGAGTTGAAGTCGGCGCTTAAGGTGACCGCCGGAATTCCGGTGGATATTGATCCGGTTTTTTCCTTTGCGCTGAGGGTGAGATGAAGAGTTATTGACCGTTCACTGTTAGCCGTTGGTCTCAACTTGGGCGGCATGACTGAGCCATGCTCTCTCACAGCGCCATTTCCGGGGTCAGTTTTTACATTCAGAGCTATGGCAGCAGCTGGTCGCTTAGAAACGTCCATGCGTCGGCGTTGATCTGGTCAGACAGAGCGTAGTAGTTATGATCGTGGCCTTTCAGCTCGAGATAGTGGACTGGGAACCCTGCCTTGGTCAAGAGGTCTCGTGTCTGGCGAACTCGGGCGATGGGGACGAACTGGTCGCGGTCGCCGATGTAGATAGCGATGGGCGTCTGGCGTTTGGCGCGATCCACAATCGAGGCGTATTCCTTGGCGATTCCCATGGCGTGAACCGCTACTGCGGCGAAATACTCCGAATCAAACATGGCGGCGGCGTAGGCCAAATACCCGCCCATCGAGTTTCCGAAGACATATAGGCGGCGAGGATCGATGGCGGTCCGGTTCTTGGCATCATCCACAACACAGCGAAATACCTTGGGTGCTGCGGCTTCGAATTCGGGATCACGCGGGAGCTCAGGTGCAATCAGGACAATTTGCTGCTTACGGGCAAAGGACCTCCAGGCCGCGAGGAAATCGGAGGCGTGATCGCCGGCCCCATGTAGAAGCAAGATCGCTGGAAGCGCCTGCTTTTGTGCCGGGGAGAAAAGCGCATATTGATATTTGGAACCGTCACAGCGGACCGTTTGCGAGCTGACGTCCGACGCGCCGCAGAAGATGGCGGACAGGATTAGCGTGAAAACAAGGAGAGTCGGCCTCATCAGTGGTCCCTGCTGATCCTTAATACATAATCGTCTTCGTCAAATGATGCGGCCACGTTGTGGTGTGGTAAGGCACCCAGAGGCGCGCGTCTATTTGCGGAATGATGATCTGCATATCTTTCGGCCGGATGTTGTTGATCTCTTCGCAGAGTAGCGCCGTGGCGTAAACGCAGTGAGCGCGAATCTCGACCTCCCAACGGCCGTCGCGGGGAATCATCTGGTGGGTGTTGATGGCGTGCTCGAGTTCAGGTGAATAGCTGGTGATGCCGAGCAGGCGCAGAGCGACGGGGACGATGTAGTCGGCAAAAGCGGTCATCTTGTCGACATCGTCGAGGCGGAACTGTCCGGTTTTGCGCAGACTGGCGTAGGTCAACCAGAGGCCTAGTTGCGGGAGCTTGTAGATCTTGATGGCGTGGCCGTCGTAGTCGCTGACGTCGTTGAAGCGGGGAAATTCCTTGACCATGCGGTCGACGAGGCCGTTGCCGTTGTCATAGAGGCGAGGCGAGCAGGACTTCACGAAGTTGTGAAAGCGGCCATCGTATTTTTCGGCGAGTACCGAGCCTACCTGATGGAAGACTTCCATCTTCTCGTCGAGCATGGGCATCTGGATGTTGCCTGCGAAGATGCGTTCCAGCTCCGGCCGGGTAACCCGCGCAAGGAATTTGCCGTCGAGCATCGGAGTGCCATTGTCCATGGCCCGCTTCATGCAAGCGAAGAGCGCGTCAGAGTCGGACCAGTGGCGCCCGGCGTAATCGACCTGAAATTTCTCGTGGGTGGTGAAGTCGGTGAACGCCGTGTCGACGGCGTCGGCGGTAAGAATGAAATCGATGATCTCGTCAGGCTTGCCGTCACCCGCGCCGAGAGGGATTGCGTATTCCGGCATGGGGAGCTCTTCGTACGCCATCCAGCCAGCAACTTCCTGGATTTTTTCGATGTGCGTGTGCACATCGCGGGAGTGCTCGATGACAGGATGAAGACTGTCGAGGACAGGACTGCCGACTAGCTTGGGCCAGCGAACCGAAGGAGGCGCAGCGAAGGTGGGGAGAGCCGTTTCGCCCACAGCGGTTAATGCTCCGAGTGTTCCAATCCCTTGCACAAACTGGCGGCGGTCGAGTTTTCGTGGAGTCATTTTGGAAAGTTGGTGTTGCGCCTTGTAGCGGATTACGATCCGACCTCGATAGATGGTCTCTATCAAGCAGATCACGAGCGAGTCATACTAGGCGGGATGCGAGGCCAAGTCAATGAAAGGCGTCGATGGTGTCTTGATGTTTCAGACACTACCAAGGCGTCACGGTCGGTAGTGCGGACTTTGGCGAAACGATCGCATGAGGACGCGTCGCTCAATGCGAAGTATTGGCCGGAGACATGCCCGAAACGGTCAGCGGCTAAAGCCGGCCTCTCCTCGGTCTTAACGGCACCGCTAAAGCGGTGCCCTGATACGAAGCACGACTTTAAGCTGCACCACCACTGTCAGGTCGCCGTGAAGAAATACCTCGTTGTCTGGCAGCGCGCTGGGTGTTAACCCATCTCGCTGGTCATGATGAACAGCGGCTTCATTTCGAAGCTCTTGTAGTGCGGCCGCAGGCGCTCGATGTTGTACTGCTCTTTTACGTTAACAACTTTTTTCGAAGCGGTAACGGTGTCGATGGGCATATTGTCGTAACGCCCATTCCTGAGGACGACAAGTCGTCCGTGAATCTTACCGAGGAGCAGGTCCAGGGCGAGGTTCCCGTACGCCATCGGGACGATGGAGTCGATGGCATCGGGATCGCCGCAGCGGACCAGGTACCCGAGCTTCTGGTTGATGACGTCGATGGTTTTGCCGTTGTTGTATTTGGGAGAAAGCTCCTTGAGTTTCTCGGACACCAGGTCCCCGATGCCGCCTAGCTTCTTGTGTCCAAAGGCATCGGTGGTTTCAGCCTCGAAGATCATTTCTCCGCCCTGGAACATCGCTCCCTCCGAAACCAGGACAACGGAATAGTGGCTGGGATTTTTCTGGCGGTCAGAGACCAGTAACTCGGTGAGCCGCTCGATATCGAATTTGTGCTCCGGGATTACGCAACGGTTTGCGGCTCCGGCCATGGTGGGCAGCATGGCGGTGAATCCGGCATAGCGGCCGAAGACCTCAAGGACCATGAAGCGCTCGTGGGAGCCAGCACTGGTGCGCAGGCTGTTGGTCATGGAAATGGTGCGCGTCACACAGGTGCTGAAGCCGATGCAGTAGTCGGTGCCGGGAACGTCATTGTCCATGGTCTTGGGAATGGCGACCACCTTCACGCCCTCCTGATAGAGGCGCACGCCGTAGCTGAGCGTGTCGTCCCCGCCAATGGGGATGAGGTAGTCGATGCCGAGCCAATCCAGGTTCTTCAGAACCTCTGCGGTCAGATCGTTCTTCTCGGCGTTGTAGGCAGACTGCAGGTGAGCCGGAACGCTGGACTTCTTCACCTTGCCTGGGTTGGTGCGCGAGCTGTGCAGGAAGGTACCGCCGGTGCGGCCGGCTCGGTTGACCAGATCCTCCGAGAGGATCTGGAAGTTCTCGCTATTGTCGTAGTCCTTTTCGCGGACCATGTCCACCAGTCCCGCCCACCCTCGGCGAATGCCAATCACCTGGCAGCCCTCGCGCAGCGCGCGGATGGTTACGGCCCGGATCGCAGGGTTCAGGCCGGGTACATCACCACCACCGGTCAGGATTCCGATCACACCTTTTTTCGTTGCCACGTTTTCCACCTTCGCTTGCTCTTGTCGAGCTCACTGAATGTCGAGCCGAGCAGTTCGAGCCGTAATTGGGCACACAAATGCCTTAGTCGCAGGTTCAAGCATTTGACGTGATGCGAGAAGATTGTTCCTCGACCTTTCATGTTCACATCGGAGATCGCGAAAGCGCTGTGACCTAGCTCACGTAGGTTAGAGATGGATAAGGGTGGGGACGCGACGGTTGTGAAAAGGTCAGCAGCGGCTAAAGCCGTTCGTCTGGTCGCTCTTGGCGGCACCGCTAAAGCGGTGCCCTGATACAAGCGCGACATCTGGCGGTCCGTTACTCCACAAAATCCACTTGCGCCGCGAACGGAATGATGCCCGCCTTGTGGCCCATGTCCAGGAGGCGGCGGATGGCTTCCCGGCCGTCAGGGCCGTAGTTCAGCGTACGCTCGTTCACGTACATGCCGACGAACTTGTCCGCGAGCTGAGGATCGAGGTCCCGGGCGAACTGCATAGCGTAGGCCAGAGCCTCGTCGCGGTGATCGAGGGCGTACTGGATGCTGTTGCGCAGCGCAGTTCCCACGCTGGACATGAGTTCAGGGCCGAGATCTCGACGGATAGCATTTCCGCCCAGGGGCAGCGGCAGTCCAGTGACGCGATTCCACCACTTACCCAGATCCACGACGCGCTGCAGTCCTGACTTTGAATAGGTCAGCTGGCCTTCGTGAATGATGAGCCCGGCTTCATGCTTTCCGGCGAGCACGTCGGGAATGATCTGGTCGAAGGGAACGACGTCGGTTTCAATGCCGGGCGCGAAGAGCTGCAGTGCGAGGTAGGCGGTGGTGAGAGTGCCGGGGATGGCGATGCGCTTGCGTTTGATCTCGTGCTGCGTGAAGGAACGGGTGGAGACGATCATGGGGCCATAGCCTTCGCCCACACTACCGCCGCTCGGGAGAAGTGCGTACTTATCCTGAATATAAGGATAGGCGTGGAAGGAGATGGCGGTGACGTCGTAGACGCCGTCTTTGGCCTTGCGGTTCAGGGTTTCGATGTCGCAAAGAGTGTGGGTGAAGCGCAAGCCGGGCACACGAACTTTATTGGTGGCGAGGCCGTAAAACATGAAAGCGTCGTCGGAGTCGGGACTGTGGGCGACGGTGATCTCGCGAACGGGAGCGGAAACACTGCTACTCATGGAACCTTTCACTTCACCGGAGGACACTTCGGCGGACAAATTTTCGGGAGGCGCGTTGAGAATGGTCATGATTGAACCTGGGGAGCACGGCGAAAGCGAGCCGATAGCGCGGCTGCTGACATGATCTTGATGATTTCTGCGAAGACAAACCAGTAGAGGCCGAAGCGAACAGCCTGAGCCACAGAATGGGTAAGGATCGCAAGCCAGCCAAGGCCCCCTACGAAGAGGATGACTTCGGCAATCAAGCCGGCGCAAAGGGCGCGGGTGAAGGTGCGGCGTCCGTGTTCCATGATCAAACCAGCCACTCCGGCGACAAATGGGTAGGCCAGCAGGAAACCGCCGGTTGGGCCCAGCAACTGCGCGATGCCCCCGAGTCCGGCGGGATTAAAGACTGGCAAGCCAGTAGCGCCTTCCGCGAGGTACAACACTAGCGCGGCGAAGCCGCGACGGCTGCCGAGGGTCATGCCGACCAGGAGCACGCCAAAGTTCTGCAAGGTCAACGGAACCGGTGTGAACGGCAGCGGTATGGTGACCCGCGCACAGAGCGCCACGAATAGGCTGGCGCCGATGACGATGGCGATCTGACGGACCCACTCGGAGGTTCGGGCGGTGTTGAGAGTCTCAGTAGCGGCGATTCTCGTCATGACGTCTTAACTCCTCACGCAGATTGCAACGGCTAGCTCGGATCGGATCAGCTGTGGTGTTCCGTGGAATCCGTGCCGGCGGCTGGGGTCGAATGCGACGCCCGCATGTGGCTGCGAATCCTCATATACAGGGCGACAGCCACCAAGAAAACCACAAGAGTGCTAAAGCCCAGGATGAAGAACCACCAGATCATCCGCACGATAAGCTAGCATACCAAAAGAAGGAAGTGCTTTGGGTTGGAGGTTGTGAAGATATCGCTGTCGAGTTCGATTTTGGTTCACCGTAACCGCATGGAAAGTCGCGCCAATGAGCATGGCTCCTCAGGTCTTTCAGCGCTTTGTCATCCTGAGCGCAGCGAAAGCCTGCCCTGAGCGAACCCGAGCATCAGCGAGGGAAGTCGAACGGGGACCTGCTGTTCGACTCCTTACTTCTGCCCACCCGTTACCGACTTCTTGCTCTGCAGGAACCCTTCCAGGTTCGACTTGTCGATGAGCGCGGAGCCGGTGTCGACGAAAGCCGGAATGGGAGCGAAGCTGTTTTTTGACCAGTCAACATCCAGCGAGTTGAGTTTGTGATGGTAAAGGTCGTCGAGCATGCGCAGTCCAACGAATGACATGGTATAGGGTTTCTGGGCGATGGTGGCGGCGATGACGCCTTTCTGAATCCACTCCAGAGTGTCGGGGTCGGTATCCATGGCGATCACGACCTTATCTTTTACGCCGTTGTTGCTCAGAACCGTGGCGACCTCTTTGCCGGCCAGCGCTTCCAGGCAGACAAACCCCTGGATCTTGTCCTTTTCTTTTCCCAGAACCTGGGTTGCGGTGTCGAAGGCAACCCGCGGATCTCCCTTGATGTCGACGACACGGTCAATCTTGACCTGTGAATGGCCCTCGATCGCATCGCGGTAGCCGCGCAGGCGATCGGCCAGGTTGGCCTGTTCCGGCATCGTGAACACGACAACGTTGCCTTTGCCCTTCAGTTCACTGACAAGCCGCTGGCCGCCGATGATGCCCGCCTGGTAGTTGTTCGTCCCAACGAAGAAGAGGCGCTTGCTGGCCGGCGCGTCGGAGTCGATGGTGATCACGGGAATGCCTGCGCCGATGGCTTTGTCGATCTCCTCTTTCAGCAGCTTGGGGTCGGCGGCTGATACCAGAATTCCGGTGGGCTTCTTTTGTACGGCTTCGCGGAAGGCCTGTACCTCGGCCGCAACGTCGAAGTTGTCGGGACCGACGATGTCAATCTTCACTCGCAGCGGCGCAGCGGATTGAGTGAATCCGGCGGCGGCAGTTTGCCAATAAGGTATTTGCAGGTTGTCGGAGACGAGGACGTACTTCTCGTCGGTGTCGTGAGCCGAGCCGCAACTGATCAACGGCAGAAGAATAATGGCCAGGGAGAGAGCGGCGAGCGATTTTGGCAACTGGGGCATCGGATCCTCCTTGGAGCAGCCGATTAGCGTGCCAGGGCGGTGTTGATGGCGCGATGGGATTGTACCGCAGGAGAGAGGCGATGTGACAGGAAAGGGATGGGTGGTGGATCAGTTTCCGCGGAGGACAAAGAAAAAACCGATAAACAGGAAGGACACGAAGTTTCACGAAGGTATTCGCCTCAGGGTTCCTTCGTGTGCCCTTTGTGGTTAAGTTCGAGAAATTTACCTCGCCACCAAGCTATCGGTGGGCACAGGATTGTCTCAGACGCCCACCGGGAACGGCTTGGTGTGAGTTTCGGCGCTCAGCGTCAGACCGGAAAAGCGTCCCTGCAGGAGCGACATCAGCCCTGTGTACCAGTAGCCGACGACGAAAAGCACGAGAAACGGCACGGTGATGTAGTTTTCGTTGTCGACGGCGTAGTAAACGGCCAGCGCAAAATAGGTTCCGATCAGCATTTCGACCCATGGCACCCAGCCCAGCCGGCGCCGATACTTGGTGGCACCTACTTTGTCCTGCCTGGTCTCGACGCGGTATTTCGGGGTGCGCGCAAACGCACTCTTCTTCCCGATGAGAGCCTCGAGTACGGCCCGCGTATTGGTGATGGTCAGGCCGATCCCTAATGCCATCAGGAAGGGCAGATAGAGCAGGGCACGCGGCCAGCGGCGAGGGAAGAGCTCTTTCTGTGATACCAGGTAGAAGCTGGAAATCGAGAACGTGGAAGCCATGAACAAGGGCAGGTCAATGTAGAGCATCTGGAACCAGCCCTGGTAGAAGCGGATGATCATCGCCGGGAGAAGAAGCACGGAGAGCACGATCATCAGCGGATAGCTGAGATTCGCAGTGAGGTGGTACCAGGCCTCGATCTTCACGTGCAGCGGCACATCGCTCTTCATCACCTTGGGCAGAATTTTCTTGCCGGTCTGGATCAGGCCTTTGGCCCAACGCGCCTGCTGCGTTTTGAAGGCCGTCATCTCGACCGGCAGTTCGGCGGGGCATTCGACGTCCTGCAGGTAGATGAACTTCCATCCCTTGAGCTGCGCGCGGTAGGAGAGGTCGGTGTCTTCGGTGAGGGTGTCGTGTTGCCAGCCGCCGGCTTCGTCGATGGTGCTCCGCCGCCACACGCCGGCAGTGCCGTTGAAGTTGAAGAAGACTCCACTGCGGGCCCGGCCGGAGTGCTCGAGCACGAAGTGGCCGTCGAGCAGGATGGCTTCCACCTCGGTCAGGAATGAATAGTTGCGGTTGATATGAGTCCAGCGTGTCTGCACCATGCCGATGCGAGGGTCGGTAAAGTGATGGATGGTGCGGAGGAGAAAATCGTCGGGAGGCACGAAGTCGGCATCGAAAATGGCGACGAACTCGCCCTTCGCGGTCTTGAGTCCCTCGGCGAGCGCGCCCGCCTTGAAGCCGTGCCGATTGGTGCGGTGATGGTAGGTGATCGGATGGCCGATGGCGGCGTAACGTTCTACGAGATTGCGAGCTACGCGTTACGGTTTCGTCGGTGGAATCGTCAAGCACCTGGATGTCGAGCTTCTCGCGCGGATATTGCAGCTTGCACACGGCGTCGAGAAGCCGGTCGATGACGTATTGCTCATTGAAGATCGGAAGCTGGACCGTGAGCCGAGGCAGGTCGGGGAAGAGTTCCTTGGGTTCGGTGGTCCGGTTCTTCTTGTGCTTGTAATAAAGATAGACCAGCACATAACGGTGCATGCCGTAGGAGGCCAGGAGAATCAGGACGACGAAGTATGGGATGAGCAGGGCAATGTCGAAGGCGTTGGCGTGATACAGGCCCTGGAAGGTCCTGTCGAGAAAATGCTGGCGCAGGTACGGCCCAATCCCGCGCGGGGCCAATACAAACAGGAATACCGCTAAAGTATGAGAGCTTGAAGGCATGTTTTATGAGCGAGCTGAAAAGAACTTCTTATTCTAACTGAAGGGACAGATGGGTAATTTTGACGAAGGCTAAGGCATTTGTGATCAAGCGCTTGCGTGTACAGGGCGGCTAGTTCAGAAAATACTGCCGGTACAACGTGTCGCGCTGCGCCGGGCGGAAACCGGCGTCGCGAATGATGCGACGCAGCTCTTCTTCGGTAGTGCAGTTGGTCACGCCGGCGGCGCGGACCACATTTTCTTCGAGCATCACCGAGCCGACATCGTTGCCGCCAAAGCGCAGGCCGAGCTGGCAAACTTTCAGCCCTTGCGTTACCCAGCTCGACTGCACATTCAGAAAGTTCGAGAGATAGAGCCGGGAGATGGCCAGCATCTTCAGATATTCGACGGCGGTGGCTTCGTCCCAATGACGTCCGCCGAGCGCGGTATTGGCGGGCTGAAACGTCCACGGGATAAAGGCAGTGAAGCCGCCGGTCTCCTCCTGTAGATCGTAGAGGCGCTGCAGGTGATTCACGCGGTGCTCGAACTTCTCGCCGACCCCGAACATCATCGTAGCGGTGGTCCGCATTCCCAACTGGTGGGCGGTGCGATGCACGTTGATCCAGTCTTCGGTCAGGCACTTGAGGCGGGCAATCTTGTAGCGCACTTCGTCGTCGAGAATCTCGGCACCACCACCGGGAATGGAGTCAAGTCCCGCATCGCGTAGGCGAATGATCGTATCGCGAATGGAAAGGCCGCTGTACTCCGCGATGGCGATCACTTCCGAAGCCGAGTAGCAGTGCAGGTGAATCTTAGGGAAACGCTGCTTGATGCCGCTCAGCATCTTTTCATGCCAGTCAATCTTGAGATCGGGATGCAGGCCGCCCTGCATGAGCACACCGGTGCCACCGAGTTCCACGGTTTCGCGGATCTTGTCGTAGATGGTTTCGAAGTCGAGGATGTAGCCCTCTTTGGCCTGTGGGCCCTTGAGCGGGCGATAGAACGCGCAAAAAGTGCAGTACTCGGTGCAGAAGTTCGTGTAGTTGATATTGCGGTCGATGATGTAGGTAACGACGCCCTCAGGATGGAAGCGGCGGCGGACCGCGTCGGCTTCCATGCCGATGCCGATAAGGTCATCGGATTGGAACATCTCGAGCGCTTGTTGTTTGGTGAGGGTCATAACCGGCCCGAACGACTAAATGATGATTCTAATTGAAGGTTCGGGATGGGGCAAAACCGGGATCACGTGGCGACTGGCCTGGGCAGCTCGAGAAAGCGCAGCGAAGGCGCAGCGGGCAGAGCTCCGCAATCGTGGGCGTATTCGTAGAACAGTTGCATTCCTTCGATGCAGTCAGGATCGAGATAGTAGTAGATATTGTCGGTCAGATAGCTGCGTACCTCGGATTCGGTAAGGCCCAGCCGCTGGCTCCAGCTACGACAGATTTCGGCGAGGCTATCTTCTCTAAGGCCGTGGTCGCGGGATTCTTGGAAGATCTGAGCCAGGTCCAAGGTCGGTTCGGCATTCGCGGCAGCTGAGCGAACAGCCCAGAAGGCGAAGACAAACGGTTTTCCGGTAAGCCGGACCCATTCTTCCGCAAGATCGTAAGTGTGATACCGAGAGCGGTCAATCTGCAAAGCGGGGTCACCGATGAGCAGGCCGGCATCGTGGCTGCGCAGCATGGCATCGAGGTCTGGTGCGTGGGGTGTGAAGATCCGTCCGGTTCCGTAGTACTTCTCAAAAAGAACCTTGGTGAGCGCGAAGGAGGTCATCGAAGAGGTGTCGAGAGCGACGGTCCGAATCTCATCGAGCGGGACTTTGCTCACGAGGAGAATGGATCGCACGGCGCGGCGCGCCGCGATGGCCACTCCAGGAAGGACGACGAGATTGGGGATGGTGGTATAAGCGGCCGCGGGAATGATGCCGATATCAGCCTGGCCAGCCTTTAACGCGGCGGCACAGGAGGAGGGGATCGTGTACGAGATGTCGAAATCTTTGCCCGCGCGACCATGCTCGAAATCCCACATCAGGGGCGCGGTGTTGAGGTAAGAAATTGCCGAGATGCGGAGGCGGCTCATGTCCAGTTCGATTCTAACAAAGCCATGTGAGTAGCAACCTTGACACTTCAGTTGCGGAGTACGAGAGTCCGGGGAGGAGGCTCTCGTGTCAGGAATCAGTTTTGTGGCGGCAAATGAGGTGTCGACGAAGGCGCTTCCGTGGCTGGCATTGGTGATGACGCCCGGATTGGGGCCGACGCGGGCACGGCGATTGGTGGACCACTTTGGCGGAGCAGACGCAGTGCTCAGTGCGTCGCTCACGGAACTGGAGGCCGCGGGGCTGCAGGCCGTCTCGGCCCAATCGCTGGGAACGGGAAAATCGATCGAGCTGGCGCAGGAAGAGTTGGCCCGCGCGACCAGTGGCGGCGTGAAGGTTGTGGCTCTGAGCGATCCGGCTTACCCGCAGCGGCTGAAAGAAATCTACGATCCGCCGCTGGTGTTGTATGTGCGGGGAAATGTGGAGGCGCTTGCGGTGCCGGGAATCGCGGTGGTGGGAACGCGACATCCGACACCATATGGTTTAGGGATGGCGGAACGCCTGGCGTGCGATTTGGCGGTGCGAGGGTTGAGCATTATCAGCGGAATGGCGCGGGGCGTGGATACGGCGGCGCACCGGGGGGCGATCGCAGCGAAAGGGAAGACGGTGGCGGTGTTTGGGACTGGTATCGACGTGATTTATCCGAAGGAAAACAACCGGCTGTCAGAGCAGATCCTGGGTTTCGGGGGAGCGCTGATTTCGGAGTTTCCCATCGGGACATTCGCGGCGCCGCAGAATTTTCCGATTCGTAATCGGATCATCAGTGGGATGTCGGCGGGCGTGCTGGTGGTGGAGGCGGCGGAGTACAGCGGGACGAGGATCACAGCGCGCTGCGCGCTCGAGCAGAATCGCGACGTATACGCGGTTCCAGGCAACGTCACGACGAAAAACTCGTGGGGTCCCAACACCCTGATAAAGCAGGGCGCAAAACTGGTGGCTACCTGGGAGGACGTGTGGGAGGAACTGCCGACGGAAGTACGCCTTAAGCTGACGCCAGCGGAGCCGCTTGAATCGCAGGCCGGAGGGACCGCATCTCTATTCGGGGAAGCGGCCGAGTCTTCTCCGCACGAAAAAAAGATTTTCGCGCTGCTAAAGGCGGATGAGGCCATGCAAATCGACGAAATTGTCGAGCGCCTGGAGCCAGGCTTGTCTTCGTCGGAGATATTTGCCGCACTCTTCGAACTGGAGCTGGCGGGCAAAGTGAAGCAGCTGCCGGGAAAGAATTTTGTAAGAAGCTTCTAGCTAAGGGCTATTAGCTGTTGGCTTTCTAGCTTTTAGCTAGACGGGTACGAGAGCTAGATGCGGAATTTTCAAACATTAAAGTCTGGGAGAAAGCGCACACAGTTGACGCTGGTGGTGTATCGAGAAACCGAAGCGTTCCCGAGTGAAGAGCTGTTTGGACTGACAAGTCAGATTCGGCGGTCCTGCTCATCAATCCGCGCGAATTTGGCAGAAGGTTGTGGCCGCAGAGGGACGGCGAGATGGGTCGATTCGTGCAGATCGCTATGGGGTCAGGAGCGAGTTGTATATCACTTGCTTTTGTCGCGCGACTTAGGTTTTCTGGAATGGTAATATTCTCGGATGGACAGATGAGAGTGTGAGCGACTTTCATCGGAAATAGTGCGGAAGTTAAGCGCAGGCATTTGATGCTTCAAGCAAAGCTGAAAGCTGATAGCTGAGAGCTGACAGCCAAGGACCGAGAGCTGATAGCGAAAAAGCCCGCAGCCGATGTCGTAACTTGTTGCCGTCACCCCATTCGTGCTAGCTTCAGGAACAGAAATCTCCATTGAGGGAACATTGTCTAAAGGTTTAGTCATCGTCGAATCGCCGGCCAAGGCGAAGACCATCCAGAAATATCTGGGCAAGGGTTTCACGGTAGAGGCCTCCCTCGGCCACGTGAAGGATCTGCCCAAGAGCAATCTCGGTGTCGATATCGAGAACGATTTCGATACGGAATACATCGTCATTCCGGGTAAAGAGAAGGTGCTGGTCAAGCTGAAGAAGCTGGCCCTGTCCGCCGACAAGATCTACCTGGCGCCTGACCCGGACCGTGAAGGCGAGGCCATCGCTGCACATCTGGCCGAGGAACTGGGCAACGGATCGGGCAAAAAGAAAAAGAAGAAGGATAAGGATGGAGATGGCGAACGCATTCGCCGCGTGACCTTCAACGAGATCACGAAGCGGGCTGTCCAGGAGGCGTTCGAGCATCCGCGGGATATCGACCAGAACTTGGTGGACGCGCAGCAGGCGCGTCGCGTGCTCGACCGGCTGGTGGGGTACCAGGTTTCGCCGCTGCTGTGGGACAAAGTCCGGCGCGGGCTATCGGCGGGACGCGTGCAAACAGTGGCGCTGCGGCTGATTGTCGAGCGCGAACGCGAGATCAAGGCATTCGAGAAAGTCGAGTACTGGACGATCGACGCGCATCTGGCGGCCAACAAACCCCCGGCATTCGACGCGCGATTCCTGGGTAAGGGCGAAGAGAAGATCGAGGTTCACACCGGCGAGGAAGCGGAAAAAATTCGGGCGGCGCTGGAAAAGGCTAGCTGGATCGTCCGGACGGTTGAGAAAAAAGAGCGCCGGCGCAATGCGACGCCTCCGTTCACCACCAGCAAGCTGCAACAAGATTCCTCCCGCAAGCTTCGGTTTAGCGTGAAGCGCACCATGATGATCGCGCAGCGCCTGTATGAAGGCGTGGAACTCGGGGAAGAGGGCCTGGTCGGTCTGATCACGTACATGCGTACGGATTCCAACCGGGTATCACCCGAGGCGATCAAGGAAGTTCGGGAATACATCACGAACGAGTATGGCGCGGCATATCTGCCACCACAACCGAATACATATAAGGAGAAGAAGGAAGCGCAGGCGGCGCACGAAGCCATTCGACCGACGTCGGCGATGCGGCATCCCGACCAGATCAAGCAGTATTTAAAAGAAGATGAGTACAAGGTCTACAAGCTGATCTGGCAGCGGTTTGTGGCATCCCAGATCATGCCGGCAGTGTTCGATCAGACGACGGTTGACATCGACGCGAAGAGCGCAAACGAGACATTCTGGTTCCGCGTTACCGGATCGGTGATGAAATTCGACGGCTTCCTCAAGGTTTACGAGGAATCGAAAGAAGTCAAGGACGATGAAGACGAGGAACTGAAGCACAAATTGCCTGCGCTCGAAGCGGGACAGAAACTAACTCTGCGAGAACTGAAGCCGGAGCAGCATTTCACCGAGCCTCCGCCGCGCTATAACGAAGCGTCGCTGGTGAAGGAACTGGAAGAGCGCGGGATTGGGCGGCCGTCGACGTATTCGGCGATTCTGAGCACGATCCAGGAGCGCCAGTACGTGCAGAAGCTCGGTGGAAAATTCATTCCCACCGAAATCGGGCTGGTCGTGACCGATCTGCTGGTGGAGAATTTTCGCGACATCTTCGATGTGCAGTACACGGCGCGGCTGGAAGAAGAACTGGACGAGATCGAAGAAGGCAAGGAAAAGTGGACCGACGCCCTGGCGGATTTCTACAAGCGCTTTGAAAAGGATCTCCATTATGCCGAGAAGCACATGGAGAACATCAAGCGCATGGAGAAGCCCACGGATGAGAAGTGCGAGCGCTGCGGTTCGCCTCTCATTATCAAGTGGGGCAAGCACGGTTCGTTCTATGCGTGCAGCTCCTACGATAAGGAAGATCCGAACAGCTGCACGTTCACCAAGGAAAATCCGATCAATCTGCCGGACCTCGACTCGGCGGACGTGCAGGAGACGACCCAGGAAGAATACTGCGAGAACTGCGGTCGCGTGATGGTGTTGAAGCGCGGGCGCTTCGGGCAGTTCATGGCGTGCACGGGTTATCCGGACTGCAAGACCACGCGCCGTCTGGATCAGGGCAAGAGAGTTCCAGACATCCCGCTTGACGAGCTGTGTCCGAAGTGCGGACGAAACATGATGATCCGGCACGGGCGGTTCGGGGAATTCACGGCGTGCAGCGGTTATCCAGAGTGCAAGTACGTGAAGCAGAACTTCATCGGCGTGAAGTGTCCGGACTGCAAGGACGGCGAGCTGGTAGAGAAACGGGCGCGGAAGGGCAATACTTTCTACGGGTGCTCGAATTATCCGAAATGCAAGTTCACGTCGGCGAACAGGCCGATCGCAGAAAAGTGCCCGAGTTGCGGGAACGCGTTCCTGGTGGAAAAGAATTTGAAGGCCGGATCGGTGGTGGCGTGCCCCAATAAAGAATGCGATTACGAGCGGTCGGCGGAGCCGGCCGAAGCCGCCGCAGCGAAGTGATCGTCCGGGGGGCGGCGTCCCGTCCTCCGGGGTACTCTCCAACGAATAAAATTTCGCATCCTCTTTGACTGTCCTCAAATCTTAAGTTCGGCAAGATACTTCCTTTGGAGGGAACGATGTCCACTAAGGCCACTGCGACAGACGCAGAAATCATTCTCAAACTCTACGATTTGCGCCGGGAATCAGAAATACGCAAGGCGCGCAATTGGTGGCTCACACAGTTCTGGCCCGAGAGCGCCGAAGATGTCATGAAGATTGGTCAGAATCTGGGAACCCAGGAGAACAACTGGCTGCGACAGGCGGGAGGCTATTGGGAAATGGCGGCCGCGCTGGCAAACCACGGAACGGTGAACAAGGAATTATTTCTGGAGCCCAGCTTCAGCGGCGAGATGTTCTTCTTCTATGCGAAGGTCAAGCCTTTCCTGCCGGAACTGCGCGAGAAGATGCAAGCGCCGAACATGTTCAAGAATGTGGAGACACTGATTAACAGCTCCGAGCGAGCACAGGAATTTCTCAGGGGAACCGAAAACAGAATCGCTACCCGCTTCAAAGCAATGAAGGAAAAGGGAACCGTGGCCAAAGCGAGCTAGCCCGTCGGCCCTGAGTTCAACCTAAACCACGAAGGACACGGAGTCGCACGAAGGAAGGAGATCCCCCTCTCGTGATGATTCGTGTCCTTTTTGTTTACCACCAGCAGGGGAAGGCGATGCGGCAAATATAGGACCCTGGCTCAGGAAATGTACTCACGGATGTATTCATCGCGAGTGTGGGCGAGTTCCTGGATGTCGCCGTCGAAAATGATCTTGCCATCGCGAAGCAGCAGGAATGCCATGGGAACCTCGCCGCGGGCGCCAGGCGGCAGTTTTTCCATCTGATTAGTTTTCGTATTGAAGCAGTGGCTGGCCATGGTGAAGGCATCCTGCAGGCGGTGAGTCACCATCAGGGAACTGGTCTTGTAGACGTCGCGCTGCTTCACGATCAGTTCGATGATGGTGTTGGAAGTGACGGGATCGAGGCCGCCGGTGGGAGAGTCGTAGAGAATCACTTCCGGCTGCGTGATGATAGCGCGGGCGATGGCCACGCGGCGCCGCATGCCCCCTGACAACTCCGAAGGAAACAGATCCAGCGTGTGTTCGAGTTCGACGAATCGAAGCACTTCCCGCACGCGGTTCTCCAGTTCGTCTTCCGGGACTTTGCCTTCCTCAATCAATCGAAAGGCGACGTTGTCGTGCACGTTGAGAGAGTCGAAGAGGGCGCTCTCCTGAAACACGATGCCCACGCGGCGACGCAGCTCAAACAGGTCTTCTTCTCTCAGTTCGGTGATGTCTTGCCCCAGCACGACGATGCGGCCACTGTCTGGGCGAATCAATCCAAGCGCAAGCTTGAGAATGGTGCTCTTGCCGGAGCCTGCGATGCCAAAGATAGCTTTCGATTCCCCGACTGGCAGGCGGAAGGAGATGTCGTCGAGAACGCGATTTTCGTCGAAGGCGATGGAGACATGCTCGAAGACAATCGCATCGCGGGCCCGATCCTGGGTGGCCGAAGTCGCGCGGTCGAGAGGCAGAGTAGGCGTGGCCATGGCTTTAGCTGTATCCCAGCCAAACGGCGAGAGCTCGGGCGAGGAAGAAGTCTACGACGATGATCAGCAGCGAGGAAGTTACGACGGCCTGCGTGGTGGCGCGACCGACACCCTGAGTCCCACCGCGAGCCGACATGCCGTAGTAACAGCCCACGCTCGCGATGATGAACCCGAAGAATACAGGCTTTAGCAGGCCGGTGAACACGTCGCTGAAGACCAGAATCTGCCAGGCAGTGGTCCAGTACTGGTGCGAATCGAGGCCGAGCATGAGGGCAGCCACCATGCCACCTCCAAGAAGGCCGAGCAAATCTGCAATGATGGTGAGGAAAAAGAGCATGAACACGGTTGCGACGATTCGGGGCGTGACCAGCTTTTTGGTGGGATCTGTGCCGAGCGCGCGCATCGCATCAATTTGCTCGGTGACGATCATGGAGCCAAGTTCGCTGGCCATACCGGAGGCATTGCGGCCGGCAACCATGAGACCGGTCAGGACGGGACCGAGCTCGCGCACCATGGAGATGGAAACCAGTTGCCCGATGAGAGAAAGCGATCCGAAACGGCCGAGCGTAGCGGCGCTGTTGACCGCAAGCGCGGCACCGGTGAAAAAGCCGGTCAGCGCAATGGTGGAAAGGGAACCGACGCCAATGAGGTCGGCTTGGTGCAGCATGTCGGCCACGTAAAGAGGGCGGCGGAACAGGTTGCCAAGGGAGCGGTTGGCGAGCAGGGCGTATTCCTGAACGGCCTGAATCTTCTCTTTGGCGAAATCAGCAGGAGAAATCAGTTGCATGCGTTCGGGTACGACCCAAAGCGACCCTCACCCGCGAGTGGAGCCTTTACGGAACTATAGCAGAGGCTCGAGAAATGAGGACATGGCGAGGTGATCTCGGTTACTGCAGGATCGTGTAACTCAACCCCTTTTGTTCGTAAGGATGTCTCCGCGCCCGATAGTGAAGCCTCAGGGGCTAAAGCCCAAGTCACAATTGGCCTCAGGCGGCACGGCTGAAGCCGTGCCCTTTTACGAGACTGTAGGGCCTGTAAGCGAAGCTCTTGCGCAAAACGACCTCAGAAGGCTGACGTCCCGATGGAAAGGCGAACCCTCAAAGCTCAGTCGCGGTTCTTCTTCTTGATCTCGATATTCAGGCGTTTGATTTTCTGGTTGAGAGTGGAGAGCGGGACGCGGAAGCGCTCGGCGGCATCGGTCTGGTTCCAGGCACACTTTTCCAGCATGTCGACAATGATGCGGCGCTCGCAGTCTTCCATGATGTCGAACAGAGATGCATCAGGACGGTGTTCGCCGAGCGTGGGCAAGGTTGTACCCCTGCCGACAATGTGGTCGGGGAGCAAATCGACTCCCACCTCCGTACCGAGCGACAGAACGACGGCGCGTTCGATGACATTCTCAAGTTCGCGCACGTTGCCGGGGAAGGAGTAGGTCATCAGCGGGCGAAGACCTTCCGTGGTCATGCGGCGCAGGGAGCGTTCGTTCTCCTCGGAATACCTGCGGAGGAAGAAGTCGACCAACAAGGGAATATCTTCCCTGCGCTGGCGCAGGGGTGGAAGGTCGATAGTAATGACGTTCAGGCGATAGAAGAGGTCTTCGCGGAACTTGCCCTCACGTACGAGCTGACGAAGGTCGACATTGGTGGCGGCGATGATACGGACGTCAACCTGGATTTCGTGCACTCCGCCCAAATGCATGAACTTGCGGTCCTGAAGGACGCGCAGAATCTTGCTCTGGGTTTCCATCCCCATGGTGCCGATTTCGTCGAGGAAAAGGGTTCCTCGATCCGCGATTTCGAAAAGGCCCTTTTTGGAGGCGATGGCGCTGGTGAACGCGCCCTTCACGTGGCCGAAGAGAGTCGATTCCAGCAAGTCGGGCGGCATGGACCCGGTATTCACAGGAACGAAGGGGCGGTCGCGACGCGGCGAGTTCAGGTGAATGGCCTTGGCGATCAGTTCCTTGCCCGTTCCGCTCTCCCCCTGGATCAGAATCGTGGAGCGACTAGGCGCCACTTGCGCGACCAGGTCGAAAATCTTGAGCATTGACTCGGACTTGCCGACAATACTTTCGAAGTTGTAGCGCTGCTTGAGAGCGCGCTTGAGCTGGATATTTTCTTCTTCCGCACGGTGGCGCGCCACGGCGGCGCGAACGTCGGCGAGAAGCTTCTCGTTATCCCACGGCTTCTGTATAAAGTTCGAGGCGCCCGATTGCATGGCGCGCACGGCGTTTTCGACGGTGCCGTAAGCGGTAATCATGATGACGGAGAGCTGCGGATCGCGGACCCGAATCTCGCCGAGGATGTCCATGCCATTCCGGTCCGGGAGGGCGAGGTCGAGCAGAACCAGATCGAACACCCGTTCCCCGAGCCGCGCGAGGCCGGCTTCTCCTGTGCTCGCAACCTCGACGTCGTAACCTTCCAGACTGAGCAACGTTTCCAGCGATTCACGGATCGCGGCTTCGTCGTCGATGATCAGGACAGCTCCCGACGACGGCGAAATGACGTCGGTCGAATTACGGCGTGGTACAACAGCTAATTCAGACATTGACAGCCTTCCTGGCCAGGGGGAAATCGAGGTAGAACGTAGTGCCTTCGCCGGGGCGGCTTTCGACGCGGATCTTTCCCGCATGTTCCTGGATGATGCCGTAGGTGACGGAAAGCCCTAACCCGGTGCCACGGTTCTGGCCTTCTCTGGGCGCGTTCTTGGTAGTGAAGAATGGATCGTAAATGCGCTGGATGTGTTCCGGGGCAATGCCGGAACCTGTATCTGTGACGGCAACGCTGACGCCATTCCCGTTCGAAGTGGCCACGCGCAGAATGCCGCCGTTGGGCATGGCATCCTTGGCGTTGAGGAAAAGATTCAGAAAGACCTGCTGCAAGCGTCCGGGGCTGCCCTGGATTGACGGCAGACCGGTGGTCAGCTCATCCTCCACCTTGATCCGGCTGGTCTTGAACTGGTGCTCAAGCAGGGCCAGAGTGTCGGTAATGATCTTGTTGACCTCGACGTCGGTGAACTCCGTACCGCTGGTGCGCGAGAAGTTGAGCAGATTGTTGACGATCTCCGAGGCGCGGAAAGTCTGGCGCGTGATCTTCTCGAGCAGCGAGGATTTCTGCGGATCACCCTGGACCTGCTTCGCCAGCATCTGCGCGTAAGAGGAAATAACCGCCAGGGGCGTGTTGACTTCATGGGCAACACCGGCGGCCAGCAGGCCGATGGAAGATAGCTTGTCGGCCTGGAAAAGCTGAGCTTCAAGGTCAACCCGCTCGGTGATATCGTCCATGATGATGAGCCGGCCGATGACGTTGAACTTCTTGGTCACCAGGGGCGCGATGGCGACATTAAGGATACGGGTCTCGCCGGTGGGAGTATTGAGGCGAAATTTGTAGAGGTTGTGGATGCCGGGATTCTGCCGCACCCGGTAAAACTCCTCCACGAATGCAGCGGGAAAGACTTCGCTGATGGGGCGAGTCAGTGCCTGCCAGCGGGGCAAAGCGTACATGACTTCCATCTGCGAGTTCCAGGATTCGACGCGATCCTGGAGATCGACCGCCATGACCCCGACGTTGATGGACTCCACGATGTTTTCGTTGAAGTCTTTGAGGCGCTCGTATTCGGCAGCCTTCTGCTCCAGCGAAGCATAAAGCCGGGCATTCTGAATGGCTATGCCGATGTATCCCGCCAGCGTTTCCAGCAATTCCACGTCTTCGCTGGAGAGGAAGTCGCCGTCCGTGGTCTTCCCCAAGCCGAGCATAGCGATGACGTTCTTCTGAGAGCGGCAGGGGATGTAGTAGTTCAAATCCAGGCGCGCAATGGCTTCCTGGCCAGGACGCGTCTCTCGCGGCACCTGGTGGGTGTTATCGAAAAAGATGTGCCCGGCCTCTCCTTCCGGCCGCAGGGCTACAAGGAAATTGAGGTCGATCCCGTGAGCGCTGCCGATACCGTATGACTTGGCCATCACGAATAGCGGTTTGGTCTCGCCCGTCGCGAGGAATACGGCCATGCGATCAACCTGCAGAGTGTGCGAGGTCCGGTCGACGAGAGAGGTCAACATCTTGTCGAGGTCGGTCTCGGAACTCAGTTCCCGGCCAAACTCGATGAGCGTCTTGCGGTAGTCGTAGCGCGTGCGATAGAAGAACTGATCAATCCGGTCCTGAATCAACTTGCGAACCGGATCGAAGAGCAGGGCCGTGACCACCATGGCCAGCACTAGTCCCGACGGGACCGGAGCTAGGGATCCTGGCGTGGATCAGTTCGACCACAACGCCGATCAGGGCGAAATACATTCCCACCACTGCAGCTGCGGCAAGGGTGTAGGCCATGCCGCGCTTGAAGATCAGGTCCACGTCCATCAAGCGGTAGCGGAAAATGGCATAGCCGAAGGTCAACGGGAGCAATCCCAGAGAAAGCACCGAGACCTTCATACCCGTGCTGGGAAGCCAGCCGAGCAGGTAGGGGACGACGTAGAAAAGCGTCGAAGGAGTGATCGCGAGGATGGTGCCGCGCGTCACCCATTTGAGCTGCTGACGCAACAAGGGCGTGCTGGCCCGACGATAGCTGTACCAGAGAACTCCGGCTGCCGCCACGAAAAGCGCAGCCTGGTAGGACATCTGCAGGCGATCCAGATTCCAGCGCAGCCGTTCGCTGGCTCTCACGAAACTAAAAACAAGAGCGTGTGCGCCCAGCAGAATGGCTGCCGGAACGTAGACGAAAGCCACCGCCCAGCGATGCTTGCGGACAAAGCCACGGCGCTCCGGGAAAGTCAGGACAAAGTGGAGGAACAACGCCGGCTGGAGCAGGCCAGCTGCAACGTTGCCCCAGTAGATGATCCAGTCGAAGTCGTTGAGCTTGCCGGTGTACTTGAACGAATAGAAGACAAACGATACCAGGCAAAAGATGTAGAAGTGAGTGGAACTGGGCGCGGTCCAGCGGCGAAGGAGAACGTAAAGTCCGATACCAAGGTAGATCAGCCCGATCAGACGCAACCAGTTGTTCAGAGGCCGGTCAGAGGGGATCAGGACAAGTTCCGCGTCGAGCGGGACGGCGTTGCGCACCAGAGAGTACGTGGCCTTCGACCAGACTCCAGAACGGTAGACTTGCCTCTCAAGGGCCGGGGTGCTCTTCACTTCGAGCCGGTTGACGGCGGTAAGCTGATCACCCGGTTTAATACCGGCCTTAGCACCTGGCCCGTCGGTCTCGACGCGATCGGCAAACATCTGGCCGCTGCGTTCGATCCACCAGACACCGTCCGAGGGTACCTGGAATTCGCGTTCCTTCTGGAAGTTTATGAATGCCAGAACCGCCACAGCTGCCGTAAGCAGAAACAACAAAACGGCAGTGAACGTCGCTTGAAATTCCTTATTCATGGACGGTGACGGCGGCGCATGCGGTCCACGGCCTGAAGCCGGACTACCACCTTCATTGCTGAGCAACTTGGCTGCCACGTTTGAGGGCATAAGGGCGAGCGCTAACTCACGCTCCAGGCGAGACTTGTACGATTATAGAAGCCGCAGGCGGCGGCAGCTACGGGTTTTGGAAGGATTCTGTGGTATTCAGTATCGCTATATCTGAGAGCAACTTACCGCCCATGGTTTCCCACATTGGCATCGCAAAAGAGCATATTTCTATCACCCAGCTACGGGATATTCTGTTGTCCGAAAATAGCTGTGGAAAAGTCTGCAGTTACCCCTCGCGTAGAATCAAACCATCCGCCCATGACTGCTCTTGAACAAATTGCGGAGCGCGAGCGCCGCTTTCTCATCCAGACTTACAACCGCTATCCGTTAGCCATCGAAAGGGGGAAGGGGGTATTTCTCTTCGATTTCGAGGGCAAACGCTACCTGGACTTTGTGGCTGGGCTTGGGGTTAATGCGCTGGGCCATGCGCACCCAAGAATCGTGAGGACAATTCGGGAGCAGGCCGGACGAGCCATACATCTCTCGAACCTTTACTACAACGAATATCAGGGAAGTCTGGCAGAGAAGCTATGCGGGCTCTCGGGTCTGCAACGGGTATTTTTCTCCAATAGCGGAACCGAGGCGATTGAGGGCTCGATCAAGCTGGCCCGCCTCGCTGGACACAGAGCAGGTGGCGAAACCAAGACTCAACTCGTGGCGTTGCAGGGCTCCTATCACGGCCGCACGTTCGGATCCATGTCACTGACTGGCCAGGACAAATACCGGAAGGGCTTCGAGCCACTGCTGGAAGACGTTACGTTCGTGGAGCGTAATGATCTGGAACCGCTGCGGTCAGCGGTGAACGACAACACGTGCGCCATTGTGCTCGAACCGATTTTTGGTGAAGGCGGAGTGCTGGAGTGCTCGGTCGAATTTCTGCGGGAGTGCCGGGCGGTGGCGGATCGTCACAAGGCCGCGCTCATCTTTGACGAAATCCAGTGCGGCTTGGGACGGACTGGCACTATCTTTGCATTCCAGACTTTCGGCGTGACGCCAGACATCGTTGCGATCGCCAAGCCGATCGCCGCGGGTCTTCCCCTGGGGGCATTTCTGGCGCGTGAGGAATTTGCTTCGGCAATCTCCCCAGGCCAGCACGGGACGACGTTCGGCGGCGGACCGCTCGCCTGCCGGGTGGGGCTCGAGTACCTCGCCATCGTGGAGGAGGAAAGACTTCTCGAACGAGTCGGCCGCGTTGGCGAGTACTTGCAGCAACAGTTAAAGAGTCTCGTGGAACGATATGCCGCGGCGAAGGAAGTGCGAGGGCGAGGATTCATTCAGGCATTGGCGCTGGACGTTCCTGCGCGTCCCATCGTGGAGCAGGCGATGGCGGAAGGAGTCCTGTTCAACAGCACCCAGGATACGGTTCTACGTTTCCTGCCTCCGTTTCTGCTGGAGGAGAAGCATGTGGACAAGGGAATCCGCGTGCTGAAAAAGCTGCTGGGGGCGAAGCGGAAGCGCTAGATGGATTTCGGCGAAGGCAGGCGCCTTAGAAAACTGACGGCAAAAAAGACGGGGAGCTTCGCAACTCCCCGCCACAGAAGCGACAGAGGCGATATCACTCATATAGAGTCCGCGTAGAAGAAAAGAGTTGTCCACTCTGAGAAAAGAACCGGTAAGCGTTACCAAGAGCAAGCGAAGTTCTTCCCCGGCGGATCCCGCTTCCATCCAGGAGTGCTTCGCCACCGTCGATGGCGCACGCATGCGCTACCTGCGCGCCGGTTCCGGGCCGCCCCTGGTGTTGTTACACGGGCTGTTGGGATACTCGTTCTCCTGGCGCTTCACCATGCCCGTGCTCGCGCGCTATGCGACTGTGTACGCCGTGGATATGCTCGGTTCGGGCTTTTCCGACCGGCCTCAGAATATCGACCCCACTATGCGAGGCGACGCCCGGCGCCTGCTTCAGTTTGTCGACGAAGTCGGAATTTCGACATTTGACCTTCTAGGAACCTCGCATGGCGGCGCGGTCGCGATGATTGCGGCGGCGCTATGCGCGGAGCGGGCTGAGCGAAGACTGCAGCGCCTCGTCCTGGTGGCGCCGGTGAATCCCTGGTCAGCGCATGGTCAGAAGCTGGCGCCGTTCTTCGGCAACACGATCGGCGGTGCGATCTTCGAACTCACGGTGGGACGCATAGAACTGTTGCATAGCTTATGTCTTGGGACGGCTGTATGCGGACGCGAAGAATATTCCACCCGGCACCCTCGAAGGTTATGAGGCGCCCTATAAAGGGCCCCGCGCATTTGAGCACGCGCTCGCCATCTGCCGGCACTGGACAGACGATCTGCGCAACCTCGAGTCGATCATGCCGAAGATTGCTGACTATCCGGCGTTGCTGATCTGGGGCAGGCGCGACCGGGCGGTATACGCAAGTTCCGCCGAGCGGCTGCGGCAGGTGTTCAAGCAATGCGAACTCGTCGTGATCGAGCAGGCAGGCCACCTACCGTATGAGGAAACGCCGGATGAGTTCAACCGGGTGCTGGTCGAGTTCCTGACTAGTACACACTCTCCAGGCCGCTGATCACTGTGGATCGCTCCTTCCTTTGATACCATCCCCATCGGAATCCTGGGCCCCGACGCACTCCCACACTCTTTCTGGAGGTCTTGGATGCAGGCTCGACGACATTTTGCCCTCGGGTTGATCCTGGCGTGGTTCCTCGGTTTGTTGGTTCTCGGTCAATCGACCCAAACTTCTCCGGATCCTGCGTTTGAGGAGCAGGTAAGCCAGGGGCAGATCGCGCTGAAGGCTGGCAAGTACAAGGACGCGCTGGCCGCATTCAAGAAGGCGAACCAGTTGAAGGGAAATTCCTGTGGAGCGTGTTTTCTCGAAATGGCCGTGGTGTACCTCCATATGGGAGAAGCGGACCGCGTCTTGGAAAATTGCGACAAGGCAATCTCCTTTGCCACGGACGACCCCACCAAAGCTAAGGCTCACAACCTGAAAGGCGTTGTTCTAAACGCACAAGGCAAGCGCGACAGCAAGAAACTAGAAGAGGCGGAAGCGGAGTTTCGCGCTGCGGGCCAACTTGTCAGCAGCATGTCCGTTTATCACTTAAATCTGGCACGCTGCCTGCAGCAGGAAGGAAAGGACAATGAAGCGGCGCCGGAGTTGCAGAAGTGTCTGGCGCTCAATCCTGATTCCGCGACGGAACATGAAGCCAAGCTGTTGTTGGCCGATCCTCGGCGAAGCCGCCACGAGTTCGCGCCGGAGTTTCAGATCACGACTCTTCAAGGTCAAGAACTGTCGCTGCGCCAATTATCGGGACGGATCGTAGTCATGGACTTTTGGGCGACGTGGTGTCCGCCTTGCCGCGCCTCGGTTTCGGAGTTGAAAGATCTGACGAAGAAATATCCTACGGAAGAGCTGGTGCTCATCAGCATCAGCGCCGACGCCGACGAAAACGCCTGGAAGGATTTTGTCGCCAAGAAAAAAATGGACTGGGCACAGTTCCGGGACTCCCAGCACAAGGTTCTCGATTCCTTTCAAATTCACGCTTTTCCCACGTACCTGGTGATTGATGGTGACGGCATCATTCGGGAACGAATCACGGGGCAGAATCCGCAACAGACCGTGGTACATCGTCTGAAGGCCACATTGGCGTCACTTCCCCAGCTGGAAGGGGAAATCAAAAGGTGAAGGGCGAGCCATTCCGAGTTTGCTAGCATCGACTGGCAATGGCCCACAACCTTATCGATCTGCTGCGCGGCTATCTCTTAAGTTACGGCTACTGGGCCGTGGCGGCGGCGCTCCTTCTGGAGAATGCGGGCCTTCCCATTCCGGGAGAGACGGTGCTTCTCCTCGCAAGTTTTCTCGCCTATTCCCAACACGAACTGCGTTTACCTTACGTGATTCTGGTGGGAGTTTGCGCAGCGACCCTTGGCGACAACATCGGCTATGCGCTTGGCCACTACGGTGGCCGGCCGCTCCTGGACCGCTACGGACGTGTTTTCCATGTCCCGCACCGTGTGATCCCGCGCGGGGAGCGCTTGTTTGAACGCTATGGCCCAGCCGCGATTCTCTTTGCGCGTTTTGTGTTTGGCATGCGGGTGATTGCCGGACCCCTAGCCGGAGTGCTCCGCATGCACTGGAAAAAGTTTGCCTTCTTCAACCTATTAGGAGCGGCGCTCTGGGTGACGGTGATCGCAGGCGCCGGCTACCTATTCGGGCGCCACTGGCGGCTGCTGATGCTCTATACGCGGGACGCGAATATAGCGATTGTGATTGCGGTGATCGTGATTGTGGCAATTGTCTGGTGGAGCCGCCGGCGCGAGGCGGAGGAAGATACTAATAACGGCTAGGGGCTGGCATCCGATTCAGGAAGTAACGAGTAAGCGATGAATGCCGCGGTGAAACGAATATCGGTGTTGGTTCTTGGCTGGGGATTCATCTTGCTTGGAATCGTTGGGTTGTTTCTTCCGATTCTTCAGGGTGTATTGTTCCTGGTAATCGGACTGATCATTCTGTCGTCGGAGTATGTTTGGGCGCACCGGCTGCTGGCGCGTCTGCGCGAGCGGTTCCCCTCGGTTGCACACACAGCCGACGAGGCGAAAGAGAAGGCTGCTTCCTGGATGCGGCGTCTTTTCCGGCAACAGGAACCGCATTGAAGGCCCTTCGGGGCGGTGCTACTCTCGAAACCAGCGTTCATCCCACTCCCTGTGCCGGATTCGACCCATCCCGATAGCCTCATGATGGAAGAACGCCACTCGCTCTTTTACCGCTTGTTGCACCACGAGTTGGCGGAAGTGTGGATGCGGTTCCTGCTGGCGATCGTGGGGCTGGTGCTGGCGTTCGGCGCGGCACTTTTTTCGACGGTATCTCGCGAGTCGGGGAACGTGTGGGCCACTGTCGTTCTGGCATCGGCGGCACTGTTGCTGGCTACGATCGTGGGGCTCACGACGGTGCCCTATCTTGCGCGTCGGGTGGCAAGTGCTCGCGTTCGCGACGTATTTCACTACGACGTCACGCGTGCCGGTATCGTCTACATTGCGATCACGGTACTGATCGGGATTGCAGCGCTCAACACGGGCAACAATCTGCTTTACATCGTGGTGGCCGCGATGCTGTCGGCGATTCTGGTGTCGGGCATCGCCTCAGCGATGGTGTTACGTGATCTCGAGCTGGATGTACGGCTGCCGGGACACGTCTTCGCAGGCCGACCGGTGCTCGGAAGAGTGGTTGTAAGAAATCCGCGATCGCGCATTCCCGCATTTTCCATACGAGTAGTGCCTTCGAAGATCCGCAAAGGCAAGCAATGGAGTCTGGAGCCAGCCACGTTCGGCGTGCCTCCGAGCCGTCCCCCTGAGGAGCAATGGCTGCATTTACGCGACTGGCGGGTGCGCAGGATCGCCAAGGCACCGGTTGCGCCGGCAATCTTCCAGGGATTGGTCTACTTCCCATTGGTGGCACCTCGACAAGAGTCGGGGGCCGACCTCGAGATGAAGTTCGATCGCCGGGGACTTTATCATCAGGACAGTTTCGGCTTGGCCACGCGTTTCCCGTTCGCATTCCTCACGAAGACGAGGGTAGTGCCGCTGATGCGCGAGCTCATCGTGTATCCGCCGGTGCAGGCGACCGACGAGTTGCTGGAAGTGCTGCCCCTGATCACCGGCGAATTCGAGAGTTTCGTGCGCGGGCGCGGTCACGACTTGTACCGCATTCGCGAATACATGCCGGAGGATTCGGCGCGTCATCTCGACTGGAAGGCAACCGCGAAGTCAGGATCGCTCAAGCTGCGGGAGTTCAGCCGCGAAGACGAACGCAAGCTGCGCATTGTCTTCGACAATCCTGTGCCCGGGGCGGTTTCAGCGGACGCATACGAGCGAGCGGTGACCCTGGCGGCTTCGCTGGCCTGGCACTTTGCGTCGATCGACACGGAAGTGTCTTTCGTCACGCAGGATTTCTCCGGTGTCGACCTGCATCAGTTCCTCGCGTATCTGGCACTTGTGGAACCGAAGTCAGCACAGTCCGTCATTGACACGCTGAAGCTCTCCGATGACTATAACGTTATCCTGACGACGCGGACACACGGCACGATCCCCACGGCCTTATGGGCGTGCTCGTATCTGCTCTTCATTGACGAAAGCGGTACCGGAAGGCCTCTGCCACCACGGCATGGTGCAGCGAAAAACGGCTGATGCGCATCCGATGGACAGGCGGGATCAGTCACACACAGAACGCCAGGAGTGAGGAAAAATGTTTCGCAAGAGTCATTTGATCGCGGGCCTAATCGCCATTCTTACAGTGCTTTGCTTCGAAACTTTCGCGCAGAAGGTGACGGAACTGCCGACGGGGACGACGATCCGAGTGCGCATGACCGATAGTCTGACCAGCGGGAAAGCACAGATCGGCGATGTCTTTCACGGGACGCTGGAAGAGGCAATCGAGGTCAGCGGGAAAGAGGTCTATCCGAAGGGCGCCGACGTGACCGGCAAGGTGTCGGATGTGCACACGTCCGGCAGGTTGAGCGAGCCCGGTGAATTGGATCTGGTGCTGGCTACGATTGCTTCTGGGAACCGGGCGTCGTCAGTTGAGACTCAGCCGCTGATCATCAAGGGCGAGTCGCACACAAAGAGCAATGCGACCAAGATCGGTGGTGGTGCGGCACTGGGCGCCGTCATTGGCGCCATTGCGGGTGGAGGCAAAGGAGCCGCGATCGGTACCATTGCCGGAGCCGGAGCGGGAACCGCGGGAGCGGCTGCGACGGGCAAGCGCGAGGCAGTTGTCGAATCGGAGGCGGTGCTGACTTTTGTCACCGGGCAAGCGTCTGCCATTAACACATCGGGCGAAAGTAGCGAGCCGGCAAAGACTACCGAGCCGCCGGCCAAGAAGAGCGACCAGACCGAAGCAGCAGAGCAGGGTGGTGAGGCCGCTGCGAAATCGGAGGCGAGCAAACAGGTTGCGGCGCCCGCGACCAACGGCTTGGAGAATGCATTTACGGCGCGTGACCGGCGAGTGATCCGAAGCTGCGTAATGGAACACGCTTCGGAGTTGCCGTCAGGGATCACACAGCGAGAGGATCTGCCTTCTGGAAACGAACGGCAGCTTCATATCGGCGGCACCTTCCCGAGCGAGCTGCAAACCAAGGCGCAGGCCTTGCCGCTGGCATGCGAACAGCAACTGCCGCAGCTTCCCCGAGAGATGGAGCGAGTGGTTTACAACGGGCGCGTGATCTTAATCAACGATCCTAACCAGCGGGTTCTGGATATGTTTTATCTCGAAGAGTCGCAGTAGAGAGCTCTCGTTTGTAAGAGAGCTGTTAGCTCTTAGCTTCTAGCTTCTTGGCTCATAATCTCTCGCGAGCCCCCGGCTTTGCCTCCTTAGCTTTCGATGCTTCCGAAGGGAGGATCGGTCACTTTCAGCTAAAGGGGGTAGCGCATTGCAAATACGAGGCTTAAGGGTCGTTTGTTCGATCTTCCGGACAAGGTTCCTTTCCGCTTTGAACTGTTCAAGTTTCGTCATATACTTCGCCCATTAGATGTGGCAATCCCGTGATTCTTGCGGGCGAGTTGCACCCTCCCCAACCCGGAGCTCAGGAGGTGCAGGATGGCATGTATCTTCGACCTGGTGAGCCGCCAGGAAACTTACCGCGCGGATATCAATCAAACCGTTCTCGATGTCGCACAGGCAATGGTCGATCGCAATATTGGCGCTGTGCCGGTATTGCAGGATGGGGTGTTGGTCGGTGTTTTTTCCGAACGTGACTTGATGAAACGGGTCGTGGTGACAGGACGTGATCCTGCCCGGACACTCGTGGGCGAAGTCATGACCGATGATCCGCTCACGGTCGGGCCGCAAGAATCGCTGGAGACTTGCCTGGCGTTGATGCGGCGGCATGGCTTCCGTCACCTGCCGATCTGTGAAGGCAAGCAGTTGGTGGGAATCGTCTCGCTGCGCGACATGATCTTGCACGATCTGGACGAGAAGGACGATGAGGTCCGCATGATGCGGGCTTACATCCATTCCACCCCAGAGTTTTAAAGGGACGTACCAGGGCCACGCTTTATTCCCGGGGCATAGTTGCATGTGACTTCGGTATTCGGGCCTTCCCCAGTTTCCAACCGGCGGTCGTTTTGGCTTTCCCTCCATTTAGCCACCGTCGTTGCCAGGCAATCACGAACAGCTTCAATCAAGTCAGGCAGTTAGCGGGCGACTTGGGTAACCATTACTAAGGTTACCTTGGTTCATTGATCCATCGTGTACATCTGTTTATCGTAGATTTACCAAAGCTGCGGGCAGAGTGCTCTAAATTGAGGAGCTTACGCCCACGATGCATGGGCAGAGCTGAGGATGACTTCAACCACCAATCTCGCCTATAACGTGCTCTGGTTCGGGCATCCGGTCCTGCAGGGGGCGGTGGCCACCGCCATGCTGCTCCGGAAGCTGCACAAGACGTTTCCGGTGTTCTTCAGCTATGTGATCGCGCAGCTGGCGATCTTCGGTGTTACCTACCCCATTTATCGTTCGGGCAATTATGATGCGTTCTTCTATGCCTATTGGATCGGTTCGGCTGTCAGCGTACTGCTGGGATTTAAGGTCATTCACGAAATATTCCTCGATGTCTTCCGTCCATACCACACGCTGAAAGATCTGGGTACGGTGCTCTTCCGCTGGGCCGGGCTGGTGATGCTACTAGTGGCGATCGTAGTAGCGATCTCGAGCCCGAGCGGACAGCAGTCACCCTTGATTCAGGCGACGCTGACTACACAACGCTGCGTGCGGATGATCCAGTGCGGGCTGATCCTCTTTCTTCTGGTGTTCTCGCGATACCTGGGCATTTCGTGGCGGCAGCACAGCTTCGGAATCTCGCTGGGACTTGGCGGGTTTGCCAGTGTCGAAATGGCGCTGGTCGCGGCCCGCGCCGGCGGATTTGTCACCCAGATGAACCTGGACCTGGTCAACATGGGCGCCTATAACGCGGCGATATTGGTGTGGTTCGCTTATTTCCTGCGCACCAGTCCCGCTCGCGAGGCTTCGACCACTCTGCTGCAATCGCATCGCTGGGAACGCAGCCTGACGGACATTACTCATCCAGCAACTCCAGATTCACTGATCCCTCTATTTGAGAATATGGTCGACCGTGCGTTGTCGCGAACCAATGGCGCCCCAGCATCGATGCCTGAGGCGGAGCTACCGGTCCCCGCCAAACCGAAAGCTTTCGCCGCCGGTTACGGTTCACGAGGACTCCCCTCGAAGACCTAGGGGCCGCCGAGACTTCTAATCTCCCCGGAAGGATGTTGATGTGACTCACAGTGGCGTAGAACTGAGTGCGCTTGTGGAAGAGTTGCAGGCTGCACATTCCGAACTCAACCAGATGTCGGCGCAAGGCCTGATGGATGGGCAACGTCCACTATTGCGCGTGCTGAAAGTGGAATTGCTGGGAGAGATCAAGCAAGTTGCCGAGCATGTTGGGCAGATCCGCTGGCTCCTGCAGGAAATGCGTGAGAAGGATGTCGAGGGCGATCCAAGAGATGGCAGTCAAGTGCTGAGGGAGCGCAACCCGCCCAGTTTGATGGATCAGGTGGACGAACTGGTTCGCACAAAACTCCGCGGCGAGAAAACTTGACACAGCTTTCCTGGCAGCAGAACTGGGACTTGCATTGTCGGTTTGATCTCCCGGCGAGGTGAGGCTCCGCTTCCAAGAAGCGCCTTGTTCCCAACTTTCTGTTCGGATTTCGTAAAATTCTGGGTCCTTCGACTGCCGTCCCGGCGTCTGCCGCTCTATTGAACCGATTTAGCAGAAAACATCACGTAAATTAAAGAAAACATTGAATAGAGCAGGTCAGTACTCATTTGGTCTCGTCAAGGCAGGTTCTTGATTTCACAATAGGTTACGTACTTCTGGAGAATGACGATTAAGCGGCGACCGTGTGGTCGGTATAATCCGTCCCCGTGAGAGTTCCTATCAATGAGGGGGGCTCTTACAAAGGAGAGAACCCATGAAACGTGCAGCCAGGATGTTGATCCTGCTGCTTGGAATAGTGGGCACGTACCAAGCGGTTGCCGCCCCTAGGATTCCGACCCAGGACGGTGGACCGATTCCGGTGTGCCCACCCAAGAGAGGACCAAATTGTAACCTCTGAGGGGTCGAGAACAAGGTCACTAAAGTAACCTGTTCGTAACCTCCCCCAGAGTTGAATTCTGCTTCCTGTAAGGGCTGAGAGAAATCAGCCCTCTATTTTTGCCAAGAAATCACTCCCTGGATTGGTTTCTGTTCGACTTCCCCAAGAATTCGTTTTAGACCGGACTCGTCTCCCACAGGCGGCAGGCAGGTGAACCCCGAACAGACGAGGGCCACACTTTCGCCCGGTCTCGGGGCCTGAAGATTCGGGAGCGCCTCTGCCAACGCGGGTGGCAGGTTCGAGGGGACGGCTTCATTCGGCGTGAGTTTGATGACCGCTTTGGTCGTCGCTAAGGAGTGGGCCGCTGTCGAACGAAGCTTCTCGGCAGATTCCCCTTCACCAATCACGACGACCTGAGTATGGGGCTGAGCCAAGTGGACTGCGGCAATACCGTAGGTTGCGGCGAAGATTCCATATTGACCGGCAACGCCGGCAAAGACCTCGAGGGTTTGCTCTGCTTTGTCGCGATACGAGGCATGGTTGGTGTAGGCGTGCAGGCGAAGCAGTGCGATGGCAGCCACAGGGTTGCCGGCAGGGGTCGGGGAATCCTGGAAAGGCTTTCGTCGAGTGGCGAGTACTCCAAGCGTGCTCGGGCTGCTCTGGTCAGTGTCGAAGAATCCGCCCGATGCAGCGTCGAAGAATTTTGACACCATGAGGTCAGCGATATTGCGCGCAAACTTGAAGTAGCTGATATCGGCTGTGGCCTCGTAAGCGTCGAGGCAGGCCACCGCGGTGTAAGCATAATCGTCAAGTGTGCCGGGAACATGGCGGGTTTCGGCTTGCGGGTCGGAGTAGGCGATAACGTGCCGCAGTCCAGTTTGCGGCGACCAACCCTCCGACAGGATGCGATCCAGCGAACGCAGCGCGAAGCGGCCGGCGTCGTTGAGCCCAAGAGCTTTGGCGGCTTCGAGATAAGCAGAGACGCACAGCGAGTTCCACCCGACGTACACAGTCTTGTCGACGTAAGGCGTGGGACGTTGCACTCGCGCTGCACACATCTTCTTTTTGGCAGATTCCAATATGGCTCGTGCTTCTTCTACCGACTTTTTCAATCGGTCCGCGATGGCTTCCAGAGGGAGGCGAACGAACAGAACATTCTTGACCGGGTTGTGGTGCATCTCGCCGACTTCTTTGATGTCATAGCGCAGCGCAGCGGCTTCAGCTTCCTCTTCGGTCAGAACCGCTTTGGTTTCGTCGAGGCTCCAGGTAAAGTAGTCGCCGTCGTCGTCCATCGATATGTCGGCATCCTGGGATGCGTAGAAGCCACCGCGCTCACGATCGCTCAGCCACTCGTCCATCCAGCGAATGAGGTCGCGCGCAACGTCGGCATAAAACTGCGTTCTGGTCGCCTGGAAGGCGTGAACATAATTCTTGAGCAGTTCGGAATTGTCGTAGCACATCTTCTCGAAGTGCGGCACCACCCAGCGCTCGTCGACGGAATAGCGGTGGAATCCTCCGGCGAGCTGGTCGTAGACGCCGCCATTCGCCATGCGATCTAAAGTGGTGACGATCACGTTTCGCAATTCGTCGCTTCCCGTTCGGGCATAACGTTCAAGCAGAAGGTCAAGGGTCGAGGGATGCGGAAACTTGGGGGCCTGACCGAACCCGCCATTTCGCGAATCGAACATATCCACCGCTGACTGCACGATGGCGTCGATCACCTGCGGCGAGAACTTGGCGCTCCGCCCTGCGAAGGATTCAGCGTGAGCGATGGCGCCTTCCACTATTTTGGACTGATCGACAACGTCGTGGTTCTTCTCACGGTACGCGTTCGCAATCGAGAGCAGGACGCGCTTGAAGCTGGGGCGCCCGTAGTGATCTTCGGGCGGGAAATAGGTGCCGCCATAGAAAGGTTTGCCGTCGGGGGTGAGGAACGCGGTGAGGGGCCATCCGCCCTGTCCGCTGATGGAGCTGACCGCCACCTGGTAGCGGCTGTCGATATCGGGGCGCTCGTCGCGATCGACTTTAACGGCGATAAAGTTTTCGTTGACGATTTGCGCGATCGCGGAGTCGTCGTACGATTCGCGATCCATGACGTGGCACCAGTGGCACCAGACCGCGCCGATATCGAGCAGGATGGGTTTGTTCTCCTGCTGAGCGGCAGTGAACGCTTCCTCGCCCCACTCGTACCAGCGGATGGGCTGGTGCATGGCAGACCGCAGATAAGAGGATGATGCCTTGGCGAGGGAGTTGAGGGTCTGGGTAGTCATGGTTAGTGTCCGGGCTTAAGTCTATCCCGTCTTGGATGTGTGAGAGCTACAGAAGGATCGACTAAGAAATGAGAGATCAGAATGACGCCCGGCTACGCTACCCTATTTCGCATGAAGAGTGGGAATTTCAGAAGCTATGCCAGTAACGGGTTAACCACCCGAATCGTTCCATAGGTTTGCCCAGCCGCCAAATCCTCAGAGTAGAGAATCTCGGCACCTGCGCTTTCGGCCGCCTGTACCACCAGCGCATCCCAAAAAGAGGTTTTGTAGCGTGCCTCGATTGCCATCGCCTGAAGGATCGACTCAGGCGTGTTGACGACGATTTCCCAACTGAGGTAGTCCTCGATGAGGCGGCGAATTTCTTCGAGCGGGAGCGGGTGTGGAACCTTGCGGCGAAGGTTGATACAAAGCTCCTGCAGAACTTGCGTGCTCAGCACGCCTTCTCCGGTTGTCCACAAGTGTTCGATGAGTTTACGGGCACGGTCATGCTTCCGCCCAGCAGAGCGGTCATGGGCATAGATGAGAATGTTGGTGTCAACGAAGAACTTGCCGGCCATCGCGTTAGTCTCCGTCAGCGTTCGTGCAGTTCGTCGCGGGAGCCAGGAGGGGTCCAGCGCAAGTTCATCCCGTCGCGAAGCCGTGCCATGGCACGCCTACGCGCGCGATCGTACGTCTTTCGCTCGCGGACGATCTGCTCCAGTCGTGCGGCCAGTAAGGCACTGATCGAGGTCCCGTCCTCAGCGGCTAGAATCTTCACTTCGCGCAGGAGTGCGGAATCGAGCTTTAGCGTGATATTGCTTTTCATACGAGCACGCATTTACGTGCAGCACAATTATACGTGCTTTAGCTCGCCGGATCAATAAGGCGCTTTGCAATCGTGAAATACAACTCGACTGCCTCCGCAAGCTGCGACTTCTCTACATACTCGTCTTCGGTGTGGGCGACATGAATCGACCCAGGGCCGATGAGCAGCGGCTCTCCCCAATTCCCGAGTGTCGGGATGTCTGTCGTGAAGGCCGCGATCATGGTAGGAAGGCCGTCGACCGTGCGCAGGCGCACGAAGGGGATTTCGAGGCCGAAGTCCGCTCGAGCGAGGCCCTCGACTGTGCTTGCAATCTGGCGGCGCAGATCATCGGCCGGGCCAACGAGGCGATAAAGCAACTCCGCCTGGGCGTGGTCAGGAATGACGTTAGGCGCGCGGCCCCCTTCGATCAGGCCTATGTTCAGCGTGCAGGGGCCGACGTCGTTGCTCGCGGGCAGTTTCATGGCGCGCAGCCGCCGGAGCGCTTCAAGCAACTTGTCGATCGCCGATTCTCCCAGCTCCGGGTAAGCAGAGTGCGCCATGCGGCCCTCAGCCACGATCTGCACACGAAGCGTGCCCTTCGACGCCAGCGCGATGTGGTTCTCCGTAGGCTCGCCGTTGATCAGAAACCGGCTGCCGATGGGCTGCTCGTTGGCGGCGCGAGCGCCCTGGCTGTCGCGTTCCTCGCCCACCAGGAAAAGAAGCCCAATATGAATACCTTCCTCGCGGAGCCTCTCGGCCGCGGCGACCTGTATCGCGATGATGCCCTTGGCGTCGCATGAGCCGCGACCGTACACCCGCCCCGAGTCTTCGGACGAAGGAATGAAGGGCGGAACGGTATCCATGTGGGTGGAAAAAACGACGGCCGGCGTCGGCGCTCCAGGGGCCGCGGCATAGACGTTGAAGCGGTCACCCTCCACCGGCATTCTCTTGGCTTGCCAGCCGCGGCGGGTGAGTTCGCCGAGCAGGAATTCTCCGACCTTGGGTTCGTTCCCGGTGATCGACTCGATATCGACCATGGCGCGCGTGAAGGCGACGACGTCCATGCCAAGAGAATAAACGATAGCGGCGGGCAGTGTAATCTCGGCCCGGTGTAATCTGTTGAGCTTGTAATCTCGTGGCGATGACGAAGGCGAATTCGCAAATCAAGTCGCTGTTTCTCGAAGGCCCGGCGGGACGCCTGGAGGCGCTGCTGAACGCAGGCTCGGCGGACGCGACGCACACGGCAGTCGTCTGCCATCCGCATCCTCTTTATGGCGGGACGCTGCACAACAAAGTGGTCTTTCACACCATGAAGGCGCTGAACGGCTTTGGGTTCCCGGTGCTGCGCTTCAACTTTCGCGGCGCCGGACTGAGCGAGGGCGAGCACGCCGGGGGCATCGGCGAAACCGAAGACGTGCGAACCGCGCTCGACTGGATGGAACGCGAGTTCACGTTGCCCCTGATCTTTGCCGGATTCTCGTTTGGTGCGGCGGTGGGTCTGCGCGTCGCGTGTCCCGACGAGCGGGTGAAAGCGATGATCGGCCTGGGGACACCGATCACGCCCGTGGATGAGCGTCCCTACAACTTCGATTTCCTCGCGACATGCGCGAAGCCCAAGCTGTTTGTCAGCGGAACACGCGATCAGTTCGGTCCGAAAGCCAAGCTGCAGGCGATGGTGGACGCCTTGCCCGAGCCCAGGAAGCTGGTGCTGATCGAGGGCGCCGATCATTTCTTCGAGGGCCGGCTGAAAGAGGTGCGGGAGACGATTGAAGGCTGGGTGAGGGAAGCAGTGCTGCGCGCGGCCTGACGCGAATTCTCCGTGAAACGCTGCCTCGGGAAGCACGTCTATAGAGATGGCGATGGGGCAAGAAACGTAGCCGCCCCAAATCTTTGGACGGAGAAGAAACGATGCAGGGATCGCAGCCTATGCGGACGTACCTCTTGTTGAGTGCGTTGGTTTTCGGGTCGTACCCGGCGCGCGTGATGGCTCAAACGGATTCGGGAACGGCGAAATCAGCGTGCCCAGACTACCGCGGAACGGGACGGACAGCACGATTTCGATTTCGAATAGGCCATTGGAACATTCACTTGAAGCGGCGCCTGCATCCCCTGACGGGCTCCACGACCTGGGTCGAATTTGATGGTACCTCGGTTACGCGGAAGGTATGGGATGGCCGTTCCCAGATCGAGGAGTTCGAGACCGATGGTCCTGCCGGGCACATCGAAGGCCTGACCCTGCGTTTGTACAATCCCCAGACTCATGAGTGGAGACTCTACTGGGCGAACGCCAAGGACGGCACCCTAGTCGTGCCCCAGATCGGGCAATTCAAGGACGGCCGCGGAGAGTTCTACGCGCAGGATACGCTCAATGGCAAATCTATCTTTGTTCGATTCATCTGGTCGAACACCAACACGAGCGTGCCGCATTTCGAGCAATCATTCTCGGACGACGGAGGCAAGACCTGGGAGGTGAACTGGATTACCGACCAGACGCGGATAAAGGACGAGACGGACAAGGCGCACTGACCTGCATGCTAACTGACGGAACCCGTCCTCGCGCGAGGCAAATTGCGGGGCACCCCCTCCCCCTCGTGCCTGCAAAATCCAGAAAACAAAGGGCTGGGCCCAAACGACATGCTCCAAGTCTTTGAGTTTAAAGATTTTAGAGGCAAAATCTAGAAAATGCAGCTTTTAGCTGTTAGCTTTTGGCTATTGACGCTCCGCGCCGTTTAGCTCCTCGAAGAATACCTGGTATTCCGCCGGGCCCGCGTGCCTCAACAGGGGTGGGTCATTCAGATTTTCAAAGAACGATTACTGCTATGAGATGAGTGTGGCGTTTCGGGGAGAGTGTCGTCAAGGAAGTGGGTCACGGGAAAATGTGAGGGATGGCTGTTGACAGCGGTGGGGATAGAAACGAACACTCTGTCCTTCACTTCGCGAGAGGACGGGTTACCAGCCGAAGAAGGTTGGCCCGACAGAGCTATGGGAAGTTCCCTACTCCCAGGTTATCGCCCAAAACCGGGGCGCGAACCTGTGGCACCCGGCAGGAAGACTTGTGTCCAGCAGTAACTGTCCCCACTCAAGCCAACACCGGGCTTGAGTGGGCCATCCGTCGACGATTTCTTAGTATTAACTATAGTTAATAAACCATGGTATACTGCCGTTCACTTGACGCTTTTCCTGATCGCTCGGGGAATGTCACCGAGAGACACCGTGGGGTTCCTGTTGAATTCTTTACTTAGGACGTTGCCGACGCGCCGCTTCGATTTGTCGGTGAAACCGGCGGACGCCCTGGTTAACGTGCTCTCACTCCTTTTGTTGCTCTGCGTGTCTCTTCCTGCGCAAAGCGTGCCCTACGGCACAATAAGCGGTTTGGTCACAGACCCGAGTGGGGCGGCCATTGTGGGGGCGCGGGTGCTGGCATCGAAAGTGAGCGGCAATCTGTTGCGAGCCACCGCAAGCGATGCCGGTGGGCGTTTCTTCCTCCCGGAAATGCCTCCTGGCAGGTACGTGGTGCATGTCGAAGCCGCGGGTTTCAAGGCTAGTCAAGCCATCACCGAAGCCGGAATCCGCAATTCGGCGCCGATCTCAATCGTTCTCGCCGTTCAGAGCACGGAGGAGACGATGACAGTAGAGGGCACCGGCACCGACGCGGAAACAGCCTCGCGAGCGCACGCCGACATCAGTTCAGCTTTGACGAACGCGCTTCCGGATACGGCCGTGAACGGCGGGTTCAGCCGCGTACTGACGTTGGGCACGCCGGGTGTGGCAGCCGAGTCGAACGGAGGATTTCATCCCCTCGGAGAACACGCAGAAGTGTCGTTTAGTGTGGACGGCCAGCCGATTTCAGACCAGCAGAGTCGAACCTTCTCGAACCAGGTGGCACTGAATACGGTCGAGTCTATGGATGTCATCAATGGCGCCCCTCCCGCCGAGTTTGGCGACAAGACCAGCATGATCGTGCGAGCGGTCACCCGATCCGGTTTAGGCGCTGGCGCCCCGAGCGGGGCTCTGTCGCTGGGCTACGGGACGTTCGGCACCGATACCGCGGACCTGTCCCTGCTCGCGGGTAATGCGAAGCTGGGGAACTTCTTTGCGGCGGATGCCGTGAATAGCCAGCGGTTTCTCGATCCTCCAGAGTTCATACCGTTGCACGCGGCGGGGAATGGGTGGAATATTTTCGACCGGATTGACCTGCAACCCACTCCGGCGGACTCGGTTCATCTCAACCTGTCGCTCTCGCGATCATGGTTTCAGACGCCCAACACCTACGACCAGGAGCGGAGTGGCCAGGACCAGCGCCAGTTCATGCGCAGCGGGAACTTTGCTTTAGCCTACTCCCATGTCTTCGGCCCCCGGTGGCTGCTTGACACCAATCTGTGGTGGCGCGGCGACCTTGTCCACTACTACCCGTCGAGCAATTCGTTTGCTGACCAGCCCACCACGCTCTCGCAGAATCGCTCGCTGAAGAATTTCGGGGCGAGGGTTGATCTTTCGTTCTCGAAGGGACGCCACAATCTCAAGACCGGAGCAACGGCACAATGGACGCCTTTAAAGGAATCGTTTGCCACCGGCTTGACGGACCCCGCATTCAACTCGCCTTGTGTGAATCAGGACAAGGTTCCCGTGCCAGACCCAACTCTCAAAGATCCGGCACAGTGCGGTCCGAACGGCGATCTGCCGAATGCCGGGTTTCAACCTAGTTTGTTGCAGTACGACTTAAGTCGTGGCGGTGCGCTTTTTCAATTCCATGGTAGTGCGACGATCAAAGAGCAGAGCGCCTATGTGCAAGACTCGATCTCCCTCGGACGCCTTGCCCTCAATCCAGGACTGCGAATCGATCGCTACGACGGAATCTCTCATAGCGTAGCGGCGCAGCCGCGAGCGGGTCTCAGCTACCGGTTGCCAGGTGTGGGGACGGTCCTGCGCGCATCGTATTCTCGCGTCATGGTGACCCCGTACAACGAAAATCTCGTATTGTCGAGCTCGACTGGCCCGGGCGGGCTCGCCGCCGGGGGACTGGGCAAGGCGACAGTGGTTCCGCTGTTCCCCGGCGGACGCAATCAATTCAACGTCGGTTTCGCTCAGGCGATCGGCCGGAAGATAACGATTGACGGCGAGTACTTCTGGAAGTTCACGAATGGTGCGTTCGACTTCAACGTGATTTTAGATACACCGTTGAACTTCCCGGTCCAGTTCGCAAAGGCCAAGATTGACGGGGCGATGGCCAAGGTGAACCTTGCCAGCGTCCACGGCTTCTCCGCGTTTACCGTCATGGGGCATACGCGGTCGCGTCTGTTCAGTCCTGAAGTTGGCGGCATAAATTTCGGGACGCAATACGCACCGGTTGCCCGTCCCGACCACGATCAGGCATTCCAGCAAACAACATTCGTACGCTATCAGCCACCCCTGCGTGCGCCCTGGGTTGGCTTCACCTGGAGATTCGATAGCGGGTTGGTAGCAGTGAGTGTTCCTGACTATGCAACCGCTCTGACGTTATCGGGAGACGAGCAAGCACAAATGGGACTCTATTGCGGTTCAGTGTTTGCCGCCCTCAACGCGCCGCTGCGTTCGTGCGCGTCTCCCGTCATTGGGGCGACCCGGGTTCGCATCGTCCCCACCGGCACCTATGATCCCGACCGCAACCCATCGCGTATTACTCCTCGAAACCTGTTCGATCTCGCGGCCGGTTTCGATGACATCTGGCACCGTGAGCGCTACCATCTCGACGGCAGAATCACCGTCACCAATCTCATGGACAAAGTAGCGCTCTACAACTTCCTTTCCAGCTTCTCCGGCACGCACTTCGTGACACCAAGGTCTCTGCAAGCGGAACTAAAGATTCGCTTCTAAGAAACCAGGCCAAGGGGAATCAAGGCGGGTGGCCTTCCTATCGCCGGTGCGCTCAGCTGGGGCACCCGGCAGAAAACTCAGATCAGCATTTCAAAGTAGATGAGCGGAGCGACGCGATAGACGGCGCGGCCGACCTCGCGGAAGCCGCATTTGCGGTAGAAGTCGCCGGCGCCGGCAGGGGCGTCGTAGGCGTCGAGTCGGATGGCGTCGCTCGGCCACTTGGCGGCGATCTGGCGGGCCTGGTCGACACATTGCCGTCCAATGCCTTTGCGCTGATAGCGGGGATGAACGGCCATGGCGGTGAGATAGAGCGGCTTCTCACTGGGGTGGAAGTATTTCTTGTCGATGGCCCAGGGCTTTCGTTTGGAGAGCGCGAGGGTAGCGATCAGCGCGCCGCGACTGCGGGCGATGTAGATGGTGGCGCGTCTCATCTGGAAGAGCACGCCTTTGATGGTTCCTCCGGAGAGCCAGTATCCTTCGCCGAATTGCGACTTGAGGTGTTCGTTGACGGCCACGCGGAAGGAGAGGATGTCTTTGGCGTCGTCGGGGGTGGCGGGATGGAGGTGGAGGCGCATGGGTTGAAATGCTAACAAAGCGGACAGTCGGGTCTGAAAGATCACCCCTCCGGGGGAACTAGTGCGGGCCAGCCCTTCAACAAAGCAGGTCCTTCGCTCCGCTCAGGATGACAAGTTTGAAGATTGCTGCGGGCTTGGTGGCTGACGCGACGGTGTCACGCAGTTGTGATCGCCCACCCTAGCGCAAAAAGCGCGCTAGGATGGGGCACCCTGCGTCGAGTCGAAAAGCGCGAAACGTGGGGCACCCGGGCGTTCTTTATAATCCTCGCGTGACAGAAGCGACTTCGGACCGCGATGCGTTATTCGGGCAGATGCGCGACGCGGCGCGCCAGATATTTCAGGGGGCGCTCGACGGCGCGACCATCGACAAGGCATTTCAGCGGCACGTGGAGTGTGAGCGCGGCGTGCTGCGCGTGAAAGAAGACTTGTATCCGCTGCATTCCTACGGGCGCGTTTTCGTGGTGTCGATCGGCAAAGCGGGGCACACCATGGTTGAGGCGCTCGAGTCGCAGGTGGGCAGTTCGCTGGAAGGAATTGTGGCGAGTTCGGTGGCGCCGGCAACGCAGGTGCGCGGGTTCCGCTATTTTCTGGGCGGGCATCCGACGCCGAATGCCGAGTCGGTGCGGGCGGCGGAGGCGATCCTGAAGGCGCTCACCTCACAGAATGCCGCGTCGCTTGTGATTTTTCTGCTGAGCGGCGGCGGGTCGTCGATTGCCGAGAAGCCGCTGGATGATGAGATCACGCTGGAGGATCTGATTGCGACATATCGCGTGCTGGTGCATTCGGGCGCGCCGATTGCCGAGATCAACGCCATCCGGAAGCATCTTTCGGCGATCAAGGGAGGGCGGCTGGCGCAGGCTGCGCATCCCGCGCAGCAGGTGTCGCTGATGGTGTCGGATGTCCCGGACAAGACGCTCGATGCCCTGGCGTCGGGGCCTACCATGCCGGATTCGACCAGCGTGGAGGATTGCTATGCGATCGCTGCGAAATACGGGATGGTCGAGGAGTTCCCGGAGTCGGTGGGGGACCTGTTTCGCCGGCGCGCGCTCGAGGAGACGCCGAAGTCGGATGATCCGGCGTTTAGCCGGTCGCGGTGGTGGCCGATGCTGTCCAATAAGGTCGCGGTTGAGGAAGCTGCGGCTGCGGCGGCGGGGATGGGATTTGCGGTGGAGCTTGACCATGGTTGCGACGACTGGGACTACGAGCGTGCGGCGGGGTATCTGGTGGGAAAGGTCCGCGAGCTGCGCAAGAGAGTTTCGCGCGTATGTCTGATTTCCGGTGGGGAGGTGACGGTGAAGGTTACGGACGGCGGGACGGGTGGACGGAATCAGCAGTTTGCGCTGGCCTGCGCGGAGAAAATCAAGAGCGAGAACATTACGGTGCTGAGCGCGGGCACGGATGGCGTGGACGGCAATAGTCCGGCGGCCGGCGCGGTGGTGGATGGGACTACGGTGGAGCGGGCGAAAGCGCGGGGGCTGGATGCGGAGGAGGCGTTGCGGAGGTTTGATGCGTATCCTTTATTTCAGGCGCTCGGCGATGCAGTCGTGACAGGGCCGACGGGGAATAATCTGCGGGATTTGAGGATTTTGTTGGCGTATTGACACGTTGTGGAGGTGGCTGGCGCGAAACTGTCACGCAGTTGTGATCACCCCACCCTAGCAAAAAGCGCGCCAGGATGGAGCACACGCCATGTTTTCGGCCCATGAGGGTGTGAGAAATGCAGATCCCTCGACTTCGTATGAACTTCGCTTCGCGAACTTCGCGCTGCGCTCGGGATGACAATCCAATTGGAAAAACTGCCTGATTAGATGAACTGCACAGGTGGAAGAACTGCGTAGTTGGACGACTGCGCCATTAGAAAAACTGGGTGACGCCTTCTTCGAGTACAACGACGCGGTTGGCAATGCCGGCGTGTTCGGCTTCCTGTTCGAGGAGTTGGAGGGGCTCTTCCATGGGCTCGTGCGAGAGGCGGAAGGTGCCGTAGTGCATGGGGACCATCCAACGGGAATTGAGGTCGAGGAAGGCGCGGGTGGCGTCCGCCGGGCTGGTGTGAACATTGCGAAACTGGGGCGGGTTATAGGCGCCAATAGGCAGTAGGGCCAACTCGGGAGCGAGGCGCTTTCCGATCTCGCGGAAGCCGGAGAAGTAGGCGGTATCCCCAGCGTGATAGACGGAGTGCTTGCCTGCGTGGAGCACGTATCCGCCGTAGCCGCGGTGTGAGTCCTTGAGAATGCGCGCTCCCCAGTGCCGAGACGGCACGTGGGTGATCGTGAGATCGCCGTGCTGCAGGTTCTTCCACCAGTCGAGTTCGACGATCTCGTGGAAGCCAAGGTCGGAAACCAGGTCAAAGACATGGTGAGGCACAACGATGGTGGGGGCCTTGCCGCGCTTGCGCAGAGTCTGCTGGACGATAGCGCGAAGCGAGGGCCGGTGCAGGTGGTCAAAGTGGGCGTGGGTGACCAGGACCAGGTCGATCGCGGGCAGATCTTCGATGCGGAGGCCAGGTTTACGCAGGCGTTTGAGGACGAACAGCCAGCGTGCGAAGTTGGGGTCGATGACGACGTTCTGGCCGCCAATCTGCACAAAGAAGCTGGCATGACCAATGAAGGTGACGCCCAGTTCTCCGTTGGAAACCAGCCGTGGCTTGTGGGTCTTGCCGGTACGAGGCGTGACCGCAGAGTGCCTTACCAGGTGGCCGAACTGGCGGGCGCGCTTGCGCAGGGCTTGATTTTTGAGCGTGGCCTTTAACATCGATACAAAGAACCCGGACCCGCGTACAGGTCCTGTCCTACTTCGTTAAGCTCCCAAGCCTGGGCCAGTGGCGGCCCACCGTGTAGTCTCAATTCTCGGGGAGAATGTGAGCGTGCAACTATTTTAAATGAAAGATGCGGGGATTGCTTGACCGGTCTCAATTCAGTCATATCTAATCGGAGCGGGGCGAGGAGAAATCACGGATGCGCGTTGCCTTCTTGGGTTTAGGGATCATGGGACGGCCGATGGCGGCGAGCCTGGTCAGGGCCGGTCACGAAGTCACAGTGTGGAACCGTACGGCGGGCAAGGACGTGGAAGGCGCCAAGACGGCGGCTACGCCCGGAGAAGCCAGCCAGGGTGTGGAAGTGGTGTGGATGTGCGTCTCTGACACCAAGGCGGTTGAGCACGTGCTGTTTGGGCCGGGAGGGGTGGAGAGTTCGCTGGCGGATGGCATGATCGTGGTGGACTCGAGCACCATATCGCCTTCGGCGACGCGGCAATTTGCGCAGCGAGTGGCGGCCAAGGGCGTGCATTATGTGGACGCGCCGATTACGGGATCGAAGGTGGCAGCGGAGGGGGGCACGCTGATCTTCATGCCGGGTGGAGATGAAGCAGTGCTGGCACGGCTTCATCCCTTATTTCAGGCGATGGGGAAACAGGTGTTCCGCATGGGAAGCACCGGCATGGGACAGTCGGCGAAGCTGGTGATGAATTTGCAAATCGCGGTGATCTACGAAGGTTTTGCCGAAGCGCTGACGCTGGCGGCGAAGCTGGGGGTAGATCCAACGGTGCTCTTGCCCCTGATCCAGGCGTCCATGGTGCGGTCGGGTGTGGTCGACTACAAGGCGCCGTTCGTTTTGCGGCGCGATTTCACTCCTAATTTTCCGCTGCGGCTGATGCACAAGGATCTAAAACTGGCGCTCGAAGCGGCAAAAGAGAACCGTATCAAGTTGCCGGCACTCGAGACGGTGGAAGAAATTTACGATCTGGCGACGGAAGAAGGGCAGCAGGATCTGGACTATGCCGCAACGCTGACGTTGCTGGAAAAGTGGGCTGGAGTTGAAGTAAAGGGAGCGACGGCGTAGCGTGTCGGCAGTTGAATTTTGATTTTCTGATACCCATCTAAGCACGCGGCTTGTCTCTTGTCTGAGATCGAAAATCGGGGCGTGGTGATTTCGAATCTATCCGTGAAGCGCAGCCTGACCGGCGCTGCAATTGTCCTTTCATCAGTTGTGTTGCTTGTCGGTGGCAGCACTCTGGCACAGCAACAAGCCTCGCCGCAGGTGAAGCCGCCGCGAGGCAGCCTGCCGATCACGCGGTTCTACGAAACTCCGGTTCCGTTCCCTCCTGGCAAGCCTGGTGAATTGATCCGCTCACAAGAATTTGACGGGTATTACCTGGGAGAGGACGTGTCGGCGTTCCGCATTTTGTACCATTCGCGGTCCGGAAATAGTGAGGATGTGGCGACATCGGGTGTGGTAATTGTTCCCGATCGAAAGCCGCCCGCAGGGGGCTGGCCAATTGTTGCGTGGGCTCATGAATGGACGGGCACCGCCCGGCAGTGTGCTCCGTCGCTGATGAGGAGCCTGGGCAGCGGACCATTCTTGTCGATGTACGCTTCGCTCGGTTACGCGGTGGTAGCTACGGACTACGCGGGATTGGGGACAAACTTCCGGAATGCATTCGTTGATATCCGGTCAAACGCGTTGGATGTGATCTTTTCGGTTGCGGCTGCGCGCGCGGCAGAGCGAAGTCTTGGGAGTAAATGGATTGCGATGGGGCAGGCGGACGGGGGCTTGGTCGCGTTGGGCGTCGCCGAGGCGGAGAGCGAGATACGCGATCCGGGTTACATGGGCAGCATCGCGATTTCAGGAGTGGCCAACGTGAAGGACTTGTACGAGAAGTCGGCGCAGGCAACGCCACAACCTATACCCGCGTTCCTCGCCTATGGGATCAAGACGGTTTTTCCCCAATTCCAGCCCAGCGACATTCTGACGGAGAAGGGGCTCGGTGCTTACCGGCAAATCGAGACCTCGTGCGCAGTCACGGCCGACGTGGGCTCAGCCGCGGAGATGGTGAAGCCGAACTGGGAGAAGAATGGTTTGGTCCAGGAATTCTTCCGCAGGAATATGTTGGGACAGAAGCGGGCTGGCGGCCCGGTAATGGTGTTGGGGGCGGAATTGGATGCAGCGGTGGCAGCGAACATGACCGCGCGCCTGGTTGGCGACCTGTGCAAGCAGGGAGATCGTGTCCAGTTCATTCGATATCCGGGGCTGGACCCCGGGGCTGTTCTGGGTGGTTCGGTAAGAGATCAGATCGGATGGATTCAATCCCGATTCAAGGGTGAAGCAGCGCCCAGCAGTTGCCCATGAATCTTTGTTGAGCAAAGAGTCTTCTCCACGAACAAGTGAGTAATGACGCGGCCCAGAGCCAAACTCCGACACTTTGTGTCATTACCTCAGTAACGCATTTCACATGGCTATTACATAAGTATTACAAACAGGTTTTGTGCCGGCTGATAGGTTAGCCGCAGTGGTTGTGGGGACGGCGTACACTCCGCAGAAAACGGGACAAATGACCTCAATGGACCTTCAGGATCTCAAGAAAAAACAGGCAGCGAACGACGAAATCAACTGGGTGACCGCAGGTTTCATGGCCGCCTTTCACATCGGCGCGATTGCGGCATTATTCTTTTTTACCTGGAAGGCTCTGTTCGTCGCGATGTTTTTGTGGTGGGTCTCGGGCAGTCTGGGAATCGGGATGTCGTATCACCGCTTGCTCACGCACCGCGGCTACAAGACCCCGAAGTGGGTGGAATATTTTCTGACCGTCTGCGCGACGCTTGCGCTTGAAGGCGGGCCGATTTTCTGGGTGGCGACGCACCGGATTCATCATCAGTTTTCCGATCAGGATGGAGACCCGCACTCTCCTCGCGACGGCAAGTGGTGGGCGCACATGGGCTGGATTCTGATGGGCAAGTCGATGCACCATGACACGACAACGCTTGCGCGTTACGTTCCGGACCTGGCGAAGGACAAGTTCCATGTGTGGATCACGAAATATCACTACGTCCCGATGATTGTGCTGGGCGTGATCCTGTACGCAATTGGTGGGCTGCCCTTCTTGTTGTGGGGCATTTTCATGCGGACGGTGGTAGGACTACACGCGACCTGGATGGTGAACTCGATTACCCACATGTGGGGTTCACGGCGCTTCGCGACTCGCGATCTGTCAACGAACAACTTCCTGGTGGCGATTCTGACCTTTGGGGAAGGCTGGCACAACAATCACCATGCTCATCCCACTTCGTCGCGGCACGGCTTGAGGTGGTATGAGATCGACATGAACTGGTACGGCATCTGGGCCTTGAGCAAGCTAGGACTGGCCGAGAAGATTTACAAGGTGAAGTTGTCGGAGTTGGAACGTCCGATGGAAGAGGATGTGGTTGTGCGAGAACCCGAGCCAGAGATGGCGTCGGTGTAAGCGGGAGTTCACAGCAGGTTCTTACAATCGGAATTGAAAAGGGTGCGGCTCAGGCTGCGCCCTTTCTTGTTTATGCGGCAAAACACGCGGCCAGCAGGCTTATCAGTGGACGGGTAGTTAAGGCCAGTTTGCGTTGGAGTTACAATCTTCGTGAGAGCCATGCGCATCACGAGCCGCCGCAAAACGATTGCGTTTTTTCTGGTCATGGGCGTGTTTCTTGCTGCGCTCGCGGTGGCGGTGGGCAGCGGTTGGATCATTCTCAACTGGCGCGAAGGCTTAAAGGTTTTCCTCGGCATCATCTTCTTTGGTGCCATTGTCGCCGGCATCATCCTGAACACAATTTTTCTGGTGCGAGAAGTCCGGCGCAATGAGCAGCACGACAGCTTCATCAATGCCGTTACCCATGAATTGAAAACGCCGATTGCATCGATTCGCCTGTACCTGGAGACATTGCAGCGGCGGGAAATCGACGAGGCGCAGCGCCGCGAGTTTTACCAACGCATGTTGCAAGATACCGACCGGCTTCTGAGCACCGTGGAACAGGTGTTGAGGGCGGGGAAGGCCGGGCTCAAGAAGGCTGCGCGGCATCGTATGGAAGTGGAATTCAGCAGCCTGGTGGGGGAGTGCGTGGAGCGAACGCGCACAAGCCATCACCTGCAGCCCGCTGCGTTGCAATACGAAGAGACGGTCAACGGAGCCGGAACACGCGTGCTGGGCGATCCAGAGGAGTTGCGCACAGCAGTATCCAACGTGCTCGACAACGCCATCAAGTATTCCGGGAACGAAGTGAACGTGTCAGTGCGGCTCGATGCTCCGGATGAGAAACATCTTCGGCTCAGCGTCCGCGATCACGGGGTTGGAATTCCAGCAGGTGAACTGAAACAGATCTTCAAGCGTTTTTACCGCGTGCCGAACCGGTCTATGGCGCAGGTGAAGGGCACGGGACTGGGCTTGTTTATCGTGAAGGCGATTGCGCGCAAGCACGGCGGCAAGGTGGTTGCGGAGAGTGACGGCGAGGGTCTGGGAACGACAGTGAGCATCGAGCTTCCGCGGAGCGTGGTATGAGTCACGTGCTGGTGGTGGAGGACGAAGCGCACCTCGCCCAGGGATTGCGGTTCAATCTGGAGGCGGAAGGACATTCGGTGGTCGTCGCGGGGGATGGAGAATCGGCTCTCGACCGCCTGCTGGGAAAAAGCGAAAGTTTTGATGCTGTGGTCCTGGATGTGATGCTTCCCGGGAAAGACGGCTTTGCGGTGGCGTCGGAGTTGCGAGCGGCGCAGAACTATGTGCCGGTGCTGATGCTCACGGCGCGGAGCCGTCCGGAGGACGTGCTCAAGGGATTTGCATCGGGCGCCGACGACTACTTGCCAAAGCCGTTTGAGCTGGCAATTCTGCTGGCGCGTTTGCAGGGGCTGCTTCGCCGGAGCCAGTGGTTGCGGGGGAAAAGCGATCAGCACGATGGGAGAGAGAAGGCTGGGCACGTTTCAGGTGCGGATGCCGCTGGCGGCAGTGACGTCTTCTCGTTTGGGGGGAAGACGATCGATTTTGGCAGACTGCAATTGCACAGTGGCGACAGCACCATCCAGCTGACCCTCATGGAGACGGAGCTGTTGCGTCACCTGGTCCGCAACAATGGGCGGGTAGTGGCGAGGAAGTCGATTCTCGAAGATGTTTGGGATTTGAGAGAGGACACGGATACACGGGCGATCGACAATTTCGTGGTGCGCTTGCGGCGCTACATTGAGACAGACCCTTCGAAGCCTAGGCATCTGCTTACAGTGCGAGGAGTGGGGTACCGTTTTGTCGCGGAGCCGGAGGGGTGAGGCTGGCTACAGCTGTCTTGCGGATGCGCCTTCGGCCAGTTCCAATAAAACGTGCAGCAGGCCTTCTGCCGAACGCTGATCGGAGAGACGATCGAGATCGATCGTGGCCGAAAAATGCGGTGAGTCGGGGTGAAAGCGAACGCTAAGAAAATTCTTTTCGCGGGACGACATCAGGGCGCTTACGACCGGATTCAGTTCCTGGGACCACTTTTCACGTGTGGTCAAGACGATGGGTCCCGGCTTTGTGATGGTCCATTCCCGTGACGCGGACCCCAAATTCTTGCTGTTGTGTCCGCACCAGCGATGATTGAAGACATCGAGGCGGAAGTTGGGAGCGCACCCGAGATCGGCCTCGAAGGTCAGCGTCTCTTTCTGTTTGTGCCAGCGACCCATCAGCCACTGAATTGGAAGGGGCCTGGGGAGAAGACGGACGGTGAGTTTGGCGTCATCGAACCAGCGGGAGGGGAGGTACAGACTCGCCTTCAGGAGAGATGTGCCCTGCCAGTGAGAGTTCACGATTCGCCCTTTGCCCGCGCAGGCCACCTGGACCCAACGGAGAGCGTTAGCACCCCGGCGCCGGTTGCTACGAGCGAACCAGAAGTACCACGCGGTCAAAACGACGACGGCAAAAAGAACGTCGATGAAGAGAAGGCGCCCCACCACAGCCTCACCCACCTATGGTACGTCCACGGACGCTCACACAGCAAGAGGCGAGAAGCTCCATTTTCCGGGAGGAGAAGTTTTTCGCGACGGAGCGCCGTATCTTCTTATGTGCAGGTTTTGATCACTGATCAGGGTGGTCTGTTCAAGGCCCTTTACAATGTTCGCGTGCAGTTCAGCCTTCGTGATTACCGGCGCGAGGATTTCGACCTACTCTGGCAAATCGACCAAGCGTGTTTTCCGGCCGAAATCGCCTACTCACGAGTGGAGCTGTCGCTGTACATGCGGCGCGCGGGCTCCTTTACGCTGGTTGCGGAAGCCGATCCCAGGGACGGGATTAAGTCGCAGCCCGAATCGACAGGAGCGGGGGAGATTGTGGGTTTTATCATCGCCGAAGCCCGTCGGCGGGCAGGCCACATCATCACGATCGACGTGCCAGAGCAATCCCGCCATTTGGGGGTCGGGTCAGAGTTGCTAACTGCTGCCGAGAAACGCCTGCGGGCGGCGGGCTGTCCCAGCATTGCGCTGGAGACGGCCGTCGACAATCTTCCTGCTCTGGCTTTCTACAAACGTCATCAATACTTCGTCACGGGAACCCTGCGGCGTTACTACTCGAATGGAGTGGACGCTCTGGTGCTGAAAAAGGATTTGCTTCCCCACCCTGAGAAAGCTAGTTTGCCTACATGAAGATTGCCATTCAAGGAGAGGCAGGCTCATTCAGCCACGAAGCCGCACAACAGATGCTGCCGGGTTGCAAGGTGGTAAGTTGCGCCCGCTCACCCGAGGTGTTTGACCGTGTGGGTAAGGGCTTGGTGGCAGGCGCTGTCATTCCCATCGAGAACTCGCTGGCGGGTTCGGTGGCGGAACACTTCGATTTACTGCTGGCTCGCGGTTTCTTCATCCAGCGCGAATTCCGCTTACGCATACGCCACAATGTAATCGCGGGGCGAGGCGTGAAGCTTCGCGATGTGAGGCGGGTATTCTCGCACCCGGTGGCGCTGGATCAGTGCCGCGATTTTTTCCACAAGCACCCCGGCATTGAGCCGGTTCCTTTTTACGATACGGCGGGCAGCGTGAAACACGTCATCGAAACGAAGCTGCGAGATGCGGCCGGTATCGCGGGCCGCCAGGCTGCACGCGAATACGGAGGGGAGATCCTAAAAGCGGGAGTCGAGGACGACAAGCAGAACTTCACGCGTTTTTTCCTGATTCGCAAAGTGAAGCGTGTGCTACCGAATGCGAACAAAACCTCGTTAGCCTTCAGCGTGAAGAACACGCCGGGCGCGTTGTTCAAGGCGTTGAGCGTTTTTGCCCTGCGCGACATCAGCCTGAGCAAGATTGAATCGCGACCGGTGAGGGGACGGCCGTGGGAGTACATGTTTTACGTCGATATTCTGAGCGGCGATGACGAAGCGGCGCGCAACGCGCTGCATCACCTGGCAGAGATAGCTGACCTGGTGAAAGTGCTGGGAATCTATCCGGCAGCGTAGGCAGAAACCGGTTTTGTTGGCCCCCGAGCGCAGCTCAAGCCGTCCGGTTCCCGTACGTTCTGTCACACCGCGATGTGAGCCGACACACTGTATCTTCCTCATCTCAGAGCTACCCTTTAGCTAGGTTCCCGAACCGGGACCCCGGAATCATGGAAATGGAGGATTTATGCGCGTATTCAAAGTGGTAGCGGTAGTAGCTGTGTGCCTGTTCGCAGCGGGTGTGCTGCTCGCTGCCAATCAGAACAAGTTCGGGGTTGCGGACACCCGTATCGTCAGCTTCGATCAACCAATGCTGGTGGGGAATGTGCTTTTGCCCAAAGGCGACTATGAAGTGAAACACACCATGGATGGGGACAATCATGTCATGGTGTTCACGCAACTGCACGCGAAGAACGCAGCCGAGGCGCGTGTGAAATGCACGCTGGTACCGCTGCCGGAGAAGGCGACTCAGAGCGTGACTCTGTACACTCACGATGCCTCCGACCGCCATGTCCTGCAGGAACTAGTTTTCAAGGGCGATCAAGCAAAGCACGTATTTTGAGTTTTCAGGCCGCTGTCCTCACCGGTCCGGCAGCGGCCTGCTGTTCTTCCTTGAGGACCGCCGCAAATAATCGTGGCTCCTCGCCGACGTGTCTGATTACAGCTCCCGAGGTGACTTTGCACCTCTTGGGGCACCTTGGGCTAGTGTCAGCACCAACACCTTCGTCATGGCGCAAACCCAGCCGAAAGGGTTAGAATCCAACGATCTGCAGAGATTAGGGTGGGGTAGTTTGCATCCTTTGGGCAGGTTCAATCATCAAACTTGAGCGGAACACACTCAAGGAGAAACATGCCACAGCAGTCGCGAACCGAACGCACCTCGAAGGCTAAAGAAGAAGAGGTAATCGAACAGCCGCCCGCGGAAGATCGGTCCTTGCCGATCCTCCCAGTTCGGGACACGGTGCTGTTCCCACATGCAGTTTTGCCCCTCACGGTGGGGAGAGAGCTCTGTCCAACTGATTAACTCCTTGGGCGAGGACAAGACCATCGTGGTGGTAGCGCAGAGGGAAGCGCGTGTGGATTCGCCCCAGCCCACGGACCTCTATACGGTGGGGACGCTGGCGGTGGTTCACAAAGTGGTCAAGATGCCGAACCAGAGCCTGTTCGTTTTTGCCGAGGGGCTGGAGCGGGTTCGGCTGGTGGAGTTCACACAACTCACCCCCTTTATGCGCGGGCGGGTGGATTCGATTCCCGAAGGAATTCCGCCGAAAGGGGCGGAGATAGAAGCCCTGCAGCGTAACGTGCTGACCCTGTTTCAGCAGATTGTTGCGGGGTCGCCGACACTCTCGGATGAGCTTGCCACCGTGGCGATGAACATCGAGGAGCCGGGCCGCCTGGTCGATTTCATTGCCTCGTCGTTGCCGTCGCTCTCCACCCCCGATAAGCAGGACACGCTCGAGACGACCGATGTTCGAGTGCGCCTGGAGAAGATTAACCAGCATCTGGCGAAAGAGCTGGAGGTGCAGCAGCTCCGCAACAAGATCCAGTCGGAGGTGCAGGACCGAGTGCAGCAGACGCAGCGGGAGTACTACCTGCGCGAGCAGATGAAGGCCATTCAGAAGGAATTGGGCGAGCAGGATGAAGGCGCGCGCGATACCGAAGAACTGCGGCAGAAAATCGAAGATGCCGGCATGCCGGACGAGGTCAAGAAAGAAGCGCTGAAAGAATTGGGCCGACTGGCGCGCATGTCCCCCATGGCGGCGGACTATTCGGTTACCCGGAACTACATCGAGTGGCTGGCGGTGTTGCCGTGGGCGAAAACTTCCGGCGGCGAAGTGGACATCCCCAAAGCGAAAGAAATTCTGGATACGGATCACTACGATCTGAAAAAGGTCAAAGACCGCATTCTGGATTTTCTCTCCGTGCGGCGGTTGAAGCCGACGATGAAGGGTCCGATTCTGTGCTTTGTTGGGCCTCCAGGCGTGGGAAAGACCTCGCTGGGAAAGTCGATCGCGCGAGCGCTTGGGCGGAAGTTTGTCCGCATCTCTCTGGGCGGCGTGCACGACGAGGCCGAAATTCGCGGCCATCGCCGGACTTACATCGGGGCGTTGCCGGGACAGATCATTCAGGGCATTCGGCGAGCCGAGACCGAAAGATCCGGTGTTCATGCTCGACGAAATCGACAAAGTGGGGCGCGATTTCCGCGGCGATCCGGGTTCGGCGCTGCTCGAGGCACTCGATCCCGAGCAGAACGCGACGTTCCGGGACAACTACCTGGATGTGCCGTTCGATTTGTCGAAAGTGTTGTTCATCACTACGGCGAACATGCTCGACCCGATTGCGGAACCATTGCGCGACCGCATGGAGATCATCGAACTGCAGGGCTACACCGAGGAAGAAAAGGTCCATATTGCATTCCAATATCTGATTCCGCGGCAGATCGAGGAGAACGGCATCACGGCGGAACAGATCGAGATTCCGGAAGAGGCGATTCGCTTCCTGATACGCCACTACACGCATGAAGCAGGTGTGCGCAACCTGGAGCGGAACATCGGCACGGTGTGCCGCAAACAGGCGCGCAGGCTCGCAGAGGGCAAGACAGAGAAGCTGATTGTCACCAAGGAGATCATTCAGGAGTTTCTTGGCGGCATCAAGATTCGTACGGAAGGCGAAATTGCGGAGCGAACCAAGCGGGCGGGAGTGGCTGTGGGCCTGGCGTGGACGCCGGCGGGCGGCGACGTTCTGTTCATTGAAGCCAACAAGATGAAGGGCAAGGGCAGCTTCACCATGACCGGACAGATCGGGCAGGTGATGCAGGAGTCGATGCAGGCGGCGTTAACCTGGGTGCGATCGAACGCGGCGCAGCTCGCCATTGCGGAGAGCTTCTTCGCCGATCACGATATCCACATTCACGTGCCGGCGGGCGCGATCCCAAGGATGGGCCTTCGGCGGGTGTGACCATGGCAACGGCGCTGGTTTCGTTGCTCACCGAGCGTCCGGTGCGGCCGCTTACCGCGATGACCGGTGAAATCACTTTGAGTGGCAATGTTTTGCCAGTGGGCGGCATCAAGGAGAAGGTTCTGGCGGCTAAGCGCGCGGGAGTTCGCGACGTGATTCTGCCCGCGGAGAACAAGACCAACGTGGAAGAAGATCTGACTGCCGAGCAGCTGGAGAATCTGACCGTGCACTACGTCAAGACGATTGACGAAGCGCTGGAACTGGCTTTGCCTACAAGCCGACGCGAAGAAAAGCTGGACGAGGAAGAGCGGGAGAAGGTTCTCACGACCCGAGCATAACAGTGGTCAGTCTCAGATGTTGAAGCCAGTTCTCTTTCGAGAACTGGTTTTTTTGTTCAGGGATGAGCCTGGTCCGCGCATTCAGTTGAGGCGGATTGGGTGGCTATCACGCGCCGGGTCCTGAGAGTCCCGACTTCTTGCCGCCGGACTTGAGCACGATCTGGTCCCTCAACCTGCGCGACAGGCTTACCGCCAGCGATCGATAGAACCGGGAGGCCAGGTGGGGAAACAGTTCGAAGAGATCGTTAAGAGTTGACCATTCAATCGCGCAGGCCTCCACATTCTCTTGTGCGGTGACGGTAGCGCTGGCAACGGAGTTTTCCAGAAACGCCATTTCCCCCCAGATTTGTCCAGGACCAATCTCCGCGATTCTCGCCCTGAAGTCGACCTCGATCCTGGCTGTGCCTTTCACCAACAAGTACAACATGCGGGCCTGCTTGCCCTTCTGAATCAGGAAATCATGCTTCTTGAAGGAGACCTGCTGGGAACGGTCCACAATGAGCGCCCAATCGTTGGGAGTGAGGTATTCGAGACGGTCCTCCGCCGTTTGCAAGACGGACAGAATCTGTTCTTGTACCGCCGCCGTGAGCTTGCTCATAGGGTGAGTCAGTTCCGAGTCTACTCGACTAAAGTGCGCCGGAGCGCAATCGAAACGTCGCCTAAGACCGAATCGGGAACAGCGGTGAATCGAAGGGCGGAAACGGGCGCACGTCCGCGGGGCTTAGGTTTGTCGGACGAGAATATCAAGAATTCCGGCCGTGGGTTAGTGGGGAGGTATCTTAACTTCAACGGGCCCGGGTGCCTGAAGTGCAGGCGCAAATCGTTTTAGTAGATGCAAGCCGTTGGATCAGCGCGCGATTTGCCGACATTCCTCCAAATCCCCATTTATAGTTAGTGTGGCGGGACAGGAATCGTGAGGATGGAAGTGCGTGTCCTATTTTTCGGGATGTTGAAGGACTTGGTGGGCAGAAGTGACGACACGCTGCAGGTACCCGAAGGCGCGACTTTGGGGGACGTGCTGAGCCACTACGAGGCGAGAGTGCCCCGGCTAAAGAGCCTCCTCCCATCCCTAGCACTTTCCGTGAACCAGGAATACGCCGGGCCGGACGCGACGCTGAAAAATAACGACGAGGTGGCGATTTTGCCGCCGGTGAGCGGAGGGACGAGTAGAGTGGGCCGGGCAGCAATCCAGAGACAGAAGATAGACACTCAGTCAGTGCTGGGCGCGCTGAAATCGGGGGAAGACGGGGCGGCTATCGTCTTTGAAGGAACGGTTCGCAATCAAACCCGCGGACGCAAGACGCTCTACTTGGATTACGAAGCCTACGAGGCCATGGCCCTGAAGCAGATGGAAGAACTGGCGGAGAAGGCCTTGGCGCAGTTTGCGGTGAGAGATGTCGCCCTGGTGCACCGGTTGGGCCGGCTGGAGATTGGAGAGACCAGCGTGCTGATCGTGGTTACATCGGCGCATAGGGCGGCGGCTTTCGAGGCTTGCCGGTGGCTGATTGACACGCTTAAGCGGACCGTTCCCGTCTGGAAGAAGGAATACTTCGAGGACGGGGCCGTCTGGGCAGATGGGGAGCCGTTTCCCGAGGAAATAGTTCACCCTGGGGGCACTGTGGCGGAAAAGCATGCATCTAAGCGATGCAGCACTCCATGAGACTTCTGCCTCTTTCAATAGTGCTGCTGGGGATCGGCACGTTCGCTCGAGGAGCGGACACCCCGCCGATTTCCCCGAAGATGCCGAGCGGTATCAACCCCTCCTGTTGCACCGGCCAGAACCTGTTTCCCAACCAATTTTCGGGATTCCCTGGTTTTCCTTCGGCGCCGGGTGGCGAGTTTTATCGGCTGGCCGCGCTGATGCCGGGCGATGCTGCGCAGGACAAAGACAGCGGGACCACCCTCAAGGTGGATGTGAAACTGGTGAACCTGTTCGTCACGGTGACCGACGATCACGGAGCCCCTATCGCCAATCTGAAAAAAGAGAATTTTCAGCTGAGCGAGGATGGCCGTGACCAGAAGATCGCGGTGTTTGACCGGGAGTCGGCGGTGCCCCTGTCCATCGTGCTTGCGGTGGATACGAGCCTGAGCACACGCAAGGACCTTCCGCTGGAGCAGGCTTCGGCGAAGCGCTTTGCCCATGCCATAGTGCGGCCGGTGGATGGACTGGCGGTCTATGAATTCAGCGAAATAGTGGATGAAATAGTTTCTTTCACTTCCGATCTGAAGAGGATCGACCGCGGCATTGACCGAATGCATCCCGGAGCGGCGACTGCGTTGTACGATGCCGTGTTCCTGGGGTCGAGGGCGCTGGAGTCAAGGCAAGGCAGAAAGGTGATGGTGGTGATTACGGACGGCGGCGATACCGTCAGCAAGATGGATTACAAGGAAGCGCTGCGAGGAGCCGAGGAAGCGGAAGCGATTGTTTATAGCATCATCATCGTGCCCATTGAAGCCAGCGCGGGCCGCGATACAGGCGGGGAACACGCGCTGATTCAAATGTCCATGGATACCGGAGGTAAGTATTTTTACGCGAGTTCACTGTCCCAATTGGACAACGCGTTCCGGCAGATCAGCGACGAACTACGTACCCAGTACCTGCTGGCGTACTATCCTTCACAGAGATATTCCGAGTCGGATTTCCGCAAGGTGCAAGTGACCGTGACCGGAATGGCTGCGAGCGCGCCGTTTCGAGTGCGGCACCGTGCGGGGTACTACACGTCGAAGTCACCGTGGTAGCGGTCCGGGGGCAATTCTTTTGTCCCTGAAGTCAACAAAGCCGGACGCCTTCTAGTAAGATGATGGCTCCAGATCCCAACGAATAATTGATTCTGATGTGGTTGATTCTCGCAGCGTTGACGGGCGCAGCATTGCGAATAAGGAAGGTGACAAACGTTGAACTTTTGCCCTCGGCCTAACCGGACGACAAGAGTGTTTGGGTCCGCACTGACGACCGCAATCTTATTCACCCTCTACCCTCTCGGTTTGGGGTCAAGCTGCCCCCCAGGACCCGGCTCAAGAGGCGCCGCCAGAAACGCAGTCGACGAACCCGGGGTACGGGTCCGTCGAAGGGACCGTTACGGACGAATCGGGTGCACCGCTTCGTAATGCACTGGTCACGATCAAGGGGAAGGCTACCCAGACGGTTGTCAGCGTAAAGACGAACGAGTCGGGGGTTTACAGTTCCGGGCAGATTCCGTCAGGGCCTTACACCGTCGAAGTTGAGGTCAAGGATTACCAAACCGTTGAGTTGAGAGTGCCGGTGAAGGGAGCGGTTCCGGCGCGGGCGGACGCGAAGATGTTGCCGATCCACCCGGGATCCCCTGCTCTACAGAGCACGTCGCAGGGAAGCGATGTGAGGCGGTTGCCGATCGACGGTCGAAATTTTCTCGATTTACCGCAACTTGACCCGGGAGTTCAAGTGATTGACGGGGCGGTGCTCGATGCTACGAAGAGCGGACTGGTGGCTCTCTCCCCTAACGACCGGTCGGGACGAACCACGCGGCTCAGACTCGACGGGATCGACATCAACGACGAGAACGTAGGAGCGACGACGCAGAATGTGGCGGCATCCGCAGTGAGCGAGCTGCAGGTTATGCGATCGCTGCCCGATGTGTCCTTCCCCCTTAGCGCAGCGGGTGCGGTCAACGTGGTGACGAAGTCGGGATCGGACGAGATTCACGGGAGCGGCTTCTACAACATTCGCGACAAAGGCGCCGGCGTGGCAAATTCTCCGGGGGGGCTAGACTTGCCATTTCGGCGCAACCAGGTTGGCGGTGCAGTGGGCGGGCCGTTGAGCAAAGACAAATGGTATTTCTTCCTCAGCGGCGAGTACACCCGGCAAAGCGGGCAGGATCCGGTGGCGATGAGTTTCCCTTTCAACCTCCTTTCCGGAGGGTACGACGCGCCGCAACACGAAATATTAGGTTCGGGACGGTTGGACTGGAAGGTCAAGCCGGGAATGAAGGCATTCTACCGGTTCAACTACGACAACAATCGCGATGTTTGGGGAGAGAACTTTGCGCCTTTCCTGAATGTGAACCAGGCGACAAGCCAGACGCTCGGGCTCGACTTCAATCGTGGCATTTACACCCACAGTATTCGCTTCGGGTACAACCGGTTTAATAACCATATTGCGGAGTCGAGCGGGACCGCCGGTGTGTTTGATCCGGCGCCGAATTTGAATCTTCAGCTGGATGACTTGCAAACGGGGCCGAGTTCTCTGGGGCCCGCCACCAGGCTGCAGAGCAACCTGCAACTGCGCTACGAAGGAAGCCGGCCGTGGCAGAGCAAACGCGGTCCCCACACGCTCCGGTTTGGCGCGTCCATCTCGAGGATCGAGATTGGCGGGCTCACCGCGTATGGGGCGTTGGCCCCAGCCGTCAGCGGAGCGCCCACGCTGACCAACGTCGAAAACATCCTAAATAGCCCAAACACTCCCTTTGCACCGCTGGTCAGCGGCGACCTTGCGGGAAGAGCGGACAACCCGCTGAACTATCCGGTGAATGGAATCACGATCTACAACGGCAACGGTTTTTCCAGCAGGCAGTCGGCTTTTGGCTACCCTGGAGGTGGACACTTTGACTCTCGCGTCGAGGCGTATGTCGGGGACATCTGGAGGGTCAAGCACAACCTGAGCGTGACGCTGGGCGTGAACTATGTACGTGACACCGGGCATCCGGACAACAATATAGGTCCAATTACGTGCTCGCAGGTCAACACGAGTGTATTTACGACTCCGCCATGCACGGGCAACAAGCTGCTGCTGGACCAGTTCGGGTTCATCCCAGGGCTCGGCAACCCAGTGCTCCAGCTTAACCAGAATGTCGGAGGGCAAATTGGGCTGGCGTGGGACCCGGGAAGCAATGGAAAGACGGTGGTTCGTTTGGGTGTGGGAGTGTTCTACGACAACAATATGTTCAATACCATACTCGGGGACCAGAGGAGCCGATCGCCGCAAGGCGCGTATTTCGGAAGCACGAGCCTGTGTCCGACCGGAACCGTGCAATTTGCCGACGGGACAAGGGTGAGCTCGGTGGACGGTCTGGACATCGCGAGCCAGATCTGTGGGCAGCCGATCGGCAATGTCACAACGGCGATTTCCGATTTGCAGAAGGCGTATCAGGCGGCCACGAAAGCGGTGGGAGCGACGACGAACCCGTTTTTCCTGGGCAATACCCTGACCACCTTTAACAGCTTGCTGGCCCCGGGATATCGCGCACCTCGCGTCGTGAACATGGATATCGGCATCGAGCACGAGATGGGGCACGGAAATGTGTTCTCGATTGATTTCGTGCGCAACGTGGGTACGCATTATTTGCTGGGCGTGGATACGAATCAGGTGGGAGATGCGAGCCATATCGATGTGAACGCAGGAGTAGCAGCTATCAACGCGACACTGGCGGGCAATCCGCTAACCAGCGGAACATGCAGTCCGGCGAACAGCGCGGGCAGCAGCGCGTTGACAGCGGTGAACTGTTACCTGCAGCACGTGCCGGGCGCGAGCATGGTGGACTTCGCGCGCAACGGAATTGACTCGGGCAATACTTTTTGCGGCGGTTACGCCTGCGCGGCTTTGGGGAAGAGAGCAACCTTCAGCGGGATCAATCCACTGGTGGGATCGAACGTGATGTATTTCCCCGTGGGCCGGTCGGTCTACAACGGGCTGCAGTTCGGGCTGCGCACGAGCTCAAATAACGTGGCGCGCGGCATCCGGCGCATGGACCTTTCGTTTTCGTACACGTTGTCAAGGTACAAGGACAACGTGCCTCAGGGCAGCGATGTGTTGGGGAATCAGGACACATTGACGCGGGCCCAGGATTATCTAAACCCGAACCGGTATTTCGGTCCGTCGAGCCTGGACCGCACACACCAGATTTCTCTGGGGCCGGTATTCGAACTTCCGCGCGGGCTGCTATTGAGCATGATCAGTCATTTTGCGTCGCCGTTACCCGTGACGCTTTACTTGCCGCAGGCGGGCGGGGGCGGAGTTCCGGGGGAGATATTTCGAACCGACGTCACCGGTGACGGAACGGTGGGAGATGTTATGCCCGGAACCAAGCCGGGCGACCTCGGGCGAGGTGTGAACGGCAGCAGCTTGACCACGCGCATCCAGGGATATGACCGTGTGTTCGCCGGTTCTATCACTCCGGCAGGGGGGCAGTTGGTGACCTCGCTGCTTTTCACCCCGAATCAACTGGTGGCCTTGGGTGCGGTGACGCCGACGATTCAGACACCACCGGCCGGGAGCGTGACACCGCAGTGGCTGAAGACTCTTTCGCTTCGGCTGGCGTGGCCGCTCAAAGTGCGAGAAGGATTGACGGTTGAGCCCAGCGTTTCCGCGTATAACGCTCTTAACGTCGCGAACTTTGACGCGCCGCAGTCGGTGTTGAGCGGCATTCTCGACGCGTCGCCGGGCCGGTCGGTCAATAACACTACGAGCGGGTGCGGCACTATTCTGAGCCTGTGTACGGCGCGCGCAAATCGCGTGGGACCGGGATCGGGTGTGTATTCCCTCGCAGCGCCGCGGCAGCTTGAATTCGGAGTACACATTACGTTCTAAGCCATGGACGAAGCTGATGCCGAGGTCAGTCTGAGGATCCGCCCGTGCCGCGGCCTCGAGAAGATCACGGATTCAATTCTCCGCGCAGGTGTTTTGAAAGCTTCTCAATCCGCTTGAGTTTTTCCACCGTGTCTTTCGGAAGCAGGCCCTGATTGATGTGCTGCATATCGACCGGGATGGTCTGTGCCAGTTCCAGGAGTTCACGAGCTTCGCGCTGAAGCTGGAGTGCGTCGACCCGGGGTGCGCGGAACGCGGGTTTTGAACCACCCACTGTGTTTTGTTTGTCGGCGGCTTCCGGAGGGACTGGGAAGTGGGACTGCGCTTCGCTCGGGCCCACGAGGCTGCTGACCAGCAGTGTAAGAAATAAGACAGAGAAGCTGAGGCGACAAGGTTTCACGGGGACCTCGATTCGGAAAGAAACGGTAGCTGCGGCAGATTCTAGAACGGCCTCATTGCCCGTGCACAGGAAAGAACACTGAGGCAGGCAATCCCGTGGAAGCGGCGCAGCCCGTGTAAAATGCCTGCTATGCCCTTTCATATGTCAGGAAACCAGAATTCCGCTCGAAAAGGGAAGACGCCCCCGCCGGAAGAGACGTTTGAGGAGGCAGCTTACCTGAAGGCCCTTGGCGAGAAGCAAAAGCCGGTGAGTGTCAAGTTGATGGATGGCGAAGTGGTGCGGGGATGGATCGAGTACTACGACAAGAAGATGGTACGGTTAACCCGGGATGAAGGGCCGAACCTGTTTATCTTCAAGCACGAGATCATGTACATCGCAGAGGATTTGGCGAAACGGAAGTAGCGATCCTGTGCGCCGCAATAACATTCCAACAAAAATGGATCACCCGACGAATGTCTGACGGAACCCGCAACCAGGGCTTCGTGCCTGTGATGACGGAGATCGCCCGCGAAGCAGGCGCACTCTTGATGAAGCACTTTCACGCGCACGTGAAGGTGGAATACAAGGGCGACGTCGACCTGGTGACCGTTGCCGATCGTGAGTCCGAAGCGTTGATCCTGAAGCGCATTCGCACCCACTGGCCCGATCACAATGTGATGGGGGAGGAAGGGGCGCGCATTGAGCAGGGCGGAGACTATCGCTGGTACGTGGACCCTCTCGATGGCACGACCAACTTTGCGCACGGCTTCCCGGTGTTCTGTGTGTCTTTGGGGCTGGAGCACAAAGGGAAACGGTTTGCAGCGGTCGTCTACGATCCGACGCGGGATGAATTGTTCTCGGCGGAGCGGGGAAGCGGATCATTCCTGAACGGGCAAAGGATTCATGTTTCGAGAATCTCGAACCTGGCGGAGAGTCTGATGGCGACGGGTTTCCCGAGCCACAAGCGTCACAAGAATCCGAACATCTTTTTCTATCACCAGATCACTCTTCGTACGCATGGCGTGCGTCGGGCGGGGTCGGCCGCGCTCGACTTGTGTGACGTGGCGTGCGGCCGGTTTGACGGCTTCTGGGAGTTCAATCTGAATCCGTGGGATACGGCGGCGGGCGTCTTGATTGTGGAAGAGGCTGGGGGCCGGGTCACGGACTTCAGCGGCGGACCCTTCCAGACAGACAGCAAGCAGACGGTGGCGTCAAACGGGCTAGTTCACGACGCAATGTTGCGGGAGTTCCAGCAGATCATGACGGGACAGGGATTGGAGCCGCTGCCTGATCCGCGAGCCTTGGTGAAGCAGACCTAGATTTTCCTTCCGATTCGTTGCGTTCACTCGAGTAAACGCGCCCTTCGGGGACTTCAAGAGTGGTTGCGATTATTTCACCTTGGGAGAGTCCTGGTCGGCGGGTTTCTGGTCGTCGGCCCGGATCACGCCATCTTCCTCGGCATAGAACGAGCGATGCTCAGCGTCCATTTGCTTGGGTGTCATGGTGAGGACGAAGCCGTCTTCCTCTTTGTTGGTTCTGCTTTTGCCGGGCTTGAAACTGGCGGTGTAATCGCCGCGATCGGTCGAGCGCGCCATACGTTTGGTGAATGAGCCGGTCCCGGCGAGATCAGGAAGGGTTTCGGCATATTTGTTGTGGCGTTTCTTATAGTCGCGTTGCGCGCGAAGCACCACACGCATGTACCCGAGAGCCTGAGCCTCAGAGTCCGATTTTGCGGGATCCCCCGGAAACTTGGGCTGGTAAGGGGTTGGCGCGGTCTGCGCGGCGGTGAAGAGGGCGGTCAAGGTGGCGAGCACGATTGTGCAAACCACTTGTTTTCTTACGGTTTTAATCATTTTTTGCACTCGAAAATTAGATGCCCAGCCGACGTTACTCACGTAATTGCTTGTCCGTTACTTCTCTAGGAGCGTTGAGCAGTTCCGGCTATCCTAACCACAACAGTCATCCTAACAAGGAATGAGCATGAAATCTGCAGCAGCACCGGCCAGAAAACCACTCATCCGAATTGCCGTGGTCGAGAGTGATCCTCTGCGGTTTGTAGGCTTCCGAGCCCTGTTTGACTCGGAGCCAGACTTCGAACTGATTTCCGCCTCACTGGCCGACATCAGCACACAACAGAATATCGATCTGGTCCTGCTGGGCAACCGCAACGGCCAAAACCTGTTCGACCTGATGGCGAGCCTGAAAGCGACGCGCCCGGACCTGCGCATCATAGTGACGGGCTCAGGCATGGATGAAGAGACCGTGCTGAAAGCCATCGCCTCTGGGGCCAAGGGCTACGTAGATGAAGCGGCGTCGCCCGCCGAGTTTGTGCAGGCGATACGCATCGTGAACCAGGGATCGGTATGGGCGCCACGCAAGGTGCTCTCGATGTTTATCGAGCGGGTTTCGAGTTCTCCGGGACGGATTTTCCCTGCCGGCCGGGTGACGTTCACCGACCGCGAGAAAGAAGTGCTGGAGATGCTGGTGGCGGGCCGGTCGAACAAGGAAATTGGCTCGGCGTTAGGCATTGAGGAACGCACGGTGAAGGCGCACGTGGCGAAGCTGATGCGCAAGGTGGGCGTGCAGAACCGCATCGCGCTTTCGGTACATGCCATCACACATTCGCTGGTTACGGCGAAGTAGATTCACGCTGGCGATCTGCCGGGTACTCGTTTTGCGGCGTAGAGTCTCTAAGGACCGCAGCCTGCGCCCGCGCCAAGGGTCTCTGCCCGCGATGCAGCTCTATATGGCTGCCGGAATGGCCACGTCGGGTCCTCGAAATTACCCCTGAAAAGCTAAGGTTTTACGCACAGGGCGGACCTTCGCCTTGGTCAAATGCAGCCGTATTTACGGACGATTGGTAACCGCTCGGACAGTGCCCTTAGTAATCTTGTTGGTCTCCGGATTTTGACCCATACTGCGCCTACCTACCACAGAACCTGGGAGACGGGGTTGGGAGCGGGGATTAGGGTCGCCGCTGTCAGCCCCGATTTTTTTGCCTCTTAGTGCGATTTCGTTTGGCCGGCTTCCCGTAGACAATTTCGCATCGATTCGTCCTGAAAGACGGTGGGATCAGGTCGCGGATAAAGTGACTGTCGCAAGCCACCTTTCAGCCGTCCC
>CAVQFB010000010.1:0-231309 GCA_963711675.1 uncultured Acidobacteriota bacterium | reverse complement strand
TAGGGGACTCAACGTTCCCAACCCCAGGCTGTGTTCGCTAGGAGGTCTAGCGGTTGGGGTGAGTGCTACCAGCGATGGGTCGAACTGAATATCTACGGGATTCGCCCTGAATCCGGCGCGAGGCATCCCACACGCCAGATTCACAAGCTCAGACATGCAGAGTTGGACAGTAAGTAGCAACGGCTGCCTCAACCGACGCGCACCAAAACCAAGAATCCTTTAGAATCAATCAACCCTGAATTTTCACGATTTGCCCAGGAAAGCTGAGGAGAAATGAAGAAGATTCTGCTTTTGCTCGTAGTGGTGTCATTGTGTGCGGCGACTTTCGCGGCGGACGAGAAGGAAGAGACCAAAGCAACGGAACGAATCAAGGCCGCGGGCACCGTGTTGGATGAAATCGAATCTGCGCCGGACGCCGGCATTCCGGAAGAGGTGCTGGGATCGGCCGAGTGCGTGGCGGTGGTGCCTTCGATGATCAAGGGTGGGTTCATCGTAGGAGCCCGTTATGGGCGCGGCGTAGCCAGTTGCCGAGGGGAAAAAGGGTGGAGTGCGCCGGCATTTTTCACGGTTGCCGGCGGCAGCTTTGGCCTGCAGATTGGCGGACAAGCCGTGGATCTGGTGATGCTGATCATGAACAAGGACGGCATGAAGAATCTCTTGTCGAGCAAATTCAAGCTCGGGGCGGATGCAAGTGTGGCAGCCGGACCAGTGGGTCGTCATGCCTCGGCGGACACCGACTGGAAGATGCGGGCGCAGGTGCTCACTTATTCTCGGGCCAGAGGCGTGTTTGCCGGGCTGGAGCTGGCCGGCGCGGTGATCAAGCAGGACAAAGACAGCACGCGTGACTTTTATGGCCGCATGGTACCGTTCAAGACCTCGCTGACAGGGACGATTCCGGCGCCGGACGGAGCGTACCCGTTTCTGAGCGTGCTGGCAAAGTGGGCGAAGACGGCCGCGAACAAATAGGGTCTTCTAGTCTGATTCGACAATTCGTGACGGTGCGAGTGGATAGCCGGCGTGCCTGGGGCGCGCCGTCACAGACATTTTCTTCGCTTGCATTGAAAATCCTGCCAGTGGCTTCCCCCTGATGCGTGAACGACTCGAGTACGCGCTGGTGTGGCTCGCGGTCAAGAGCATCGGCCTGATGCCGCGTCCCGTGGCGCGAGCGGTGGGTATCGCGATCGGGCAGACCGTTTATTTCTTGAGCCGCCGCCTGCGGGGTGTGGGGATGCGCAATCTGGCGATGGCGTTCCCGGAGAAGAGTGACGAAGAGCGCCGCCGAATTCTGCGAGGGGAGTTCACATCTTTAGGACGGCAGTTCGGAGAGGTCTGCCTCTTTCCACGCTACCGCCGGGAAAACCTAGAGCAGGTCGTGGTCTACGACGGCTTCGAAAACTTTGAGCGGGCCTACGCGCGGGGCAAGGGAGTGCTGTTTCTGACGGGGCATCTGGGCGGCTGGGAACTCTCGGCTTTTGCGCATTCGCTTTACGGCCATCCGCTGCACATCGTGATGCGATCCCTGGATAATCCGTATCTGGATCGTCTGAGCCACGAATACCGCACCATGCACGGCAATCAGACGGTAGATAAAGACAATTTTGTGCGTGGTCTGTTGGGGGCAATGAAAGCGGGCGAGACTGTGGGGATCCTGATGGACACCAATATGACGCCGCCTCAAGGCGTGTTCGTGCCGTTCTTCGGTATTCCGGCTTGCACCGCGAGTGGGCTGGCGAGAATCGCACTCCGCACGGATGCGGCCGTGGTTCCGGGCTTCACGTTCTGGGATTCTGAGGCCAGGAAATACAAGTTGCGTTTCGATTCTGCAGTGGATTTGATTCGAACCGGAAACGATGACGCAGATGTGATCGCAAACACGGCGAAATTCACGGCAATCATCGAAAAGTTCGTTCGCAAGTATCCCGATCAGTGGCTGTGGGTACATCGCCGGTGGAAGACGCGGCCTGAGGGCGAACCGCCACTGTATTGAAGTCGGGAGGGTCGTCGCTCAGAACCAATCGCTGCGATAGGCGATCCACCAGGAAATGTACAGGATAGGGATGGTGGCGGCCAGGGCCCACCAAAGCGGAAGAACGAAGTCGGCGATCAACCCCAGCAAGGCGAAGACAATCCAGAAAATCTTGCGCTCCATGAGGGTATTGTAGGCGAGCGACGGCAGGGGCCGCTGCTGCTTCCGGGCAGGTCTTTCGTTGACCTGACTTTCCTTCCTTCTCCGCTGCTGTTATACAGACTGCTATGAAGCGCTCACTGGAAGAGATTGCGCAGGCTGTGCAGGCGCAGGTTGTAGGGGATGCGGCGGTGGAAGTGGAAGGAATCTCCAGCATCGCGTCGGCGGAGGCGGGAGACCTCGTGTTTGTCGAGAGCGAGAAGGGCTTGGGAGCGGCCTTGGCTTCGAAGGCCAGCGGCGTGATTGCGGGCAGATTCGCGGAGTCAAGAGGCGGATCAAAGCCATTGCTGATTTGCGATCAGCCGCGGCTGGCGTTTGCGCGATCAGCGCGATTGTTCGAGACGGAGAGGACGCGGGGAGGAGCGGTTCATCCCACAGCAGTTGTCCACGAGTCGGCAAGGTTGGGAGCGGGCGTGAGAGTGGGGGAGACAGCGGTGGTGGGCGAGGCCGTGGAGGTTGGAGAAGGTACCCGTGTGGGAGCAGGCTGTGTGATTGCAGCGGGGGTGTGCATCGGGAGGGACTGCGAACTGTATCCGAATGTGACGGTATACGCGGGGACCCGTATCGGGGACCGCGTGATCATTCATGCGGGAGCGGTGTTGGGCAGCGACGGCTTTGGATATGTGCGTGACGAGAAGAGCGGGCGGTATGAAAAATTTCCGCAGGTTGGGCGGCTCGAGATTGGTGATGACGTGGAGATTGGCGCGAATTCGACGGTCGACCGAGGAGCGCTGGATGTGACGCGGATCGGGCGAGGCACGAAGATCGACAATCTGGTGCATGTCGGCCATAACGTGGACGTGGGGGAAGATGTCGTGATCGCGGCGCAGACGGGCATTTCCGGGAGTGCTGTGCTGGAAAACTCCGTGATTATAGGAGGGCAGGTCGGGATCGGGGATCACGTGCGCATTGAGTCTGGTGCGATCCTGGGGTCGCAGAGCGGCATTCCGTCGAAGAAGGTGATACGCGGCAAAGGGATTGTGTTCTGGGGCACGCCAGCGCGACCGATCAAGGAATATCTGAAAGAACTCGCGGTGCTGGCAAGGCTGGCGAAAAAGGGCTGAGTCAGGGAGGCCGAGTCAAGGTCATGGCCGTTGTGGTGGTGGGTGGACATTCACGGAGCGTAGGGAAGACGAGCGTGGCCGCAGGCTTGATTGCGGCGCTGCCAGAGATGCGGTGGACTGCGTTCAAGGTTACGCAGTATGGACATGGGATATGTTCGGCGAATGGCCAGGCCTGCAGCTGTTCGACCGACGATCACAGCTGGGCAATCACCGAGGAGAAGGATCGGAGCGGAGAGTCGGACACATCGCGATTCCTGGTGGCGGGGGCGGAGCGGGCATGGTGGGTGCGCACTGAGCAGGGGCGATTGGCGGAAGCGATGCCCAAGGTGAGAGAAAAGATTTCGGGAGCTCAGAACGTGATCGTGGAGTCGAACAGCATCCTCAAGTTCTTGCGGCCTGAGCTCTATTTGACGGTGTTGGACCCTGGAACAGAGGACTTCAAGAGTTCTGCGCAGGAGTTTCTCGACCGGTCAGATGCGGTGCTGCTGCACGAGAAGGCAGACGGCACGACGATCGCCTGGGAACGTGTCTCGTTAAGGCCCGTGGCAGACCGGCCTGTGTTTCGGATACGGCCGCCGGAATACGTTACAGCGGAGATTGTCAATTTCGTGCGAAGCAGCCTGCGGGCGGGCTTGTGAGCCTGGTCAAGAAGCTTCTGTTCGACTGAACGCATTCAACGCCGATATGGCAATAACGCTGCTTACGGGCTGGCATACATCGAGATGATGCGCTCAATGGCACGCCGGCAAACGGCGCAGAATGACTGGTGGCGCGTGAACATGATGCAATTGATCTCGGGGCGGAAATATCCGCGCGCCTCATAGTTCGCGCCCTCGAAGGCTCCCACTTTCCCCGCAAACTTTGCTGAGGCAAACAGCTGGCTTTGCTGCTTTTCTTCATCCTGAAAGAGCTTATTCATTTCTGATTCAGGGCGGTTGGCGGCGCGAATTTCACGGCGCTGCTTCTGAATGGCGCGCTCTGAGGCCTCGAATTCTTCCTTGGGCCAAGGCGTAGGCAGTGGCGTTCCGGGAGCGACGAGATCTTTCCACTTCAAATCTCCGGCGTTGAGAAGGGCTGTGACATTGGGCTCCCAGGGTTCGGTGCGCTGGGCCTCAGAATTGTAGGAGACGTCGGAGGTGTAGTACTCGTCGGCGAGACCAGCGAAGTGATGACCGAACTCATGGACGCCGATGTAGGGTTCCCACAGACTGTCCGCAGCAACCGTAGCGTAGAGGTTGAAAATTCCTCCGCCCCCGTAGGTGTTGCCATTGACGAGAATTTCGATGAACTCGTAAGGCGCATAGGCTGCAACGTCGCGCAGGGTGCGGTTTTCCATGGTGAGGACGTAACGCTCGCTGTCGAAAGCATCGTATGACGAGCCCAGAGGATTGCGGCGATGAATTCCGCTGGAGGGGCGCGAGATGCCGGATTCCGCCGCTGGTGGGCAGAGTCCCCAGACGTTGAAGTCGCGACGATGATCGCGATAAGGCGGAATCGAGAAGAGAAGATCGGCGAAGCGGTGAGCGTCTTTCTCGAACTTGGAACGCTCGGCAGTGGTGTAGCCGTCGCCGAGGACCAGTAGGTCCACCTTGGTTGCGGGATCGCCGGAGTGCTGGATTTCGAGCAGAGGGCCGGGAGATGGGGGACGGGAGCTGTCGATGAACTTGTCTTTGGGGTCGATGGCGGTCGACCAGACCTCGTGGAAGGCCCCGTCCTCTCGTTTCTTGAGGATGATTTTGACGGGTGCTGTTGGCGCTGGAAAGCGCAGGGATTCGGAGAAGGTGCGGGTGGCGGATTTGGCTTCGTCGGTCGTAACCCACTCGCCGTAGATAGAACTGAAGCCGCGGGAGTAGACGACCCGGCCGGTGGCCTGGTCCTCGACCTCGAAGAAATAGTTGCCGAGGTTGCTGCTATCGATATTTTTGGCTGAATCGCCGGGCCAGGGAAGCGGTTCGATCACAATGCGATCCAGGCTGAAGATTTCCTGTTTCGTGTTGCCGGTGTGGTAGTAGTCCAGACGCATGGTGGCAGGAGCTGCGAAGGCGAGCGAGGCGATCAAAGGAAGAACAGCAAGCAGCAGCGTGCGTTTCATGGCGTGCATTGTACGGCGACGTGAGACGCGGTGGAAGAGCGGCCGTGCGCGGGGTCGGTGAATCACGTTTCGCCGAGCAGCGCCCGTACGGTGCGAGTTTGTTATTCTGTCGGCGGTGCTGAAGATTCACAGGATTGCGTGGTTGATGGCCCTGTTCTCGGCGGGGCTGCAGATCGCGATTTTCCCACTGCCGGGAGTTTATGTGCTCTCGTGGGTCGCCGTCGCGCCGTTGATTGTGGCGTTGTTGCGCGCCCGGTGCCCAGAGACGCTGCAACTGCGCGAGTCACCCAAGCTGCTGCCAGCGACTCCGGTGCAGGGTTTCCTGCTGGGCTACGTCTGCGGCATCGTGTGGTACGCGGGAACCTGTTACTGGATCTACGCCACCATGCGTCACTACGGCGGGCTAAGCACGCCGATGGCGATGCTCGCGCTGCTGCTGTTCTGCCTGTATCTGGGGCTCTATCACGGCGCTTTCGGACTGCTGGTGAGCCTGGTTGCTGGAGACGAGGCACCCAGTCGTCGCGCGCTTGTTACCGTGCCGTTTCTGTGGGTGACGGTGGAGTTGGCGCGCACGCGCATCACGGGTTTTCCATGGAACCTGCTGGGGATCTCGCAGGTGGACAACATCCCACTGGCGAGAATTTCGGGCGCCACTGGTGTCTACGGGCTGGCGTTCGAGATCATGCTGGTGAACACCGCCCTTGCGGCGGCATTTCTCGTGCCTCGGAGCAAACGCAAGGCCCTGCTGCTGGTGGCGCTGGGCGCCGCAGTCGTGCTGCAGGCAGGCCGTCTAGTGAGCTTGCCGCCCTTGCCGACGGATAAAACTGCGCTGCTGCTGCAGGAGAATGTGCCGGTCCTCGAAGGTCAAGATTGGACGAAGGATTACTTCGAGACGACACTGCGAAGTCTGAGCGAGCTCAGTGTTGCTGGGGTGAGTTCGGCCCCTCCGCGACATTTCGATCTGGTCGTTTGGCCGGAGTCGCCGGCGCCGTTCTACACGGGAGACGCGTTGTTTCGCGACGCGGTGAGCAATGTGGCGCGGCAAAATCAGTCGTGGGTGATTGCAGGAAGCGTCGGGGTGAGGAACGCGATGGAGGCTCCGAAGCAACCCACGCAAGTCTTCAACTCCGCCGCTCTGGTGAGTCCAAATGGAGAGTGGGTGGGGCGCTATGACAAGGTGCACCTGGTTCCATTCGGCGAGTATGTTCCGTTTCCAAAGCTGTTTGCTTTTGCCAGCGGCCTGACCAGCGCTGTGGGGGAGTTTGGACGTGGTACGTCGCGCGAACCGCTTCAGGCCGGCGGGACGAAGCTGGGAGTGTTCATCTGCTACGAGTCGATCTTTCCCGATGAAGTGCGCGAATTCGCGGCCAGTGGCGCGCAGGTGCTGGTGAATATTTCGAACGACGGGTGGTACGGAGATAGCGGTGCCTACGCACAGCACTTGAACCAGACACGGATGCGGGCGATCGAGAACAATCGCTGGCTGCTGAGCGACACCAACACGGGCGTGACCGCGTCGATCGATCCGTTCGGACGTGTCGTGGCGCGGGTCGAGCGCAAGGTACGAACAGTCCTGGAAGCTCCGTACGCACTCACTTCCGTAACCACGTTCTACACTCGGAACGGCGATTGGTTCGCCTATCTGTGTGCGATAATTTCAGTAGGGGCGTTAATTCTGCGCTTCACATCCCGCCGTAAGGTAGAGCGTTAACTATGGTCGAAGAACTGGAACAGGAATATGCCGCACTCAAGGACAAAGTCCGCGACCTAAGGGAGTATCTTTGACGCTGGCAAGCTCCGCCAGCAACTGAACGAGATCGAGAAGCAGGCTGCCGACCCTAATCTGTGGTCGAACCCGGGAAAATCCCAGCAGGTGATGCGCGAGAAGAAGCGTCTGGAGACCGTCTTGTCGACGGAGGCTGAACTGGTGCGTCATGGCGACGATATCGCGGCCTATTTTGAACTGGCCAAGGAAGGCGAGAGCGTCGATGCGGACCTTAGGCGCGAGATCGATTCGTTGCGCGCTCTGGTGGATCGTCTGGAGACCGAGACGCTGCTGTCCGGGGACAACGATGCACGCAATGCGATTGTCACGATCCATCCGGGCTCGGGCGGTACGGAATCGCAGGACTGGGCCGACATGCTGCTACGCATGTATCTGCGTTGGGCAGAACGGCAAGGGTTTGAAACTGTGCTCAACGACTATCAATCCGGCGAAGAAGCAGGCATCAAGTCCGCGACCTTTACGGTCACGGGAGAGAATGCGTTTGGGCTGCTCACCAGCGAGATAGGTGTTCACCGCTTGGTGCGAATTTCGCCATTCGACCAGGCGAAGCGGCGGCATACGTCGTTTGCGAGCGTGTTTGTCTCTCCGGAGATCGACGATAGCATTCAGGTGGATATCAAGCCGGAAGATCTGCGAGTCGACACCTACCGCTCGAGCGGCAAGGGCGGGCAGCACGTGAACACGACGGATTCAGCAGTGCGGCTTACGCATATTCCGACCGGCACGGTCGTGGCCTGCCAGAACGAGCGCTCACAACACAAGAACAAAGAGCGCGCCATGAGCATGCTGCGGTCAAAGCTGTACGAATTGGAGATGGAGAAGAAGCTGGCGGCGACGAAGAAGATCGAAGACTCGAAGCTCGATATTGCCTTTGGCTCGCAGATTCGTTCGTACGTGCTGCAACCCTACCGCATGGTGAAAGATCACCGAACCAAGGTTGAGGTAGGGGATGTTGACCGCGTGCTGGATGGAGATCTGTCGCCCTTCATTCGCGGTTACCTGCAGATGCGGCGGGGAGAGAAGAGGGCATGAGGAGCGGGAAAGCGCGGAAGAAAAGTGCGAAGAGCAAGCGCGGGCAGAAGACGGGTCCGAGAGTAGGCAAGAAATTCAACGAGGCGTTTCTGTTCGCGGCGCGGATGCACGCGGCACAGAAGAAGAAGGGAACCGATGTTCCCTACCTTTTCCACGTGATGGGAGTGGCGTCATTGGTACTTGAAGCGGGCGGTGATGAAGAGATGGCAGTGGCCGCGCTTCTGCACGATGTGGTGGAAGACTGTGGCGGGGTCCCGATGCTGAAGGAAGTTCGCCGACGCTTTGGCAGGAGAGTGGCGCACATCGTGGATGGCTGCACCGATGCTTATGCGACTCCGAAGCCGCCCTGGCGAGAGCGAAAGGAACAATACATTCAAAGATTGCGCAATGAAGACGACGAAGTGAGACTGGTTTCGGCGGCGGACAAGCTGCACAACCTGCGCTCGATTCTCGTCGATTACCGGGAACTCGGGGAACCTTTCTGGGAACGATTCAACGGGAAGCGTGAAGGAACGCTTTGGTACTATCGAACTTTAACCGGGGAATTTCTGCAACGGAAGCCCAACCGCATTACCAGAGAACTGGCAAGAGTACTTGGGCAATTGGAGGAGCTTGTGGACTCTTCGGACGACCTTGATTCGAGAGAGAACACTAGCCGAAAGGAAGTGAAGTTATGTCGCGCATGATCGATCTGATCCGGACGTCGGCGTTGCCATCGCATCGCATGCAGGCTGCCTCGCGGGGCGCGCTGACGGTGGAACCTGCTGAGATGATCGAGATCATGGTCTTCCTGGCAAACAACAACAAGATTTTTGGGCAGCAGGCGCGAATGACGCTGGCGGGTTATGACGAGACTTCTTCGCTGAAGGTGGCCGCGAATCCGGCGAGCCCGAAAGAAGTATTGAAGTACATGAGCTCTCCGGAAAACCTGCGTCCTGTGTTGTTGCCGGCTTTGCTGGAGAATCCAAGCGTGATGGTCGATTGGATTATCGAACTGGCGGCTACCGGCTCGCGGGATGTGGTGGAGGCGATCAAGAAGAGCCCGCGCGCCGGTCAGTCGAGCCACGTGAAGAATGCGCTTGCCAGCAATCCGAATGTCGTTGCGACGGCGCCTGCTGATGCGAGCAAGAAAGCGGCTCCGACCCAGGCCGCGGGGGCGGGCGGCAATGGAGGTGCAGCCAGTGTGGCAACTGCTTCTCCTTCGGCGGTCCCTGCGGCTGCGCCAACAAGCACATCGGTAAGCGAGTTGTCCGAGTTGTCGGAGCCTGACCCGGATCCCGCGGTGAACGAAGGACTGGCGGCCTATCTGACCGCGAATGCGGGAGAGATTTCGTCGGAGTCTGGCAAGGCGTTCCAGCCGATCGGCGGAATGGTGGGAATGCACGCTGATGAAGACGAGGTTGCTGTTGAATCTGCGAGCGCAACGGCGTCTGCGCCCGCAGCCGCTGCTGGGGTTGCAGCCGCGCCCGCGGGTGCCTCGACCGCGACGGCGGTCAAACCGGCATTGGCAGCTCGCAAGCCCGCGCCCCAAGTCAAGGATCGCGACAACACGCTACAGAAGATCAACAAGCTGGACGTGAAGGGGCGCATTCAGCTGGCCATGAAGGGCAGCAAGGAAGAGCGGTCGATCCTGATCCGAGATGGCACCAAGGTAGTGGCGCTAGCGGTGCTGGAATCTCCGAAGATCACCGATGGCGAAGTGGAGAAGTTTGCAAATCAGAAAAATGTGCTGGAAGCGGTGCTGCGTGCCATCCCAATGAAGCGGCGTTTTCAAAAGCTGTATGCGGTAAACCGGAATCTGGTGAGCAATCCGCGCACGCCGCTGGATGTTGCCTTGGGCCTGATGAAGCACATCCTGGCGCAGGACTTGAAGAACCTGTCAGGCAACAAGGAAGTTTCAGAGACGGTCCGCAAGCTGGCGCTGAAGATGTTCAAACAAAAAACCGAGCTCGCCAGCAAGAAACAGTAGGATTGCGCGAGACTGTTTTGCACATTCAAACGTCAGGCGCGAATCATAATGACCGAAGCGTCGTCACGCAGGCCGGTCCCGTTCACAAAGGAGCGCACATCGTGGAGGATGCTCTCCGGGCAAGCGTCCAGACCACTGAGGTGTTTCTGCAGGCGCGCCACGCCGTACTCTTCGCCATCCTGATTCTCGGCTTCGGTAATACCGTCACTGTAGAGCACCAGGCGCGAATTCTCCGGCAAGTCCACGCGCGTTTCTGAGAACGAGCCGCACCGCAAGCCCAAAGGTAATCCCGTTTCTGAGGGAAGAAAACGTGCTTCTTCTCCGGTCACCAGCAACGGTGGCAGATGGCCAGCATTGGCGAAGGTGAGTGTACGATTCGCCGGATCGAGCACGCCATAGATCAACGTGACGAATTTTCCTGAAGGGAAATCCGCAACCATCAACTGATTCAGACGGGCCAATACCTCACCGGGAGTGCAGCAGGCCTGCGCCAGAGAACGTACCATCCCTCGGGTGGAAGACATGAGCAGGGCCGCAGGCATTCCCTTTCCGGAGACATCAGCCAGCACAAGGCCCCAAAGGCCGTCATCGAGAGGCAGGAAGTCGTACCAGTCGCCGCCAACGGCGCCGGCGGGGATGGAGAAGCCTGTCACCGCGAATCCAGGTATGTAAGGGGAGCTTTTCGGAAAGAGTGCCTGCTGGATGGCACGGGCTTCCTGAGCCTCGCGATCGAGCGATTCCTTCTGCAGGCGCTCGCGCTGAAAGAGCCGCGCATTATGAACCGCGACGGCGATGTGCGAGCACAGTGCCTGCAGGATGCGCAACTGCTCTGGCGGAAATGCATTGAGTTCGGGATGCGATGCCATGAACACGCCTACCAGGTGCGGACCTACCTGGAGCGGGATGGCGACTTCCGAGAGCACGCTCTGTTCGCAGCAGCTGTAGTAGGGGTCCTGGCGGACATCGGGCGCGTAGCGCATCTGCCTGGTGGCGGCGACGTAGCCTACCATACCTTCCTTCCCAAGCTTCATGCGATGTCCCTTGCCGTAGAGGGTGCAGCCCTTCACGCCGGCAAGTACGAGCTCTGCCTGTTCTTCTTCATGCAGGTAGATGTTCGTTTCCACGCAGCCGAAGGAGAGGGCAATGTCGTTGACGATCTGGTCGATAAGCTGATCCAGGTCAAGGATGGAGTTGATCTTCTGCGCCGCCCGTTGGAGCTTCAGCAGCTCCTGGACCTGTTCGACGGGAACGAACGACGGGGCAAGGGTTTCGGCGGGGAAGCTGGCTTGCGAGATGGCTGCCATTAGGCACGCTCCACTGTCGCAGGACGACAGTCCACAACTACAACAGGGTTCTTAGTAACAGATGTGCAACAACGTAATTATGACTCTTTTTTTGAGGGAGATAATGTGCGGGGAGGCGCATGTTTAGAGGCTTCGGCGCGCCGCCGTTTGATCTCGCCGAGGCGCTCCCGGATGCGCTTTTCGACGCCTTCACTGGTGGGTTCGTAATAGATGCGATCGCGCAGGTTGTCGGGAAGGCACTGCATATCGGCCACTTTGTCCTCCAGGTCGTGGGCGTATTTATAGCCGCTACCGTAGCCGAGGCCCTTCATAAGTCCGGTAGGAGCATTGCGAAGATGCAACGGGACGGGTTCAGCGGCAGTGCGCTCGACATCCTGTTGAACTGTGGAGTAGGCAGTGTAGAGGGCGTTGGATTTCGGAGCGATGGCGAGATAGACGACGGCTTGAGCTAGAGCGAGGTTTCCTTCCGGCATACCGATGAAATCGACGGCATCGCGAGCGGCCATGCAAAGAGCAAGCGCCTGGGGGTCGGCAAGGCCGATATCTTCGACAGCCATGCGGACGACACGGCGGGCGATGTAGAGAGGGTCCTCGCCGGCTTCGAGCATTCGTCCGAGCCAGTAGAGCGAGGCGTCAGGATCACTGTTGCGGACAGACTTGTGCAGGGCGGAAATCAGGTTGTAGTGCTCTTCGCCAGTCTTGTCGTATAGGAGGACTCGCTTCTGGAGAGCGTCATGAACGACGGCATCGGTGATTTCGGCGCCCACTTCCGCGCCAGCATGTTCGCGCGCGAGAGTGGCAGCAACTTCGAGGACGTTGTAGGCGCTGCGCGCGTCGCCACTCGAGTAGCTGGCAATTTTCAGGAGGACTTCGTCGGATGCGCGAAGCTTTAGCGTGCCCAATCCACGTTCGCTGTCGACGAGAACTCTTCTGAGCAGCGTGACGATCTGATCCTCCGTGAGCGGCTTGAGCACGTAGACGCGGCTGCGGGAGAGAAGAGCCGAGATTATCTCGAAGGAAGGATTCTCGGTGGTCGCGCCGATGAGGCGGATGTTGCCCTTTTCGACGTGGGGGAGGAAGGCGTCTTGTTGAGCTTTATTGAAGCGGTGAATCTCGTCGATGAATACGATGGTGCGGGTGCCGTACTGGCGGGCGCGTTCAGCGTCGGCCATGACCTGCTTGATTTCCTTGATGCCGGTGAGCACGGCGGAAAACTCGATGAACTCGGCCTTGGTCATACGCGCGATGATCTGCGCGAGGGTGGTCTTGCCGGTGCCGGGCGGTCCCCAGAAAATGAGGGAGCCAGTGTCGTCACGCTCGATTTGCGTGCGGAGGGGTTTGCCGGGAGCGATGAGGTGCTCCTGTCCGACGAATTCGTCGAGCGTACGAGGACGCATGCGGTCGGCGAGGGGACGGCCTTGATCGGGTGAAGTGTTGCCCGGAGTGGACTGGAAAAGACCCATAAAGTGTTACTTACAACGGAGTCACTGAGGCAACGATCATGTCTACACCTTGCCTTATGAATATCTTCGACATTTATGGGAGTCGACCCTAGGGCTAAAGCCCCTATTCTTATTGGGCCTGAGCGGCACGGCTAAAGCCGTGCCCTCCCACACCACCTATCGACGACTCTGCCTTGATGCTTCGTACAACAAAATGCTCGCCGCCACCCCGGCGTTAAGGGACTCCACCTTGGGGGAATGCGGGATGGCGACGATTGCGTCCATCTGGGCGAGCAAGTCGCGGGGGACACCTGCTCCCTCTCCGCCAATAAACAGTACCAGAGGCGGGGTGAGGTCAGCCTCATGCAGAGGAGTGCCCTTGTGCGACGATGTAGCAACCATTCGAAAGTGATGCTGCCGCAGTTGGGGAATACTCTCTTCCAACTTTACCGAGACAAAAGGTACGCGAAAAATGGAACCAGCGGAAGCGCGCACGACTTTGGAGTTAAATGGACTGACCGTGCCTTCACCGAGCAGCATTCCCGCGGCCTCGAAAGCTTCGGCAGACCGCAGTATTGTGCCAAGATTGCCAGGATCCTGAATTCCTGCGATCGCGAGCAGTGGCCTGCTTTGGGCGAGGCTAAGCAAGTCCGCGAGAGAAAAGTCCTTCAGCTTGACCAGCGCCGCCACGCCCTGGGGCGATTCACTGGGAACAGCGCTGGCGAAGAGCTTGTCTGGCAGGAGGAACGTCTCGACGTGCAAGCCGATCTGGGGCAGCAGCTTCTCGGCCTTGTTGGTTGCGGATTCGGCAAAAAACATCGCCCGGAAGCGGAGGCCGCTGCGAATAGCCTCTTCGACAATGCGTAGGCCCTCCACCGCACAGTAGCCGCCAGGAGTGCGTTCACCATGGGCGAAGGCTGCGCGCAGCTCCTTCAGGAGCGAATTATGCCGACCTTCGATGCGGCGGAGGCGCTCTGAGAGAGTAGTGCCGGCTGTTCTGGGTGAGACGGAGTGTGTCATTTTGGGGTCGGACTCAGCATACTACGCTGCCTGGTCTCGGCTTGCAGCGCTTCGACATGTTATGTTAGGGTTCGCCGTTCCTACAAAGACTAGTTGGAAGGAAACGCAGTGCGCGCGGAGATCGTCAAAATCAATTACGAGAACCCAGAAGCTTCCCTGGTAAAGTACGCGGCCGAACAGATACGGTCGGGCCAAGTGTTGGGCATGCCCACGGACACATTCTACGGACTGGCGGCGGACCCTTTTAATCTGCGCGCCGTCGAGCGCGTGTACGAAATCAAGTCTCGTTCACGACACAAACCGCTGTCGCTCTTAATCGAGAGTGTGGACCAGGCCGAGGAATTGGCTCGCCCGTTGCCCGACGAGTTCTACCGGTTGGCTCGTCGCTTCTGGCCGGGGCCACTGACCATGATTGTGAAAGCGGCATCGCGCCTGCCGTTGAAAGTGACCGCGAACACCGGCAACGTGGCGCTGCGGATACCGTCGGCAGCCATCCCGTTGGCAGTGATCCAGGCGGCAGCCATTCCGATTACTGCGACATCGGCGAACCTCAGTGGCGCTTCGGAATGTACGACAGCCGAACAGGTTCGGGACCAACTGCAAGATCGGATATCGATCATCGTGGATGGCGGGACATCGCCGCGGGAGGTCGCGTCCACGATCGTTGACCTAAGCAACGATGAGGATCGGTGGAGCATTCAGCGAGAAGGAGCAATACCGTCCCAGGAGATCTCTGAGTTCTTCGCGCAGGGATGAACGCAACGTCAGCTGACCGGCGCCGGCGAGGCCATGCGATTCTGTGGCTGCTCGGGCTGGTTGTAGCCGCAATTCTCGCTTTTCTCCTGGTTACTTCCTTTCGAATCGCTAGCGCAGCGTCGCAAGTGGAAATACGCCCGGCGGATGCGATCGTGGTGTTCGGTGCGGCAGAGTACGCCGGGCGACCCTCTCCGGTGTTCCGAGCGCGCCTGGATCACGCCTTCGACCTCTTCCAGCAGAAGATCGCACCCGTAGTCATCACAACGGGCGGTTCGGGATACGATCCCGACTACAGTGAAGGTGGCGTGGGCCACGACTACCTGATGCACCGCGGGATCCCGGAAGGCAGCCTGATCGCCGAAACCCAGGGTTCCGACACCGCGCAATCGGCCGCACGAGTGGCCGTGATCATGCGCGCGAATCATATGCGGAGTTGTGCTGCCGTGAGTGACGAGTATCACGTGTTCCGGATCAAGAAGCTGCTCGAGCACGAAGGGGTCGAAGTGCACGTGGCGCCAAGGCCCGGTTCGCGGCCCCACGCGTGGTGGCAACGGTGGTTAGCGGTGCTGCGGGAGGCCTTTAGCTACCTGCTATGGACACTGCACGTCTCGTAGGCGGCACGGCTACCACCCCATTCTCTCCCGCAACGAAGTAATGTGCGCCACGTGGTGGCGGCCATGCCAGGAGTACAGCGCAAGGTTCTTCTCCAGAGAGACCGGGCCCAGTTCAGGATGGCGGAAGGTTCGCTTCCAGTCGTCCGCCTTCAGGGAACGCAGCATGAGCATCCAGCGCCGGTGCAGGTTATCCAGCAAATTGAGCGAGACGTCAATCGGAGCTGTGCGTGCTTCTTCGAGCTGGGCCCAACGATCTTCCATGTAAGGCTTGATCGTCGGCTCCTCCTCGGTGAGGGCGAGCTTGAAGCGGATGTAGGAATTCAGGTGACTATCTGGAACGTGATGCACGACTTGGCGGACGGTCCAGCCGCCGTCGCGGTAAGGAGTGTCGAGTTGCTGGGATGAGAGTCCCTGGACGGATGCGCGCAGCCTGGCGGGTGTCTGTTCGATGTTGTCGAGGAACTCAGCTCTCAGCGAATCGGTGAGGGGGCCCTCAAACTTGAACTTGCCAATCGGGTAGCGTGGATCGCTCATGGCTTCTCCTAAACTGGAATCAACGCATCAGATGAGCAAGGGGTGGCGAAAGCTGCAAAAACAGGAGTCGCGATGGGGCGAGTAGTTGGTACTGGAACTGGAGACACCGTCTTACGGGGTCGATCGTTACCGCAATAAGGCCATGATCCGCACCGGACCAGAGGCACTACCTTCGAGCTTTGCCGGGGCGACAACGGCGACGGCACCCGACGGAGGGACTTGCTCGAGGTTGGTAACGTTCTCAAGATGGTAGAGACCGTGCGCCAATGTGTATTGGCGAACTTCCAGAGTGCTTGAAGCACCCTGATCGACGCTCAGAGTGTCGATCCCCAGGCCAAGAACGTTGCGGGCTTCCACGAGGAATCGCGCAGCGTCTAGGGAGAATCCGGGAAAGTGCATTGTGCCGCGAGCGTCGGCATTGCGGTACTTCTCTGCCGAGTACCAGCGCGACTCCCAGCCAGTTAGAGCCATAACGACCGATCCGAAGGGAATCTGACCATTCGCCTGTTCCCAGCGAGCTACATCTCCCACCGAGAGCTGGTAGTCCGGATTGCTGCGCGCTTGCTTTCGCAGGTCCAGGACCACAAGCGGTGCGATCAGTCTTTCCGGCGGAATCTGGCCGACGGTCCAGCCGCCCCCCGTGGAGCGTGCGGGCGAGTCAATCGTGGTGCTTAACTGAGGAAGAGCAGCCCCCGGTTTTGACGCAGAAGCCTCACGGGCAGTGACACCTGCATCCAGGCCGTGCGTCAGGTCCACGACGCCGCGGAACCCACCAGGCGGGGCCTGGTCAGGATGCCGCTTGGCAAACAGGAGCAACGCCAGCGCCAGACAATAACCGATAACGAGAGTTCGAACCTTCATTAGCTTCTTGCACAATCCGCAGGAGGTTAGTGCGAAGGCGCCCAGCCGAAGAGGGAAGAGGCCTACCTACTGAATCGGATGCGTCCTCAACTGTGGAGGTAACATCATTTTCGGCAGGAGCGAGGGGATCATCAAGAAACGGAGGGACATGGACACAAGTTACCCTGCAGCCGTGTGACAGGGGACTGGAGTCGCTAGAATATGCTCGAGTACCAGTTAAACTGCTGAATTGAAGCCGTTTGCCAGCACAACTAGGTGACGGTTAGAGTGAGCGTCACGTTGTGCGTCAGCGAGCCACTCGTCCCGGTGATCGTTACTGTGCTGGTTCCTGCCGGAGTGCCGGGATCGGGTGGGGGTGCCGGGGTGCTCGAACTTCCGCCGCAGCCGGCTAGCGTGAGCAGGAAAGCAAGGGCGACCAGAGCCAGCATTGCACTCAAGCGACGCCGCTTAGGAACACCAACCATCAGGATGGCGGCAAAGGTAAGTCCGCTGGAGGTCGCCCACAAGGGGAAGTTATGGTGGCGCTCAAATGGCGTCAGCGCTCCAGTCTTTGGGGCGGTGGTGGCAATCGTGACTGTCGTGGCTCCGCCACCGGCGACTGAAGCCGGATTGAAGGTGCAAGTCGCCTCCGAGGGCAACCCGGAACAAGCAAAGGTCGTGGTTCCACTGAAGCCATTGATGGCGGTCAAAGTCAGAGTCACATTTGAACTCTGGCCCGGAGCCAGGGTCAAGGTAGTCGAAGACGCGCCCATGGCGAAGTCCGGCCCTATCGATACGGGAGAGGACGTGGACGACGTGTAGTTGGTATCGCCGCTGTAGGCTGCGGTGACGCTCTGCGAGCCGGTGAGCTTCGAGGTGGTGAAGACTGCGGTCGCCTGGACCGCTCCCGTAGTGGTGTTAGTCCCGCCGGTTACGGAGACCGTCGCCAGAGTCGAGGTTCCAGCCGTAAACGTGACCGTGCCCGTGGGCGCGCTGCCGAAGCTGCTGGTGTTAATCGTTGCCGTGAAGGTGTCGCCAGATGCTCCGGTCACATTCGTAAGCGAGCTGGTGGTTGTGGCTTTGGTGATGGTAAAAGTTGCAGGTGCGGGACTTGTACTGGCATTGAAGCTTGCATCTCCGTTGTAGGCGGCGGAGATGGAGTGTGATCCTGGCGCAAACGTGAAGAGGCCGTTCGGTGTGGCCGTGTTCCCCTGGTTGTTGAGTGTGTAGGGATTGCCAGAGATGGCGCCGCCATTGTCCGTGATGTCGACTGTCCCAGTGGGCACACCCTGACCGGAAGCACCCCCAACGTCAGCGCGAATGTAGACGAAGCTCCCGTAGGGACCGTTGGTGAAGGGGATTTCATTGTTATTCGCGTCAAAGGTGACAGCCTTGACCGCGGTTGTACTGGCCTCAGGATTTACTGTGACGCTGACAGGCGTTGAGTTGCTCGGAGCGAAGGTCCCGTCTCCCGCGTAGTGGGCTGTAACGTTATAAGTGCCGCCAGGGAGCACCGTAGTGCTTGCGGCCACGTTGCCACCAGCGAGCGTAAAGAAAGTCAGGCCCTGACTGTTGACCGCTGTTGTGATGTTGGTCAACAGCGAAACATCTCCGGTGGGAGTCCCGCTACCCGATTGAGGAGTGACATGCATTGTGACGTTAACCGATGAGCCGTGTGCGATTCCCGTCGTGGGGCTGAGCGCGAGAGTGACATTCGATGGCCGGAACGTGACAGTGTTCCACTTACTAACGAGGTTGGCCACGTTTACGGAACCGAGACCCGAGGCCGAATCGTAGCCGACACCGGTCTGATACACAGCGGAGGGAGTTCCGTAGTTCGCCACGCCCGGGACGGCATTTCCCAAGTTACCAGGCGACAAAGTGACATCGTTGAAGATGCACGTGCTGGCGGGGGGAGTCGTAGTGCTCGACGCGTTACACGATGAAAACGTCTCGCTGGCGGCTAGCTTATACAGAACATAGTTGGCTTGGCCCTGGCGGGAACCGGTCTTATTGACCACCAAGTCCATGATAGCGGCGAACGAAGGCGCAGATGCGGAAGTGCCTGACACACCCGCTAGGCTGATGTTGCCTTGAGAGTCCGGAGTACAGGAACCTTCCAGGCACAGTAAGTAGAAGTCATGCCCCGCCGCGGTGAGTGAGATATCAGGAAGACTGCGGAAACTACCACTCGGGATGCCGGTGACTCCCGACTGCCAGGAGGGTTTGGCAAAGACGGCGCTTATTCCACCCCCACCGGCGGCGATATTAGCGTTGGTTCCGCATTGAGCAGCTGTACAGCTTTCATTCCAGACGTCCTCGGGAATGTAGGAGAGAGCAGATGCTTGAGTCGTGGAGTCATTCGTTTTGCTCCAGTACTTTGCGTCATTCCCGTTCTCGTTGAATTGTGTGCCCCCGACGGCGACATTGAAGGGAGTGGAAGCCAAGGCGTTGACGGAGATGGGGCCGGTGGCGACGGTTTCGCTATTAGGGTTATCACAGCCGGCGGAACCGGCGTCGCCGGTGGACACCATGTAACTGATCCCCTGCGCGGCCGCTTGCTCGGCCAGGGCCGAATCGTTCGCCAACTGAGCGTTGGTCTCAATCGCTTCGCAAGAGCCGAAGCTTTCGGTCATGACGTCGCCGAGGTTGTTGTCAATAATGTAAGCCTCGGAGAGATCGACGCCGTCGGTGGTATCGGTGGAAGCAGAAACAACCTGTATAACCTGTGCGCCAGGGGCGATGGCGGCTGACCAAGTCACGTCCAGCAGAGCTTCCACTTCTTCGCCGCCGCCCAAATTGCCGGGGTCGGGGCCGTTTAAGACAGTCGTGACGTTCGAGCCTGCGCCCTGAAACACATTGGCGAAGTCGGTGACGTCCTTGTGAAGATAATCACTGCGTGCAATCACAGCGATGGTGCCGCCGCCCAGATTGCCCGCCGTGTAGACGGGATTGATGTTGTAAATCACGCCGTAGTCACCGGGTGCGAGGCCGTGTGAACCGTCTGAGAAAGTAGTATCGGGGTGCGATCCGGGGGTGTACTTCGTCTTGAGCCACTTATTGGGAAATATGACGTGAGGCTTTCTGTGGAAGTTGTGGAGCGTGTGCACGCCAGCCACCACCGGCGTGAGCGCAGCGGGAATCTGGGGGTCGCTCGCGTTGGCCCAGTGCTCCTCGCCCTTGACAACGAACTTATGTATCGCAGTGTGGAAAGCTTCCTGAACTTGTCCGGCGGTACCGGAAAACTCGATCACCGTGCGGCCTTTTGAAACCCTGGCCACTTCAAACCCGTGCGATAACAGCCAGGATGTGGTGGCCTGAATGTCTTGATCCGACGGACCGAACTGCTGGCCGAACAGCTCCGGCGTAAGCCACTTATGATAGTTAGGCGAACGTTTGTCCTGCTGCTGGTCAAGGAGATTTTTAAGTGCCGCTTCCTGCTCCGGGCTGCGCTTCAGGACGAGCAGCATGCGGTCCAGGCGCAGGTCTGCCGGTGCGGCGCCGACGTCATACTTCGCGCGCGCCAGCGGGTGCGTGTTGCCTTTGAGGAGAGACAGCTTGGTCTCATCCACGGCCTCGGTTATGCGGGAAGGCACGAAGACGCGCGGCGCGGAAGTCTGCTGGGACGAGGTCTGAGCCAGCACGATTTGAACCAAGGCGAACGAAAAGAGTAAGGATACTGCCAGTTTTGAGGACATATGGAGGGAGACCGCTGTCACCTGGCTCGCCATTCTAACCTAGCGATCCGGAATTACAATTCCTTAGTTTTATCCAGATACCTTGAATTAGGGGGACGTCTTTCGCAGTTGGAACCAGGTTCTTGTCTATCTGTTGCCCGCCGTCATACGAAAAGAAGGAAAAACAGGCCACCGAAAACGGCAGCAACTCCAGTACTTAGAAAATTTACCGTGTTGTTCGTCATCATCTTGTCTCGTTCGAAGGATGCGCCAAGAAGACTATCGGCGAGCATCCCCATAACCCCTGCCAAGGAGCAGATCCACGAGAAGCGCTGGCTGACGAGGCCCACCCAGGCGCCGATGAGGGCAATCAGCACGGCTGCGGTTAGTCCTGCGAGGGTACCGGGAATACTGACTCCACCATCGGTTCCGGCTGGGACCGGTTCCAATGTCGTAATCAGGAGAGTTTTTTCCGTGGCGGCCTGCCCGAATTCGCTCGAGACAGTGTCGGCGGCCGCCTCGGCAAGCGCAGCGGTGGCAGCAGCGAGAAAAAGCCGTCTCCCACTGAATGTGAAAGAGGCCGCACAGAGAGTTACCAGGCCCAGGTTCGCGAGCACCTGGAATGCGTTCCTACCCTCTTTTCGCTCCGCAGTGCCGCGACGTTCCTTACGGGAGTATCCGAGGCGGGTGGTAACCCATGCCAGCACGAAGACGGACACGAGGACTACGAAGCCCCCCGGTCCGGCACAGGTGTAAAGAAGAAAGGCCACGACGGCGCCGGCGATTGCTCCTGATATCGTCACGCCGCGAACTAAACGGGCGACGGCGGCAAACCCTAGTGTGACCATCAGCGACAGCCACAAGGGATGGGCGCTTGCGACCGGCCAGACTGCGAGAGTGGCTGAAAGTATCCGCATTGTCTGCTTCACGCGTTTGCTGGGCAAACCCGCTTAGAGGCTACAACCTATTGGGTTACCAGCACTTTAAGTACAATCCCTCGTGCTTTACGTTGGTATTCCCTGGGGCCGATTCCTGCATCAAAAGGAAAACGTTGTGGGGTAGACTCTCTACTCTGGCGACAGTTCTGCGCCGATTTGACCTTGGGGTGAACTATGGCAGCCTCCGTCTGGTCTGGCTATCTTACCTTCGGATTGATTTCCATGCCCGTGCGTTTATTTTCCGGAGCCCGGAGTTCGGGCATTTCGTTCAACATGCTCCATCGCGATGACTTGCAGCGGGTCAAGCAACAATATATCTGTCCGGCGGAGAACAAGGTGGTGACCCGGGACGAGATGGTCAAGGGCTTTGAATACCGGAAGGATGAATACGTGGTGATCGAGCCGGAGGAGATCAAGAAGATCGAACCGAAAACGGCCAAGACCATGGAGATCCTGGAGTTTGTGAAGTCGGACGAGGTAGATCCGGTTTACTTCGAGTCGTCGTATTACATGGTGCCGGAAGAGGCGGGACGCCGCCCCTATGCATTGCTGACGAAAGCTCTGTCGGAGAGCGAATACTACGCGATCGCGAAGCTGACCATGCACAACCGAGAGTACACGGTTTTCCTGCGGCCGCATGAAGGCGGCATGATGCTGCACACCATGTACTACGCCGATGAGGTGAAAAAGATCGAAGAGTTTGGTGCGCCGGACGTGGAATTGAAGGATGCGGAAGTGAAGGTTGCACATCAGCTGATCGAGGCGCTGGCCGGGGAATGGGACCCGGAAAAGTACCACGACTCCTTCCAGGAAAACTTGAAGAAGATGATCGAAACCAAGCTGGAAGGCGGGGAAATCGCCGAAGTGGAGAAGCCTAAGAAATTGGCGCCGGTGGTTGACCTGATGGCGGCGTTGAAGCAGAGCCTGGCGCAGACAGAAGCCAGGAAAAAGCCGGCCACGACTACTCAGTACGCGACGCGAAAGTCGGGCCGGAAAGAAGCGTAACGGTTGAAAATCGAGGGTTACCCACACCCACAGAAGTCCGTCGTTCCATCCGTCCTCACAGCCTGCCGCTGGCGCGATCTTCCCGTTCACGGGTAGAATAAGAAACTCTTCCAAGATCACATTACATGTGAGGGCGTGAGACAAGGTGCCGATGAGTCGGTTGCGGGTTAGTGGTGTGGCGGCGTTGTTGGCGGCGATAGCCTTGTGGGCTGGATGTGGCGATACCTACCGCCCGGTGGTCATTCCTAACGTTCCCAATCCGCCGAGTCCCAAGAGCAGTCACGCCGCGTTCATGATCAGCAACAATGGCGCGATCAATCCGGGTTCGGGGATGCAGATCGACGTTTCCGGCGACACCGATGTGGGAATCGCCTTCATGGGGAGAGGCCCTGCGCACGCGGCAGTGCCACCCGGAGGATCGCGCGTGGTGGTTGCCAATGTACTGGAGAGTACGGTCACGACGTTTTCTCCGGGAAACGCCAACGCGTCCATAGGTACGCCCGGCACTATCATTCTTCCCACCGACTCGCTTGGCCGCTTGGCCGGCCCGACCTTCGTGACTTCCCAGGAGAGTGCGGCGGCTTATGTTGCCAATGCGGGTAATGATTCCGTTAGCGCTCTTAATTTGGTGTCCAGCCAAGTAAGCAACACTGTGTTCTTCCCCGTGGGCTCCACTCCGGTAGCGTTGACTGAGACGCCGGATGCCAAGAAAGTTTATGTGGTGAACCAGGGGACGAATTCGGTCACGAGCATTAACGTGGTCGATATGAGCGTGAATCCCGCCGTCACGGATGCGAGCATCGCCTCGCCGGTGTGGGCAGTGGCGCGTGGTGACAGCCAGCGAGTTTATGTGCTCAGCACTAGCAATGGGGACATCGCAGTAATCAATACGGTCGACGACAGTCTGGTGAGTCCCGCGTCTCCAGTGTCTGTGGGGGCGGGTGCCGACTACATGGTGTACGACAACCGGCTCGACAGGTTGTATGTGACGAATCCGGCCTTGGGAACGTTAACGATTCTCAACGTCGGCATTGATCCCCCGAATTCGATGGTGCTGGCTACGATCAACCTTACGACAGGTGCGAATGCGCCTTGCGCGGGAGGCTGTGCAGCAATGTCGGTGGCGGCACTTCCCGATGGGAGCCAAGCCTACGTGACCGCCCTGCAGGTAAGCGGGTCGACGACGAGGACTACGGTGACTGCGATCGACACGTTGAACAACACGGTAACGAAGACGATCGGCTTGACGGCGAGCCCGGCAGTCGGTGCTTGCGCCTCCAGCAGGTTCCGCATCTCGACGGCAGTGTCGGGTGACAGTTCGCGCGTCTATATTGCGAGTTGCGATGCGGGGAATGTGTCCATCATCAGTGTTTCTTCCAATAGCTTCCTAGTTGAACTGCCGGCGCCGGTGAGTGCGGCGACACCCTCCACGGTTACTATCACGGCTGCCACGCAAAGCGGTTCCAACACGACCTACAGCTACGTCCTAACCTCTGGCGCGCCCCTGCAGGTGGGGGAGAGCATTGCGATCAGCGGGATGCAAGCCCCCGGCAACAATGGGAGCTTCGTGATCGCGGCGCTAGGTTCAGGCACGCTAACGGTCGTGAATTCGATTGGGGTAAGCGCGAGCGGGCAAAGCGGGGCCGGTGTCGCAAGCCTTCCTCAGATGCCGATATTTATTGTTGCGGGACCGTGATGGCTGGACATCTTGCCCGGAATCGGGCTCTCGAATAGCGCAACCGGACAATTCCAAAATCAAGGATAGAGTTTCCCCACGAGGCGGAGCGTCCTCGGGGCGGGCTAGAGGAGGTTGGCCCTATTCCCCGGCAGCGGCAGCGCGGTCGGTATGGCGCCGGCTGTTATAACGCAGAGCGACGTTCATGAATACGTTGCCAACCGCGGTTTCAAAACACATGACCAGAGCCTCGGTGTCTTCACTGCTCTTTGCGCCTTCCTCCGAGGTGTGTACCACGGGAGGATGAACGCGGAAGTGAAATCCTTGATCGTTCAATGCGGTGACCGCATTGCCAATGATCTGATTGGCCAGTTCACTGGCGGTCTCGCGCACCAGACTGTCGGACTCGGGAAGCTCGGTGCCGGTCATTTTGCTGGCCACCCTTACCGCCGTGTCCGGCTCGAGATCGAATATGATGCGGCCTTCGATATCGCCGCTCAGAGCCACCATGGCCGCGATTCCCTTGCGACGATAGGCCTCCTCCTCCATGCTGAGGTTTCCCACGGAGGTGGTGCAATGCAGCCCCTGCGAGAGGACCGCATCGGCCGAGTTGATGAACGGCTGGATCAACTCCATTTTCATAGACTAGACTCCTGCGCCTGCCGCGTTTGCCACAGCTCCTTCATCGCCCAAGACGTACTTGATCACTTCGTACAACACTTCCGGCTTGACCGGCTTCTGAACGAAGTGGCGGGCTCCCCGCTGGAGGGCAGCCACGATGTTTTCCTGGTAACCGACGGATGACACCATGACGATGCGGGCGTCGGGATGGTTGTGAACGATGCGCTCGGCCGCCTCGATTCCTTCCATCTGGGGCATGGTGATGTCCATGAGTACGATGTCAGGCGTAGTGCGATCGTATTCCGTGATGGCGGTGAGTCCATCTCCGGCTTCGCCCACCACCTGTCCGCCAAAGGTTTCCACCATGCGGGCAAGGTTCTTGCGCGCGAAGACGGAATCGTCCACGATCAGGTAGCGGACCGGCTGGCCGTCCTTGCTGCGTTTTACGGGTGCAAACTGCTCCATATTGAAACCTCCTCCTGCCTACTATTTAGAGCCGGCTCAATGAAAAGCCGGCGACAAACTTAACTCTTGCCTGCGCCGGCAGCTTTGTCGTGGCTGCACTGCGCCAGCAGAGTGTTGGCCATGGTGTCCAAGGGGACCACTCGCAAAGCATAACCACGATCGATCGCCGCTTTGGGCATGCCGAATACGACGCAAGACTCCTCGTTCTGGGCGATGGTCATGCCGCCAGCCGCCTTCACCGCCCCCATACCCTCGGCGCCGTCGTCTCCCATGCCAGTCATCAGGACCGCGAGCGCTTGGGATCCGAACTCCTCGGCGACACTGCGGAACAGCACATCGGCAGAAGGCCGGTGACCGTTGACCCGAGGCTCATCGCTGAGGACGGCAACGTCTCCGAGCGGGAGTCGCTTGACCTTTATATGCCGATTACCCGGACAAATCAGCGCGCGGCCGGCGCACAGCACGTCACCGGACTGCGCGTGTTTTACCTGGATAGCGCACACTTCATCGAGCCGCCGGGCAAACATATCGGTGAAACCATCGGGCATGTGCTGAACCACCAGAATCGTCCCGGGAAAATCCGCAGGAAGGTGGGACAGCGCAAACTGCAAGGCATTTGGCCCACCGGTCGAGATGCCAATCGCTACAACCCTCGAGGGAGCCTTTCTTGGATTCAGGCGAACCTTATTTGCCTGAGGGGTTTCGCTCGGCAACAAGGCAATTCGGGCCGCTTTGCTCTGCGCCGCGGCCTTGATCTTCGCGATCAGGTCAGCGGCGATCTCAGGCATGCGTGACGACACATCCTGAGGTTTGGCGACAAAGTCGAATGCACCGAGCGCGAGAGCCTTCAAGGTGATGGAGGCGCCCTCGGTGCTGTGGGAACTCACTACGATGACAGGCACGCGATACTTCCGCATGATTTCCTTCAGCGTGTCAATGCCGTTCATGCCGGGCATTTCAAGGTCCAGCGTGACCACCTGAGGCTGCAGCTCTTCGATCTTCTTGAGCCCGAAGGTTCCGTCCATGGCCGTGCCAATAACCTGGATGGAGTCATCGCGCTCGAGGATCTGAGGGATCAGCTTCCGCATCAGAGCCGAATCGTCGACCACCAGAACCTTGATCTGCGGTTTCATGATTGCACCGCCGAGTGAGCTGCGAGCCGCGAACGATCGGCTTCGGAGAGAAGCAATCCAAAACCGACAGTGCCGATTTCGTTCGGCCGGGAGCGCAGGAAATGTTCGACAACGGTCGAGAGGTTCAGGATCAGGACGACTCGGCCGTCGCCCAGGATCGAGGCGCCGCTGACGAGGTCGGTGGAGATCGCGTGGTCATCCAAAGCCTTGATGACCAGCTCTTCTTCGCCGACGAGTCCATCCACCAGGAGTCCGAACCTTCTTTCTCCGCTCGTGATAACGAGAACGAACAGCTTGCGCGCGGTTTCACCGGGGTTCGCTTCGGGCGGGCGGCCGAGCCTCACCATGGGCAGAACCTGATTGCGCAGCTGCAGAACTTCGTAGTTGTCCACCTGGTGAATCTCGGATTCCACTGAGCGCGCGATTTCCACGACCGCATTGAGCGGAATCGCGTACAGATGCTCTTCCACACGGAAAAGAAGCGCTTTGATAATGGCGAGAGTCAGTGGCAGCTTGAGGCGGAAGGTGGTGCCGCGTCCGGCGCGAGTCTCCACACCCACGGTACCTTTTAGACGGTTGAGGACGCTCTGTACGACGTCCATGCCAACGCCGCGGCCGGAAACTTCCGTGACATGAGAGGCCGTGCTGAACCCGGGGCGGAAGATGAAGCGGAGAATCTCTTCCTCGGACAGCAATGCTGCCTCTTCTGGGCGAACCAAATTCTGTTCGATAGCTTTGGCCTTGATTTTTTGCGGATCCATGCCCCGGCCATCGTCACTGACTTCGATGATGACCTGGTTTCCTTGATGGTAGGCATCCAGACGGACCGCGCCGTTCGCCGATTTTCCCATCCGTTTGCGTTCGTCGGCGCTTTCGATGCCGTGATCCACGGCGTTACGCACAAGGTGGGTCAAGGGTTCTGCTATCGCGTCCAGGATGCTCTTGTCGAGGTCCGTGTCCTGACCGCTTACGATCAGTTCCACTTCCTTTCCGCATTGGCGAGCGACGTCGTGAACGACCCGCGGGAAGCGCCGGAAAAGCTGTTCGACGGGCACCATGCGGATTTTCATCACCGATCGCTGTAGATCGTTGAGCACTCGCGCCTGGAAAGCCATGGCATCGGCGAACTTACCGCGGAGAGATTCTTTCGGAAACTGCTTGGCAAACTCATTGAAGGCTTGCTGAAGCATGGATTTTCCGATAATCAGTTCGCCCACAAGGTTCAGAACGTTGTCGATCCGCTCGGCATCCACGCGCAGGATGTTTTCGGCAACCGGAGCCATGTTGGCCTGGACGCGAGCAGTTGGGGCGCCGACTTTCTCACCGGAAGCTTCCCTGTGGGCAACTTCATCTGAGTTCCCTGAGGTCGCATCTGCCTGCAAGGCAGACGTGGCTGCGATTTTCGTAGCATCCGCGAGAGCATGAAGAGTTTCGACGTCGCATTGGGAGACGACGGTTGGAACTTTTCCCTTGGCGGCAATCTGTTCCGGCGCCTTATCGGACACCAGCACGAACTCAGCGAACCGGGTCGATTCAGGAGAGCCGGCTTCCGGACGCGCGGCAAGGATCTCTCCCAAAGAAGCGAGTGCAACCTGAATCAGTTGCCGTCCTGCGATGGGCATTCCGCAATGCGGGTCGATCTGGGCCCTGACCTGGTAGACAGGTTTGCCGTGCTTCAGCGCTTCCTGGATGGATAGTTGCTCGTATTCGGTCCAGGGCGTCAGGGGTGGAGCTGAGTCTGCGATCGCAGTCTCCTTCGTAACCTGGGCGGATTTCTTCTTCCTCGCGCGCCGTTTTCCTGCGCACGGGTGTGTCCGTCGCAGGGTTGGTGAGCCTGGCTATCATTTCGCGCAGACTCTGGGCCGAAGGCAGTTTCTTACCATCCCGATAGGCTTCGAGCATTCCGGAGAAAGTGTCGGCAGCCTTAAAGGCCACCTCGGAGAGTTGAGCGTGCGCCAGCGCACTTTCCAGGGCCAGGGCATCTTCGAACTCGTGGGCCAGTTCGCTAACTTCCCGATAGCCGCAGGCGGCAGCATCACCCTTCAGGGTGTGCACGGCACGACGAATGCTGCGGACAATTTCGACATCGCCGGGACACTTCTCCAGCTTCAGCGCTTCGTCGTTCAGCGCCTGGAGCAGCTCCTGGGCGCTCTCGAAAAAGAGTTGCCGCAGTTCGGTCATCCGATCATCGGAAGACTGGCTCAAAGCTTCACCTCAACTCGTTGATACGCAGTTCCGCTATTGCGGTGCAGCATCTGGAAACGGTCGGTCAGACCGAGCAGACTCTCGGCGTGGCCCACAAACAGAAACCCGTCGGGATTCAGGCAGCGGTAAAACTTGTCGATCAGGCGCTTCTGCTCGGGCTCGTCGAAATAAATCATTACGTTGCGGCAGAAGATCACATCATTCCGCTGCGGCAGATACTCGGTTTTGAGATTGTGGAAGTCGAAGTGGACGATCTCCTTGAGCGCTTTCTTGACCGCGTAGCGTTCTCCGAGCTTGTCGAAGTAACGAAGCCGGTAACAGTAGTCGACCGACGCCATTTGGGATTCGGTGTAAATCGCCTCCTGTCCGGCGCGCAGGACCGAGTAGCTGATGTCGCTGGCGATAATTTCGACCTTCCACGGCGGAGGGATCAGAGGCTTGGGTAACGGGCTTTCATAGGGAAGAGGATTGCGCAGGTAGTAATAGGCAAGGCCGTCTGCCACCAGCATAGCCAGCGTGTAAGGTTCCTGTCCCGTGGAGCATCCCGCGCTCCAGATGCGCAGGTGGTAGTCTCGCCGCTCCTGCTTGCGGCGCAGAATCTCGTCGAGCACATACTTATGGAAGAGGTCGACCTGTGCTTTGTTGCGAAAGAAGCTGGTCTCGTTGACGGTGAGATTCTCCAGCAAACGTCCGAGTTCTTCTTTGCCTTCGCTGCTGATCAGGAGGCGGTAATAGCTGTAGAAGGAGTCGAGACGGCACTCCTTCAGGCGGCGCATCAAGCGGTCCTGCAGGAAGTGATTGCGCCGTTCGTCGAAGTACATGCCGCATTCCTGATAGACGAGCGCCTGCAGAAGCTTCAACTCCGCTTCCGTAAGGGCCGGCGCTGGTGCTGGTGCTGGTGAACTCATAGGGTTGTCCGTTCTCTTTCTGGACGCTACTTTGCGACGCTCGCCCGGACTTCGGGTCTGGCCGCTCCCTGACTCTTACTCTCGCCCACTTCACTTTTCTGGCCGCTGCCATCGTTAGCCAGCAACTTGTTCATGTCGAGCAGAACAATCAGCCGTCCGTTGTACTTGCCGAGGCCGGTGACGCAGTTGAAACCGTTCTCCTGGAATACGGCCGGGGCGGGCTCGATCTCCGAAGCCGGGATCTTCAGCACCTCGGAAGCGGAGTCGACAATGAGCCCGGAGAGCCGCGAGTTGTGCTCGACGACCAAGATCCGGTTGCGGCGATTCGAGACCGCCTGCTTGTCACCGAACCGCTTCCGCAGGTCAATGACGGAGACGATCTTTCCGCGCAGATTGATGACGCCCTCGAGATAACCCGGTGCATCCGGCACCGCTGTAATTTCCGGGACGCGGACAATCTCATGCAAGGAAGTGATGGGCACGCCGTAGGTTTCGCGACCCACCTGGAAGCCGACAATGTGGACTTCACGACTCATGCTCAGCTCCGGGTTCAGTCGTTGGCGCCTGCGGCCGCGTGGCGCGCCAGGCCCGCTCGGGGATTTGTCGTCGCGTGGGGCAGGGCGAAGAGCGTCGGCCTGACGCAGGGCGAAGCGATCCATGGAGTTCAGCAGATCGCGCGACATCTTCGACATCTGCTCCGCGGAGGCGGCCAGTTCGGTGGAACCGGACGTGGACTGCTGGGTCAGTTCCCGCATGCGCTCCATCGCTTTGACGACGGCTTGCGCACCGGATGCCTGCTCTTCCACTGCGGAATTGATTTCGTGGGTAATTTCGTTGAGGCGCGTGGTCGCGCGGGCGATTTGCGAAGAACCGTGCGACTGCTCGTTGGTGGCGGCGCCGATCTCCTGGGCGAACTTGTAGACCTCGGTCACCACGTTGGAAATCTTGCGAAGCGCAGTGTTCAGTTCCTGACCGAGGTCCAAACCCTCGTTTACGATGCTCGTGCTCTGATCCATGTTCTCGACGGCTTTGCGGGCTTCCTTCTGAATGCTCTGGATAAGCTCGGAAATTTCCTTGGTGGATTGGGCAGATTTTTCCGCCAGCTTTCGGACTTCGTCGGCAACCACCGCGAAGCCCAGGCCGTGTTCACCGGCGCGAGCTGCTTCAATGGCGGCGTTGAGAGCGAGCAGGTTGGTCTGCTCCGCCAGGTCGTCGATGACTTCGATGATCTTTCCGATGTCGTCGGCGCGGTGTGCCGAGAGCGTCGATGATTGCTCCGGAGGATTGGATGGTGTTGTTGATTTTGTTCAGTCCGTCGGTGGCCTTCTCCATGGTGCCTATGCCGCTGTGCACTTCTTCGCGCGACCGGTTGGAAATATCGAGCAGAACTTTTGCGGTGTCGGCGACGCGCTGAATGGAGGCCACCATCTGATCGATGGAGGCCGAGGTCTCGCTCACGCTCGATGCCTGGACCTGCGTGCTTTTCACCATGTTCTGCACGTTGACGCTCATCTCGTGCATGGTGCTGGTGACCTCGTCGATGGCGGAAGATGCCTGCAGGCTGATCTTTGCGGACTCGTCGGATGCGCCCGCTACCTGACTGGACGCGCTCGCCACCTGCGACGAGGCGTCACGCACATTTCGCACCATGCTGCGCAAACCTTCGATCATGCGGGCAAAGGCGTTGCCCAAGGTGTCGTTCTTGGAACGGGGCACGGCCTGGACGGTGAGATCGCCACCCGCGATGGCTTCGGAAATACTCGCCATCTCCTTCAGGTAAATGACCATGTTGTTGAAGGTGCGAGCCAGTTCTCCGACTTCGTCGTGGCGCCGAATGTCGATGTTGTGGTCCAGATCGCCGGTGTTGCCGATCTGCTGCGCTACGGTCATCAGAGCGCTGAGGGGCTGAGTGATGGAATTCGAAGTCAGGTAAGCAATCACGCTGCCCAGGGCCAGGGCGAACAGCGTGGCAAAGAAAGCGACCACAATGGTGCCGGTGGACGAAGCTTCGTCAGACTTCCGCTTCTCGTTGACGATTTTCGTGTTTTCCTGGTCGACCTGGTCGAGATACTCGGCGGAGTTCTTTACCCAGGAGGAAGCGTCCTTTTGCAAATAGAAGATCTGGAGTTCGGCGACAGTAGCGTTGCCGGCGTCGACGTCCTTGCGCTTCTCGGCCAAGGGTGCGGCGAACTCGCGCGCCCAGCTTTGTTCCTGCTGCTGAACCTTCTGAAGCGCGGACTTTTGCTGTTCGGAAATCGCCAATGACTCGGCCTTCTGCAGCCTGTCATTGAGCAGGCGGAGGCCATCGTTCATGCGATCGACCTCGCGGGTGTCACCGCTGAGCAGATAGTTGCTCAGGTAGAGGCGATTCTGCATCATCTGGAATTTCGCCGAGTCCGTAGCCTCTGCCATTTCCAACGACGCGGCGGCAGCCGCCTTGGCGCCGTGCTCGCGCTGGACAGCGACGTAGTTAATGATGAACAGAATGACGACGCTCGAAAGGACGCCGCCGAAGCCGAGATAAAGTTTCTTGCCAATAGACATTGCTGTTGCTCCATCCCTGCCGCTGGTCCAGTGCTTCCCGGATCCTCCGACTGAGATTTGCTCTGCTAGTTTGGAGACTCGAACTTGAACTCAACGACTCCCGTTGTCTCGTCGGAAGCCGGCTCAAACCGCCACTTCTTCAATGCATCGATGGCCGCGTTGGCGAGGACGGGATGGCCGCCCACCACCTTGGTGGTCTTGATGGTGCCGTTGGGCGCCACCACGACCTGAATTTTCACCACCCCCGTTATGCTCATTCGCCTGGCCAGATCCGGGTACATGGGCTGAACCTTGCTTTTCGGTTTGCGGGTCAATTCTTCCTGCTGGGCCACTACCGGCATGGGATTGAGCAAGGTCGTGCTTGCTGCCGCGGTCATCAGACCGAGAGCTAAGCAGCACCGCATGGCTCGTCGAAACACAGTTCCTCCTCCGAAATACAACTGAATCGTAACCCGACAGGTGCATCGCGGATACCATGCTTACGGAAGGAACAGTTACGGACGTAATTGGCTGTAAGTCGCCTCGTGGGAGTCGATTGCACAGGGTCGCGACACGGAGCGATAGCCGCGATCGTAAGGTGGAGTCTCAGAACAGTTGCGGGCGAGCGTCGTTGCTCTCAAGGTGAGACGATAGCAATCGCTGGAATCGCTGGATTACGGGCGTTTCACAGCTAGACACCCTGCCGCTAATTTGCTTGACTCAAAATGAGATTGGGGGCTAGTTTTCTAATATATTCAACCACTTGTAAAAGTATGGCCGAAGGACAGGCGGTAGCGTTCTGACGATGCGAGCCGGAAACCCGACCCTGATCGAAGGGGTCGCTCCTCATTCCGACGAGGCTTTCCAGAAACTCCTGCTGCGAATTTCCGATGCCGCGGCCCGCGGTATCGACGGCGCTTCTCTGATTGCGCTTTTCTGCCGGGAGACCCGGGAGTTCTTTCCGTGTGCCGGAGTCTATTTCTGGCGTTTGATTGCGCCCGAGGAACTTGTTGGCTGGGCGGCCGATGGGCTGATGGCGGACCAATTTCGAGGAACCAGCCTGAAGCCTGGCGAGAGTGCGGTGGTCAAAGAAGCCATACGACAACGGCGCGCGCTGTACGTGAACGACCTTGACGCCTCCCGGTACCCGCTGGCGGGAAAATTCCATGCCCAGGCACTGATGGCCGCTCCGCTAGTGGTCTCGAATGAAACGATTGGAGCGGTCGCGTTTCTGCACGATTCGGTGCCCGGATTCTTCAACGACGATCTGGCGATCAAGGCAGCGATTCTAGCCAGCCAACTGGGAAGTCTTCTGGAAGCGACCCGACTAACCCAGGTTGCGCGGACGGAACAGCGGCGAGCCGAAATCCTGGCGGAGGTGGCTCGGGTGCTGAACGGAGCGACCGACCTATCAGCTGTCCTCGAGTTGCTGGCGGAACAGGTTCGAGTGCTGCTGGATACGCGACTGGTCTGCGTCCTTCTGGGCCAGGATGGTCCGTTTGAATTGCGGGCGGTGGCAGCCGAGACGCCGCAGCAAGCGAACTCGGTGCGCTCGCGGCACGATCGCACTGCACTTCGGTTCAGCGCAGACCTGGCGGCACGCGCAGTGGCTGCGGGAGGGCCGATCACGGTGACGATCGATCCGGGTTCTTACGCCCTGGGAGATCTCGCTCCTGCCGGCCGATTGGTTGTCGCTCCTTTCCGGACTAGTGCAACGCAAGGCGCGATACTCGTTTATCCCCGCCAGGAAAGCTCGTTTACTGCGGAAGAGAAAACGCTGGTGGCCGCTGTAGCCGGCTTTGGAGCAATGGCGATCGCCAAACTGGATCTGTACAGGACTGCTCAGGCCCAGGCTCATGAACTACATCAGTTGCTGGAAATTTCGTCAGAGCTGAATTCAATCGGCAACCAGGATCAGTTCATGCAGGCGCTGGTTGTCCGAGCGGCTGATTTTCTCGGTTTTGGAAGGTGCTTCATCGCGTTGCATGAAGCGGGAGCCTTCCAGGTGCGCTGGGGAGCGGAACAGGGAAAGGCGCAGAGGGTGGACGTTCCTTTTCCTGAAGGTGTGGCGAGCCGGGCGCTGCTCAATCGCGAGGTGTTCTGGACGGACGATCCCAACCAGGTGCGGGGCGCGAATCTGGAACAGGTTGCCAAATACCAGGTGCGCCAGATTCTTGCGGTTCCGCTGCTCAGTTCAGACGGCCAGGTTTTGGGGATGTTCGGTGTATTGGACCGCCTGGATCGGGCCGGAATCTCTCCGGAGGATATCCGGCGGGCGAAAGCGCTGGCCGCACAGGTGGCAGTCGCGTTGGAAGTAACGCGGAACCTACATCTTTCTGAGTTGCATCGCAAGCGCGCAGAAGCACTGATGGGACTGGCTCTGCAATTGAGCACGCTGCTGCGCCTGCCGGACTTTGCGGGAAGCTTCACCACCAAGGCTGCGGAGATGATGTCGGCCAAGGGGGCAGCGCTGGCGTTGTCTCAAGACTCGAAGCTGGAGACTGTCGTACTGCGGACTAGTTCGGGCGAAACGGTACAAGACCCGGCTGTTCTTCAGGGATTCAGCCGGGCGGTCACACAGATTATTCAGCAACGTAGCGAGCCAATCATTTCTTTGGAAGCGGCTGATGCGTTTCCAACTTCGCTGACGACGACCGTGGGTTGGACAAACTGCATACTCTTGCGATTGCCGGGGACCACGGGCGAATTGGTCGGAGTGCTATGCCTGGCGGACCGGGAGCAGAGTCTCAGCGACGAAGATGAGCAACTCCTGCAGGCAATTGCGGGGCATGCTTCGGTAGCTCTCGAGAATGCGCGTTTGTTCAGCCGTATGGAGCAGGCCAACCGGCACTGGATGGAGATTTTTGATGCCATCACGGATTTCATCGTGGTCCACGATGAGAGCCACAACGTTCTGCGGGTGAACCGGTCTCTGGCGGAGTTCATCGGAGTAGTGCCCAAAGAGCTGGTGGGTCTGAGCATGCGCGCCTTGCTGGCGCTGACCGCGAACGCTCCTCCTCACTCGTGTCCTTTCTGCCGAAGTGGGGATACGACTGACGAATATGTACATCCGGTGCTGGAGCGCACCTACCTGGTTTCGACCTCGCGCATTCACGGCGCGAATAACGAAAGCCTGCAGACGATTCACGTCCTGAAAGACATTACGGACCGCCGCGAAGCCGAGCGACGCTATCGCGAACTTTTCGACAACATCCAGGAAGGGCTGTTCTTTTCGACGCCGGAAGGCCGCTTCGTGGAAGTGAACGATGCCATGGTGCGCATGCTGGGCTACCAAAGCCGGGATGAACTGCTGCACACGGATGTTTCCAGCCAGATGCACTTTTCCTCGGAAGCGCGCCAGCATCTGGCGGAGTTGATGCAGCGCCATGGAATGTTGCGCAACCACGAAGAAACCCTGCGCCGCAAGGACGGATCGCCGGTTCATGTACTGATCAACGCTTTTGCTGTCCCCGATGCGCAGGGGAAGGTGCTGCAGTATCGCGGATTAATGCTCGATGTCACCGGGTTGAAGAGTTTCCAGGCCGAACTGCAGCGGGAACGGGATTTCTCCAGCAAGATTCTGAACAATACGCAGAGCCTCATCCTGGTGGCCGACACGGCAGGTCTGATCAGCTACGCCAACCGCCGGTGGTTCGATGCCGGATACGAACAGAAGCAGTTGCTAGGGAAACCGCTGGTCGAGATGGTACCGGCGGCCCGGCGCCAGGTGCTCAGCGATGCGCTGGCGGCAACGATTGCAGGCCATCAAGTGGACAATCTGGACCTTCAGGTGATGCGCGGAGACGGGCGCTTCGGGCAATTCTCGGTCAACCTGAGCCCGATGCGTGACGAGCAGGGAATTGTTACGAGCATTGTGGTGGTTATGACCGACATCACCGATTCCGCCATGCTGCAGTCGAAGCTCATGCACGCGGAAAAGATGGCGGCTGTGGGGCAGTTGGTCTCTGGTGTCGCGCACGAAGTGAATAATCCGCTAACTGCCATTCTGGGATTTGCGGACTTGCTTCTGGAGAATGCGGAACTGCCGGAGACAGCGCGTAAAGACCTGAGGGTGATTCTGCAGGAGGCGCAGCGTACCAAGCAGATTGTGCAGAACCTGCTCAGCTTTGCGCGACAGATGCCACCACAGCGCAAGCCGGTGCAGGTCAACACCATCCTGCGGCGTACGGTCCAACTGCGTGCCTATGACTTCAACAGTCACGGCGTCGATGTGGTGGAGCTTCTCGATGAGAACCTGCCGCACGTGATCGGAGATTCGCATCAGCTGCAGCAGGTCTTTCTGAACATCATTAACAACGCGTATGACGCCGTGCGCGTGGCCGGACGTCCGGCGCGGATTGAAATCATGACGGCGAGTGTGGGCAACGTGGTGGAAGTATCGTTCCGCGACAACGGGCACGGTATCGCTTATCCCGAACGGATTTTCGATCCGTTCTTCACCACCAAAGAAGTGGGAAAAGGCACCGGTCTGGGGCTCAGCATCTGTTATGGCATCGTTCACGAGCATGGGGGGGAAATCCTGTGCCACAACAACGCCGGGACTGAGGGGGCCACGTTTGTGGTTCGCCTCCCCGCGATTTCAGAAACGGCCAGCGTGTCGGCCGCTGCCGGAGTCATTCCATGAATCAACCTGCTACGCAACCGGCACTGCTTCCAGTGCTGCTAATCGAGGACGAAGAGGGAGTGATGGCTTATGTGCGCGCCTCGCTGGAGCGCAACGGGTACTCGGTCGTCGGGGTGGCGTCTGGTGTGGAGGCGTTGCGTCTGCTCCAGAACGGACAGTTTCTGGGGGTGGTTTCTGACATGCGCACTCCGGGCGGTGTGGACGGTGCTGATGTGCATGCCTGGATCGCGAAGAACCGGCCGGAGCTGGTTTCGAAGATTGTCTTCATCACCGGCGATATCGCCAATGAGGAAACGGTGGCCATATTGCAAAAAACCGGCGCTCCCTGTGTGGAGAAGCCATTTCGTGTACAGCAGTTCATTTCAGTAATCGAAAAAACGATGGGGAAAGCGTTGTGAGCAGCGAAGACTTACGTATCCGCCTACTTGTGGTCGACGATGAGCAGAGCATCCGGAGGCTCTGCGTGACGGTGGGTGAATCCCTTGGATTTGCCTGTCTTGAGGCCGACAGCGGCGAGTCTGCGCTGGCGGTTCTGGAGGAGCAGCCGGCGCACATGGTCCTCACCGACATGGTGATGCCGAAGATGTCGGGTCTGGAGTTTCTGGAGAAGGTCAAAAAGATGTTGCCGCGCACCGAGGTCGCGGTGATGACGGGGCACGGCTCCATCGAAACCGCAGTGCAGGCCATGAAGCTGGGAGCGTACGACTACATCGGCAAGCCATTCTCGCCGCTGGAAGAGCTGCGATTGTTCCTGCGGCGCATGGCGGAGAAGGTCAGGTTGGTGGAGGAGAACCAGTTCCTCAAAGACCGCACCGACACTGAAACGCAGCTGCACGGTATCGTGGGATCGTCGGCGAAGATACAGGATGTATTGAGGATGATTTCGCGGTTGAAAGACACGCGAACCCCAGTACTGATCACGGGGGAAAGCGGGACAGGCAAGGAGCTGGTGGCGCGGGCGATTCACTTTCGGGGGACCTTCGCGAATCGGCCATTTGTTGCAGTCGACTGCGGCTCGCTGGTACCCACGCTGATCGAGAGCGAACTGTTTGGATACGAGAAAGGCGCGTTTACCGGAGCCCTGAAGTCAAAGCCGGGACTCTTTCAGCACGCCGACGGTGGTACGGTTTTCCTGGACGAGATCGGCGAACTGCCGCCGGAGTTGCAAGCCAAGCTGCTGCGAGTGTTACAGGAGAAAGAAGTGCGTCCGGTCGGCAGCAACCAGAAGGTCAAGGTGGATGTGCGGGTGATAGCCGCCACAAATCGAGACTTGGAAGCGGAATATCGCGCCGGCACATTCCGCAAGGACCTTTATTTTCGCCTGAACGTGGTGACTGTAGATGTGCCCACGTTGCGAGAGCGGCGCTCGGACATACCGATGCTAGTCCACTGGTTCCTTGATCGTTACGCGCCCGGGCGTGCCATGCAGGTGACGAACAGCGCGATGAAGTCACTGCTGCAATATGACTGGCCGGGCAACGTTCGCGAGCTCGAGAACTGCATTGAACGAGCGGTAGCGCTGGGCGACGGTCAAATGATCGATGCCGACGATCTTCCGCCTGCGATCGCTTCCGCAGCAACGGGGATGGAGTCAGCGCAAGAGTCCGCGATTGGGGAGATCAATTCCACCGACCTGGAAGACATCGAGCGAGCGACCATAAAGCAGGTGTTCGAGCGGGTGAAGGGCGACAAAGCCCTTGCCGGCAAAATGCTGGGAATCAGCCGCGCAACGTTATACAGAAAGCTGAAGCGGTACCAGATCGGCGCGCAAGCGGCGGCGGCAGGAAGTAGCCAATCGCTGCAGTAATGATTCGGTAGCGAGAGGTCGCTCGATTGAGGTGACGAATCTTTCGCAACTTATGTGCTATCGGTGTTTCAGCTTAGACAGGTTGAGACACGAGTTTCATTCTGAGACGGCATTCCCGTTCTAGTCCCACCGTTCCCGGTCCATATAGGTACACAACTTGTAAACTCAATAACTTAGAAATCCCGACATGAGCCTGGAGTTTGGCTGCGATCGTGCAATAACGCGTGTGGCGCGGTTCATGGGCTCCTAACCAAGACTCTTTCTAACCGGGAGGAGAGGGGCCCGCCGCTTCCTTATCGTTCGAGGTTTAGCTTTGTCGAAAGAGGCAACAGCTCCAGCGCGTTCTTTGCAGGCAAGCATCGTAGGGCGACTCGCGAAGTTCTTTCCAGAAGCTACTCCCGTCCGGATTCCGATCAAGTTAACGAAGGTATCAGGGGGGAGCGAGGTTTTGACGGAGAGTACGGTGATCGAGTATGGCACACCGCGAGAAGTACTCTTTGCTGCGAGGATTCCACTGGAATTTGCCGATAGGTTACGGTTGCAAAACTCCGACGGCTCTCTGGACACCGAAGCCTCTGTCGTCGCCGTGCAGTATCACAACGGCAACACGGTAGTGGCGGCGAGGTTTACCCAGGAAGTCGCGAACTGGATCGTGAAGCCATGACTGCTGTCCCAGAACTTGCCGAATTGGCCTCCGTATGGCGTGAGGCACGCTTTCTGTATCCACTGTACGTTGCGCTGACGCGCGAATTCGTGATCGAAGTACCGTCCTGCGCGGACCTGGAAGCGGGCACGGAAGCTCCGCCTAAGGAATCCGTGGAGCAAGCCAAAGAGTGGTATCGCGTGGTCGACGAGCGCATTCAGGTCCACCAGTTACGCCAATTCCTGCAGACCACGCCTCTGGCGAGCGAAGAGTCGCTGCTGGTGCTGCTTGCACATCACTTGCAGAAAAATGCAAGGTCGGCGGCGGACCGGGACAAGGTCGACTTCCTGCTGGTGCAGTATTTCTCGCACACCGTGCCCTCAGGAGTCGAGGAGAGTGACGTCGACATGGAATATGTCGCGCAAGTGCTCGAGCCTGCGCTTGGACAAGTGGATCTGACGATCCCAGAGTGGTTGCAGCCTCTGGAGCAGATCATCAAATCAGCAAGGAATTGCCGCAGTCTCAGCGAAATGCTGCACAGCGGGATCCTGGAGCATGGCCGAAAACTGAAGGTTCAATCCGCAGACAACTATTTTCTTCCCGTGGCGATGGTTGCGTTTACGCGCTTCAGCTTCCTCATGCGCCGCGTCTTCTTCCACCTGATGCATCAAGATCTGAACGCAATTCTGGACGGTCTGCGGGATCTGGAGCATCGCGGCGTGACAACCCTGGACTGCCGCCGAGCGCAGTTCTCTGCGGAAGAACCGATTTCACGGCTGCGCATGATCTGCCAATCGTGGCGAGTCATGTTTCATGCGGAATACTCCTCCGGCCAGCCGCTGAAGATGCTGGTGGACTTCCGAGCTGCAGTGGATGACGCTCTAGCCGCGTCGGAGGGCACGTCGGACGCGAAGCCAGCGGCCAAGAAGGCGATGGCGGCGACAGCATCAGCAGGCGGAGGTACTGCGGCGGGCAAAGAGTTTGCCGTGAGTCCCTCGATCGTGCCGGAATTTGACGTGTCGAAAGGCTCGTTCGGCAACACGAAAGACGAATAGGGCTTGAGGAGCTTTAAGGGGAGAAGTGAAGTGGAGCCATCCAGTGTATTAATCGTGTCCGACGATGGGGACTTCTCTCGCGCGATTGCCGGCCGCTGGCAAACGGAACGTGTCCTGCCTGCATTTACGGTGATGAGCGGAGACCTGTGCCGCGGCTTCGACGCCGATTCCTTTGATCTGGCAATTGTGGGGGCGGTGCGTCCGAATGCCCTGGCGCGTGTATTCGAGGTACTTGAGCCGGCGGACAAACCAGTGATCTTCGTTTCGAGTTCGGCGCAGGCAGCCCAGTCTGTGCGCGATGAGTACCCTGGATTCCTCATTCTGCGCGACCATGAAGGCTGGCTGGACGGGCTGGTTGTGTTAACGGCGGAATCCATTCGGCGCAGCCAGGCGGTGGCGCGGGCGCAGAAAATCGAAGAAGAAAAAGCCGCCCTGGAAGCGCAAGCTACGCTTGGCCGCTACATGCTGGAGATGCGGCACACCTGCAACAACGCGCTGACGTCGGTGTTGGGCAATTCCGAGCTGCTGCTGAGCGAGCCGGGAACCTTGTCGGCCAGGGCCCGGTCGCAGATCGACACGATTCGCAATATGGGATTGCGCTTACACGAAGTACTGCAGCGCTTCTCCTCGCTCGAGAAGGAGCTCAGCTTTGTGGAGCAGCAGGCTGCAAGGGAACAGATCGTCAAGGTTCGCACTGCTGCCGCCGGCTTATGAATCTTTAGTAACTGCTAGTCCTCCCCCGAGTGCCCGATAAAGATGGAAAAACGCGCTTCCGCCTTGCAGAACAAGTGCGTTCGCGTCGCGTTGAAGAGCGATCTTCGCCCTCGCCGGAGAACGGGTTTGGGGAAATGAGCAATGAGCACAGACATCAGGGTCCCGAGTCCAAGTAATAGCCACCGGTTACTGGTGCGCGCGGTTCTGGAACACGAACTCTCCGAACTGCGCCTGGTTCTGGAGCGTTATGCGGGGGCGTTGTTGGACTGGCCCAACGACAAGCTTGGAAGCGCAATTGGTGACTATCTGGAGCGGCGCCAACTGGACTCGGCCGAGGAGTTGCTGAGGTTGTTACGAACGTCTGAAACGGAATGCGAGTCCGTGCTGGAGACGCTGCTCGAGGGCGCGACGGGCTTCTTCCGCCATCCTGCTGCCTTTGAAGCTTTCGAGAAGAGAATACTTCCTGAGCTGCATGCCCGAAAGTCCGGAAACCCATGCAGCCTTCGGATATGGAGTGTTGGATGCTCCACGGGCGAGGAGGTCTATTCCCTCGCAATGACCGTGTGTGAGCGGGTCAACGGTGGAGGGGATAGATGGAAGATTCAGATCGTGGGCAGCGACATTCGCCGGCAGGTCCTGCACACGGCTGAGCGCGGACTCTATACGCAACAGGAGGTCTCACGTCTGCCGCAACCGCTGGTTGAAAACTATTTTGAAAAGCTAGGACCACACTTCCGGGTTAAGCCGCGCTTACGCAATCTTGTGACCTTCAGCCAGATGAACCTGGCACGACCCGCGTATATCGGGCGATTCGACTGCATCTTCTGCATGGATGTTCTGCCGCACTTCTCATCGGCACAGCGGACGGCGCTGGTCGACCGGCTGCATCTCTACCTGGAACCCGGAGGCTACCTGCTTCTGGGACAGGGAGAGAAGCTACCCAACGCAAATGCAACTTTTGCGTCGGAGCCGGAGATGTGTGGAGTGTTTCGAAAACCCATGGTGGCGGCCGCCGGGGCTGGAAAATAAAACCCTTCTCACCACGGAGTCACAGAGGCACGGAACACTTCGAGGTATGAAATCCGGAAATTTTCGGACGGACTTCGACACGCGACCAACATTTGCGATCAAGCAAACAGAAATTCCTTCGTTCTCAAATCCTTGATGGTGTCGCGTAGCTTCGCAGCCTTCTCGAATTCAAATCGCTTCGCGGCCTCGCGCATATCGGATTCGAGCTTCGCGATGAAGGCGTCGAGATCCTCCTGCGATTTGAAGTCCGGGATACCGTCGGCTTCGGTAGACGTGAGGTCGGTGTAGTCTGCCGCGACGATGCTCGCGAGCGACATTTCGAGCGGCCGCACAATGGATTCCGGCGTAATCCCGTTGGCCTCGTTGTAGGCCCGCTGGATAGCGCGGCGGCGGTTGGTCTCGTCCATGGCTCTCTTCATGGAGTCGGTCATGCGGTCCGCGTAAAGGATGGCACGCCCATTGAGATTGCGGGCGCAGCGGCCGACGGTCTGAATGAGCGAACCGCTGGAGCGCAGGAAGCCCTCTTTATCGGCGTCGAGAATGGCAACGAGGGAAACCTCGGGCAGGTCGAGACCTTCGCGCAGAAGGTTGATGCCGATCAGCACATCGAACTCGCCCTTGCGCAGGTCGCGCAGGATCTTTACGCGCTCGAGCGTCTCGATCTCCGAGTGCATGTAGCGGCATTTCACGCCGACTTCGGCGTAGTACTCGGCGAGATCCTCGGCCATGCGCTTGGTGAGCGTGGTCACGAGCACGCGTTCTTTTCTCGCCACGCGATCGCGGATCTCATGAAGCAGATCGTCGATCTGGCCTTTGACCGGGCGGATTTCCACGGGCGGATCGATCAGGCCGGTAGGACGAATGATCTGCTCCACCACAACGCCGGCAGATTTGGTCAACTCGTAAGGACCGGGCGTCGCCGAGACGTATACCAGCTGTCCCATGCGGTGCTCGAATTCCTCAAAGGTAAGCGGACGGTTATCGAGAGCCGAGGGCAGACGGAAACCGTACTCGACCAGCGTCTGCTTGCGCGAGCGGTCACCGGGATACATGCCGTGCAACTGCGGGACGGTCTGGTGTGATTCGTCGATGAACATCAGGTAGTCGCGCGGGAAATAGTCGAGGAGAGTGGGCGGCGGCTCGCCGGGAAGACGTCCGGTGAAGTGGCGGGAATAATTCTCGATGCCGTGGCAGTAGCCCATGGACTTGATCATTTCGAGATCGAACATGGTGCGCTGGTGCACGCGTTGCGACTCAACGAGACGTCCCTGTTTTTCAAGTTCGACTTCCCACCACGCCAGTTCCTCTCGGATTGATTGGACGGCGGCGTTCCTGGTCTCCGGCTTCATGACGTAGTGCGTCTTGGGATAAATCGGCAGGCGTACGTACTTCTGTTTGACCGTGCCGAAGAGCGGGTCGATCTGGGAGAGCGATTCGACCTCGTCGCCGAAAAGCTCGACGCGGTAAGCCATATCGTCGTAGGTGGGGAAGATCTCGATCACATCGCCGCGCACGCGGAAGGTGCCGCGACGGAAATCGCCGTCGGTGCGCTCGTAGAGGATTTCGACAAGTTTGCGGGTGATGTCCTCACGCTTAATCTTCTGGCCTTTTTCGAGGAACAGCAGCATGCCGTAATAGGCTTCCGGCGACCCCAGGCCATAGATGCAGCTGACGGAGGCGACGATGAGAACGTCGCGGCGCTCGAACAGAGACTTGGTGGCGGAGAGGCGCAGCTTGTCGAGCTCGTCGTTGATGGTGGCTTCTTTTTCAATGTAAAGGTCGGCGGCCGGAACGTACGCCTCGGGCTGGTAATAGTCGTAGTACGAGACGAAATATTCGACCGCATTATGCGGGAAAAAACTCTTGAATTCGTGGTAGAGCTGGGCAGCGAGTGTCTTGTTGTGCGCCATGACGATGGACGGGCGATTGATCGCCTCGATCACTTTCGCCACGGTGTACGTCTTACCCGAGCCGGTGACCCCGAGCAGGACCTGATGCTGCTCACGGTCGCGGATGCCGCGCAGGAGGGCCTGAATGGCGGTGCCCTGGTCGCCCTGGGGCTTGTAGTCACTGACGAGTTTGAAATCCATCTCGAGTACGTTACCATCCTCATTGTACGACGGTTCCGGGCCTCGTCTTTTGAAAGGCTCACTAGTGGCGACTCGCCAGGAATTGAAAGAATTAGCTCGGTTGCGCCTGAGGGAAGCCGAACACCTTTACCGCGAACAACTTTACGACGGGTGTGTATATCTGTGCGGATATGTCGTTGAGTTTGCACTCAAGGCCAGAATCTGTAGGGTTCTTAAAATGAACGAATACCCTGAAAGTGGTGACCTCGGGAAGATTTTCCGGACACATGACTTCGATGTCTTGAAGGTCTTAGCAGGCTTGACGTCAGAAATCACGGTGACAGCAAATAACGCGCTCTTCAACAACTGGTCGCTCGCGACGCAATGGAATCCTGGGTATCGATACCTACCTGTTGGAACGAGCAATGCAACGAAGGCCGGCGATGTTCTTACCAGCATCAAAGACAAGCCGAATGGAGTCTTGACGTGGATTTCAAAGCGATGGTAGGGCCGGGAGCCCGAAGCAAAATCAAAGAAATGCTCAGGCAGGTCGCCAAGGACAAGGGCAATATGTATTTGGCGATGCTTGTTCAGTCTTCCCCGGAGCTACCGGACCGCTGGAGCTTCGTTGTGAGTGCGCCGTGGATAGACTCAGAAGGGGCGCGGGCCGCGATTAGCTATCTCTCAACGCGGCTCAAGAGAGCATTGAATCCGGACACCCTTTCTGCGATAGATCGGATATCAGCGATCCAGAGCGATCAGCCTTCGGTGCAGAGGTTATGGCAGTCGTTCGCCCACACACTCGATGAACCGGAACTTCACATGCGCAATTGGCAGGTTGGGGACTGGTTTATCCCGGAGGGGTTCATCTTCGTTGCTGACTCCCACGCTCGGACCAAGTCCGCTTCCCAGAAAACCGTTAGTCAGCACAATTCCCGATAGCGGCTACTTCGGGTCCTGAACCTCGCTGACACCGATGATCTTTGTCGATGCGCGGAACTTCTTGTAATCGCGGTAGGTGATGTCTTCTTCGATATTGAAGTTCTTGAGCAGTGCCAGGCGCACGTCAACTTTTACCGCAACGCGTTGCGGCAGCCAGACTTCATCATTCACCCGGGTAGTTTCGACGAAGATGCGCGAGCCTTTGTGGAAGCGAGCCAGGAAGAGGCCAAGTGAGACCGTGTCGATACATTGTGCGTCGAGCTTCACCCATTGTGTTTCAGCCCTGTCGATCCAGATACGAAACTTGAACTTGGGCAGAAACTTGGCGTCTCTGAGGTGGGGTTCGAAGCCGGGGCGCGGTTCGGCGTCGATCACGTACGCGTCGCGGCCGCTGAGTTGTTCGATACCGGCCAGGTGAAAGTTATAGGCCTCGTTCACTTCGCGGACGAACTCACGGCCCTCTTCACGTTCTTTTTCCTCTTTCTTGAGGCGCTTCTCTCGGTCGGGGTCGGACTCGTTCTTGCGCTTGTCGATGATCTTCTGGATCTTTTCTTCTTCCTTGGCGGAGTCCTTGGCGGAAAGAGGCTTGTCGTCTTTGGAGATCAGGCGCTCTACCGGCTCGCCATAGACTTCGAGCACCTCGTAGGTCTTTATCTCAGTGGATTTGACCTGACCTTTGCCGTCGAGCCGGTGCTGTTCTTCGCGCTGAATGTAGGTGTAGTCGCGCTGCTTCTTGTCGTTCTCGATGTCTTTTTCGGCGGCCTGACGGATGAGTTCCTTGATCTGATCCTGGGTGAGAGTTGCCGGCGGGGCGGGGGGCCCAACAGGAGCGGGGGCTGTGGGCGAGGGCAGAGTTTGTGGTGCTGGTGCAGCGGCCTGAGGCGGCTCGGTGGGGGGCGCGGCAGGCGGTTGTTGGGCGAAGGTCCATGCCGCAAACGCGAGCAGCAATATAAAGACACTGATGCGCCTCGTTTTCATAGTTCAATTTACGTGGTTAGAACCTGCAAAGTTCCCGAAGGATGCATGAGAATTAACTCTCTACGACGATCGACGGCTGTACCGGCACGAAGTTCAAACTACCGTACTTACTCGCTACCAGGTACTTGGTACTAGGTACTGTTCTTTTCCGCCCTTCCCAGGCATCCAGCCCGGAATGAGCGGTCGTCCATTCGATGGAGTCGCCGTGCCTGGGCGCGGCCGATCAGCGGATAATGGCGAATATCGAACAGGTACTCGGCGATGAACCAGATTGGCTTGTCCGTCGTCATCCAGTTGAGGGGGTCGAAGCGCTTGAGGTTGACCGGCAGCGAGTAGCGGCGCAGGGAGCGCTCCCGGTTGAGGTTGAAGTAGGTATCGAAATAACTGAGGGCAAGCTCACGCAGGGAGCGATAGACGGGCTCGCGATAGCGGCAGCCGGTGTAGTTGGACTTAGCGATCGACCCCCAATGCCCATCCACTTTGTAGATCGCCACTACGTGGTCGGTGTCACGCTCAGCTTCGAGGTCAAAAATCAAAGGCGGGTAGCCATTCGCTCGTAAGGCAGCGGCGGCGAACATGGCTCCTTCGAGACAGTGCGAAGTGTTCTCGTGCAACACGCGGCGCGGCGACCAGGCGGTGTCGGCCAAATGATAGGGCATGTCATCCAGGCAGCGTTGGATGCCGTGGGGATCTTTCAGACGGCGAAGCTGGCGAAGTTCGGCGGCAGTGAGGCCGAGGTGATTGTCCATGATCGCGTGAATGGGCAGTTTAACGCAGGGACTCGAATTCAGCGGTCAGATTTCAGATTGCCGAAGTCATTGTGCAAACATCGGTACCTTCAACTGCAGAATCGCTGACACCTATCTATTCGCTACGAGAACAACGACTTGAGGTCTTGAGGTGAATCCACGAGCACATCCGGCGGAGCGTCGTCGAGGGTCTGCGGCGCAAACCCGTAGGTGACGCCGCAAGTCCACAACCCGGCGTTGCGACCGGTAAGGACGTCGTTCGCGGAATCACCGACGATCAAACTCTCTTCCGGAGTTCCTGCGAGTTCTTTAAGGATGGTCTCGGCTCCAAGAGGATCGGGCTTCTTGGTCGTGAAACTGTTGCCTCCGTAGACCGATGCGAAGAATGGTTTCAGGCCAAGGGCCTCGACAATCGCGCGCGAGGGATTCACCGGCTTATTGGAAAGCACAGCCATCCTGCGGCGGGGGCCGTGATTCGAGTTCTGGATGGCGGTGAGCATCTCTTTTACGCCGTCGTAGACGTGGGTGAAATCCAGTTTGTGTTCGCGGTAATAGGAAAGGAAGTATTCCAACCCGTCCGCGAGCAGAGCCTCGTCTTCGGGATCGCCAAGCGCGCGGCGTACGAGCATGGGGGCGCCATCGCCGACGTATGTCGCGATAACGTCATCCGCCAGCTCAGGGCGGCCGAAATTCCGCAGCATGGCATTGACGGAGTGAACCAGGTCCAGGCGGGAGTCGATCAGTGTGCCGTCGAGGTCGAAGATGAGAAGCTGGATCTTGCGGGGTTCGAACTGCCGGTTGAACTTAACCATGAATTCGGGGTCAGCAGGGTGGCCGTCGGGAGTGTCCCCCGGGGCACACTTTCGATTTTTCCTTACCTCGAATCCAGTATATTCGTAACCGGCTGGAACCGTTTACAATGCGACAGGCATTCCTGCTACAGGATGGGGAAGGATGGCGACGACCAAGACGGACCCCAAGCTGGGGGTAGCCGACGAGCGACTTAAGAAGGCGGGCAAGACCTACCAGGGGCTTACTCGCCAGCAGCTTATTGATGCCTACCGAGTGATGTACACCTCCCGGCGCATTGACGACCGGGAGATCCTGCTCAAACGCCAGCAGAAGATCTTCTTCCAGATGTCGAGTGCCGGGCACGAAGCCATCGGTGCCGCCGCGGCTATCACCCTGAAGTCGGGCTACGACTGGTTTTATCCTTATTATCGCGACCGGGCGCTGTGTCTCGCTCTGGGCGCGACTCCCTACGAGATGCTGCTGCAGGCGGTTGGAGCCGCGGACGATCCCAGTTCGGGCGGGCGGCAGATGCCGTCGCACTGGGCCTATAACAAGCTGAATATCGTGACGCAGTCTTCGCCGACGGGCAGCCAGATACTGCAAGCGATTGGCTGTGCTGAAGCCGGCGTTTATCTGGCGCGTCATCCGGAGGCAGCGAAGAAGTCCACGGGGGATTACCGGCAATTCAAGGATGTCACGTTTCACGGCGACGAAGTAACCTATGTTTCGCTGGGTGACGGCACGACCAGCGAAGGAGAGTTCTGGGAGTCGCTGAACACGGCTTCAAACTCCAAGCTGCCTGTCATCTACTGCATTGAGGACAACGAATACGCGATTTCGGTCCCAGTGGAGGTGCAGACTCCGGGCGGGAACATCTCGCGACTGGTGGCAGGCTTCCCTTACTTCCACTTCGAGGAAGTGGATGGCACGGATCCGGTGGCGACGTATGCCGCATTCCGTCGCTCGGCGGAATACTGTCGGGCACGCAAGGGACCGGCTTTCATCCATGCGCATGTGATCCGGCCTTATTCGCATTCGTTGTCGGACGACGAGCGTCTGTACCGTCCGGAACTGGAACGGCAGCGGGATGCGGCGCGCGACCCCATCACGCGCACACAGATGTTCCTGATCCGCGAGGGCATCCTCGACGAGAATGGCATCAACCAGCTGGAGAAGCAGGTAGAGGACGAACTGCAGGTTGCGGTAGACCGGGCGTTGGAAGCGCGGCCTCCGCAGCCGGAGTCAATCGAGCTTTACGTCTATTCACCGGATTTGGACCCGACCTCGCAGGCGTTCGATTCGCAGCCGGTTTTTGCGCGTGTGGAGGTGCCCAACGACGGCAAGAAGGCCCCTGCGCCGAAAACCATGGCCGACCTGATCAACAGCACGCTGCGCGACGAGATGAAGCGGGATGAGCGCATCGTGATGTTCGGTGAGGACGTAGCCGACTGCAGTCGTGAAGAGTATCTGAAGCAGAAGCTAATCAAGGGCAAAGGCGGTGTGTTCAAGCTGACCGCCGGATTGCAGGCGGAGTTTGGCGCCGACCGAGTGTTCAACTCGCCGCTGGCGGAGGCGAACATCGTTGGCCGTGCAACTGGGATGGCGACGCGGGGACTGAAGCCGGTGGTGGAGATCCAGTTCTTCGACTACATCTGGCCGGCGATGCTGCAGCTGCGGGATGAGTTGCCGGTTATCCGCTGGCGCTCGAACAACGCCTTCAGCTCGCCGCTGGTGATACGCGTCGCGATCGGCGGATATCTGACGGGCGGTGCGATCTACCACTCACAGTGCGGGGAGAGCATCTTCACGCACATTCCGGGATTGCGCGTGATCTTCCCGTCGAACGCGCTGGATGCAGCGGGACTGTTGCGGACGGCGATCCGCTGTGACGATCCGGTGCTGTTCCTGGAGCACAAGCGTCTGTATCGCGAAACCTATGGGCGGTCGCCGTATCCGGGGCCGGAATACATGGTTCCGTTTGGCAAGGCGAAGGTGGTCAATCCGGGGACGGACTTGACGGTGATCACTTACGGCGCAGTGGTGCCGCGCGCGCTACAGGCGGCGCAGCGACTGGAGCGGGAACACCAGATCAAGGTGGAGTTGATCGACCTGCGATCGCTGAACCCATTCGACTGGGAGACCATTGCGACGTCGGTGAAGAAGACCAACCGCGTTCTGGTCGCGTATGAAGATACGTTGAGCTGGGGCTACGGCGCAGAGATCGCGGCACGAATCGCAGAGCACCTGTTTGAACATCTGGATGCTCCGGTGAAGCGTGTGGCTGCGAAAGACACTTTCGTAGCGTATCAGCCGATACTGGAAGACGCCATTTTGCCGCAAGCACAGGATCTGTATCGCGGTATGAAGCAGTTAGCGGAGTTCTAGGGCGCGGGAGCGGCTAATCAGATCTGTAAAAGGGTACCGAGAAGAACTTTGACGCGTTGCAGCACTTCAGGTGGCGCCACATCTTTGGGCCGAGCATTGCGGAAGCGCCAATCCAAACACTTCACTTGATCTGCAAGTACAACCCCTCCGTCGGGCATCCGAACCTCAAACGGATAACCTTTAACCTGGGTCGTCATGGCGCATGCGAGAAGCAGGCTCGTCTTAGCGTTGTAAGAGGAAGGCGACAGGACCAGAGCAGGGCGCTTACCCGACTGTTCGTGACCGACTGTCGGGTTCAAGTCCACCCAAATGACGTCGCCCGCCCCCGGTACCCAATCCTTTACCACTTCTCAGCTCCAGCCCGTTCGCCCCAGTTCTCCTCTTGGTGGAGATTTTGTGGAGTAATCTGGGCAACCAGGTCGGCCAGGCTTTTTGGCCGATTCACTGCCTTCAGTGAAACTATTCCCTGAGTCTCTACCTCCAAAGTCAGGGTGTCCCCTTCCTTTAACTTCGCTTCCTCGGCCAAACTCTTGGGAATGCGAACCGCGAGGCTATTTCCCCATCTCACCATCTGTGCCTTGGCTGCCATTTGTGTCTCCCCCAGACTCAATGCTAATCGCGTGTATATACTTTGTCTATACATTCGTATTACGGACCAACTCGAAAGTGCGTGGACACGCCTAGCCGAGACCTATGCGTCTAAATGATTCAAATGGGATGATTTACAAGGATACCAGGTGAGTCGACTGGGGACTTACGCCTTCTTCGTCTTGCTCCCACTGCCTCCGCCACGGAGGATGTGGTCGATCGAGATCGGCCCGGCAGCGAAGAAGATCAGGGCGAAGGCAATCGCCGCAATCGCGAGCGGGAACTCGTAACCGCCCGGACCGTGCAGGCCATTCCTGAAGTGCACTTTCCAGATCGCCACGGAAATGTCGATGAGGATCGCCAGCGCGGCGCAGCTGGTAAAGAAGCCGAGGATGATTGCGATCCCGCCAAGAAACTCGGCAGCGGCCGAGAGATAGGCGAGCCAACCGGGCAAGCCCAAACTGCTCACTAATTCCACATGCTTGTGAAGTCCTCCGAAGACTTTGGAATAGCCATGAGCGACCATGATGATGCCGAGCACGAGGCGAAGCACCAGAAGAGCGAGTGGCTGCATGCGGTCGAGAATGCGCAAGGCGTCCTCCGAGAGACGAACAGATTACAGCATGGACGCGAGGATGGGAAAGGGAAGGCAGGCGGGAATTAGTGATCGATGAGTGCCGATCTTCGGTAGTGGGCTGTTTTGAATTTTTAGTGCGAAGATAATCCGAACACAGCCGTCAAAACGCAACTTGCGAAAACGATTGCCAGTTCGACAGCACCAATGATCTTGATTGTTCTTAGCCGCTTAGATGTCACGTTCCTAACTCTACCCAATCGACAAATCAGTTGAGGGTTGGTCAAGAATAGGAACCCCCATCCTCCCACCCACGCGACCGCCAAAGCGAACAATCGTGCTTGCGAGATCATGCTGCCGCTCTCTGCGCCTTCTGTTCCAATAATCCCACCAATTCTTCCAAACCCCAAACGTGATCTGTGAGTCCGGCTTCCATCGCGGGAGTTACCCTGAGCGTTTGATGCACTCGACAAAAATTGTGATAAGCCACGCTGGGTCAAATGAACCTAAGAAATTCGAAACATCCTGACCTGCCCCCCATCTTTAGTCCAGGGATAGTGAGACTTTCTCCGGTTTCTGGTTCTCCAACGCTACACCTGTAACTACCCTCTCTCCACCTGACGGCGCGGCTTCGAACGGCGGAGCCATGGGAGCGCAGCCGGACGAAGCCGCGCTCCTCTGCGCAAACTCCGCGGGCGTGAGATAGCCGAGCGCCGAGTGCGGCCGCACTTGGTTGTAGTCGCACCGCCAGGTCTCGATCTTCTCCCGCGCGTCGGCCAGATCGAGGAACCAGTTCTCGTTTAGACACTCGTCGCGGAACTTGCCGTTGAAGCTCTCGATGAAGCCGTTCTCCATGGGCCGTCCGGGCGTGATGAAGTGCAGCTGCACTTGGTTCTCGTACGCCCATTGATCTACCACCTGACTGGTAAACTCGCTCCCATTGTCGATCACGATCGCCTCCGGCTTGCGGCCCCTTCGCTTCAGTTCTTCCAGCACCCGCACCACGCGCTGACCCGGCAACGAGGTGTCCACCTCGATGCGTGGCGCGTAGCGCGTGAAGCCGTCCATCAGGTTCAGAGTTCGGAACTTGCGCCCACTGGCGAACGCATCCTGCGTGAAGTCCATGGTCCAGACCTCGTCGGGGCGCACCGGTAGTTTCAGGGGCACGCGTGCGGCGGCCGTCGGCATCCTCCGCCGTCCTCGCTTCCGCCGCAGTCCCAGCTTCTCTTCCACGTACAGTCGGTACACCCGTTTATGGTTCACCGTGAAGCCCTCGCGTCGCAGCAGGATCTTGAGCCGCCGATAGCCGAACCGTCGCCGGGTCGCAGCCAGCTCGCGCAGCCGCTCCCGCAAACGCGGCTCTTCGACCCTGCGCCGCCGATACCGGCAGGTCGCCCGATGCATTGGGATCAGCCCGCAGGCGCGTCGCTCCGAGACGGTTCCCTCCGAGCGCATCACTTCCACTGCCTGCCTCTGCATCTGCGGGCCTACCACTTTTTTGTGACTACCGCCTGCAACGCTCGTTTGTCCAGCAGCAGCTCGGCCACGACGTGCTTCAGCTGCCGGTTTTCCTCCTCCAGCTGCCGCAGTCGCCGCGCCTCGCTCACTTCCATCCCGCCGTACTTCGCCTTCCAGCGGTACAGGCTCCCGCGGGTGATCCCGTGGCGCCGGCACAGCTCGTCGGGGGTTATCCCCGCCTCCGCCTCCTTCAGGATGGCGATGATCTGTTCTTCGTTAAACCGACTCTTGCGCACGACTCCTCCTCTTTGGCCCTGAGCGGGTCATCGTAAATGGAGAAGTCACATTTCCGCTGGACTACTTTTCGGGGGGCAGGTCAAACCCACTACCCGATCTTCGATTCCCTTGCGGTTGCCCACTACTCAGTTCAAAGTCGGAAACTTGATCAAAAATCGCTGCGTCCTTATTCGAGGCTGTACTGAATGTGGATGCCGCGCTTGGACATTTCCTCGAGGAACAGATCGGCGGGTACATCGCGCTCCTGGAGCACGCCACCGCGTTTTGAAATCGAAATCGCACCCGAAGCCAACATCTGAACGACGATCGACGCCGGGAAGGCGGTGGTGCGCATCATGGCGCTCATGTCGGTCTTGGGATCGTAATGATCCACCAGGGTGAAGGAGGCGATGCGGCCTTTTAAGCGGCCACCAAGGAGGCCGCGCACGCCCGGGGAGCGAACGGATTCGTGGGCTTCGAGCCGCATGATGCAAACGTCGGGGCCTTTGCTGGCAAACTTGCCCTCGAAGATCTTCGACATCACGGAACGGGGCGAGATCTCCGCCTTGCCGATTTTCATTTTCTCGCTGGAAAACAGGCCGAGAGCCTTCAGTTCGCAAAGCAGATCGAAGTGGCCGGGATAGCGCAGGGTTTTTTCAAAGCACTCCCCCACTTTTCCTTCAAAGGTCTCCGGAAGCGTGGACGTGCCACCAGACGTGTGGAAGGCCACGAGCGGCGAAAAGCCGTTCATGTGGAATTCTTCAGGTTCTGTTAGCGGCTCGATCGTGATCAGCTTGCCCTTGCGGAGAATGCGCGCGGGCTCAACATACTCGTTGATCAGTCCTTCCACGGAGAAAACCAACTGGTAGTGGAAGGGAGGCACCGGCTTTTCGGGCAGGCCGCCTACGTAGAGCCTGAGGGCGTCGGCGCGACCGCCGAGGCGGTTCACCAGTTCGCCGCCCAGGATGGAGGCCATTCCGGGAGAGAGGCCGCAGTCGGGGGCGATGGCGACGTCGCGCTTCTCGGCTTTGGCGGAGAGAGCAAGTTCCTGGCGGACGACGGTGTTGTTGCCGCCGAGGTCGGCAAAGTGGCAACGAGCCTCGATCGCGGCCTTAGCGAGACCTAGATTCAGGAAGTAAGGAACAGCGGAAAGAGCGGCGTCATGGCCGTGCATGATTTTCGCCGCGGCTTTTTCGTTGCTGGCGTCGAGCGGGACGGCGCGCACTTTGTGGTCGTCGGTAATTTTGTTGACGCGGGCGGCGACTTCTTTGGCGCGCTTGAGGTCGGTGTCGGCGAGCGTGACGGAGACAACCTGGGATTGCCGTGCCATGTCGAAAGCAGCGGCCGAGCCCATCATTCCAGAACCGATGACGAGAAGTTTCACGGGTGCGTTCCTTTGTGGAGGGTATCCCCCCCTCCCCCTCGGTCTTTTGGAATCAAAGATTTAGCGCGCAAATGGTGCCAAAATCTTTGGTTTCAAAAGACTTAGGGGCAAAATCTTGAAAACAATAAACTTGTTGGCATACCAAAGGCGCGAGGTGGGTTGCAGATGTGAGCCTTGGCACACGAGCCCGGCGCGCACAGCCAAAGCTTATTGTCCGGGAGCGCGCGGCCAGGAGTCTGTGAGCGGAGTCACACCGCTCGAGTTGACGTTCTCGACGCCGGTTATTTCGCGCTCGATACCGCAGCGGATCGGATTGCGCAGATTGTCCGGGGCCTCACGAAGGTAGCGGCATCGAAACCCAGGTTAGCGTCCAAAGAACGGACGCGAACCTGGGCCACCAGGCAAGGATTGCCAAGCTATCCGGAGTGACGGCTTTCCGACGGACTCTCGATGACTCTACAGGCGAAACGGGCTAATCCTGCATTCATGGAATTCGCGCGGCAGCGCCAGCATCTCGCCCGCATCCCGACACCGGACGGCCCATTCAAGCAGGCTTCGGTATTGGTCGAACTTAACGATATTCCCCAGCCACTCCGTGCCCGATGGGCTTGTAATCACGACCACGTTCGGTACATCGCACGGCCCAACGCAACCACTGATGGTCAATTGAACTCGCTTCAACAATCCCCGTTTCCGCCATTCACTTTTCAGCCATTCGACTGGAACCTCGGGCAAGTCGCGCTCGACATTGCCGCAACAGCAGCCTCGACAGATCGTAATTTGCCCGACCACGAGGCGCTTCGTTTTTAGCGGACAATCTCGATTCCCGTTCATGGTGCCTTATTGGTCCCGGCCTCCAAGAATCATTCAATCCAACAAGCCGTAGAGTTCGTCCATATCAAACGGGCCGTGCGATCCACCCGACAACCAAACGAACGCGATTAGAATTCCCAAGATCGCCAGGGCGATCAGGGCTGCCCACGCCCGCCCTTCCCGACTCTGAATCACACGAGCAAAATGCATTGTCCGCAGTTCAAGCTTCGCTGCAACGCCTCGATCTCATCGCCCGGCTTCAGAGCTCCGGGGCAACAATCTCGTGGAGTTGAGGATGAATGCCAACTCTGAAGTTACGTGAATAAATGCGGCCAGGAGTGGGTTCAGGAAGCCGAAGGCTGCCATTCCCACACCCACGCTGTCCACGACCAGCGTACCCACAAAGTTCTGCATGATGATCCCGCGACAGCGCCGAGCGACCCGCAGAGTTTCCACCAATTTCGATAGATCGCTTCCGATCAGGATCACGTCCGCGCTTTCCCGTGCGACATCAGTTCCCGAACCCATGGCGATGCCAACATTGGCCTCAACCAGAGCTGGAGCGTCGTTAATTCCGTCACCGACCATCGCGACATTGCGCCCTTGGCCACGGAGCTCAGTCACCCATTTTGCTTTCTGCTCCGGCAGGAGTCCTCCCACCGCTTCGTCCACTCCGAGATCGCGGCCAACCGACGCGGTCGCAGCTTGTGTGTCGCCACTCAACAAAACAGTTTTCAAACCCATCTGTCGCATGGCGGCAACCGAATTCTTGGCTTCCGGCCGCAAAACGTCGGCAATCCGGATACTTCCAAGAACTTGCCCCGAGCGGGCGACGTATACTTCCGACGCCCCGCCCGCACCGTTACCACTCGCGGGCAAACCTCTCGTCATGCCACGCTCCACGAGGAGCGCCAGGCTACCCACAAGGATCTCCTCGCGTTGATAACTGACCCTGACTCCTCTTCCCGGCGTGTAGGAGAATTCGTCGGGCTCCAGGAGTGGAATGGCGAGCTCGGTTGCCCGTGCCACAATCGCCTTGGCAAGAGGATGTTCCGATTTGCGCTCCGCAATGCTGGCGGCGCCTATAATCTGCTGCTCACTGAAGCCATTGGCGGAGACGACCTCCCGGATCTGCGGAGTACCGAAAGTCAGCGTACCCGTCTTGTCTAAAAGCACCGTGTCCACGGCTGAGAGTGCTTCCAGATAGAGGCCCCCTTTAATGATGGCGCCGTGATGAGCCGCGCGGCCGATGGCTCCGAGGATGGCAAGCGGAGTTCCAGCTGCAATGCCACACGCTCCGGCAACGATCACGACCGAAATGGTTGACCTGACATTGTGAGTGATGATGAAGGTCAGAACTGCCGCCCCCATGGCAAAGTAGACGAGGTAACCAGCCAGGCGATCGGCAGTTTTCTGAATAGGAGCCCGTGACTTCTCGGCGCGTTCGACGGCCTCAATGATCCTGCCAAACGTGGTGTCGCGTCCGAGTTTTTGGGCCCTGATTTCCAGCGCGCCTGATTGATTGATGGTTCCGGCATACACCGCATCTCCAGGCGCTTTCTCCACCGGCATGGCTTCGCCGGTGATGGCAGCTTGTTCCACAAATGAGCGGCCGTCGAGCACAGTGCCATCCACCGGGATGTGTCCACCCGGTTTCACAATGACCGTGTCACCCACTTGAACCTGGTCGGATGCTACTTCCACCACCAGACCATTGCGGCGGACTGCGACGGTTCTGGGGAGAAAATCCAGGAGACTCTGGATAGCCCGGCGGCCTCTGCCAACTGTTAGCCCCTCCAAAACTTCGGCGGCCAGCACAAAGCCGGTGATGACCAGAGCGGTGAAAAACTCTCCGATTGCCAACGCCGAAAAAAGCGCGATGGTCATGGAGAGTTCCATCGTCATCTTGCGTTCCACGATGTTTTCGACGGCTTCCTTGAAAATGGGATATCCACCGATGAGGGTGGCTGCGACTCCGATGACGCTGATGTGCGGGAACGGCTCCCAAAGCCGAAACCAGACCGCAGCGGCAGCCAAGGCGACGAAGGCAATACGGAGGAGTTCGGTCCACTCCACTCCGTGTTCTTCGTGGTCGGCGGGGAGGTGGGTTGTCTTTGACTCTGGAAAAATCGCTTTTCCCTCCAGGCCGGGACCGTGGGCCGGGGAGTTGGTAATCAGGGGTGAGGTGCTCATGGATGCATTCCTTCCGTGCCGCGAAAGCGTCTATTTGCGGAGAAGAGAACCGGATCATCCCGCGGACTCATAGTACATACCCCGATAGGTATAAGCAACCGCCAGCATGATATCATTCCTTCGCGAATGAGTCATACGATCAGGAACAAACAGAAGCTGATTCTGCGCAGCAAACGCATCCGGGGACAATTCGAGGCTCTTGAACGGGTTCTTGATGAAGGGCGCGATTGCTCGGAGGTGTTGCAGATCATCAGCGCAGCGAGAGGTGCAGTCAACAGCCTGATGACGGAACTCCTTGAGGGCCACATCCGAAACCACGTGCTCGACCCGAAGCGCAGACCAAACTCAGAGCAGATACTTGCGGCCGATGAGGTGATCGACATGGTGAAAACCTACCTCAGATAGCAAGGCCTTGCCCCCACGAACGACCGCGACGATCACGCGACCTGAAATTAGCACTCACCGAAAGCAACTCTCCTGACACTTTCCGCAGCATTGTTGGACATTCCACGCGGATTCCGGCCGTGTCACGAGCACAGCGGAAGTAACGTAACCGGAAACGACGCGTATGTGCTGGGGCCGTCAACCGAAGTCGCCATCTTAGCGTTCCAGCGTTTTGCGGTCCCAATGCCCGCAGTCAGCGGCTGCGTTGTAGGTACTCTGGAGGAATTCCATCAGCGTGGCTTTTGGGGAATCGGCGGTGCGCACGTCGTCATACATAAGCAGGAACTCTTTCATCTGCGGATGGTAGAACGCCGCTGCCGGGAGAACCCGTTGCTCCGCGAAACCGGGTGGTTCGGGCGCAGCGTAGGAGTAGAAAGCAGGCCCCTTGATCTCCCCTCCTCCGGGCCAGAATCCCGCGCTACTGACTTCGTGAGAGTAAGCTTCACGAGTGATTGAGTCGGCTCCCGGCCGCTCCGGCGCCACTCTCCCGGAGAAGCGGGTTACGGCAAGATCGAAACTTCCCCAGAAAAAATGGACGGGGCTGACCTTTCCCAGGAATCCAGTCCGGAATTCCTTGAGTACCTGATCCACCCACACCAGGATGCGCCAGAATTTGTGCACGGCTTCCGGATCGTATGCCGCATGAAGATGGTCGCGCTCAAACGGAATGGGATCGGGAATCTCGCACGGTGTGGTCCATATGTCGACGGCGGCGCCGAGTTCGGCCAGAGCGGTCATGAACTTCTTATAGAACTCGGCAACACTCTGTGCGGTGAGCGCTATGGTGCTAACGCGGCCGTCGCTGGCTTCGAGGAATAGTTTGTGCTCGATGAAATCAAACCGTACCTCGATCGCTCCGGAGGAGAGTGGCATCGCAGAAGTGGTCATGCCCCGCGCGGTCAAGTAGAAGGGGACGTTCCACCAGTGGTTGACGAGCGGACACAATTTGAGACGCACTTTGCCGACTACCTGCGTCCACATGTGCAGGGTTGCGAGAGTGTCCTTCCAGCTGTCGAAAGGCAAGGCCGGCAGCACGTTGTGATCGCCTGTGCGGTTGGGTGTCATGGTTTATTCCGTCGTTTTCTCATCCTGGCGAACTAATGTACACCCAGACCATGCCGCTCGTTTGCCGCGTTAGAGGCAATCCACAAGTCACTCGCTGAACAAATTCCGGGTTATGTGTACGGTTCTGGAGTTGAGTGCCAGGAAGTTGTCTGGCAGCTGGAGCTTGATTTCAAGTCCTACTTGTAAGACGCCTTGTACCCGTGGAAGCGGCCGTTTTTCTTGACCTGATATCCTCCCACGATTACTTGAGCATCATTGATTCCGGCGGCGTAGGTTTGCGGGCTGTGCGGGAAGTCGAACTTGTAGAATTTTCCGCCGTGCCGCAGGGCACCGTGGAGCAGGTTGTTGGCGGCGTTCCACTGGTACACGACATCGCCGGCATTGTCGAGGCCGAGGGCAACCGATCCCTGAGCGCCCGGAACGTCGATCGTCCGGTAGGTCTTGCCATTGTAAAAAGACGATTCAATGGCTCCGGTTTTCGAATTCAGCCAGACCAGGGTGACATTGCCATTGTTGTTGATGCTGCTGGCGGCTGTAGCCGCGGCATCGGGCACGTCCAGCGTCGTGTAGGTCGCGCCGCGCAGGAGAAATCCGTGCTCGGCTCCAGCTGAGTCAAGGTAGAAGCCGACGATGTCTTCCTTGTCGTTTATCCCGTAAGCGCTCGCCCCGGTCGAGCCGGCAGGACCGGAGATGTCGGTAAACGTTCCGTTCTTATACAAAAAACCCACGGGGCCGACGCCGGGAACGGTGTATTGGCCGACGATCGCACCGTTCTTGTTGATCTTCTGGCAGATAGTGGATTTGCCGTTGGGATCATCGATGGTCGTGAATTTACTACCTTGGAGTTTGAAACCGTGAATTTGCAGGCTCGCGTCTCCGTAGGCTCCGACGATCACGCCCGCATTGTTAACTCCTCGGGGATTGGTGTGGATCGACCCTGGCACGTTGACCGAGGCGAAGTGAAAGGTAAGGCTTGGCGCGTCGGCGGCGACGGCCGCGACGACGGGGGTCATTAGAAACACTAGTGCGCGCAAAAGTAATTTGCTGCTTTTCATCGGCTTCATCGAAATTCTCGTCCGCGCAGAAATGAAGCCCGGGTGGGCTCGCGGGCGAGTATGGCTACAGGGCTCGAGGGTGTCAATGGGCAAGAATTTGCACTTGTATTCAGGGATCGTGGAGACGCGGAGCCCTGCGCCGAGGCGGGCACTCGCCTTTCAGCCCAGCTCGGTCCTGCCTCACGGTGGATCAATCGCGTTCGCCGACGCGCCCTTGTTTACGATTGTCGCCGTTGTTCCCAATGGATTGCGCAGGATTTGGGAACTCCAGGACTGCACCGTGGTGCCGGCGCAAGACGCTCGGCAGGGAGTGCAGGTGAACGCGAAAATCCCAACCCTTTAGAGATGGAACGCACGGTTTCTTCAAGAACATGGCCCTTGCTCTCTGCGGATCAGAGAGAAAAGGCGAGGAATTGACGTCCGAGTCGAGAACGGCCTTCAGCAAATTGCCTTGAACGTGAAACCCCCAAGCCACAATCTGGGAAATCAAGACCAGCAAAGCCGCACAAGCGATCAGCAAAATGGCCACAGCGGGGAAACGTGAACGTTCCGCGAAACCTAACTGAAATGCGACCAGAGCCCCGACAAAAACCGCACCGCCTGCAAAGATACCGGCCAGTCTGACGGTCTCGCCAAATGTGACGGCCGCATCTGCTGTGCGATAGGCGTCTTGATAACGTTCGATGGCCGCTGTGGAATCATTGGATTGCGGGACGAGGGTAGTGACAACAGCAGCGCTCATAAGGACCTCCTGCACGCATCGTTATTCTGTTACCTGGCTGGGCTTGCACTCCGCTCGCGAGTATCTCTTCAGATTAAGTATGCGGCGGACGGCGTCAGCGGGCAGTGATAACAATCATTTTCCGCCACTCGCGTCGATTCTGGCCTGGACGATTGATGTGATCGGGCGCGGGTGTTGGGGGCACACTGAGGATGGTGAACGCGCGCGGACAAGAGTGTCCGCGCCACACGGATCGTGCGGGACGGCTTGACATCAGATGTCGTGATCCCGCTAATCTACGCAGAAGGTGACGTATTCGTGGTCGCGGTAGAAGTTTGGAAAACCAGAACCACAGAGGACGCAGAGGACACAGGGCCTGAAGAGAACTTAACCACGAAGGGCACTAAGGGACACGAAGGAACTAAGAGTACTAAGAATACTAATAACATAATAACACTAATAACACTAATAACACTAATAACATGAAGGGGCACGAGGAAGATTACTGTAACTTCGCGTATTCGGATTTGGCTTCCTTCAGGATAGGGAGGTCGGGGTCGGCGTCTTTCCACTTGGTGAAGAAGTCCTGGTAGGCAGTGCGAGCCTTGGCGTTGTCGCCAGATAGCGCATAACCTCGAGCGAGGCCAAGCTTAGCCAGCGACACGTAGGTACTCGCACCGAAATAGGCCTTGTGATCGAGAATCTTCTGGAACTCGGCTACCGCCTGTGGCCCTTGTTTGGCCTGCAGGGCGGCGAGCCCTCGTAAATAAGCCGGGGTGCCGGAGGCGATGTAGCCGAACTGGTAGGCATCCGTGGGGTGCAACTCCTCGGCGACTTTGGAGTTCTCTCCCCGCTGGACCTCGATTCTGGCGCGAATCAGAGGTATCGCCAATCTTTGGACGAGAGTATTCAGAGGATAGCCCTTGCCGAGCCCGGAGACGATAGCCTCAGCCTTGGCTCTGTCCCCGCAAGTGGCGAACGCAAAGCCAGCGAGGACGGCACCATCCCGGCTTTTTTCGGCGGGAATACGAGTGGCCGTTTGCCGAGCCTGATCGCAGGCCCCGAAGTCAGCTTGAACGAGTGCGAGTTGGCCAAGGTCGGGCCACTCGGCCTCCTTAAGATTCTGGCTCTTCTCCATTTCCAGCGCTTGTTGCGTCAAGTCGGTCGACTGGCGCAGCTTTCCTTCGCTTTGCAGCGTACGCGCCTGAAGGTTGAGGAAGACGTATTCGCCGGGCCTGCCTTTGGCCCACGCTAAGAGGCGCTGGGCTTCGTCGGGCTTGTCATAGGCATACGCGAGCCACAGGGCAGCCCAGTGAATATCTTCTGACTCCGGGAATTGCTTGAGGGCCTGGTCGATGGTCTGCCGGGCCTCGTCGGCGCGCCCGATCGCAGCATAGGCATAGGCGAGAGTGCTGTAGGCGTTCGCGGCGTTGGGGTCGGCAAGTACGCTCTGGCGGGCGGCGGCCGCCGCCTTCTCATTCTCGCCGATTTGTTCGTAGCTGATCCCCAGGTTGTTGCCGGGGACGGAGTCGGCGGGATAGGTACGGAGGTAGAGCTCCAGGGTCTCAATCTCTTTGTCGAGCTCACCGGTAACGGTCTCGTAGTAATGCTCGGTGATGTAGAGCTTTTCCCTCTCGCTAACGCGGTCCCTTAGTTCATACGCTTTGCGGATGTTCTCTTTCGCTGGTTCCAGCTCGCCGGCGTTGTTGTAGGCGGTGCCCATGCGGGCGTAGACCCAGGCGAAATTGGGATCGAGTTCGACGGCGCGGCGATAGAAGGGCAACGACGACAGGCCGCGGCCGCGGTCGAACTCGGCATTACCCAGGGAAAAGGCTTTCAGCGCATCGAGTGACGCGGTGGTGACCTGGTCGATGGGCACGTCATATTTCTGTATGGACGCGAGCGACTCGCCGAGCGTGCCACGCAACTTTGAAGCCGCGGTCCCGAGCGCGGAAAGTACCTGTTCTTTGCTCGAAGCCTCCGCCTGCTGCTGTGCGAGGGAGTCGCCACTCTGGCAATTCACTGCATTCAGAGTGACGATGTACTGCGAGCCGAGACTGGCGATCGAGCCGGAAAGCATCGCCTTGCTGCCTACGCGCAGGCACAAATCGCGCGCGAGATCGGTGGTGAGGCGTTCATCAGGGGAACGGCCCATAAAGGCGAGCGTCTTCTGAACTCGGGCTGGTGGCACGACGCGCAGAAAGGGTGACTGGTCGAGGTCCACCGCGAGCGCCTGCTTCAAGGTGCCGTCGAAGACGGGGTCGCCGGTGGTGTTGGAGAATTCGGCGAGAACAACCGTGTCCTTTTCGGTGAGCTTGGAAGCGTGGGCCGAGCGGAAGTAGAAACCACCAGCGATCGCCAGGGCAATTAGCACCGCGACGACGGGAACCAGAATTTTCCACGGCGATTTTCGCGATACAACCGCAGAGCCTGCCGCCGCGACGGACGCGGACGACGCAGCAGCGGGAGCCGCCGAAATGGGGCCAGAGACCCGACCTGAAGATGGGCCAGACGGCTGGGGTATGGCTTCCTGCGCAACTTCAACTCTCGAAGAAGAACTAGCAGCAACCGCGCGTCCGGAGTCAGTGTCACGCTTGAGGCGCTGGAGGTCGGCGCGCATATCGGCTGCGTGCTGGTAGCGAAGGTTGCGGTCTTTCTCCAGCGCCTTATTCAGGATGTCTTCCAGCTTTGGTGGCAGATCTGGGTTCAGGCGGATCGGTGAGGTCGGGACGCCATCCAGAATGGCTTTAAAGATGAGCGCGGAGGTGTCGCCGCGAAAAGGGATGACACCCGTCGCCATTTCGTAGAGGACGACACCGAAAGAAAACAGGTCGGTGCGGGCGTCGAGATCCTTGCCCTTTGCCTGTTCCGGGGACATGTAGGCGACGGTGCCCATGGTCGAACCGGGGCTGGTCAGGTGTTCGTCGCTTATTGCGGTGGCCTGCGCTGTCATTCCCTGATCGGCTGGGCGGGTGGAATTGGGCGCAACTTTGGCCAGGCCGAAATCGAGAATTTTGGCGTGACCGCGGTCGGTCACGAAGATGTTCGCGGGCTTGATGTCGCGATGGACAATGCCGCGGGCGTGCGCCGCGTCGAGAGCATCGGCGATCTCGATGCCGAGGGAAAGAAGATTCTCCAGTTCCAGGGGACGGTTGCCAATGATGTGCTTGAGGGTGGCGCCTTCCAGAAACTCCATCACGATGTAAGCTGGCCCTCCTGCTCGCCGATATCGTGAATGGTGCAGATGTTGGGATGGTTCAGGGCGGAAGCGGCTTGCGCTTCGCGCTGGAAACGGGCTAGTGCCTGGGGATCACGGGCGACATGGTCAGGCAGAAACTTCAGGGCGACGAAGCGGTGCAGGCGGGTGTCTTCGGCCTTGTAGACGACGCCCATCCCCCCGCCCCCGAGCTTCCCGACAATTTTGTAGTGCGAGATCGTCTGGCCGATCATGGAGTCGGGCAATCTTAGGCGGGACGCGCAGGCAAGTCAACGAGGCCGGGATAGACTAAGGCGGCTCCGGACCCTCGAGTACCCTCTGGTACGACAGTTCACATCTCCACGGCGACAGATGTAATCAGGTAGGCGCTCTTTGAGGGATGTTGAGTGTAATCGCGATTTATCAACAGCAATCCAAAAATTGATCGCAAGATCGCGTTCCCCCAACGATCCTCAAGTGTGGCCAAGGCCGTCAGAATCTCTGAGTTTGCTCTTCTACTAGTGGCTTCATCTTTCGACAGCCAATGTCCAAAGACCGGAGAAGTCGCCTGTCCGGAGTAGAATCCAGACCACGAATAAACGGTCAAGGATGTCAAGTCCCTGTCTGCGAGGCAACATGGAAGGCTGCCCTATACTTCTTGCGCTTCTGATACTTTGCGGATCGTTCCCCACCTTTGGTCAGGACAAAACTCCAAATGACCCCTACTACAAAGATCAGATTAGTTTCCACAACCCCGGTGGCAGGATCATCATCAACAACAAGTCGTACGAACCATCAGCCGAAGAATTCGACGCGGAAAAGGGCGTCGATCTGAATATTACAAAAGCATGGGGAATCACGACCGGAAGCAAAAATGTGGTCGTGGCGATCTTGGACGACGGGTTTTGTTACAACCATCCTGACATCAAGGACAACCTCTGGCACAACCCCGGTGAGAGTGGACCCGACAGCAACGGATTTGACAAGGAAACGAACGGTGTCGATGACGACCACAACGGCTACATTGACGACGTGCTCGGATGGGACTTTGTATTTAATAGCCCCGATCCGGATTGCCACGTCTTCGACGGGATTGACAAGACCCGAATCGCACCATATTGGCACTCGTTGCACGCCATGGGCATCATCGGAGCTAAAGGCAACAACGGCATCGGCGTGGCCGGAATCAACTGGGGCGTATCCATGATGCTCTTGAAGATTGGTGCGCAGGGATTCGGGCGAGAAGCAAAGGACACAGCCAGAATCGACCGTGCCGTAAAGGCTATTCATTACGCCGCTGACAATGGTGCCCGGATCATTAACTGGAGCGGCTTTGTCAACGACTTGCGCCGCGAGAAGCTGGCTGAGCTGCGCAAGGCCATCGAATACGCGGCGACGAAAAACGTTTTGATCGTTGTGGGTGCGGGCAACTTTGGAAAGAACATCGATCTGGACGAGAACTGCATGTATCCCCAGTGTTTCGACACGGCGAACCTAATCAGGGTGGCGGAGATCGACTTTCAGGGGAAGCTGTACCACGCACCAAGTTCGGGAAAGTTTATCGGAGGGTCAAACTATGGCATTAAGCGGGTCGAAATCGCGGCACTAGCAATGAACTACACGACCGACATCACTGGCGGCGTCGGCATTTATGCCCTATCCGGAGGTACTTCAAACGCTGCTCCCGTAGTATCCGGCGTGGCCGCTCTAATGCTATCGGTCAATCCGAAACTGACAGCAGTTCAACTCAAGAGCATGCTCCTCAAATCTGTCACAAAACTGCCCGCGTTGAAAGGCAAAGTCGGCTCCGGGGGAATGGTCAACGCCTATCAAGCGGTTCTGGCAGCCGAGGCTGCTAAGTAACAAACATTCGGGAACAACTGCAAATCCGTTCTCTTCGGCTCCTTGCACGTGCTTAAACACTGCTATCAGGTTATCGCAACCCCGTAGTTGGCGAAATCAGGCGATAGCACTCAAAACCCCGAGGGCGGCGGATCTTGAGTATGGCGATTGTTCAACAACTGCGAATCGTAAGCTCCGAAACAACAGCCTAAGCAATGCTTTTACTTCTACGTTCTTGCCGGCAGTTGTCTTTTTTGCTGGAACGGCCGTCCTATAATTGAGTGGCGCGCCAGAACTCGTATAGGGGACGGGTTTGCAGGGGAATTTCAAAGTTGGCGACTTTACGGTCGCCCCCAGCCTGAACAGCATCAGCCTGAACGGCACGACCAACCGTGTCGAGCCCAAGGCGATGCAGGTGCTTGCCTGCCTGGCCGAACGCGCGGGAGAGGTGGTCAGCAAGGAACAGCTCATTCAAACGGTGTGGGCTGGAACTCATGTTACAGACGACGTCCTGACGGTTTCCATTTCCGCCCTGCGCAAGGCATTCAATGACAGTGCGCGGGAACCGAGCATCATCCAGACCGATTCCCAAGAGCGGCTACCGGCTGATCGCCCCGGTGCACCGCGGGAACGGAAATAAACGGGGCGCATGCGTCTGTCCAGGCAAAGAACTCGATTGAGTGGGCCATCGAGGACGGGGTGAGGGAAGCGGATACTCTGAATGAATCCCACCCTTTCGCAAAGAACGCGAAAGGATGGGGCACCCGCGGTTTTTCCTGGACGTGGACAATCATGGGGTGCGCTCTGGCCTTGATCCTGCTTGCAGGATACTTCCTACTGAGGCCGCGACCGGGGATCGATTCGGTAGCGATTCTTCCTTTCGTTGTGAGTGATCAAATCCGGACATTGAGGGGCTGAGCGACGGCATTGCCGAGGGCATCATCGATGGCATCTCGCAGCTACCGAAGTTGCGGGTGATGGCGTGGAGCACGGTCACGCGATACAAGGGGCAGAAGGTAGACCCGATGGCGGTGGGGCGAGACTTGGGCGTGAAAGCGGTCCTCACCGGGCAGGTCGGACAGAGTGGCGACGACCTGGTGATCCAGACGGAGTTGGTGGATGTGCGCAACGGCGCGCAGCTATGGGGCCAGCAGTATCACCGCAAGGTCTCGGATGTGTTGGCGCTGCAGCCAGAGATTGCGAGGCAGGTTTCCTCAAAGCTGAGGTGGCGGCTTACGGGCGAGGAAGAAAAGAAGATCGAGAAGCGCAACACCGCGAACCCGGAGGCGTATCAACTTTATGTGAAGGGGCGGTATTTCTGGAATAAACGAACTGAAGCGGGGATGAAGAAGGCGATCGAGTACTTCGAGCAAGCCATCGATAAAGATCCCGACCTACGCGGTGGCGTATGCAGGACTCGCGGACTCCTATGACCTGCTCGATGACTGGGGTAAAACACCGCCGCGGGACTCGTTTCCCGAAGGCCCGGGCGGCGGCGATGAAGGCGCTGGAGCTGGATGATTCGCTGGCGGAGGCGCATACGTCGCTGGCATTCGTAAAGGCGAACTACGATTGGGACTTTGCGGGCGGAGAAAAGGAATTCAAGAGGGCGATCGAACTGGACCCGAACTATGCGACCGCACACCAATGGTATGCGATGCACTTAGTGGTGTTGAAGCGATTTCCAGAAGCCGAGGCCGAGATGCGGCGAGCGCAGGAGTTGGATCCCCTGTCGTTGATCATCAGCATGGGAGTCGGGGAGGTTTTCGCCTGGGAAGGCCGCCAGGATCTGGCGATTGCAGCAATTCAAGAAGACGCTCGAAATGGATCCGAGCTTTCTTGGCGCCCATGACAATCTGGCGGCTGCCTATGAGCGGTCGCATATGTATTAAGGAGTGGTTCGAAGAGTCGAAGAAGGTGGCGGAACTCGCCGGGGCCGGGAAGGACGAGTGGGGCGAAATGGACCGGGCATACCGGCAAGGGGGGTATCCGGCGGTCAGCCGGTTTCAACTGAAACAAGAGCTCGGGGACCTGTCAAAGGGGCGTTTCGTGCCCGCCCTGTCTATAGCAGACTCCTATGCTGTCTTGGGCGATGGAGAGGAAGCGTTCCGTTGGCTGGCGAAGGCCTACGAGGAGCGTGATAGCAGCATGATTCTCCTGCCGGTTAACCCGAACTTTGAGCCGTTGCACGGCGACCGCCGTTATAGGGACGTGGTGAGGCGGCTGGGTTTGGAAGGCAATGGAACCGGTTCCGCAAAGGGCCGGGATTCTGCGGTTTACGCCGGGAATTGAGGGGAATGGGCGGGGCATCAGAGGGTTGGTTGCGCGTCCGCCTGTCCCAATACCTTGGTACCGTCTCTAGTACTTTGGTTATGTCTTGGCGGATGACTTCGCATCCAGTGTATAAACACCACAACTAGTTGTGCCTCTGTAGTTGCCTAGCGCAATATGCAGCAGACATCTGCAAGTGCCCTCGATTACCTTTCCAGAAAACACCCATAAAACCCAAAGAAACACGGAGATTCGCCTTGACTTCCCCATTTTCGGGGTTGAGATATGCTCAGGGCACTGAAACTCGCTCGCGCGGAAATCGTGTGCGAAGAGTTTCCTCCCAAGTTCGCCCGGCAAGCTGGAAAGAACGGCAGGCCCGGGCCTGATTCTGTGGAAAGGGCAACGAACTATGGCCGACTCGCGAGAAGTGATGAACATTCGCCAGGCTTCGCAATACCTGGGAGTGAGTCCGGACACGCTTTACAAGTACGTCGGCGAACAAAAGATCCCGGCGTTCAAACTGGGCAACCGCTGGCGCTTCAAGAAGTCGAAGCTCGACCAGTGGATGGAAGAGAAGTCCAACCAGATGGAAGCCAAGAGCAAGAAGAAACCGAAGGCGGCGGGAAAGCTGCCGGGTCAAGTAAACGAAGGCTTGCGGGCGAGGAAGCCCGCACCCCATAGAGAAGGCGGGCACATGTTTGGATTCGGATGCGAAAACGATTGTTGGTCTGGATGTGGGCTCTTCGAGCATCAAGGCCGTGGAGCTGAAAAAGGGGCGCAACGGGATCGAAGTCGCGCACCTGGGCCTGGAACCGCTGGCTCCGGATATCGTGGTCGATTCGATGATCGTGGATTCGGGAACGGTTTCGAGCGCGATCTCGAAGCTGTTCACCGACAACCAGATCAAGACCAAAGACGTGGCCACGGCGGTAAGCGGTCACTCGGTGATCGTGAAGAAAATCTCGCTGCCCTCCATGAGCGACCAGGAGCTGGCGGAAACCATCGAGAAGGAAGCGGCGCAGCATATTCCCTTCGATCTGGCCGACGTGAACCTCGACTACCAGATTCTTTCCGAAGAAGCCGGCAGCCCGCAGATGGACGTTCTGCTGGTCGCCGTCAAGAAGGACAAGATTCTCAACTACACCAACGTACTCTCGATGGCGGGCAAGACTCCGGCTATTGTGGACATCGATGCTCTGGCGCTGCAGAACTGCTACGAGTACAACTACGAGCCCGCGCCGAGCCAGGTGGTGGCGCTTTTGAACCTGGGCGCCAGCGTCATGAACATCAACATCGTGAAGGGCACGACGCCGCTGTTCCCGCGCGACGTCAGCGTGGGCGGGCACCAGTACACGGACTCGCTGCAGAAAGAACTGGATCTGAGCTTCGACGACGCCGAGTCGCTGAAGCTGGGCAACAAAGTCGGCACCGTCAGCGAAGACGCGAAGACGCCGATCCTGCAGCAGGTGACCGAGATCATCGTGCTGGAAATCCAGAAGACGTTCGATTTCTTCCGCGCCAGCGCGGCGGGAGAGCACATCGAGAAGATTTATCTGGCGGGCGGTTCGTCGAAGGTTCCGGGGTTGGTCGAAGCTTTGCGTCAGGAATTTTCGCTGCCGGTCGAGATCTTCAATCCCTTTCAGAAGATTGCGCCGCCGGCGCGGACCGGGGGCTGGAACTGATCGAGCAGAATGCAGGCCAGATGGCGGTTGCGGTGGGTTTGGCTTTAAGGAGTTTTGAAAACCTATGATCCGAATCAACCTGCTGGGCACCGAAACCGAAAGAGCAAACGCGGTGGCGCTGCGTCCGTTCCGTCGATGGAAGTGGGCGATGTCGGCTCGCCGAGCTGAAGGTAGCTGCTGTGCTCGTGCTGGTGGCCGCGGTCAACTTGGCTACTGGCACCAGCTGGACAAGCAGAAGCAGGCCATCGCCACGACAGATGGCAGGTCGCGGAGCAGAAGAACCACGAACTGGCCGACGTGAAGGCTCGCTATCTGGATCGTCAGAGACAGGCCGACAGCTACAAGCGCCGGGTAGATGTGATCGACCAGTTGCGCGCCGAACCAATCCGGTCCGGTCAACCTGCTGACCACGATGGGCGACACCGTCAACAGCACCGAGGCGGTCTGGCTGAACACCATGAAGGATCAGGGCAACAGTGTCGACATCGAGGGCATGGCGCTGAGCACCGATGCCGTGGCCAATCTGATTTCGCAATCTGCAAAAGACGGGCTACTTCCACAACATCGAGATCAAGGAAACGTTTCAGGACGATCGTTCAAAGACATGCAGGCGTTCCAATTCACGCTGACATGCGAGAAAGGCGAAGTCATAAGAGGCGGAAATCATGGCGAATTTCAGCGAATTTCGGGAATATCAAGCAGTGGGGGCGACTGTGCTGGGAGGCGCTGCTGTTGAGCGCCGGCTCTGTATTTCACCGTGTTCAAGAGCCAGCAGGAAGCCAATGCCACGGCGCAGCAGAACTTGCAGCGACAAGCTGCGGGAGAATCGCGGAACTGGAATCCTACCGGCCCAAGCTGGCGGACATGGAACGTCAGGTCGCCAGTCTGAAGCAGCAGCTGGAGATCGAACGCAAGATCGTGCCGGACGAGAAAGAAGTCGACGGCTTCATCAAGATGATGGACGCCGAAGCAGAAGGCGGGATCGAAATCCGCCGCTACACTGCCAAGCCGGTCAGCCAGAAGGACTTCTACACCGAAGCGCCGTTCGAGCTGGAACTCGATGGCCCGTACTACTCGGTGCTGAGCTTCTTCGACCACGTGGGAAAACTCGAGCGCATCGTGAACGTTTCGGACCTGCTGGTGGCCACCACCAAAAAGCCCAACGACGCCAAGACGAAGCATACTTATCAGTATGCCCCGAACGAGAGCGTCGTCGCGACCTGCCTGCAACCACATTCTTCAGTCATGACATGGAACCGGCGGCGCAGCAAAACCGGCAGCCCCCACGGCTGCGGTGAAAAAGTAGGGGATGCGATGAAGCTAACGACGGGAATTCTCGTACTGGCAATGGCGACGGGAACGGGATGGGCGCAGAACCCGGACCTGATCGTGAACACCAAGAACACGATGAATGCGCTGCAGCAGAAGAGCGCCATCGACAGCAACGCGGCTTTATCAGCAGCGGGAGTACCAGCCGCGCCGGCGAACCACAGCGCCACGCCCACCAAGCCGCTTCCGAGCGCGCCTGTGGCCGGCCAGCCAGCAGCGAAGGCTCCGGCGGCGGTGAAGGTTTCGGCAACGAAGAGTCGCGGCAGGCCAGCCGGCAAAAGCCGCAGTGGCGCACAAAGTGCGGCTCAGAAGCCGGCCGCGAAGACAGTGGCGGTGATCATTCCCAAGACGGCGAAAGTGAAGGCCGCGGCGGCTTCGAAATCGGTGGTAGCGGCGGACACGGGAGCGGCTCCCGAAGCGAAGCCGCAGGAGCAAGACGGAGAAAGACAAGAAATTCTCTGCGGCCGGCAAGCGCGATCCGTTCCTGAGCCCGGTCGTGACGCGCAACAGCACAGGATCGGCGTGCAGCACGGGAAAGAGCTGCCTGGCGATTGACCAGATCAACCTCAAGGGCGTGGTGAAGTCGGATGCGGGCATGATCGCGGTGGTGACGAACTCGCTGAACAAAGCCTATTTCCTGCGCGAGAACGATCCGGTGTTCAACGGATATGTAGTGAAGATTACGGGCGATTCGATCATGTTCAAAGAGACGTATCAAGATCAGCTGGGAAAGCCTTTGACGCGGGAAGTGATGAAGAAGATCGTGACGCCCGCGGTCTAGGGCGAGGCCGCGATCCGGGCCGAAGACAGAATTCCAAGGAAGACACGCGAGGGCTGGTCGCCTCGCGTGAGGAGAAGCGAAATGCGAAAGCAACTGCTGAGTGTTTTTCTACCGCTGCTGGCTCTGGCCTTGATGGCCGCAGCGGCTGAGACGCAGAGCGCAGACACGGGCGCCACCAAACGGGCTGCTTTACAACGGCTCGATATTCTGCGCGGCGATGACGGAATCAGCATCGAGATTACGGCCCGCGGACAGGTCACGCCGAAGCTGAGCACCCTGGACTCTCCGGCGCGCGTCATTGTCGATCTGCCGGACACGGTGGCGGTCACCGATCAGCGCCACATCACCGTGGGAAGCGACGGAATCAAGGACGTCCGTATCGGCATGGACGGCCAGACCCCTCCGAATACACGGGTGGTGATCGATCTGGATCAGGCCTGCCACTATGAATTGGTTCCCGGTGGCGACAACAAGATCGTATTGAAGCTGCACCCCGAACTGCGACGGCGAAGAACGCGCCGAAGGCCCCTGCCCAGGTGGCGGTTGCGCCGTCAACGATTGCGGCCCCGAAGCCGGTGCTGGCGAAGAGTCAACCGGTCGCAAACCCATCAGCGGAGAAAAAGCCGGTACAGACGGCTTCCAACGCCAGTGACTTCGTATTCGTTGAACCGTCTTACAAGCCGAAGACTGACGCTAAGCCGGAAGACACCAAGCCAGTGATCGAGCCTGCGGCTCGCGCCCAGGAAGCTGCGGCGCGATTTGCAGACAAGACTGCCTCGGAATTGGTGACGACCAGTGCACACGCCGCGATGCAACCTCAATCGGCAGCGGCTCCGGCACCGGCCATTCAGCCAGCGGTCAACCTGGCCGCTGAGCAGAAGAACCAGATCGCGCAGATGCAGGCCGGGCTCAACGGTCCCAAGTACACGGGCGAGCCGATCTCGGTCAACCTGAAGGACGTCGATTTGAAAGACTTCTTCCGCCTGATCCACGAGATCAGCGGGCTTAACGTAGTGCTCGATCCGAACGTGCATGGCACATTGACCATTGTGCTCGATGATGTGCCGTGGGATCAGGCATTGGACATCGTGCTGAAGAACAACGACCTGGCGCGTGAACTCGAAGGCAACGTGCTGCGCATCGCGACCGTGGATACTCTGAAGAAGGAAGCGGAAGGTCGCCGAGCACAGCAAGAAGCCGAGGCGTTAGCCGTCGAGAAAGTCACGGTGACCCGGTTCCTGAGCTATGCCCACTCCAAAGACGTGGTTCCTACGATCAAGAAGTTCCTGAGCCAGCGCGGCGACGTGATCTCTGACGATCGCACGAACGCTCTGATCATCTCCGACATTCCGAGCGTGATGCCGGCCGTCGATCGTTTACTTACCCAATTGGACCGCAAGACGCAGGAAGTAGAAATCGAAGCCCGCGTAGTGGCTGCGACCCGCAGCTTCGCGCGTGACATTGGAACCCAGCTTGGATTTGGTTGGGGCAACGGAACATCCGCAGTGGGCGGCGCCCAGAACGTAGGGACTTCGCCAACCAACGTCGCCGGCTTTAGCCCGCAATACATCGTGGCTTCCGGCGGTTCCGCAACCAACGGGTTCCAGATCCCGCTGTTCTCAAACCTGGGTGTAACCAGCCCGACCAGCGGCTTGCAGTTTATAAACGCCACGAAGAACGTCCGCCTGGATACGCTGTTGACCCTGGCGGAGTCGCGCGGCTTGCTGAAGATTCTTTCTCGTCCGCGGGTAGTCACGCAGAACAACATTCAAGCGCTGGTTCGCCAGGGCGTGCGCGTTCCGATCGTCACGCAGGCGCAGTTGGGCGGCCCGCCTACGGTTACCTACGTGGATGCGTTCCTCCGCTTGACGGTGGTTCCGCAGATCACGTCGGAAGGCACGATCTTCCTGAACGTGGACGTCGAGAACACGACGCCTGACTTCAGCCGTCAGGTTCAGGGCAACCCCACGCTGATCACGCAGCAGGCGACCACGCAGGTTCTGGTCACCGACGGCGGTACTGTGGTGATCGGTGGCGTGATCCAGACGCAGAACTCAGTGAACGTTTCGCAGGTGCCGTTGCTGGGCAACATCCCGGCACTGGGCAACCTGTTCAAGCATCGGCAGGTCAGCACCTCGAACCAGGAGCTGATCTTCTTCATCACGCCGCGCATCATCCAGACATAGCGGCTAGCCAACGAGGTAGCAGTACGCAGACGCCGGCTAATCCTGACAAGGAAGCCGGCGGTTCTGTTTTGTGTCGAGTAGTACCCAGTACCGAGTTCCCAGTTTAGAAAATCTGTAAGTCGGTTTGATTTCGGATGCCGATCCCGCGGGAAGAAAATAATCCTCAGTTCCTGTCCTGATAAACTTCACCTATGGATCACCCGGGCCGCCTGAGCCGGCTGCGAGAACAGCTGTCAATAAACCGCCTGGACTCTCTCCTCGTCACTCATCTTCCTAACATCCGGTATCTGTCGGGCTTTACGGGAAGCGCCGGAGTTCTGCTTCTGGACGAGCGGGCCGCTGTGCTGTTCGTCGATGGGCGCTACACGGCGCAGGCGCGAAGCGAAGTGAAAGGAGCGAAGGTTGTGGCGGCACGGAAGACGCCTTTGCTGGCTGCGGCCGAATGGCTCGCCAAAAAGGGCAAGCGGTCAAGGGCAAAGGGCCCCCGCATTGCGGGAATCGAGGGTGAATGGCTGAGCGTTGCGGCTCAGAAGCGCCTGGCGGACGCTCTTCCTTCCGGATTCCGGCTGCGGCAGGCGCCGCCGCTGGTGGAGAAGGCGCGGATGATCAAAGATGCGGAGGAGGTTGAGTGCATTCGAGCCGCGGTGTTGCTGGGAGCGGGCCTGTTCGACACGACGTTGAGAACAATTCGTCCGAGTGTTCGAGAAGACGAAGTGGCGGCGGAAATGGAGTATGCAGCGCGCAAAGCAGGGGCGTCAGCGATGTCGTTCGAGACGATTATCGCTGCGGGTGAGAGGTCGGCGCTGCCGCATGGCAGAGCTTCGGAGGCGCGCATACCGTCGCAGGGATTCGTGGTCTGCGACTTCGGTGTTATACTCACTGGCTATTGTTCCGACATGACGCGCACCGTGTGGGTGGGTCGAGTTACGGATGAGGCCCGCCAGGCATACGAAGCGGTGCGGAACGCTCAACACGCTGGATTGGACGCGATTCGGCCGGGCGCGAGCGTTGGCGAAGTGGACCAGGCAGCCCGGAAGTCACTACAAAAAAGCGGGTTAGCGCGCTACTTTACCCATTCGACGGGTCATGGTGTGGGTCTGGAGATCCACGAAGCGCCAAAGGTGGCGGCTGGCCAGCGAGAAGTCCTAGTGCCGGGAATGGTGATCACCATTGAGCCGGGCATATACGTTCCAGGGAAATGGGGCATTCGCATCGAAGACATGGCAGTTGTGACGGAAACCGGTTGCGAAGTGCTGACACCTACCAGCAAGGAATTTGTGGCGATTTGATGGCAGCGTTGCGAATATTGATCAGGAAGCAGATTCCCGAGGCCGAAGTCAGGTAGTATCCCCGCGGACGATGAATCAAAAAGAGATCAAGGAACTGATCGAGTTCTTAATCGAGAAGGACATCGCCGAATTTGAGCTGGAACGTGGCGACGTCAAAGTGCGCGTCAAGCGCGCGGCGGAAGCGCCGGTGGCCGCTCCACCCGATTCCCGATATCTCGTGTCCCATCCCGCGCCGCCACCCGTGGCTCCTACCGCTGCGGAAGGAAGTTCTCCTCAGCCAGTTGCGAGTGCGGCGCCCAAGCCGCCTGCCGTGGAGGAGGCTCTGCACGGAGTTCGCTCACCGATTGTAGGTACGTTCTATGAGTCGCCTTCGCCGGGATCTCCACCCTTTGTGAAGCCAGGGGACATTGTGGAGGTGGGCCAGGTGCTTTGCATCGTCGAGGCGATGAAGTTGATGAATGAGATCGAATCGGACGTGGCGGGTGAGATTGTGAAAAAGTTGGTGGCCAACGGACAACCTATCGAATATGGACAAGAGCTGTTCGCGATCCGGGCGCGGGCATGAAAGTTTTGATGGTTTGCGCGTGCGAGGGGAAAAAAATATTGAGAACCTCAGCGCCTAAAGGCGCGTTCCAGAGTGCTGGTTGCGGCATGCCTGAAGGCATGCCCTGATACGAATCAGGGTTTTTAAGTCGCCTGAGGCGCGCTAGGCGCGCCTTTTTTTGTGTGCACGAAGCACTTTTTTGTGTGCACGAACCACAGAGAACACAGAGGGTCACTGAGGGATTCTTGGTCACCAGAAATTCAGAAGTGAATGTTTAAGAAAATTCTCATCGCTAACCGGGGAGAGATCGCGCTCCGTGTGATCTGCGCGTGCAAGGAGTTGGGCATACGCACGGTTGCGGTGTACAGCGAGGCGGACCGGAATTCCCTGCCCGTACGATTCGCCGATGAGGCGATCTGCATAGGGCCCCCGCAACTCGCGCAGAGCTACCTGAATATTCCTGCGGTGATCAGTGCGGCTGAGATTGCGAACGTGGAGGCGATCCATCCGGGCTACGGATTGCTGGCGGAGAACGCAAACTTCGCGGAAGTGTGCCGGGCGTGCGGGATCAAGTTCATTGGGCCGCCGCCGGAGATCACGCGGCTGATGGGAGAGAAAGAGAAGGCGCGGGCGGCGATGAAACGCGCAGGCGTGCCGATCCTGCCGGGATCGGACGGGATCGTTGCGTCGGACGGCGAGGCGCTGGAATGGGCACGGACGGTCGGTTTTCCGGTGATCATCAAAGCGTCGGCAGGGGGCGGCGGGCGCGGCATGCGTATTGTGCGAACGGAGCAGGAACTGCCGGACCTGTATCGTGCGGCGCAGTCGGAGGCGGCGGCGTCTTTTGGCAACGGAGATCTCTACATGGAGAAGTATGTGGAGCACCCGCGCCATATCGAGTTCCAGGTGCTTGCTGATGAATACGGCACTGTGGTCAGCCTGGGAGAGCGCGAGTGCAGCATCCAGCGGCGCCATCAGAAATTGCTGGAGGAGTCACCGTCGACACAGGTGACGCCGGAGTTGCGTGCGGAGATTGGCGGCATTTTGTGCAAGACGCTGTCGGAAATCGGCTATGTGAACGCAGGGACGATTGAGTTCCTGATGGACCAGGACCGCCGGCTGTATTTCATCGAGATGAATACGCGCATCCAGGTGGAACATCCGGTCACGGAGATGGTGACGGACGTCGATCTGGTGAAGAGCCAGATTTTGCTGGCGATGGGCGAGCGGATGGAGACGGTGTTACACGGGCCGATCGTGCATCGCGGCCACGCCATCGAGTGCCGGATCAATGCGGAACATCCTGAAAAATTCACGCCGTCGGCGGGAAAGATTACCTCGTTCCATCCACCCGGGGGAACCGGCGTGCGGATCGATACGGCAGCCTATGCTGAGGGCGTCATTCCGCCTTATTATGACTCGCTGATTGCGAAGCTGGTGGTGCGAGGCAAGGACCGGGACGAAGCAATCTCGCGGATGCAGCGTGCGCTGGAGATGTTCATTATCGAAGGGATCTTCACCACGATTCCCCTGCACCGAAGAATTCTTGCCGACGCCGGGTTCCGGGCCGGGCGGGTGGATACCACGTTCATCGAGAAGCTGCTGGCCGCGGGAAAAGATTCGAAGAGATAGGCTGCTGACAAGGCCCTCGAAGCGATGTGGGTAATTCCATGATCAAGCTCCCTCCTCTTTATGCCATCGTGGATTCCGCCGCTCTTTCAGAAACTGCCACACTACTTGCGTTTACTGAAGAACTGGTGGCGGGTGGCGTGACGCTGCTGCAATATCGGAACAAATCCGGGAATGCGCGGCAGATGCTGGAGCAAGCGAAGGAGTTGAAAAGGGTGATGGGCTCAAGCGTGAAGCTCATCATGAATGATCGGGTGGACTTGTGTCTGGCAGCCGAGTTCGACGGCGTGCATCTGGGGCAGGACGATTTGTCGCCGGAAGGGGCACGGCGTGTGATCGGGGATAAGTTGTGGATGGGAGTATCCACTCACAATCCACAGCAGCTTGGGGAAGCGAACAAGAGTACGGCAGACTACCTCGCCGTTGGACCGGTGTTTTCGACCACGAGCAAGGAGAAGCCGCATCCTGTGGTTGGGCTCGAGGGAGTACGTGAGGCGAGGCGACTGACGCAGAAGCCGCTGGTCGCTATTGGGGGGATTACGCGGGAAAACTGCCAGGCGGTCATAGAGGCTGGGGCGGATTCTGTGGCTGTGATATCTGACTTGCTACGGGAGCCACGCAAATCAGCAGAAGAATTTTTCCGGATATTGAGGTAAAGTCGTGGCACTTTTTGAAGAGTACCCAGTACCGAGTACCTAGTACCAAGTACCATTGACTTGAGCCGCAGGAAGAAACCGTGCTCAACCCGTAGCTTCAAGAAGAGGGTCGTGGCGACCGATACTAAACCACCCATCGCTGCCAGCGATTGGGATATTCACTCGCACCAGGATACGGAGCTAGTCAAAGGCCTGGGGCTGACGAGTGCGACCATGCTGGTGATGGGGTCGATGATCGGGTCCGGTATCTTCATTGTTTCTGCGGAGATAGCGAGGGAGACAAGCTCTCCGGCCTTGCTGATCGGAGCCTGGCTGGTTACCGGCTTCCTGACGATTGTGGGTGCGCTGAGCTATGGCGAACTGGCCGCCATGATGCCGCGAGCCGGGGGTCAATACGTATATCTGAGAGAGTCGCTCGGGCCGCTGTGGGGTTTCTTGTATGGCTGGACACTTTTCCTGGTCATCCAGACGGGGACGATTGCCGCGGTTGGCGTGGCTTTCGGGAAGTTCCTGGGGATCTTCTTTCCTTCGGTTTCGTCGACGAACTGGATTCTGCACTTCTGGAAGGTGCCGCCAATCCCGATCGGGCCCATGGTTCTGGGGAACATGGATGTAGGGTTGAATACGCAGAACCTGGTGGCGGTCGTGATCGTGATCGTGCTCTCGATCATTAACATTTTTGGAGTGAAAACGGGGGCGATGATTCAGAACGTTTTCACGGTAGCCAAAGTTTCGGCTCTGCTGGGCCTGGTATTGCTCGGTGTTTTTCTCGGCCGGAACGCAGAGGCGCTGGCGTCGAACTTCAACGGACACTTCTGGCAGAATGCCGGCCTTAGCGCGCAACACGCGGTGCAGGTCGGAGTGGGTGGGCCGACGGTGCTGGTGGGCACTCTTACGATCCTTGCGGTAGCGCAGGTAGGATCGCTGTTTTCCGCGGATGCCTGGAACAACGTTACATTCACCGCCGGCGAGGTGAAGAATCCGAGCCGGAACCTGCCGTTGTCGCTGGCGATGGGCACGGGAGTGGTGATCCTGCTGTACGTTCTTTGCAACGTGGTGTATCTCACTGCGCTGCCACTCGTGGGAAGTCCGGCGGGGACACTGGGAGGAAGTACTGCGGCTGACGTGCTAGCACGCGGCATTCAGTACGCGAAGGAAGATCGTGTCGCAACCGCGGTTCTGCAACTGATGTTCGGATCGAGCGGTGCGGCGTTGATGGCCATCGCGATCATGATCTCGAGCTTTGGATGCTGCAATGGCCTGATCCTTTCGGGCGCGCGCGTGTATTACGCAATGGCCAAGGACGGACTGTTCTTCCGCAACGTCAGCAAACTGCATCCCAAGTACAAGACGCCGGTTGTGTCATTGATGGTGCAGATGGTGTGGACCTGCATTTTGTGTATCTCGGGCAGTTATGGGCAACTGCTCGATTACATCATTTTTGCGGTACTGGTCTTCTATATTCTGACGATCGTTGGGTTGTTCGTACTGCGGCGTACGCATGCGGACGCACCCAGGCCGTATAAGGCAGTGGGATATCCGCTGTTGCCTGCAATCTATATCGTGATGGCGCTTTTCATCGACGTCGTGCTGTTGCGCTACAAGCCGCAGTACACCTGGCCGGGCCTGATCATTGTGCTGGTGGGCATCCCGGTGTACTACATGTGGTCAAGGCAAGCGAAGGCAAGAGCAGCTTAGTCCTGGTGGTGCCGCGTGGTTCCTGATGGCGGCGGAGATGCACGCAAGATCCCCGTTCGACTCCCCTCGCTTACGCGAGGATTCGCTCAGGGCAGGCTTTCGCTTCGCCTGAAGAACGGCAACGCTCAGGATGACGGCAATAGAAAAGTAGATGGTCAGACTGTAAACTGCGCCACTACCTTAGTCCTCAAGGAGAGACAAACCGGATGGCCAACCTACTGGCAACCAAGCCGATCGACACGATCCTGACCGAATCCAAGGAGGAGGGCGAGCATTCGCTTAAGCGCGCGCTCGGGGCGACGAACCTTATCACGCTGGGAATCGGCGCCATCATCGGAGCAGGAATTTTTGTGCTGACCGGAGCCGCGGCTGCCCAGTATGCCGGGCCGGCCATTGTGCTGTCTTTTATTCTGGCGGGCATCGCGTGCGCCTTCGCCGGGCTCTGCTACTCAGAGTTTGCTTCGCTGATCCCGATTGCCGGGTCGGCGTACACCTACGGTTACGCCACGTTGGGAGAGATCTTTGCCTGGATCATAGGCTGGGATCTGATCCTGGAGTATGCCTTCGGTGCGGCCACCGTGGCCTCGGGCTGGAGCGGCTACGTCAACAGCTTTCTGCAGGACTTCGGCGTTCACCTGCCGCCTTCGCTTACGGCCACACCCGGAACCGACATGGTGATGTACAACAGCCGCTGGGAGCGGCTGGCCACGATTCTACCGACCCTAAAAGCGCGTGGCGTGGACCCTTCCACCCTGCAGCATGCGTATGGATCGTTCAACCTGATTGCTTTTTTGGCGATCTGTGCAGTGACCGTCATCCTGGTGGTGGGCATCAAGGAATCGGCGAACTTGAACTCGGTAGTTGTTATCGTGAAGGTAGCGATTGTGCTCACGTTCATTGCGATTGCGGGCGCATTCCTTCTGAAACATCCGGAGACCGCATCGCGTAACTGGACTCCTTTCATCCCACCCAATACCGGCGAGTTTGGCCACTATGGGTGGTCGGGCGTAGCGCGAGGAGCGGCGGTAATTTTCTTCGCTTACATCGGGTTCGATGCGGTATCCACCGCGGCGCAGGAGGCGAAGAGGCCGCAACGCGACATGCCCATCGGGATTCTCGGATCACTTGTAATCTGCACCATTCTCTACATTCTTGTATCCGGTCTGCTGACCGGGGTTGTTTCCTACACGACGTTAAATGTTCCCGATCCCGTGGCGGTGGGCATCGATCAGACGGGCGTGCGCTGGGGCAGCATCCTGGTGAAACTGGGCGCGATCGCAGGTCTAGGCAGCGTGATGCTGGTGATGTTGCTGGGGCAGTCGCGCGTTTTCTACTCGATGTCCCGTGACGGATTACTGCCGGAGTGGGCCGGTGCTGTGCATCCGCGGTTTCGGACACCATGGATCTGCAGCATTATCGTTGGGATTTTCGTGGCGATCTTTGCTTCGCTGATTCCGATTGGCATTCTGGGTGAACTGGTGAGCATCGGAACGCTGCTGGCATTTGTGATTGTGTGCGCGGGAGTGTGGATTCTGCGAGTGCGGCGGCCGCAACTGGAACGCCCGTTCAAGACGCCGTGGGTGCCGTTTGTCCCGATCATGGGAATTCTGGTGGCGGGCCTGATGATGGCAAGTTTGCCGCGCGACACGTGGCTGCGGCTGATTATCTGGCTGATCATCGGCATGGCCATTTACTTCGGGTATGGTCGCCATCACAGCAAGGTGCAGGCGGCGGTGGCAGCGTCGCAAGCGAAGCCCAGTCCGTCGATGGCCGACTGACAAAGAAGCGAGTTTGTTTTGGCCTTCCGCACTGCGCGGGAGGCCTTTTTGTTGTGTGCCGAACATGTTCGACAGCTTGGGGGTGCAGGTCCCCTGTCCAGCCTGGTGGAGGTGAAGGGCTAGAGAAGCGCAAGGGCGTCGTCGCGAGGCGAGGTCTGAAAGAAGCGTGGATCAAACGCGTGAGCCGATGAACAAGAACCGGATGATGAGGCCTACGGTGCAGGGCGAGCTGGCAACTGACAGTGAAGCCCGTGTCCACCAAAGAGCACTGGTGGTAAATCCGGCGGTTGTGCGCGGAAGGCGGTCGAATTTACTTCGGGAGACCCGCCGCATGTCACGGAATCGTGACTGAGGATGGAGTGATCCATCCTGACCGTGCAGCGGGAGTCAGCAGAGGGCATAGTAGGCCGCAAGGCCGAAGGCCCAAACAGCAAGGAGCGGCGAGTAGGACGCAGGACTCGATGAACGACAAGCGGCAGAAGAACCAGCTACAGATGGTGCTGGCCTTTACTGGCGAGGGGAGGAGTGAAGCTCCGAAGGCTCGACGGGAAGGGACCGAATCGCTCACGGCGAACTGCGAAACCGAAAGCCCGGCTGGAACGGAGCAGTTGCTGGAAGAGGTCTGCGATAGGGAGAACCTGAAGCGGGCTTTACGACGAGTGAGGGCCAACCAGGGAAGTCCGGGAATCGACGGCATGAAGGTCGGCGAGTTAGCGGGCTACCTGAAGCAGCACTGGCCAGTCATCCGGGAACAGTTGCTGAGCGGAACTTACCAACCGCGACCGGTGAGGCGGGTAGAGATCGCCAAGCCGGACGGAGGAGTGCGCAAGCTGGGCATTCCGACGGTGCTGGATCGGTTCATCCAGCAGGCGTTGATGCAGGTTTTGCAAAGCAGGTGGGACCGGACGTTTTCCGAGCACAGTCACGGCTTTCGTCCGCAACGCTCCGCGCATCAGGCGGTGGCCAAGGCGCAGCAGTATATCGCCGAGGGCAACCGCTGGGTGGTGGATCTCGATCTGGAAAAGTTTTTCGATCGAGTCAACCACGACAAGCTGATGGCGGCGATCGCGCGGCGGGTGAGCGACAAGAGGATGCTCAAGCTGATACGAGCCATTCTGGAGTCGGGCGTGATGGAGAACGGGCTGGTGAGTCCGGTGGAGGAAGGAACTCCGCAAGGAGGGCCCTTGTCTCCGCTGCTGTCGAATCTCGTGCTCGACGAACTCGACCGCGAGTTGGAACGGCGTCAACACCGTTTCGTGCGCTACGCGGATGATTGCAATATCTACGTGGCGAGTGAACGGGCGGGGAAGCGAGTCATGCAAAGCGTGACTAGTTTCATCTGGCGGCGACTCCAGCTCAAGGTGAACGAGGCGAAGAGCGCAGTGGCGAGACCGCAGGAGCGGAAGTTTCTGGGCTTTAGTTTCACCTACGGGACAGAACCAAAACGGCGCATTGCGCCCAAGGCTCTGCTGCGGTGTAAGCAAAGAGTACGGGAACTGACGCGACGGACACGGGGCATCAGTCTGCAACAGATGACGAAGGAACTCGCCCGCTACTTGCGTGGCTGGAAGAGTTACTTCGGCTACAGCCAGACGCCCTCGGTGTTGAGTGGTCTGGATCAGTGGATCCGGCGCAGGCTGCGATCCGTGATCTGGAAGCAGTGGAAGCGGCGCGGAGTGCGGGTTGCTCAGCTACGCCAACGGAACGTCGGAACTGCACTCGCGGCACAGACCGCCGGTAGTCCCCATGGACCTTGGCGCCTGGCGAACAGTCCCGCCTTGTCCATCGCCTTTCCGGCTGCTTACTTCGACGCGCTCGGTCTTCCGCGATTGCTAGATGTAGCTCCAGCTTAACCGAACTGAACCGCCGTATGCGGACCCGCATGTACGGTGGTGTGGCAGGGGAGGAGAGGTGACTCTCCCCCCTATGCCGATTTATAGTCGTGGCGCTCGCAGGAGAAGGAGCGTGCAGCGGCTAAAGCCGTCGGTGTTGCCAGGCCGTGAAGGCATCGCTAAAGCGATGCCCTGATACGAACCAAAGTCAATTGCGTCGAGAGACGATGTCCTGATACGAACCAGGGTTAATTGCGCCGCCAAAACGTGCCCTGATACGAACCAGAGTCACTTGCGTCGAGAAGACGATGTCTGATACGAACCAGGGTTAATCGCGCCGCCAAAACGTGCCCTGATACGAACCAAAGTCAATTGCGTCCAGAAGATGATGGCCTGATACAAAGCGGAGTAATTGCGTCGTTAAGCGTGCCTGATACGAGATGTCCTCGAACTGCACGGAGACCGGCGGAACCTGCGAGAAGAATCCATGAAGGCTTTGCGAAATCTGCGGCTGATCGCGCTGGCGCTGGCCGGCGTGGTGCTGGTGGGGACGGCGGGGTTTCATTTCATCGAAGGCTGGCCCTGGTTCGATGGCTTCTACATGGTGGTGACCACGCTTACCACCATCGGATACCAGGAGACGCACCCGCTTTCGCGGGCGGGACGCGAGTTCAATATTCTTGTGATTGCGGTGGGCGTGTCGCTAGTGTTTCTGGGGATCGGGGCGCTCACACAGGCTTTGCTAGAATTCGAGCTTCGGAGCTTCTTTGGAAGGCGCAAGATGGAGCGTGAAATCGGCCGGCTGACGGATCACTACATCATCTGTGGAGCGGGGCGCGTGGGCCGCAGCGCCGCCCGTGAGCTGGCGCGCAGGCCTGCCCCGTTTGTGATCGTAGAACAGAACGAGAGCAAGGCAGCGAAGTATTGCAGCGAGTGGCTGACGATTGTGGGCGATGCGACGCAGGAAGCGACGCTGCGGGAGGCGCAGATCGAGCGCGCGCGGGGCCTGGTGGCAGCAACGACTACCGACGCAGCGAATCTCTACATTGTGCTGACGGCCCGCGAGCTGAACCAGAAACTGAAGATCATTGCGAGGGCGAGCGAAGAAGATGCCGAGAAGCGCTTGTTGAAAGCGGGCGCGGACTCGGTAGTCTCGCCGTACCTGTTTGCGGGGCAGAGGATCGCGCAATCGTTCCTGCGGCCGCACGTGGTGAGTTTTCTGGATACAGCGACCACGCACCTGGGCATGGACCTTGAGATCGGCGAGATTCATGTGGGCGTCGAGTCGGTCTTCGCCGGTAAGTCGATTGAGAGTTCACGGATTCGACAAGATCGTGGAGTGATTATTCTTGCCATCAAGCGTGAGAATGGCATGCGCTTCAATCCCGCACCGGATGATCGCATTCAGCCTGGCGATTTCCTGATCGCCATGGGCGAACCTTCCCAACTCAGACAGCTGGAACAGACCGCGCTGGCAAAACCATGAAGATCGTAAGCGCCGCCGAGATGCGCGAGATCGACCGCGTGACGAGTGCGCGCTTCGGAGTACCGTCGCTGACGCTCATGGAGAACGCCGGGACCGCGGTGGCGGAGGTTGTGCTCGAGATGTATCCCGAGGCGAAGCGGGTTGGCGTCATCTGCGGGAAGGGCAACAACGGTGGCGACGGGTTTGTCGTTGCGCGGAAGTTGCGGGAGGCGGGCCGGGAAGTGCGGTTGCTGTTTCTGGCTGAACCGGGGGAATTGCGTGGCGACGCGGCTGCGATGTTCGAGAAGATGACGATGCCGTCTGCCGTGGCGCGGACGAGCGATGAGTTGAAATCAGAGAAGGCGCGGCAGGTTCTCCAGGCTGACGTGCTCGTGGATGCCGTGTTGGGCACGGGCTTCCGGCCACCGGTCAGTGGACTGTATGGAGATGCGATCGCTGCGATGAACGCCAGTTCGGCGCCGGTCGTGGCAGTGGACATTCCTTCAGGTGCGGACGCCGATGTGATGGGCGAACAGACTGGCGCGGTGGCGAGGGCGGATGCGGTGGTCACATTCACGGCTCCGCGTCCGGCGCACGTGTTTGGAAGGTTGACCAGCGGGCCGACGGTGATTGCCCCGATCGGGTCGCCAGAGGACGCGATTGTTTCGTCGCTGAGGCTGAATGTGACGACGGCGCGAGACATCGCTGGATTGGTTGGGCCGCGAGCAGCGGATGCGAACAAGGGCAGCTTCGGGCATGTGCTGGTGATCGGGGGATCGCTGGGAAAGGCGGGCGCGGCGGCGATGGCGGGGATGGCCGCTCTGCGCGCCGGCGCGGGTCTGTCGACAGTTGCGGCGCCGAAGACAGTGCTGCCGACGGTGAGCGGATTTCATCCGGAGCTGATGACCGAGCCGCTGGAAGAAACCGAGAGTGGAACTATTTCGCTGAGAGCGCTGGAATACGCGCGACTGGATTCGGTGGCGGAGCGCAAAACTGTGATCGCGGTTGGGCCGGGAATTTCGCGCAATGCGGAGACGGCAGAGTTTGTGCGCACCGTCGTGGCGAAGTACAGGGTCCCAATGGTGGTCGATGCAGACGGATTAAATGCGTTCGAAGGGTGCGCAGAGAAACTCGATGGAAAGGGACGAGCGCTGGTGATCACGCCGCATCCGGGAGAGATGGCACGACTGGTGGGTTCGACTGTGGCCGCGGTACAGCGAGACAGAACTAACATTGCCCGTGACTTTGCCGGTGAACATAATTTGATCGTGGTGTTGAAAGGCCATCGAACATTGATTGTCAGCCCCGATGGAGACGTATGGGTGAACACGACGGGGAATCCGGGAATGGCGACCGGTGGAACGGGGGACATTCTGACGGGGATGGTCGCGGGGTTGATTGCGCAAAATCCGTCGGATGTTTTTGGGGCAGTTCTGGCCGCGGTGTATTTGCATGGTCTGGCGGGGGACGTGGCGCGGGAAGGCATGGGAGAGCATTCGTTGGTCGCCACCGATCTGCTTACGTCTTTGCCAGATGCGTTTCAGAGACTGCGCAGAGCGGGTGAGAAAGTTGTGAGAATCGGGGAGTGAGGATGGAATGTCGATCTGGCTGGCGCGATATTGTCACGTAGTTATGATCACCCACCCTAGCGCACAGAACACGCTAGGATGGGGCACCCGTACTAATTCTTAAGAATCGTTATCCGTACATTAACCATTTTTGCAACAGTCCCAATCCCTTGCTGGGCGCGGGGTTCGGTCACTTTGTGCGCTGGCGTGGGACTGGAATCCGGACAGGCGCTTCGGTAATCTTTGACCGCCGCGGGCATCGTGCGATAGTTCATCTCGCCTATGACCCATTTCCCCCAACCGCACCCACAGCGGCGCGCGGCACGGGTCCAGCTGGGCGGTACCATCCCAGCTGCGATTCGGCTGGAAGACGGCCAGCGCGCCAGAGGCAAACTCCAAACTATCTCGATCACCGGCGGCCTGCTGGCGCTGGTGAAACCGCTCGAACACGGTGATTTCATCGAGATCACCTTCACCACACGTTCCGGTCCCGTACACGGCATGGCCGAGATGATGATTCCCACCCGCCAATTCACGAATGGCTGTCTGCAGCCGTTTCGCTTCATCGCGCTGGGAGACGAGGACCATCGCGCGTTGCGCATGGCGGTTGATTCCGTGATGGATCGCAGTTTTCTCGGCGGTGACTCCAACCAATTTTCCGCTGGCAAGGGTATCTAAGCCTGCTGAGCTGAAGGGATGCTTCGCCCTTTAGCTAGCAGCGCGCTCGCTATACTGGTTCACGAACCGGTATGACGAGAGAGGTTACAACGCAATCGGCGGAGGAGACGATCGCTTTCGGCCGGACGCTGGCTGAGTTGCTGGCGCCCCCGAAGCTGGTGCTGCTGCGCGGCGATCTAGGGGCCGGCAAGACTACGCTGGTCAAAGGGATTGCGGAAGCATTCCATGCGGCTTTGGAAGAAGACGTTACCAGTCCCACCTTTACACTCATTCACGAATACCACGGACCCCGGGCCACCCTCTATCACATCGACCTTTATCGAGTGGATACCCAGCGCCAATTGGAGACCCTGGGGCTGGACGACCTAGTCGCCGAAAACAGCATTCTCCTGATAGAGTGGGGAGAGAAGTTCCCGCACTTGCGCCGCGATCGCGACGTGGAAATCGCTCTGGAACGGGTGGGGGAAAATGGGCGCAGGATCCAACTCACCACGCGTTGAGTCCGCGAAGCGGGTCGCATTCATACCTGAATTGTGCTGGCTGCAGGTGTTTGTGCAGCACGATGGGAGCCAGAATTAACTTGAGACGCCCGCATTTCGGATATGCCTGTCTATTTTTGCTGGTAACAGTTTTTGCGAGCGCGCAAAGCGTACCGCAGACCCCGGACACGACCCAAGCTAACCCACCATCCCAGCAACCGGCGAGTGGAACCGCTCAAACGCCCGCGCAGCAGACGCCGGCTGCCAAGCCCAGCGCCGGACAGCCGCCCCAACCGGGAGATCCGGACACGAAGAAGCAAGAGCCGAGCAAGGGCACTTCGAATGATCGCTTGTTCTTTACCCTGCCCAACTTCCTGACCCTGGAAAATGCCGGGCAAGTCCCGCCCCTAACATCAGGGCAAAAGTTCAAGGTGGTTCTGCGGTCCTCGTTCGATTATGTGCAGTACCCCTGGTACGCCTTCCTGGCGGGCATAAGCCAAGCTGAGGATAGCGAAGAGGGTTATGGGCAGGGAGCGGAGGGTTACGGGAAGAGGTTCGGCGCAGCCTTCGCCGATGGCACCATGGAAAACTTCATGACGGGTGCGGTGCTGCCGTCGTTGCTGCGGCAAGATCCGCGATTTTTCCAGTCTGGACAGGGTAGCTTTTGGCACCGGACAGGTTATGCCATGAGCCGCATTGTAGTCACACGCGGCGATTCCGGTCACTCGCAGTTCAACGCCTCGGAGGTTTTCGGCAGCGCGATATCCGCCGGTATCGCAACCTACAGTTATCATCCCCGGGAAGACCGCAACGTGGGAAATGCGGTGAGCGTCTGGGGCTCGCAGATCGGCTACGACACGTTGACCTTCGTGGTGAAGGAATTCTGGCCCGACATTCGGCGGAAAATCAGGAAGAAAAAAGCGCTAGACGCAAACAGCCAGTAGTCCGGGCCGTGATATTACATCCAGACCTAGACCACAGGCATCCCTAAGTGCTCGTCAAAATCCCATGATGTTGTAGCCGCAGTCCACGTAGATCACTTCTCCCGTAATGCCTGAACTGGCGTCCGACGCCAGGAAGACACCGGTTGAGCCGACTTCAGCTACATCCACATTACGCTGCAGAGGGGCGCGTTCGACGTGTCCTTTCAGCATGTCGCCGAAGCCGGCGATGCCTCGAGCGGCCAAGGTTTTGATGGGTCCGGCAGAGATGGCATTCACGCGAATCTTCTTCTTCCCCAGATCGTAGGCGAGATAGCGGACCGTGCATTCCAGCCCGGCTTTGGCGACGGCCATCACGTTGTAGCGGGGGACAACTTTTTCCGAGGCGTAGTAAGTCATGGTCAGGATGCTGCCGCCGTCTTCCATAAGAGGTGCGGCGGCTCGGGCAACGGCGACCAACGAGTAGACGCTGACGTCGAGCGCGATGCGGAAACCCTCGCGGGTGGTGTTGACGAATTCTCCGCTAAGCTCCGCGGCCGGGGCGAAGGCGACGCTATGCACCAGGCCGTGCAGCTTGCCGTAGCGGGTCTTCAGTTTCGCGAAGAGCTGATCAATTTCTTCGTCTTTGGAAACGTCGCACATGAAGCCGGTCGCGCCGGGTAGCGACTCGATCAGATCTTTGGCTTCCTGCTCCAGGCGCTCGTTCTGGTAGGTGATGGCGAGCGTGGCTCCGGCTTGGTGCAGTCCCTGGGCGATCGACCAGGCGATGCTGCGCTTGTTGGCGACTCCGAAGACGACGAAATTGCGGCCGGAAAGATCAGCGGACATGAATATTCTCCAATGGCGAACCGCAAGGATACCAGCGCAGATGGTGGGATTGCTACAGAAGGACGTTAAGGCAGTTGGTCAGGCTGAAACGCTCCTCGCCAGATCCCCGTTCGACTTCTCCTCGCGCATGCTCGGAGGCGCTCAGGGCAGGCTCTCGCCCCGCTGGCGAAAACGCGGGGCATCGGGATGACTCTTCTGAGAAGGATTGCGAGACCAATCCGCTTTCTAAGTTGAAGCACTGTCAGTGCGAGCCCTTCGCAGTGGGATTTGGCGGAGTGCCGCAACGGTCGGGTACATTCCCTCTTTCTGAAGCTGAAGGCCCATATGCTCCGTTCCTTGTAGCCACAGATATTCCGCGATCTGGTCATCCGTGGCGTTAGTCATGAGCAAGTCAAACAGAGTCCCGAGGCAGCAATCGCATTCGTCCTGAGCGTTTGGTTCATCCCTGATTCCGATCGGATCCCAGACGTTTAGGAGTACCCGGCGGATTTCTGCCCTGATTCGTCGTGATTCGTACTTGTCAATCATGTCTTACTCCGCAGCTTCGGCGACTGCCTCCGAGGCCAGCTCGGGTTGCGGCCAGACGGCGCTGATGAAAGCGATCACGTAAACGAAGCCGATGATGGCGAAGCCTGCTGTCAGACTCACCTCGTGCGAGACCGCGCCGACCAGAAGCCCGAGCACAACCTGGAGAGCGGTGCCTGCGAAGTAGAAAGTGTTCTGCACGCGTCCCATGAAGTGCGGCGGCACTTGCTGCATGATGCTGGTGTTCATGGCGACGCCGCTGAGGCCGCGAGCCGATCCCATGATGGCGTAAAGGAATACCGCGAAGGCCAGCGCCCACGCGTACGGCGAGGCCGTCATGAAGACCGCCAGCAGACCCATGGAAATTGCAATGGAGCCGCGCGCCCCCCAGCGGGAAATGAGCCAAGGCGCATAAAGCGCGCTGATGAAGGCACCCGTACCCCAACCGGCGTTGAGCCATCCGTAGCCGACGGCGCCTTTGTGGAAGATGCGGTCGCTCAAGGGAGCGGTGACGACTACGCCGGTCATCATGGCACCGAGGAACAGCGCCCAGCTGACACCGAGGAAGATCACTCTGGGGTGGTCACGCAGGAAATGGAGGCCATCTCGCAGGTCGCGCCAGAAACGTTCGACAGTGCTCTCGGCGGCGACGATGTCATGCCGCAGTTCGGCGGGACGAGGGACAACGTGATGTCCCTTGCGCACGGCGAAGTAGCAGAAGAAGGAGACGACGTAGGTGCTGACGTCGATCAGCAGGACGCCGCCGAGACCGATGTGGTTGTAGACGAAGCCGACGATCGAGCCGGCGATCAGCCAGCCACCCTGAACTCCAGCCAGAAGGAAAGTGTTGGCCTGAACGATTTGGCCTTCGGGCGTGAGCTCCTGAATGAGCGCGGTGATGGTGGGCCAGAACATCCAGAAGCCGGCGGCAACGAGTGTGTTCATCAGGTAAAGCTGCCAGACGTGAGCGCGCCCCATGAAAGCGAGGATGGCGACGGTGAGGATGATGATGGCGCGGGCGGCGTCGAGCATCATCACGAGGCGGCGACGGTCCTCGCGGTCGATGATGACGCCGGTGAAGGGCAGCATCAGCATGGCCGGGACGGTCTGCAGGACGGCGAGTGTGCCCAGCGCCATCTCGGAGTGCGTGGACTGGAGAATGAACCACGCGACGGCGGCGGAATTCATGCCGCTGCCCAGCATGGAGATGACATTGGCCGCGAAAACGAATCGAAGGCCGCGCTTTTCGAAAATTGCGCGCATAAATTCAATGTAAATGAAAAAGTGGGAGGGGCCAATTGTGCATGGGACGATTCACCACAGAGGCACGGAGACACGGAGAAAATTAGGGCTTGTAGTTTGTGGCTGTCCAGCTTTGCCAGTGGTGGTCCGCGCCAGATCCCCATTCGACTCCCTCGCGTACGCGAGGTCGCTCAGGGCAGGCTCTCGCTCCGCGGTGAAAAGCGCTGCGCTCGGGATGACAACTTCGGAATTGTCCTCAACGCAGTGCCGACACAACGCGAGGCGACAGCTGGCTGCTCGTCACACGGACTCGGATCTGATTCGCTCACGCAGGCGGGGGCGCCCGCGCCACACGGATACTGCGGGTCCCCATAGGCCTTGCTAGCCATCCAGTGGTTGCGCTGGATCACAACTTCAGTTGTATATACTCGCTCTGCATGGGCCTTCGACGCATCTTCGGCAAGAGAGAGAAGCAGGAACACAAGATCCTGCGACAGATTGAACGCACCGGCGATCAACTACAGCCGGAATATCACCGGGCGACGCCGGAGTGTCCGCACCCGGAACGCTGGAGCATGTTCGACTCGATGACGGCCGAGGTCGAGGTGCTGGAGTTTGTGCGAACCCTGGTGACGACGATCAAGCCGGAGTTAGTCGTGGAAACTGGGACGTTCAGCGGGATCAGCACGCTGTGGATCGCGGAAGGGCTGAAGGCGAACGGGCGCGGCAAGGTGATCAGTTGCGAGTTTGATCCGAAGGTTTATACCAATGCGAAGGAGAGGGTCGAGAAGTCAGGATTAGCGGAGTGGATTGAGTTGCGAAATGAGTCCAGCCTGGACATGAGAGTCGAGGGTACGATCGACCTTTTCTTCAGTGACAGCGACATGCCGATACGGGAGCAGGAGGTGCGGCGATTCCTGCCGCAAATCAATCCTTATGGCGTGATCCTGATGCACGATGCGAGTTCCCATCTGAGATTGGTACGAGAGGCAGCGTTGAAGCTGGAAAAAGATGGTCTGATTTCGGTCGTATTACTGCCGACGCCTCGAGGGTTGGTGATGGCGCAGAAGCGGGAAGGGAGAAAGTGAAGGGCGGCTTCGCGCGATCCCCTGATAGAGAATCAACCGGATGACAAATGGAAGGGCGGACGAGGGCGTCCGCCCCTACGCGAGCTGTGGCGCTCGCGCGGGGTCTCTGCGTCACGGCACACGGTGCGGTTCCTCCTTGCCTGTACACCGGTTCAGCGATAGGATGCGCGCTAAATAGAGTTCAATTTGCGGGTTTCTTCCTGGCGAGGTGGCGTATGAAGCGGGTTTCGCTTTTGGTGCTGCTGGTCACGCTGTGTCTCTCTTTATCTGCATATTCCTTTGCGCAACTGGAGAAGATTGTGATCCCGGCGGGGACGCCGGAGGATCAGGCGTTACAGGCGATCACGAACGAGCAGGACGCGCAGAAGAAGCCGTCGATGTACGAGGACTTCGTGCAGAAGTTCTCTTCGAATCCAGCGGCGGTGGCGTACGGAAACTGGCAGATATCGCAGGCCTACCAGAGTGCGGGTGATCTGGCGAAGGCGCTCGCCTACGGCGACAAGGCGCTGGCAGGGGCTCCGCACAATCTGGACATCATCGTGTCGAATACGAACATCGCGGCACAGATGAAAGACAACGCCAAGACCATGGAATACGCATCGAAGGGGGGCGCAGCGTACAACGGCATTGATAAAGAGGCGAAGCCTGAAGGCATGAGCGACGACCAGTTCAAGGCGCGACTTAACGAAGAAAAGGAAGGGGCGAAGAGCTCCTACGAGTTTCTGGAGACGGCAGGGTTCAACGTGATCACGGACGAGAAGAGCCCGAAAGCGCGGATGGCCTACATCGAGCAGTTCACAGCGGCGTTTCCCGACTCACGGTTCCAGGAACAGGTGGCGCAATACGCGATGTATACGTTGGGGCCGGGACAACTGAACGACTCGGCGCGGTTGCTGTCCTACGGCGAGAAGACGCTGGCCACGAATCCGAAGAGCATTCCGGCGCTGTTGCTGCTGGCCAATTCGTATGTTGAGGACACGAAGCCCGCGAGTATCGCCAAGGCGGTTACGTATTCGCAAAAGGTGGTGGAATTGGCGAAAGCGGATGCGCCGGATGCCGATCGCTCACGCAAGCTTTCGGGAGGGATGGCGCACTCGACGCTGGGCTACGCCTACATGAAACAGGACAAGACTGCGGCTGCGGTGCCGGAGTTGAAAACTGCGGCCGAACTGTTGAAGGGACAGGATGACGTGTCCTACGCAGCAGCTTTGTATCGGCTGGGCTATGCCTACGCGAAGCTGAACAAGATCGACGACGCTCGCAACGTGTTGAACGAAGTGGTGAAAATGGAAGGGCCGATGCAACAGCCGGCGAAGGATCTGTTGTTGAAAGTGAATACAGCGCGATCGAAAGCGAAGTAGGTCGCCAAGGGGTAGTCGAGAGTTGCGCCACTTCTTTCCTCAAGTGCCTCTCAGCAAGACGGAACTGCGGATCCCTCGCTCGTCCTGCCGCGCCAGCGCGGTTACGGACGGCTCCGAATGACAAGAAGGTCAGGTTCGTGGCACGACTGAAGTCGTGCCCTCACGTGAGCATGCGTTTATCTAGTCGTGTTCATCCGCTAGCAGAAAGCGCAAGAGCGGGACTCCTGGAGCGTCGACGTGCCTGAGCGTTAGTGGGGGGAAGCAGGTCCCCATTCGACTCCCCTCGCGTGAGCTCAGGTTCGCTCAGGGCAGGCTTTCGACTGCGCGCGACTTTCGCTCCGCGAAACTTGCGCTGCGCTCAGGATGACAAAATTATTGGAAAAGTTGGCGTCACGGGCGGACGCGAGTCATATGGCTCAGTTGTTTATCCTACGCTTTCGATATACGCAAAGTGGCACGGGGACCGCTGAAATCGTGAGCGTTGACTGTATTAGTGCTTTACGAGGTCGTCGGAGAGCAGAAGGGCTTTCAGGGCGAGATTGTGGCCGCGTTGGACATCGCCTGTGCTTACGGCCTTCTTGGCCTGTTGCATGAATGTGTTGATCTGACCGAGGGTGGCCTGCTGGGACAGGTCAAGCTGTCGCGAAGACAGTTTGTGCAAGTTCAGATCGGTTGACGCCAGTAACTGGGCTGTCGTTTGACGCTGGTGCGAAGCTTCCTCGAGGGTCATGCTGGGCGTGATTTGAGATTCGGTTTCGGCGGTTCCACCCTCCCGCACAACTTTCTTGGTTGGACCCGAACCGAGCGTCCGTGTGTGCCTGCGGTGATGCGGGCGTGGAGTCGTTGGCTGGCTCGCGTTACCGGAAGAAGGCTGGCTCTGGGGCTGCGGTTTGGTTTCCTGGGTTGTTCCGGAAGGCGGAGGAGCGTTCTGAGGTCTGGCAGCGGCCAGAGAGCCGTTGAGTACGAGGGAGACCGCAAGCAAACGGATTAGAGGCATAGGTTGATTGCTGTGCGCCGATCTCCTCACGAGAAGATTCGGGCGTCGAAGAACTACTTTTGCGCAACCTCCTTGAGAGCGGCCAGCGGGGTCTCGGCAAGAGGGATACGCAATCGAAAGGTCGTTCCTTTTCCGGCGGTAGACTCGAAGTCGACCGATCCATAATGCCATTGCAGGATTTGATAAGTCTGGGCAAGACCGATCCCGCTGCCCCCCTCCTTAGTGGTGAAATAGAGCTCAAAGATCTTGTCCTGGACTTCGGGAGGGATGCCCCCACCCTCATCGCTGATCTCTGCCACGACGATGTGATCTTCACGCTTCGCCGAGATGGATAGTGTGCCCCCGTTCGCCATGGCCTGAACTCCGTTCAGGACGATGTTGAGGAACGCCTGCTTCATGAAATCACCGTCCACCTTGACGTTCAGGGGATCGGGCGGCATGTTGCGAGTAATCTTGACGCCATGTTGTTCGGCGTCGGGTCCTGCCAGGAGCGCGACGTCGTCGAGCAGCTTGCGAAGGTCGAGCTCTTCGGGGTGGAGGTCGTGGGGGCGCGTGAAGTCGACCAGGACCTGCACGACGCGGTCGAGACGATGGAGCTCGCTGCCAATGATGTCCATGTGCCGCTTGGTGTCAGGATCGACCTGTTGCAGTTTGTTTTGCAGCAGCTGCAGATGCAGGACGATCGCGTTAATGGGATTCTTGACTTCGTGGCCGACGCCGCGGGTGAGCCGGCCGCTGGCGGAAAGGCGGCGAGACATCTCGATTTCGCCTTCGATGCGGCGGACGGATTCGGTGTCGCGTAGGGTGAGCAGTGCACCGATCTGGGTACCCCGCTCCTGGATAAAGTCGAGGGTCAGCTGGACGTGCCGGCCGCGTTCACTCTCCACTTCGCTTTGCATGATCGGGCGGCGTTTCTCAAATCCCTGCAGGACCAGAGCGCCGAGCGGGGAGGATTCCAAGAAGATTTGCTTGACAGTGCGACCGAGAATCTCGCGACGGGGACGCCCCAGGAAGCGCTCGGCGGAAGCGCTCACCAGCACGACACGAGAGTCGCGGGTGAACAGCATGAGACCATCCTGCAACTTGGACATCACCTGTTCCACGTTGTCCTTGAGGGCGGAGAAGATCTGATTGGTGTCCCGCATTTGCCGCCCCAGATGGGCGATCTTCAAGGTAACCAATCCGTACTCGTCGTTGCGGGGTTCGCCATTGGCAAGCAGATCGGGAGAGCCAGCGCTCACGCTGTCGAGATTGCGGCTGAGTTCTTTCAAAGGGCCGAGAGCGAGATTGGACACGGCGGCGGCGAGGAAGAGCGAAAGAACGATGGATACCGCCGAAAAGAAGATGGCGTGCCGGAGCTTGGGGGTGACCTCACTGCGCAGGAAGACGGTGGATACCCCGACGCGGACATTGCCGAACGGGACGCCGTCGAGCTGAAGAGGCAGGCTGACATCGTAGACGGCGGCAGGGCGATACACCATCCGGAGTTGTTCCCAGAAATGTGCGTCGCGCACGGTCAAGAAGTTTGGACGCGGGCTCACCATTTTGGAAACCAGCTCGGGATTGCTGTGGAGAATGGCGCGCCCGTCCGTGTTGACAACCGCGGCGTCATAGACGATCAGCCAGTTGCCCACCACCGACTCGAGAGCATTATTCAGCCCCTGGTCAGTTTGCAAGTAGTCTGAGATTGCGTTGTGTACTGCCTTTTCATTCCTGGTGTCGACTCGGGTATCGCCCAGATCGGGTGCGGCGTCGTTGGCCGCATAGGCAAGCTGCGCAGCGAGCAGGGTCGCGGTTTCATACGCGGAATTTACCCGCTGGCGGAGGATCTGGGAGACGTACAGGTAAGAAAACGCGGAGACCATCACCACGATCATCAAGGTAATGGCGAGCACGATTTTAGTTTTACGGCTCATGCTTCCGCTCTAAATGGTTTCAGAAAAGCTTGGATGCAGCCAGCCGCGATGGAGCACAGTCCCCGCATGTGCGGCTTGAAGCGCTAGGCGTGCTCTTCCTCTTTGCCGGGCGCTCCGTCCCCCGCAGCACTGCCGTACTCCTTCAGCTTGTTATGCAAAGTCTTCAGGCTGATACCGAGGATTTCCGCGGCTCGCGTCTTGTTGTTGCTGGTAGCTTCCAAGGTCTTCAGGATCAGCAGCCTTTCGGCTTCCTCCACCGTGGTGCCTACGCCCAAGCGGACGGCGTCGGGGTCGTTAGCAGCGGGGCGCACCGTGGTCTGGCCAAAACCGGGGGGCAGATGTTTGGTTTCGATTACGCCCCCTTCGCAGACTATTACCGCGCGCTCCAGCGTGTTGCGCATTTCGCGGACGTTGCCCGGCCAGGAGTAATTGTTGAACACGTTGAGGACCGCTTCACTGATGGTGGCAACCTTGCGTCCATGTTTGGCGCTCATTTCAGCGAGCAGAGATTGGACCAGGTCAGCAACGTCCTCTTTGTGTTCGCGCAGCGGAGGCATGTGGATGTTAAAGACGTTGAGGCGATAGTAGAGATCCTGGCGCAGTTCGCCGTTGGCGACGGCTTCTTCGGGAACTTTGTTGGTGGCGGCGAGGACGCGGACGTCGACGGTGGTCTCCATTTTGCTACCCAGACGGCGAAATCTGTGATCTTCAAGCACGCGCAGCAGCTTGGCCTGAGTGGCGACCGGCATTTCGCCAATTTCGTCGAGCAACAGAGTGCCGCCTTCCGCCAGCTCAAAACAGCCAGTGCGGCGCTCCAGGGCACCAGTGAAGGCACCCTTCTCGTGGCCGAAGATTTCGCTCTCGATCAGTGTTTCTGGGATAGCAGCGCAGTTGATGGGGACGAACGGCTTATTTTTTCGGGGGCTGAGATCGTGGATGGTGCGAGCGACAAGTTCTTTTCCCGTGCCGCTGGCGCCGGTAATGAGCACGGAAGCGGTGCTGGGGGCCACCATCTCGATCAGGTGGAAAATCTCTTGCATTTTCTTGGAGGGTCCGACCAACCTGCCGAGAGACCCGGTGTCGCGCAGTTTGCGGCGAGTGACCTCGAGCTCAGTGCGCGTGCCGAGAAGAGCCGACGCGTTCTGCAAGATGGTACGCAGGCGATTCGTATCGATGGGCTTCTGAACGTAGTCATAGGCGCCCATGCGCATGGCCTGGACGGCGCTGTCGATGGTCCCTTGGGCGGTAACTACGATGACGGCGACGGGTTGGGCCTGCTCGGAAAGCCGTTCCAGCAGATCCATTCCGCCCATACGGGGCATCTTCAGATCTGTAACGATTATGGAAGGCGCCCAATATTCGACTTTTTCAAGCCCCTCCACGCCATCGCGGGCGGTGTCGGTACGATATCCCCAAGAGGAGACTAGTTCGGCCAAGCCGGTACGCTCGTTTTCTTCGTCTTCAACGATCAGCACTTTGTCCTGATTCATGGAGTACCCATTATTTCGGCTTCTGATCGGGTGGGCAATACCAGAAATGGAATTTTCGGCCCTGATTCGGACCGGGTCCGGCAAGTCCGGCACCCGCTGAGGCGCAGCTATATCATTCTGAGACGCTGAAATGGCGGGTTATAGCTGTGGTTCGGGTAATACGTGATAAATGTTGAGGGGCAACTTTCGCTTTAAGCACGCGATGCTGTAGAATTCTCCGTCTTTAATTTTGCCACGGCGATTCTTCTCGCCGTTTGGGCTCCCAGTTTTGAAATCTGCATAGACATCAAAAATAAAGCGAGTAGTTCCTTGGAGGGATACATGTCACTTTGTGCTGGTTCCGATAGATGCCGTCTTGCATTGATGGGTCTCCTACTGGCGGTTATGGTTTCCGTGATCGTAAGCGCTGCAGTTGCGCAAGATGAAAACCCGCCGAAGGTAGACGTGTTTGTGGGATATCAGTGGCTGAATCCAGGCGGGACGGTGCCTGTGGGCGGTTTGTCACCGTTCCAGCCTCCTCCAGCACCCATTATCAGAACAAATTTGCCCAGCCAGCCGATTGGGTTTGGCACGACGGGCACTTACAACTTCAACAGGATTTTCGGACTGTCTATCGACGTCGGCGGAAATTTCCAAGACCTGGCACACGAGAGCACCATCTCCGTGGGACCGCGTGCAATGTGGCGCTCGGAGGGAATCAACCTGTTTGCTCACACCCTGTTGGGGTTGAACCGTCTGAGCCCCAAAGAAGTGCCGTCGAGCAACGGACTGGGTGCGATCCTGGGTGGCGGTATCGACCTTCCGATTTGGAAGTCGCTGACATTTCGTTTAATTGAGGCGGACTACGTGTTGGGCCGACACAATTTTTCCAGCGTTGTGGGTCCCGAAGATCCGAGCCTGCGCCGACCGGTGTTGAGCGGCGCGCGGTTGCGCACTGGGTTGGTCTTCAATTTTGGCGGCGCTCCCGTGCTCCCACCGACCGCGACGTGCTCGGTGCACCCGAGCGAGGTGATGGTTGGCGAGCCGGTAACGGCGAACGTCAGCACGACCAACTTCAATCCGAAGCACACCCCGACCTATAGCTGGAGCAGCAACGGGGGCAAGGTCACGGGGAAGGATACGACTGCATCCATCGACACTACGGGTATGACAGGCGGAAGCTATACGGTGACGGCGCACGTTGCGGATCCGAAGATGAAGAAGGGCGGCGATGCGAGCTGCACCGCCAACTTCACAGTGAAAGAGCCGCCGAAGAATCCGCCGACGATGTCGTGCTCGGCGAATCCGGCGACCGTTCAAACGGGATCGCCTTCGACGATCACCTGTACGTGTACCAGCCCGGACGGTGTCGCGGTCAATGTGGGCAGCTGGACGGCGAGCGGCGGCACGATCTCCGGTGGCGGAAATTCTGCCACTCTCAACACCACGGGCGCGCCTGCGGGTCCGATCACGGTCAACGCGACGTGTACGGATTCACGCGGGCTGACGGCTTCGTCATCCAGTACGGTGACGGTAGAGAATCCGCCTCCTCCGCCACCACAGGCGAGCAAGCTAAGCTCCTGCGACTTCCCGAACGAGAAGAAGCCGTGGAGAGTCGACAACACTTGCAAGGCAGTGCTCGACGACGTAGCACAGCGCTTGCAGCATGACGCGGACGCCAAGCTGGTGATCGTGGGCAACGCAGACCCGAGCGAGAAACGCAAGAATCTTGCGGGTGAGCGCGCGGTCGACAGCAAGGCTTATCTGGCGGGCGGCGAAGCCAAGCAGGGTATCGATGCAAGCCGCATCGAGACCCGCACGGGAAGCGCGGGCACGAAGACGGCTGACTACTGGATCGTTCCGTCGGGCGCTACCTTCACTGGCGAAGGCACGCAACCAGTGGATGAGAACGCGGTGAAAGCGGTTCCCGATCATCCGCGCGCTCCCGCAGCCAAGAAAACGGGTGCCAAGAAAGCGCAGTAGAGTGCATCCCGGAGCTACAACAGGGCTGGTCGGAACATTACCGACCGGCCCTTTTTTCTGTGTTCTTAGGTAACTTGATAGGGGCAAGTTACGCTGTCAATCTGACCCAGCGTGTAAACTTCGCTTCAGGGGCTGAACCAAGTATGGGAGTTACTTCGCTGTTTTCTCGCAAGTTATTGATTATACTGGCCATTAGCGTGCTCTGTACAGGGACGCTTTGGGCCGGTCAGTGGACCGTTCTGGGGCCAGACGGGGGCGATGTCCGAAGCCTTGCCTACAACCCAAACAATCCGGATCAAATTTTCCTGGGCACGAGCACAGGGGTGATTTTCGTTTCGAAGGACGGTGGTCAGAGCTGGTCGCGCTTTGCCCATCTGGGCAGTGGTGATGACTACGTTCTGGACCACATTGCCATTGACCCGCAGAACACCAACATCATGTACGTGGCGGCGTGGAGTGTAGAGAACCAGCGTGCCGGAGACCTGTTCCGCTCGCACGATGGTGGAAAGAGCTGGGAAACATTGCCGGACATGCACGGTAAGTCGATCCGCGCGATGGCGATTGCCAAGTCAGATTCCAAGGTTCTCGTAGTAGGCGCGCTCGATGGCGTATTCCGCAGCAGCGATGGTGGCAACGGCTGGCAGAGAATGTCTCCGTCCAATCATGCCGAGATCAAGAATATCGAATCCATCGCGGTTGATCCCAAAGACTCCAACGTCGTCTATGCGGGGACGTGGCACCTCGCCTGGAAGACCAGCGATGGTGGCGCGAACTGGCAGCACATCAACAAGGGCATGATCGACGATTCTGACGTTTTCTCGATCATCGTCGCATCGGACAATTCTTCGGTAGTATTCGCCAGCGCCTGCTCCGGAATTTACAAGAGCACGAGCGCCGGGGACCAATTCTCGAAAATTCAGGGTATTCCATTTTCAGCGCGCCGTACGCGCGTGCTGAAGGGCGATCCAAGCAATTCGCAGATCGTCTACGCCGGCACGACTGAGGGCCTGTGGAAGACGATGGATCAGGGAAAAACCTGGAAGCGGGTAAGCAATCCGGAAGTCGTGGTGAACGATGTTTACATCGATCCGCGTAACTCGCATCACGTGTTGCTGGCGACGGACCGCAGCGGCGTGTTGGCCAGTCAGGACGGAGCGCAGAGCTTCAGCGCTTCCAACCATGGCTACACTCACCGTTATGTGAGCTCGATTCTGGCCGATTCGAAAGACTCGAACACGATCTACGCCGGCGTAGTGAACGATCGCGAGCTGGGTGGAGTCTTTTACTCGCACGATGGCGGACAACACTGGATGCAGAAGAGCGCGGGCCTGGGCGGCCGCGACGTATTTGCTCTGAAGCAGACCAGCACGGGTGCGCTGGTGGCGGGCACCAATCGCGGCGCCTTCATTCTTGATCGCAATGCCAGTGAGTGGCGTCCGATCAACACCGTGGTGGAAGAGAAGACCTCCTTCAAGACCGTGAAGAACGGCAAGAAGACGACCAAGGTTGCCACGAAGACGGCGACCAAGTCGGTCCTGGAAGCGCGCGTCAACGATGTTGAGACCGATTCGAATCGTTGGCTAGCGGCAACTACTTCGGGCCTGTACTTCAGCAAGGATCAGGGGAAGGCATGGATGGGTGGACCGGTGATGGGCCAGCAGGAATTCGTTTCAGCGCGCGCCAAGGGTGACCTGGTGGTGGCTGCAACGCGTTCCAGCGTGCTGGTGTCCAGCGACGGCGGTTCGACCTGGAGCCAGGCGCGCCTGGCATCCTATGCCCCGAACGTGCGTGGCGTGACGATCTCTCCCGAGGGAGATATCTTCGTGGCCACCCGCGAGGGTGCATTCCACAGTTCCGATTCCGGCGCCAGCTGGGAGCACATGCTCACGGGCCTACCGGACAAGGACATCACGTCGATTGCCTACGATGGCAGCCACAAGCGTCTGCTGGCTACCAGCAGCGCGACCGGGGTGATCTTTGAGAGCACCAACGGGGGCCGGAGCTGGCAGCGCGGTCCTGACACAGGGTATCCCTTGCGCCGGGTCAGCGTGGTGAATGGCCGTTACGTTGCGGCGACACCGTTTGATGGCGTCATCATACAGCCGGAGAACGACTCGCAGAGCGCTTCGGTAGCGGGCTCGGGTTCGACCAACTAACAAGTCAACGATTCAAACAGGCGGAGGAAGTGTGGCCCGACAAGGCGCATGCTTCCTCCGCTTTTTTGTTTTCAAAATGGGCGTGCCTGGCCCCGGTTTTGTTCAATTTCGGGCCTCCAGATGTCCTTGGTTTTCCCCGCCTTCGTGTCACAAAACTATGTGATCGGCGTACTTAGCAGCCGACCGAAGCGTCTCTATAGTTGTTCCAAATGGGGAGCGTGCGCCATTTTCGGGACGGAATTCCCCTCAAGAAGGTTCCGATTCGGGAGCCAGTGATTCCGCTTCCTGGTTCTCCCCAACCTCCTAGCGCCGAAACCAGCCACGACAAAAGCTACCAGGCGATTTTTCACGCCGCCGCCATGGGGATTGCCCGTTGCACGATGGACGGCCACGTGGTGGAGAGCAATGCCGCCGTCGAGCGAATGCTGGGTTACACGCATGAGGAACTGCGGGGGATGCATCCCCGCGAGTTCACCCATCCGGATGACGTAGGGATCGACACGGCGTTCTTCCAGGAGATGATCGAAGGCAAACGCGACTCCTACGAGATCGAGTTGCGGCACCTGCGTAAGGATCGCACCGTGCGGTGGGTTCGCCTGACGGTTTCCCTGGTGCGAGCGTCCGATGGCCAAGCAGAGTTTGCGATCAGGATGGCGGAGGACATTACCGAGCGCAAGCACACCGAGCAACAACTGCGCGAAGCAGAGAAGATGGAAGCCATCGGGCGGCTGGTGGGCGGCGTGGCCCACGACTTCAACAATCTGCTCACCGGGATCATGCTGTACTGCGACCTTCTCATGGGTGGTCTGGAAAAAGGCAGCCGCCTGCGGCATCACGCAGAGGAGATCCATACCGCGAGCCAACACGGCGCCACGCTGATCCAGCAACTGCTGGCGGTGGCCCGGCAGCAGGTGGTTGAGCCCAGGATACTTTGCCTGAATGAAATCGTCTCAGAGATGGCAAGCCTGCTGTCGCGACTCATTGGGGAACATATTGAACTGGCCACCGAGCTTGCCGATGACCTGGGGCAGGTGAAACTGGATCCCGCACAAGTGAAACAGATCGTGATGAACCTGGTGCTGAATGCACGCGACGCCATGCCTGGCGGCGGGAAGATCACGGTGACCACCGGCAACCGGAGAACGCAGATTGTGGCGGCCGGCAGCGTGCGGGAAACCGAGTGCGTGTCCCTGACCGTAAGGGATACCGGCTGCGGCATGGATGCGGAGACTCGCGCGCGCATTTTTGAACCCTTCTTCACGACGAAGCCTGCCGGGACGGGGAACGGTCTTGGTCTGGCCACGGTTTACAGCATCGTAAAGCAGAACTGTGGCGCGATCGAAGTGGAAAGCGAGCCCGGCCAGGGCACACAGGTTTCAATCTTCTTCCCCCAAGCAAAAGAGGAAGTAAAGGTTCAGGCACTCAGTGCGAGGAGAGCTGCCACGGGTCTGGAGACGGTGCTCCTGGTGGATGACAATCCGCAGGTGCGAGGCTCGATTTGCCGGGTGCTGAGCGATCAGGGATATCGGGTCATAGAGGCCGCTAACGGGGCCGGAGCACTTTCCTTGTTTGAGTCCAACAAGGATCGAGTGGATCTGCTGCTGATCGACCTGGCCATGCCTGACATGAGCGGAAGAGAAGTGGCGCGCCGACTCAGAAGATCACGTCCGAACCTGAAGGTGCTGCATGTCACGGGCTATAGCAGTCCACACCTTCGGGAGGAAGCCGGGGAATCGCCCATTGAGCTGTTTCAAAAGCCTTTTGATGGTCGCGCCCTGGCGCGAAGGGTACGTGAGGTTCTAGACGCTGGAGCGAGCAGCGCCGGCTGAAGTTCAAAATCGAGGTGAGCAGGATGACTACCGCAGAAGCAACATTGCCGAGCACACCGCAAATCGAGGGAGCAAACTTTCTCAAACTACTGATCATCGACGACGAGCGGGCCATCCGCGAAGCCTGTCGTGATGTGGCGCAATCGCAAGGATTTCATACCTTTATCGCGGACTCGGCTGAGCATGCCTACCGAACGCTGGATTCGGAAAACATCGACGCCGTGCTGCTCGACCTGAAACTGCCGGGCGCGGGGGGACTGGAAGCGCTGCACCAGATCAAGGTACACCGTCCGGACGCCGTGGTCGTTGTGGTCACAGGCTATGGGACGGTGCAGTCGGCGGTGCAGGCAATGAAGAACGGCGCCTACGACTATGTAACCAAGCCCTTCAGCATTGACGAACTCAAGCTTTTGCTGGATCGCGTGGCCAACCATCTGAAGCTCAAAACGGAGAACCGCTTGTTGCGGGAGAAGGTCAAGTCGAAGCAAGGTTTTGGCGGCATCATCGGACGCGCCCCAGAGATGGAGAAGCTGTACCGAATCATTGCCAAGGCAGCGCACAGCTCGCACCCGGTTCTGATTTTGGGTGAGAGCGGAACCGGTAAGGAGTTGGTGGCACGTTCTATACATTTTTCCGGGCCTTATCGTGACAAGCCTTTTATTCCGGTGGATTGTGGTTCGCTGGTGCCGACGCTGGTTGAAAGTGAACTTTTCGGATATGTCAAAGGAGCTTTCACAGGCGCGTCGCATTCGAAGGACGGACTGCTGGCGATCGCGGAGGGCGGGACAGTATTTCTTGATGAGATCGGGGAGATGACAGTCGACTTGCAGGCAAAGCTCCTGCGCGCGATCCAGGAGAAAGAGATCCGGCCCGTGGGCAGCACAAAGCGTATTCCGATCAACGTGCGGATTCTGGCGGCAACGAATCGGGAACTTGAGCGAGCGGTCGCGGAGGGGAGCTTCCGCCGCGATCTTTATTTCCGCCTGAATGTGCTTACACTGCGGATTCCTCCGCTGCGCGAGCGGCGTCAGGACATTCCGCTGCTGGTGGGGCATTTCCTGGAGAAGCTGTCACGGGACTCGGGCCAACCTCGCACGCTAGATGACGAGGCCCTGAAGGCCATGCTGGCCTACGACTGGCCGGGCAATGTGCGCGAGCTGGAGAACTGCCTGGAACGGGCATGCGCCATCACGACGGCCCCGCTGATCCACGTGCGCGACCTTCCCACGACCATACACAGTGCGCCGGTGGACGTGCCGGGTGAAAACGCGTCCCAGTCGAAGATTGTGCCGCTGGCGGATCTTGAGAAGCAGACGATTCTGAACACCATCGTGCAGCTCAACGGGGACAAATTGCTGGCGGCACGGCTGCTGGGGATCGGGAAGACAACGCTCTATCGCAAGCTGAAGGAGTACGGCGCGGAAGCGTAGCCGAAACAGGTTGCCGATTCCCACTACGGGAAGTGGATGAGGAGAGGTGGACGGGTTAACTGCCGCAATTGTAAGCAGTTGAGTTATGGTGGCTGAGTTGCAAATGAAACTACCATGATCCTGCTTATTACACCGTATGCAAGCGTCCAGCAATGTGGGAAGGCGATTGAAGAGGCCATCTCGGAAGCCATCGATGTAGTCGACGGTCTGCGGCAAGCCATCGTGCGATTGCGTTCCGGGGAGTATTCAATTGTAGTCATCGATCAGTCGCTGATGGAGGCCGAACCCGAGGAGAGCGAAACCGTTCTGCAACACATCGGATCTGCGGTTCCCGTCCAGGTGAACTTCGCGATCAGTGGCGTGGAACGGGTAGTCCGTGAAGTGAGGGCGGCTCTCCACCGAAGGCGACGCGAAGAGCGAATCGCCCGGGAATCGGCGGCGCGCTCACTGTACAGCGAAGTCAAGGGATCGGTGACAGCGCTGCTACTCTCATGCGAAATGGCGCTCGAAACTCCTGATCTCCCGCCCAACGCAGCGCGGAAGCTTCAAGCCGTGCAGCAGTTAGCCCAGGACCTGCGTGTAAAGTTGAGCTCGGCGACCGGGGGTTGAGGCTGACAAACGGAAACGGGCTTCGCTGATTCGATGGATGGCTGGATGGTTCGATCAGGCCGTGTGGAGCTTGCCGGCGTGCGGCGCTCCCCTGCGAACCAATCGCAGGGTAGGCTCCGTGTGCAACTTCTTGCACCGGAAGGCGCAGTCGCTTGCGTCTGACCGGATCCCGTCGGAGAATTTCTCTTAGTCTCTCCTGGCGCTCCCAATTAGAATGACTAGATCGCCGGATGGTCTCGGTTTGCTTCCGGCTCACTCCCCGACCGCTCACCCCGAGGGCTCAGTGCACGTTCTGGTCACGTCTGACACCATCACTGGCATATGGACATACACGCGGGAACTGGTGACCGGGCTGGTCAGCCAGGGGGTTCGCGTCACGCTGGTCAGCTTTGGCCAGATTCCGTTGCCGGATCAGACGGCGTGGATGGAGAGCCTGGATGGGCTCGACTACCGGCCCACGGCATTCCGGCTGGAATGGATGCAGGAGGGGCAGGAGGATCTGGAAGATTCGGCGAGCTACCTGGAAAGTCTGGTGCGCGAGCTGAAGCCGGATTTGCTGCACCTAGGACAGTTTTGCTACGGGAATCTTGCGGTGAAGATTCCGCGCGTGGTGGTCGCGCACAGCGACATGATTACCTGGTGGATGGCGGTGCATGGCCGCGAGCCGCACGAAACCAAGTGGCTGCGCTGGTATCGCGACACCGTGAATCGTGGGATTTCGGGCGCGGACGTGGTGGTCGCGCCTTCCGCGTGGATGTTGAATGCCTTGAAGCACAGCTACTCCAGGCCCGCACGCGATTGTGTGATCTACAACGGGCGAAATCCAATTTTTTTCAATCCCTACGTGAACAAGGAAGATTCGGTAATGACGGTGGGGCGCTTGTGGGATGCGGGGAAGCAGGTATTTCTGCTGACGCAGCGCGAGCATTCTCTACCGGTGTGCATTGTGGGCAGCGATCCGGCGGTGCACGTGCCGCGTATTCCGATTCGGGCGGATGTGAAGGTGGCAAAGGACCAGATGAATGTGGCCTTCCGGGGTCCGCAGACCGAGGCGCAATTGCGCATGCTGTATAGCCGGTCGTCGATCTACGCGGCGACTGCGAGGTACGAGCCCTTTGGTATGCCGGCGCTGGAGGCAGCGCTTTCCCGTTGCGCGATCGTGGCGAATGATATTCCGAGCCTGCGCGAGGTGTGGGGCGATGCCGCCGTCTATTTCCGCGCCAACGATGCCGGCAGCCTGGCAGAAGCGATTCGCAAGCTTGGCGGAGACCGCGACCTTTGCCGCAGCTATGGCAGCCTTGCGTACAAGCGGGCGCGCGAGCGATTCACCGGCAAGCGCATGACGGATGAGTACCTGGAGCTGTATCGCGGGTTATTGGCGAAGCGGTCAGCTGCGGCGTAGCGGGTTCAATTTCTTTCCTGCCTGATTGAGCGAGTACGTCGCCGACTTGCTTGGTTGGCGGACGAGGGCGTCCGCCCCTACGTGACTAGACTTGTCTGCCGCTACATTTCGAACTGCGGCGAACCCGAATCCTCCCTAAGCTGAGATAATTCATAACGGAGGATGCAATGGCACAAGTCAAGATCACGGTTCGTCCCAATGGCCCTTACCGCGTTGAAGATCCGGAGGGCACGATCGAGATGGTAGATATCAACGGCAACAAATACGACTTGACGGGCAAACCGGCGTTTTCTCTTTGCCGGTGTGGAGCGTCGGTGAACAAACCGTTCTGCGACGGGACACACAGCAAGATCGGATTCCAAGCGGCAGAAGCGGCGGTGAAGGCGGGAGGATAGAACTGCGTGGTACACTCCCGCGCGTGAGGGAATTGTGATCGACCCAAGAGACCGAGAGCTCGGGATGCATCGCAAGGTCACGCGCCGCGACTTCCTCAACGGAGTCGCGATTGCGGTGGGTGCGGCAGCTTTGCCGCCAGAACTCTTAGGGTGGCAGGGGGAAGATCTTCCGCAAGACTCTCCGGGTTACTATCCACCGGCATTGACGGGGCTGCGGGGCAGCCATCCCGGCTCGTTCGAAGTGGCGCACAGCGTGCGCGATGGAAACTTTTGGGACGGAGCTGGCAAGCCGGTTGATACGGGCGAGAAGTATGACCTGGTGATTGTGGGTGGCGGAATCAGCGGCCTGGCGGCGGCGCACTATTATCGCAAGGCGGCGGGCAGCAAGGCACGGATTCTGATCCTAGATAATCACGATGACTTTGGCGGGCATGCGAAGCGAAACGAGTTTCGAGTTGGCGACCGCACCCTGCAGTGCTTCGGCGGGACGTACTCGATTGAAAGTCCTCTCCCTTACAGTGAAGTTGCAAAGGGGCTGATTCAAGAACTCGGAATCGAGGTTTCTTCTTTTTCGCGCTACGCTTCGGAGAATCTTTATCACTCCCAGGGGCTTTATCCGTCGATATTCTTTGATAAGGCGACTTACGGTAGCGACAAACTGGTGATCAACCCGGCTCCGCACCCAGGTATCGAATCGCGAGACTTGCAGGCCGGTCCCGAAGCGTGGAAGAAGTTTCTCGCCGAGGCGCCACTATCAGCTGAGGGCAAGCGAGACTTTCAGCGGCTGCATGAGGAGAAGAAGGACTACCTGCCCGGTCTCTCCGATAGCGAGAAGAAGGCACGGCTCGCGCGTATCAGCTATGCACAATTCCTGACCGAGATGGTGAAAGTGGGCGATGAGGTCATGCGCCTCCTCCAGCAGATGCCACACCCGCTCTTCGCCGCTGGCCCTGAGGCGGTTGCTGCTCACGACGCGTGGCAGGCAGGCTACGGCGGTTTTCAGGGAATGAACCTTGAGCCCTTGGCGGGCAGCGAAGAGGCGGAGCGATATTTCTTTCATTTTCCCGACGGCAATGCGACGATCGCGCGGCTTCTGGTGCGTAAGTTGATTCCGGCAGCGATAGCGGGGAGTTCCGCTGTCGACGTAGTCACTGCGCGAGCCAACTACGGACGGCTTGATGATGCTTCGTCTCCCGTCCGTATTCGGCTGCAGAGCACGGTGGTTCGCGTAAAGCACTCTGGCGATCCGGCGACAGCTAAAGAGGTCGAGATCACATACGGGCGTGGGGGAAAGGCATACACGGTCCACGCAGGACACTGCGTTCTTGCGTGCTGGCATGTGATGATACCGTTCCTGTGCGATGAACTGCCGGACAAACAGAAGGAAGCACTGGCGGCAGCGGAAAAGGTTCCTTTGCTGTATACGAATGTGGCCATCCGGAACTGGACATCGTTTCAAAAAGTGGGTGCCAGCTGGATTTACGCACCGGGGTGTTACTACTCCCATCTCAACCTGGACGTGCCCGTCAGCCTGGGCGATTACAAGTTCGCGCGTAAACCCGATGAACCGATCGTGGTGCACATGATGCGCACACCCTGCCGCGCGGGGCTTCCTATTCGGCGCCAGTATCGCGCTGGGCGAGCGGAGCTGTTCAGCACGTCGTACGAGACTCTGGAGCGGAACACGCGTGAGCAACTTGGGCGAATCCTCGGGCCGGGTGGGTTCGATCCGGCGCGCGACATTGTGGCCATCACCGCGAACCGCTGGCCGCACGGCTATGCCTACGAGTACAGCTCTCTGTGGGACAAGTTCGTGCTCGAGGGCGGAGAGAAGCCGTGCGAGGTGGCACGGAAGCCGTTTGGAAGGATTGCCATCGCGAATTCCGACGCGGGCGCGTACGCGTACACGGATGCGGCGATTGATCAGGCGTATCGGGCGGTGGGGGAGCTAGTAGCGAGTAGCTAGTACCCAGTACCGAGTACGCAGGAAACCCGACAAGAGTTGAGTTTGGTTTGTCGCTTAGTGGATCGTCTTCGTCTTGCGGGACATGTAGTCCATCAGCAAATACTGGCCAAGGGTGTAGGGAGTGGTGAAGTAGGCCTTGCCGCGGCACATCTCCGTAACTTTCTGCACGAACTGGACCAGGCCGTAATCTGACGCCAACATAAACGTGTTAATCAGCACGCCGGCGCGCTTGCACTTCGAAACCTCTTCCAGAGTCTGACTGACGACGAGCGGATCGAGGCCGAACGCATTTTTGTAGATGCGGCCATCCTCGAGCGTGAGCGCCGAAGGTTTGCCGTCGGTGATCATGACGATCTGCTTCATGTCCTTGCGCTGGCGCTGCAAGATTCGCTGTGCCAGCCGCAAGCCTTCCCTTGTGTTTGTGTAATAAGGGCCGACCTTAACACGCGCGAGTTGTGAGAGCGGCACTTCCTCAGCGGAGTCGTGGAAAAGAATCAGCGAGAGTGAATCGCCTGGGTATTGGGTGCGAATCAGCTGAGACAACGCCATGGCTACTTTCTTCGCGGGGGTAAAACGGTCTTCACCGTAAAGAATCATCGAGTGCGAGCAGTCGAGCATGAGGACAGTCGCGCAGGAAGACTGGTACTCGCACTGATGAACTTTCAGATCCGAATATTCAATGTTGAGCGGCAGGCTTAAGCCTTCGCGCTGGATGGCGGAGGAGAGAGTAGCGGTGATGTCGAGATTCAGGGTGTCACCGAATTCGTAAGTCTTGGAGGCTCCGCTGGCCTCGATGCCGGTGGCGAGGTCGCGCGTGTCGTGGCGTCCGAAGCTGGATTTACCGAGGGAGCCGAGAAGGTCGCGCAATGATTTGAAGCCGAGAAAGTCCAGACTCTTGTCGGTGATTTCGAATTTTGCCTGCTGGGCTTCGCCGGCCTGGCCGCCGATGCTGGATTGACGCGAGGGATCGTGGGGCTCGTCGATGGAGATGTAATCTTCCTGCTGCATGCGCTCGATGAGTTGTTCGATGAGCTCGTCAAGAGAGCCGTTTACCTGCATCTCGTGCAGGCGCTCGCGCATTTTCTCGTCGAGGAGGTCGCTGTTCATGAGCGCGTGCTCGATGGCGCGGCGCAGATCGTCGAGGGTCTGCTCGCCTTCGGGCGGGTCGTAGAGCATGTAGTCCTGGAAACCGCTCTGCAGCAGGTAGTCGGAGAGCGCGCTGAGCAGGTCCTCCATGCTCATTTCGCCGGCAGGGTCGGGGACGTACTTGCTGTAGCGGATGCGTTTCATAAGTAGCTTTCAGCTCTCAGCCGTCAGCTTTCGGTTCCAGCGCCTAAAGGCGTCTTCGCGCATGGTCCGTTACGGCATGCCTGAAGGCATGCCCTGATACAACCCGATGCTTTCGCGGCAACGCGTGGTGCGGCTCACTAAGAATCGAGAACTTGACCACAGCGAAACTAGTTAAAAGTACGGCGCGGGCGAATCGGCGGCTCCTCACGATTGAAGCCCGGCTCGGTCCGCTTAGGTTGCTTCTCGCCCGCGGTGAAGACTCTCTCTTCGTTGCGGCCGATGCGCTTGTGAGCGTGCAAGCCTTCGAGGATAAATTCCGCGGCAGACACCTGCATTTCAATCGGGTCCTGAGGCCCCGCCCCCACTTTACCCAGCTTGTCCGTCAGCCCCTGGATGCCGCGCAGCGATTCAAGGACATCCTTGGCTGCGGCGGAATCGGTAAGCTGAATTTCGCCACCCAGATCGAACCACTGCACCACCTGCTGCAGATTGACTCCGGTGAGATATTCGTCGAAGGTCTTGGCGATCGCGGTGCGAATCAGTTCACGGCCAACGTTGTCGGCGCCTTTCATCTCGCCTTCGTATTCGAGTTCGAGCTTGCCGGTGATGGAAGGCATGGCGGCGTAAACGTCGCCGATACGAGGAACAACGATCTTCTCGTGATTGCGGATGGCACGGCGCTCGGCGTTGGAAATCACGTTTTCCATGACGGAAATGGGAAGGCGTTGACTGACGCCGGAGCGCTTGTCCACTTTCTTGTCTTCACGGGCTACGAAAGCGATGCGCTCGATCACTTCCTGGACGTACTTGGGCACGTGGAGCTTGTTACCGTTGCGCTGCGTCCAGGCCTCCTGAGAAGTTATGGCGATGCCTTCTTCCACGCTGGCGGGATAGTGAGTGCGAATCTCGGAGCCGATGCGGTCTTTGAGCGGCGTGATGATCTTGCCGCGGGCGGTGTAGTCCTCGGGATTGGCACTGAAAACGAGGGCAACATCGAGGGGCAGGCGGATGGGGTAGCCCTTAATCTGAACGTCGCCTTCCTGCATGATGTTGAAGAGGCCGACCTGAATTTTCCCGGCGAGGTCGGGGAGTTCGTTGATGGCGAAGAGTCCGCGATTGGCGCGAGGCAGAAGGCCGTAATGCACGGTCATTTCGCTTGAGAGTTCGTGACCGCCGCGAGCAGCCTTGATGGGATCGATATCGCCGATGAGGTCGGCGATGGTTACATCGGGCGTGGCGAGCTTTTCGACGTAGCGCTCATCGGGTGTGAGATAGCCGATGGGAGTGGAGTCAGCCTCTTTGGCGACCAGTTCACGGCAGCGGCGGCAAATCGGGGCGTAGGGATTGTCATGAATTTCGCAACCGGCAATGTAGGGCGTTTGCGGGTCGAGTAGCGTGGTGAGGGCGCGCAGGATGCGACTTTTGGCCTGACCACGCAGTCCGAGCAGAATGAAGTTATGACGCGAAAGAATGGCATTTACGATTTGAGGCACAACGGTGTCGTCGTAACCGACGATGCCGGAAAAAATTGGCCCGTCCTGGCCGAGCCTGGCAACCAGATTATCGCGCAGTTCGTCTTTGACGCGGCGGCTGCGTAGACGTTCCTGAGAGAAAGGGCTGCGGCGAAGCTCGCCCAGCGTCCGAGGAAGACTCATGAAGGAAAACCCCCACACTCAACGGCGTTGAATCCGATTATACGCTGGTGGTGTTGCGGGGCTGTGGGAGGAAAAAATTCGTTTGGTGAAAGTTGGCGTCGCTGATGCGGTGGAGATGCGCGCCAGATCCTGCGCTCCGCCTGTAGAACGGCTACGCTCAGGATGACGGCCTGATCGGAGGCCGCTTATTGCGCGTGGCCGTTGCCGCCTGCCTTTTGACGGACCTGGATGGCACGGCGCAATTTGGGGAGAATGGCTTCGAAATAGGTGGTGAGGGACTGAAGGCGCTTGGCTTCCGATCGCATAGCCAGAAGATTCTGTTTGAAGTCCAGGTCGAGTGGTAACGAACCGGCAAGATGAAAAGAAACCGCCGCTTCCGGGGTCTGGGAGAGATCCTGCTGTGCCCCGGCCAGCGCTAGTATTTCGCCGTGCAGCTTCAGGGCGTGAGCCAGTTCCTCGGCGGTGGGCTTTTCGGCTTCGTCTTCAAACAAGAGCACAGAAGCGCGAAGGAAATTTCGCTCCTGGTTGAGTTCCATCACTTCAAAACGCTGGCGGCCCTCGGCGACGATATCCATCCGCCCATCTTCGTATTCCTTGGTGACCGCCACGATCTCTGCCGTGCACCCAATCTCAGCGACGCCGCTGTCCTGAGCGCGGACGATCCCGAAGGGAGATTTCTCCGATAGGCACTCAGCAATCATTTCCTTGTAGCGCGGCTCAAAGATGTGCAACGGCATGGGTGTGCCGGGGAAGAGCACTAGGTCCAAGGGAAACAGAGGGAGAAGGGAACTCAAGCAGCCTCCGGGCTACGCACGCGGCAGCAGCGCGAGCGGAATTGGCTCGATTGTACGCCATGGCTTGACTTCTTATGGACGGGAAGAATAAAAGCTCGACATGGAACTTGCCGAGAAAGTCGCGGTAGTCACGGGCGCTTCGATGGGTATTGGAGAGGCGATTGCCAAAGTTTTCGCCAATCAGGGTGCGAAGGTTGTACTGCTGTCACGCGATGCGGGCAGGGCGGAGGCGGCTCGCGGACGGGTGGGCCAGACTGATCGAACACTGGCGCTGTCGTGCGATGTGCGAAACCGGGAAGAGATCGACCGCGTGATCAGTTTGACTCTGCATCATTACAGCCGCATCGATGTATGGGTCAACAATGCGGGGCATGGGTTGCGCGACTCGGTGGCGCAGATGGACCAGGCAGCTTTCCACGACATGTTCGACACGAACTTCTTTGGAACTGTGGCGGCGATGCAGGCGGTCGTGCCGGTGATGAGGCAGCAGGGCGGTGGAACGATCATTAACATCTCCAGTGTGGCCGGGCATATTCCGATCCCGTTCAGCGGGGCGTATTCGGCGACCAAGTTTGCCATGAACGCGATCGGGAAGGCGGCGGGCGTGGAGCTGGCTGGAACGGGAATTCATGTGCTGACGGTTTGTCCGGGATACGTGAGGACAGATTTTTCTGCGAATGCGATCAAGGGGAGAGAAGTGAAGAACGTGCGACCGTCTACCCAGCGTGGTATCAGTGCGGAGCGCGTGGCGCGGGCGACGCTGCAGGGATATCGAAAGCAGAAGAGGGAAGTGGTTGTGCCGTGGACGATGCACCCGATGATCAAGCTGTACCAGTTGTTTCCAAGATTGGTGGAGAAGGGGATGGTCAAGCTGGTGCACCGACCTTGAGGTAGGCCTTCAGAGAAATTCTGATCGTGCAGATGAAACCGCGGTGCTCCTATCCCAACTCTGCCAGCATGGCTTCCATTTCGGATTGAGCGTGGGAGTTGCCGGTGCGGCGGGCGGAGGCGATGCCGTCTGTGAGCATCTTCTTCGCATCGTCGATACGCTCGGCGCGGGCCAGGGTTTGGGCTGCCATGAAGTAGCCGGCGGTGTATTCCGGGTGGGAGGCAAGCAGTTTGCTGAACTCCTCCATCGATTGCGCGATGTCGCCACTCTTCGAGTACTCCATGGCCAGGCCGTAACGGGCAAAGGCGTCATCGGGATTCTGGGAAAGAATTTCGGTCAACATGGCGATCCGGTCCATAGGTTGCGGTCGGTCCTCGGCCTCGATTATATAAGCCATTGTTCGAGATTGGGATTGGCGGCGACTGAGGCTGCAGATTCCTCGCGCGCCCTCGCCGCGCAAGCGCGGTTGCGGGCGGCTCGGAATGACAAACAGAGCGCCGGGCTGGCGGAGCTTGCGGCATCGCTAAAGCGATGCCCTGATACGACCCGGTAGGCAGCCCGAAACCATGCCCTAGTCAACGGTGCCATAGGAAGCCGAGTGGTACAAATTCCTCTAGACGCCGTCGAAGAAGATCGGCAGACATGGGGTCTTTCGACTGCACGGCAGAACGCGCAAGCGCATTCTGCCGCTCCGCTCAAGATGACAGTTCCAGTGATGATTTGCACAAATCAGGATGCTACTAGACGGCCGGTAGTTGTCACGAAAGCCTAAGTCAGGGGCTGATGGCTGTCTGAGTGGCGACTTCAGGATTCCGTAAGTAAAATAGCCAGTCCACAAGAAACCAGTCTCCTGGGGTAGAGTGTCGATGCCTTGTCCTTTCTTCATGCCGACCGAGAGATCGCACGAGAGTTCGTGGGCGCATCCGGAGCGACTGCCTTTGGGCGGAGCGTGGAAGGGCGTCTGCACTGCTCGTGAAGACGAGACGCTCACCCCCGATAGTCAACAGCTCAACGAGTTCTGCAATCTCGGCTACGCGGCTGCGTGTCCGTATCTTCCGTCGCGGCGGGAGGCGGACGCTGTGCGTTTCTCGGTGGCGAACGACAGCAAAGATCGCATCAAAATCTGGTACACCCTGGAGCGCGAGCACCATCCCGGGCAGCATGGGATACTGGAGTACGATGCGGCGGGCAAGTGCTGGATCACAACTCATCCCGATCGCTGCCTGCAGAAGATGGCGGAATGCCATCTCGAGTCATACCTTGCGAAGAGACGGGCCGGCGATTCTTCCTCCAACTGAAGCCTATGAACGACTGTGATACGTTGCTGACTCCGCGTCCGGTGCGCGACTCGCAATCAGAGATGGCGGAGATTGTTCTGCCGAACGATGCGAATCCGCTGGGGGCTCTCCTCGGCGGCCGGTTAATGCACTGGATCGACCTGGCAGGTGCGTTGGCCGCGCATCGTCACTCGCGAAATTACGTGGTGACGGCGTCGATTGATCACCTGGATTTTCTCATTCCGGTGCGAGTGGGCGATCTGGTGATTCTGCGGTCTTCGGTGAACCGGGTGTTTCGCAGCTCGATGGAAGTGGGCGTGAAAGTATGGGTAGAGAACTACATTGAGGTCAGCCGAAAGCATGTCAGTTCCGCCCACATGACGTTCGTTGCCGTGGACCGGCAGGGCAACCGGTTGCCTGTGCCGGCCGTCATTCCGGAGACGGACGAAGAGCGCCGGCGCTACGAAGATGCTGGGCGGAGGCGCGAAATCAGGCGCTCGGAGGCGGAACGGCGTCATCATAACACTGGTTGAAGTGTGATGTGCGTCACATCGTCGCCGGCGGGCGGACCAATATGATGCGGCTTTCAATCACTTACTGAAAGACAGCAGCATGGATAGTGCACTTCTCGTTCATCGCCTGCATTTTGCGTTCACTGTCACCTTCCACTATTTATTCCCGCAACTCACGATGGGGCTGGCGCCGCTGATCGTGGTGCTGAAGACCCTGGCTCTGCGGACGAAGAACGAAATCTACAACGATGCCGCCCGGTTCTGGGCACGCATTTTCGGTATTAATTTCGTGCTGGGCGTGGTAACCGGAATTCCCATGGAATTTCAGTTCGGCACCAACTGGTCGCATTTCTCGCGGTTTGCGGGAGGAGTGATTGGACAGACTCTCGCCATGGAAGGCGTGTTCGCTTTCTTTCTGGAGTCAGCTTTCTTAGGTTTGTTTCTGTACGGCGAGAAGCGGCTAAGCCCGCGCGCGCACTGGTGGTCGGCGGTCGCGGTGTTTCTGGGGTCATGGTTGTCAGGCTATTTCATCATCGCGACCGATGCCTGGATGCAACATCCGGTCGGCTATGCGAAAGCGGCGGACGGGTCACTGCAGCTTTCAAGCTTCTGGGAGCTGGTGTTGAATCCGTGGGCGTGGTGGCAGTATGCCCATAACATGAGCGGCGCAGCGATTACGGGCGCGTTTGTGATGGCTTCGGTAGGCGCCTTCTATTTGCTGTGGGGCAAGCACGCAGAGTGCGGCCGGATTTTTGTGCGGACCGGCGTGGTGGCAGGGTGCATCTTCAGTGTCTTGCAACTGTTTCCCACGGGTGACGGACAGGGGCGGCTGGTGGCTCTGCATCAGCCGGTGACGCTGGCGGCGATGGAGTCCTTGTTTACCAGCGTGCCGGGAGCGCCGCTCGTCATCATCGGACAGCCCAACGTAGATGAGCGAAAAATCGACAACCCGATTCTTGTGCCAGAGATGCTCAGCTTCCTGACGTATCGCCGATGGAAGGCTGAGGTGCGAGGTCTGGATGCGTTTCCACAGGATCAGTGGCCCCAGAACATTCCGTTGCTGTACTTCAGCTATCACATCATGGTGGGGCTTGGCACAGTCTTCATCGCGATCATGGTGGTGTCAGTTTTCCTGCTGTGGCGTGGAAAGCTGTTCGACGCGCGATGGATGCTTTGGGTGTTGCTGCTGAGCCTGCCGTTTCCGTATATCGCGAACACGGCAGGTTGGATGACTGCAGAACTAGGACGACAGCCCTGGCTGGTCTATGGTTTGTTCCGCACGGCGGATGGCTACTCAAAGACAGTGTCGCCGGGGAATGGGATGTTCACGCTGCTGGGCTTCATGGGGATATACCTGGTGCTGGGAATCTTATTCCTGTTTCTGGTGCGGCGGGAGATTGAGCACGGTCCCGGAGCGGAGATCGCAAGTTCACATGCGGGCTGAGCAGCGCGGGTAGGACGGACTCATGGAAACATTGTGGTTCATTATCGTCGCGTTGATGATCGCTGCCTATGTCGTGATGGACGGTTTCGACATCGGTGCCGGAGCGATATACCTGCTGGTGGCGAAAAATAGTCTGGAACGACGAACGGTGCTGCGTACGATCGGGCCGGTATGGGATGGCAATGAGGTGTGGCTGCTGGCGGCGGGCGGCACGCTCTACTTTGCCTTCCCACAGCTTTATGCGTCGAGCTTCAGCGGATTCTATCTGCCGCTGATGATGGTTTTGTGGCTTCTCATGTTGCGGGCCATCGGGATTGAGTTTCGCGCGCACATGGAAAATCCCGTCTGGCAGACCTTCTTCGATTTTGTTTTTTGCGGTTCAAGTGCCCTGCTCGCAATTTTTCTTGGCGCGGCTTTGGGCAACGTGATTCGGGGTGTGCCGCTGGGGCCGGACGGCTATTTCTTCGAAGCGCTGTGGACTGATTTCCGGGTGGGACCGCATCCGGGGATTCTCGACTGGTATACGGTGATGGCGGGTGTGGTGGCATTGGTCACCTTGAGCGCGCACGGAGCTCTTTACGTCGCATTGAAGTCGGAAGGGGAAGTGAACCGGCGGGCACGACGCGTGGCGGTGGTGGTGTGGCCGCTGCAGCTTGTTCTGACCTTTGTGAGCCTGGTGGCAACCTACTTTGTGCGGCCACGGGTGATGGACAACTACCGGTCGTATCCGGCGGGATTCCTGGTGCCCATCGTCGTGCTGGCCAGCCTGATCGTCATGCTCTGGGCGGAACGTACGGAGAAAGAGAAACTCGCGTTCCTGGCTTCGGGTGTTTACATTGCCGGGATGCTGGTGGGAGCCGTGTTCGCGCTGTATCCGATGGTGCTGCCGGCGAGCACCGACCCGGCGTATAGCCTTACGATCAATAACGCAGCAGCCGGCCATCATGGGTTGAGTGTGGGCCTGGTCTGGTGGAGCATAGGGATGGTTCTGGCGATCGGCTATTTTGTGTTTATCTACCGCATGTTCCGGGGCAAGGTGAAGCTGGAGGGTGGAGGGTACTGAGGCAGCCAAGTTCTCTCGCGAAAGATTAGAATGTGGCTCCTCGGGGGCTAAAGCCCTCGTCTTTATTGGCTCGAGGCGGCACGCCTGAAGGCGTGCCCTGATACGAACCTAGACACGTCAAGTCCACCTCGCAAAAGCGCTAGAGATGGGGCACTCCTGGTTTTCCTCGGGGGCTGAAGCCCCATCTCTCCTGATCTCTGGCGGTACAGCTAAAGCTGTGCCCTCCCACACTGTGGCGGCCGTACTTTCCCGATCAGGTTCTTCTTAGGCGCGGCGCCTGAAGGCGTGCCCTGATACGAACCTACACACGTCAAGTCGCACGTCTCGCAGACATGCTATCCCCTGGTTCTCCTCGGGGGCTGAAGCCCCATCTCTCCTGATCTCTGGCGGCACAGCTAAAGCTGTGCCCTCCCACACTGTGGCGGCCGTACTTTCCCGATCAGGTTCTTCTTGGGCGGCACGCCTGAAGGCGTGCCCTGATACGAACCTACACACGTCAAGTCGCAGGTCTCGCAGAATGCGAGAGACATGCGGCCCCTGGTTCTCCTCGGAGCTAAAGCCCCATCTCTCCTGATCTCTAGCGGCATTGCTAAAGCTGTGCCCTCCCACCGTGGCAGCCGTACTTTCCCTTCCGGGTCTCGTAGGCGCGCGCTTCCTAACTCGTGGTCCTCAAGGTATCCGTTGGAGCATCCACAACGACATCGTTTAAGCACCCAGAAGAATAAGAAGCAGGTCCCTCGACTGCGCGCGGAGTTACTTCGTAAACTTCACGCTCCGCTCGGGATGACAAACGGTAAGGATATACGAAAGTGTGGCGATTCCTGTAAGGCGTGCCCTGTGAGAAGCCCACTTCGTCTAGACTACCCGCAACCATGGGATCTCGACTTAGCGGGAAAATTGCCATCATTACGGGCGCCGGAACGGGTATTGGGCGCGCCATCGCGCTTGCCTTCGCGCAGGAAGGCGCAAACCTCACATTGGTCGGGCGGAGGAAGGATCACATCGAGAGCGTAGCGCGCGAGATGGGCGGCTCCCCTCTCGTGATGGCTGCGGACGTTTCCAAGAAGCAAGATATCGAGCGAGCTGTAGAGGAGACGGTCAAGCGATTTGGCGGTCTGAACGTTCTGGTGAATAACGCCGGCGTACTGCACATCGGGACGGCAGAACGGATCACAGAAGATCAGTGGGACCAGACCTTTAACATCAACGTGCGGGGCCTGTGGCTCCTTTCACGTGCGGTGCTGCCGGAGTTGCGCAAGGCCGGGGGCGGGTCGATCGTCAACGTGGCGTCGGTGCTGGGGATTAATGCGGCGCGGAACCGAGCTTGCTATGCCGCATCAAAGGGCGCGGTGGTTTTGCTGACGAAGGGTATGGCGATTGATCACGGCCCGGAAAAGATTCGGGTGAACGCGATATGTCCGTCGTTTGTCGAGACCGATTTGACCGCCGCCGTGCTCAAAAATGCGGCCGATCCAGATGAAGTGCGGCGCGAGCGCACGGCCGTGCATCCGATCGGGCGACTGGGGAAGCCCGAGGATATCGCGGGGATGGCGGTTTATCTGGCCAGTGAAGAGTCGTCCTGGGTGACGGGAGCGGCGATGGTGGTGGATGGGGGATATTTAGCGGTGTGAACGCTGGCGAGTGCCGTAATGGTTGCCGAGTCGGGTGGAGATCAAACCTCCGTGATGATCCACGCCGGGTCCCCATTCGACTCCCCTCGCATACGCTCGTATCGCTCAGGGCAGGCTCTCGCTCCACGACGAAGAGCGCTCCGCTCGGGATGACGACGATCAAGAGGTAGATCGGTAGAATCCAACTGCACCATTGCCCGGCCCCTCGGCGTCACATCACCCTGTGACGTCCTTGTATAATGAGAGTTTCGGCCCTCCTCAACGGCCGGTCTGGAAGGTGATCCCTTGGGTTCTCACGGTTCCCACATGCACGGGCAACAGCCACCAGCTCCCCAACCCCTGGCAGGAGTCGGCGCGATCATCGCGGTCGGTTCGGGCAAAGGCGGCGTGGGGAAGACCACGCTTGCCGTCAATCTTGCAGTCGCACTGGCGAAGCTGGGGCACAAGGTGGGGCTGCTCGATGCCGACGTGTATGGGCCGAATGTGCCGCTCATGCTGGGGACGAATCAGCAGCCAAGAGCTGGAGCCGACAATCGCATTGAGCCGATCGAGGTGTTCGGGCTGAAAGTGATCTCGGTGGGATTTCTCAATCCGGGAGACAAGCCGATCATCTGGCGGGGGCCGATGCTGCATCAGATCGTCCGGCAGTTTCTGGGCTCCGTTGAGTGGGGCCAGCTCGATTACCTGGTGGTTGATCTGCCGCCGGGAACGGGCGATGTGGCGCTATCCCTCATTCAAACTGTGCCGTTGACGGGCGCGGTGGTGGTATCGACTCCATCGGACGTTTCCCTGCAGGACGCGCGCAAGGCAATCGAGATGTTCCGGCAGATGAAGGTTGACCTGGTGGGCGTAGTCGAGAACATGAGCTATTTCGTATGCCCGCACTGCAATCATGAGATCGATATTTTTTCCCGCGGGGGAGCGGAGAAAACGGCGAAGGATTTCAATGTGGCCTTCCTGGGCAGCATTGAGCTTGATCCGGAATTGCGCCGGGCAGGGGACACGGGGAAGCCTGCGGTCTTGGAGGGAGAAGACTCGCCTCACGCGAAGTCGCTCTACGCATTCACGCACAAGGTGATGGCGCGCGTGGAAGAAATCAAGGCAAGCGCACCAGAGAGCGTCATTCAGATTCAGTGACGGCGTGTCTGGACCGACAGTGACAAGTGCTCTTTACACTTCACCATAGGGGTGTGGTTTGAAAGGGATGTGAGCCAGGCGCGCGCTTCTTGCGTCGCAAAGAGCGCGACGCTTCGCGCGGCTCGCCCGGGTCCCCGTTCGACTCCCCTCGCACTCGCTCGTGTCGCTCAGGGCAGGCTTTCGCTGCGCAGAGAACGCTTGCTCAGGATGACAATCATCAATCTGGACCAATCTTCCATTCTTGCGTTCTTGACACCGCAGGCGGCGATTCCTAGAATCCAAGTGAAGGGCGCAGGGCGAATCTTAGGGCTAAGCTTCTGCATCTAAACATAGTTAGTGAAGCCGTACCTGAAGAGACACACGGCCAACCCGACTGTCTTCCGCCTAACATGATACAAGGTTAGTGTTTATGCCCGGCACCGGACCAAGTGGCCATCGGGAGCGCGAAATCCTCACCGCAATCGTGGAGACGTTCATCGCCACGGGCGAACCGGTGGGGTCGCGCACTTTAGCGCGCGGAAGCCGGGAAGGCCTGAGTCCGGCGACGATCCGCAACGTGATGGCCGACCTGGTGGATGCTGGTTTCCTGGAGCAACCCCACACCTCGGCAGGAAGGGTACCGACCACCGAGGCTTACCGGTATTACGTCGAGCAGATTACGGGGAGCGCGCGGCTTTCGCACGACGACCAGAACATTATCGAAGGGTCGCTGTCCGGCATCTCAGATGTGCAGGAATTCATGGAGCGCACGTCGCATGTGCTGTCTTTGATTTCGCGCAACGTGGGTGTTGCGGTGGCGATGGGTGGCCCGAAGAACGCGCTGGAACATGTCTATTTCTCGCGGCTGGGCGACCAGAAGGTTCTTGCCGTATTGGTGACGAAATCGGGTTTGGTGCGAGACCGGATTTTGCGGCTGGACCTGTCGCAGGCAGATCTTGATCTGGCGGCTCGCTACATCAACGAGAACTTTCGCGGCTGGATTATGGAAGATGTGCGCGGAGAACTTGCGCGTCGCATCGAAGAGGAGCGCAGCGAATACGACCGGCTGATGCAGTCGATCGAGCAGCTCTACAAACAGGGCGCGCTGGCGACGGAACAGACCTCCCAGGCGGTGTTCGTCGAAGGCGCGGCCAACCTGTTGAGCGGTGAACAGGATCGGACGCGGCTGCAGGAAATGCTCAAAACCCTCGAGGAAAAAGAGAAGATCGTTGAACTGCTGGGCGCCTACCTCGACGTCAAGCAGGAGGCGGTAAGGGTGGTCATTGGGCTGGATGAGCAGTTGCCGTCGATGAGCAACTTCGTGCTGATCGGAGCGCCTGCGCGCGTGGGGCATGAGGTGATGGGATCGCTGGCAGTGATTGGGCCGACGCGGATGGATTACCAGCACACGATTACGGCGGTTTCTTATATTGCACGGCTGTTTGACAAAATACTTAATGAATCAGAGTGAATGGCAATCCATGGCAAGAACGAACGGAAAATCGGAAGCAGATCCGCAGGAACTGGACGCAGAGCACGAACTCCCGGCGTCGGACGAGACCGATGAGGTCGAAGCGCCGGGAGGGGTCGATATTCAAGGGCAGGCAGGCGGGCTGAAAAAGCCCGAGGCTCCCTCCGAACTGCAGACCTTGAAGGCGGAACGGGACACGCTTGTCGACCGACTGGCCCGGCTGCAGGCGGAATTCGAGAATGCCCGCAAGCGCGCTGCGAAAGAGCAGCAGGACTTTCGAGAGTATGCGGTGACGGATGCGGTAAAGGTGTTTCTGCCTATCCTTGACAGCTTCGAGCGGGCGCTGCAGTCTTCCGCTTCGCAGAGCGGCGAATTCCGCAACGGTGTGGAACTGATCTACAAGCAGTTGCAGGATGCGCTGGCGAAGCTGGGAGTGAAGGCGATTCAGGCCAAGGGCGAGCCTTTTGATCCGCATGTGCACCAGGCGATTGAGATGGTGGAAACCAACGAAGTGAAAGATCACCATGTACTGGAAGAATTGCAGCGGGGATACAAGCTGAAGGACCGGCTGTTGCGGCCGTCGATGGTGAGGGTGGCGCAGAATTCGAAGCGGTAAATCAAAAGAAAATCGTAACGACAGGACAGAACGATTCTGACAAGTAACGGGAAACGCGACTACTACGAAGTCCTTGGCGTCGGGCGAAGCGCCGTCGAGCAGGAGATCAAGAGCGCATATCGCAAGCTCGCGATGCAGTATCACCCCGACCGCAATCCAAATAATCCTGATGCGGAAGAAAAATTCAAAGAGGTGACCGAGGCTTACGCTGTTCTGGCAGATACGGAAAAGCGTTCACTCTACGACCGCTATGGCCATGCGGGGGTGAGCAGCAGCGGCGGAGGGGCGGGTTTCGACCCCACGGTTTTCCAGGATTTCAGCGACATCTTTGGGGAGTTCTTCGGATTCGGCGACATTTTTGGCGGCGGTGGCGGGGGACGAAGGCGTAGCCGGGCGCAGCGGGGCGCAGACCTGCGAGAGGATCTGACGCTTACGTTCGAAGAAGCTGTCTTCGGGACGGAGACGCAGGTCAATGTGCGGCGCCACGAATTGTGCGACTCTTGCCGTGGATCGGGTGCGGCTGCGGGCAAAGGGCCCGTGAGTTGCCGGTCATGCCAAGGGCGCGGGCAGGTGCGATATCAGCAGGGATTTTTCAGCATTGCGCGAACGTGTCCGACATGCCAGGGCGCAGGCAGCGTGATTACCGATCCGTGCCCGAAGTGCAAGGGCGAAGGCCGCATGCTGAAACAGCGGACCGTCGACACCAAGGTTCCCGCGGGCGTCGAGGACGGCACGCGGATACGCTTCTCGGGACTGGGCGAGGCCGGGGCGTTTGGCGGGCCAGCGGGTGATCTGTATGTTGTCCTGCATGTGAAGGAACATCCGTTCTTCGAGCGGCAGGGTAACGACCTGCATTGCGTGATTCCGATCTCGTATACACAAGCGGCGCTAGGGACAGAAATTGCCGTGCCGACGCTCGAGGGCGACCACAGGTTGAAAGTCCCGGAGGGGACACAGTCGGGGAGCACGTTCCGGGTCCGCAACAAAGGCGTACCGGTGCTCAACGGACACGGCAAAGGCGATTTATTTGTCGAGGTCAGGGTCCAGACTCCGACGAAACTCACTAAACGCCAGCGCGAATTGCTGGCGGAGCTCGACAGCATGACGCGCGTGGAGAATAAGCCCCAGGACCGGACGTTGCTGGGGAAAGTTAAAGATATTTTCGGATAAGCGGGGGCTCGGCGTGGCGTGAGCGTGGGATTGATTAGTGTCGCAACGTTTGGTGGGGCCATGCGGTGGACAGTAGCAGCGGCTAAAGCCGCGGGATCTCATAGGCACTAACGGCACCGCTGAAGCGGTGCCCTGATACGAACCGCGACCTTGGTCTGGCAGTGCGAATCACAGTCTTTTCCCGGCGAATAAAACTTCAGGGTTCTTGGCCTTTCAAAAACTTCCTGTAATATTCCTGCTTCTAAGAATCTGGTTTGCAGGATTCCTCTTGCGAAAGCTAATTCCTTGACCCGCCGCCGATGGATTGCCGACGAAGTTTCTGGGGACCGCGCCGCGTTGGTAGGCGGCCATGCGGATCACCTGATCCGCGTGTTGCGGGCGAGGATCGGGCAAGAGTTCGATATCGCCACCGGTGACAAGGTGCGACGGGGGAGAGTCTCGTCGATAACAGATAGCCGGGTAGAGTTTGAGCTTGGCGAAGAGGTTGCCGTCGTGGCTCCACTGCAACTTACGTTGGTCCTCGCGGTGTTCAAGTTCGATCGCATGGAAGGGGCCATTGAGAAGTGCACGGAGCTAGGGGTTTCGCGGATAGTTCCAGTGATTGCCCGGCGAACCGATAGTCACCTTGCCGCTGCTGCGGGGAAGCGAGCGGAACGCTGGCAGCGCATTGTTGTGGAGGCTTCCGAGCAGGCCCGGCGGGTGAGTCCTCCTGAGGTCTGGGTACCCATTAAACTCAAAGAAGCGGCGGCCATGCCGGGAGCCACGAGGGTGGTGCTTTCTGAGTACGAAAAAGGTCTGTCGCTCAAAGACGCCGTGAAGAGTCACTCGGAAGGCGAACTGGTTCTGGCGGTAGGGCCGGAGGGTGGCTGGACTGAGGAAGAGCTGGCCGCATTCCATCAGGCAGGCTGGATCAGCGCATCGCTTGGGGACACAATCCTGCGGGCCGAGACAGCGGCTATCGCAGCGGTGGCTTTGGCGGTTTCGGAACTGCGATAGGTAGATCCTCCCAGATATCCTCACCCTTCTCTCTGCTATCCTCCTCCCAATGCCGTCCCCGAAGAAGAGTGCGTCTTCCCCGCTTGATCGCGACGAGCGCCAGCAAGCGGCCATCGAACATGTGCATGGTCCCATGCTGGTGGTGGCTGGGGCGGGCACGGGCAAGACGACCGTCCTGACCCGCCGTATTGCGCAATTGGTCCGTGACGGACATGCCTTTCCGAAAGAAGTTCTGGCGCTGACTTACACCGACAACGCTGCCAAAGAAATGGGCGAGCGGGTAAGAGCAGAGCTGAAGGGAACAGATGCTTCCCGGCTTCAGACCTATACGTTTCACGCCTACTGCAACAATCTGCTGATCCGGAATGGCAGGGGGTTCGGCGTTCTTTTGGACCACGACCTCTGGATTTTTCTGCGGAAACGGATTGCCGAGCTGAACCTGAAGTATTTCATTCGCGCGGCCAATGTGAGCAAGTTCCTGGACGATCTGATCGACTTCACTCGGCGCTGCCAGGATGAGTTGGTCGGTCCCGAGCAGTATGAGAATTACGTGCGCCGGCTGGAGCAGGGCGAACTGCCGTTGCCGCGCGTGACGAAGTCAAAAGAAGCGGCAGAAATCAGCGATGAGGAGATTCTGGGGCGCTGCCGCGAGATCGCGTCGGTTTACGCGAAGGTTGAGGGTTTGTTGCAGGAGAAGAATCTTGGCACCTTCGGGCACATGATCACGCGAGCCCACGATCTGCTGCAGTCCGATCCTGACCTGCTGAAGCGCGAGCGCGAGAATGCACGCTTTGTGCTGGTCGACGAATTCCAGGACGCGAACTTTGCCCAGGTCAAGATTCTGAACTTGCTGGCAGGATCAGAGCGCAACGTGTTCGCCGTGGGCGATCCGGACCAGGCGATTTACCGTTTTCGTGGCGCGTCGAGTGCGGCGTTCGGGCTGTTTCAGCGTCATTTTCCGGATGCGAAGCTGGTGGCGCTGGAAAAGAACCGGCGGTCGGTGACGTCGATACTGCGCTGCGGGTTTGCTCTCATTGACAAGAATCCGCCGATGTTCGGGGAGACAGGTGGGTCTGATCTGAAGTATCACCGATCGCCGTTGCGCTCGGCCAGGGACGAGCAAGCGGCTGAGCAAGGAAGGCCAGCGGATCACCGAAAGGTGGAGATTGTGCCGTTGGTAGGAAAGGACCCCGAACTAGAGGCGGCGGATATTGCTGCATCGATCGTGCAGCTGAAGAGGAGCTCACGTTGCCGGTGGCGCGATTTTGCGGTGATCTACCGGCAACATCTTCATCGTGATCAGGTGGCGGACGAACTGGCTCTGCGGGATATTCCATTCGCGATCGAGAACATGGATGTCATGGACACGCCCGAGGTGCGGGATTTGATTGCCTGCCTGCGGGCGATGGTGCGGCCGGATGATGGGGCAAGCATGCTTCGGGTGGCGGCGCTGCCTCAGTTCGCGGTAAAGCCGGAGGATTTTCGTGGTGCGATGCGGGCAGCGAGCCGGCAGAGGGATGCCACTCCTGTGAAGCTCGTTGACGCGTTGCGGGGGATTGACGGCGGACCATGCCGTCCTGCGGGCGTTGCAGGAGGCGCGGGACGAGGTTGTGGCGAGGGCGCTCACCGCAAGTGGTGCCCTCCAGGTCATGGTCCGGAGGTTTGGATTTCGGGCCGACATGCCGAACATGAAGGCCGTTTTCAAATTCGTGGACGACTGGGAGGAGAAGCCGCTCACGGAAACGAAGAGCGTGAGCGAGTTTCTCGACTACCTCGACTATTTCCGGGAGGCGAAGGGCGCGGCCATCTGCCTGAACTCCGAAAGTGAAGACGCGGTGCGCCTGATGACCGCACACACCGCGAAAGGGCTGGAGTTTAACCACGTATTCATCATTCGCGCGAATCCGCCTTCGTTCCCCCAGCCCTACCGGGAATCGCTGATTGACTTTCCCAGGGAACTGCGCGATCCGGATTCGGTTTCCGATGAGGACCCGAAGAAGCTTAACGAAGAAGAAGAACGCCGGTTGTTCTACGTGGCGATGACCCGTGCCCGTGACACCTTGACCATCTACGCCAAGCAGGGAACCGGCAAGACCGACAAGACGCCGGCCGGGCTCCTGAGGGAGCTGGTCAAAGATCAGAGGCCTTCTACCCTGGCTGACGCAACGGCCCGCGACCGGCTTTCAAACCGACATGTTCGGCGGATCGGCTCCGGCGCCGGTGTCTTTTGCGTCGCGGACGAGCGAATGGTTATCGCTGCCCCCGAGTGGTGACCTCAACCTGCGGCTTAGCGCTACGGCGATCGAGACCTACGAGACGTGCCCTTTGCAGTTCAAGCTGGCGAGGGATTGGCGAATTCCTGGTGATGTGTCTGGAGCACTTCACTATGGGGCTGCGATTCACACGGTGCTGCTCGCCTACTTTGATAGCGTCCGGCTTGAGCGTCCCCTTGCTGATGAAGGAGTGATCCGGCTATTTCGTGAAACCCTGGCGAGCAGCGGGATCGAGGATCCTTACCAGCAGAATCTCTACGAAGCGCAGGGGGTCAGGCAGCTTTCGGACTTTCTTCAGGCACATCGGAACACTCCTCCCGACAGCGTTCTGCAAACGGAAGCGGTGTTCGAGACCAAGGTCGGAGAGTCTACGCTGGCGGGGCGGATTGATCGCGTGGACGGTTTGGGAGGCGGCGGTGTCGCGGTCGTCGACTACAAGACGGGCAAGCCCAAGACTCAGGAGGATGCTGACGAAAGCCTGCAGCTCTCGATCTACGCGCTGGCGGCGCAGGAGAAATGGGGGTACAAGGTTGATCGCCTGGCCTTCTACAACCTGGATGGGAACCAGCCAGTATTTACGACCCGCAACAGCGCTCAACTGGAAGAAGCGAAGGCCAAGGTGCTGGAGGTAGCGGCGAAAATCGGGGAAGGGCAGTTCGAGCCGAACAAAGGTTTCCACTGCAGATTCTGCGCGTATCGGGAGCTATGCCCTGAGACGGAGAGAGCCACGCATCTGGTCGCATCGATCGCGAAAGCCGGCTAGAAATAGTAGGAAGGTGTTCGCTCGCCTGAAGGAATTACCCGCAAAAAACTTTAGGGGACGCTTCTGGCGTCCCCCGTTTCACTTCCGTGCAGCAAGTTAGTGCTTCTTCTTGCTGGCCTTCTTTGCCTTTTTCTTGGTTGCCATTGTTTCTATTCTCCCTTCCACTATTCATGGACTATGCAACGGTCATCAGTTGCAACTGTTTGAATGTATAGAGTCTGTGAAAAATGATGTCAAGAGAAAAATGACATTGAGGGAGCATGCGACGGGTGTACTAAAGTCACCGACGATGATCGCACGCGATGAAAATTCGTTTTTTTATTTCAATCCGAGGTTGTTTCTTGACGATCGACGATCTGCAGTGGGACAAGTGGACGGAAGAAAATCTTGAAATGCGGAATCAAGTGGCGAAGAAATAAAAATAAGCCCGGTCTCATTCGCTTTGACGCTCGTAAAAGTGTCGGTTTTGCAGTCATGCGCATCTATAATGGGTGTCCGCAATTCACTGAGGAGCGCATGTATGGCCGCTTTCGACGAGGTTGCTGATTATTTCGGGATGTCGCACGCCGGTAGGAAAATTTCAGGGAAGTCTCTCGGATTTCCGCGCGCCGGAACTAGGCGCCATCGTCGTGAGGGAAGCAGTGAAGCGGGCGGGCATCGATCCCAAGCAGGTGGATGAGTGCATCATGGGAAACGTGATCTCGGCGGGGCTGGGTCAAAATCCTGCGCGACAGGCGGCAATCTTCGGCGGACTCGCTCCCGAGGTGGGTGCCATGACCATAAACAAGGTATGTGGCTCCGGATTGAAAGCGGTCGCGCTTGCAGCCCAAGCAATTCAGACTCAGAACAGTTCGATCGTAGTCGCGGGGGGCATGGAGTCGATGACAAACGCGCCCTATCTGTTGCCGCAGGCGCGCAAAGGATATCGACTGGGAAATTCGCAGGTGGTCGATTCCATGGTGAATGATGGACTGTGGGATATCTACAACGACTATCACATGGGGATCACGGGCGAGAACGTGGCCGAGAAATATGGCATCACACGCGAGGAGCAGGACGAGTTCGCCGTGAACTCCCATCGCAAGGCGATTTCCGCAATTAAGGAATGCCGGTTCAAATCGCAGGTTGTGCCGGTAGAGCTGCCGTCGAAGAAGAAGGGTTCCCCGCCCGTTATTTTCGACAAGGATGAAAGTCCGCGGGAGGACACGACGATTGAGATCCTGCGTTCGCTAAAGCCTGCCTTCAAGAAGGATGGAACTGTAACTGCCGGCAATGCCCCGGGAGTGAATGACGGGGCAGCGGCGGTGGTGGTCACCAGTGCCTCGCGAGCGAAAGAGCTAGGCGTGAAGCCGATGGTGAGGATCGTGGCGCAAGCCACTGCGGGAGTCGAACCGAAATGGGTGATGATGGCCCCGGTGGGCGCGGTGCGGAAGATCTGGGAGAAGACGGGCTGGAAGAACGAAGATGTCGACCTCTACGAACTGAACGAGGCGTTCTCGGTGCAAGCGCTAGGCGTCATGCGAGAACTCGGTCTCGACCCGAACAAGGTCAACGTGAATGGCGGCGCGGTGGCGATCGGTCACCCAATCGGAGCGAGTGGGGCGCGGGTTCTGGTCACGTTGATCTATGAAATGATCCGCCGTGATGTACACCGTGGGATCGCAGCTCTGTGCCTGGGCGGAGGTAATGCCGTGGCCATGGCGGTCGAACGTTAACTAACTACGACTGGCTAGAGGGATTAATTGGCAGCGAGACGGTGAATACCGCTCCGCCGCCGGGCGCACTCGCAGCTTCCACATTTCCGCCGTGCTCTTTCATTACAGCCTTGCAGATGCTCAGACCGAGGCCCGTGCCGCGTCCGGGGCGCTTTGTGGTGTAAAAGGGGTCGAAGATGTTGGGAAGGACGTCCTCTGCGATGCCCGGCCCGTCGTCCTGGAAGGTGGCCCACACCGAGGCGCCGTTGTGACCGACACGGATGCGCAACGTACCGCGTTCTCGTGCCTCGCGGATGGCCTGTTCGGCATTGAGGATCAGGTTGAGGAACACCTGCATCAACTGGTGGGGATCGCTCACCACCAGAGGAAGATCGTTTTCAGGCAGGAAATCTACGGTGATGTTGCTCTTGCGCAGGGAATAGGCATGCAGGTGCAGCGTACGGGTGACGAGTTCGCTCAGGTTAACAGCGCTCTTTCCGGGCGCGGGCGGCCGCGAAAAATACATCAGGTTCTGGACAATCTCCGCCGCGCGGCGGGCTTGCTGGTGCAGCATCACCATTTGTTTCTTGGCGGAATCGCTTAGGTCTCCTTCCTGGAGCAGTTCGCTCACGCCGAGGATGCTGGTGAGGGGGTTGTTCAGTTCGTGCGCGAAGCCACCAATCATCTGGCCCATGGCGGCGAGACGCTCACTCTGGATGATCTGCTGCTCGAGCTTCTTCTCCAGCGTGATGTCGCGCACGGACATGATCACGCCGTTCAGCTTGTTCTCGGCGTCGAATAAAGGGCTGGCGGATGCGCGCATGGTGCGCCAGCGGCCATCGCGATGCCGGGCGCCGTATTCCGCGGACGCGAACATTTGCTTCCCCGCGGCAACATCGCGATAGAGGGTGACAAGTTCGGCGGAGTGGTTGTCGGCGGCCTCAATTTTGGTGCCGAGAAGATCCTCAGGTTTGTATCCCAGCAGGTCGCTGATACGTGCGCTTACGAAGGTGTAGCGTTCCGCGAGATCGATGACGAGGATCAGGTCGGGGAAACTTTCGAGCAGGCGCCGGCGAAATTCTTCCTGTTGCGAGATCGCCCGTTCCATCTTGCGCTTCTCGGTAACGTCTACGAGGGTTCCCTGGTAGCGAACGATGTTGCCGGAACCGTCCCACACTGCGCGAGATGCATCCAGGCAGCTGGCCAGGCTGCCGTCTTTGCGCTTCAAGCTGATCTCGCGGGTGCGAAAGCCGCCGGTATCATCGGCGGTGCGACCCAGGACAGGGCTCGCGCCGGGCGCTGCGCTGAGGTCCTGAGGGGCCAGAGCCAGCAACTCTTCCCGGCTGTTATATCCGAGCATGCGAACTAAAGCCGGATTCACTTCAAGCAACTTTCCGTCCGGCGTGCTGAAGTACACGCCTTCCTGCAGCGTCTCAAACAGTTCAGTGAACCGCCTCTCCTTTTCGCGCTCTTCGGTAACGTCGCGCGCAAGGGTGCTGGCGCCGACCACCTCGTCGCCTTTCACGATGGCATTGACTACGCAATCGAAGTAGCGGACCCGGGGATCATGCTTGAAGCGAACTTTTACGAGGCCCGACCAGCGGCGCTTCTCCAGAAAGCGGCCTAATCCCGCCTGTACGTCGCTGCGTAGCGGTTCCTCGATGAACTCGTCGATTTTGTGGCCTACAAGACTGTTGTAGGGCTCGCTGAGCAGCTGCGTGACGCGGCGGTTTACGGTCCGGAGGGTACCGTCCAGGGAGATGGCGAAGGCTACATCGTCGAAGGAGTCGATCAGTTCCTTGAAGCTGCGCTGGGAGCGCGAGATCACCTGGCCTAGCTGGTCGAGCTGCTCTTCGGAGGGCGTAACGCTGCTGGCGCGCTCATGCAGGTCGTGCAGAAGGTGTTTCAGCTCGGAAACTTCGCGGCGGCGCCCGTAGGCGTAGGTGGCGAAGAGGATCGCGAGCACCAGCAATCCAATCGGAATCGCACCGAGCCGATAAGGAAGGTTCTCCAGCCGCTCCCAGGAAACGGCGGCGAGGCCAGCGGCAAGAAGGACCAGGAACAGAAGCGCTATGCGCCACAGCTTGGATTCTTCCTGTTCCAGGTGGCCGGGGGTTCGAGGAGCCTGTTTGTTTTCTTCGGACATCGGGTCGGAGTTCCGGCCTGCGCTTAGGTTGCTGGCCATCACCCGCCTGGAAAGGACGAGGGAGGGCGTCTGCCGGCAATCGTAGTTCAGCGGAGGCAAGGTGAACAGCGACAACCCATTGGACATCTTGGTTCGCGTCATTAGCGCGGGGTGAGGAAAACCCGTCACTTTTTCGGGTGACAACTGTCACCGTTCATTTGGTACAGCGGGTCGTAAGCTGCAGAGAGGTCCGCGCAGGCGGTGGCGGGTCCCGTTCGCGAGGCTGTAGCCAGCGGTTTAATGCTCTATAAGACTTTAAGTGCGGCGGTCTATGGCATTGATGCGAGCATCATTGAGGTGGAAGTCGATGTTTCCGGCATCAAGACCAATGAGGACCACTTTCACACCGTAGGACTGCCCGACGCGGCGGTACGCGAAAGCCGCGACCGAGTTCGTGCCGCGCTCAAGAACTGCGGCTATGACATCCCTCCCACTCACATCACCATCAACTTAGCGCCGGCTGACATCAAGAAAGAAGGCTCCGGGTTCGACTTGCCGATGGCCCTCGGCATCTTGGGAGCGTATGGCGGGCTGACGAAAAAGGAAATTCCAGACTGCCTGTTTGTGGGGGAGTTGTCTCTGGACGGAGGAATTCGTGGTGTGCGCGGCACGTTGCCTATTGCGCTGGAAGCGCGAGGCAAGAAAATCTCGCGACTGGTTGTGCCCGAGGTCAACGCCAAGGAAGCCGCGATGGTGGGCGGAGTGGACGTTTATCCCGTGCGCTCGCTGATCGACGTAATTCACTTCGTGAATGTGGGCAACGGCGTCGTTCCCATCAAGGCCGATAGCGACGCACTGCTGCGTGAGGCGCAGCATTTCGTGGTCGACTTCAAGGATGTACGGGGGCAGCAGACCGCGAAACGGGCGATCGAGGTCGCATGCGCAGGTGGGCACAACATCCTGATGATCGGGCCGCCGGGCTCCGGCAAGACGATGCTTGCCAAACGCATGCCGACGATCCTGCCGCCTCTTACCTTTGAAGAAGCACTGGAGACTACGAAGATCCACAGTGTGGCGGGAGTCCTGGATCAGGGGGCAGGATTGGTGGGGACGCGGCCGTTTCGGTCGCCGCACCACACGATTTCAGATGCGGGGCTTATCGGGGGAGGTATCATTCCGCGGCCGGGCGAAGTTTCCCTGTCGCACAACGGCGTGCTTTTTCTCGACGAGCTGCCGGAATTCCCCCGCAACGTGCTGGAGGTGATGCGCCAGCCGCTGGAGGACGGCACGGTTTGTATCGCACGTGCATCCATGTCTTTGACCTTCCCCGCGCGATTTATGCTGGCGGCTGCGATGAATCCATGCCCTTGCGGATACTTCAACGACCGCACCCGAGAGTGCCATTGCACGCCGCCCATGATCCAGCGTTATATCTCGAAGATTTCCGGGCCGCTGCTGGATAGGGTAGACATTCACATCGACGTGCCCGCCGTGAATTACAAGGAGATGCGGTCGAGCGCAGTGCCGGAGGGTTCCGCGCAGATTCGCGAACGGGTCGTGCGGGCCAGAGAGACTCAACTCAGCCGTTTCTCAACGCTCAGGGAGAAGCTTTACTGCAACGCCCAGATGTCACCGCGGCACATGCGCGCCTTCTGCGATCTCTCCGCAGACTGCGAGAGGTTGCTGGAAAGAGCCATGACCCAGCAGGGGCTGAGCGCTCGGGCACATGATCGGATCCTGAAGGTGGCGCGCACCATTGCGGATCTGGAGTCGGCTCCGGCGATCCAGCCGAAGCACATAGCCGAAGCGATCCAATACCGGACCCTGGACCGGACGTTCTGGGCGTAGGAGACTTAGGAGCGTAGAGTTCCCAAGACGAAACTTGCACACTGCGCAAAAGCTGGCACATCGTTAAATTAGAGCGACTTAGAGCGCATTTCGCAGGTGGGCGGGGAAGGAAAAGTTCCCAAAGAAACACTTGACGAAGCCGACTTTAGCGGATACATTATGCCGTTCCACGGACAATCTTGATTGTTATAGGCCGTCCTGAGATTAGTCGTGTGTTAGAAGCCAAACCCAGAAAATTGAGCAACTTTGGGGTAGGGCCGAGCATCATTATATAAAGGCTCAGGCATTCCGATCTAAACCCATAAGAATTCAGTGGCTTGGCAGCCCGGGTCCGAGGACCGTTCAGGTTGTGGGCTGGTGGGACGGATGGCCAAAATTCATTTAGTAAGGAGAAAGATCTAATGCGTTCTGATCGCGTGTTCGATGCTTTACATACTTTGAGAAACCGTTATATGCTCTGCCAGCTTGCATCTAAGGCGACCCGCCGGTTTCACAAGCCCAATACCCGAATTCAGGAAACGATGAACGAAGTTCTGGACCGGATTGCGGGCTCCGAGCGGCAGTCAGTGCTTGCCGAGCCAGAACATTTTGCCGAGGCACAACGGCGGGCTGCGTAACCCAGCCCCGCCGCCTGCCCGGTGTGGTACCTGTCTTCCCCAACGCCCCCCTTGAAAATCTCCCGTAGGTGACTATGACCATCGCTGAACTCAAAGAAAAGAACATTACCGAGCTAACCAAGATCGCCCGATCTTTGGACCTGCCCGGTGCCAGCGGACTTCGCAAGCAGGACCTGATCTTCAAGATCCTGCAGGCCCAGAGTGAAAAAGAGGGCCACATCTTTGCCGAAGGCGTGCTGGAAATCCTGCCCGACGGATACGGCTTTCTGCGGTCCCCGGACTACAACTACTTGCCGGGACCGGACGACATCTATGTGTCGCCTTCTCAGATCCGCAAGTTCGACCTCAAGACCGGTGACACCATCAGCGGCCAGGTACGACCTCCGCACGAGGGAGAAAAGTATTTTGCGCTGGTCAAGATTGAGGCGGTCAACTTTGAATCGCCGGACGAGGCGCGCAACAAGATTCTGTTCGACAACCTGACACCGCTTTATCCGCAGGAACGCCTGAAGCTGGAGACGGTGCGCGAGAACGTCAGCGCGCGTGTGATGGATTTGCTGACGCCCCTGGGTAAAGGACAGCGCGGACTGATCGTTTCGCCGCCGCGCGCCGGCAAGACCATGCTGTTGCAGAACGTGGCGAATTCGATCACGACCAATCATCCCGAAGTGGTGCTGATGGTGCTGCTGATCGACGAGCGTCCGGAAGAAGTGACGGACATGCAGCGGTCGGTGAAAGGCGAGGTCATCTCTTCGACCTTTGACGAGCCGGCTGCGCGCCACGTGCAGGTGGCGGAAATGGTGATCGAGAAAGCGAAGCGACTGGTGGAGCACAAGCGGGATGTGGTGATCTTGCTTGACTCTATTACCCGTCTGGCTCGCGCTTACAACACGATTGTTCCGCCGTCGGGCAAAGTGCTCTCCGGCGGGGTCGACTCGAACGCCTTGCAGCGCCCGAAGAGGTTCTTCGGATCGGCGCGAAACATCGAGGAAGGCGGGTCGTTGACCATCATCGCGACTGCTTTGATCGATACCGGGTCCCGCATGGATGATGTGATCTTTGAAGAGTTCAAAGGCACGGGCAATTCGGAAATCATTCTCGATCGCAAGCTGGTGGATAAGCGCACGTTCCCGGCCATCGATATTCAGCGCTCGGGAACGCGAAAAGAAGAGCTTCTGATTCCGAAGGAAGACCTGACACGAATCTGGGTGTTGCGCAAGGTGCTGAATCCGCTGTCGCCGGTGGAAGCGATGGAACTGCTGATTGACAAGCTCGCGAAGACGAAGTCGAACGGCGAATTCCTGGCTAACATGAGCTCGCTGTAGGAAGGCTGCGGCTGCTGGTTTGGCTGCGGTGGCAGAATTTTTGTAAACCGATCGCATGATCGGAGGTGAAAGGCGAGGGCTGCGGCTCTCGCCTTTTTTTATTTGCGCGCTGCCGAGGGTGGTGGTCGGGAAGGCGCGCCAGTTTGCCGGTTCCGTATAATCGGAACATCGCCAATTTCGAGGTGATCGTGACCTCCAGACTTGCTTTTCTCGTATGTGCGCTGCTGGTATCGTTCGCCATTTCCGGCAGAGGGTTCGCGCAGGGTGTCGGTATGAGCCCCCCTCAAATCCCCAACCCAAGTTCTCCGCAACAGCAAGGACCTTTGTCGCCGGAAGAGGAAGCGCGCAAGAAAATGGAAAGAGACATGGCCAAGAAGGCCAATCAAGAGCGCCAGGCGGCGCTGAAGCGCGACACCGATAAACTGCTGAAACTGTCGACCGAGCTGAAGGAGTACGTCGACAAGTCGAACGAAAATATGCTGTCGGTCGATGTGATCAAGAAGGCCGAGGAGATCGAGAAGCTGGCCCACAGCGTGAAAGAAAAGATGAAAGGGAACTAAGGCAGCTCTGCGGCGCGCCATTGTTGTTGTCCGGCCCCTCTCGCCTCACCCCTCGCGTCCTGCAGCAATTACTCTCACAGTCAGGTGGCCAGAGTCCTTCCAGAGTCGCGAGGTTGATCCTGCCGACAAAAAGCGATTATATTACGCAGTTAGTTGCAACTCGAGTAACAACTCAATATGCCTTTTCCTGAAACCGAGCAACCGGGACGCCTGCAAGCCGAGCTAATGTCGCGTGGCCTGCGCATGACGAGGCAGCGCCGCATCATCCTGAGCGTGGTCGAGACAGCCAAGCAGCATCTGGACGCGAGCCAGATTCTGCGCAAAGCCAGGCGAGTGGATTCCAAAGTCGATCGGGTGACCGTTTATCGCACGCTCAACCTACTGAAGCGTCATGGCTTGATCGATGAACTCGATTTAATGCACCTGCAAGGAGAGAAACACTTCTACGAGCGCAGGCCGCAGCGCGATCACATCCACATGGCATGCCTGCGGTGCGGCAAGATTACGGAGTTTGAGAGCAATCTGTTTGACCGGCTCAAAGGCGAGATCCAGCGCGAATGCCGTTTCCACATCGTCGTGACGCGACTGGAGGTTGGCGGTTACTGCGCCGACTGTCGTGTCATGCCCGCCTGATTGTTCCTGTTGCAGCTAGTTGCAATCCGTTTGCAACGAAAAATACCCACGCATATTGACCATAGGGGGCGAAGCCGCTAGAGTTGTTTGGCACCTACTTAATTGCAACTGAGTTGCAATAATATTGGGAACGTATGCGCTTGCGCTGTCTTCGTCTGCTGATATTTCTACTGCCGCTTGGCTTGGCGACCGCGCGCGCCCAGGAGCCGCCCTACTTCGTAACCTATACCCATTACATGGAAGAACCGGGAAACCTCGAAGTTGAGACTTCGAGCACCATGGGAATTCCGCGCACCGGGCAGAAGTTCTATTTCGCGCCTTACGCGGAACTGGAGTACGGGGTGACGACGCGGTGGACGACAGAATTGTATTTGGAAGGACAATCGACGTGGGGAGACAGCACGATTTTCACCGGGTGGAGGCTGGAGAACCGGTTTCGTGCCCTGAAGCGGGAGCATTGGATCAATCCTGTTCTTTATCTCGAGTATGAAAATCTGAATGAAGCCAGCCGGATACAGAAGGAGCTGGCAGGGGGAGCACCGGATGTCAGCGCGCCCAACTCCGAGTTGAGACAGACGAACGCCCATGAGATCGAGACGAAGCTGATCCTTTCCAGCACAGTGCACGACTGGAACGTGGCGGAGAACTTCATCGTCGAGAAGAATCTTTCCCAAAACGAGGGCTTTGAGTTCGGATATTCGGTGGGCGCGTACCGGCCACTGGCTACCTTGGCGAGCGGGACGAGCTGCCGGTTCTGCCGGGAAAACTTCAGCGCCGGTATGGAACTGTATGGCGGGCTGGGGAGCACGAATGGATTCGGGCTGCACGAAACGGCGCACTATATCGCGCCGGTGGTCGCGTGGATGATCAGTGACAATTCCACGCTGCGGTTCTCGCCGGGCTTTGGATTGACGCACGAGAGCAATCCGGTGCTGCTGCGAGTCGGGTATGCATATGAGATTCGGGGCTTTGCCAGTCGGCTGGCGCAATTGTTTGGGGGCAAGCGATGAGAGCGCGGGTGTGGCTGGGGGCCGTGGGAGCGTGTGTTCTTGCCATCGCGTTCGCGGCCGGGCAGAACGTCTCATACCAGCAAGATCCCGATTGGAAGGCTCCGGCAGACGCTGAGAGCAGAGTGAATCCCCTGGCGAAAAGACCGGAGGCAGCGGCGGGTGGTAAGAAGATATTTCTGCGCGAATGCGTGGAGTGCCACGGCGAAGATGGATCGGGAATCGTCAAGAAACACGCTGCAGACCTGCAACTGCCGGTTGTACAGGATCAGAAGGATGGAGTGCTTTTCTGGAAGATCACTAACGGCAATGCGGACCGGGGCATGCCGTCGTTCAGCAAATTGACAGAGATGCAGAGATGGCAACTGGTGCTGCATATCCGGACGCTGCGACCGGTTGAGCATTGAGGCATCGTAGGGGCGAAACTCGAGAGGTTCAGCGCCTAAAGGCGCGTCGACAAAGGACTCTTTACGGCATGCCTGAAGGCATGCCCTGATACGAACCGAAAGTTTGCGCAGCCTGTGTGCCTGATACAGACCGCAGTTTGCGCAGCCTGTGGAACGATGCCTTGAAATTCTCGGCGCTATGGAAGACGTCGGATACCCCTTTTGAACTACGCGAAAGGATGGGGTCGGCATCGTAGGATCGAAAACTCGTGCGCTTCAGCGCCTAAAGGCGCATCGACAAACGACTCTCTACGGCATGCCTGAAGGCATGCCCTGATACGAACCGGAGTTTGCGCAGCCTGTGTGCCTGATACAGACCGGAGTTTGCGCAGCCTGTGTAGCGACGACATGGAATTCAGCCTAAGTCAGAACAGCTTCAATCCGCCGCGACGCGCGCCGGGGCTGGGCTCTCCTCTCGTTCGATCCGCATGCCGTAAAACGAGCGATATACGAAGAAGTATGAGATGACGAAGAAGATAGCCGCCAGTATGTGGCTGACGATCGCACCCTTCTCCGCAGTCAGACTCACCGCCAATTCCACGGCAAGCAATCCGAACAGGGTCGTGAACTTGATGACCGGGTTCATGGCTACCGAAGAGGTGTCCTTGAAAGGATCGCCTACGGTGTCGCCGATCACGGTGGCAGCGTGCAGTTCGGTGCCTTTCTGCTTCATTTCGACTTCGACGATCTTCTTGGCGTTGTCCCAGGCGGCGCCGGCGTTAGCCATGAAGATAGCCTGATAGAGGCCGAAGACGGCGATCGAAATCAGGTAGCCGATGAAATAGAAGGGGTCGATGAAGGCGAAAGCCAGGGTTCCGAAAAACACGGCCAGAAAGATGTTGAACATTCCTTTCTGCGCGTACTTGGTACAGATCTCGACTACCTTCTTGCTGTCGGAAACGGAAGCTTTCTCGACGCCTTCAAGGCGAATGTTGGCTTTGATGAATTCGACGGCCCGGTATGCGCCGGTGGTGACGGCCTGGGTGGAGGCTCCGGTGAACCAGTAGATCATCGCGCCGCCGGTGATAATGCCCAGCACGAATGGAGCGTGGAGCAGAGACAGGTTGCCGACATTCGTCGTCAGGCCGTTGGTGAGCGCCATGATGATGGAGAAGATCATGGTAGTAGCGCCGACGACCGCGGTGCCGATGAGCACGGGTTTCGCGGTGGCCTTAAACGTATTGCCGGCACCGTCGTTGGCTTCCAATAAGTCTTTGGCGAGTTCGAAGTTGGCGTTGATTTTGTATTGGCTCTGAAGCTCAGCCTTGATGCCTGGAACCTGCTCAATGAGGGAGAGCTCGAAGACGGACTGGGCGTTGTCGGTGACCGGCCCATAGGAGTCGACGGCGATGGTGACCGGTCCCATGCCGAGGAACCCGAAAGCCACAAGGCCAAAGGCGAACACAGGAGCAGCGATCATCAGAGCGCCGAGGCCCATGGTGCTGAAGTAGTAGCCGATGGACATCAGCACAACCATGGAAAGACCCAGGTAATAGGCCGAGAAGTTGCCAGCGACGAAACCGGAGAGGATGCCGAGCGACGCTCCGCCTTCCTGAGCCGAGATCACGACTTCTCTTACGTGCCGCGACTCGGTGGAGGTGAACACCTTCACGAGTTCGGGAATGATCGCTCCGGCGAGCGTGCCACAAGAGATGATGCTGGCGAGTTTCCACCACTGCGTAGTATCGCCGCCGAGGTCAGGGATAATCAGGTAGGAGACGACATAGGTCAAAGCGATGGAGACTATGGACGTGATCCACACCAGCGAAGTGAGTGGCGCTTCGTAGTTCATCTTGTCCACGTTGGCATACTTCGCCTTGGCGATGGCACCGTTCAGGAAGTACGCCAGGGAACTGGCGACCAGCATCATGACGCGCATGACGAAGATCCAGACCAGCACTTGCACCTGGACGGTCGGGCTCTTTACGCCGAGCAGAATGAAAGTGATAAGGGCCACGCCGGTGACGCCGTAGGTCTCGAAGCCGTCGGCGCTCGGCCCGACGGAATCGCCAGCGTTGTCGCCGGTGCAGTCGGCGATCACGCCGGGATTGCGGGCGTCGTCTTCCTTAATCTTGAAGACGATTTTCATCAGGTCGGAGCCGATATCGGCAATCTTGGTAAAGATGCCGCCGGCGATTCGGAGCGCGGCCGCGCCCAGCGACTCACCGATGGCGAAGCCGATGAAGCACGGGCCAGCGTAGTCGCCCGGAACGAAGAGAAGGATGAGAAGCATGATGAGGAGTTCGACACTGATCAGCATCATGCCAATGCTCATGCCGGCTTCGAGAGGGATGTGGTAGCAGGGGTAGGGCTTGCCGCGGAGGCTGGCGAAAGCGGTGCGCGAATTGGCGAAAGTATTGACGCGAATGCCGAACCAGGCGACGCCGTAGCTGCCGGCAATTCCGACAATGCTGAAGGCCAGGATGATGGGCAGGGTGGTCGATATGGGTTTACCGGGTACTGGCGCGAGCCATCCGAAGTACAGGACGATGACCACTGCGATGAAGATCCAGAGCAACATGAGGAATTTGCCCTGGGTCAGCAGATAGGTCTTGCAGGTTTCGTAGATGAGTTCGGAGATCTCACGCATGGCGCGATGCACGGGCAGGTTTTTCAACTTGGTGTAGATGACCAGTCCGAACAACAGTCCGAATACGCAGAACAAGATGCCGACCAGCAGAAGCTTGTGGCCGTCGACGCCGAGAAACTGGACGGTGGAGAGGTCGGGAACTTTCAGGCTGGCCTCGCCGCCGACTGCTTCTGCGGGCTGGGCGAAAGCTGCGGCAGTGCCCAAGGTGAGCAGGGCAAACATGGCAGCAAAAGTCTTAATGAATCGGCATCCTACGGACGCAACCGTGGCAATCCAGATGCGCATTGGGAATCCTCCAGAGATGATAGCGTTTGATCGTTTAGTCAGGACGACTACGTGTTTCTAACCTATCTTCCGGCAGGCGAACGCCGCCGATGCCTGGGGTACAGAACATCGGGGGGAGCGTTTTGCCGGAGTTCCGAACACGCTTCCACTTCAAGACATGAACAGGAGTGATGAGCTTGGCCGCGTTCGATTAAGTTTGTGGCGAATTCGCTGGGGCAGGGGACGACCGGTGCCCAAACGGACCCGCACACAGAACCGGGTTTTATAGCATGTTAAGGGAGGCAGGTCAAACCCTCGAAAGATGATAGTGGGGTCATGGCGTGCTAAAGCACCACTACCAAAAGAGTTCCCCCAGCTTTCCTCGAAACCGCTGCTGTAGTAGGCTGCGTTGTTCTCCGAAAAATCACCGCCAATGACTCCAATCACCGAATTGGAAAGCCCGCAGCGCCAGGTACCTGACTCCCTCATGCTTTTCGGGTTCTGGTATCGCGCTTTGCCAAGCGAAAAAGTCGGCCGAGCCGAGCTGGTCAAGGCAATGCTGCTGGAAACCCCCGTGCTGCTCGGCCGCGACCGCCAGGGCCGTGCTTTCGCTTTACGCGATGCCTGCCCGCACCGGGGCATGCCGCTCTCCTGCGGCCAGTTCGACGGCGAACAGATCGAATGCAATTATCACGGCTGGAAATTCGACGCGCATTCGGGCCAGTGCCGCGAAATCCCTTCGCTGACCGCCGATCAAACCCTGAAAGTCGATCGCATCTATGCCGGCAGCTTCGCCTGCGAGGAGCGCGACAACTACGTCTGGGTCTACATCCCTGAGCCCGCTCCTCCTGGCGCCGGTTTTACGCAAACTGCTGCGCCGCCTGACCAGCCGCCCCAGGTTCCGATTTTCGGCGGCGAATACAAGACCGCGTACCTCACGGCCGACATGCCGGTGAGCGTCGACCACGGCATCATCGGCTTGATGGATCCGGCGCACGGTCCGTTCGTTCACCAGGCGTGGTGGTGGCGCAGCCGCCACAGCATTCACGAAAAACAGAAGAACTTCGAGCCGATCCCTTACGGCTTCCGCATGAGCGCCCACACCCCCAGTTCGAACAGCGCGCCCTACAAGCTGTTGCGGTTTTATGCGGAGGCCGACTCGATCACCACGACGATCGATTTCATCTTGCCCAATTTGCGTCTGGAGACCATTCGGGCAGGGAAGTACTGGTTCTCGAGCCTCACGACAGTCACGCCCATTACGCGCAATCACTGCCGTATTGATGTTGTCGCCTGCTGGAATCTGTTTCGCTGGCTGCCGTTCGGAGCGGGTTTGCTGAAATTCGTGTTCGCGAAATTTGTGGAACAGGACCGCCGCACCATGGAACAGCAGTCGGAGGGCCTGAAGTACAACCCGCACCTGATGCTGATTGATGACGCCGATCGTCCCGCGAAGTGGTACTTCGGTCTGAAAAGCGCCTATCTGGAGATGAAACGCAGCGGTGGGGAGTTCCGCCATCCGATGTCCGGGCCGGTCACGCTGAAGTGGAGAAGCTGAAGCCCACTCAAAAACCTTGTCATCCTGAACGTTGCGTGAATTTCGCAAAGCTGCTGCAGGGCTCGCACTGATTCGTATCAGGGCATGCCTTCAGGCATGCCAAAATGTTCATCAACGCGCCTTTAGGCGCTGCGGCTCAATTTTTTCTGCTTGCGTTGATCTCTGCGTACTCCGGACGTCGAGCCGGCGCACGCCGAGGCAATTCCTGCTCCAGTTTCCGCAGCCAGCGCAGCTCGCCGCGAAACTGCTCGATCACCAGGCCCACCATCCATACAGCTTCGTGAAAGCGGTGCCCGACCTCTTTCTTGATCGCTTGCAGTGTTGCCTCCTCGCGACCTAGCTCTTTTTCCAGAAACTGTCTGCGTCTCTGAATCTGCTGCCGGAACACGCCCGGTCGCGCCTGCCACGACAGTGCAATCCACGTGAGAAACGGCGGGCGCTCCCGCTGCGTCGTCCAGTCGTCGCGTTCGAGCGCGTCAGCAAGCGCGGCACGGCCTTTCGCGGTGGTGGCAAAGACGCTGCGCTCCGGACCCGCTGCCGGAACATCATCTCCTGAAGCGCGGATCAATCCCAGCCGCGCCAGCTTCTCAATCGAGTAGTACACCTGCGGCCGCGAAATGCCCGCCCAGTCCCGCACCTGGCGGCGCTCCAGTTCCGCATTCGCCTGGTAGCCATGCAACGGCCGTTCCGCCAGGAGGCTCAACAGCACCAGGTCAGGGATGGTCAGCGCCCGCTTTCTAGTGGCGGGCATCGCTCGCCTTTCGCTTCCGGCTCCAGTGCCACCAGTCGCACTGCTCGGCGGGCAGGTTCGGATCCTTCGCCTGCTCGACCGCCGCGCGAAACACATCAAGGCAGCAGATGTCCTGCGCCTGGCCGGTGAGCGCGCAAAGCCTCTCGTAGAGCTTTTCCGGATTCCGGCGTGCGAGTTGCGAAACAGTGCGAACGCCGAGAAGCTCGAAGTCGCGCAGCATGGCAGGTCCTACCGAAATCAGATCGCGCAGTTGCCGTTCATCGGTCATAAGAATCTCCTTGACGAAGGTTCCAGGCTGGCTTACATTGCAACTAGTCTAAATAAGACTAGCTAAGATGGCAAGCGGAAAAACGAGTGCCCAATAACACAAACCCGGACTCCAGAACAGGCCATCGGCTTCCCGGATAAAACAAAATCAGAAAGGTGACACCATGACCGTAAAAAAGATTACGGCAGTACTGCTGGTTGACGAGGTTGAACCTTGCGTGAAGTTCTGGAAAGAGCGGCTGGGCTTCGAAGTCACGATTGAAGTGCCCGAAGGCGGCAAGATTGGATTTGTTTCGCTACAGAAGGGCGGCGTCGAACTGATGTACCAGAGCTACGCCAGCGTGGAGAAAGACGCGTCGTTTTCGGCCCAGGGGTACGCCCAGGGGCCGACTTTTCTCTACGTCGAAGTCGACAGCCTCGACGAGGTGATCGCCGCCACGAAGGGTTCGAGGGTGGTCATGCCCGAGCGCAAGGCTTTCTACGGCGCGCGGGAGATCGGCGTCACCGATCCCGCTGGACACGTCTTGACCTTCGCCCAGTTCGGCGCGTAGTTGCAGGGGGAAGAGGGACGTCTGCATCAGCCTGGGCTGGGCCCGACTTCAGGCCCTGCTGCGGGTTTACTCCTGCACCAGCCACTCCATGGCTTCTTCGCGCGTTTTGAAGCTTGGCAGCTCGCGCCGGGAAAAGTTCTTGATGTTCTCAAACAGCGCGTGGGGGATCGCATCGGTGCCCACCCATGCAGATCGCTTCAGGTACGGACGGTCAAACACGGTGCTCTGTTTAAGTTTCTCCGCAGCCTGCTTAGTGACCTCGGCGCCGGTGAAGTCGCCAAGCACCAGCACCGACGCCTTGGGCTCGGAAGAGAGAAAAGAGGGGACGAGGCTGGAAATTCTTTCGACTTCCGCGGCGCTGCAGTGGGAGACGTCCACCAGCAGAATCTGCTTGCCCTTGTGCTCGATGAAACGGACGCGGTCTCCTCCCATCGCTACCTCCGCAAACCGTGGAACCACATTCCAGAGCGCCGGGGCCATAGGGCGCCCACGGTAGTCATCTGCGCATGCCGTTTTTCTGCAATCCGCAGCTTGTTCCAAATTCCGAACAGAGCTGATGCCAAGCCGACTGCTCGCGGGATGCCTGTTTTCCCGTGCCAGATCGCGATGTCGCCGTCACCAAACGCTGGCACTGAGTAACTAACGACCACCGACCAGCGACGCACGACCGTCAAGCTTATTTCAGCAGCGACTCTACTACCCCGTAAGCCTCGCCCAGAGCGGCATCCAGAGCGCCGGGTTCCTTGCCTCCCGCTTCGGCCAGATCGGGCCGACCGCCACCCTTTCCGCCTACCTTCTGCGCCACCGGACCAATGACTTTGCCAGCCTGAATCCGTTCAGTCAGATCCTTGGTCACGCCGACGATGAGGAACACGTTGCCGTTCGACGCCGAACCGAGCACGACGACACCCGATCCCAGCTTGTCGCGAAGCTGGTCGACGAGCGTCCGCATCTGCGCTCGCTCGAGGTTGTCGACGCGATGAGCGAGAACCTTTACGCCCTTCACATCCTTGATATTCTCGCTGACCGATGCGACCGAGGACGATGCCGACTTCATGCGCGCCTGGTCGAGTTCGCGCGTCAGGCGCTTGATCTCAGCGTCCTTTTTTTCGAGCTCGGATTTCAGGGCCTCAGCAGGAGACAGTTGGCCTTCGCGGACGGTCAGCGCAGAGACCACATTTTCCAACTGGTGATCTTTTCTGAAATGTTTCAGCGATCCCTCGCCCGTGATCGCCTCCACGCGTCGCACGCCCGACGAAACGCTGCCTTCTTTCAGAATCTTGATCAGGCCGATCTCGCCCGTCGCACCGGTGTGCGTGCCACCGCAGAGCTCCGTAGAAAAGTCGCCGATCTTGATCACGCGCACTTTGTCGCCGTATTTCTCGCCGAACAGCGCCATGGCGTGATACTCGTTTACGGCCACGTCAATGGGAACGTTCTCGATGATTTCGACCTTTTCGTTGCGCAGCACTTCCTTGTTGATGATGTCTTCGATGTCCTGCAGTTCTTCGTCAGCGACCGCCGTGAAGTGGGAGAAGTCGAAGCGCAGATGCCCCGGATCGACCAGCGACCCCGCCTGCTTCACATGCTTGCCCAGCACCTCGCGCAATCCGGCATGAAGAAGATGCGTAGCGGTGTGGTTGCGCATGGTAGCTTCGCGAATGTCGATGTTGACCACTTGCATCGGCATCCCGACCGTTGACGGCGAAGCGACTTCTAGCGAGTTACGCGATGAGCACGCACACCCTGTACTGGCTGATAGCAACCATGTACGTCAGCGACGTACGAAGTCCTCGAATTCGCTCGAGTAAACCAACCCCGATCTCCAACCTGCCCGCCGGACTCGGCATAGAACGGAGTTGGTCTAAAATGACCTCTCCCTCTTGGCCGGGCAATGAACTCCTGAACGGCAAGCTCCATTCCGCAGTACTGCCAAAACGACAGCAGTCCTTGACTTCAAGTCTGATCGTATCCTCAAAACTCCGTCCGGTTCAGCTTCGCTGGTAAGCTGGATTGGCGCTCTGCTTCGCGCGCGCCTTTCCAGGAAGCGCGAGCACGCTCGCGCTGTTCGGCCATGGCTGCTCGAAGCCGGCCTGGTCGAAGTGCAACGCCGGAATCTCGGGCAGCGTCTCAGCATGAAATCCAAAGGCAAGCCGAAAGTGTCGTATAGCCTGAATGCGAACTCTCCACTGTAGGTGACCTGCACGCCGAGTTGCGAGCGCGTCCAAACTGCTTTTCCTAGGGATCCGGAACCCCCCTGACTTATGAAGAAGGATCAGATCAATCGCTGTCACCGGCTCGCCACGCTCTTGCAAGTACCGCTTTACTTGTAAAAGCGCTTCCGGCGTTAGACGCTGCAGACTGTTCGAAGACTCGCTTGGTCCAGTTCGATGTTTAAAAGCTTCAAACCTTCGCCGAGAGTGTGTGCGAATCGTCGTCTCTTCCGCCATGACCACCTCGGTAACATGCTTCGTGGTACCTATCAGCTCCGGATATGCATCCAGCATCAAATCGCGAACCGCGAACACCATCTCGATACAGAAACGGTCTTCGTCTGGCCCAGCAACGTCCGTGCGTGATCGCCCGGCGAATAATCTTCCTCAGCACATATCCGCGCCCTTCATTCGACGGAATCACTCCATCCGAAATCAGGAATGTCGCCGCCCGCGAGTGATCAGCAATTACCCGCAGCGAAGCCGCCGATTTCGCCTTGAGCCTCTTTCTCCAGCTCCTTCGTCAAGCGAAGTTCCCGTCAACTCCGCCGCCCGCTTGATCAGCGGCATGAACAAATCCGTATCGTAATTCGAAATCTTTGTAGGGTCCTGGAGGTTCAGCATCACTGACGCCAGCCGCTCCAGCCCCGCGCCCGTATCAATCGACGGCTTCGGCAGCGGATTCAGCTTCCGCTGGCGTCGCGGTCGAACTGCATGAACACCAGGTTCCATATCTCGACATAGCGCCCGCAATCGCAACCAAATGCGCAATCCGTGTGGCCCTGATCGGAAGCCGCCGACGCCCATGTCGTAATGAATCTCGCTGCACGGGCCGCAGGGGCCGGTGTCGCCCATCTGCCAGAAATTGTCTTTCAGCGCCGAACTCGAAGATGCGATCCTTTCGCGCACACCCTGCCCAGCCCACAAGTCATAAGCTTCCGCGTCGCGCGGCACGTCGAGCCCGCCTCACACCTCGGCCCTTCAGCAAAGATGGTCACGTACAGCTTGTCCTTCGGAATCCCAAACCACTCCGGTGACGTGATCAGCTCCCAGGCAAACGCAATCGCATCTTTCTTGAAGTAGTCGCCGAAGGAAAAATTCCCCAGCATCTCGAAGAACGTGTGATGCCGGTTGGTGAAGCCGACATTTTCCAGATCGTTGTGCTTGCCGCCGGCGCGCACGCACTTCTGCGACGTGGTGGCGCGGTTGTAGTCGCGCTTTTCCAGGCCGAGGAAGACGTCCTTGAACTGGTTCATCCCCGCGTTGGTGAACAGCAGCGTGGGATCGTTGGCGGGGACGAGCGAAGACGAGTGGACCTCTTTATGTCCGTGCTGGACGAAGTAATCCAGAAACTTGCGGCGAATTTGCGAACCCGTGAGCATAGGAAAGATTAATTCTACTTGATTCACCGCAGAGGGCACAGAGGACCGCTGGGGGATGTCTGCATTGGGCAGCGCGAGAAGAGAGGCCAGAACGGGAATCGCCTTCTACGTGTCTTGTGCGTTTAGTCTTGGGTTTCCGTCTCCAGCGCCCCCAGCACTTCCTCGTCCACGTCCCATTTCTTGAGAATCGTGAAGATCGTCTTGGTGCCGAAGCCTGCGCGCGCCAGCTGGCGGAAAATTCGTGCCGCCTGCTTCTGATCCTGCGGTTTCTTCAGACGTTTGCGCTTCAGGTAATCGCGCGCCTGCTTCTCGTCATTCACTTCGTCGTAAACGGAAGACACGGCCTGCTCGATGACCTCGCCGTGCACGCCCTTGGCTTTCAGATCGGTAATCACGCGGTAGCGGCCGAATTTCTCGTTGTCGCGGCGAAACGAAGAATAGGCCGCGGCATACTTCGAGTCATTCAGATAGCCCTGATCTTTCAGTTTGCGGATGACGAGCTCGACCAGCGTCTGGCCGAACTCCGTCTCGGCCTCGACCCGCGGCCGAAGCAATCGCTTGAGCTCCGCCACCGAGCGCATGCGTCGCCCCAACGCGCCGATCGCATATTCGTACAGTTCAGCTTCCGTGTAGGTTTTCTTCTTGGGGCGGGGAAACGGCATGCAATCAACGATAGCGCGGCCCCGCAGAATATAAAGGAATTCGGCTTGACGAAGGAGTTCTAGCGGCGCAGACTGGCGCTGGGTCCAAATACATGACCGCAAAATGTCCTCAATGCGGATTCGACGTGAAGATGCCGTCCAGCGTAGACCTGCGAACAGAATCACAGCTGATGTGCTCACATTGTCAGGCACGGCTAGGCCGTAAACAACTTCTTTCGAAGTGGCTCGTGGCGTTCCTCGGTTGTTTTTCCCTGCTGGCGCTTCTTGAAGGATGGCATTCGCTACGACTCCCATTAGTAGCAGCCTATCTAGCGACAATTGTCTGGTCACTTGTAGAGCTCATGCATCCCCGGCTGCGGATAAGAACGTGACGAGACCGAAAACGGTCCTGGACCTCGACAATAGGTAGCGCCTGCATAAAAAAGGGCGCACTCGCGTGCGCCCCAAGTTTTCAGGAGAGAAAAAGTTAGCGCCCGCCGAAGCCCGCGGACTGCATGGCTTGACGGGAGATGTCTGCCGTCGACGCAATACCCTGCATGCGCAGCTTGAAGTCGTCGGCGTTGGAAGCGTTTTCCAGAGCAGTTTCGTAGTTGATCAAGCCCGCCTGGAACAGATCCCACAGTGACTGATCGAAGGTCTGCATGCCGTACTGCGAGGTGCCGGCGGAAATGGCGTCGCGGATGGCGCGCGTCTTTTCCGGCACCAGAATGCATTCGCGAATGTACGCGGTGTTGATCATGACCTCGACCGCGGGCACGCGGCCTTCGGCATCGGTCCGTTTCACCAGGCGTTGGCTGATGACAGCACGCAGCACGGCAGCGAGCTGCAGGCGAATCTGTTTCTGCTCCGGTGGCGGAAAGATCGCAATGATACGGTTGATGGTTTCGACGGCATCCAGCGTGTGCAAAGTAGAGAACACCATGTGGCCGGTTTCCGCGGCGTGCAGGGCGGTGCTGATAGTTTCCAGGTCGCGCATTTCGCCGACCAGGATCACGTCCGGATCCTGACGCAGAGAAGCGCGCAGCGCGGTCGAGAAGGTGGCGTATCCACCTCCACTTCGCGCTGGTTGACGTAGCCTTTCTTGTCGCGGTGCAGAAATTCGATGGGATCTTCAATCGTGATGATGTGTTCGGCGCGGGTGGAGTTGATGCGATCCACCATGGCGGCCAGGGTCGTCGACTTACCGGAACCGGTGACGCCCGTGACCAGGATCAGCCCCCGCGGCATGTCGCAGACCTGCTCCACAACTTTCGGCAGGTAGAGTTCATCGAGCGCGCGAATTTTTGTAGGGATGACGCGCAGCACCAATCCCACGTTGCCCCGTTGCTGAAAGACGTTCACACGGAAGCGGCCCAGACCGGCCACGCCGTAGGCCATATCGATTTCCGTGGTCTCTTTGAACTTCTGTTTCTGGCGTGCCGACATCATGCTGAAGGCCATGGTCAGCATGTCCTCGGCGCTCACGCGCGGCTGGTCCGTCAACGGCACCAGGTCGCCGTCAATGCGCAAGTGGGGATAGTTGCCGACCTTCAAATGCAAGTCGGAAGCTCGCCGTTCCATGGCGATGCGGAGCAGGTCATCAATATTCATTCGACACGATCCCCTGAATAACTCTCCTATCATGGACTGGAAAGTCACCGGACCCAAGATGACCTAAGTAACGGGTGGCGGATGGCCGGGCAGACAGGTACACGGTACCGCCTCACGAGTGCGTTGGAAGATTCGACCATTGGGATGAGCCGTGAGATGAGATATCACCGGCAGATTTCGGCAATGAAGCCGGGAAGCATTTAATAGACTTAGTCCACAGACTTAGTCTATTATTAATCGCATGGAAGTGAACATTCACAAAGCCAAGACCCACTTCTCCCGGCTGTTGCAGCGGGTCGAGGCTGGGGAAGAGATCACCATTGCGCGGGCGGGCAAGCCGGTGGCCCGGTTGGTGGCGGTTGAACCGAAAACGGAGGCCCGGCCTCTGGGGTGTGCGCAGGGGCAGATATGGATAGCAGACGATTTCGATGCTCCCCTTCCCGATGATCTGCTGAAGGCCTTCTATGGCGGAGAACTGCCGCCGCTCACCAAGAAGCGGGGGCGAAAACGCAAATGAAGTACCTGCTCGACACCGTCGTATGGTTGTGGAGCATTTCTGCGGTCGAAAGATTAAACGCTGCCAGCCGCGATATTCTTCACAACCGGCAGGAAGAGATCTATTTCTCCGCTGCCATCTCGTGGGAGGTGAGCATTAAAGCGCGTCTTGGCAAGTTGCGACTTCCCGCACCTCCGGCCCGGTGCATCCCGGCGTTCCTGGCCAGGCAGGGCTTGCGGCCGCTGCCGATTACCTTGATTCATACGGTCAAGGTCTATGATCTGCCTCTGTATCATCATGACCCATTTGATCGCCTGCTGATCGCGCAAGCCATCTGCGAAGATATGACTGTTCTCAGCGCCGATCGCCACTTCGAAAAATATCCGGTAAATCTATTTTGGTGCGGCAAATAGTTGACGCCTCTGGCGGCTGCAGGAGTTTTTGCGGGGCCGCGTCTTTGACCCGCATCAGTGTGTCGTCGCAGAAACGGTCACGCTGGCAACAAAAAAGCCGCCCGTCTGGGGCGGCTTTGCTGTTCTGCAGAACGTAGTCTAAGCGGCGGTCGATTCCTCTGACGCTCCCTGCCAGGGCTCGTCGTAGCTGCCGCCATAAATCGAAGGGCACTTAGAGCCCATGGGGCGCAGATAAGTCGCCAGCTCCCCGCGGTGATGGATGCTGTGGTTGTTCAGGAAGCCTAGATAAAACACGGCTGGAAGGTTGAAGGCACCCATGAAATTCACGGGCGTAAGCAACTGTTCGGCGCTGAGGCCGCGCACCTTCGCGACCGCGCGTGCACAATTCTCGCCGTACCACGCTGCCACTTCGGCAGAGGTGGTAGGCTTGCTTTCTGTATCCGGGTTCTCCATCTTGAATTCCATGTCGCCGATACCGTCGAGGAATTGCACGTCCGTATTGGCCAGGTGCCAAGCCAGATCCCGCGCGGTACGGGCGTTCGGATCCGGCTTGTAATCGGCCTTGTCATCAGGGATGGCCGCGATCACTCTCTTGGTAATCTGAATTTCGTTTTCGAAACCCTGCAGCATCATTTCACGATACGCTACAGCGAAGTCGGGGCTGGGGCCTTGCTGGGGTGTTGCCATTGAGTCCTCCTGTGTTGTTTAGCTGTTATGTATCTTCGGACAAAAAAGCGAAAAGGGCGCTCGAATGAGCGCCCTCACTTTAAGCTAAGTTTGAAGTTAAATCAAACGCTGACCGGCTGCTTGCTGCCCACCGGAACCGGCGTCAGCCAGCCGAATGAATCGGGCTTCTCCCCGCGAACGATCCCATAAAACTCCTTCTGGATGGAGCGCGTCACCGGGCCGATGCTGCCTTTTCCGACCGTAATCTTGTCGACCGAGCGAATCGGCGTGATCTCCGCGGCCGTGCCCGTGAAAAACACCTCGTCAGAGATGTAGAGCATCTCTCGCGGAATGCCCTGCTCTGCGACCGGGATGCCAAGTTCGCGTGCGATCCGCAGCACAGAATCGCGGGTGATTCCAGGCAGCACCGAGTTGCCGAGCGGCGCAGTCTGCAGCACGCCGTTGCGCACGACAAACAGATTCTCGCCCGACCCTTCACTGACGTAGCCGTTCGCGTCCAGCGCAATTCCCTCGACGTAGCCATTGATGATGGCTTCCATCTTGATCAGCTGCGAGTTCATGTAATTCGCACCCGACTTCGCCATGGCGGGCAAAGTGTTGGGAGCGAGGCGGGTCCAGGAGGAAACACAGACGTCTACGCCCTGCGTCGCATCGGCGCCCAGGTACTTGCCCCACGGATAGTTCGCGATATAGACCTCGGTGGGGGAATTAAAAGGATTCACGCCGGCTTCCCCGTAGCCTCGCAGAACAATAGGACGCACGTAGCATGGCCATACGCCGTTATTCTTCACCAGTTCGACCATTCCGTTCACCAGCTGGTCGCGCGTGAAGTCGACGTCAATGCGATAAATCTTGGCGGAGTCGAGCAGGCGTTGCATGTGTTCCTGGGCGCGAAAAATGGCTGGACCGCTGGGGAGTGCGTAGCAGCGAACCCCTTCAAAAATCGACGAGCCGTAATTAACCACATGCGACATCACGTGGATGTGCGCGTCATCCCACCGGATGAGCTTCCCGTTATGCCAGACTTTTTCCGTCTTTTGAATCGCCATGAACACTCCTTAAATCGAAATCAGTAAAGATGCTCAGACCTGGCTGGAGGGTTTCAAGGTCTGCTGAAACTCTTGGCGCGAACGAGCGAACGCGGACCTTAGTTTGTGTCAGCGCACGGCAGTGCGGCCCGCGAATGGCGTCAATTATAGCTGAGAAAAAAGGCGTGGTCAGACGGATCGGTCGGTAGATAAGGATGTGCCGTACTCGGTGCGCGGGCTGCGAGCAGTGCGCAGCCCCGGCCGCGGCATGAGTGCCTTGCTTAGGGTGTTGGTACCTCGTCTGCCACATGTTGATTCGCCGCCGGAGTGATCCCGGCCGTCAAACGTCCCGACACTTCATCCCCACGGAAATACTCGCCCTTGGCGGCTCGCATCTCGGGCATGGCCGCGTAGGGCTTGCTGTAATCGTTGTTCGCATTCCAGAAAAGGAACCCGATGCCGCCCTTGTTCTTCGCCACCTTTACCTGTGTCTCGATGTATTGCGGCGAATAGGTCTTGGTCTTCCAGCGGAACGCCTGCAGCCAGGGCCGAATCACGGCGTCGCTCCCCTTGGTGATCAGCTCGAAGCGGGCCATCGATTCTCCGATAAAGTGTTCCGGCGCGTCACCCGGGTGCGCGTAGCCGTCCATGCCAAAGAAGTGTGAAGGATAGATCATCGGCGAGAGCACATCGCAATGCTTCGCCATGCCGACGATGTCCTGCCCGGTGTGCGAGAGATCCACCGGACGCTGCCACGCCATTACGCCGAACACATCCAGCGACAAAAGCGCGCCGGTGGGATGAATCTCGCCATAGGCTTTCTTCAGGAAGTTGACGATCACATCCGACCGATGCCATTCGGGATGTTCGGTCTGGTAAACGAAGCTGGCGTCTTTCTGATCGCCTTCAGCAGGGAAGCGGACGTAATCGAACTGCACTTCGTCGGCTCCGCCTTCGATGGCCTTCTTGGCCAGCGCGATGTCGTACTCCTGAACCTTCGGCTGTGAGGGATCGGTCCACACCAGCTTGCCGTTCTCGCGCCATGATTGGCCGGTTCGGTGCGACTTCACCGCTAGTTCAGGATGAGTCGTAACCAGGTGTTCATCGCGGAAGATGGCGACACGCGCGATCGCGTGCATCCCCTGCGAGTGCAGGAAGTGAGTGTACTTCGGCAGATCGGAAATATAAGGATGATGGGCGCCGCCGACCAGCGGGTGGTCGAAGGCGACGTTCACGATCCCATCGCTGTCCTTGATGTCGAAAACCACAGAGTTGCCGCCCAGTTCACGCCAACGGCGAACAATGCGGTCGCCGTGTTCGCTGCCCGCCATCACGCCCGTCAGGTAAATAGCCCGTACTTCAAAGTCGCGTGCCACGGGCACGGGCTTCTCGACAATCGGGCTGCTCAAAATACCGGGAATAATGATAGACTCGCCGCTCTTCAGGATGGTGCCCCGGCGGTCTCCATTGGCTTTGCGGATCGCATCCGCCAGCTGCACGGAGTGCAAGTACGAAGTCTGTTTCAGGAACTGTCGGGCAACTGACGGAATGCTGTCGCCCCGTTTCGCGACATAGTTCACCGTGCCGGGCGCGGGGGGAACGAGTGCTGGCGGCTCTGCCGGCTTCGTCATTGGAACGGACGTCTTCGAGACCGGCAGGACCTGCGGCCGGGAAGACTGCGCATACGCGGAAAACTCGTTCGAAACTCCGGCTGACATGAATGCGATGGATAAAACAGTGATAGTGATATAGCTGACGCGACGCAATTTGCCCTCCCCAAGCGACCCAGCCAGATCGTATGTCGGAGTCGAAAGGGCTGCCAGTTACGTCGGGCCAATCCCAACTAGATACAGGCTTTGCGGTAAGGTTCCCCAAGACCTCCTTGGGATGCGCAAACAATTTCGCTTTAGATGCCCTCGAGCAAACGTCACATCTGTGGCCAACCGGCTTCTACCTGCATCTAAATGCATAGAAAGTAAGAATTGGGCAGCTCGGACAGGATGGCGAGCCGCTTGCACTAGCCTATGTGCCGGGGGATGACAAAATTTGTCGATCTGGCCGGTGCGCAAGTACTTGGCACGCTCCCCAGGATGAGGTAATCGGCCCAGGAAAGGTGGGGCCAACGGAACCCTATGAGAACGAATCTCGCCACTATGCTCGATCCAACGCGTCGCTCCAACGATGCCCGGGAGTTTGAAGCCGCCCTTCGCCGCAAGATCGTCGGTCAGGACCAGGCAGTCGAAAAAGTGGTCGAAATCTACCAGATGTTCCTGGCAGGCCTGAACCCACCCGGACGCCCGGTAGGAAACCTCCTGTTTCTCGGGCCCACCGGCTCGGGCAAAACCCGGGTCGTCGAAGCCATGTCGGAATCCATGTTCGGCGACGCTCGCGCCTGCATCAAGATCGACTGCGCCGAGTTCCAGCACTCGCATGAGATCGCCAAACTGATCGGCTCGCCTCCGGGATATCTCGGCCACCGCGAGACCCATCCGCTCCTGACCCAGGAAGCGTTGAACCAGTGGCACACCGACAAGCTGAAGCTCTCGATCCTTCTCTTCGACGAAATCGAGAAGGCCTCCGACGCCCTCTGGCAACTCCTGCTCGGCATTCTGGACAAAGCCACGCTCACCCTCGGCGACAACCGCCGTGTGGACCTCTCGCAGTGCATCATCATCATGACCTCGAACCTGGGGGCCGGCGAGATGACCAACCTGGTCGAAGGCGGCTTCGGTTTCGCGCCCCGGGCAACGTGATCGACGCCAGCCTGGACGAGAAGATCAACCGCACCGCGGTCGACGCCGCGCGCCGCAAGTTCACGCCCGAGTTCATGAACCGTATCGACAAGGCCGTCGTGTTCAAGACCCTGCGGTCGGAACATCTTGCAACAGATCCTCGAAATCGAACTGGGCATGGTGCAGCAGCGCATCCTGTTAGCCGCCGGCGCCAACCAGTTCGTCTTCAACTGCACGCCCAAAGTGAAGAGCTTCCTGCTTCACGAAGGCACCGACCCGAAATACGGCGCGCGACACCTGAAGCGCGCCATCGAACGCCACCTTGTTTTCCCGCTCGCGAACCTAGTCGCCACCGGCCAGGTCAAGCTCGGCGATTTCGTCCGCATCGACCTCGGTCCGGAGGCCGCATGCTGTTCGTGAAGGAAGCCGAAGGCGCCATGGTTCCAGTGCTGCTCGAGCGTTACGGCGCCGCCGCAGGGGCACCGCAGGTTGCCGCCGCCCGTGGTGCAGTTCGTCCCATCTCCAACCGCAAGGACTTCGGCACCACCGCGTTGCCCGAAGCCAAGTAGATTCTCCTGTTTCATGTCATGACTAGATGGGCGCCTCTCGGGGCGCCCTTTCTATTGGCAGAGAACCACCAGGGTGCCTGAATTGGGCCCTAGTTGATCGTAAAATTCATGCTGTTGGAAGTCTCGCTCGTCGTGCCACCGCTGCCGTATGCGCCGCCCGAGGCGGGAGTGCCGGGGTTGGTCACCGAAACTTGCACGGTACCGGCGGTAGCGATTGCAGTAGCCGGGATCGTGGCCGTGAGCTGGTTTCCAGTCACATACTTAGTAGTCTGCTGCGCGCCGTTCCAATTTACGACCGCGTTGCTTGCAAAGCCGCTGCCGTTAACCGTCAAGGTCAACCCGGGGCCACCTGATGTGGCAGTGTCAGGCGAAAGTTGCGTGACGGCAGGAACCATTCCAGCTTGCGGAGCTGGGGCCTTGGGCGAACTGTATCCGCAGCCAAAGCAGAGGATCGTGAGGCAAAGAACAGATATTGTCTTCATGATTTTCTCCAGACGGGCGTCCCGTTTTGGAGGAATTAGCAAAAGGCAAAGTGGCGAATGTCAAGCAACTGTCACTTTCTTGTTAAGGAAATGTCTTGGCGCCGTTGGCCAGTGGCCCGGGTTCGCGAGCCGGGTTTGCGAGCTAACGTGGGGAACATTTCGTGCTGAGACGCAGTGCTACTGCTCCGGAACCTGCAGATTCCTCGCAGCCCTCGCCTGCGGCTCCGGACGGCTCGGAATGACAAGGGGGAAGGAAGCCGGCGAGATTCGCCGGAGGGGTACCCCCCTCCCCCTGATTTTGCAAAATATCTGGAATCATCGGGTTAGCGAAATTCTCCCGGCAAAATCTAGATGTCAAAGAGCTTACCGGCAAAATCTAGAGTCCTAAGGACTTAGGATAAGCATTGAGCTATAGACATAAATCAATGATTAGCTGAGTGATGTAGTGCGGTCAAGGACGCGCGTCACAATTGCGCTTTTAGCTCTTAGCCATTGGCCATTAGCTTTGAATTGAAGAGTGCAGGGCAGGGCGGCGTGATTGGAAGCGCCACTCTCAGAAACCCAGGTTAGCGCCCAAAACCGGGGCGCGAACCTGGGGTACCGGCACCTAGTTTACGGGTTCTCCTGGGAGAGCCGGAGCCATCAAGGGATTGTAGAAGTGATGGATTGGAGCGGTAAATTTCCGCGAAAGGTAACGCACTAGCTTTCGCCCGCACCTTTCGGAAATTGCGATAATCTCGAACACGTCCCCCTTCACAATCAGGAACATGTCGGCCTTGTCAGGTTGTGGCGAAACCTCGCTCCCGTTCCGCTTCAAGACTTCGATTACGGTGCTGCGGTTAACAGATCCGTCATCAGACACAACTTAAGCCGCCTCTGCGATAAGGTAATTGATTCCATCAAAGGGCAGCTTTTCTTGAAGGACATGCGAGGTGATTTGTGAATACACCTTCTTCTTGCCGGAGGGGTCTCCGAGAAACTCCTTCCACACTTCTGGCGGGGCGACCTTAAGCAGCCCTTCGATCGTTCCGTGAATCCGCAGGTGCGCCTCAACAGTGGCCTCAAGTCCGTACTCGAAATTCTTCTTTACGTCTTCTTCGGACGAACCTTGAACCGCATAGTCTATTTCTAGTCCCTGCGCGAACCAGAAGTCGCCATCCGGGATAATCACAACCCTCAAATCTCCAATCCCAACAATATGATGGCTACCATCGGAGCTTACGCCGTGAAAGGCGGTCGTCGTAGCCTTGTGGGCTTTGGAGGCCGTCTTCTTTTTTGTTTTCGCCATAAAACTCCCGATTTTGGTTCCAATGCACAGAACCACGCACAAATATATTACCTTCGTAACCCTACTACCGGTATCGGGTTTAGGTCAATTCGCAACAATTAAAGGGGGGTGATTCCGCATCGTGTCACCCCTAATCGCGGGTCAGCAAGGTCACCGAGGTCATAGACCTATGTTTGCGGTGTAGGGTAGGCCGCGGTAACCCAGGTTCGCGCCCCGCTTTTGGGCGCTAACCCGGGCGCCTCCTCACCGCGCGATCTTTGCTCCCCATTCCTCAGGACTTACGTCCCGGGCATGTCGCGAGAAGAGCCAGTGGTGGCCGTCGAGATCCACGACGCCGTACTGCCGCTCGCCATACTCGGTCTCGTGAAGCTCCTCCACGATCATGGCGCCTGCCGCCTTGGTTCGGGCGTAGTGTCCGTCCACATCGTCGACGAATACGGTCAAGCTTTGGGTTCCATACCCGAGTTGCGCGGGGCTGGCGCATCCGGCACGCGCCTGTCTGAGCATGATGTATGCGTTTCCCAGATGCACCTGCGCGCCGCTCGGTTCTCCATAGCGATAGTCTTCGACAAAGCCGAACGCCTTGGTCAGCCATTCGATCGCCGCAGCCAGGTTCAGATAAGTGACGTGCGGCAATACGGTGTCCGCGGGCACGGAACGATTCTTCATGATGACTCTTTCTGATGAGTGTAATCGTACCTGATTGCATTGGCTGCGCGCGGCGGAGGTACGAGTTGACGGTGTGGCCCGCGTGGTCGCGCCTAACTGACTCTGGAGGTTGTCCCGCCTAAAGCTCCGCTTGGGCGGGTGTGTTCGTCGACGAGTGACTCGTTTCTGACCACGGGGCCGAAATCTGTTGTTATTTCCTCGAAAAGCAGGTCCTTCGCCCGCCCTCACTCGGCTACGCTCCCTCGCGCGGCTCAGGATGACAAGAAGGGGAAAGGGCTCAGATTTTATGCAGCCGGAAAATCCCAGGCGGAAGAGGACAGTCGAATCCAACCCTTTCGCAAGAAACGCGAAAGGAGCACCCGGTCGGAGGTCGCACGGACAGCTAGAACTCCAGGTGAAGGCGGAAAGAAGGCACCAGCACCGGACCGCGGTCGCGATTGTAACCGGGATTGTTAATGTGCTGCAGGCCGGGTGCAACGTAGATGCCCCGCCAGACGTGCGCCGTGTAGTAGGTCTCGACGATGTTCTCGCGCCCGTAGTTGAGCGCGCCGTCGCCGATCAGGAAGCCGTAACCTCCGTCGGCGAGGTAGGTCTGGTGGTCTTTTGAAATGGCATTGGTCACCACGGCCAGGCCGGCGCGGTCAAAGCGGCGATGCCACATGGCGCCATTGGCGCCCAGTCCACCCGCGAAAGTTTGATCGACTTCGGTGTAGGCGAACGATTCCGTTTTGCCGTTGTCCCAGCCGAAACGGGCGAAAGCAGTTACATTGCGCGCGAGATTCTGCTCCAGGTTGACGCCGAATCCGTACTTGCGCGTGATGTGCCAGGGATGATTGGTGATTTCAGGCGCGGACACCAGACCTTTTTCAAACTGGGCCACGGCGTCACGATAGATGCCCATGTTGGCGTAGTTGGTAAAAGCCAGCAGGCGGATCACGCCAGCCTTCCTGGGGATGAATCCGCGACGCATTTCGTATTCGAAGTTTTCCGCGTGCACCTGCCAGGGCCGCCACACCAGATCGATTCCGTTGGCCACCTTGGGCATGAGCGCTTCGGCGAAGCGAAATCCCCAGTTACGGTCTTCGAACTCCGCGGTGAAGCCGACGGTGTAGCCGCGCGTATCGGCGGCGTAGTCATAGGCGCCGTTGTTGTCGACGGTCCAGTTGGCGAACTGGAAGTGAGTATCCGAGCCGACAGAGTTCTGGTCGAAAAAATCCACCATGCTGAACTTGCCGAAGCGGATCTCCAGGCGGCGGCGCGGAAGCTCGTCGAACAGCGAGAGCGCGGTGCGCTGGTTTTCCACCTTGTCTTTGCTCAGGGCAAAGACCTTGTGGATGAGGCCGTGGCTCAGATACGGAGCCTTGGTCAGCAACGGATTGCGCACGATGTCCAGGTCCGGGGCACCCGCCATGCCGAGCCCCGTGCTGAGTGCGGCGCCGCCGGCTTCTTCGATGTCGACCAGGAGTTCGGTAGAGTTGTTTAGCCGCACCCCGGTGTACAGCGTCAACACACGGGAGGTGGCCTTCTCATAGTTGGGGCTCAGACTGTTCTTGCCGCTGTAAGGCGCGTGGAAAGGAGGATGAGTCTGAAAGATGAAGTTCGCCTGGCCGGACATCCAGAAGCGCGTGTCGCTGAAGTGAGGCAACATCGCCGGAGGATCGTCGGCCGCGTCAGAAGGCGGATCCCCCGGAGCGCTCGTCGGCGGGTTGTCGACTGGGGGAGTGGGTGCTTCCTGCTGCGCGACTAGGGTCACCGTCTGAGCCGGCGGCTCCTGCGCGCGCGCGAAGGGAGCCCACAGCGCAACAAGGCACAGGGCCGCCGGCATCGCGATTCGGATTCGCTCCCAGACCCAGACCGCGATTTTCGGGCTTTTTACCGTCATTTTCCGTCGGTCCAGTCTAGGGAGTATTGGTTAACAGAATGTTACACAGGTGCGGAGCCGTCCCCTGGGTCGTATGATCCGCGAGCCAGCAGTAGTGAACTGGAAGATCGCCGTCTTCCTGGGTGAGATCGCGACTCGGATCGGAGCCTCATCCTCATTGGACCTTTTGAACGCAAAAGGTCGCAAGAGGCGGGCTTTTTCGCCTGCCGATTTTATATAATACCCCCCTATGGTATGTGTCAATCGAAAAAGGCGGGGGAGTGCAAGCAACTTATGAAGGACAAAATCCCCGAGATTTCCAAAGAAAAGCAAAAACTACTTTCCCGGATCAAACGAATGAGCGGGCAAATCAGCGCGGTCGAGCGCTCGGTGACCGATGGAGACGAATGCGCGGACATCCTGATGCTGCTGGCGGCGATTCGGGGTGGAGTGAACAGCCTGATGGCGGAGATTCTGGAAGATCATATCCGCCTGCACATCACGCACCCGAACCGGGGGACAGAAACGCCCGAGGAACTGACCGAAGATCTGATCAGCCTGGTGCGGGCCTACCTCAAGTGAGCGCAGCTGTATGTTTGGTGTGGGGAAGAGCCTCTTCCCCGGCAGAACCACCGGACATCAGTGCCACTCCCAGGCAGATCGCAATCAGGACGTCCGTGACCATCGGTATCACCAGGAAGAAATACTTCCCAACCAGGATGGCGTGAACGAGGTTGGCTGCGAGAAACAGGCCGACGATCGGCTTGATCCGCGAAGGGTTACTCCTGGCCAGCCCCGCTAACTGCCAGAAGAGCACGGCCTCGATCAGGCAGTTCACCGCAGCCATGAGGCCATATCCGAAATAGAGGTCCCAGTAGCTGTGGGCGACGACTCCTCCGAGGCTAAAACGATACGCCTTCATGGCCTCAACGACGGCAACCTCCTCGGGGCCGTGACGCGGCACGTAGGTCACAAGAAGAAATGTGTGCGCGAGAAACTGTAACAGTGCCACCAGGGAAGCGATCCGCAGAAACCCGGTTGCCTTCATCACAAACCTCCTCACCCAGAGCTTGGCAAAGCACGCCAATAGACTAGTGTTTATAAAGTTAATACTTGAAAATGTCAAGCGACAACTTGACTTTATGGTTTACGCGCGCTAGGTTACAGGCATGCGCTCCTACGGGCAGTATTGCGGGCTGGCCAAGGCGCTCGATGTGGTCGGAGATCGATGGAATCTGCTCATCGTGCGCGAACTGTTAATTCGCGGAGGATGCCGGTACACCGACCTGCGCAACGGATTGCCCGGCATCGCCACCAACCTGCTGGCGGAGCGCCTCGACGAGCTGGAGAAGGACGGCGTCGTCAGGCGGGAGGAGGCGCCGCCCCCGATTGCCACAACTCTGTTCCACCTGACGGATCGCGGCAAAGAGCTTGAGCCGGCCCTGTACGCGCTCGGACAGTGGGGCGCGCCTCTTCTCCAAAAGGGCAACAAGAAGGACAGCTTTTGCAGCCATTGGCTGGCGCTGCCGCTCAATCTTCATCTTCGCGATCACGCGCCCGGGCGTCCTCCCGTCACCCTGCAATTGAATACGGGTGACGAGCCGCTGGTGATTCAAACCCTGGGAGACGGGACCGTGCGGGCTCGACCAGGCTCGGTGGCACATCCCGACGCGTCGCTCACGGGACCGCCACACGCGATCCTCGGCTTGCTCCTGGGCAAAGTCGATCTGGCAGCAGTTCGCGCGAGCGGGCTGCGTTATGAGGGCGACCCTGCGGTGTTGAGGAGAGTGCAAGCCTCCGGAGCAGGTCGAGATAAGGCATCCATCTAAGGGAAGGGAAATGGTTTGAGGTCGCCGTCACCTTCGCGCTGGGGTTCGCTCGGTCGCCGCCTGTTACTCGTTCCCGCGCGTCACTGTGCGGCCTCGAGAGCCTCTGCCATTGCCAGCAGCTTCGTCACGGTGTTCCAGTTTCGGGCGGTGCCGGTGTTCTTCAGGGCGCGGCTGAGTACGGGCACGAGTTTGGAGCGTCCCATGCCGTCAGGGAAATAAATGTAGAGTTCGCGACCGCGGAAGTGGACTTCTTCGCGCTCAGTTGTGATGGCGAACTCACCCGGATCTCGCGTCAGAAAGAAGACGATGAGTTTGCTCGGATTCGTATCCTTCCGCTTCGCGAAGGGATTCCTTGTCACCACGTCTCTCATTTCGGATGCAGTGCGAAGAACTACGTCGGGTCGGAAACCGAATTTCTTCTCGATCGCGGTCTCGATCTTTCCGGCCAATGCCGCGAGATTCCTTTCCTTGCTCTCGCACACGACGTTTCCGCTCTGTACGTAGGTTTGCGGGTCGCGCAGGCCGAGCGACTCATAGAGCGCCCGCAGTTCGTCCATCTTGATCTTGTGGTGGCCACCCACATTCACGCCGCGGAGCAGGGAGATGATGGCAGGCATACCGGTAGAGGATAGCGCAGTCCCGTGGCCTGCTTGCCCGCTGGCAGAAGCCACTGCCCTCCGACGCACTACCCACCAGCCGACGCAAGCACGACCGTTCCAACACAAGCAAAGATCCCCCAAGAAAGGACTTGCATATTGTTTAGTGTTATAGTTAACTATAACACCATAACGATCATTGGATCGTTTGGAACTGGAGTTTGCGAGGCAAGGCCCTTGACCCGGATAAAGACACCAACTTAAAGGAGAATCAAAGATGAAATCCCTTCGTTTTGTGCTGTCCGTTGTTCTGATGACGCTTTCCACCATGGCTTTCGCAGAGTCCGACGCGCAAAAGACTGTGGCGTCCGACGCGCAAAAGTCCTTCACCGAGATGAAAACCCTCGCGGGTACCTGGCAAGGCCCCGTGAAACTCGAACCGCCGCACCCCGAAATGAGCAACGGCAAGCCGGTACAGGTCACCATGCGCGTGACATCCCGCGGAAACGCGCTGGTGCATGAGATGGCGGAAGCGGGAGGCGTGGACGATCCAACTAAGTACGACCATCCGGTCACCATGTTTTACCTGGACAGCGACCGCCTGCTCCTGACGCACTATTGCGACGCCGGGAACCGTCCTCGCATGGCGGCCAGGACTTCGCCGGACGGAAAAACCGTGGAATTCGATTTTCTGGACGTTGCCGGCAACACGCAGTACGGGCACATGCAGCATGCGGTGTTTACCGTGATCGACGCGAATCATCACACCGAGGACTGGACCTTTATGATGCCAGGGGACAAACCCATGCACGCGCACATGGACCTGCAGCGGACAAAATGACTGGCAGCAAATGAGACAAGAGCTATCTGGAAAAACATGATGGACCGTGAGTGGAACGACAGTCAGCCGATTTACCGCCAGCTGCGCGACCGCGTCGTGGGCATGATACTCGACGGGGTGCTCAAGGAAGGCGATCCACTGCCCTCCGTGCGCAACGTCGCGGCGGAATATCGGGTCAATCCGCTCACGGTTCTCAAAAGCTATCAACAACTGGTCGACGAACAACTGGTCGAGAGCAAGCGAGGTCGGGGCATGTTCATCAATGCCGGCGCGCGCAATCTGCTGCTCAAGGGCGAGCGCCAGAAGTTTCTTGCCGAAGAGTGGCCACGGGTCTACACCACCATTCAGCGGCTCGGACTGAAAGCGGAAGAGCTGCTGAAGCCTGCCGCAAAGCGCCAGTCGACCGAGGACAAAGACAAAGAAGAGGAGCCGAAGTCATGACCGTCATCGAAGCACGCGGCCTGCGCAAGGCCTTCGGCACAACCATCGCGCTGGACGGCGTCGATTTGCGCGTGGAAGAGGGCCGCATCCTGGGGCTGATCGGCCCCAACGGCGCCGGCAAGACCACCGCGCTCAACGCGATTCTGGGGCTCACACCATACCAGGGACAACTGAACGTCCTCGGCCGCGATCCCTGGACGGCGCGCGATCAGCTCATGCGCGATGTCTGCTTCATCGCCGATGTCGCCGTACTGCCGCGCTGGATACGGGTTTCGCAGGCGCTCGATTACGTTGCCGGCATCCATCCGCGATTCGACCGCGCGAAAGCGGAAAGTTTTCTCGCCCGGACCACCATCCGGCACACCAGCAAAGTCAGGGAATTGTCGAAGGGCATGGTGGCCCAGTTGCACCTCGCTCTGGTCATGGCCATTGACGCCAGATTGCTGGTTCTCGACGAGCCGACGCTTGGCCTGGACATCCTGTACCGCAAGCAGTTCTACGATTCGCTGCTGAACGACTACTACGACCGCAGCCGCACCATCGTCGTAACCACGCATCAGGTGGAAGAGATCCAGCACGTCATCACCGACCTCATGTTCATCGATCGCGGCCGCATCGTTTTCTCCTGCAGCATGGAAGAGTTCGAGTCGCGCTATCTGGAGGTGACGGTGAACCCGGAGAAACTCTCAGCCGCCCGGACGCTCAAGCCGATGCACGAACGCCAGGCGCTCGGCCGCAGCGTCCTGCTGTTCGACGGTGTCGATCGCCAGCAGCTCACGGATCTTCTCTCTCACCCCAGCGACGTGCGCACGCCCAGCATCGCCGACCTGTTCGTTGCCGTGATGGGCAATCAAAGCGGCGCGGCTCAAGGAGCGGTCAGATGAATACCGAAGCGAAAGCCATGCATGAGCCATTTCTAGGGAAAGACGTCGCCGCGACCAGCATGCCGGCAAGTCGGGTTTTTTATTGGTCGGTGCGCCGCGAGCTTTGGGAGAACCGTTCCATTTATATGGCTCCCATGGCGGTGGCTGCGGTCGTTCTCGTCGCCTTTTCTTTCAGTTCCGTACTGGGTATCTGGGAACACCTACTGAGGCTGGTGCCGAGTCGGCATCAGATGCCATATGACATGGCGGCCGGTTTCCTGATGCTCACCGGCATCATGGTGAGCGTGTTCTATTGCCTTGACGCGCTGCAAAGCGAGCGCCGCGATCGCAGCATTCTGTTTTGGAAATCATTGCCGGTCTCCGATGTCACGACCGTGCTCGCCAAGGCGAGCATTCCCCTGGTCGTGGTGCCACTGCTTACGTTTGCGATCACGGTCGTTATGCAGTGGAGCATGTTGTTGGTGAGCAGCGCTGTGCTGCTGGTAAGTGGCGACAGTGTGAGCGTGCTATGGAGAAACACGCCGGTTGCAAGCATGTGGGCGCTGCTGCTGTACCACCTCGTCACGGCGCATGCGATCTGGCCGTTTCCGATCTATTGCTGGCTGCTGCTGGTCTCCGGCTGGGCGCGGCGCGCAACGTTCTTATGGGCGGTATTGCCGCTGGTCGCGATCGCTGGAGTGGAAGGCATCGTGTTCCGTACCAGCCACTTCGCTGCAGCAATTGGGCGCCGGTTTATTGGTGATGCTCCGGCCATGAAGATGACACCCGACAGCATGGGACTCGATCCACTCACAACCCACGTCACCGTGGCCAGATTTGTTACCAGCCCGGGATTCTGGATCGGCCTGGCGGTCTCCGCGATATTCCTGGCGGCAGCGGTGCGGCTGCGCCGCTATCAGGGACCGATCTGATTCGCCATGCAGCCGATCTGTCAGCGAGGACACTGGTTCGACCCCAGGTTCGCAGGCCCTGTATGTTCTAGGGCTTCTTCGCCATGGGTATCGCCCGAGCTGATCGTCCACGGAACGCAGCGGCGACGGCCAGCATGTCATGCCGCGACGCTTTTCGCCGCATCCGGGCGAATCACGGCCAGGTCTTACTTTGTTACGGCTTCTGCTGGGTCGACCGCACGCATGGTGACATTGATTCTCGATCCCGATATTTACGACCTGCCCTCGTTGGGGGGCTGTCCTGAATGATATGCGATGCGCCATTGTCTCAATCTGCATCTACGGATTTGTGTCGCCATGATTGGGGGCATGTCTTTGGCTGTTGGTAAGTCGCGATGCCGTCGGGCGTGGGCCTCGCCGGCGCGGGTGATCCTGAGCCTTACGGTTAGCGCCGCAATATCAGGGCAGGTGATACCTACTGTCAGCCCGCTCTTCGGCGAGCTTATTTGGCGCTTCAGGGCGAGTGCCTCCCTGTGTGAGGTCGCCTGTCAGTGTTCCATTTTCGATGTACATGGTTAAGAACTGCCACAACCGCCCAAGTATTTTCCTTGGCATATAGTTGAGAGACGGGCAGCTAGCGAAAAGGAGTACGAATCCTAAACCGACAGCCCAGGCCATGTCTCCATTCCACCCGAAGTGGCTCCATAGATGAACTGAAAACATCGAGAACAGAATCAGGTTTACGACTCAAGTTCTGTGCAGATAACAATTCTGCATCCGCGCGGGCTGGCATGAGACCCAAGTTGGGGTTAGTTCGCCAAACGTAGTAGGAACATTGAAAGCTTGCCTTGTTCAGACGCGCTTCTCGAGGGCGTAGCCAAAACAGCTCTTGAATCGAGTGCGCAGTTCCTTTGTATCCCCATACCAAGATAGTCTTTTAACTCGGATGTATCGAACGGAGCAGGTAATGTTTCCGGGGGGGTTAGCCCTATGAGGGCAAGGTCGAGGCCATCAACATGTACGAAATCGAACCACAAATAACTTTTTCGCCCGAAGCAAATGTGCAGCATTTTCAAGGTCCATTTTCAGGCCACCTTGGCGCACGCTTATCCGGCGATTGATTGAATTCGCCCTTCGTACTGAATCGGACAGCATTTTTTACGCACCGGGCCAGCAGGTAAAGGAGTTTAGCCGGGTCTTGGTCGTTGTTGAATTCGGCGCGGATTTGATTGAACCGTTCGCTCGGGTCTGCCTTCCGTTGCGATTCCCAAAGTCTGCGGTAACCTTGGCTCAACTTCTTTGGATTATCGACAATGGCGTCCCAAATGTCCGCAAGCGGCCTGAGGACGTCAGCAATGACATATTCCGCAAACAAGTTTCTTTGCGCGGCTGCCAGAGTGATTGCTGCGGAACCGGCGAATGGTTCGATCAACCGGGTGAAATCGCCTTGCCGAATGAACGAAAGGATTGCAGGCGCGAGCCGGCGTTTGCTTCCTTGATACGGAATTGGATGTGGACACTCGAACCGCATTCTTTCGTTTAACTGAAACGAAGTATAGCGTGCCCGCTCTAATGTTCCCACTATCGAATGGACGTAGCAGGACACGCCGGATTCAGGCGCTCATTTGCCCGTGCGTGGACGCGACCAGACTGTTCTCTCACATCGTGGTACCCTGCCAAAGGGTCGCTGTGCCGGTAGGCTCCTCGTCATCGGCGTGAACGTTCCAAAGTGGGAAGATAAAGCAAGCGTTTGGCGGGTTAGCGGAGCGGAACCGCCCATCACCTAAGAACGATGTGAAAGAGGACACCCCCATGCACGCCATCCTCTACTACACCTACGGCTCTCCCGACATCCTCAAACTTGAAGACATCGAAACGCCTGTCCCCAAAGACAACGAAGTTCTGATAAAAGTCCGCGCGGCTTCCGTCAATCCTTTCGACTGGCACTTCATGAGAGGCACGCCGTATTTCCTGCGCTTGATGGCCGGGCTGCGCAAGCCGAAGGACAAGCGACTAGGCGTGGACGTGGCTGGCCAGGTCGAAGCGATTGGCCGGAACGTAACCCGGTTCAAACCAGGCGACGCGGTGTTCGGCACTTGCCGTGGGGCCTTCGCCGAGTATGCGTGCACTGCCGAGTCAGCGTTGGTCATGAAGCCGGACAGCGTGACGTTTGAGCAGGCGGCTTCCGTCCCTATCGCGGCGCTCACCGCATTGCAGGGTCTTCGCGCAGGCGGCCTCGGCGACAAGGGACAAATTCAGCCGGGGCACAAGGTCCTGATTAACGGTGCGGCGGGAGGCGTGGGCACGTTCGCGGTGCAGATCGCCAAGGCGTTCGGCGCGGACGTGACCGGCGTATGCAGTACGAGGAACGTGGAGATGGTCCGATCCCAAGGCGCAGATCGGGTCATCGATTACACCCGCGAGGATTTCACCAAAAGCGGGCAACGCTACGACCTGATTTTCGACTCGGTGGGGAACCATTCGTTGTTGGCATTCCGGCGCGTCTTAAATCCCAGGGGGACATACATCGCGGTCGGAGGGTCGAGGGGCCGGTGGATGATCGGTCCTCTGATTAGCGCTCTCGCAGCGCCTGTGTTGTCTCGGTTCGTGAGCCAGAAGATGATCATGGTTCTGGCCAAACTGAACAGAGAAGACCTGGCCATCCTGTGCGAACTCATGAAGGCCGGAAAGGTGACACCGGTCATCGACCGGCGTTACAAGCTGAGTGAGGTCCCTGAGGCTATCCGGTATCTGGAAGAAGGTCACGCGCGAGGAAAAGTAGTAATAACGCTGGAATGAAACAGCAGAACGTAATGCGAAGCCCTATCCGCCCTGCTTCAACTCGGTGAGCACCTGTTTGGCGATTTCCTTCAGGGTATCGAACACGCCCGAACCCTGAAACGCGATGGCTTCAATCACGGGTTCGTTCTTCTTCCGCAGCTCCTTGGAGAGTTTGTCAACGGGAAGAACATTCGGCAGGTCGCGCTTGTTGAGCTGCAGCACGTAAGGGATTTTCTGGAAGTCGTAGCCGTGCTCTTTCAGGTTGGACATCAGGTTTTCGAGCGCTTCGACGTTGGCGTCCATGCGCTCTTCCTGCGAGTCGGCGACGAAAACGATGCCGTCCACTCCGCGCAGAATCAGCTTGCGGCTGGCGTCGTAAAAGACCTGGCCGGGGACGGTGTACAGGTGAATGCGCGTCTTGAAGCCGCGAACCGAACCCAGGTCGAGCGGCAGGAAGTCGAAGAACAGGGTTCGTTCCGTCTCCGTGGCGAGCGAGATCATCTTGCCTTTTTGCTGCTCCGCCGTCTTCTGAAAAATGAATTGCAGGTTCGTGGTTTTGCCGCCGAGACCGGCGCCGTAGTACACGATCTTGCAATTGATTTCGCGGGCTGCGAAGTTGATAAAGCTCAAGAATTCCCTCAGAACATACCGTGGGCGATCCACGACCCCAGAGCGCCTCACATAAAATTGTGCTTAGGTGCTGCTGGTTTTATATCACAGGGCTGCGCGTTACCGGCAGGTTACCAGAGTTACCAGCTGGAGCACCGCGGACCGGCTGACCATCAAGAGCGATACGCCACGGCGGCGTTGCAGATTCCTCGCACGTCCTCGCCACGCAAGCGCGGTTGCGGACGGCTCGGAATGACAATAGGGGTAGGGCTTGTGGCACGACTGAAGTCGTGCCCTCCCACGGTTATACGGACTCCGTCCATATTGTCGCGCGCGAGGCGCAATTCAACTCCACTGCTTTAAGACTGCTTTGCACGGTGCGGGCTATCGCACCGGGGGTAGCGGGTAATATCCGTCCTTGGCGTACACCTTCACATCCGCTCTCCGCACCCTGACGTCGATGACGCGGTACTTGCTGCTGGGCGTAGCGCGGGTGGTGTAGCCCAGAGTGTACTGGTTGCGGGCGTCGCCCAGCGCCGCCGTGTAGGCCAGTTCGACATCCGAACCCGAGAGCTCGTTGAAGACCTCGCCGCCGGTGGCGTTGGCGTACTTGGGCAGGATGTCGCTGTAGCCATACCGCGGCAGATGGGTAAACCGCTGCATTTTGCCGTAGATGGGAATCGCGGAGGCCTCGAGCCCCACGCCGTAGACCATGATGTTGTTAGTCAGGAGAACCTTGAGCACGTCCTTGTAGCTGGCCGTGCTGCCGAACTCGCGGCCGTCGCTGATCACGAAGATGATTTTGCGGCGATCCCGCGGCTGTTTGCTCAGGTCGCGCGCAGCTCTCAGGATCGCATCATTCAGAACGTGTGACTCTTTAGGAGGTGTGATCACGGGCTGAACCGGCTGGTCAATGGGCACACCGTTGACTACCGGCCCGGAAGCCAATGGCCCGGAGGTGACCGGCGGTCCATTGTTGCGCCCGCTGTCTGTCTTCAGCTGGTTAAGAATGGCGGTCAGCCTCTGGCCGGCCCCGATGAAGTCAGATTGCTGGCTCACGGTGCTGCTGTAGGTGTAAACCGCCACCGAGTCGTATCCGCTGAACGCTCCCTGAAGAGCAGGGAAGGTGCGGTTCACCTTCTGGACCGCAACGTCGGGCATGCCGAGATCGAGCACCACCGCGGCCGAGAGCGGAAACGGGTCGCTGGTAAAGAACTTCAAGGTTTGCCGGCCACCGTCCTCCAGAACGATGAAGTCCTTCGACTGCAGGCCCGCCACCAGGCGGCCGTCCTGATCTTTCACCGTGACTGGGACGAGCACGAAGTTCACGTTGGTCGTGATCTTGTAGAGGTCGCTGGAGGAAGTGGTGATTCCATTCACGTCCGGGGTCGCGCCGCCCTGGGGCACGGTCTTGACCGGCGGCATGGGCGGCGGAGGCGGCTGGGTGTTGGGTGGTGGCACCTTGGCTGGCTGCGGTTGGGTGTTATCCGACTGGTCGCGGCTGGACGGCAGGTCACCCACCGACTGACCCGAGTTATCCGGCTCCTGGTCTGAGGGCACCGTGCGCGGCGCGGCAGGCACGCCGGGAGGAGCGTTGGGCTGCGGAGGCTCCGGGGCCGGTCTGGGGCTCGCCGGCGGCGTGGTCGAAAAGGGCTGCGGCGGCCGTGTAGTGGAGGGAGCGTCGGGGATGTCCTGCGACTGCTGTTGTTGCTGCTGCGCACCCGCCCAGGCCAGGAACAGGAAAAGCACCGACGTCAACAGCCAACCTGCCCATTTCCCCTTTTGGGTCAATACGGCCATCATGAGTCCCTTTCCCTCAGATCACGCCTATCCCCAGTATATTCCGATGCTAAGCCGCCCGATTTGGTGCATCTAAGGTTTCAGGGATAGACTAACAAATCCTTCGAGAGATTGCCCTTATGCCTAAAGCCCGCCTTCAGGTTTTCGCCCTAACCCTGATGTTCCTGGCGTTCGCCATAGCCCCTTCCTTCGGCCAGCAGGCGCCGGATAACGACCGGGACCAGTCCCTGGAAACCCTGAAGGTCAACGTGAACGTGGTTCAGCTGTTCTTCAACGTGAAAGACAAGCACGGCGCGCTGATCCCCAACCTGACCAAAGACGATTTCGATCTCTTCGAGGATGGCAAGCCCCAGACCATCAAGTATTTCACCGCCGAATCGGATCTTGCCGCTGACGCTTGGGCATCCTGATCGACTCCAGCGGCAGCCAGCAGCGCGTGCTCGAAATGGAAAAGGAAGTAGGCGGATCATTTCTGGAGGACATTTTGCGTGCCAAGGATGAGGCTTTTGTCATCAGCTTCGACGTGAACGTCAATCTTCTGCAGGACTTCACCAACGATGTTCAGCCGGCTGCGCGCGGCGCTCGAAAGGGCGAAGATCAACGTGGGCGGAGGAAGCGGAGGTGTCCCGGACTGGGCGCGGGACCGGTACCTGCAGGCGAATCCGCGCGGCACGCTGCTCTATGACGCGTTTATCTGGCCTCGCACGATGAGCTTGCGCCACGAGGTCGGCCGCAAGGCGATGATCCTGCTCACCGACGGCGAGGACCAGGGCAGCCAGCTCAAGATCAAGGATGCGATCGAAGCTGCGCAGAAATCCGATGCCATCGTGCTACGTGCTTCTGATCGCCGACCGCGGATTCTACGGCTTCGGCGGCTATTCCGGCGACTCGCGAGATGAGGAAGCTGACCGAGGAGACCGGCGGGCGCATCATTGACGTGGGCAACAAATATCGACAAGCTGAAAGACGCTTTCGATCAGATCGCGAAGGAACTGCGCAGCCAGTACAACATTGGATACAGTCCCACCAACGCCAAGCTGGACGGCACCTTCCGCAAAGTTGAGATCAAGACCCACACAGAAGGACTACAAGATTCAGGCTCGCAGCGGATACTACGCGATTGCGCACAAAGATGAAAACTGAAGGTTAGCACCCAAATGTCTTCTGGCAGTCTTTGGCCGGTCGTCGTTGGTCGTTGATGACGTTAACCGTTGATGACGCTAACGACGATGCGAGGGTGAGGCGAAACTAACTACCTGAGAGAACGACTAACGACGAAAGACGAACGACGGCAAGAAGCTTTTCAGAGTATTCGTCAGTCCTACTTCCTTTACTTCCGGTCTTTCACCCGAATCACAAACTTCAGCCCGGACCAGACTTCATCCACAGCACATACTTTGACGTCGACTAAGCCGGCCGCGAGGCCGATATCGCGGACTTTGTTCTCGTCGAGATCGGTAGCAACGCCTGAACTCTTCTTCGGCCAGCTGATCCAGAACATTCCCGCGGGTGAGAGCTGCTTGGCCAGGCGTGCGAATTCTTTTTTTAGATCGGCTTGCGTCTTGACGAACAGTATGGCGAAGTCGAGCGGTCTGCGTCCGTCGCGAACTATCTGGCACTCGGCCAGGGCTTCTTTCAACTCGCCCTTGACGTTGGCCGGCGCATCGAACAGGGCGGCGCGAAAGCCTTCCTTGATTCCGAGTTTCTTGGGAAGTGGAGTTCCGGAATAGCCCGCCATCGGGATCGTTTACTGCGCCGGCGCGAAATATCCCCGGCGCGCGCGAACGTGAAGGTTTTTGTGATTCTGCGCCACAATCTCAATGCTGCGGTAGCGGCCATCCGACTTGAAGTTGGTGGGCTTATAGGAGATCGCGTACTGGCTGCGCAGTTCATCCTGAATTTCGGCGAAGGCGTCGGCCACATCGCGAATCTGGAAGGGGAAGAAGGCGCGCCCGCCGGTAGCTTCCGCGATGCGTTCGAGAACCTTGTCGCCCTTGCCTTTCATGCCGCTCACGTTGGTGCTGATGGTGTAGACGATTACTTCGGAGCGCTCCGCCATTTCGATGGCCTCTTCGCGCGTCACATGGCTCTGATTGTCTTCACCGTCGCTGAGCAGAATGATCGCCCGCCTCACAGTCACGGTTTGTGGCGCGTTTTTGAGCTTGTCGCGGCAGGCAAAGTAGAGGGCGTCGTACATCGCGGTGCCACCGCCGGGCCGCAACGCGCGCACGCCGTGCGACAGAGCCTCGGTGTTGTCGGTGAAATCCTGAGTCACTTCCGGGGTCACGTCGAATCCGATCACGAATGCCTGGTCGTAGCGCGGCCGGATGGTCTGGTTCATGAATTCAATGGCCGATTCCTGCTCGAACTTGAACCGGTCACGCACGGAATTGCTGGCGTCGACCAGCAGACCGACCTGGAGGGGCAAATTGGTTTCGCGGCGGAAGCTGCGAATTTCCGAAGCGGGCTGTTTGTCGTCGATCACGCGAAAATCGTCGCGCTTCAAATCCTTGACGTAGTGGCCATGCTTGTCGGTGACGGTAAAGACCACGTTGACCTCGTCCACCTGCTTGCGCACTGTGATGAGGGAGTCATCGTCTAGTGGCGCCTGCTCTTTCTTAGGTGCGGCGGGCGTGGCAACGGGCGGAGCCTTCACGTCGGCGGCCGGTGGGGGCCGACGCCGGTGCCAAAGCCGACTGGCCTGCAGAATCCGATCTTGCAGTCGCGTCGGGCTTGGCCGCAGATGGCGCGGGATCAGAAGTCGAGGAAGTGGTCTGCGGCGCGGGCGCCGGCTGGGAAGGTGCGGCGGCGGTGGTTGGAGGCGCAGCCTTCGGCTGGTTCTCCTTTTGCCGAACAGCGGAAGGAGCGGAGGGCAATTCAGCCGGCTGAGAGTCCTGGGCAAAAGCCAGCTGTGCCAGGATTCCTAACGCCCCACACAAAACAATACGTAGGATCCTCATGGATTAGATCCATTATATCTGCATCTGCAACTCCGGATTTACTCACTCCGCAACTTCACCAGAAACTCTTCAAGTTCCGGTGGTAACGGCCGAGTGAAGGTTAGAACCGCCTCAGTTCTCGGATGGCGCAGCTCCAGCTGGGTGGAGTGCAGGAAGTTTCTGGGCAGGCTGAGTGTGGCGGCCGGCGCAGTCTCTTTAGATGCCTTGCTTCGACCCGCTTTGGACGGCGGCATCAACTCCCTCGGCGCGCCATAAAGCGTGTCGCCGACCACAGGATGGCCTAACGATGCAAGATGCACGCGAATCTGATGAGTGCGTCCGGTGTCGATCTTCAAGTCGAGCAGGCTGAATTTCCCGTAGCGCGTATCGAGGCGCTCGCGCACCACGTAGTGCGTGATCGCCTCCCGGCCGCGGCTGCCCCGTGTGGTCATGCGGATCCGCCGCACACTGTCGCGGCTGATGTTGCTCTTGATCGTGCCGTGGTCCTGCTTCAGCCAGCCGTGCACCAGCGCGATGTAATTCTTCTTTGCCTGCCGCCGGGAAAACTGGAGCGCAAGCGCGCGGTGCGCCTCATCATTCTTGGCCACGACAATCAGGCCACTGGTCTCGCGATCCAGGCGGTGAACGATTCCGGGTCGCAGTTCGCCGCCCACACCGGATAGATTTCTGAAACGATGCAGAAGAGCGTTGACCAGCGTCCCGCGGTTGCGTGCGTCTTCCGTGGCACCTGCGCCGGCATGCACCATCATACCCGCCGGTTTGTTGACGACGGCGAGATCGTCATCTTCATAGACGATGTCGAGAGGGATGTCCTCGGCGATGGCGCGGAGTGGCGGCGGCTGGGGCGGACCCAGCAGCGTAATGCGCTCGCCTCCCCGCAAGCGCAGCGAAGCTTTTGCCGCGGCCTCGTTGACCAGAACCTGGCCCTGCTCGATCAGCTGTTGCAATCGCGCCCGGCTAATCTCGGGCCGCCGCGCCGCGAGGTAGCGATCCAGTCGCTTGCCCGCATCGTCGGGCGTTGCGACGAGAGAGATGGGGAAGGTTTCGGGCATGGAGAATTTTGCGGTCCGTCAGCGTTGTTCTTACAGGGTGACGCAGGAAGGAGGATATAGGATGCGAGCCAAACGCGCGATGATTGCGTCGCCAAGGGCGCGACGCACCGCGCGGCTCGCCCAGGTCCCTCGCTCGGCAAAGGCAAGAGCGCCTCGCTCGGGATGACAATCGAGTGTCTTATCGCACGACCGGCGCAGGCACGTTCTTGGGGACGCCGCTCTTCAGCCACCACATCAGGCCGCCGGCGATTACCAGGCCGATGGAGATCAGCTGTGTGCCCGTCATGACTCCGCCGAAAACTTCGCCCCGGCCCGGGTCGCCGCGCAGAAACTCGATGAAGAAGCGCGCGATGCCATAGAGAAAAAGGTAAGTGCCCATCACCTGGCCATCGAACTTCTTGCGACGAAAAAGCCACATCAGGAAGAAGAAATTCGCTAGCTCAACCGCCGACTCAATCAGTTGCGTCGGTTCGAGCGGCACGTTCAGAGGAGTTCCCACATAGGCGTTCGCGACCGGATTCTTGAAAGTCACGCCCCAGAAGGCATGTGTTTCCTTGCCCCAGCAGCAACCGGCAGCAAAGCAGCCGACACGGCCGATGGCATGTCCAAGCGCGAGTCCGGGCGCAAATGCATCACAAGTCGCAAGCGCAGGCATGTGGTGCCGGCGTATGTACACGACGGCGGCAGCGAGCGCAGCCAGCAATCCACCCGAGAAAACTCCCCCGGCACGCAGCGTATTCAAGCTGAAAATCTCGCTGGGGTGAGCGGCGTAGCTGCTCCAGTCGACCACGATGTATAGAATCTTCGCCCCGATGATTCCGCACAGCACGACCAGGATGCCCAGATTCCAGGCTTGATCCGGGTCGATACCTTGCTTGGCGGAATTGCGAACGCTGATCCAGAGACCGATCAGGACTCCCAGAGAAACCAGGAATCCGTAGGTGGGAAGCGCGAAATTACCGATATGAACGAGTTCCGGAAACACTGTTTGTTAGATGCGTGGCCAGCCAGATTTGATACGAGGAGTCTATCAGGAAACGCGGGCGCGAGAAGCTACAGAAGAGATAAGCCGACCCATGGAGCCGTGTGGCGGGCCGAGAATGAACCCGTCGTGGACGGTGGGAACCCGCCGAGACCCATTAGGCATTTCCGCATGGCGGAACGTTGCACACCGGATCGAATTTTCGAGTCGAGTCCCCGTTCATTCGGTGTTGGTTCAAAAATCGGTTACCACCATCACCAACTCCGCAGGCCGGCTATCGAGACTGATGCTAGGCAAAGGACCGCAGCTTGGCAAGAGGGAACCGCCAAAAAGTTGGCAGCCAGCTTGCTAAATGCGGGTTGCGGCGAATTGGGGCGCAGAATTGTGCGGCACGCGCCGGACCAATCGGCGTGAAATAAGACTGGATGATTAACCGGAGGTAACAAGATTCCGCGGTGGTGGCCGCACGTTTGATCTGGCTAGGAAACGCGGGCGAACGTTATTCTTATCGTGCCGCTCTTAACACCGCCTTGCCAGCTGACTGTGGCAGGCGTACCGGTACAAAGTAGTCTTCCGGATACAGATAGTCCTCTCCCGACTCGTCGATCACCCTCATCTGACGGTGCTTGGCCGCCTCGTCGTCCGGAACCAGCTGATAGAGCTTCCGCAATTCTAACGAGGCACCATATTCCTTGTTCCGCACGCAAACGACAAATTGTGGGTGTGTTCGCTTCATCTCAGTCAAGAATACGCTTGATCTTGTATTCCTTCGGCCCGATGCCATGGGCGTTGCCAAAGAGGTAACGCGAGGGGAAGGCGGGGGTCAGTTTGGCTATCGTTTTAGCAGTTGTCATCCCGAAGTCCCGCGTTTTCTCCAGCGGGGCGAGGGATCTGGCGCGGCGTATTGCAGATTTACCCACTAGGCGGGATCGACCTTCGTGCTTTAGCCCGCTTTTTCGCTCAGCACTTCATCCAGTGCATTCGCCAGCTTGTGCGCACGCTGTTGGTAGTCGGAAGGGCCAGCGGTCTCGAGTTTCCGCTTCAGGAGGTGATATTCGTCGGCAATGTTCAGAGCAGCCAGCACGGCAAGACGAACGGAATCCACCGTCGACGTCTGTTCCGAGACCGCGCGCATCTTGCCGTCTACGTAGTCCGCGAGTTTGATGATGTACTCCGGATCGGAGCCCCGCAGATTGTAGGCCTGGTCGAAGATTTCCACGCGAACGCTGGTGTTGCTTGCGTCCCGTACCGGTTGTTTGCTGGCAGTCGCCATAGTCGTCGCTCCTGTCGTACGAGAGGAAGATTCCGCCGCGAGGAAACCTAGCTTGCGACCTGCTCTTCCGCCACGGAATCGATCTGCGCCAACATCTTCTCGATCCGGCCGCGCACGTCTTCCCGTTCCTTGCGCAGCTGCAGGACCTCCCGGCGCAGAGTCTCCGCTTCCTCTTCGCGTTCTTCCAGTTGCTCGCGAAGCCGCTGGGCATCGCGTTCGGCGCCCGCTCTTGCCTCGCGCGCCGACTTGTACAGCTCAATAGTGCGATAAACCTTTTCTTCGAGCGCCTGGAAATCGTCAGCAGGAACCTTGTGAGATACCTCTTCCAGCGTTTTTACCGACATGGCAGCATCTTCCCTTGAATGATTTTTCGTGGCGTGAGCGCAGTATACTCCACCAGGCTGTGGATTGAAGCAGGCTTTGTGGGGCAGGGATGTCTGAAGGTGCAGTGAAGCGACAGTCACGGATGCAGTGCGAGTCGGTTCAAAGCTTGGGCAATTGCCCGGCGAGCGGCCCCTATAGTCACGTCATTTTGTGCGGATTGCCAACCTGCCATCTTGGTGTCCACTGAATTAAGCGCACGAATGTCGTCACTCTGCCCGCGCGCAACGTAACTTCCCTCGGGCAAATGGATGACATTCACCGAAGCGGAGCACGTAGAGATCAGGTCCATTACGGTATTCGCAGGTTGAGCCTTCGTTAGTTTGCTGAGGAACGCGTTTGCTACAGATGTTGTTGCCGACTGCCTCTGTTCCTGCCGCAGTTGCAGAGAGAGCTGCGCAACGACATCGGGCCCATCAGGAACGCGGACTGTTGCGGCCAAGCTGTGGTACTGGGAAGCAAATTGCTCGATTGATTGAACCCCATTTGGAGTTGCCAAAACAACGAACCCACGATTGCGGAGGTTTTCTCGCAAGGATTCGGTAGCCTCTTCAACAAGCGAGGGTGCGTAAGAATTCGAGGAAAGCTGAGAGGTAAGGACTACCACTCTGGGGATGGAGTGGGGAGGCGGAACTGGAACGGTGGGAGAAGGCGCGGACTGACCGCCAGTGGGTTGCTTGAGCGTGTTCTCAACCGGCGGCTTTGTACGCTCTGAGCTGACCGGCTTAGGCGTCGGATCAGGTCCCGCCTTGGTGACTTGCACTGTCCTATTCAAGGGAGCTGGCGCTAGGCCAGAAGCATAAGCTCTGAGAGTGAATGTCGTGGTGTTTTTTATGGGGACCTGTCTGCTGCCTTGTGGTTGGACTTCACCGATTAACGTGGACGGCTCGATTACGACGCGCTCGGCGTTCTCGACATTCCAGGAGAGAACCGCCAGGCCACCGGGTTTTACAACAGCTGGCTTTGTGTCAAAGAAGTGGATTACGACAGGCGGATTACTCGAAGGAAACAAGTGGAGTGCTGCAAGTGCCCCAAGAATCGTGACGATACCCGAGACAATGGTAACAGGGCGATCCACCCACTCCGCGATCTTCCCCTTGGGAGCCGCAGTCTTTGAATCAGGCATTACCATTCCTTGGACGCGGGCATTTCCCACGCCCTAATATTTGCTAACATGAAAGCAGCCGTTAGGTTTTACACTCCCAGGGTTCGATCAGCGGCGGGGGACCAGAAACGGGCCAATTGTGCTGCGTCATGATCGATAAGTCAAGCTGTGCGACAAAATAGTTATCCTACGTTTGAAGGCTCCGGCGCAAAAAATGCCGAATGTTTGGGCGTCCAATACTGCGCGGGAAATCAGTTCGAGACAAAAGCGCACCGATCTCGCAATCGGGTAGTCCTGGGTACTCAACACTAGGTAGTTGCCACCCGAATCTTCCGCAACCTTCGCGCCGCTTCATCCAGGGTTACGTCGCGCTTGCAGAAGGCGAAGCGAACCTGCTTGGCGCCATCCCGCGGATCGCGATAGAAGCTCGAACCGGGAACCGCCGCCACTCCCACATCCTTCACCAGATGCTTCGTGAAGGCCAGGTCATCTTCGAAGCGGAAGGAGCTGATGTCGGTCATCACATAGTAGGCGCCGCGCGGGCGAAAGCAGCGGAAGCCCGCTTCTTCGAGCGCAGGAATGAGACGGTCACGGCGCGCCTGGTAGCCGGCCGAGAGCTTGTGGTAGTACTCCTCCGGCAAAGCCAGTGCCGAGGCGCCCGCTTCCTGTAGCGGCGCGGGCGCGCCCACGGTCAGGAAGTCGTGCACCTTGCGGATGGCGTCGGTGATCGTTGGAGGCCCGACCGTCCATCCCACGCGCCAACCGGTCACGCTGTAGGTCTTCGAGAGCCCGTTGATGGTGACGGTGCGGTCCCGCATCCCATCGAGCACGGCCATCGCAATGTGCTTCGTTCCGTCGTAAAGGATGTGCTCGTATATCTCGTCGGTGATGGCGAGCACGTTGAATTCGACGCAGAGATCGCGAATCAGTTCGAGTTCCGCGCGCGTGAAAACCTTCCCGGTGGGATTGTTCGGCGTGTTAACGATGATCGCCTTGGTGTGATTGTGAAAGGCGGCGCGCAGTTCCTTTTCGTCGAAAGTCCACTCGCCGTTGGCTGCAGCCGGCGGGCGCAGCTTCACGAAACGCGGCTTGGCGCCGCTCAGGATCGAATCCGGGCCGTAATTCTCATAAAACGGTTCGAAGATGATGACCTCATCACCCGCGTTGCAGACCGCGAGCAGCGTGGAAATCATCGACTCGGTCGAGCCGCAGCACACCGTGACCTCGGTTTCGGGATTGATGTCGAGACCGTGGTTACTCTTCATCTGCTGCGCGATCGCCTGCCGCAGACTCTTCGCTCCCCACGTGATGGCGTACTGGTTGACATCGGCCGCAACCGCTTCCTGCGCGGCACGCTTGATCTCGGCGGGCGCGGAGAAATCGGGGAAGCCCTGCGCGAGGTTGATGGCGCCGTGCAGCATGGCCTGGCGCGTCATCTCGCGAATGACCGACTCGGTGAAATGCCCCACTTTGTCGCTGAGAAAATGTTTGGTTTGGATTGCCGCGTCAGCCATGGTTGGGTCAGGGTAGCACAGGAAAGTGACGGATAACGAGGCTTACGGGAATCGTATCAGGGTATGCCTTCAGGCATGCGTAACCGGTCGTTTGTTGAGGCGCCTTCAGGCGCGCTGATGGGAACCGTGACCCTGTGAAGTCAGTCTTCGCAAGCAGCGTCGGACAACGAAACTGCAGACTCCTCGTTCGTCCTCGCCGCGCAAGCGCGGTTACGGACGGCTCGGAATGACAAGAAGGGCCAGATTCGCGGCACGACTCAAGTCGTGCCCTGATACGAATGAAGAGGTTTTCAGCAGCCTGTTCAGGAACAAGACTCCGCCCCTAGCCTGTTACGCTCGCTGCTCGCCGCCGAGCTTCTTGAGTGCACCAACGATCGCATCCGCCCACTTCGCCACCTCGGTGTCGCTAAGCGTGCGGTCATTCGACTGGAACACCGCCCGCAGCAGGATCGAATATTTGCCCGCAGGAACGCTGCCGCCGCGGAAAATCTCGGCAGGAGCAAAGTTTCGAAGTTCGCGGAGGCCGAGACCCAGCACCGCTCCCTCAATCTTCTCGAAAGTTACCGCGTCAGCGAAGAGGAACGAGAAATCGCGCTCGACCGCGGGATAGCGCGGCAAGGCTTCGTAGCGAACCCGCCGCAGGTCATGCCGGTAAAGCTGGTCGAGGTCTATCTCACCGATGAAAACGTCCTGGCGCAGTTTGCGCGCGGCCGCGACATCGGGATGCAACTGGCCGAACTGGGCCACCATCGCGCCATCCATGACGGCACGCGCCGAGCGCCCGGGATGGTAGTAATCCGCAACCTGCGCATCATAAGAAAGCGACTTGTGCTCGAAGGCGTCGAGCAGGCTTTCCACATCCCCCTTGAAGCTGCGGAATACCTCGAGCGTCTCCGCGCTCTCTCCTTTGCTGACATCCAGCGTCGCGCCTTGCGGCAAATATTTCTTCAGGCTCTCAACCGTGGCGCCGAGGCAGACGGTCTTCTTTTCTTTGCGATCCGCGCCCACGGCTTCAAACACGTTTCCCGCCTCGAACAGGCGGACACTGTCGCTGCCGCGATTCAGGTTGTAGGCCAGCATGTTCAACATGCCGGGCACGAGCGAAGTGCGCATCACGGAAGCTTCTTCGCTCTGCGGATTCGCCAGTTCGAGCACGGCCGCGGAAGAAAACTTCTGCGCGTCTTCGTGCGAGATGAAGGTCAGCGAAACGGCTTCGTCGTAACCGAGGGCCAGCAGAGACGACCGCATCTTCTTATCTTTCTGCCGCGTCCGGAAGTTCGACCACCGTGCCGGAAAATGCGGGCAGCGTGTTGGCGAACTTGTCGTAGCCGTGGATGCGGGCAATTTCCTCGATCAGGTCGATCTCGCGCTCGACATCGAGACGCCACGAAGGAATCTGCACCGTGAATTCGTCGTCGCCCTGCTCGGGCGTGTAGGCGAAGCCGAGCTTGGCCAGGATGTGCAGGATCTGCTCGGCCGTGATCTGGTTGCCCAGAATGCGCCGCACCTCGGAAATATGCAGCGCGACGGGCGCCTGGTCGAGATGCTTCGACTTCACGTCCACAATTTCGCCGACCAGTTCGCCCCCACCCGATTGCAGAATCAGTTCGGCCACGCGATCGCAGGAGAGGATCGTCGATTCGAAATCAGCGCCGCGCTCGAAGCGGTGTGACGCATCGGTATGCAGCACGTGGCGACGCGACATGCGGCGCACGATAGCCGGGTCCCACCACGCGGACTCGATCAGGATATTCTTCGTCTTCTCCGTGATCATGGTGTCGTAGCCGCCCATCACGCCGGCGAGTCCGACGGCTTTGCGTGCGTCGGCCACGACCAGATCGTCCGTGGTGAGCTTGCGTTCGACGCCGTCGAGAGTCTTCAGCTTCTCGCCGGCACGCGCTTTGCGCACGATGATCTTGCCGCCTTCGAGCAGATCCATGTCGTATACGTGCGTGGGCTTGCCGATCTCCCACAGGACGTAGTTGGTGGCGTCGACGGCATTGCTGATCGGGCGTTGATCGAGAAGTGCAAGCCTCGCCGCAATGAGCGGGCTCGACGGCTTAATGGTTGCGCCCCGAATCACGCGAGCGGAGAACCGCGGACACAGCGCAGTTTCGTGAACTTCAATGGGGAAGCCGTCAGCAGGCGTTGCGGCCGGCAGCTTCGGCGCGATTGCTTTCAGCGGCACGTCGTAGATCGCCGAGGCTTCGCGCGCCACGCCGTAGTGGTTCATCTCGTCGGGACGGTTGGTCGTGATCTCCGTTTCGAAGACCATGTTCGCGCCCTCGCCCGCAATGCCTTCCACCGCCACGCCGACGTTAGTAAGGTCTTCGGCAAGACGGTGGTTGTCGACGGTGAGGTCGACGAAGTCGCGCAGCCATTGAGGGGAAAGTTTCATTTTCTAGCTCTCAGCTGTCAGCTCTCAGCTTTCAGCCAAGAAGTTACTGATGTGATCGCGCAAGATGCTGATAGCTGACGGCTGAGAGCTCTTACGCAAACTGCTCCAAAAATCTCACATCGCCCTGGAAGAACAACTGGATGTCATCGACGCCGTACTTCAATATTGCGATGCGGTCGGCGCCCATGCCGAAGGCAAATCCCGAAACTTTTTTCGGGTCATAGCCGTTGTGTTTCACGAACTCGAACACGTTGGGATCGACCATGCCGCAGCCCAGAATCTCGATCCATCCCGTCTGCTTGCACGGACGGCACGGCTCGCTCCCGCGCTTGCCGCTCCCGCCGCAGATGAAGCAGCTCACCATCATTTCCGCGCTCGGCTCGGTGAAAGGGAAGAACGACGGCCGGAAGTGCGTCTTCACGCTTGAGCCGAACAGCGCCTTCATGGCGTGATCGAGCGTGCCCTTCAGGTCGCCGAAGGTGATATTGGTGTCGACCGCGAGCCCCTCGATCTGGTGGAACATCGGCGAGTGGCTGGCGTCGGGCGGATCGTTGCGGTGCACCTTGCCCGGAATCACGATGCGCAGCGGCGGCTTCAACTTCTCCATGGTACGAATCTGCACCGGAGAAGTGTGGGTACGCAGCAGCAGCCGGTCGCGCTGCGCTTTCGAGTTCTGATGCGCGATGAACAGCGTGTCCTGCATGTCGCGCGCGGGATGGTTTGGCGGAAAATTCAGCGCCTCGAAGTTGTAGTAGTCGGTCTCAACCTCGGGTCCCTCGGAAACCGAATATCCGAGATTGCGAAAGACGGAGACGATCTCGTTCATCGTCTTGATGACGGGATGCTCGGCGCCGATGGGACGCCGAATGCCGGGAAGGGAGATGTCGAGGGACTCTGCATCGGGCTTCTCGCTCGCAGTAGTGCCTTTAGCATTGTAGTCGTTCAAGCTTACTCGAGACTGCGATTGCGTCCGGAAGCTCCGAAATCCAGTCGCGACTGAGCTCTGCCTCTACTCTTCGACTGCGGTCTTTAGCTTCGTTGACGCGCTGCCCGACTTCGCGCTTGGCCTCTTTCGGCGCGAGCTTCTTCAGCCAGAGATCGTTGACCTGGGTCAGGACGCCATTCTTGCGCGCGATCCAGCGATCGCGGAAAGCCTTCCAGTCGGGCTGGCGTTCGGTGCTCAGAGCACTGCGATCGTCTCTGCTCAAGCGCCGAGAGCAACTCCGCGACGGCCTTGTCCAGCGCCTTCTCCGAGTAGTCCTTTAATTTGGGAACGGTGTAGGGCATGCGCTCTCATTCAACGACTGTTGCGAGGACTGCGTTGTTCCTTAGCATTGCAGAAGCAGGTCCGTTCGACTCCCTCGCGACGCTCGGGTTCGCTCAGAGCAGGCCTTCGACTACGCGCAAACTTCGCTTCGCGAACTTCGCGCTCCGCTCAGGATGACAAAGTCTCAGCGAGTTGAATGCCTAGTACTGAATACTCACAGCTCGAGAGCTGACCGTGACAGAAGCTTAAGCTGAAAGCTGACGGCTGAAAGCTGATAGCTGATTTACGCTGCCCCGCCGAGAGCGCTCTTCGCCTGCTCGGCGAGGCTCTTAAACGCGCCCGGATCCTTCACCGCCAGGTCAGCCAGGATCTTCCGATCCAGCTCCACGCCGGCCTTCTTCAGCCCGCTGATGAAGCGGCTGTAGCTGAGGCCGTGCGGCTTGGCGGCGGCGCCGATGCGGACGATCCACAGCGAGCGGTACTGGCGCTTCTTCTGCTTGCGGCCCGAGTAGGCGAACTTCAGCCCGCGCTCGACCGCCTCTTTGGCTGACCGGTAGAGTTTCGATTTAGTGAGGAAATATCCGCTGGCGCGTTCCAGTATCTTTTTGCGCTTGGCGCGGCGTTTGGTTCCGCGTTTTACACGAGGCATGGCGTGCTCCTTTTTGTGTATTCAGGAGACGCAGCTTGCTGCGTCTCTACGGCGGCTGGAGGCAGGAGACTTTTGGTCTTTGGCCTCTTCACACGCCTGGGTGCTTGTCGTTCCGCCATTGGCGAAGTGTGACTGCACCGCTTTTGGCGGGCATATCGCCCACCTTTACTTACGACATCGCCGCGCGGACAAGAGTGTCCGCGCCACACAGCTAGTAATTGTACGGGATCATGCGCTTGATCTTCGGTGTATCCGCGTCGCTCACCAGCACCGGAGACCCCAGCTTCCTCTTCCGCTTGTGGGGCTTCGAGGTCAGCATGTGGCGCAGGTGCGAATGTCCACGCTTCACTTTTCCGGTTGCAGTCTTCTTGAAGCGCTTGGCCGCGCCTTTGTGTGTCTTTAATTTGGGCATATTTTCAGTTCTCGTTTCAGCTGTCAGCTATTGGCCCTTAGCCTTTAGCTCTTAGCTCACGCCGACTCGCCGCCGGCTACTTATGTAACCCCGCTCTGTTACTGCCTGGCGAAATTCACCGGCTGGGTTACACGTTCCAAATCGCCTGCACAGTCCGTCGGCTCTCTTCGCAAGAAGCCAACGGCTAAGAGCTAATAGCTAGAAGCTACTTACGCCTGTTTGATCTGGGGTGCAGGCGGTGTATGCGGCTTCGACGGCTTCTGGTCGGTCTTCTTGGGCGCCAGAATCGCGTGCAGCGTGTTGCCCTCCTGCCGCGGCCTGAATTCCACGATCGCCTTCTCGTCCACGTCCTTGATCAGGCGCTCCAGAATCTGCCGTCCCAGGTTCGTGCGCGTCATTTCGCGCCCGCGGAAGAAGATGGTGGCCTTCACCTTGTCTCCCTCATCCAGGAAGCGCAGTACGTGATTCTTTTTGGTCTCGTAGTCGTGATCGTCCACGTTGATGCGGAACTTCACTTCCTTGACCACGATCACTTTCTGGTGCTTTTTCGCCTCTCGCTCCTTCTTCTCCTGCTGGTACAGGAACTTCCCGTAGTCCATGATCCTGCATACGGGAGGTTGCGCCGTCGGCGAAATCTCCACCAGGTCCAGATTTTTTTCGCGGGCCATTTTGAGCGCTTCGAAGGGAGGAATAATTCCGATCTGCTTGCCTTCGTCGTCAATTACGCGGATTTCCCGAGCGCGAATCCGGTCATTTGTGCGGATAAACCTTTTATCGATACAAGCCTCCGTGCTCTGCAGGCACTAGTGGAATGGGAAATTATAGCACGGGGAAGAAAAGTTCTCAGTTCGTGGCGGCTAGTTCTCAGAGCCAAAGAGCGAGCGGAGAGTGTAACCCGATCGTCGCCCGGGCCATCTAATTTGATCCGATATGTCACACTGATCCAGGCAGATTTTACGTGCACACCAAGAGCTCCAATATCGCACTCCCAGAGGACTTAATCCGGGATATTGATGCGCTCGTCGGGCCTCGAAGGCGCAGCGCGTTTGTTGAGCAGGCGGCGCGAAGCGAAGTTCGACGGCTCAAGCTCCTACGGTTTCTGGAGAGTAAAGAACCTGCCTGGAGGGACAAAGATCACCCTGAGCTCTGCGTCGGGACCGTGAAATGGGTTCGGAAGACGCGACCTGAGAACAAGCGCAGCAAGGGTGCAAAAAGTCGGTTCACACGTTCTCGGCGATGAACACATCGCCCACAACAGTATTTACCTTTGCCGTCACCCACCGATTCGCTTCATGCCTTCCCGCCAGGCGAAGTTTCAGATAGTTGTCTGTCAGCGCTTCGGTGTGCTCGCCGTCGCAGACGTTCAGCGTGATGGCTTCGATCGTCTTCCCGACGAAGGATCGCATGAACTCAAATTTCTTCTGTGCCGCCAAGTCTCGCAGGATTCGGTTACGGTCGCGGGCCACGCGCACCGGCACCTGATTCCGCATGTCGGCCGCCGGTGTTCCCGGGCGGGCCGAATAGGTGAAGACATGAAGGTAGGTGAACGGCAGCTCTTCCACCATGCGCCGGGTTTCTTCGAATTCGGCATCGGTTTCGCCGGGGAAGCCGACCATCACGTCGGCACCGATAGCTGCGGTTGGCATGGCCGCGCGAATCTTCTCGATCTTCTCGCGGTAATGCCAGGGGCGATACTTGCGGTGCATGCGGCGTAGCACGGCGTCGCTGCCGGACTGCATGGGCACATGAGCGTGCTTGGCGATGCGGGGCGACTCCGCGACCAGACGAATGAGTTCGTCCGTCCAGTCCATGGGTTCGACTGAACTGATGCGGAGCTTCTCAAGCGACGTCTGATCGAGGATGGCACGCACAAGGTCTTCAAATTTCAGGGGTTGGTCGTTCGTCGGCAGTCGATGATCTGCTGTGCTGACGACTAACGACTTGTGACTGACGACTAGCAGGTCCCGTCCCCATCTCCCCAGGTTGATTCCTGAAATCACCACTTCCCGATATCCCGAAGCAACCAGCCCATCCACCTCGCGAAGGACCTGCTCAAGCGGCAGTGACCGGCTCTGGCCGCGGACGTAGGGAATTACGCAGAACGAGCAGCGATTGTCACAGCCATCCTGTACCTTCAAATTAGGCCGGGTGCGCTCGTTGGCGGCGTCGAATACGGGAGCAGCAAGCAGTTCCGTGTGCGCGAAGATATCGGAGACGTAAACGCCCGTCTGTCGTTGGCCGTTCGTCGTTAGTTGTTGCAGGGGGACGAAGTCGCTCCGGCCTTCCTGTCGCACCCTGCACGGCCTCGCCGACGCCAACGCCGGAGTCGCGCACCGCGATCTCGGCCAGCCGATGCTTGTGCGAATTCCCAATGACCCACTTCACGCCGGGAAGGGCAGCCAACTCCTCGGGTGCGCGCTGGGCGTAGCAGCCAGTCACGAGAATCTCGCAGCCGGGATTTTCGCGATGTATGCGGCGAATGGCGGCGCGCGCATCCTGATCGGCCGAGGCGGTTACGGTGCAGGTATTGAGCACGACGAACTGGGCTTCAACCGGGGCGGTGGCACGCTCCAAGCCGCGCTCGGACAGCTGGCGTTCTATGGCAGCTCCGTCCGCCTGGGTGGCGCGGCAGCCAAAATTCTCGACGTAGTAAGTCGCCACGGTTCTATAGTAACGTAGTAGCGGGTTTCTCCGTCCGCAGCGCCCACGGACGGGTTCGGTCACCACCTTGCAGTTGGGTCCAGTGTGCGTTCACAAGGCTTTCTTGTTCCGAGGTGAGGTTATGAAGCGGCGCATTCTGTTGGTCGACGATGACGTGGCGGTGCTGCTGACGCTGAAGGCTGTCCTGGAGTTGCACGGTTTTGACGTCCAAACCGCGGCCTCTGCGAGCGAGGGCTTGGAAAAGTTGCAATCCGGCGTCTACCAGATGGTGATCACCGACGTCCGCATGGAAACCGAGCAGGCTGGACTTGACGTGATTCGCGCCGCGCACGAGCAGTCCTACGATCCGGCCACCGCGCTACTTACGGCCTATCCTCCGGAAGAGGGCGACTGGGGGAAGCGGGGAGCGCAGTCGATCCTCGTAAAACCGGTAGGCACGGAGGCCTTGGTGCGCCAGCTGGAAGCTCTGCTCGTCCAGCATGAAGATCAGAAGCAGCGGCGGCGCGCCGAAGCTGCGGTTCTCAATCAACGTCCTGTCAGAAAGACCGGTGGCGAAGCGCGCCGCAAAGTCAGCTAGCGCGAGAAACACGCCGACGCCGCCGGCGATCCACTGCCATCGCGACCGAACCGAGCCGAGAAAAACGGTTCCGGAAAAAACCGATCAAGCTGTCGCTACTTGCCGCTTCTGCTGGAAGCACTCGCGGCAAAATACGGGCCTGCCCTGAGTCGGCTTGAAGGGGACGGTGGTCTCCTTGCCGCAAGACGAGCACACGGCCCGCGTCTCAACCTTGTTATAGCCCTGCGCCGGAGCCGCCCCCAGCACCGAGACTCGTTTGTTTTTGCAGGTTTTACACCGCTTGGGCTCGTTCTTGAATTGCTTATCGTGGAAGAACAGCTGTTCGCCCGACGTGAAGACGAAATCGGCGCCGCAGTCGATACACTTCAGTACCTTGTCCTGGAATTCCATTGAGGAATGCTCCCTTCGGCCATGCCCCGCGCACACCCCTGGCCCAAGGAAAAGCCGACCAGCCCCGGGCGCACGATTTGCGCAGAGTCATTACATCCCCCTCAATTCACTGCCCCATGGATTCGGCCCTCCATGCATCAGTCCATGCATGGATTACTACCTAAAGAAATGTCCGACTGCGAACAAAACCGCATACAACCACGACACTATCGATTTCGGAGTGCGAGCAAAGCAAAGGGCCGTCATCGGGGGACGACGACCCAACGCAAAATCAGTCCCGTTCTTTACGCGCTTTTTTGCGGTTGCGCTTGCGAACCAGAGCCGCTTTCACACGCTGCTTTTCGCCGGGCCTCAGGTAAAAGGAGTGCCGCTTGACCTCCTTGATAACATCTTCCTGTTGCACCTTGCGCTTGAAACGCCGCAACGCGTTGTCGAGGGATTCTCCCTCCTGGATTCTTACTTCCGCCAAGACTAACTGCACCCCCAAACCCGTCCGACCCGGACCGGATAGTTATTGCAAGCTTCCCCTATCAAGTCAAGAGGAACGTACAGATTTCTGGCAGATTTATCCGCTATCCAGTATCTTCTACGCGCTTATCGCCGGTCTTTTGCGCGCTGGTTACGCGCTAAAAAATGAACCGCGTGGCGAGCTGCAACTGGCGCGGAGCGTAGGCGTCGGTGGCCGCGAGGAACGACGCCGGCTGGCGAAAGTAAGCCGGGAAGTAGTTGATTCCAAGCTTCTTATCGGTATACACGAATTGACCAGCACTGTTAAAAAAGCCGTCGTCGCTGATCTGGACGCGTTTGTTATCCCGGTTGAGCAGGTTGAAGGATTCTGCAATCAACTCGATCTTGAGCCGGGGACCAGCATGGATTCGCCGCGTTAGACGCAGGTCAGTGGTGGAGTAGTCGGGGCCCAGGAACGAATTCCGGCTGACTCCGGGCAAGCGATCGTTGCCATCGTTGCCATCCTCGATTGGGATCACCTGCGACCCGTGTGTCCACGGGGCGGCCGCTGCCGACGGTTACGACTCCGGACATCTTCCAGTCGTTGAAAATTTTCCCCAGAAAATCGTGCCCGCGATCGAACGGCCGCGGATCCGCTATCCAGGAAAGGACGAAGCGATGACGCTGGTCAGTCACGCTGCGCCCGCGCTCGCTGCTGGTGGAATACGAATTCTGGACCGCCGCTGGCCTTCCCGCGACGAGCGCGTCCTGGCCGTCGTCGACCGCGTGCCCGAAGGTGTAGGCCAGGCGCAAGTAAAGGCCGCTGGTCATGCGGCGGTGAACGGAAAGAGTGGCGCCATGGTAAATGCTCGAGGCCGCGCTCTCGAACTGATTGATCGCGCCCAGTTGTGGAATGGGCCGTACCAGCATGATTGATGCACGGCGGAAATGGACAGGTCAGCGTGCGGGTGAGCTGCCAGGTGGAGAAAGAATCGACGTCGTAGTACTTACCGAGGAAGGTGGCTCCCGAGTCGTCGTACACGGGATAGCTCTCGATCACCGGTGGCGGCAGGTTCACGTCGCGCGCGCGAATCAGGTCGACACCGTGGACGTACATGTAGTTGATCCCTACCGCCAGGCGATGCGCGACCTCCCGCTCCACGCTGACACTGGTTTGCTCGACTCGGGGCGTCTTGAAGTTGGGAGCGAAGGCGGCGATGTCGCTCTCCAGAGACTTCGCGACGCTCCTCGGTGCTGTGCAGACCGGCGAATCCAGCGCGCAATTGGCGATCGGGTTCGGATAGGTGGGGAAAACCTGCCGGTCGTAATAGTTGTTGTTGTCGAGAATGAGGTTAGTGGACGAGAAGCCGTTATCAGTCGCGACCGTAGACGTATAGATCTGCGGGATCCGTGTATAGAAGATGCCATAGCCGGCGCGAATCACCAGCGGCCGCTGGTGGCCGATCGAGTACGCGAGACCGACACGGGGCGCGAAGTTGGTCATGTTGTCGTTGGGCACGTGGCCGGAATACGGCCAAAGCGGGTTGATGACGAGTCCCTTCGTGGTGAAGTACTGGAAGTCATAGCGCACGCCGAGGCTTAGAGCCAGACGATCGGTGACGCGAATGGTGTCCTGCACGAAGGCGGCGTATTCGTTCGTGTCCGGATGCGAGATGGCGTTGCCGAAATTCTGGATGTAGTAACGCGGCACCTCATGAGCGTAGGCGCGGAGCGGCGTGATCTGCATGCCGGCCGAGCTGGGGATCGAAGGTCCACGGGCTGACCTTGATGGTGTCGAAGATGTACTCGCCGCCAAACAGAGACGGGAAAAAGTTGTAGATCCAGGTGAAGAGTCCGTCTCCACCGAACTTCCAGGAGTGGCGTCCGCCTTCGCGGCTCAGAGTTTCAGTCAGATGCAGCCGGTGCTCGCGGGTATTGCGGGGCAGAATCGAAGAACGCCCAAAGCCGTCAAACACAGTCGAAATGCGCGTACGGACACCAGGCGAGTTGGTGAACGACTGCTGCAGGTCGCGGGAAAATTGCGCGCGCAGGTGGCTGGTCAGCTTGGGCGAAAGGGAACTGGTGAGGGAAAGCGAGCCGGTTTCGGTGGTTACATCTTCCTCGCCGTTTTCGCTGGTGGCGAAAGTCGTGATCGGGCTGGTGGGATCGAAGAACACGTTGTTCTTGCTCCAGTAGCGTGACGTGCTCAGGCGCGCCGAAAGATAGTGGCGCGGGGTCAGCGACACGTCGAGCTTGAGGAAGCTCGTGTTGCCGAGCAGCTCGGAGTGAAAATCTCCGGCCATATTCGTCAGCTGCTGCGCGGCGGCGAACACCAGCGCCTTGTCGGTGTCCTCGTAGTCGCCGTGATGCAGAGGCTCGGCGCCCTTCTGCGGCACCAGCACCGAGCTGCCATCCAGAAATCGCACCATGTCGGGCACGTGAAAAATGTGCTGGTCGAATCCGGTGAAGAAGAAAATCTTGTTGCGCTTGATCGGCCCGCCCAGCGTGAATCCGAATTGGTGCTGGCGGTCCGCCGGCTTGGCGTCGACGAAGGCATGCTGGGCATTGAGCGCGCTGTCGCGCAGAAAGTAGAAACCGGTGCCGTGGACATGATTCGACCCGGACTTTGTGACTACGTTCACCACGGCGCCACCCGCGCGTCCCAGTTCCGCTCCGTAGGAATTCGACGACACGCGGAACTCCTGCACGACTTCATTCGAAAACTGGTAGGGCGCGCGGTAACGCCCGCGGGCCTGGCTGAAGAAGGCGTTGTTGTTGTCGGCGCCGTCGACCAGGTAGCTCGACTGGTAGCCGCGAATGCCGCCAAATGCCAGATCGCCGTTCGAGGTGGAAGTCAGCCCTCGCGGATCCTGCGTGACCCCGGGGGCGAGCAGCGCGAGGTCGGTAAATCGCCGCCCGTTGAGCGGCAGGTCTGTGATTGCGCGCTCGTCGATCAAGGCCGACACCGCGCTGGGCTGCGTCTCGACCAACTGCGGCGCGCCCGAGACGGTCACGGTTTCCTTCGCCCCGGCGATCGTGAGGTGGAAGTCGAGTTCGGCGTCCGCGCCGATGTCCACGTGCAGTGGCGGTGTGAGCTGGGGCGACATTCCTTTTGCTTCGGCGCGCGCTCCGTAATCGCCGGGTGGGAGCAACTCGACAACATAGTGCCCCTCGGCATCGGTGACGGTCGAATAGCGACGGCCGGTGAAGCTGCCAACCACGGTTACTGTGGCGCCAGCGATCCTGCCGCCATCGGGATCATACACAACACCGCGGAGGGCTCCTGAAGAAGCATCCTGCGCATAAGAGCGGAACGCGAGCAGCAGCAGGCCAACCAGAACGAGGAAGAGAATTTCGGTGCGAAGGGGCAGGCGGGTGTAACCGGTTTCCACGTGATGGGGCGACGGCATGGGAATCCCCTGGTCCAAAGAAATTGGAATCGGAGGGGATTCCGGGAAACCTCGGACAACGAAGCTGGTATATCACGCGGTGAGTGCAGGAGTTGTGATGTGGAGCACACCAGTTTGGCCATTTCCCGTGGTGGGAAAAACGAACTTAACCACAGAGGGCACGAAGCATCACGAAGGCTTTCTTTCTCAGGCGATCCAAGAAATTTCGTGTCGATGAGCGTACACTCCTATTTTGTTCATCGCGCGCCCCCTCACAATTGTCATCCTGAGCGAAGCGAAGGACCTGCTTCTCCCAAAACACCTCCGCTCGCCCCCGCAACCGCCCACATGTTATGTTCATCTACTCGGAACGACTAACGCCCAACGACTAACGACCAAAGACGAACGACCACTCATGATCCGCTCCTACAAAGGCATTACGCCGCAGGTCCCGCAGACCTGCTACGTCGACGAATCGGCCCAGCTCATCGGCGACGTCATTCTCGGCGAGCATGCCAGCATCTGGATGTGCGCCGTCCTGCGCGGTGACGTGCACTCCATCCGCGTGGGCCACTACTCGAACATTCAGGACTGCAGCGTACTCCACGGCATGAAGGAAAAATACGGCGTCTTCGTGGGCGACTACGTCACCGTCGGCCACTCGGTAACGCTGCACGGCTGCGTGATTGAAGATCGCTGCCTGATCGGGATGGGGTCGATCATTCTCAATGGCGCGAAGATCGGCGCGGGGTCGATTATTGCGGCGGGGACGCTTATTCCGGAGAAGGCGGTAGTCGAGCCGAACTCGCTGTGGATGGGCTCGCCGGGAAAGTTCCGCCGCCATCTCAACGAGAAAGATGAAGGGACCATCCTGACCTACGCGCGCAATTATCTCGGGTACAAGGAGTCGTATCTGATGGAGAAAGGGTAGGGCTCAGCCTTTGAGGGATCGAGGTCATCTGAACATTTATTGCAACCGCCTGCTTAGGTCATCGTCCACAGGCTCAGATTTCTTTGTGCGTTTCGCACGGTAGACGCCCCAAGCAAATAGTCCTATAAAGAACAGCAAGCAGGCCCCTGCCGGGATCGCTCGTTCCGGCGGGATCTTTCTTTGTACGGTCTGCACCGCTCCATAGATAAACAGCAGACCCCAGAAGATCACGAGTCGCATGCTAGTGCGGAGGGATTTTTCAGCAAAAGCCCGTGCCTTTTTGACATCCACGGGTTGATTCTTAAATAGCCTTGCGGTCAGCCGAATCAGCAATATCAAGGCAACGAAATTTGCGATGAACCAAATGGCTATAGTATTAGTGAACCAAGAAGGCCAATGATTTGGTGGAAACTTGCGCGACCAGTAAATGATGAACCCAAAGTATGGCGTCATCAAAACGAAGACCATCCCTAAGAAGACTGCGGGTCTATATTTTGAGTTCATCGGTGGCCAGTATAGTCGCTCGGCACTATTCAGGGTCTGACTGTTGGAGTTCCATTAGACTAGTAACCGTCGGTACTACTTCGTGAACAAAGGTAAATGATCAAGGCCGTTCGAGGGACCCGAGACCTGTTGCCGCCGGATACGGCGCTGTGGAACTTCGTCGAAGCCACGGCGCGCGACGTCTTCCGCGCCTACAACTTCCACGAAATCCGCACCCCCATCTTCGAAGAGACGCAGCTCTTTGCCCGCTCCGTTGGCGAGGAAACCGACATCGTGTCGAAGGAGATGTACACGTGGGAGGATCGCGGTGGCACACAGAGCGAGAAGTTTTCCGAGTTCCTCGATGTGGTCGGCCGGGCGCAGCAAGATCCGGCGTATAAGGCGACCCTGGACAACACGGATCTCTACAACAGATACTTAGCTCAAGGTAGATTAAAAGGCCAGTCCCTCACCCTCCGTCCCGAAAACACTGCAGGTGTCGTCCGGGCCTACATCGAGCACAAGCTCTGGGATCGTGGCCTGAACAAGCTCTTCTATATAGGACCGCAGTTCCGCCGCGAGCGGCCGCAGAAGGGACGCTACCGCCAGTTCTACCAGATCGGCGCGGAAGCAATCGGCCCGCCCACGTCAGGCAGCGAGTCGCCCGCGCGCGATGCCGAAGTGCTGGAAATGCTGGCCACATTCCTCGACCGCCTCGGCATCACTGGCTGGACGCTCGAACTGAACTAGTGTGGGCTGCCCCGCCGATCGCGCCCGCTTCAATGAGGCGCTGAAAAAAGCTCTGGAGCCGGTGGTCTCGCAGATGTGCGACGACTGCCAGCGCCGCGCATTCACGAACCCGCTGCGTGTTTTTGACTGCAAAGTTCCCGAGGATCAGCCGATCATCGACAAGCTCCCCCGCATCAGTCAGTTTTTGGACGACGGCTGCAGCAAACATTTCGAAGAGGTAAAGGAAATTTTGAAGGCGGTCGGGGTCGAGTTTCAAGAAAACGACCGGTTGGTGCGCGGCCTCGACTACTACACGCGCACCGCATTCGAGTTCACCCACGGCGCGCTGGGCGCGCAGAATGCGATTCTCGGCGGCGGCCGTTACGACGGCCTCTCCGAGTCGCTGGGCGGGCCGCAGGCGCCGGGGATCGGATTTGCTATCGGCGAGGACCGGCTGGTCATGTCGGTGGGAAAATCTGCCGAGGCGGTTTCCCGCAAGCCCGATGTTTACATCGCCCCTCTCGGCGAGGGCATGAATCGCGAAGCGGCGCGTCTGGCGCGCGAACTGAGGCGACATGATCTGGTGGTCGAACTGGGCGACGAGAGCTTCCGCCTCAAGAAGTCGTTTGAGACGGCAAGCAAGCAGGGCGCACGTTACGTGCTGATCGTTGGAGAAAACGAAGTGAAGGCAGGCGCCTTCGCGCTCAAGAATATCGAGAGTGGTGAACAGGTTTCCGTGCCGCGCGGGGAACTGGCGCAAAAGATAAGGGAAGGGAAATAGTGGAGGCTGACGCGAAGCTATCACGCAGTTATGCATCCCACCCTAGCGCAAAGAGCGCGCTAGGATGGGGCACCCGGGGAAGATAAGGGAACGGAAATAGTGGAGGCTGACGCGAAGCTGTCACGCAGTTATGCATCCCACCCTAGCGCAAAGAGCGCGCTAGGATGTGGGCACCCGGGGAAGAGGAGGGAAGGGAAATAGTGGAGGCTGACGCGAAGTTGTCACGCAGTTATGCATCCCACCCTAGCGCAAAAAGCGCGCTAGGATGGGGCACCCGGGGAAGATAAGGGAAGGGAAATAGTGGAGGCTGACGCGAAGTTGTCACGCAGTTATGCATCCCACCCTAGCGCAAAGAGCGCGCTAGGATGGGGCACCCGGGGAAGATGAGGGAAGGGCAATAGTGGAGGCTGACGCGAAGTTGTCACGCAGTTATGCATCCCACCCTAGCGCAAAGAGCGCGCTAGGATGGGGCACCCGGCTCAGGATGACAAGGAGTTAGATCACTCTCGCAGGAGGGCGTCATGAAAGCACTTTGTTTCGCCGTATTGTTTTCGGTCTGCACTGTCGTGACCTTAGGGTGTGTAAGTGGATCCGCATGGGCGGCTGATGCTCAGAGCGAAGTCAAGGCCGCCAGCCCGCTTCCAGCAGTCCCTCGTCGCAGCGCAGCAGGCGCTGTACGACGCCACCAGAAATAAAGATGTCGCTTACGTCAAGAAAGCGGTCGCCGACGATTTTGTCCTGATCAAGACGACAGGCGAGTCCGTCGACCGCGACGAATTAATCGAAGATGCACAGAACGGCGCGATTCAAACCCAGCCGCGGATGTACAACGTCCAGGCTGTGGGGCTCGGCGACTCCGCGGCGATCCTCACTTACGACGTCGTCTTCATCGACAAGAAGCCGCGCTACCAGCACATCAGTTCGACCTGGGTGAAGAAGGGCGATCAGTGGAAGCTGCGGTTCCAGCAGTCGACGCCGAACCTGTTCAGCCTGGGAGATGAGTAAGGAAGAAGGACGTTGACCATAGAGAACGGCGGATGCATTAGGAGCCGTCCTTTCGAAGATCAAAAGCAGGTCCGTTCGACTCGCCTCGCGCATTCGCTTCGCTCGGGCAAGCAACGTCTTCGCTCAGGATGACAACTCCAGAGTTGATCGGGGCATTCCCAGTGCTCCCTCCGTGCACCTGTGGTTAACGCTCTTCCCCCCGGCAAAACGGTCCTCTCTCCCTGCCGCCATTTATAATCTTTGATTCGGCTTCGGCCGGCATTCCCGACAAGAAGGCAACACATTGCTCGATTTCCTCGGCGATCTTCGACGTACACACATGTGCGGGGCGCTTCGCGCGTCCGATGCAGGCAAGAAAGCGGTTCTCATGGGCTGGGTCGGCCGCCGGCGCGACCTGGGCAGCATTATTTTCGTCGACCTGCGCGACCGTACCGGGATCACGCAAGTGGTGTTCAACCGCGAGCTGAACGCGGCCATCCATGACAAGGCAGAGCAGCTGCGCAACGAATTCGTCATCGCCGCGATCGGTACGGTCAAGCTGCGCGACGCGGACACGATCAATCCCAATATCCCGACCGGGCAGGTCGAACTGGTCACCGAAGAGCTGCGGATATTGAACGTCTCGAAGCAGCTGCCCTTCCTGCCGAGCGACACCGTACTGCCCAACGAAGAGATGCGGCTCAAGTACCGCTACATCGACCTGCGGCGTGAGCCCATGCAGTTCAACATCGAGATGCGGCACAAGGTCGCGCTGGCCATTCGCGACAATCTGGCGGCGCAGGGATTCTTCGAAATCGAGACGCCCTTCATGACGCGCTCGACGCCCGAAGGCGCGCGCGATTACCTCGTGCCCAGCCGCGTGCAGCCTGGAACCTTCTACGCCCTGCCGCAGTCGCCGCAGCTGTTCAAGCAGATTCTCATGATCTCGGGGTTCGACAAGTATTTCCAGATCGTGCGCTGCTTCCGCGACGAAGATCTGCGCGCCGACCGCCAGCCGGAGTTCACGCAGATCGATCTGGAGATGTCGTATCCGCAGCCGGAGCGGGTTTGGGACGTTGTGGAGGGCTTCCTGACTGCGGCGTTCAAGGCGGCGGGCCATGCGATCAAGACGCCGTTCCCGCGCATGGACTACGACGACGCCATCCGGCAGTACGGCATCGACAAGCCCGACCTGCGCCTGCCCGCATTCACCGAAGTACGCGACTGTTTTTCGGCTGCCGATCTCGAGCAGCTCGCTATTAATAAAGACCTGCCGGTGATCGCGATTCGTACGCCGAACGTGGGCGAGCTTTCGCGCAAGGAGCGCGACGACATCAAGCCGCTCTTCGTCTCGAAGGGCGGTGCGCGCGTCTTCGAAGACTTCAAGCGCATCGAGAACAAGTTTGTCGAGGCGGGCGCAAAAATTCGCCAGAAAACAGGCGCAGCCGCAGACGATCTGATCGTCCTCGTAGTCGGCTCAGCGCAGTCTTCACGCGACGATCATCCTGCCGGCAAGCGCAAAGTTACGCCAGCGGAGTTGGCTATCTACGCTTCGGCGGGCCTGCTGCGCGTGGCGCTCGCGCAGAAGTATGCCGACCGGCACGGCATTTTCAAGAAGACCGGCGATCCGGCGAAGGATTTCCAGTTTCTCTGGGTGACGAACTTCCCCATGTTCGAGTACGACGAGACCGACCGCCGCTGGGTAGCGGCACACCACCCGTTCACGTCGCCGCACGACGAAGACATGGACAAGCTCGAGAGCGATCCGGCGATGGTGCGGGCGCTCGCCTACGACGTGGTGCTCAACGGCACCGAGTTGGGGTCGGGCTCGATCCGTATTCATCGCCAGGACATCCAGCGCAAAATCTTTCACGCCCTCGGCCTGACAGAAGACGAGGCACGCATGCGCTTCGGGTTTTTCCTGGAGGCGCTCGAGTACGGCACGCCTCCACATGGCGGTATCGCGCTCGGCCTGGATCGTATCGTCATGATCCTCGCGGGCGCTGACAGCCTGCGTGAGGTGATCCCGTTCCCGAAGACCGCCCGCGCCGTCGACATGATGATGGACGCCCCGACTCCGGTCAGCGACGGGCAGTTGCGGGAGTTGGGGATACAGGTAAAGAAGCAGACATAGGTCATCCTGGAATCAAGGGCAGGGGTGCCCCATCCTTTCGCGCTTTTTGCGAAAGGGCGGCAAATAACTGCGTAAGTGTCTCGCGTCAGCCAGCCAGCACTTTCTCTCTCTCATATTTGTCATCCTGAGCGAAGCCGAGCTTTCGCGAGGCGAGTCGAACGGGGACCTGCTTTTTTCGAACGACGCCGCATGTATTCCTCCCCTTCCACCCAAATTGCAAACAGTGTAGGATTCCACGCATTCGCAGGAGGTCTGATGCAACTTCGTCTGGAGAGCCGTCCCATCGGTGATGTCCTGATCATTCAGTGTCACGGCCGTATCGTGGCGGGCAAAGAGGTCTACACCCTGCACTCCTACGTCGGAGACTCCTACATCAAGTACACCGACGTCGTGCTGCAGCTCGATCAGGTAGAGTTCATCGACAGCAGCGGACTGGGAGCGCTGGTGCGCATGATGCAGGCCGCGCGCGCGAAAGGCGGGGACCTCAAACTGAGCGGAGTGCCGCCCCGGATTCATAAGACGCTGCAGATGACCAACCTGCTCACGCAATTTGAAATCTACGACTCGCTGGAAGAAGCCATCACGGCAGCCTACCTGGGCTCGAAGTATTCGCGATGCAAGACCGGGGATCCCCGGCCGCGCATGCTGTGCGTTTACGAGTCGACGGATGTGGGGACTTTCCTTCGGGAAATATTGTGCAGCGCCGGTTACAACGCCATGACCACGGCCACGGTCGATGACGCCCGCATCCTGCTCAAGGCAACCAAGGCCAAGCTGGTGGTGATTCCCGCGCGCATGCAAACCGTGCGCGGCAAGCCCACACGTCAGGCGCTCGAGGAGATCGATCCAGCTGTCGCGCTCCTGGTTCTGGACGAAAACTTCGCGACTCAAGATCCCGGCGAGGCCGCCGAGAAGCTTCTGAGCGGCGTCAGCAGCCGGCTACCGGTGGCGAACTAGAGAAACAAGCAGGACACTGCATGCCGACTGCTACATCATCGAAGTTTCGCCTCCCATCACACGCAATCGTGACCGTTGTCATTGTGCAAGGTAACCAGCGCGCCTAGCGTGGATGCGAAGGTCCGAGGACTTTCTCAGTAGCGTCATATTCAGGAGATTCGGGTCGGCGCAGGCACTCCGCGAGAGGAAGAACGCCCCTTTCCCAAAGCCGAATAGACCGCGCTTTCTTTGATCGCCGTGCAGAGCCGGCAATTCTCTAGGCAGTTGTCTCGGACCCTCTCGGACCTAGGCCCCAGGAACTCGAGAACCTACAGGCTCCTCCCCGATTCGAGCCCTGTATCTGCAGCGGTGCTGCCCCCACTCTTGCGCAGGAACCCGGACTGGAAAATTCGTGGCACGCAAAGGAGCCCGTTGCAGGAGGCTTTATGATTATGATGAGGCACGTACACCATTGGACGCGGACCGGTACGCAGGCCGGCCGGGTCTGTTGCGTAGTTTTCCTGCTGGCAGGATTCTGCCTTAGCGAACCTGCAATTTCGCTCTCACCCACAGAGGGCCCACCCACAACGAGCCTGAAAGTTTCGGGCCGTGGCTTCGCACCTCACGCCAAGATTGACCTTTACTTCGACACTAAAGACGAGGTTCTTGCGGTTGCCAACGCCAAGGGATCTTTTTCTGGAGTCGCGATTTCGGTACCCGCATCGGCGTTGCCGGGGAACCACAAAGTGCGCGCGGTAGAGCGTTCGGACAAAGCGAGCGCTCACGCGGCCTTCCTGGTCCGCACCAATTGGAGCCAATTTCATCGACAGAACATGGAGCGCTGGAACCCGTACGAGAACGTGATTAGTGCCAACAATGCTGGAGGCCTCCAGCTAAAGTGGAATCACGTACTGGGCCAGATCGTGAACGAATGTGTTTCGACCTCCTCACCCGTAGTGGATCACGGCGTGGTTTACGTTGGCACCGAAGCTGGAATGTTGTACGCGCTGAAGGCAAGCAATGGCAACACGCTATGGAGCTACCAAACCGCCGCCGGCGGCGGGAATCTTTCCTCGCCGGGGATAGCGAAGGGAGTAGTTTACTTCGGCTCTATCGACGGCCTGGTATACGCCTTCAATGCCAACACCGGTGCCAAGCTATGGAGCTATCCCACCGGCGCCGAGGTCGATTCCTCGCCCACGATCGTGAATGGTGTGGTGTATATCGGCTCGAACGACGGCAACTTGTACGCCTTGCACGCCGCCACCGGCGCTCTTTTGTGGAAGTACACCACTGGCGGCAAAGTGACCGATACGCCTGCAGTAGAAAACGGAGTAGTTTATTTCGGTTCCTATGACGGCTACGTGTATGCGCTGCATGCCAGCACAGGCGCCAAGCTGTGGAGCTACTACGTCGGCGGGAATTACGAAATCTTTTCTGCCTCGCCTGCCGTAGCGAATGGGATTGTATACGTCGGGGCGGGCGACACCGACTTCGTTTACGCGCTAAAGGCCAGTACCGGCCAGAAGATCTGGGGCCAATACATCGGCAGTGGCTTTATCCCGGTTGCCTCTCCCGCCGTAGCCTACGGAGTGGTTTACATCGGATCGGGCGACGGCAACTTGTACGCTCTGGACGCCAGCACAGGCGCCCTTCTGTGGACCTACGACACCGGCAACGTCTTACACGCCTCATCCGCGGTTGCGAATGGAGTGGTCTACTTTGGCACTAACAATTGGGTTTTTTACGCGGCGAATGCCAAAACTGGTGCCCTCCTTTGGTTCCATAATGCCTACTATCCTGTGGCTGGCTCTCCTGCAATAGCGGATGGTGTGGCTTACGTGCCTGACTGCGGCGGCAACTTCTACGCCTTCTCCTTGCCGAAGAATTAGGAGGAAACAGACGCAGCTTCTAGGGCCTCCGGTCCAAGGAAGCTGCGCCCCGGCTTCAACGTCCAAATGCCTGCCGCGGGTACGGCAGCCGTGGACCACGGAACTCTGAGGTTTACAGAGACAAGTGTGTATTCACGCGGCGTCCTGCTACGCCAACCCGCTTTGCCTTGCGAGTTTTAGCGCTTCGATGGCAGCGCCGCGGGCCCCGGCTGTGTCGCCGTTCGGCATTACGTGGATAGGAATGCCAGCCTGCTCCTCGCGCTGCGTCGGCATCGCCACACGAATCTGCTCCATAAACCAGCCTTGAAATTGCTTGCTGGTTTCGAGAGCGCCCCCGCCGACGATGAAGGCGTCGGGGTCAAATGTGTTCACCATTTCGTCGAAGAAGAGGCCCAGCGCGTGAGCCTGCACGCGGAAAACATCCTTGCATAGCGCGTCGCCCTTGTCCGCCAGTCCGCGCACCAGCTTCGCCGCCTGGTGGAGATCGACTTTCGCCAGTTCATGACCGGGATAGCGCGGCAGAAAATACGGCAGGATATTTTTTTCGATGGCCGTCAGCGAGCACAGCGACTCCAGGTCGCCGATCCGTCCGCAATTACATTCCGGCTTGATGCCTTCCGTTCCGGCAATGCTCTGGTAGGGAATCAGCACGTGGCCGAGTTCTCCGCCGAATCCGTTCTTGCCCTTCACGACATTGCCATCGAGGATGATGCCGCCGCCGTTGCCCGTGCCGATCACGATGGAAACCGAGGTCTCGCGGCTGTTGGAGCCGAAGATGGCGTAGTGGCCCCAGAGTGCGGCTGCGTTGGCGTCGTTCAAGTACGAAACCGGCTTGCCCAGGCGATGCGCCAATCTTTCGCGGATATCGAATCCCGCCCAATTCGGATGGACAAAATTTGTGGAGCCTCGCGCGCTGAGCTGGCCCGCGGCACTCGCTGGGCCGGGTGTGTCGAGGCCCACAGCGACGATGTCATCGAGAGAAATGCCAACTTTGTCCGTGGCATTCTTCAGGCCGTCCGCGATCTGTTGCAGGCAGACGTCCGGCCCCTGCTTCGCCAGTGCGGGATGCTCAAACAGTCCCTCGATGAGGAATTTTTCCTGCTGGTTCAGCAACGTATAGTTGATGGCAGTTCCGCCCAGATCCACTCCAGCAACGACTTGCACAATGCGCTCCTTGACCCCAGACGCAGGCCCGCCACAGCTTAGCAGAATTGGCAACCAGCCAGCTGTGAGACAATTTTTCCTCCCACTTCGTCACCGAGAATGAAGCCTTCGATTCCCAATCGGCAGAAGCCGTCCGCGCCCCATCTAGGGGTGACAGAATTATTCTCGCCTCTCGTCTTTTGGATTTCAGCTGCTGCCTTGGTGGCGGCTGTCTTCGGCGTTTACAGCCCCACGTTGGATTTTCAATTCATTCTGGACGATCACCGATTCGTAAATGATCCGCGCGTGCAATCCTCCGGTCACGTTTGGGATTACTTTGCGAACTACGTTTGGGCGCAGATCCCCGGCGGGCCATCGAGTTTCTATCGGCCACTCTTTGTTCTATGGGTCAGGCTGAATTTCATCTTGAGCGAGATGTCTCCCTGGGGATGGCATTTACTCAGCATCGCGAAACATGTGTCTGTCGCTCTCTTGCTGGGACTGCTGGCTTGGAGACTACTGCGCGACCGGACTGCCGCGTTACTTGCCGCAAGCTTGTTTGCTCTGCATCCAGCCCACACGGAATCCGTGGCATGGGTTACCGTGCCCGATCCGTTGATGTCCGCGGCAGTTCTCGGAACGCTGCTCCTATATCTCAAGTATGCAGACTATTTTTCCGCCGACAGCAAGTCACCTGGAGATAACGCGAGAAAGAAATCGCGCAGAGGGAAGGGGACTCATGCCGAAGACAAACCGTCCGTCGCATGGTTGATCGCCTCGGTAGTAGCTTGCCTGGCCGCCTTGTTGGCGAAGGAGACGGCCATCGTGCTGCCCGTCCTCTTTTTCGCGCTGGCGCTGATTTTGCCACACACGGAACCGGGCGTCGCCGCGCTGGCCAAAGAAACGACTGCCAAAAGTGCACCCGATCTTTTCGGATCGCGGCTGGCTTCTGCGCTTCGCCAGACCGCGCCGTTCCTGTGTGTGACAGGGGTCTATCTGCTGTTGCGCCTCAACGCTCTGGGAGGAAGGCTTGGCTCTCTCACCCAGCATCTGCCCTGGAGTACGATGCTGCTTTCCTGGCCGGCGACTCTGTGGTTTTACGTGAAAGTGCTGATCTGGCCGGTCCGGCTACGCGCCTTCGCCGACTCCAGTCAGGTTGACACCTTTACCGCGCGAGGTGTTCTTCTGCCGGGCTTGGCGGTGTGTTGCGCTGGGGCGCTCTTCGGATCGGTACTGTCATGGGCCTGGAAAAAAGCCGGCCGCGACCTTCCACATCGCGAAGGCACAGGCGTCAAGTGCGCATTGCTGCTGGGAACTTTGCTCCTGATACTTCCCATTCTGCCGGCATTGAACTTGAACGCGCTCAATCCGGGCGATTTTCTACACGGCCGCTACACCTATCTGCCCTCTGCCGGGCTGATGCTGCTTCTGGCCACAGCATGGCACCTCGCGGGGAGGAGCCGTGCCGTTTTGCTGGCAGCGGCGGCATTGGTCGCGACCGCATTTGCCCTGCTGACCGTGCAGCAGGAGACCGCCTGGAAAGACGATTTGACCGTCTTCACCGTGGCCCACCAGATCGCGCCGCACAACGAACCCGTGGCCCAGAATCTGGCCAGAGCTCACGTGCAGGTTGCCCTTAAACTGGACGAAGAGGGCCGTTGCAGCGAAGCGATGCCCGTCTTCGAACAGGTGACACAGCAATATCCGGAAGACTGGTATGCCTGGGCTGGGTTGGGGGACTGCTATGTTCAGGTCAATGATTTGCCCCGGGCAGAGCAGTCGCTGCGCCGGGCCGCGGAGCTCTCGCACGAACCTCGCGTGGCCGAACAGTGGCAGCAAGTTCGCGCAAAGATGGGACTGGCGGCCGCAGAGCCGCCGAAGTGATGACGTCTAAGCTCTGGTTTTATAGAGAGAATGATCACCCTCACTCGTCCGTACGGATCCCTCGCTCAAGTTCATTACCTGAAGTGCCGAAGGTAACTTGTCCCCCCCTTCCTAAAATCGTAAAGTCCATACTGCCATGAACTTGCGCGCACTATTGTTTTCCCGCGACGAGCACATCATTCAGCTGGTCAACCAGGTTCTCCACGATCTCGGCATCGAGGTGGCTCACTCGCACGATGCACAGGACGCGGTGCAGCGCCTCACCGACGAGCGCTTTAACGCCATCCTCGTCGACGATGCCGATGCCTCAAAGGCTATCCGTGTTCTCGCCGCTGCGAAGTCGCTGCCTTCGTGCCAGGAATCGGTCGGCATCGTGTTGGCCGCTTCCACCACCAGCCTGGGACTCGCGGAAGACGCGCGCAGCAGCCTCGTGCTCTACCGGCCTCTCTCTGCCGATCGCCTGCGGAACGGGGTGAAGTCGGTCCTGAATCTTCGCAGCGGAGAAGACGAGCGCAGATCGCATCGCGTGCCGGTGGCCATTCCCGCCACTCTGCACTGTGTCGGCATCGACAAAGTTCTGGTCTTCCTCGCCAATCTCAGCAAAGGCGGAGCGGCGTTCACCATCGGAAGATCGGTTCCTCCGCATTCCATTGAGGCGATTGAATTCGAACTTCCCGAAACCAAGGAAGCCATTGTTGCGTCACTCGAAGTTGTGTGGCGCGACGCCGAAGGCCGCATGGGTGTCCACTTCGCCCAAATGGAGCCGAGTCAAGCTGAGTCACTGGAAAAGTGGCTGGCGGCGCATCCTTCCGCGCAGCAGGCGAACCGGGCGAACGCGTAGACTTCTTCCGCTCGGTTTTACCCTTCGAGATTTCCTCCGTGTACATCTGTGCCCTCTGTGGGTTAAGTATCTTTTTGACTTGATCCTGCCATCCTCTCGACTACGTTCGAGGGATTTCGGGAGGCGCGGCTCAGCCGCCGGCAGCGCCTAACAATCACGCGGGCTTTAGCCCCTGATCATTGGCTCCCGGTCACTTTGCTTATCCCTGCCTCTTCTGCGAAACTGAGCCTCGTCTCCCATGGGAAAGATTCACGTCCTCTCCGAGGCTGTTGCCAACAAGATCGCTGCCGGCGAAGTGGTGGAGCGGCCTGCCTCGGTCGTCAAAGAACTGCTGGAGAACGCGCTGGACGCAGGTTCCACGCGCATCAAGGTCCAGGTCGAAGCCGGCGGCAAGAAGCTGATCCAGATCACCGACAACGGTTGCGGCATGGTGCGCGACGACGCCCTGCTTGCCTTCGAGCGTCACGCCACTTCCAAGCTGAAAAATGCGGAAGACCTGCTCAACGTGGCTACGCTCGGCTTTCGCGGCGAGGCGCTGCCTTCGATTGCGTCGGTATCGCGGCTTCGTCTTGAAACCCGCGCCCCCGAAGAAGAGTCGGGCACGATCGTCGAAATCAACGGCGGCAAGATCTTCAAAGTGGAAGAAGCGGGCTTGCCCGCCGGAACCTCGATCACGGTTCGGGATCTTTTCTTTAATACGCCGGCTCGCAAGAAATTCCTGAAGGCCGAGTCCACGGAACTTTCGCACATCGCGTCGCTCGTGACTCACTACGCTCTCGCGCATCCCGACAAGCATTTCGAATTGCATTCCGCCACCAATGCCATGCTGGTCGCGCCTCCGGTGGCCGGACACGGCGAACGTGTCTACCAGGTTTTTGGCCGGGACACGCTCGACCAGTTGATCCCGATCGCAGCCCTGCAGCCGCTCGAACGCATCGGTCTGCCGCAGCCGCCTCCGTGGCGCCGCGAAGAAAGGGACGACGAGGCTAAAGACCCGGGCGAAATCCGCGTCCATGGCTTCATCTCGAAGCCTGAGATTCAAAAGCTGAACCGCAATTCGATCTTCGTCTTCGTCAATGGGCGGCTGATTCGCGACCGGCTGGTCCAGCACGCGCTGACCGACGCCTATCGCAACATTCTTCCGCCGACCGTGTACCCGGTTGTGCTCCTGTTTCTCGAACTGCCAACCGGAGAGGTTGATGTCAACGTGCATCCCTCAAAAACCGAGGTTCGCTTCCGGCAGCAGGCCGTGATGCACGACTTCGTGCGCGACTCGGTGCGCGCCGCGCTGATGAAGGCTCGTCCGGTGCCCCAGTTTGTCACTGAGATTCACGCGCAACCCACGGCGAGCGCTTCGCTCACACCGGGTTCGCTGGCTGGAGTTTCCGGATCGCGCCCTGCCTGGGACGCGCTGTATGCGCCGGCCAGCGGCGGATTTCAGCTGCAGCCGCCGCAGGTCCCGCCGATCTCTGAGCGCTTTCATTTCGATAGCGGCATCAGCGTGGATGGGAATGCGGCGCTGGCTCTGGCTCGCGTGCCCGATATCGTTCCGGAAGACGGCTGCACGCCGCCCATTCCCGATGAGCCCGAAGCGTCCACTGAAATCGCATTCTCACTCGGTTCACTGAAGCCGCTGGGACAGATTCGCGAGTCCTTCATTCTGGCGGTGAACCATGAAGGACTCTGGATCGTCGATCAGCACGTCGCGCATGAACGCGTGCTCTTCGAGCGAGTGCTGAAACAGCGCGCCGCCCGGAAAGTGGAGAGCCAGCGCCTGCTGATGCCGCTGGTCATCGAACTTTCGCCCGCGCAGCAGGCGGTCTTCGCCGAAATTTCTGACGAACTGGCGCACAACGGCTTCGATGCCGAGCCCTTCGGTTCGCGGTCGATTGCGATCAAAGTCGCTCCCGCCGGGGTCGAAGCTTCGGCCATTGAACACATGCTGCACGAACTGCTCGAGCAGTTTTCGCGCGAAGAGCAGAAACTCAATCTCGAAGCCGTACGCACGCGCATTGCGGCGTCGATCGCGTGCCATGCCGCCATCAAGGTCAACATGCCGCTCGAGCAGAACAAGATGGAATGGCTTCTTTCGGAGCTGGCCAAAACCGATTGCCCCATGACCTGTCCCCACGGCCGCCCCGTCGTGCTGCGCTACTCCCTGAAGGATATTCAGAAGGCGTTCAAAAGGATTTGAGATTCTTAACCACAGAGGGCACAGAGGACGCAGGGGCTAAGAAGCGGTTGCCACACTCTTCGACGATTTTTGGACTGTGGGAAGCGTAACTGCGTTCACGTCTCGCGTCAGCCAACACTGTCGCGGTCTTCTCTATAAGATTGTCATCCTGAGCGAAGCAGTTGTTTCGCACAGCGAAGCAACTGCGCAGTCGAAGGACCTGCTTTTGCCGAACATGCACGCTGGTCCTCACGCTGTTCTCATTCCCCAGAGCCTTGCCGGGTGCCCCGTCCTTTTCGCGTTCTTTGCCCAAGGGCGGGATGGATGACTGCGTGGCAGTTCGCGCCAGCCACTCGTCAATCCTCTGTAGATCGTGCCCTGTGTTCTAATGCTCCTATGACCGACCTCGAGCTCGAACAGCTGCGGCGTGAGAAATGGCACCTCGACGGGCGTCCCGTGCGCACCATCGAAGAGGCGCGCGCCTTCATCGAGTCGGTCGGATTCTGCCTCATGTATCCCTTGCGGCCGCCGGTTCTCGTGCCAACTTTCATCGGGGCATGGAGCGGCGCCGACGAATGCCTGCCCAACTGGCAACATGCCTTCGCCGATCCTCGCGCCCAGGAAGCGAGCGAGTTGATGGTCCGGCTGTTGCGCGACCGTGGCGCTTACGAAGCCAATCTGTTCGACGAGAACAGCAACTTCCTGGTCGCGGCGTCGATTTTTCCTTATTTCTACGCACTCGTCGGCGAGCGTAATCCCAAGCAGGCGCCGAAGCCCGGCCCGCGCTCGGAGTACTCGCAACTGGCCTGCGACGTCTTCGAAGCGATTCGCCGCGGCGGGCCCATGTCGAAGCAGAAAATGCGGCAGACGCTGGGGGGCGATCTCTCGATGGTCGCTTTGGATCGCGGTTTGAATGAGCTGTGGTCGCGTCTGCGCATCACGCGCGTCGACTACAACCCGACCGAAGGCGCCTCCTGGGACGTGCTCTACCGCTGGTCGCCGGACGCGGTGCGCGAGGGCATCAATCTTTCCGTGGCGGAGGCTCTCTCGGCGCTGCTCTCGAAATATCTGGATTGCGTGGTCGCCGCCGACCAGCAGGAACTGGACAGCTTCTTCGGCAACCTGGTTCCGCGCTCCCGGGTGAAAGAAGCGGTTAACGCGTTGCTGGCCGCGCGCGAACTGAGCTTCCTGCGCGTGGGGAACCGGTCGTTGGTGCACATCACGCCGGAGAAAACCGAGCCGGTCCCGCACACCAAGTGAAGCCGAGAATCTCCCGTCGTCCTTCACCGGCCCCTCGCCGTGCGTGATACCCTTACCGTCTTGTTCGACATGACTGACCCGGAACCACGCAAACTGATCATTGCCATCGACGGGCCCGCCGGCGCCGGAAAAAGCACCATCGCCTCGCGCCTCGCGCGCAAGTTCGGCTACGTCAACCTGGAGAGTGGCGCCATGTATCGCTCGCTCGCCCTGAAAGCTATCGAATGGGACGTCTCCTTCGACGATGAAGCTGCGCTCCTCGCGCTCGCTGAGAAGTCGCGGGTGAAGCTCGAGCCCAGTCTGGGCGGCAATCGCGTTCTGCTCGACGGGAAAGACGTATCTTCCCGCATTCGCGAGCGGGATGTGAGCGAAGGCGCCTCGCGCGTCTCCGTGCACCCGAAGGTCCGCGAGTGGATGGTGGCCCGGCAGCGCGAGCTGGGAATTGGCGGCGGAGTGGTCATGGAAGGCCGTGACATCGGGACCAAAGTTTTTCCCGACGCCGACCTGAAGATCTTTCTCGACGCCGATCCTGTGGTGCGCGAGCAGCGCCGCCTGGATCAGCAAAAGATCAAGGGACAACCGGCGCAGGCGATTGCGGCGGAGCTCCGCCAGCGCGACGAGCGTGACCGCACACGGGCAAACTCTCCACTGGTGGCCGCGGACGACGCCATTCGCATCGATTCGACGAATCTTTCAGAGGATCAGGTTCTGCATCGCATTGAAGAGTTGGTAGAAGAAACGAAGCGTCTCAAGGTCTAGCAGGCTCAACAAAAAAAGCGCGGCCATTCAGCCGCGCCCAATTCAATTCCCTAGTCTGCTAGTTCTCCGTCGGCTCCACCGGCTTCTCTTTTGGCGCCGGCAAACGTGGCGCCTTCGGTCCTCCCGGCGGCACGGGTGGCGTTGGCGGAGTCGGCGCGACCACTGCCACCGACGTTCCCTTGCGCAGCTCAATCGTCCCGTGTTCGTTGGTGACAACCAGCCGAGCGCCGCCATTTCCCACAGTTCCCGTGCCAATGGACTGCTCATCGCGGGACTCGATTTTTACTTCGGGGAAGTCTGACTGAATGTCTCCATCCCGCGTGCGTGCATCCACCTGGAATCCCGCTTTGCCCGGCACGGTAATCTGAATATCGCCCTTGCGGTTCTGAATCTGCACATTGCCCAGCGAGGTCAGTCCCACCTCCACCGAGCCATTCTCGTCATCGAGCCGCACATCGCCGGAGACGTTTTCCAGCCGGATGTCCTTCGACCGCGTGAGCAGCCGCACCGGGCCGCCGACCGAGTCCGCCCGCAGGTCACCCGAGTCCAGATCAAGGTCTCCATTCAGACTGGAGAACTCCATGTCGGTGCGCGAAGACTTGAAGGTCACGGTCTTCGCGATCTTGGAAAGTTTCACGCTCTCCATGAACTCGCCCGTAAGGTGCACCGCGCCCTTCACGTCAGAGATGGAAATATCGTTGGCGTGGCCATCGATCGATACGTCTCCCGCAATGCGTTCAATGCGGGCAGAACTGCGGTCGAGATTGAGGCTGGCGTTTCCGGTCACGTCTTCCAGGGAGACATCGCCATGCTGGCTGGTAATCTCGAGATTAGCCTCGCGTCCGGTGATGTTAACGTCGCCCCGCTTGGAGGACAGTGACACCGCAGCTTTCCGCGGGATGGAGACATCCATGTCGGTCTGAACCGGGTGATCGCCTGCTCCGCCGGTGTTCGCATTCAGAGTGACGGTGTTCCCGCTCACCGTGATCTGCGGCTTGCTCTCCGAATTGCTTTTGTCGGCGCTCTTCTGGTCTTCGCCCCACACTTTCTTGCGAACGACTACCTTGATTACGTCGCCATCCGAGGCGCTAATGTTGACCGCGCCACGGTCGTTCACAATGTGCAAGTTGCCGCCCGCTGGAAACGGCTGTGAGAGCTCATCGCTATAGTTATAGGTATTACCGAAGAAGGGAAAATCGCCGGTGTCGAGGTTAATCTCATCGGCGACCCCGTGCCAGTTGACGCGCGACGCTTGCGTGGCGATCAAGCCAAACACGATCAGACAGATGACGAGGAACACTCCGCCAGCGCCGATTCCAGGAGCACGAGCGCCTTCGCGCTGGGCCTGCTGATATTCCAGCAGCTTGATGATGCCCCAGATGATCAGGAACAGGGGCCAGAATTTGGCAAACAACTGGCCTATATGCTGCCAGTGCAGGAATCCCATGGTCCCAAGCAGAAAAAATATTCCTAGAAGAATCAGGACCACCGGACCGGCGAACGAGCGGCGTCTTCGCGGAACCATGACTGGGCTAGACATTTCCCACCTCACCGGAGGGCGGAGCCGGCGGCGGAGGAGGAACCGGCGCGCTTGGAGGCAACGGAAGCACAGGCTGAACATGGCCGTCCGTCGGGCCGCCATTCTGCAACAGCTTTACGCCGCCGATAACCAGAAGAATGATCGGCCAGGTACGGTTGATATCAAGGCCATGAACTTCTAAAGTGGATAACAGAAGCAGAACACCCCCAGTCATTAAGACAACTGGCCACGTTATTTCGCGGCTACGGCACCGGGTGCAGCGACAGGCGCGATTGTATTGATAGGTATCCATGTTCATCTCCTACCGATTCCACCGCTGATAAAATACCCAGCCACCGATCCCGATCAGAATGACCGGCCACATCCGGCCCATCCAGTGGAACTCGAATATTCCCAGGTTATCCAGCAGGAACAGAACGCCCAGGATGATAAGAACTGCGGCGCCCACGGGCGCGCGGCTGCCACCCGGAGTGTCGCAGCAAGCACTCGAGTCGGTCGCCGGGACGATGCCAGCCACCGGGACAACGCCAGCCACCGGTGCTGATGTCGCGGCTCCCGCGGCCGGACGGGAAGGATAGTGCGTGCTGCCGCCTCCAAACGCGCGCTCCAGGCCGAAGGGATCGGGAACGGGTTGTCCCAGTTCGATGGCGTGCGCCGTCTTGTATGCGTCGAACACCAGATAAAAGAAATATGCGAAAAAGACCGGAATCATGATCGGCCCGAAATGGTCCGCCATCCAGATGATGCACACAAACGCCATCACGTGGATGAACCCCTTCATAAACTGGCCGTTGTACATGGCGCCCACACCCGGAATGAAGCCGAGAGCGGCAGCCATGCCCGGGCTGGGCAGGCGATTCTCACCGATAGGCGCCGCGCTCCCGGGAGGTGCAGCCGTAGCCGCGGCTGCGGGGAAAGCGGTTCCGATGTGCGACGCGAGGCAGTTTTCACAATAGATCACGCCTCGCACGTCGCGTTTGCAGTTTGCGCACAGCGGTTTTCCGCAGGTGCGGCAGTACGCCACGGCCGACACGTCTGTGTGGTTGGCGCAGTTCATACGTCCCTCCTGTACGTGGTCACCGTCACGACAGTCGGATCATCCGGAGCAGAAGCGAGCTGCGGCTGGTTGACGTCCTGGCTGTAATTGCGTTCCTGTCTTTGTTCAGGTTGTCCACTGGTATCATTTTTTCGAGTTTTGTCTTTCTCCTCAGGGGCCGGTTCGACGGGCGTGGCGACTTTCTTGAACTCCCGTACCCGCGATTCGATTTCATACACGAAGCGAATATTCTCGTAATACTTCACCACTCTGCCGGACGTTGTGTAGTACGTCCGCTTCAAGGCGCTGGGTCGCAGGTCGACCTGCTTCAGATCGTTGACCTTGACGCCGCCCACGCTGAGCGCGATGGAGAGCGAAAAAAATGCCATGCCGAACGACATCGCAAACCGCGGTTGCCGCACGACGCCAAGCACGGGGGTGAGGAAGGAATCGGCTAGCTCACGAGCTCTTTCCATCCACGAAGCCCGGACTTCGGTGGCGCCGGCCTGGTGCAGACGCGCCGTGTCGATGCCAATCGTGCCCGCCAGAATGTTGTGTACCAGGTTTGCGGGGGGCTCGACTTCAGTGAGCGACTTCAGCCAGCCCTGTCCGGCTTTGGCTTCCGCGAAAAGCGGACCGCACGTCTGGCACACCCGGGTGTGAGCCTCGAACTGCTCGAGCTTTGCCCCGGTCAGTGCCTGATCGAGAGCGTCGCTGAGCAGCGCGTCAAACTCGGCGCACTGCATACCGTTTTTGCTTTCTCCTGGCATCACATCACCTGCCTATAGGTACGTTGAAGCAGGCGTGCAAGTTCCGCCCGCCCGCGGTTAATTCTTGATTTCACAGTGCCCTCGGGTACCTTTAGTACCGTAGCGATCTCCCGGTAGTCCAGGTCCTGCAAGTCGCGCAGGATGACCGCCTCGCGCAATTCCGGGGACAGCTTCTGCAGCGCCAGGTGGACCGTCTGGCCAGTTTCGCGGCTCTGCACCCGGGCGTCCGGAGCTGGACCCTTGTCTTCGATCTGATCGCTCAACGGCATGGCGTCCTCGTGCTCGGAAGGCGCGGAATCCAGCGAATCCGTGACGCGATCCTGCTTGCTTTTACGAAAGTGATCGACGAGCAGATTACGCGTGATGGTCGTAACCCAGGTCATGAAAGCGCCGCGGCCCACATCGTACGAGTTAAGCGTTTTATACATCTTGATGAATACTTCCTGCGTCAGATCCTCGGCGTCGTCCCCGGACCCGGCGAACCGGTAACAGATGTTGTAGATCCGCCGGTTGTAGCGGCGCACAATCTCTTCCCAAGCAGCCGCGTCGCCGGCTATGCAGCGACGGACCAGAAGATTGACGACCTGTGCGTCTTCCAACCTGCACTCCTGCGAACTCCTGGCCTTGCGAGCTTAACGCGGCTCCGGGGCAGGGCACACCGCCAGCCTTAACACCCACAGTAGAGATACGTTATTGTGCTTCCAAAAGTTCTGTAATTCGACCCGGCCATTATGAGGCAAGGCATTGTAGCAGGGCATGCAAATCGCCAGCGAAGACAAGGCGAATAGTGGGTCCTTCCCGAAGCGGACCTAGGCTTAGGTCAAACCAGGGGTGGGCAAACCTTGCCGGGTTCGCATGGGCACGCTTTGCCGACTGTGACCGTTTTGATCGCGCTATACGCGCTGGCGCTCCGCGTAACCATCACGCAGTCTATAGGTTAGGTATCACATCATGGCCGGTCTCCTCTGGCCTCGGGCGTGCTTAGTCTCAGGTGGGTCGCTTGAGTTGCTCCGACGGAACGATTGCCGGGCGCCTTCAAGTTGATTGCTTTATCTGCCGATAAGAGACCTAAAAGGGGCGGGTTCGGCACAAACCAGGAGAATGAACCATGTCCGTAGCAGGCATTTCGAGCAGTAGCTTGTTCAACTACGGCTCGCAAAACGTCCAGAACCAGAACCAGATGCAGCTGTTCCGGCAGGAGTTCCAGCAACTCGGCCAGGACCTGCAATCCGGTAATCTGTCTGCGGCGCAGTCCGATTTCGCCACCCTGGAGAAAAATGCTCCCCAGGGAAGTTCGGCTTCGGCTCCGTCTTCAGGCGCTATTTTCCAGGGATTCCAACAGCTCTCCACCGACCTGCAGTCCGGCAACGTTTCCGCCGCACAGCAGGATTACTCCAACCTTCAGAAGGATTTCCAGACCATCGCTGCCCAGCACCATCACCATCACCACGTCGGTGGCGGCGAGAGCAGCAGTGGGAGCAGCAGCAGCACGAGCAGCACTACGCAGACGCTCGATCAGTTGGGACAAGCGTTGCAGGCGGGCAACCTCTCGGCAGCCCAGCAGGCCTACAGCAGCCTGATGCAGGAGTTCCAGCAGTTCGGCGCTAACAGCGCGTTGCTCACCAGCCAGAATCTGTTGGCGCAGTCCCCAGCCAAAATCTCGGTGAGCGCGTAGCGGGAATAGAAAGTAAGCAGGAAAAGGGGCAGGCTCCCAGCCTGCCTTTGTTCTTCGAGCAAAGCCTTCCGACCTGAATCAACTCATAGCGTGTGCAGTCTCAGGTCAAACAACCGCATCGAGTCGGTGTACCAACGCAACACGCGGAGAGCACGCAGTGTGTTCCAGCGGCTTGCCCTGCCGACATCGGTCTCCAGCTTCAACGGAATCTGCTCCCGATAGAGGAGGTTGAGCGGCCAGCGCCCGTTCTGGTGGCGACGCTTAATGACTATTTCAACCGCCTCACGCACGCGGCTGTCGGGCTTGACCCCTGCGTTCCGCAGATAATCGAGTCCGCGCAAGACGTCATAGTGCCAGAACGTCGGGAACGAGAAGCGGAGCCACCGCTGATCAATGACTTCGCCGGTTCGAAGCGAGCGGAACATGTGGCGGTCGAGCAGATAGTCTTCGGCTCTCTTGCGGGCCTTCGTGACGGCCGAGCGTTTCCGCCCTGATCGTTCGTAGGCGAGCAGTCCTTCTAGCACGCAGATGGTGGTATGGAACGAAGAGCGCCGGCTTTTCGGACGTTTTGCGGAAGGCTCAACCGCTTCGCAATTCCAGCCGCCATCTTCGAGTTGCTCCCCCAGGAGTTGATTGGCCAGTGCGTCGTTCGGTTCTTTGAAGTACGCGCCGAGGGCGAGGATTCTTCCGTTGATGCAGGGCTCGGTTTCGCCGTCAAGAAAAGGCCGGTTCTTGAGTGGCTTAAAGACGAGCCGTTTGCTGACCCGGTCGATCATTTTGCGCGCCTGCTTGCCGGCGGGGTCGAGACCGAAGTCCATCAAGACGACGAGACTGTAGAGGGTAACAAGCAAGCCTCGGTCTTCCTCTGGCCCACCCCAGTTGCCGGCAGCAGATTGGAGCGCCAGAAGCTTGGCTCCCCACCCTTCGGTGGCGACGCGAGAGCGTTCCGCGGCAATCGCGCCGGGCGCTTCATCCATCAGGTCCCTCATGACCTGCCAGCGGATGGCTGGATCGGAATCAAGCAGCCATTTAAGGTGCGCAGGTCGTGGGGCATATTGGTGTACACGCATCGGTCTCTTATACAAAAAGGAAGGGTGTCGCAACCGAACCATAGCAGCAGAATTTCGCTACTCGCTCGTGAAGTAATCCACCGTCACCGGGTTCTCGAAGAGGGAATAGTCGCGCGTCACCACGGTGATGCCGCTCTCGGTCACGAAGTAGCGTTGCCGGTCTGCTTCCGCGTCGAAGCCGACCGTCGTGCCTTCGGGGATGTGGACATCGCGGTCGATGATCGCCCGCCGTATGCGACAATGCCGTCCCACATTTACGTGCGAAAACAGGATGCTGTCATCCACCTCGGTGTATGAGTTCACGCGCACGTCGGGAGAGAGAATGCTGCTCTTTACGGTGCCGCCCGAAATAATGCAGCCGGCAGAAACGATGGAATCCATGGCCGTGCCGGTACGCCCCGCCTCGGCGAAGACAAACTTGGCCGGCGGATACTGGCGCTGGTGGGTGCGAATGGGCCACTCCGAGTCGTACAGGTTGAATACCGGCGACACCGAAACGATATCCATGTTGGCGTCGTAAAACGCCTCCAGCGTTCCCACATCCCTCCAATACAGCGCTTCTTTCTTATTCTCGTCGACAAAGTTGAAGGAGAACACCCGGTAGTCGTCCACCATCTTGGGCAAAATGTCCTTCCCGAAGTCGTGGCTGGAGCTGGGATCTTCCGCGTCCTTGAGCAGCACCGGGATCAGGACATCCGTATTGAAGATGTAAATTCCCATGGAACCCGAAATCATGGCGGGATCGTAGGGTGAGCGGATCTCCGTCTTCTGCGGTTTTTCCAGGAACCCCGTGATGCGGCTGTCGCGATCGATTTCCACCACGCCGAAGCGATACGACTCCGACGGATCCATCAGGATCGTGGCCAGCGTCACGTCTGCGCCCGAGTCGTTGTGCTGCGTCAGCATGCGACCGTAGTTCATCTTGTAGATGTGGTCGCCTGACAGGATCAGCACGTGCTTCGGCTGTTCCGATCCAATCGAATAAATGTTCTGGTAAACGGCGTCGGCGGTGCCCATGTACCAGTTTTCGCTGACCCGCTTCATGGGTGGCAGGATCTCGATGAACTCGCCCATCTCCCGGCCCACAATATTCCAGCCTTCGCGGATATGGCGGTTCAGCGACAGCGCCTTGTACTGGGTGAGGATGTAAACGCGCCGCAGGTCGGAATTTACGCAGTTGGAGAGCGTGATGTCGATGATGCGATAGATGCCGCCGAAGGTGACCGCCGGCTTGGCGCGATCGCGGGTCAGAGGATAGAGACGCTCGCCAGCGCCTCCGGCTAACAGGACTCCGAGGGTGTCTTTCATGGACATTCCGACCCCGTCAGTTGCCGGCCGTCATGCCGCAGTCCAACCTCACGCACCCAAAAGGATTGCGGCCTGGTCGTTACAACCGAGTGATACTAGCACAACAGGGTAAGGGGCCTGCGTAAGGGCAGGGGGACAGTCTGGGATTCGCTCAGGGGCGGAAGGGATGATTAGGTTTCAGTTTCCGGTTGCTAGTACCTGGTACCTAGTTCCTAGTGGTCGATCTTTTCGTGGTGCTCAGGCAAACTCCCACTCCTATCCAAGTCCAGTCTGAAGAAACCAAACTGAGACTGGATCCCAGGTACTAGCAACTAGGTACTCGGTACTGGCAACTCAAACCCTACGCCGCCGGGTCGTCGACCTTGATGCGGAGGGATTTCAGGAACTTCAGATCCTGGTCGTTCATGGTGAATTCCGGGTTGGTACTCAGCGTGGTGACGAGGGAAGTCTTGTCAGTCGGCTTCTCGCCCTGCTTGCTGACCCCAATCGTGGCTTCGAGGACCAGGAAGATGTCGTACCCACCTTCCTTGATGCGGGAGACAACTTCCGCGATCTGATCGGAGTCTGCCAGTGACTCGTTGATCGCCTCTCCCAATTCCTTCATCAACTGCTTCAGTTGCTGGTCCACTTGGCCCCCTCTTCAAGGCACGTCAAACCGGGGAAGCTTGAAAGCCTTATCTGGTTGGATGCTCCATCAGTCACAAAGTAGCGTGACGGAGCCCACATCACTAAGTGCATTGTAACCCCGATCATTCGTTCCGGAACATTGATAAAATCGTTGAGTGTCATCCCTGTCCACAGCCCGCAAACTCAGCATCGTGGCGCGGGTTGCGGCCGAGCAGGCGGGCCGGAGCCGGACAGTTCGAGCAGTCCTGCGTGGCGCGCGTGCCACCGCCGCTTCCTTTGGACGCGTGCTGAGCCAGCTGTGGCTCGAGGTGACGGGCTTTGTTTTTCTGGCCTTAGCGTCGATTGGAGGTCTGGCCGGCGCTCGGGAATACGCCAAATACACCGCCGGAAAATCGGGCCCCGGACGCCTGATCACGGCCGTTTGCTTCTGTCTTACGTTCGCCTATTTCGGGCTGAGTTCGTTCTGGCGAGTGCGCAGAAAATCAGGAGGCTAGTTAGGCACGAAGAATGCAAAGGTGCACAGAAATTTCGTTTCTGTGAAAGACTCTAGCCTTTGCGTTCCTGGTGGTTAACTCCTATGCCGGACAAAGTCAAAATTCTCGATCCCGCCAAGTCTTCCCCTTCCGATAGCAGCGAGCAGGAAACGTCGTCACACATTATGGTTCGCCCGCTCTATACGCCCGCAGATTTGGCGGGTTGGGAGTACGACGCGCAGGTCGGCTACCCTGGGCAGTTCCCATACACGCGCGGCGTGCAGGCCACCATGTACCGCGGCCGGCTCTGGACCATGCGCCAGTATGCCGGCATGGGTGACGCCGAGGAGTCCAACAAGCGCTACAAATACCTGCTGGCGAACGGGACGACCGGCCTATCGGTAGCGTTTGACTTGCCGACGCAAATCGGCCTCGACTCCGACAACCCGCTGTCCATGGGTGAAGTCGGCAAAGTCGGTGTAGCCATCGACTCGGTCGAAGACATGCAGCGCCTCTTCGACGGCATCGATCTGACGAAGATTTCCACGTCGATGACCATCAACGCGACCGCTTCGATTCTGCTGGCGCTTTACGTTGCTGTTGCGCGGCGGCAGGGAGTCGATACTCGCAAGCTCTCGGGCACGGTGCAGAACGACGTGCTGAAGGAGTACATCGCGCGCGGCACCTATATTTACCCGCCGCACCAGGCGATGCGCATCATCACCGACCTGTTTGCGCTGGGCAAACGAAAACGTGCCCGACTGGAACACGATTTCGATCTCCGGCTACCACATGCGCGAAGCCGGTTCGACGGCCGTGCAGGAAGTGGCCTTCACCTTGGGAAACGGCATCGCTTACGTGCAGGCTGCGGTAAATGCGGGACTGGATGTCGACAAGTTCGGTCCGCGCCTGTCTTTCTTCTTCAACGCGCACAGTAATTTTCTGGAAGAGGTGGCCAAGTTCCGCGCGGCGCGGCGCATGTGGGCGCACATCATGCGCGAGCAGTTCAAAGCCAAGAATCCGAAATCCTGGATGCTGCGCTTCCACACCCAGACGGCGGGTTCGACCCTGACCGCCCAACAGCCGGAAAACAATATTGTCCGCACCGCGATTCAGGCGATGGCGGCGGTACTGGGCGGAACGCAGTCGCTGCACACAAACTCCTACGACGAAGCGCTAGCGCTGCCCACCGAGCAATCGGCTCGCATCGCGTTGCGCACCCAGCAGATCATTGCCTTCGAGTCGGGCGCGCCGCAAACCATCGATCCGCTGGCCGGGTCGTATTACGTCGAGTCTCTGACCAACGAAATCGAAAAGCGTGCCACTGGCTACCTCGACAAAATCGAAGCCATGGGCGGCATGCTCAAGGCCATCGAGCGCGGCTATGTGCAGCAGGAAATTCAAAACGCCGCTTACCAATACCAGCAGCAGGTGGATCGCCTGGAAGCGGTGGTGGTGGGAGTAAACCGATTCCACCTGGACGGCGAAAAGCCGATACCCATTCTGCACATGGACGAATCCCTGGAGCGCAAGCAGGTCGAGCGAGTACGTGGGCTACGGGCGCGGCGAGATCCCAAGGTGTGGCAGGACGCGATCAGGAGAGTGGAAGAGTCAGCCCGGGCCGATAGCAACCTGATGCCGCACATTGTGGCGGCTGTAGAAGCGCACGCCACCGTGGGAGAAATCTCCGACGCCATGAGGAAAGTGTTCGGGGAGTACAAGGAAGCCGTGGTGATTTAGGTGCGCATGATCGTGAGCTGCGGTGACGGACGGAGCGACGACCGAATCTATCATTCTGCGGTCTTGTAGTCGCAGGCTTCGCGGCATGCCTGGCAGTAATACAGACCGTCATGGCACATGCGGACGTCCAGCTGCGACTGGCAGAAGCAGCAGTACTTCTCGCACTCGCAGCGCGACTCGTGCTGGTCGCACTGTGCGCACACCGCCTTGGTTTGGGAACCCGCCATACTGAAACTCTAAATGCGCCGCAGAGCTTCCTCCAAGTTCCGTTGGTAACCATTGCGGTCCCACTCCGCGAGACATCAGAGCTGGGAGCAGACTCCAGCGGCTAAAGCCATTTGCGGCGCGCGGCTAAACGGCATCGCTGAAGCGATGCCCTGATACGAGGCGTGCCTAAGACTTCGGCCGACTGTGGAAAACTTCTCAGTTCAAATTCAGCCACTGCCCCACTTTTCCGCCGTTTGACCAGCGGAAAAACTGCGTGATAGGGTTAATGGTTCCGTCATCCCGGCAGCCCAGGCACTGCTCTGATCGAGGTTTCCTTGCCCGCCGCACAGGCGACCACGCCGACCGTCCGCAAAACCGCCCTCAACGCCGTCCACCGCGCGATGGGCGCGAAGATGGTGGAATTCAACGGCTGGGACATGCCGGTCGAATATCCCTCCTTGGGCGGCATCATGGCCGAGCACAACGCGGTGCGCACCGGCGTTGGCATCTTCGACGTGAGTCACATGGGCGACATCCGCCTTGCCGGTCCTCATGCGCTTGGCCGCTGTGCAGCACATCTCGATGAACGATGCTTCACGCCTCGCCGTAGGCCAGGCCCAGTATTCGGCGCTGCTCTATCCCGAGGGCACGTTCGTCGACGACGTCATCGTTCACCGTCTCGGGGAAGAAGAATATCTGCTCGTGATCAACGCCGGCACCCGCGAGAAGGACTTCAACTGGGTCCTCGACAACACCCGCCAGTTCACTTGTGAAATCGAACATCTCTCCGATGATTTCACCCAGATCGCGATCCAGGGTCCCAAGGGCGTCGATCTTCTGCAGAAGCTGTCCGACGCGAATCTGGCGGCGGTCAAGTTTTACTGGGTTACCCGGGGCACAGTTTGCGGGCTGAAAAATATCCTGATTGCGCGCACCGGCTACACCGGCGAAGACGGATTCGAAATCTACATTCCGTCTGATGAACGAACCAGTGCCCGCGTCTGGAACGAAGTTCTCGAGGCTGGCAAGGAATTCGGCGTTCTTCCCTGCGGCCTGGGCGCGCGCAACACGTTGCGCCTGGAATCAAAACTCCCGCTCTACGGCCACGAAATTTCCGACATGATCAACGTCTGGGAAGCCGGGCTCGACCGCTTCTGCAAGATGGAAAAGCCGGAGTTCATCGGGCGCGAAGAGTTGGAAAAGGCCAAAGCGGCCGGCGTGACGAAGACTCTGGTCGGACTGGAAATGATCGAGCGTGGCATCGCCCGCGATGGCTACAAAGTCTGGGACGAGGGTGGCAAAGAGATCGGCTATGTCACCAGCGGATCACCGGCGCCATTCTTGAAAAAGAACATCGCGCTCGCGTACGTTCCGCCCGAGCACTCGGCGATCGGTGCGACGGTGAAGGTTGAAATCCGAGGTCAGGGAGTGCGCGCGCAAGTTGTCCCGACGCCGTTCTACAAGCGGCCGAAGAAACCGTGAAAGCGGAAGATCGAAAAGTCCGAGCTTTTGTGAGGTTGTTCGCTAAGAGCTAACAGCTAGGAGCTAAGAGCTATCCATGCCCTATCCAAGCGACCGCAAGTACACCAAAGAACACGAGTGGATCAAAGCCGAAGGCAACAGCGCGACGGTTGGCATCACCAGCTACGCTCAGGAATCGCTCGGCGACATCGTGTTCGTCGAACTGCCTAAGGTGGGTGCCGAACTCACCGTAGGCAAAACCTTCGGCACCGTGGAGTCCGTGAAAGCGGTCTCTGACCTGTACGCTCCGGCCTCCGGCACGGTCACCGAGGTGAACGGAGAGCTAGCCACCGCGCCCGAGAACGTCAATAAAGACGCGCACAGCGCCTGGATGCTGAAGATCACGTTAAAGAATCCCGCCGAGCTGAACGCGCTGCTGTCCGCCGCCGATTACGAAAAGTTCGCGAGCGAGGAAGGCGGCCATTAGCAACGGCAGGAATTCTAAAAGTCCCGGATCGAAACACACATTCGACGCTCGCCGGAAGCTACAGTCGCAATCGCAAGCGCTTACATCTATATTGCCCTTATGAGATATTTGCCCAAGTCTCCTGCCGACCGCGAAGCCATACTCAAAGCGATCGGTCGCCGGTCGATTGACGACCTGTTTGCGTCCATTCCTGCCGAATACCGCCTCAATCGCGACCTGAAGGTTCCGCGCCAGATGGCCGAGTCCGAGATCGTCGACTGGTTCCGCGAGCGCTCACGCGAAAACGGCGACGGCTACGCCACCTTTCTCGGTGCGGGGGCCTATTACCACTACCGGCCCGTCATCATCGACTCGCTGATCTCGCGCGGCGAATTTCTCACCGCCTACACGCCCTACCAGGCAGAGATATCGCAGGGTACGCTGCAGTCTATCTTCGAATTTCAGACCATGATCTGCGAACTCACCGGCATGGAAGTGGCGAACGCCTCCATGTACGACGGTTCGACCGCCGCTGCCGAGGCCGTGATGATGGCCGTTCGCCTGACCGGGCGACGGTCGGTGGTCGTCGCCCGCAGCCTGCATCCTGAGTATCGCGAGGTGCTGGCCACCTACGCTACGCATCAGGGTATGCCGCTTTCCACCGCGGCCTTCGCGGAAAACGGACGAGTGGATCTGGCGGAACTCGAAAAAGCCATTACACCTGACACCGCATGCGTGCTGATTCAGTCGCCGAATTTCTTCGGCACGATCGAAGACGTGGAGGCGATCGCGGAGATCGCTCACAAACACGGCGCGATGCTGGTGGTTTCGATTGCCGAAGCCGTTTCGCTTGGCATCGTCGAGCCGCCACGCCAGGCCGACATAATCGCCATGGAAGCGCAATCGTTCGGCGTACCGCTCGGTTTCGGCGGACCCTATTGTGGCGTGATCGCAACCCGCGAAAAGAATGTTCGCCAGATGCCCGGCCGCCTCGTCGGCCAGACTGTCGACCGCAAGGGCAAGCGCGGATTCGTTCTGACGCTTGCCACCCGCGAGCAGCACATTCGCCGCGAGAAGGCGACTTCCAACATCTGCACCAACCAGGCGCTGATCGCGCTGATGGTCAACATCTTCATGAACGTCTACGGCAAGGTCGGCTTGCGCGAATTGGCGAAGCAAAATCTGGCCAAGACCGCGTATGCCGCCGGCCAATTCGGCAAGCACGCCAACGTGCTTTTCGCCGGATCGCCGCGCTTCAACGAGTTTGTCGTCAAGACCAGCGAAGATCCTTACGCCATCAACGGGCGCCTGCTTGGACACAAGATCGTCGGCGGCCTTCCGCTCAAGAAGTTCTATCCCGAACTTGGCAACGCGGCGCTGTGGTGCTGCACCGAAATGACGACGCGCAGTGCCATCGACACTGCCGTCGGGCTGGTTGCCGAGAGTGAGCGGTCGACCAAATCAGGGAAGGCAGCCGATCTTCAGGAAGAAGAGGTGGCGCGATGAAGCACGACCCCGCAAAGCCACCCGCCACGTCAATCAGAACGAAGGCCTGATCTTCGAGAAGTCTTCGCCCGGCAAGGCTGCGTGGAAGTTGCCGCCGCTCGACGTGCCCGAGGTCGACACCGCGAAGCTTCTAGGTTCATCCGAAAGGAAGGATCTGGGCCACATGCCGGAAGTGAGCGAGATCGAAATCATCCGCCACTTCACGCGCCTCTCCACCTGGAATTACGCCATCGATCTTGGCATGTACCCGCTGGGCTCCTGCACGATGAAGTACAACCCGCGCGTGAACGAAGTGGTGGCGCGCCTGGAAGGCATCGCCAACGGCCACCCGTATCAGCCCGAAAAGATTTCGCAAGGCGCGTTGCGCATCATGAAGACGCTCAGCGATTGCCTGATCGAAATCACCGGCATGGATGCGATCACGCTGCAGCCTGCGGCGGGCGCGCACGGCGAACTCACCGGCCTGCTGATGGTGCGCGCCTATCACCAGTCCAAAGGCAATCGCGCGCAAGAAGATTCTGATTCCGGACTCGGCACACGGCACGAATCCCGCTACAGCCGCGATGGTCGGCTACTCGGTCGAAAATCTGAAGTCCGATGAGCGTGGCATGGTCGACATCGCCGCGCTGGCTTCGCAGATGAATGAAGACGTGGCCGCGCTGATGCTGACCAATCCCAACACGCTGGGCGTCTTCGAGCAGGAGATTCACAAGATCGCCGAGATCATGCACGCCAAGGGCGGCCTGCTTTACATGGACGGCGCCAACATGAACGCGCTGGTAGGGAAGGTGCGCCCCGGAGATTTTGGCGTCGACCTGATGCACCTGAACCTGCACAAAACTTTTTCCACGCCGCACGGAGGAGGCGGTCCGGGATCCGGGCCCGTCGCGGTGAAGCAGATGCTGGAGCCGTTCGTGCCCACGCCGGTGGTGATCACGAAGCCTGACGGCACGCTCGCATTCGATTACAACCGCCCGCAGTCGGTAGGACGCGTGCGTGCGTTTTACGGCAATTTCGGCATGTTTGTGCGCGCTCTGGCCTACATTCTGGCGAACGGGCCCGACGGCCTGCGCCAGACCACCGAAGATGCCGTGCTGAACGCGAACTACATCCGCAAGGGCCTCGAAGGCGTTTCGATCTGCCCTACTCCACGCCAACCATGCACGAGGTCGTCTTCAGCGACAAACTGCAAGCCAGGAAAGGCGTACGCACCATGGACCTTGCCAAGCGCCTGATCGATTACGGATTCCATCCGTATACGACGGCGTTTCCGCTGATCGTGCCGGGCGCCATGATGATCGAGCCAACCGAGAGCGAGTCCAAAGAAGAGATGGATTTGTTCATCGAAGCGATGCGCTCCATTGCCGAAGAAGTGGAAGAAGATCCGCAGATCGCGCTGAACGCACCCCACACCACGCGTGTCTCGCGTCTCGACGAGACGGCAGCTGCGCGCAAGCCGGTGCTGCGCTGGAAACCGAGCTCTTAGCTCTTAGCTATCAGCTATCAGCTTTCAGAATTTACGACTGAATGCCGGTGGTGCTCATTCCGACGTACCTTCTCCTACATTTTGTCATCCCGAGCGCAGCGAGAGCCTGCCCCGAGCGACCCGAGCTCGCGCGAGGGAAGTCGAACGGGGACCTGCTTTGTACAGGCACCGTCACGAACAGCAGCAGTGTGTCTTCAGCTCTTGCTCGACGTAACCGCGAAAAACGCCGCTGGTTCCTGCTCCACATTCTTGCTGCCGCAATGCGGACACTTCACGGCTTCGTCGTGCTCGTGAAGCGACAGGATGAGTTCGAAAGCCTTGTGGCAATCTCTGCAGAGATAATCGTAGACCGGCATGGGGACCTCCCGCGCGATCGAAGTGGATTGTGTATCCACATTCTAGTCCCGCAGGGCTGTGAATTTCTTTGCGTGCCGAAATGGGAAGGAAGAAGGAGTTTTTGCGCGAGAAGATGAATGCGGAACGTGGAGTGAAGTTGGATCTTCACTCCACGCTGACCCGACGTTCCTAAAACTCGAAACCTTGAAACCTTGAAACCTTGAAACCTTGTTCCCCTACTTCTTCTCCGAAATCTCAATCACCGCCCGCGTGTTCTCCCAGTCCAGATACATGTGGCATCCGGTGCCCATCTCGTGGAACGAGATCGTGAAGTTCTCCACCGGCGAAGCTGTTTTCTCACTGCTCATATCCACACGGGCGAGTTCCATGGCTTTGAGGTCATCTTTGTAGGGAATACCCCATTCGCCGGTTTTCTTGTTGATGATCAGGGTCCATTTGTCGGGGTTGGGAACGGTGAAGATGGTGTAGCTGCCGGCGGGGACATTCTTGCCACCGATCGTCAGATTCGCATCGGTCACAAACGTGGTGGCTTCGTTCGCGCCCGTCCGCCAGACTTCGCCATAAGGCACCAGTCCGCCGTAGATTTTCCGGCCTTTGGCGCGAGGACTCGAGTAGTCAACTTTGATGCTCTTGCCATCGGCGAACTTGCATTGCGCCGTGGCTGGCGGGCTGGGCTTCTGAGCAGATGCCACTAGGGTACACATCAGGACGACAAAGGCGAGGAGGGCAATACGCTTCTGCATGTTCTTTCTCCTTGATGAGCGTTCAGGTTGGTAGCCATCGGCGCATGAAACTTTCGGACGCCGGGTTCTGACCTTTTGGACGTGTAAACAGCTGGTATGGAATCAATCCCACGTCATTATTCACCACCGCGCCCCCACGATACAATCGACCCATGCCGGTATTCGACGAGAAGCAGGAAGAACTGGAGCACTACGAGACCATGATGGGCGTGCCGTGCGGGCGCCTCGCCGTCACCATGGACATGATCACCGACGCCATGGCCTTCGTCGGCCAGCACGGCGTCTATTGCCAGAGCCAGCGCTGGCCGGGCAAGCCGGTGATGGATATCCAGATCATCATGAAGAATTTGACCGACGCGAAAGAGCTGATCCAGAGCGTGATGGAAGAGCTGAAGAAAACCTAGACAGCTCCGGTCCGGACTGCGAATCATCCTTCAGAATCGAGATTAGGGTGCCGTGTCATGAGGATTTCCGGCGCGCCACCGAATTTTTGGCAGCAGCAGGGACGGGCGTGATCAGCGAGGGCGACCGGATTCCTGAGCCAAATTCGTGCCGCTGCTAGAGTGGTCACCCTCGAAGCTTGCGCGTGGTGCCGCCATTTTGGCTAAGGAGAAGTTCACGCCCCCACCCCTGACGGTCGAGACGATCGAGACCACCGCTGCGGGCCGAACGTATGAGTCCGCTTAGTCCTTGCTGGGTCTTTTCGGAGTCAGATCGCAGGCCTGTTTGACGCGTGCGAGATCAAGGCCAGCGGGCGAAAATTCCGCGATCTCGGGACCGTTTCGGCCGCGGATTTGTATCTTGAAGATGCGAGATCCGATCAACTCGCGCGTGGTGCCCTTGTCCATGGAAAGGAAACGGTCGCGAACCCAGTTCCAGCCGTGATTGCTGTGAGTGTCATCGACACGGACCATAACCTCCATCTGCGGCTGCCCCCAGAAGCCGGGACGGTTGGGTGGGCCCAACCGGATGCCGGGATTGAAATCGGCATACGTGTATTTGCTATTAGTGCAAGTGAGTTCAATTCGCGGCTTGTAATCCGGGTCTTCGCTCAGGTAGTTGTCCGCCTGCAGCTCGAAGCGAACTTTCCTGGCGGCCGTCATCTTGTCTTCGGAGTGGAACTCTACCCACTTTCCGCCGGCGCTGACGCCGTCGCTCTCGCCCTGATAAGGGCTCGGGACGCCACGTTGGGCGTTAACCGACAGGGCCGCGGTGCATACCAGCGCCAAGGCTGAGAAGAAGAAGGCCAATGCAGCCAAGTTCCCACGGTTAAAAAATCGCGAAGCTTTCAAGCTTTCCTCCGAACCGGACATCGTTTCCCTCACTTATATTGAACCTATAAGCGGAGTAAGAGTTGCACGCTTGAGGCCGCTCCGCGGCCGCGGTGTGCCGCCGTAAACCAATAGAAAATCAATAGGGTCACGGCCAGGAGCGAAGTCTCCAGGTCTGAGACCCTGGCTGAAAACCACCACCTTGGTGGAACTGGGCCACCGGAGGGCCAGAATGGCCGCTAGTACGGGGTTTGAGCGGCCAGCGTGACCTGTTAGGAACATTGCGGTTAGCGAACTTTGCGGGCGGGGCGCGCCAATTGGCATTCGGACTGCATCTTTCTTACTGGCGTCTTGCCGCGAGCGGGGCCGCCTGCCGGGCAATGGATCATAGGGAGGAAGCCGTAACGAAGGCGCTGGCGGTTTTCATAGCCTCCTTGATCGAGGGCTTATTGCCGACGCTCGAAGGGAAGGACAGATCATGAGTCGACTTAACCTTCTTCGATCCGTGGTTACATTTCTTGCGTTTGTCGCTTTTGCTCTCATACCGGTTTCAGCGTTCGCCGGCCGCGGCGGTGGAGGCGGGGGTGGGTCTCATGGTGGCGGTGGAGGCGGCTTCCACGGTGGTGGTGGCGGTGGGTTCCATGGCGGCGGTGGTGGCGGCGGTTTTCACGGCGGCGGAGGATATCGTGGTGGCGGCTTCTCTGGCGGCGCGCGGTCTTTCAGCGGCGGCAGTCACTACTCGGGCGGCGGTTTTCGCGGTGGATCGGCAGCGCGTTCTTATGGGATGAGTGGTCGTTCCTATGGCGGGTACGGCGCATCGCGCGGCATGACCGGGCGAAGCAGCGGATTTGCAGGGAATCATAGTTCAGGCTCGTTCGGAAATCGTTCTTCGAATTTCCATACCGCGATCCGGGACGGCCAGTGGCATTCGTTCGGAAATTCCGGTGGTTCCGCGCGATCAAGCGGCGGAAATAATTTTGCACGTTCGGCGAACTCAGGCTTCTCCGCGCACAACGGCGCAAGCTCCATGGGAGGCTGGCATTCCTTTGGCTCGTCGAGAGGCTCTTCGGGTTTCGTCAGTCCACACGGCGGCAGCTCAGCTTTTCGCAACTCGTCTTCCGCCAGATCGGGCTTCGGTCACTCGACGTCAGGATCTTTCTTTGCCAACTCGCGGCTGGGAACGAATTCGTCTTTCTTCGGGGGGGCGCGCTTGGGCGGGTCGCGGTTCAACTCGTTCGGCGGTTTCCACGGGAACAGTTTCGGATCTTTTGGCCGACCCGGTTTTGGGTGGGGAGGTCATGGATGGAATGGCTCGTGGGGGCACGGCCGGGGTTGGGGCCATGGTTGGGGTTGGGGAGGATGGGGCTGGAACCGAGGATGGGGCTGGGGTGGTTGGGGAGGATGGGGATGGCCGTTCTGGGGCTCGTACTGGGGGCCCGGCTGGACGATTGGCTGGTCTCCGTGGTGGTACAACCCGTACTGGTACGACCCTTATTGGTACGCACCCTCGGCTTACACTTACTCGCCTGACTATGTGTATTCCCCGGGCTATGTGTGGGACAATGCACCACCGTACAATCCAGATGCGTCGTATGAGCGCGAGCAGCCGGCAAACTACCTAGGCACGTCGACGTCGAGCCAAGACGACTTCCTGCATCTGGATCTAAGAGGTGGCGCGGCGCTGCAAGAGAACGGTTCAAACCAGAACAGCCAGACAGCGCAGCCCGAAGTTTCGCCCAGCGGCCCGGTTCGAGAGGCTCGGCCACAGACGCGCCTGGTCTCGCAGCCACAAACCTGAGGCACGGGGCGTCTAGCCATTAACTCAATAACCAATAATAGGAAGGTCCGTCCCTGCGCACGGACCTTAGTCTTTCTCCAAACCGCTCTTGGATCGGTCGAAGCGGGCCAATCAGTGTAATGACGGTTGCGCCGGCAAACCCTCTTGTGCGGCAAGCTGAGAAATACCTAAACGATCGGCCATGAGCCAGAAGGAGCCTAGGCAGTCCGGCGCGAAGTTTCAGGCGTTGTACCATTCTGGGCCCAGGGGCCGCCTTGTTTATGTGTTTGCCTCGGACTAGCATGAGAGTTGTGCAGCTTCTACGTTTTGCCCTTGCAGTAGCGCTGCTCTTATCGGCCTGTCCGTTAGGTCAAGGCGAATCCAGCAACAGTAAGCACGCTTACGAGCTCCGCTTGGAGCAAGTCACCGAGGGTGAAAATGTCTGCGTTTTGCTTCGTCGGGACGGACATTATCACTTCGAGCACACTCTTTCCGACAGGGCTCGTGTCTACGAGGGTTCCATTTCCCAAACCAGCCTGAAGGAAATCCAGACCGTCGTTAACAATGACGAACTATTGCGTCTGACGCAATCCAAGATCCCACTCCACTTGTACTCTGTCAGTTGGGATGAACTGGACCTGCGTGTCGCACGAGCTACCGGATGGCAGCAACTCCGATTCCCCGATGCGGAGTCGCGAAAGGCTTTTCGGCAATCGCTCGATCCCTTGTTGAAGTGGCTTCACGCTCTGCCTACCGAGAATCGAATTGAGATGACTGAAGAAGAGGGCAAGAACAACTGTTTGCCCTCGCGGTCGGAAAAGCCAAAGTTCGCAACGCGGGAAAGGCCAGCGCGATCCACACCGGTCAAGGCACCGCCTTCCCTTCCTGATTCTTACATGTTGCGAATCGTGTTCGACCAGTTGAGTCCGGGCGAGGCCAAGCGAACTTGTGCAATCGTCTACCCCAACGGCTTCTACCATCTGGAGAAAAGTCGCGAGAAGCACTCCTCCTCGGGAGTCTACCAACCCGACATCGTCAATCAGGCGGTCGGGGGAAAGATCAAAGCGGACGTTTTTGAGCAGTTTCTTGATTCGGCTGCCACGGCTGAATTGCGGGAGCTCCTGGATAACCCCACCCTGGTTGCTTCTCGTCATTCCACTCTGCCCGCTGGTCTTCACTACACCGATGCGGAAATCACCATGCTGTTTATTCGCCGCGAGGGGCTGATTCAGCAACTCGCGTTCACGAACTATTTCGGAGGGGATGACGTACGCGACCCGATCGGAGGGAGCCGAGGCAACATTCAACATATCGATAGCGCTGCCAACCTGATTAGTCCTCTTCAAAAGTGGATGAAGAGCAACATCGAGTCGCGCAAGGCGGCGCGACTGAAAGATGGCTTCGGGAACAACTGCACGTCTGTGCCCTCGCAAGTGCTTCCTTCCGAAATCAGCAGCGAACTCGCACAGGTCGTGCCTTCAGATCTCGATCCCGTATCCACAGAAGCCAGCCAACCGATCCCTACGGAAGCGCGGGCCGCTGGTTCCTCGCCCGTCCCGCCGCCGACAATTACTAAAGAAGACGTCGACGAAACTGCCGCCACCAGGAATGAGCCTGCCATCTTGTTTCGCGTCACCACTCGCATGGTGCTTTTGGATGTCATCGCCACGGAAAAGGACGGAACGCCGATTACGGATCTTCGTGCCGGTGACATGGAGGTTCTGGAAGATGGACGGCCGCAGGACGTCAGCCTCTTCTCTCGGGCGTCAAGCGATTCCACGCGCGCCGAAAAGAAACCTGCGCCGCAGCTTCCGCCGGAGGTTTACTCCAATCGTCCGGCGTACAGCCAGCCGGCCGGACCTCTGGTTCTGCTATTGCTGGACGGCGTCAACACGGCCGGTAGCGATCAGGTTTATGCCCGCCAGCAACTGCTGCAATACGTGCGTACTCTGAAGGCGGATCAGAGAGTGGCGATATTTGCCCTTACCACGGACTTGTTCCTATTGCAGGATTTTACGAGCGACCCCGCAATCCTGAGGACCGCTCTCGAGAAATACCCTGCGAGTGAATCATTTCTGATGACCAGGGGCGCGCCCTTCGAGGTCACGCCGCAAATGGCCTCAATCATGGAATTCTCGCGGGCATTGGAAAATCTGATCCGATTCAATCAGGAGAACGCCGTCAATGCCAGCGATGAGCGGGTTCGAGTGACGCTCGCTGCGTTGCACTCGATTGCGCGGGCCATGATCGGATATCCCGGCCG
>CAVQFB010000009.1:0-126503 GCA_963711675.1 uncultured Acidobacteriota bacterium | reverse complement strand
ATCCGCCGCCTACAGGATCGATCAATTCACCGATTGCGCCCCCGAGAAACGTACCAGGAGCGGCGGCAGGTAGCCGATACCGTTACGATCGACATAGATCTTTTCCCAGCAGGCTGTGCCGGGTATTTTGCGCCTGGACCTCCTGCGAGGTAGGGACAATCTTGTCGCCCGTCGCCGCATTGTCGTGTCCATCCGGATCACCCACCGTGGTCGGGTTGTTCTCGACATAGCTGAACAGGTTGAGACTTTGGGGATTGCCATAATGCGCATACGGCACCGCCGCCGGTTTCTCCGCCCAGTCGGCTGAATGAATCGGCCCCATGCGTTGGCGTAGTGCCGTGCTCCGAAGTAGTCCAGGTTCGATTCGTAGTCAAATTCCTTGCCGGTGAACTGGTATTCCTGCGTCGCCTGATTCATCACCAGCCGCTTGCCCCCGAAGGGATAGAAGTCCTCCTCGTCCTCGATTGTGCCATTCGCCGCGGTGGCTGTCACGTTCGCTGATCCCAGATAATCCGAATAGTAATAGTGGCGAGTGGCCCACCTTCACAGGTTTTGATCTACGACTGGAATCACCCAATAAAGGGGTGCCCCATTCTTCGCGCGTTCTGAGCGCTGTCGACTTCGTTCGGGATTTCGCTAGCGGGCTTAGGCCCAGGCATCACCTCAACTTTGCGAAGGGTGGGATTCCACAGGTGTCTCCCGTTTGAGGTTGTTCGCTGAGTCTGAAAAGCAGGCTCCCGACTGCGCACGAAACCCGCTTCGCGGCCTTCGTGCTCCGCTCGGGATGACAAGCATTTAAGAGTGGTACGCGCTCCCACCGCTGCGCTCCCTCGCGCGGCTCAGGATGACAGATAAAGGGAGAAACCCAACGCGGCCCTGAAGGGCCGCTCTTCCACGTAAGCCCTCACATTCTCCCGTGACCTGCTTCCTTGACGACTCCAACTCTGGGACGCCAGACTTTCACTGTCCCCCGAGAGTTTGTTCTTTCAAAACTGAATGACCGCCTTCCCGACCACGGAACGTGTGGAGCGGACGCCCTCCAAAATTGGGCTTCCCTCAGCGGCTAAAGCCGGCGACCAGATGAACCCGGGGTGGCGCGACTGAAGTCGCGCCCTGATACGGAACCGGGAACTGATAAACGGAAGCTGTTTTCTTGGTGGCCCCAGTTTCTCGCCCCTCGGTATCGCCCGTGCGGAGCTGGCGCGCTCCGAAATAGGGATTCTTGGTGCCCCAGGTTCGCGCCCCGGTTTTGGGCGCTAACCTGGGAAAACGGAAAGCTGCCGGCTGAGAGCTGACAGCTTCGAGCTTCGAGCCAGCTAAGTGCTGTGTTGAGAGGATTTTGCCCATAAAATCTTTAAACTCAAAGATTTGGAGCACTTCGTTGGGTGCCACCCTTTTGTTTTCAAGATTTTGCAGACGACGAGGGGGAGGGGGGTATACCCCAGAATGAGGCTGGATATGGCGGTATGACTTGTCCGCCATAGGACCCATCTCAACGATGATTGCAGGGAGGAATGGGGGGAATGGGAGGGCACGACTTCAGTCGTGCCGCTCCGAATCACTAGATTAAGGGGGCTTCAGCCCCTGAGGGTTTTCTCCCGGATCCCGAAGACGCTCTGACGTCGACGTTACTCCGCGAACCGCAGGACCACACTCTTCCCTTGCAGAGCTTCCATCCGGGAAATCTCATCGAGCGCCCGGTCGAGCGACTCCGCCGGACAGCTCTGAGTCAGAATTTTGACCTGGCTGCGGTCGTTGCCGTTCTTGGCCCAGGTCGCGGCGGCGCGCTGCACCGCGATCCCGTTGCGTTCGAGCACGGTCGTGATCGGACCGATCGCGCTCGGCTCGTCCACCGGGAAGCGCAGATAACGACGGCTGACGAGGTTGGGAGTCTTCGTGTCCATGGTGCGCTTGGAGAGCGGCGAGCGTCCCGTCTTGTTGCAGGCGATGTCGACGATGTCCGACAGCACGGCGCTGGCGGTGGGCAGCGAGCCCGCGCCTTTGCCGTGGAAGAGCATTTCGCCGACAGCGTCTCCGCGCACGAGGACTGCATTGTTCTCGTCGCGCACGCTGGAAAGCTGGTGCGATTTGGGCAGCAGCACCGGCTCGACACGCAGCGTGACGGCGTCACCGGCCACCTCGGCGGTGGCAACGTGGCGAATCACGCAGTTGAGTTCCTCGGCCATGCGCAGGTCGTCGGCCGTGATGTCGCGAATGCCTTGCACGCTCATCTGCTCGGCTGACACGCGCGCGTTGAAGGCGAGTTCGGCGAGAATCTTCAGCTTCTGGGCGGCGTCGTGGCCGTCGATGTCGAGTGTGGGATCTTCCTCGGCGAAGCCCTTTTTCTGGGCCTGCGAGAGAGCCTCGCTGAACTCGGCGCGATCCTCTTCCATCCGCGTAAGGATGTAGTTGCAGGTGCCGTTGAGGATGCCGGTCAGGCTGTGAATCTGATTGCCAACCAGCCCGCTACGCAGGGCGCGGATGATGGGGATGCCGCCGCAGACGCTGGCTTCGAATCCGAAGCGCACTTTCTGCTGGGCCGCGGCTTGAAGAAGGCTGTATCCGTCGGTGGCGAGAAGGGCCTTGTTCGCGGTGACCACGTGCTTGCGTCCGGCGAGCGCGGTGTGGATGAAGCTGCGGGCCGGCTCAATGCCGCCCACAAGTTCGACCACCATGTCACAGCCATTCTTGATGACCTTCTCAGGATTCGTCGTGATGAGATCAGGATCCACGCCAGGACGGGGTTTCTTCGGATCACGTACGAGGATTTTCTTGATGGTGAGTTCGACGCCGGAGCGCTCGCGCAGCAACTCGCGGTTGCGGTTGACCAGTTCAACTAGGCCGCCGCCAACCGTGCCACAACCCAGTAATCCGATGCTCAGCTGCTTCTTAGACATGGTCGCCCCGATTTCTTACCTCCCGGAGCACCGCCAGCGATCGAGGGCACCAGGAGGACTTCGTCTCCGTCCTGGAAGGCGTAGGTGGGGCCACCCAGGAAGCGGATATCTTCTTCGTTGACGTAGACGTTCAGGAACCGCCGTATCTGCCCCGCCTCATCGCGCAGATGGGGCTTCAGATCGGGGAACTTCTCGTCCAGGGTTGTGAACAATTCGTTCAGGTTTGTGGGCGAGCATGTAATTCGATCTGTGCCGGATGTGTGCCGGCGCAGTGCGGTTGGAATCTGAACTGTCACTGTCATCTCAAGCCTCCACGGTTTCCCGTGCTTCGTAAGATTCGTGCAAGTACTTTTCAAATTCTGCGATCTTGGGCGGGATAGGAACTGCCGTTTCGTATTTATCGGCCAAAACATCGGTCGTCTTTAACCCGTTGCCAGTGATGCACAGCACGGTGGTTTCGTCCGGCGATATGCGGCCTTGTTCGTACAACTTGCGAGCCACGCCGACGGTGACGCCGCCAGCCGTTTCGGTGAAGACGCCTTCGGTTTCGGCAAGCATCTGGATGCCTTCCACGACTTCGGCGTCGGAAACGTCTTCCGACCATCCACCGCTCTGCGTGATGGCACGGATGGCGTAGTGCCCGTCCGCGGGATTGCCGATGGCGAGCGACCGTGCGATGGTGGCCGGTTTCTGCGGCTGGATCTCAGGTTCTCCAGCTTTCACGGCGGTCGAGATCGGAGAGCAGCCGGTTGCCTGCGCACCGAAGAACTTCACGGGCTTGGCTTCGACCAGGCCGATCTTCACCAGTTCGTCGAACGCCTTCTTGATCTTCGTGATGAGCGAACCCCCGGCCATCGGACACACGACGTTGTCAGGCAACCGCCAGCCGAGTTGTTCCGCGATCTCGAATCCCACCGTCTTCGATCCTTCCGCGTAATAGGGACGCAAATTCACGTTCACAAATCCCCAGTGATGCTCATCCGCAATCTGCGAGCACAAGCGATTCACCTGGTCGTAGCTTCCCGAAATTCTTACCAACTTCGCGCCGAACACTTGTGTACCCAAAATCTTTGCCTGCTCAAGATCGGCCGGAATAAAGATCCAGGCCTTGAAACCTTCGCGCGCCGCCTGCGCCGCCACGGCGTTGGCCAGATTCCCAGTGGAGGAACATGACACCGTATCGAATCCGAAGGCCCGCGCGTTCGCTAATGCCACCGCTACCACGCGATCCTTGAAGCTCAGGGTGGGCAAACAGACGGCATCATTCTTGATGCAGAGTCGTTTAGCGCCGATTTTGCTGGCTAAGTGAGGCGCGCTGAGTAGCGGCGTGAAGCCTACCGGCAGATGTGGATGGTAATTCGCCGGGAGAGGCAGCAGCTCCGCGTAGCGCCACATGTTCGATGGGCGTTGGGCAATTTGCTCGCGGGTAAGATGTACCGCCTCATAATCGTAGGTAATTTCCAGGGGAGAAAAACAGTCTTCGCAAATCGAACGCGGCTGGTTTCCCCAGGTCTTGCCGCATTCCCTGCAGCGCAATTCGTATCCGGTCATGGCAGCTACTCTTTCGAGTAACTGAAAACGAGCCCTCTCGGAAAAGAGGCCCGTATAGACGGAAACCTCCTTTCCGGAAATAGAAGGAAAAGAGGCTACGGAATGCGAATAAGCTGCATGCCGAATCTCATGTTCCCCGTTTCCGGGAGAGAGTTGGCACCTGCGATCAGGATATATGATCCAGAACCGGTTGCCGTGGCGTCACTGGGCTCGTCCCTCAGCCACTCTGCATGAAATTCAATAGTCCGCTCCGAAGAGCGAACCGTGCTCAGTATCGTACTTGTCACATGGGGGTGTGTCAAGAGGTGGGCGTGCATTGACTGGGTGACTTCCGTGCGGAGGGCGTGAATTTAATCGGGGATTAACAATGGGATGACGGGTAGTGGTCAGTTTGGTTTCCACAGGATCGTCAAGAAGCCGACGACACCGCACGTAATAACGAATAACCAAAAAAAGAAACGCCTGAACAGCGGTAATCGGCTGTCCGGGAATACTTCTTCGTAGCTCGCGGCAACCTCGTCGCCGCCGCGCCTCCACCAGGCTATTTTGTCACGCGAACCTCTTCTCGTGAGGCGAACTCTCATAGCAATCTCACCGAAAATATTCAAGAGCGCCAGGGCCACCAAAATCGAGAAGAAAACACCAAACATACTTGGCTGGCCTGTTCTCCCAGTGCTTTAAGGATAATCCCGTTGTCAATCCGCTTTGCGGACTACCGGTAATGGATCAATCTGAAAGGGAAATGGCGATCTCACCGGTCATCTGCACTTAGCGACGATCAGGGTAATGTCGTCTGATTGCTCGTGCGGACTGAACTCCCTGACGTCGTCGACGATGGAAGCGACAAGTTGAGTCGCAGGCTGTTCGCGATGCCGCAGCAGCGAGTCGATAACGCGGCTTTCGCCGAATTCCTCTCCTGTCCGGTCGAATGCCTCGGTGATTCCGTCCGTGTAGATGGCGAGCGTGTCTCCGCAAGAGAGCATGCTCTCGCCAATTGTGCAGTCCCACTCCTTGAAGAGGCCCAACACAGTGCAGGTCGATTCGAGGCGCTCCATGGTGTCGTCATTGCGCAGCAGCAGCGCGGAGAGATGGCCGCAGTTCACGTAGCGCAACCGACGCGCACCCTCATCGTATTCGCCGAAGAACAAGGTCGCATACGCACCCTCCGGCGAATTTTCGTAGAACAGGCGATTGACCAGCTGCAGAAATCGTCTGGGCTGGGCGGAAGCGATGGCACACTGGCTGCGCAAGTTCGCCTGCAGATTCGACATCAGCAGTGCCGCGGCGATTCCCTTGCCGGAAATGTCGCCAATTACCAGCCCGAAGCGATCCTGGCCAAGATGGAGGAAATCGTAGTAGTCGCCGCCCACCTGGCGGGCCTGAATACAAATGCCTGAGTAATCAAGGGTGGCAAGGGACGGAAGGCTCTGGGGAAAAAGTCCAAGCTGCACCTGCTTGGCGATCTCCAGTTCTTGCGCGGCGCGACGCTCCGATTCCGCCTTTGCCGCGGCCGCGCGGCGCTGCGCTTCTACAGCGCGGCTCTCTTCGTCGTAACTCACCAGCGCGAAGGAATTGCCGTCAATGTCTTTGAAATGCGTGATCACTCCTCCCCAGATAGGTGGCTGATCTGGAGCGGGCGACTTGGCATCGGGCGAACCGAGCCCTGATACCTGTTTCTCATATCGGATACGTTTCAGGCGGGGCGTGTAGTGGAAGCGAACACCGCGTTTCCGCCATTCGCGATACTTGGCCGGAACATCTTCCGTGACGAAGACGATCTGAGTGGCGCGGCCAATGAGTTGAACGTTTTTCGAATCGGCTTTTGGGGCGACCAGCGAAAGGACGGTGCTGCCGTCGGGAGGTGCGACGGCAACCCAGCGCTCCCCGGATCCGAAGCGCACATCTCCCACCAGGCTGAAGCCGAGCTGGTCCAGATAGAAACGCAGGCTCTTTTCCTGGTCGTGCACAAAAATGTTGATCGCATGAATGCGCAGATGGGGTTGCCGCTCTTGGGCAACAGCCTGCGAGCCTGCATCGAACGGAGAGGGAGAAGTGCCCATCGGCGAGAATTATAGCGTCCGGAGGACGGACCTTCGGAGCGTCGACTTTTGGCGTTTAAAGAGCGTGGACCGCGGGTCGCCCCTACTGGGCTGGTTGTAGTGGCTCAGGTTTTTTCCCCCCGAGGTCGGGCCGGTAATCGGTTAGTTCCTCTCCCGCCCTCAACAGGTCTGGTTGGCAATGATCGGTTTCCTTTCCCGCCCGTTACCGGACTGGCCGAATCAGGGCGAGGCCTAGACACGAATGCCGTCGATCCCGCTGTCACCGGCCGCATAAGGTACATACTTCCTAAACGTTTTCGGGGCGGATACGTCTGTCTAAGGAAGTGGGGGAGACGCATGGACCGCAGAGACTTCGTAAGAAATGCATTGCTAACAACCGCTGCCGCGGGCTTGTCGTCAATGTCATTGCCTGCGCTGGCGAGCGGCAGCCCAAAACGTATTTTGGTTCTGGGCGGAACCTTCTTCCTAGGCCCAGCCGTCGTCGAGGCCATCCTGGCCGATGGACATGACGTAACCCTATTCAATCGTGGGATCACGAATCCGGACCTGTTTCCGCGCCTCGAAAAGCTGAGAGGCTTTCGCAGCAGCGATGCCAACGATCAGGACCTCTCAGCGCTAACTCGGAGGCACTTCGACGTGGTGATCGACGTCTGGCCGAACGACCCTGCCATTGTTGCGTCGGCGGCGGAACTTCTCAAGGATCGCGCGCAGCATTATCTCTATGTCTCTTCGGTGGGCGCATACGACTCCAAAGAGTTCGCCAAGTCCGGCGTTACCGAGGATGCTCCGATGGAGCCGTGGAACGGCCAGGGACGGAAATACAACCGGAACAAGGCCGAGAGCGAGCGTAGGCTGCACACAATATTGGAGGAGAGGCTCACGATCGTGAGGCCGGGGCCCATCAAGGGCCGTCGCGACGACACTCCCGACCTGCTGACCTGGCTGCTTCGTGCTCAGGACGGAGGCGAGCACATTGCACCGGGAGATGGCAGCGATCCGGTCGAGCTCGTCGACGTGAAGGACGTTGCCCGGTTTCTGGCGATGGCGGTGAGCAGGTCGCTTTATGGGACCTTCAATCTGACGGGAAGGTCGATGACGTTCCGCGAATTTCTCGAGGCTTGCAAGAGCGCAACCCGATCGGATGCGAAATTTACCTGGATACCTCAGGACTTCCTTCACCAGCACGGCCTTGAGACCGATGCGGCGCTGCACACCTTCGCGGGCAATTTCCCTTTCTGGCGTCCTGATCCGGCGTCGAAGGGACTTTACGAGATCAGCAGTGAGAAAGCATTCCGCGCCGGGTGGCGGACCCGGCCATTTGAGGAGACTGCTCTGGATTGTCTGACAGACTTCTACAATTTCCAGGTCATGAGTCGCCCCAATTATCTATCGCCGGAGAAGGAGAAAGAGGTCCTCGAGGCGTGGGCGCGGCGGTCCTCATGATTATCGAAGGTCATTCCGTCGCCAGGCTCGCCTCCGCGAACCCGACGTCAGCCCCTGGGTACGTGCCCAACCGTTCCTAACAGCCTCATTCTCCGAGGCTTCACCGCGCGTCCATGAGCTTGCGAATCTTTACTTCTTCTGGCATAATCTAACTAACTAGTTAATTAAGTTGCTGACTGTTGGCGACCGGCTATTGGCCGCCGACCGCTGAATTCCTGGAGCCCACTTGCCTATGAAATCCGCCACGCTCAAGCCGCGTCTGGGATCGCGCGGTCAACCCGAGGAGAGCCGAGCTGCCATCCTAAAGGCGGCGAGCCATGAGTTCGCCGAGCACGGCATTGCCGGCGCGCGCACCGACACGATTGCCCAGGCTGCCCACGTCAACAAGGCGCTGCTCTATTACTACTTTGAAGACAAGGAAACGCTGTATGCCGCAGTCCTCGACGACGCCTTCAGTGGCCTGCTGCAAACTGTCCTGGCTGCCCTCAACGCCGAAGGCACGCCGCGGACAAAAATCCTGGCCTATATCGGTTCTTACTTCGACTTCATTGCCACGCATCCTCTTTATCCCCGGCTCGTGCAGCGCGAAATGATGCGCGCCGGCCGCGGCGAGTCGCCTCAGCTCCAGCACATTGTCAAGGATTATTTCCGGCCTATTTATGAGCGGCTCACGGAAATTCTGGCGGAAGGAATCGCGGTCGGCGAATTCCGGCCCGTCGACCCGCTCCATTTCATTCCGTCCATGGTCGCGGTGATTGTTTTCTATTTCAGCAGCGCTCCGGTGATGCAGGCCATGACCAACGTTAATCCGATGCTTCCTGCGAGGGTGGCGGAGCGCCGCGAAGCTGTCATCGATTTCATATCGGCCGCCCTGTTCCAGCATCCCCTTAAATCCGGAGAACGCGCTTGAACCCTCGCAATAAATTTCTGATTCTGCTCAGCGTAGTCTGTGTGATCGCAGTTACGTATTACTTCATCTCTACGCCGAGCACGAAAGATCTGGTTCTGATCGGGACCGTCGATGCCAACCAGGTGATCGTCAGCCCGCAGATTCAGGGACGTATCTCGCGGCTGCTGGTAGACGAAGGTACGCCGGTCAAAACCGGCGACCTGATCGCCACGCTTGATCCTTCCGAACTCGAAGCAGAGGAGCGTGCGGCCGCTGCTACGCTCTCCAGTCTTCGCTCCAAGGTCACGGAAACCGAGCATACGCAGGAGTCGACCAAGGGCTCGACATCGGGCGACGTCGCCAACTCTCAGGCCCGCTTGCAGTCGGTTCGAGCGCAACTGGTGCAGGCGGAAGCCACGCTACAGCGCACGGAAAGCGACAGCCGACGCATGATCGAACTTGCGAAAGCTGGCGTAGCTTCGGATCAGGACCGCGTGACTGCCGAGATGAACTTGAAGGCAGCGCAGGCTAACGTCCAGTCTTTGCGCGACCAGGTGACTGCGGCGCAGGCCGATCTGGACTCGGCTGTCGCGCGAACGCACCAGGCCGCCGCGGCGCTTAACACCGTTGCGTCTACTCGCGCTCAACTCGATAACGCAGAAGAGATGCTGAAACAGGCCGAAGTGCGTCTGGGTTACACAAAGATTTATGCACCGGTCACGGGCACGGTTTCGGTCCGCGCCGCGCGTGAAGGCGAAGTGGTGAATCCCGGTAGCCCGATCGTAACCATCGTCGATTTCACCGACACATGGGTTCGTGCGGCCATTCCGGAGACCTATGCCGATCACATCGGCATCGGCGATGCCTTGCGCGTCGAACTTCCGGGAGGAACTATCACGACGGGGAAGGTCTTCTTCAAGGCTGCCGAAGCGGACTTCGCCACGCAGCGCGACGTGAGCCGCCGCAAGCGGGATATCAAAACCATCGTGCTCAAAGTGCGGCTCAACAATCCCAAGGGCGCGTATGTCCCCGGGATGACCGCGAACGTTTTGGTTTCTCCCGACCAGATCAGCGGCAAGGCCGGCAAGCAAGTCGCAGCGGAGCAGCCCTGATGTCGAATCCAACTCCGCGCAGTCCGGAAACGCAGGCTGGCCGTCTCGTCAGCGGGGCTGTGCCACGCGAAGGAATCACTGACACCAATGCGATCGAGGTCGACCATATCGTCAAGAAGTACGGCGACTTCACCGCCGTCGACGACGTTTCTTTTTTCGTGAAGGAAGGCGAGATTTTCGGGCTGCTCGGGCCGAACGGCGCCGGCAAATCCACGCTCATCCGCATGATGACCACACTCATCCCGATCACTGGTGGCACCGCGTGCATCGCGGGACACAGCGTTGCGAAGCATCCTGATGCCGTTCGCCGGATGATCGGAGTGATTCCGCAGGCGCTCACCAGCGACCTCGATCTTACGGTCAACGAAAATCTCAGCATCTACGCCAAGCTCTACGACGTTCCTGCCGCGAAACGTAAGGCAGCAATCAACGAACTTCTCGAACTCGTTGATCTCACGAAGTGGCGCGATGCCCAGACCAAGACTCTGTCGGGCGGCATGCGCCGGCGGCTGGAGATCGCACGCGGCCTCGTCCACAGCCCGCGCATCTTTTTTCTCGACGAGCCGACGACAGGCCTTGATCCCGTCTCCCGCGTCGCCGTCTGGGAGATGCTCACCAACATCAAGAGCCAGCGCCAGCTCACAATCCTGATCACCACGCACTACATGGACGAGGCCGACCGCCTTTGCGACCGCATCGCCATTGTCGATCACGGCAAGCTGGTTGCGCTTGATACGCCTGCAGCATTGAAGGCCAGCGTCCCCGGCTCGAATGTCATTGAAGTGCAATTCGATAAGGTACCCTCCGGATGGGAAGAGCGGCTGCATGGCTTGACGGGTGTCACCTCAGTGCAACACGAGGCGGCCAGCATGTACCGCATCCTGACGGGCAACGGCTCGCGCACTACCACCGAACTTGTCGAGATGGCTGTGCAGGCCGGGCTTCAGGTGCGGTCACTCTCGGTTCAGAACACCACGCTCGACGACGTCTTCGTTCACTACACCGGACGCCAGCTGCGCGACGAGCTGGTCAAAGCCTACGGCTTCGTGATGCCGCAGAGACCAGGACTTCAGCCATGAATCGTATGTTTGCCATCGTCGAGCGCGAAATGCGCAAATTCTTCCGCTCCCCCGCCCTCATGATGGCATCCATGGTTTTTCCCCTGGTGCAGCTCATCATTCTGGGCAACGCCTTCGGCGGCAAGATTCGCGACGCGAAACTGGGCATCGTCGATCAGGATGGCGGCACGCAGGCGCTCAAAATCCGCGAGGCCTTCGACTCGGTCCGCGCCAACATGCGCACCTTCGAGCCCATCTACTACGACAACGACCGGCAGGCCATGGAAGACGTGCGGAACGGCAAGATTCAGGGAGCGGTCATCATTCCGCCGCAGTATTCGCGGCGCGTATATGAGGAGAACCATCCCCAGATCGCGCTGGTGGTCGACAACAGCGACAACTTCATGAGTTCGACTCTGGAAGACGAACTCACGAGCCTGACCAACGCGCTGAACCAGCCAACAGTGGAACCGCGCATTCTGCAACAAACCGCGCTCCAGGTGGTCGAACTCTATCCGTATATCGAGTACATGAAATATCTGCTGCCCGGGTCGATTACTCTGGCGATGTTCGTGTCGGTGATGATCGGCGGGGGGATGTTGTACATCGACGACAAGGCCCGAGGTGTGCACGAGGGTTATCTGGTGACGCCGATCACGAAGACGGAACTCGTCTTCGGGCTCAACACTGCGGGAGCGATCAAAGCGGTGCTGACGGGCGTTGTGATTACGCTGATCGGATCGTTACTGGCGGGCGTGAGCACCATTTTCAATCCGTTCACGATTCTCGGCTTGCTGGTGATGATCCTGCTCACGTCTGTGGCCTTCAACACCATGATGTTTCTGCTCATGGTGCGCATTGAAGATCCGCTTGTGCCTCGCGCCATGTTCGGCATCCTGAACACGCTGCTCTTTTTCCCCAGCGGATCGATTTACCCCATTCAGGCCTTCCCTTCCTGGCTGCGGGCCATCGCCAAAGCTGATCCTTTCACTTACGCTGTGCACGGCTTCAAATCGCTGCTGCTGAAGGAAGCGGGGCTCTCGGCGATTTGGCCCGACATGATTTATTTGTCGCTCTTCGCGGTGATCACGCTGAGCATTGCGACGCCGCTGTTCAAGAGAACCCTGTGAAGATTGAGTAATTGTGAAATTTGGTAATTGAGTAATTGAAGACCTCTCTGCCGCACTGGTCTTTTCCCAATTAGCCGATTACTCAATTTCCAATTGCTCAATTTCTGGGAAACTTTCTGAATTCCGGCGGTTTCCATTATGCTAGATCAAGTATGACCTTGCTTGACGCCCAGGTGTACGACGAGGCTGCTGCGCGTCGGCGCCGAAACTGGATCATTGCTGCCGTTGTCGTCGTCGTGGTTGTAATTTCACTGGGCTGGATGTACCGCAACTGGCCGGAAGAGCGCATCGTCGACCACTTCTTCGACGCGCTGCAGAACAAAAACTACGAAACCGCCTACAGCATCTGGATGCACGATCCCGACTGGAAACAACATCAGGAGCGCTATTCAAAGTATCCGTTCAATGAGTTCTATCGCGATTGGGGACCGGGAGGAGAATGGGGCCTGATCAAGTCGCACAAGATCTACGCTTCCGGCGCTCCGCCGGGAGGCGGCAGCGGGATTGTGGTTGAAGTTATCGTGAATGACCGCGCCGAGCACGCGCGGTTGTGGGTGCAGAAATCGGATAAGACATTGAGTTTCTCGCCGTATTAGATCAACTGCGCCCCGCAGGGGCTAAAGCCCGTCGTGTTATAGGCTCTTAGTGGCACGGCTAAAGCCGTGCCCTCCCAACTGTGCTGTACATACAAGGAGTAAAAGAGCACAAACATGCGGCAAAAAAACTCAGCGGCTGAGGCCGTTTCGTCTCTGTTCGTCTTGTCAGCATCGATAAATCGATGCCCTGATACGACCAAGAAGTTTTTCTCACCACCGCTAAAGCCGCGCGCTCCCAGAGCAATTCCGAGCTTCTCAACCAGACTTATGCCCTGGCGCCCGCCAGTTGCTCGAGCGTCTTCTTCAGAGACGCTTCGTCGCTCACGTTGACGCATTTCTTTGACCGGTCGATCTGGCGCATCAGTCCGCACAGCACCTTGCCCGGTCCGACTTCTACCATCGTTCCAACACCCTGTTCCGCGAGCAGCCGCATGGAATGCTCCCACTTCACGGAGCCGGTAACCTGCCGGACGAGCGCTAAGCGGCTACGCTCGCCGTCATCGACCACCTGCGCATCCACGTTGCAGACCACTCGCACCCTGGGGTCGTTGAATGTCAGGGTTTTCAGGTCGGCTTCCAGGCGGTCCTGGGCCGGCTTCATCAGGGAGCAATGGAAAGGCGCGCTCACCGGCAGGACTTTCGCACGCTTCGCCCCGCGCTCGTCCGCAAGTTTCGTCGCGCGTTCCACCGCCGCTGTATGCCCGGAGATAACGATCTGCTCCTGGGAATTAATGTTCGCTGGCTCGCATACCTCGCCCTGCGCCGCATCCTCGCAAACCGAACTGACCTTCTCTGGCGCCATGCCGAGAATCGCCGCCATAGTGCCGACGCCTACCGGCACCGCCTCCTGCATGTACTTGCCACGGTTGCGCACGGTGCGCACGGCGTCGGCAAAGCTGATGGTTCCCGCGGCCACATGAGCCGAGTACTCGCCCAGGCTGTGCCCCGCCACCAGATCGGGCTCGAATCCGTTTTCTTTTAGCACTCGCCACGCCGCGACGGAAGCCGTCAGGATCGCCGGCTGCGTAATTTCCGTCATTCGTAGTTTTTCTTCCGGCCCTTCGAAGCAGACCTGCGACAACGCGTAGCCCAGCACATCGTCGGCCTCTTCGAAGGTCTGTCTGGCGACGGCGTGATGATGCGCCAGTTCCTTCCCCATGCCCACTTCCTGCGAGCCCTGGCCTGGGAAGAGAAAAGCGACCGGCCCGCCGTTGGTGTGAACGTCACTCATCAGTTTGTTTTTCCTCGGTTCGCGAGGCCCCAGGGGCTAAAGCCCCATCTTTAAGGAGCCTTGGCGGCACGCCTGAAGGCGTGCCCTGATACAAAGCTTCATTCTAGATTCCCCGTCTCGCAAAAAATGAGACATGGGGCACGCAGCCGTGCCCTTCCACAATGATTCATAGCTGACATTTCAGGGGCTAAAGCCCACCTGATTCTGACCGCTAACGCGGCCCTAAAGGGCCGCTCTTCCACGGCGATCCACCCAGCTCGTGGCGCTTCCCGGCACGGCGATCCTACCGAGTCATGACGTTCCCGGAACGTGAGCCACACATTCTTGAGTTCTTCCGGGGGCTAAAGCCCATAATTGGACTGACGGCACGCTAAGCCGTGCCCTTCCAAGAACGATTCGTGTGATGCCACCGGCAGAGCTCGAGTCCAGTTGTCGGCTACACAACCTCTTCCGGCGCTGTCACCACCGCTTGCGAACTGGCCGCCCGCAAACTCGCCAGTTCCTTCTCGATCGTGTCATTGATGCCACGCTCGGCGAACTCTGCGGCCACCCGAATCGCATTCTTGATGGCATTCGCATTCGACGACCCATGCGTGATGAAGCACACGCCTTTAAGCCCCAGCAGCGGCGCGCCGCCGTACTCGGTGTGATCCAGGCGCTTCTTGAAATCGCTGAACGCGCTGCGCGAGAGCAGCGCTCCCACCTGCCGCGTGATGGTCGCCTTCAAACTTTCCTTCAGCGTCGCTCTCACCAGGTTGGCCACGCCTTCGGAAGTCTTCAGCGCGACGTTACCCACGAAGCCGTCGGTAACGATCACGTCAACTTGGCCGCCGTAGAGATCGCGCCCTTCCACGTTCCCGACAAAATTCAGCGGCAAATTCTTCAATAGCTGAAACGCCGCGCGGGTCAGCTCGTTGCCCTTGGTCTCTTCTTCGCCGATGGAAAGCAGGCCCACGCGCGGACGCGCGCGTACCGAACATACTGCGAAAATAAATCTCGCCCATCACGGCGAACTGCTCCAGATTTTCCGGCTTGCAATCGACGTTCGCACCCACGTCAAGCAGGGCCGCGGCCGTCCCGAGCACTGTAGGAAAAACTGCGGCCAGCGCAGGACGATCCACGCCGGGGATCGCTCCGAGCACCATCTTCGCTGTGGCCATGGCAGCGCCGGTGTTGCCAGCGGTTACGAATCCGGCGGCGTGACCGTCGCGCACCAGACGCACGCCCACGCGCAATGACGAGTCGCGCTTGGCACGCATCGCCTGCACCGCTTTGTCCTGCATGGTGACGACTTCGCTGGCGTGAACAATCTCGATGGGCAAGCGCGAAGCCCAGACATGGCGGTCGAGTTCCGCGCGAATCTGCGGTTCCGGGCCGACCAGAAGCACACGTGCGCCGTACTGACGGGAGGCCTGTATCGCGCCCTCTATTTCTGGTTTAGGCGCTCGATCCGAACCCATCGCGTCCAGGGCTATGGCGCTTGGCATGGCGTGGGAATACGCGGGCTAACTGGTTTCCTCGACCTCGACGACTTCACGGCCCTTATAGTAGCCGCATTTCGGGCATGCACGGTGCGGCATCTTGCGCTCGTGGCAGTTGGGACACTCGGAGAGTGAATGCTTCGACAGTGCATCATGCGCGCGCCGGGTGCTGGTGCGCTTCTGTGAATGACGCCGTTTTGGATTTGGCATGTAAGATTCCTCACGACGGCCGGGCCACAAATAGCGATGACAGCCTCAAGCCGAAAATTCCGATCAACGGTCCAGCTTTTCGCGAATTTCTTTCAGCGCCGCCCACCGAGTCCTTCCGACGGACTGGCGCAGGAGCATTGCTCCGCGTTCAAATTCTTCCCGCAGTGCGGGCACAAGCCCTTGCAGTCTTCGCGGCAGATCACCTTCAACGGAACCGCCAGCAAAACCTGCTCGCGCAGCACATCTTCCAGCAGCAACCCATCGCCCTTGTAGTAGCCGATCTCCGCGTCCGCGGCGGTGACCGAGATTTCCTCTTTGCCAGCGTCTGAACCCTGCGGCCGGTAGAGCAGCTCAAACTTGCGGGCCAGGTTCTGCGGCACCGGCTCCAGGCATCGCGCACAAAGCAGCTCCAGGGTCGTCGCCCACTCCCCCTGAAGCCGTATGTCCTTTATGACCTGATGCTTACCGTGGTGCTCTTCTACCAGCTGCGCCCGCCCTTTGCTGGCAAGCGGAGATCGCTGCTGTAGGTCCGCACCCAGATCGATCACACCGGGGCCGAACTGCTCCTCAAAATCCAGCGGATGGAGCTCTAATTCACGTATTTCGATGAACATGGAACCCCCGCCCCCCCTCAACCGACACCGCGGAGGCCCGCGGAAGCACGCCCAGAAGCGCGAATTCTCCAGGGAGCAATAGTTAAGAATAAAGGCGGGTCACGGGGGTGTCAAGGAAGGGCGGGTGGGTCCGTTTGAACGAGCTTGAACCATACCTCCTTACGGGTTGGTTTTGGCGATTTCGGGCACGTGCTCGCCGATATGCCGGGGAGGCGGGCCGAGGTGGTACTTGGTCAAACCCTCGCGCAGAAATTCGAAGCCCTCTTCGGGGGAGTCCGCCATTTTGAAAAGGTCGACGTCGTCCGGCGAGATGGTGCCGGCGTCGACCATGGCCTGGAAGTTGATTACACTGCTTCCAATACTCGCTGCCGTAGATGACCACGATGATCTTCTTGGCCAGCTTCTGGGTCTGGGCCAAAGTCAGGATTTCAAACAGCTCGTCCATGGTGCCGAAGCCACCGGGAAAAATCACCAGCGCCTTGGCCAGATAGGCGAACCAGAATTTCCGCATGAAGAAGTAGTGAAACTCGAAATTCAGCGACGGGCGTGATGTAGGGATTGGGACTCTGCTCGAAGGGCAGATTGATATTGAGGCCGATGGTCTTGCCCCCGGCCTCCTGAGCGCCGAGATTGGCGGCTTCCATGATGCCGGGACCACCGCCGGTGGTGACCACGAAGCGGCGGCGGCGGGCGGGAATCTGGACCGACCATTGGTGAGCAGGAAGGCCAGCCGGCGGGCATCTTCGTAGTAGCGCGCCATGTCCACGGCCGGCCATGGCGCGCTTATGCTCGGACTGCACGGGGCTCTGCCGACCGCGTTCACTTTCGAGCCGGCAAGAGCGGTCTGCGCGTCGGCCTGACTGTGAAAACGGGCCGAACCGAAGAAGACGACGGTGTCCTGGATCTGTTCGCGGCGGAAACGGGCGAGCGGCTCAGTGTATTCCGAGAGAATGCGGAAAATGCGGCCGTCCGGACTGTTCAGAAAGGCTCGTTCTCGTAGGCCAGGGGCGCAGCTTTGAGTTTTGTCGTCAGTCATGATGGCGTTCTATCTTTCTGAATGATGTGCGGTCGGCGGAGCCGGAGACCTTGCACGGGTTTCCTGAACCGTTTTCAGCCGGGCCGACTTTCTTCGTGGTAGTGCACGGCCTCCCAGAATCCGATCCAGATATCGAGCAGCCCCAGGCCGCTGCACATGCCGCGCACGAAACCGTTGGACAGCAAGGCGCGCAGCCGGGATAATGCAGCAGCAGCGGATTATCGGTCCATTCCGGGTTCCAGGGCAGAATGACCAGGAGCACTCCCACGACCGCGCAGACGAAAACAAACAGCAGTACGAGGACGCGATGCAGCCATAACTGAGCGCCGCTGCGTCGGGAACCGGAGTGAGGCTCGACTACAGGCGGGGATGCTCGAGCCCGGACCGGCAAGGCCGGCCGCGACTTCGTAGGAATTGCCTTCAGGGGGGACTTCGGATCCGAAATCACGCCGCGCTCCCGCCCGTGGATGACAGCGCAGAGTCGGTGAACGAGAGTGCGCGCGCCCCCAAGTCGAACATCAAACTCATTATCGCATTCTACGACTTCAGGGCTTTGATGCGCTCGGCGACATCGCGATAATCGATGTTGCTGCCATACACTTCCATGAAATATTTGCAGCGCTGTCGGCTTGTCCCCCGCCGCCTCGCAGGCAGAAGCCCAGCTCGTAATTCAGCGCGATGCGAGTCTCTTCGTCGAGGCTGGGGAGCTTGAGGGCTTTTTCATACCAGCGGATGGCGGCTTCGGGAACGCCTTTATCGAGGAAGCATTGCGCCAGCCAGGTGTAGGTCTGCATCAGGTGCGGGAATTTGTGGCCGCGATCCACGGACTGGCAAACTTTCTGCAGTTCGCCGATTGCCTCGTCGAGCAGCCCCATTTCGCGGAAGGCGACGCCGAGATTGTAATGAGTCTCGGGATCTTCTTCGGCGACGGTCGCTTCTTCTTCGAGTTCGTGCTTCAACTCGCCAAACATTTCGGCGAGGTCCACTCCGGCCGCGCTGAATTTTGCCGGAGCGTCGGCTAAAGGCCGTACCTTGGACGGCTTGTAGGTCAGCGACGGCGCCGCGGGCGGAGCAGCCGGGATTGCAGCCGCGGAGGCGGATGAAACCGGCGCGGGAGCGGAAGTAAAGGACGCCGACGCAGCAGCGCTGGCAGCCATTCCGATTTCGGCTTGCGCGGCGATTGGCTGCGCAACGTGCTCGGCTGCGACATGCGCGGGCTCGGGCTGAGATTCCGGGACTGGCGCTTCCTTCAGGAAGCCGTCGCCCAGAGAAGCTTCAAGGTCAGAAACGAATTCGCCGAGGACGCCGGGACTTTCCTGAGCGTGAGCCGCGGCAGCGGGTGCGAAATGTTCGGGCTGTGGAGCCGGCTCCGGTACGGCTTCGGGCGAAAAATGTGCTGCCGCAGCCGGGACTTCCTCCGCGACCGTGTCGGGGAGAAAACCGTCACCGAGAGAGGACTCTAGATCAGAGACAAATTCGTTCAAGGCGCCGCTTTGCGGAGCAGGAGCCGCTGCGGCCTCGGGAACGTCCTCGATCAGAGCGACAGTCTCAGGAGTACCGGGTTCCGCGAGCGAAACCTCGGCGTCGACGTCCGGGGCGTGCGCGGGAACTTCTGCCGCTTCGATTTCCGAACGCAGGGTCGCGAGCAAGGAAGCGTCCTGCGTCAGCTTCTCGAGCTTGGCGAATGCCACCCGCGCCTGGTCGACCATGAAGTGTCCCAGATAAAAGCGGATTTCCTCGACAGTCTCGGGCACGGCGTTGGGATCGACGGGAGGAGCGGCGGCTGGTTTCTTGGCTGCGACAGCAGGAACGGGGGCAGCCTCTGTTTCATCCGAGACTGCGCCTTCCCACTCTTCAGAAATATCGAATTCGGTCGAAGCTGCAGGAGCTGCTTCCTGAACACTGAACTCCGCGACCGGCTGAGGCTCGGCCTCGTCCACCGCGAATTCCGCGGGCGAAGAAACAACCGGAGCAGCCGCCTTGGCAACAGGAGCTGTGGGCCATGGTGCAGATGACGCAGCGGGAGCGCTTACTACCGGGCCGGCGCTAGCCGAGGCGGAAGTGCGCTCTTCGTATTTACTGGCGAGTTCGCCGTAACGGACGGCTTCATCCGGATAGCCCGCTTCGGAATAAATCGCTTCCAGCGTGCGGCAGCAGACGGCGGCTTCCGCAAAACGTTCAGCTCGGGTATGCAACGCTGCCAGGCGTTGATTCAACCGCAGGTCGCGCGGAGCCTGGGGAAGAGCTGCCAACAGCGGCACGAGAGCCTTGCCGGGCATGTTGTACGAAACGAAAAGATCGGCATCGGTGAGAGCGGCACGAACCGAAAGAGCGACGGCATCAGAATAATGCTGCTCGACAAAGGGAGCGGTGGCTTCCAGTTCGTCTACCATCACGGCGCCTTCTTCGGCAGTAATAAGCCGTGTGCCGGGCGTGCCGCCCATCATGGCGACGACCTGCTCGTAATTCTTCATGTGCATCGAGTTTTGCGGCTCGACGGCGGCCAGGCTGCGATAGAGGTCGCGGGCCTCAGCAAGCTCGCCGGAATGCACATAGGCGTGAGCCAGAAGTTCGGTCACCTCACTGACGTGGGTGTTTTCCCCAGCTTTCTGGAAGAGTTCGAGAAGAGTGTTCAGCGCCTGCGGATTTTCGCGAACGTGGCCGATGATGCTGTGGAGATTCTGTAGCGTCTGCGCAGAATTTGCCGACAACATGCGCTCGGCATGTTGCTGATAAAAAGCCAGCGCTTCCTGGTACTGGCCAGCCTGCATCAAAGCGTCACCGACGCTGGCGACGCCGTCCACATCATTGTGAACGGAAAGCAGCTTGTTGGCCAAGCCACCCGCGTCGGTGATGCGGCCCGCCTGCAAGTAAGCTTTGAGCAGATCGCGCAAGCCGTCAGGATGCGAATCCATGTCGGCGACCTTCTCGAGGTACTTGATCGCGGCATCGTGGTCGCCGGATTCGAGCGCGTTGCGGCCGCGCAGCAGCAGAGCCTGGCCGTTGCCGGGATCAAGCGTCATCATGCGCTGCAGAATGTCTTCGGCGGCGGGCAGTTGGCCCCGGGTACGAAGGCTTTCGGCAGCGGCGGAAAATATCTGCCAAGCTTCTGCCTTCTTGCCGAGACGGATGTAAACCTCCGCCAGACGCACACGCATGGCCACATTTTCCGGATCCATTTCCAGAATTTTCTGGAAGATCCGGACCGCCTGCTCCAGTTCCCCGCTGCGTAGAAATTCTTCCGCGACCTGGAGGTATTGGGCGCGGGCGTCGTTGAAAAGGCCTTGCTGAGTATAGAGTTCGGCGAGCTTGAGAGTGCCCTCGAGCGAACCCTTGATCTTGGTGATCTTCTTGTACATGGCGATGGCTTTGACCGTGAAGCCCTGGGTCGCATAAGCATCGCCCACACTCTTGAAGCACTCGATGGCTTTGTCGCTTTCGCCGAGTCGCGCGTAGAGGTCGCCGACGGTGTTGGCGACGGTAAGATCCTTCGCATCATTCTTCAGGATCTTTTCGTATTCGGTGATGGCGTTCTGCAGTTTGCCCTGTTGGACAAATTTCTCCGCGGCACTGAGCGCCTTTTGTTTGTTGAACCCGAAACCAAACGCCATATTGTGCGGACTCCAGCCTGTTTCCGTCGCCGAACCGCCCTGTACCTGGGAGCCGTTCCTGACGGTCTGGTTATTTGCCGGGCAAAACCCGGATGCCGCAGCCAATCGAGGGAGAAATGTGGTTGCGGTCAGGGCAATTGTAATTCTGACGGAGGAAAATTGGATGGTTACTGAGGGTTACCGAAAGGGAGTGTACCTTAGGTTACGGAAGGAACCAGTGGCGACAACGTATTTCGAGCGGCTTCTCCGTTGAACGGCGTTGTGCGCGAGCCGTAGAGTCTTCGGTCCCACGGCAGGCAGGGTACTACTATCGCTAATCGTAGTAAACCGCTGTGAAGAACATATAAGAAGATGCGGCACCGAGGGTTTCGACCTGAGGCGGCCGGCAATGAGATCCGCATCGCAGGGGAGACCCGCCACAGACAATTTGGGGAATCCAGGGGCCGAACCGCGGCATTGCATAGCACCAATTGTGCCAATTTCCAGAATAGAATTTCTTTCATTACAATTAACGGACGAGCCGTCGATTTTTCCCCCGCGGTGGCTCAAGCAGCAATCAACCAGGAACCCTAAGTACAAGTTCTTAGCGGCACAAAAAATCATGGCACGTTTCAGGACGTGGGTCGCAGATCACCATCTGCAAGGATGGGCCTGCTCGGAATGTGAGTGGAAGTATCCGCTACCGGCATTATTAAGTGACCCGGCGGCGAAGAGCGCCTACGACAGGCTGGCGGGGGCGAAGTTTGAGGAGCACGATTGCGCGGACAATCCGAAGCAGCTGGTATTTGCCGACGGACAGACCTTTGCGGAGCGCGCTCGGAAGTTGGTCATGCGGGGATTCAAGCCGAAAGATGCAGTCGAGTTGACCTTGCAGGAGATCGGCCTCGAGCATCGCGGCGAACCCAAAACCATGGAGCGGGCGCGGGTGGACGCCGAAGACTTCCTCAGACGTGTGCGACAAGGCCTGATTTGAGAGTGGCGTGGTCGAATGACTAATCGGACATCTTCCGGCGGGCACTGCCCGCGAACACGGCTGAGATCTTCTCCAGATGGTCGGCGCTTGGGAGAGAACAGGCGCTGCTGAGCTTCGTGGTCAGCAGCCGGTTGATCTCGGCAAGCGAACGTCCATGGGTGCTCTCCACGAACCGCTTCCAATCGCGGGCCACGGCCTGGCGCTCGTCACTGTCGGCATCTTCGCAGAACTGTTGCGCAGCGTCCTCGGGGGAATCGTACTCCTCCGCCATATCCTGGTGAAAGTAGCCCCGCAGGAAAGCCCGGAGGGCGGGAAAATTCTCGCCCGAAATCTCATCTTTCGGCGGCTTGTTTTCTGCCATCAGCGACACTCCGGATAAGAAGTGAGCACGTAGTATCCACCCTGGGGCATTGATCTCAACACAACTACGGCATGGGAGCAAGGCTCTGTGCGATCCTCGCCTCGCCGCAAGGTCCGCCCGATGGGATGGGCGGTATCGCCATCGTAGTCAAGAACCAGGTTCGGACGCCTGCCTCCACGATCAAGCCAGCGCTGCAGTTTATCGCGATTCTGCTGAAGCGCGGTGCCCACGGCAAGCTCGGCGGCCTCGCGATCGGTATAGGTGGAGGCGGCGGAGATGTTGCGTTCGCTCTCGAGGCGCTCGCGGAGTTGGTCGTCGGTGCGGCCCACATGCTTACGAAGAGTGTGGCCGCCGGCGTCTTCGTCTTGGGAGAGATCGCGACGTGGAGCGGAGGAGGACGGCGAAGGGAATGAACGGGGAGCGGAGACGACAGGCTCCCGCGGCGTGGACTGGCATCCAGTCGCGAAAGCACAAGCAATTGCGAGGATGGCGCGAAGGGTATGGGTCCAGCGCATGGGGTATTAGACCATGACTAGAGAATTCTGTTTGGCGGAGGAGGTAGAAGGCGATTCGCAGTGGAGCAAGGGGGGCGAATCTGCGGAGTGTAGTCTTAATTGTATGGGCAGAAAATAAGCCCAGATATGCCTTATTCGTCTCTCAGGGAGTATCTCGCGAACTTTGAGCGTCTGGGGGATGAGTGCGCGTACGGGCACCGGCGCGGGTATCGCACGGAGCGCTGGAGCTATCGCCAGATTGCGCGGACAGCATTTCAGTTCGCGCGAGAGCTCGCATCCAGAGGTGTGGGGAAGGGCGACCGGGTTCTGATCTGGGGCGAAAATTGCGTAGAGTGGGTTGCCGCATTCTTCGGCTGCGCGGCCCAGGGCGCAGTCGTGGTTCCCATGGACAACTTCGCGACCGCGGAGTTCGCGCACAGGGTATACCAGCAGGTGGAGGCGAAGTTGTTGGTTTGTTCACGCCATCATGCGTCGCAAGAGCCAGCCGGGGCGACCGTGATACTGGAAGATCTCGCAGAGGTCGTCGCCGGGCATCCGGATACTCCCTATATGGGCGGCGAAGTGAGGGCGGGAGATACGCTCGAAATCATCTTCACATCCGGCACGACGGCGGAGCCGAAGGGTGTGGTCATCGCGCACAGCAACGTGTTGGCGAATATCACGCCTTTGGAGAACGAAATAAGAAAGTATCTGAAGTACGAGCGCTGGGTGCATCCGGTGCGATTTCTGAATCTGGTGCCGCTGAGCCACGTGTTTGGCCAGTTCATGGGAATTTTTCTGCCGCAGCTGATGGGGGGCACCGTGTTTTTTCAGGAGGCGCTGAGCCCGTCGGAGGTCGTCCACACGATTCGCCGCGAGCGGATTTCCGTTCTGGTGGCGGTGCCGCGCATGCTGCAGTCGTTGAAAGAGAAGATCGAGCGCGATGTGGATGAGAAAGGCGACCTGGGAAAATTTCGGCAAAAGTTTCGAGCCGCGGAGGGCAAGCACTTTCTGCGGCGCTGGTGGATATTACGGCGAGTGCGGCGCGAGTTTGGATGGAAGTTCTGGGCCTTCATCTGCGGAGGTGCGACGCTGGATCGCGAGACGGAGGAATTCTGGGGGAGATTGGGCTATGCGGTGGTGCAGGGATACGGTCTGACGGAGACGACATCGCTGATCAGCTTGAACCATCCCTTTCGGCTGGGCAAGGGGTCGATCGGCAAGGTGCTGCCGGGGCGGGAGATCAAGCTGGCGAGCGATGGCGAGATCATGGTGCGCGGTGGCGGCGTCGCGAGCGCCTACTGGAACGGGAAAGAGACGCAGGCCGTCGCCGGAGAAGAAGGCTGGTATCGAACGGGTGACATCGGAGAGTTGGATGCGGCGGGCAATCTTTATTTCAAGGGCCGCAAGAAAGAGATGATCGTCACACCTGCCGGGTTGAACATTTATCCGGAGGATCTGGAGGCGGCGCTTCGAGTACAGCCGGAGGTGCGCGAATGCGTAGTCATTGGCCTCGAACGTGGAGGCAACGCGGAGCCGTGCGCGGTTCTGATTTTACGAAACGCGAACGCGGCGGCGGATGCGGTCGTGCGACGCGCGAATGAGACACTGGCGGAGTATCAGAGGATGAATGCATGGTATGAGTGGCCGGACGAAGATTTCCCACGGACGTCGACGCAGAAGCCGCGTACGAGCGCGATTCGCGAGATGGTGCAGTCGAGGTTGGCGTCCGAATCGGGCGGGAAGACGGCAGCCAGTCCACTGGGAGAGCTGATCGAACGGATCTCGGGTCGGAAACTGTCGCGATTGACTGCGGAGGCCGATCTGGACGCAGATCTCAATCTCAGTTCCCTGGACCGCGTGGAATTACTGAGCGCACTCGAAGACCGTTATCAGGTCGACCTGAGCGAGACGAAGTTTTCGTCGATCAGCAAGGTGAGCGACCTGGAGGGTTTGCTGCGTGGCTCGGGGGCGCAACGGACCGAGTATCACTATCCTCGATGGGCGCTGCGGTGGCCGGTGCGATGGGTGCGCATGATCGCACACTACTTGCTGCTGCGGCCGGCGGTTTTCCTGTTGGGGAAGCCGAGAGTGGAAGGGCGCGAGAATCTTGAGGACGTAAAAGGGCCGGTGCTGGTGGTTTGCAATCACATTGACGATGTGGATGTTGGGTTTGTGCTGAGTGCGTTGCCAGCTCGATTCCGGCACTGGCTCGCGACTGCTGCGGGCGGTGAAGCGCTGGAGGCGTTGCGCACTCCGGCAAAGGCGCGGGGAATTTTTGGCCGCGTGTATGACCGTGTGCAGTGGACGCTGGGGGTTGCGTTGCTCAATCTTTTTCCGTTACCCCGGGAAGCCGCCTTCCGCAAGAGCTTTGCTTATGCGGGCGGGGCGGTCGATCGCGGATACAGCGTGCTGGTGTTTCCCGAAGGGCGTCACACAACAGACGGTAAGCTGCAACTCTTTCGTGCAGGCGCGGGACTGTTGGCGAGGAATCTCGGAGTTCCTGTGGTGCCGATGCGCATCGACGGGCTGTTTGAGATCAAGAAGGCGGGGAAAAGGTTCGCGCCACCCGGAAGCATACGGGTTCTTATTGGCTCGCCAGTTCGGTTCGAGAAGGACGCTGACCCAGCAAAGATCGCAGAGGAACTACAGAATAAGGTAACGGAACTTTAACAATTGTGATTGCACCCGCAGATGGCAATTCGGGAATATAATCTCCCCCCATGAAACCTTCCATTTTCTCCCTCATTGCCGTCGCGCTTGTGGCCTGTGTCTTTCCTTTGACCAGCACAGCGAAGGGTCCAGAGACCGTTATTGAATTGAAAAATGCAAAAGGTGAGAGCGTCGGGACTGCGAAGCTGAAATCTGCGAAGCAGGGAGTAAGGATCAAGCTGAACATGAAGAATCTGCCTCCCGGAGAACATGCCGTTCATATCCACCAGAACGCGAAGTGCGATCCCCCAGACTTCAAGTCGGCCGGGCCCCACTTCAACCCCGATGGCAAAAAGCATGGGATCGAAAACCCCGACGGTCATCACGCGGGGGACATGCCGAACTTCACGGTGACGGCGAACGGGACGGCCAAGGTGACGATGCTTAACAAGGATATCGACCTAGGCGACGACAGCCACTCCGTATTCAGCAACGGAGGGACGGCCATCATGATTCACGCCAAGGCGGACGACATGAAGTCGGACCCGGCGGGGAATGCCGGAGACCGGATCGCCTGCGGGGTGATCACGAAGTAGGGGTGAGCGCGTCGTGGAACCCGCGCGACGGCAAGAGGTGGACAGCGGCGCGTAGAGGGTCAATTTGCCAGACTCCGCGCCAGATCCCTCGCCCAGCTGGAAAAAACGCGGTGCTTCGGGATGACGACTGCTAAAACGACAACCAAACTGCTGTCAGGCGGCAATTGGACTTGACAGGAAGTTTGATCAGGAATTCGACGAAGACCGTGAGAACGCCCTGAAGAGCCGCGAGTCGAGCATGCAGAAATGGGGTCCCCATTCGACTCCCCTCGCCTAGGCTCAGGTTCGCTCAGGGCAGGCTTTCGACTCGCGTACCGTTCGGTCTGCGAACGGCAGACTCGCTCAGGATGAACAACTTGCAAGTCTCAGCCAAAGCGGGCCAAGTTGTCCGGGACGGACAGAGTGTCGCTTTTTGCCTTCGTTCCCTTCCTGCCATCTAAGACTATATCCATCAGCAGTTTAGAATAGATGGACAGGCTCGTCCCCCACCAAAGAGGGAGGACAAATTGTCCGCTTCGAACTCGGCTGGTTTCCATCTAAGCGGTTGACAGCAAAAGAGTTGGGTCAGGATTCGCGGTGGTGCGCGGGATGCAATGTACCAGGGCATGAAACGCACACTCACTTCCCTCTTGGTTGTCTTGATCAGCGCAGTTTCCCTCCACGCCCAGGCGGTCCGGGCGGCGATGCACATGGTCCCGACCGGCAAGGGGTGGGCTGTGATGGCTCAGGACGATCCGAGCGAAGCGCCTCAGGGTGATGGCGCGGTGGGATCCTTGAAGGCCTGGCAGAGCGTAGCCAGAGCGACGAATTCAAACGGCATCATCTACCACGGCGGCAAAGTGATGGGCGGAACCGTACACGTCTACTTCATCTGGTACGGTGACTGGACGAACGGAGCGAAGAAGTCGGACAACCAGCAGACGGTTAGCCTCCTGGATGCGCTTTATGCGCGCACGGGCGGTCTGGGTGGCTCGAAGTTGGCTCTCATCAACTCTACCTATACCGACACGACGCAGACGGTAACCGGCTCCTTCTACCTGGTGCAGTCGACCACCGACGACTACTCGCAGGGCAAGAGTCTTACGGACGCGGGCGTGAAGGCGGTGGTGACGAAGGCGATCCAGAGCGGGAGACTGCCGAAGGACACGAACGCTCTGTACTTCGTGCTGACTTCTTCGGATGTGAACGAGACTTCTGGTTTCTGCACCAAGTACTGCGGCTGGCACGACCACTCGACGATTCTGGGATCGGACGTTAAATACTCTTTCGTTGGCAACCCGGACCGTTGCGCAATGAGCTGCGAAGCGCAACTGCAGAGCCCGAACGGAAACAGCGGCGCGGATGGTATGGCTTCCATCATGGCGCACGAGACCAGCGAGTCATTAACCAACCCCGACCTCAACGCCTGGTACGACGCCAGCGGTAACGAAAACGGCGACAAGTGCGCGTGGACGTATGGACCGCTGCACGGCACGCTCGGATACGGTGCATACAACCAGACCTTCGGCACACACAACTATCTGATCCAGATGATTTGGGAAAATACGCGTGGCGGAGGTTGCGACCAGGCGAAGGGCGGGAAGTTCTACAACCAGTAATCCATCAAACGACTGAGGGCGGCTCCGGTGGGAGCCGGCCACTCTTCTACGCAGGATCCTGAAACTCTCACCGTTCAGCGTATATTCCGCAAAACCAGCGCCGAATTCTTACTCCCGAACGCGATGCAATTGCAAACCTCCCACTCGAAGTCCTTGCGGCCGTGACGCTAGGGCAGACCGGAGAAGAATCAAAGGGATTCGGGAGCCGCGAGTCATCTACATCCCGAAGAGATTGAGTTCCAGTTTCGAGTAGCCGCGGTCGCGCGCCCAGAGGTCCAGCGGAGCGGAGGCTAGTTCGTCGACGATCGGCTCGGCAAGTCCGTTGCGCGTCAGGTTGATGGACTTGATGTAGCTCTTGCAGGTGTCGCAACACTCGACGCGAATGTAGTCGAACTGCTCCGCTGTGTAGACGGGGAGCTTGGCGTTGTTTTCCTCGCCGCACGCAGGACAGACGATACGGCGAAACTCCCATTCCGCTAGACAGAGTGAACAGAGTAGAGAGCGGCGGGCGCCGTCGCCCTGTTGGCGCAGAACAGCGACACCGGGTTTTCGGTTACAAAAGGGACAAACAGAATAAGTGTAGCCATCCCACGTCATGGCGGAGCGGACGCGGACGAATTCCGCATAGGGCTGGAGAAAGGCGCGGGCGAGGAATTCCGCGGGCTGGTTGGGGGAAGAGTCGGAGGCGAGCCAGCAATTGTTTAAGAGCCCAGACCAGGATGGTTCGCCCTCGGCGTGAAGGGCGCGGGCGGTTTCGGCGAGGCGGATGGGCGCGTGTTCCGCGATGAGGGACAGGAATCCGTCGAAACTTGAAATAAGAACAGGCAACTCGGGCGGACCGGAAAGTGCCGCTGACGGATCGGCCGGAATCGATGCGGTCGTGTCGAGTTTTCGACGCAGAGCATCCTGAAATTGGACGACACGAGAATAGAGCGAAAGAATTTCGTTTGCGAACGGGTGCTGCTGTGCAAGGTTTTGAGCGCGCTCGATGCGGCGCTGCCAGGGAGACGGCGGCATCTTGGGATTATGCGGGACAGATGGACTGGCGGCAAATTGCCAAATAACGCTTGGGCCACTGGTTAACGGGAAATACGGCTTCTACGTGGCGGCTAAGTTCGACCGGCGTTGTCACCCTCAGCGCTAAAGCCGCTCGTCATTTGTTTCGCTTTCGGCATGGCTAAAGCCATGCCCTCCCACTGCTGAATAACTTTGGCATGAGAAGAAGGCAAACTGACCCTTCGAACGTCGAACGGGCATCATAGTGCCTCTGCCCTTCATCTGATACGAAGCCAGGCTGCACGAGCAGTTATTTGACGGGTTCAGGATCCGAGGGGTATATTCTCAGGAACTTTAGGGGAGCCCCCCTGTCGTTCAGCTACTTCGAACGACTGACAACAGCAACCTCGGTCTTAAGAACGCTCGATTGCGCTGGAATGCGGAGGCCGCGGCATGGAATTCTCACGCAGGACCTTCATCAAAGGTACTCTCGCCGGAGGGGCGGGCATCTCCCTTCTCGGATTCGACCTCACTCCTGTCTACGCCCAAACTCAGGGCCTCAAAATATCAAGAGCGAGCGAGACGCGCAGCACCTGTCCCTATTGCTCGGTGAGCTGCGGGGTCATTATTTATACGCTGGGGGACAAGGCGAAGAATGCCATCCCTCAGGTGGTTCATGTCGAAGGCGATCCGGACCATCCCATCAATCGTGGGACGCTTTGCCCCAAGGGCTCGTCGCTCGAGCAGGACATCCTCAACGACCGCCGTTTGCTGAAGCCGCAGGTGCGGCGTCCCGGAGCCACCGATTGGGAGGATATTTCCTGGGAGCAGGCTTACAGCGAGATCGCGCAGAAGGTGAAGAAGACGCGCGACGACACGTTCCTCGAGAAAGACGCGCAGGGACACACGGTGAATCGCTGCGAGGGCATGGCCTTCACCGGGGGGTGCACGGACACGAACGAGTTCAATTATCTGGCCGTCAAGACCATGCGCAGCCTGGGGGTCTGCTACCTGGAAAACCAGGCTCGGGTTTGACACGGTCCCACGGTCTCCAGTTTGGGGCCAACATTCGGACGCGGGGCGATGACCAATGGCTGGATCGACATCAAGAACACCGACATGATGTTGATCATGGGTGGGAATCCAGCCGAGAACCATCCTTGCGGCTTCAAGTGGGCGATTGAAGCCAAAGTTCATCGCAACGCCAAGACCATCGTTGTCGACCCGCGACTGACGCGGACCGCGGCGAATGCGGATATGTATCTGCAAATACGCGCGGGCGCCGATATTGCCTTCCTCGGTGGGCTGATCAACTACGCGCTGAGAATAACCGCATCGCGCACGATTACCTCGTCAACTACACCAACGCGGCGTTCGTAATTAAAGAAGGATTCAAGCTTCCGGACGATGGGCTGTATTCAGGATTCGATCCCGAGAAAAAGGTTTACGACAAGTCTTCTTGGAATTACGAGGAAGGCGGGGACCTGACGGGTAAGGCTGCAGCCGCTCCGGCGGAACACAAGCCGTCGGCGGCGAAGCCCGCCACGCCTCCACCGCCACCTGCACTGCCGCCCAAGATTGCATTCGATCTTTCTCTGCAACATCCGCGATGTGTGTTCCAGTTGCTGAAGACGCAATACTCGCGCTACACGCCGGAGATGGTGGAACGCATCACGGGAATTCCGCAGGCACAGTTCCTCAAGGCCGCGGATTTGTTTACGTCGGTGCGCAAAGACGGCGACATGAAGAAGGTCGCCACGATTATTTATGCGGTGGGCTGGACGCAGCACAGCTTCGGCACGCAGATCATACGCACCGCGGCAATGCTGCAGTTGCTTATGGGCAACGTGGGACGCGCGGGCGGCGGAGTGAATGCGCTGCGCGGGCATTCCAATATTCAGGGCGCGACAGATATGGCCGGCATCTTCGACATTCTTCCGGGCTATCTGAAGATGCCGAACCCGGCGGATGTGGATCTCGCGACTTATCTGAAGAGGATCACGCCGGCGGCGGCGAAGCCAGAACCTTGGAATTCGTTCAACTACTGGTCGAATACGCCGAAGTTCGCCGTGTCGCTCCTCAAGGCCATGTACGGGCCGGCGGCGACGAAGGAAAACGACTGGGCATTCGGATATCTGCCGAAGATCGACCGCAACTACTCCTGGGTGAATATCTGGAACGACATGTACGAAGGCAAGGTCAAGGGCATTTTCGCCTTCGGCATGAACGGAGTGATGATCGGGCCGGACTCGCAGAAGAATATCGACGCGCTGAAGAAGGCGGACTGGCTGGTGGTGTGCGAGATCTATCCGGATGAGACCAGCGAATTCTGGAGAGCGCCCGGTATTACTGCAGAAGACCAAAAGAAAATCAACACCACCGTGTACCGGCTGCCGGGTGCGGGATTTGCCGAGAAGGACGGGACGTTCGTCAACTCTGCGCGCTGGCTGCAGTGGAAGAACGTGGCGGTGCCGCCGCCGGGCGAAGCGAGACTCGATCAGGAAATCCTGGCGACCATCTTCCTGAAGACGCGAGAGCTGTACCAGAAGGAAGGCGGAAAGTTCCCCGATCCCGTGCTGAAGGCGGCGTTCGCGTATACGAATCCCTACAATCCATCGCTCGCGGAAGTCGCGAAGGAAATCAACGGCAAGGCGCTGGTTGATCTCACCGATCCAAAGACGCAGCAGGTGATCAAAGCCGGGCAGCAGCTGCCGGGCTTCGCGTGGTTGAAGGATGACGGGACGACACTTTGCGGAAATTGGCTGTACAGCGGCTCCTGGACGGAAGCGGGCGCCATGACGCAGCGGCGCGGGACGGAAGATCCGTCCGGGCTGGGGATTTATCCCAATTGGGGGTGGTCGTGGCCGTCGAACCGGCGCGTGCTGTACAACCGGGCGTCGTGCGACATCAACGGAAGGCCGTGGGACGCGAGCCGTCGCCAGGTGTGGTGGGACGAAGCGAAGCAGAGCTGGGTAGGCAATGACGTTCCTGACTTCAAGGCCGACTCTGCGCCCAAAGATCACATGGGGCCATTCATCATGAATCCCGAGGGCATGGGTCGGCTGTTCGTGCCCTCTGGGAGCGATGGCGGACGGACCGTTCCCAGAATACTACGAACCTATCGAGAGTCCGATTGCGAATCCGCTGCATCCGAATCAGTCCACCAATCCGGTGGTCAAGAAATACAAGACCGACATGGATAAGTACGGCACAGTGAAAGACGGGTTCAACGTGATCTGCACCACCTACCGGCTCACCGAGCACTATCACTACTGGACGAAGAACAATCCTATGAATGTGCAGCTGGTGCCGGAGCCATTCGTGGAAGTGCCGATGGAACTCGCCGATCAGATGGGATTGAGCGGTGGGGAGAAGGTGAAGGTGACGAGCGCTCGCAGCCAGTACATTGCGAAGGCCATGGTCACGCGGCGCATCCGTCCGATGAAGATTGACGGCAACGTGATGTATCAGATCGGAATTCCGATTCACTGGGGATTCCGCGGGATTGCCGAGGATGAGGGCAAGACCGCCAAGACTCTGGCGAACCAGCTGACTCCCACCGTCATTGACCCGAACGCGTTTACGCCGGAATTCAAGGGCTTTCTGGTAAAGATCGAGAAGGCATGAGGCAGAGGACCTGATGAGCGACCGCAAGACACTTCAGACGGAGATGATTTCGGCGCATCCGGGACCGATCCCAGGGCGCGGCATGCAGCGCGATCTGGAAGTCTGCAAGCTGATCGACACCACCACGTGTATCGGGTGCAAAGCGTGCGAGGTGGCTTGCGTCGAGTGGAACGACATGCCGTTCAGTCCGACCACGTTTGACAACACTTACCAGACGATGCCGGAAACGCGCTGGAACTTCTGGAACCTGATCAAGTTCAACGAGCACGTCAATGAAGACGGCACGGTGCAATGGCTGATGCGCAAAGATCAATGCATGCACTGCGCCGATCCGGGATGCCTGGCGGCTTGCCCGGCCGATGGCGCGATCGTGAAATACGCCAATGGCATCGTGGACTTCAATCAGGAAAACTGCATTGGCTGCGAGTTCTGCGTTTCGGGATGTCCGTTTGATATTCCGCGATTCAATCCGTTACCAAGAAGGTTTACAAATGTACGCTGTGTTCCGATCGGGTGGGGCAGGCTCTGGAGCCGGCGTGCATCAAGGCTTGTCCGACGGGCTGTCTGAAATTCGGCATCGAAAGAAGACATGAAGTTCATCGCGAATGAACGATCCAAGCAATTGCGCGACAATTTCGGATTCGCGAACGCGGGCGTCTACGATCCGCAGTCGGTAGGCGGGACGCACGTCATCTATGTGTTGCACGATGCCACTGATCCGGAGCGCTACGGCGGATTGCCGAAGAATCCCGACCATCCCTGGAGTTATACGATCTGGAAATGGCTGGCCAAACCGGTGCTGGGGACATTTGCGTTATTTGGGCTGGTCGGTGTTCTGCTGCATTATGTGACGGTTGGCCCGCGGCGCGAGCAGCCGGAACCGCCGCAGAAAGGAGGGAGCGAATGGGAACCGCGGTTGAGCGATTCGATGACAAAGCTCGCGAGGCGTTTGAGTCCGTTCGGGCATACGGAAGTCTATGCGGGAGAGCTTCTGCGGCATCCCGTGTACACGCGCTTCCTGCACTGGATGGTGGCGCTGTTCTTCTTTCTGGCTTTGTTCTCGGGGTTCGGAATCTATCTGCCGTGGCTCTTTCGCTGGTTCACACCGATTTTTGGCGGCGGACCGCTGAGCCGGGAGATGCATCCCTGGTTTGGGGTCGGGTTCTGCTTCTTTTTCGGTCTGCAGGCGTTGAACTGGCTGAAGCCGATGCGATGGATTCCCGGCAGACACGAAATGGATGGGTAACCTGCAAAAGATTGCAGGCGGGAAAGAAAAGTTTGAGCCGCCAGACACGGGTTTCTTTAACGCCGGTCAGAAGGTGCAGTTCTGGGAGATCGTCGTCGGGCTGCATCGTCTACCTGATCACGGGGATCATTATGTGGGCCGGCGCGCAGACGTTTGGACGAATTACGGTCGCCGTCAGCTATGTGCTGCACGACATCTCCGCGCTCATCATGCTGGGCGGAATCTTCATTCACATCTATCAAAGTACGATCGGCGAGCCTGGAACCTTTCAGGCGATGACGCGCGGCGCCGTCTCCGAGGCGTGGGCGTGGACGTTCCATCCTGCCTGGTACAAGGAAGTCACCGGCCGCGATCCGCAACAAGCCTACGAAGAGGCCAAGAAGCGCGTCTGATTCTTCCTCACGGTGGCGCTGCAGATTAGAGGTAGCTCAGCCACCATCGATCCTTGTGCTGCTCCTTAATCTTCGTAAACCACTTGCAGGCCGGGTAGAGCAGCAGAACCGCGACGGTCCACATCAAATAAATAAACGGCAGCCCGTGACCATAACCGTCAGGGATCAGGCGGAGCATGGGACCTCCCGACAGGAGCCAAGGAGAGGGTTGATGAAAGGCGAAGGCGACCCATACCGCCATGGCGTGTATCAAGTAGAGGTGCAGCACGTAGTAGAACAATGGGACCCGACCGAAAACCATGAGCGCGCGAGCCGGCCACCGCTCTGCGTTTATTGTGTCGAGCCAAGCCAGCACCATCAGCGCAGGCCCCAGGGTCATCAGCAGGAACTGCAGCGAGGGCGGATATTTTAACGTGTTGAAGAACGAGATAACTGTCAGGGTGAGTGAAGGTTGTATGGTCCACGGGCCTGCCGCGCCGCCGCCCCACGGCTGCAAGCTGGGCTGACTGTTGCCATACAAGTGGAAGAATCTGAGGACTAGAAAGGCGATGGTTAGAGCCGCGCCTATGCCGGCAACTGGTTTTCTCCAGTTCCCTTTGCGGATCAGCGAACCCAAGGCGTAGCCCAGGGCCATGACGCCAATCCAAGGAATCAACGGGAACAGCACGAAGAAGAAACTCTCGCCGCGCACGAACCAGAACACGCCGTGACCGTGGAGAATCATCCACAGGCCCGCCAATTTCCCAAAGGCTTCGGGTTTCACTGAGTCCAGCAGGTTGTGCGTCACCACCATTCCGGCCCCCACGGCGACTACCCAACGGGTGGGCAGGCGCAGCAGAAACGAGGTCGCGACCATCGACCAGCCGAGCGCCCAGAGCACCCCACTGAACCAGAAGGGAAAGGCATAGGTCCAGGCCCAGGAGACAACTGTCAAGTCGATGAATACGAGCCAGAGGCCGCGGGTCCAGAAGAATCGTGAGACCTGGTCCACCGATTTGCCCTGAGCGAGCGAAAGGGCCCCCCCTGCGCCCGCCAGAAGAAAGAACACGGGTGCGCAGAAATGGGTAACGAACCGGGTGAAAAAAAGCGGCCCGGAAGTGTGTGCGAGATCTTCGGCGCCGTATCGGAAGCCGGAGAAGAAGGTCCGCGTGTGGTCCAAGGCCATCAGGACCATGACCACGCCGCGAAGGATGTCAATGCAGCTTAAACGCGTGGTTTGGACTTTGATCGGTGGCACCCGCAAGGCTTGGCGGATGGCGACAATTGGCAAGGCTGGAGCCGGGGACTCGACGTTCACTAGAAAACTCTCCCAAAACGCCCCATTTTTCGTTGACGTAAGCCTAGCAAGGACGGCAAGTTTTGGGGAAGATTACGGAAGTTTAGTTTGGATTTTATGGTTGACCCAATCTAGCTAGCGCCAAACTCGCATCCGCTTTAGCTCAGGCGCATCTGGTCCGCTAAAATGATTCATGGCTGAGTCTCCTCTGTGGGGTGATGGCGCTCCCGTGGCACGGCTCGCGGAATTGGTGGCAGGCACTGCTGACTCCGCGAAAGAACTTCCCCTGCGTCGCGATGTGCGTTCCTTGGGCATATTGCTTGGCCGTGTCCTGGTGGAGCAGGAGGGACAGAAGTTTTTTGAGGTTGTGGAGCAGCTACGGCGTCTGCTGATCCAACACCGGGAACAGTCGCCCGCCGAAGCCACAAATAATCATGGAGATGCAGACGGGATGGCGCGAGCCGGGGAGATTGTCGGCGCTCTGCCCGTCGAGGATGCTTATCGCGTTACCAAGGCTTTCGCGATCTATTTCGAGCTGGCGAATCTCGCTGAAACCAACCATCGCAAGCGCCGCCGCCGGGCGGCACGCATTCTGGCAAATACCGCTGCACCTGTCGACGGCTCTTTCCGCGGCACGCTTGTCCGCTTGCGATCCGCTGGCGTTCCCGCGGATACGGTAGTGGAATCGCTGCATAAGATCAGGGTGACGCCGGTCTTTACGGCCCATCCAACCGAAATCACCCGGCATACAATCCGGCTGAAGCGGCGCCGGATCGCGCGCTACCTTGAGCGTCTGGACAACCTGCCGCTTTCCGATTCCGAAGCCCGTGAATGCGAATCGCTGATTCTGGCGGAGATTACGGCTCTCTGGCAGACCGATGAAGTCCGGTTAAAGAAGCCTACGGTGCGCGACGAGATCCACATGGGGCTTGACTACTTCCCCATGGTGCTGTTTGAGAGCTTGCCCCGTCTCTTTTCAGAGCTTGAGGAGTCTCTGCGCGAGGTCTACGGAAGAGATACCGAGGTCCCCGACCTGCTTTCTTTCGGGTCCTGGATCGGTGGAGACCGCGACGGCAATCCTTTCGTCACTGCTGCCTCAACGCGCGACGCGCTCAGCATGGCGCGTTACGTGATTATTGACCACTACATCGCAGAGACCGCAGAACTAATCACCCATCTGAGCATGTCGACTCGCCGCATCGGCGTGTCAGACTCTCTCACGCGGCGTGTCCGTGAATATGAGGAGACGCTGGGTGAGGAACATTCGCGCTGGAAACAGATCACGGAAGCCGAGGTCTACCGCCATTTCCTCGAATTTCTGATTGCCCGTTTGCGCTTCAGCCGCGATTCGCGCGGACATCGTCACGCGTACGAGTCGTCGCGGGAATTTGAAGAGGATCTGGAGATCATGCGGGAGAGCCTTCGCGCAAACCATGGCTACCGGCTCGCGGGGCTGATTTCTCCCCTGGTGCGGAAGGTGAGGACGCTCGGCTTTCATTTGCATCCACTCGACATCCGGCAGCATGCCAGCGTGCAAGCCCAGGCGCTCGCAGAGTTAGCTGCTGCGTCTACTGCGACGACAGGCGCCGGCAATTTTCCGCCAGAGCTTTCCGATCAGTCGGTGGAATTGCTGGAGACTTTCCGGACAATTGCCGCTTTGAAGAAGACGCATTCCGCCAAGGCGATCCGGCACTTCATCATCAGCGACACGCGGAACGAGCATGACATCATGACCGCAATCCGGCTCGCGGCCTTGAGCGGCATCTCGGTTGCAGCGAGCAAGGATGATCCCGGCCTGATGCCCGTGCCGCTGTTCGAGTCGATCGATAGGCTACGATCTTCCGCCGAAATCATGCGCCGGGTGTGGACCACACCGGAATACCAACCGCTGCTCGAGTCCTGGGATAGGACGCAGGAAGTCATGCTGGGCTACTCCGATTCCAACAAGGATGGCGGGATGCTCACCAGTACATGGGAACTGCACAAGGCGCAGCGGAACTTGCACCGGGTCGCCCGCGAGTGCGGTGTGAAGCTGCGTCTGTTTCACGGTCGGGGAGGTACGGTTGGCCGCGGCGGTGGCCCGACGCATGCGGCTATCCTTGCGCAACCGGCCGGCGATTTTTCCGGCGAGATTCGCATCACAGAACAGGGAGAGGTCCTCAGCTGGAAATATGCGGACCCCGTGCTCGCCGAGTGGAACCTCGAAATCATGATCGCGGCCTGCCTCGAAGCGCTGGTGAAGCCGGCGCTCGCACCTCTGGAGACGCAGGAGCGTTGGGACGAGTCGATGGAATGGATGTCCCAAGAAGCGTTCGCGTTCTATCGGACGCGAATCGCAGAGAACCCGGAGGTCATTCAGTACTTCGAACAGGCCACTCCGGTGAAAGAACTGGAACACGCTCGCATGGGCTCTCGGCCCGCGCGCCGCACGGAGAGTCGTAAGCTGGAGGATTTGCGCGCCATCCCCTGGGTCTTCGGCTGGATGCAAAGCCGCCACGCCGTCCCAGCATGGTTCGGAGTCGGTCACGCTCTGGAAAGATTCGCCGCCCGCGGCGACGAACCACTGCAACTCTTGCGCGACATGATGCGCGACTTTCCCCTGTTTGCCAGCCTGATTCGAAGCGTGGAAATCGCGATGGCCAAGGCAGATTTCGCCATAGCGCGCCTTTACTCGAATCTGGTGGCGGATTCAACCATCCGCGACCGCGTCTTCAGCATGCTGCAGGAAGAGTTCGAGCTGACGCGTCAGTTTGTCCTCACGGTTACGGGCCAGCGGGAACTGCTGGAGAAGAATCCGGTCCTCTCGCGATCGGTGCGTCTTCGCAACCCTTATGTCGATCCGCTGAGCCTGATTCAGGTCGACCTTTTGCGGCGGAAGCGCGCCGGCATGAGCGATCTCGGACTTGATTACGCCATCGGGGCGACGATGAACGGCATCGCCGCCGGTCTGCACAATACCGGATGAGGCGGCAAGCGTCCTGGGCGTCAGAGTGCCAACCATCGTTGAAACAGCGCCGTGACCACGCCAGGCTGCTCGAGCGGCGTGAAATGTGCTGCATCCTCGACGAACGCCAGTTCGGATCCGGGAATCTCCCGCGCCAGAGCCTCATGGGCTGACGGCGTAGTGCGACGATCTTCCCGACCGCCGATGACTAGAGTGGGGCAGCGAATTTGATCCAGGTTCGTGAATGGGCCTGGGATCGAGAGTAGCGCGCGCATTTGTCGCACACCGGCGTCTGGGCCGATAGCGTGGGCCATTTCGAAAAAAGTGCGTTTCAAGGCCCGGTCCTGGACGCGCGTGGCGGCGACATAAGAAGGATAAGCCGCTTCGAGATACTGATCGAGCCTTCCCTGCTGGATGGTGGTGATCGCCTGGCGAACGGCAACTTCCACGGATGGAGGCAATCCGCCGTGCGTAGCGCTCAACAGAGCCAGGCGCTCGACACGCGCCGGGGCGATACGCATGATTTCAAGCGCCACCTGGCTGCCGAGAGAAAAACCCGCAAGGGAGAAATGCGCAGACGCTTTTTCGAGGACAGCCGCGGCCATGCCCGATAAAGTCGGCTGCGCTGTAATGTCAGCAACCGTCATTTCCACGGGGCGCGGGGCGATCTGACTGGCCCAGAGCCTGTGATCGCATAGCAACCCCGGGATGAAAACGAGGGGGTGCGTTACGACAGGCATGCGCTGTCCGCCCGTTCACGAAGCACTTCGTTCGTCTTCATACGCCGGAGGTGTTGAACCGCGGCTCTCCTGAAGAGAGTCTTCGAAGGCTAACCTCATTCGAAAAAGTGGGCGATCTTCTTGCCTGATTCTTCGGTAGAGTAAACGACCACCTTCGTGCCCTTTTCACCTCCCTTCACGATGCCTTCTCCGGCGTCCTTCGCGGCGTGATCGGTGAGCTTGAAGGTTTCTTCGGCGCCGTCGGTGGTTTTGACGACTATCGTTTTCCCGCCTCGATCAATGTCTTTGATCGTGCCCGTGGTCGCCTTGAGTCCGTCCTTGCCAACGTGGTCTACTTCCACCGCGGTGTCTTCGGTGCCCCGCTTGGTGTAGTGGGCTACGACCTCGGAACCTTTGGCAATGCCGTGCCAGGAATCATTAGCGGCCTCGGCGGCACCATGACCGCCGTGAACCGCGGTAGTTTTGAGAAAGTGCAGCGAGTGTTCCGTTCCGTCAGCCGTCTTCACCACCATGACATGGGTGGCCGCGTCCATCTTGACGACCGTGCCATGGACGGCACTCACAACATCCTGGGCGGCATAAGCAACCGAAACAAGGAATAGTAGGGGGACGATCTTCATCATTCTGTTCACAGTCTTCCTAGTGTTCATATATTGGTACTCTCCCTTCCTGAATGTACTCACCTTCTTACCACGCTTACTTCGCTCTCGCGATCCACTCGCGGATATAGGCAGGGCAATTGCGCAGTTCGGTACCGCCCGCTTCGCGATCGGCCAGAAACGTGACAGCGTCCTGGTCCACGAGCTTTACTTCTTTCAGGTCCAATACCATTCTCTGATGGCCGGCTTCGGACGCAAAGACTTTTTGCAACTCCACCAACTGCTCTCCCTCAATTCGCCCGATGAGACTCAGGACTACGAGTTCACCATCCGTCAATTTCTGGACTTTCCACATGTCTGCTTAACTCCCCCCGTATCGCTTTTCTGTCCGATTGCTGGTGTGGCAAGCCAAAGGCCACATCCCCAATCACGACTAATCAACTCAGGACTTACTTTGGAATCGCTCTCACCATGGCTTCCAGACCGTTCCAGCCAATTTGCACGCCAATGCACAGCAGGACGAAGGAAATCACCCGGAGAATTCCATGCACAGTTTGCGGTTTGATCTTCTGGGTAATTTTCGGCGCGTAAGCATAACTCAGCAAAACTGTGACACCTGACGCAACAATGCCCAGGGCGACACCAAGATGCGCAAACAGATTGGCCACCATGACGTGCCGCGATGCGTGCGCACTCAAGGTCAGGGTAACCACGATGCAGCCTGGCCCAGCCGTGATCGGAAAGGTCAGGGGATAAAAAATCTTGTCTTCGATCTGGCCGCTACCGTTGGTTGAGGCCGTGGATTGCTGTGGCCTTCCTCCGTTGTCCGGTTCGTTCAACATCTGCCATCCCATTACGGCTAACACCAGCCCGCCGGCCAGCTGAACCACGGGCAACGAAATGCCAAAGAACGCCAGCAACGCCGCGCCTCCAATCTCAATGATCAGGAGAAACAGCACCGTGGAGAAGGCTATCTTGCGCGCCAGTTGGCGAAAAACCTCTGGCTTAGCGTGGCCCACGACCCCCAGAAAGATCAGCGAAGAACCGACGGGATTGATTACCGGGAATAGTGCACTGAACGCGAGGACAGCCAGTTTCACGACTATGAACACTGTCTGCGAGCTCTCCCTTAGCAGCATTTCATTCGCCTTCCAGTCTGCGGGCGCGTACAACAAATCTCTTGGGGGCAGGCCCGATAAAATGAAATGGATAACAAGTGATGAGGGTCAACGCCTCATGCGACGTGGGACCTAAGACCCACGTTTCGTCTGGGCCGACAACATCGCTAAACGTCACGCCGTAGACGTACTGCGTGCCCGGTACCGTCAGCCGGATAATGTCACCGGGCTTAAGTTCACCCAGACCCCGGAAGAACGTATCCCGGTGTGCGGCGAGCGCCATATTGCCGGCTTGTCCTGGCCCGGCGGTGCCGGGCACATGCCCGACCGCTACCCGAAGCATCGCCGCAGAAGTACCTTCGGCGACCATGGCCGAGAGGTGAACACGAGGGATATCGATTCTTCCCACGGGCGATGCCGCGGCGCCCTCGGCCCCAGGCTCGTGTTGCTTTGCTGCTTCAGCGGTTTGCGCCGTCAGGGACGCGGCTGGTTCAAAGCTGGCCTTCGCTATCTGCTCACGGGCCCACCCCTGATAACCTCTTTCCATACCGAAGACAACCGCGCAATAGCCAAGTGCGGAGAATCCTACAACCAGCAGCGCGTATTGGCACCAGAGGATCGTTTTTTTTGGTCGTGCTGTCATTCTCGGCCCCTGTCTGGATCATGACTTCGAGCGGAACTTAAAACTATCTCCCAAGAACTCCCGGCGCCGCTGACCTGGCGCCAGGAGTTTGAGGTCGACGATCGAATCTATACAGCTTTTTGTGCCACTGCCCGCAGGGTGAACCCGCCAGCCAGGGACAAGAATCCCAGCAGTCCCACGAGCGGCAATGAGCTGCCGGTCTGTGGAAGAGACTGAGGGGCCGGCGCCTGGGTTACTTCTTCCGTGGCGACGACTTCCGTGATTTCAAGCTCCTCCCCACTCGGGCTGACCGCCTTCACGGGCGTCTGCTTGATTTCAGGAGCGGGATCCGAGTTTTCATTCGGCATCGAGAGCACCGGCCGGCTGGTCTGTTGCGCCAGCTGGGTCGCTCTCGCCTTCGGATACACGAACTCCTGGCCAAAGTTGGCGCCAGGGTAGAACCAGGACTCGATAGCCTCCGGCGAATTGGACGGCCGTTCGTCAAAGTTGATTACCGTCTTCCCCGAGGGCTGCATGCGATAGTCTGGAATTGCGAGGACGGTCTTCAAGACCTGCGTCCGATCGCCATTCCAAATCTGCACGATGTTACGGTTGGACGGGCTGTCGGCCAGGGTGAACCAGTAGCTGCCGGCTGGGAGAACCATTCCTGGTACCTCAACCGGTTCGCTAAAGGTCAGTTTGGTGGCATGGTTCCATTCATCAGCCCGTGCACTGCTGGAAAAGGTCAGGGCGCAGAATAGAGCCAGGAACAACATTCCGATGAGTCGCTTAGTCGTATTCATTTCTTCCTCCTTTCACGCAATCCGTGGCTCACTGGCCCAGACTGGTGTTCAGTTTTTGAGTTGACTTGCTTGCAAATCGCCTGGCGGTGGCGCCACGTTCAGGAAGAGCCACTGCCAAGCGAAGGTCTACATACACCCGCCAGTTATTTCTTCTCCTTCGGCGGATAATTCTTGAATAACTTGTTGAGTGCGTTGTTCAGCGTCTTGATGTTCTTGTCGGAGTTGTCGGATAGGGTGGAGGTCGCAGCCCCACGCCACATGAGCTGATGGTTCTTGGCGTCGGCGAGCTCGACCACCAGGGTGCCTTCCTTCGTTATGTAAGTGTTGTACTCGACCGTGCGTACGCGTGGACCCCAGCCCCAACCCCAGCCCCAACCCGGTCCCATGCCGTAACCTGTTCCGACTACCTGTTTCTGGTCACTGAGGCTGTTGCTGTAGACCACCCAGAGATCCGGAGTCGCGTCGACCTTTCGCAGCCCCTTGGCGGCGAGTTGTTTGTCGACGCCGTCAATGACACGCTGATCCCAGAGGCCGGGGGCGGGATGTGGGCTGGTTTGCCACCCGTAGGTATGGAAGTTGGAGAAATCGGCACCCCGGTCCCAATCGACATTTGTTTTCTGGGCGAGTGCCAGCGTCGACGACAGCAAGCACAAGGCGCTGATCGCGAGAATTCTGCTCTTCATGATTTCACTCCTTCAAAGCTCTTCGCTTGTTTTGAAAATGAATCCCGATTCCTTCGGGTGTTGACAATGCAAGGCAGGGACCAACCGTAACCGCTTGAAAAACCAGCAGCTTAGGGATGAACGGCCTCTCAATGCTCTCGGGAATTCCCGGAATTTGGTGAACGCCCGATCACATTGTTTCCTGAATTCCCGGGAATTCCCGATCGCCCCGCGCACCTCCGAGCGAGTATTCGTCCTTCTTTTCAATTGCTTGAGGGTTGGCCTTTGTCTTGCATAACCGAGAAAAGCGAAGAGGAAATTTCAAAGCCGGAAGGCGGGAGGACGTGATGAGCGGAATTGTAGACGAGATGGTTTCGAAAGCAGACAACCAGAGGCCGCTGAAGGGCTATTCGCCAGAAGGCCCCACGCACGGAACCCGATTAATGGAGCACCAAGCTTATTCCCCTGAGAAAGACGTGGAGTATCTCGATCGCGAGGCGATGAAAGCGGAGTTCTTTCGGCTGATCGACGCGATGTGCCAATAGCACTGTGGTGTTTATCGAGTGCGGCCGCCGTTCGGGTCCGCCCGTGCCGCCTCATGACCCGATTGCGGAGTTTACTTACTGGGGTGAGACGACCTCTTTTCCACGTTCTCTTCCAACTCCGACATCAGCCCTTCGTCGGTAGGTCCATGGGACGGGAGTTCTCCCAGTCCTGATGGACGATGTCGTGAAGGCGGTCAACGATCGCGTCGTCATGCACCTCGATGGCCAGTTCCCGGCGGCTGTCGAAGCTGCCGGGCGCGAGATTGATGGAACCGATAATGGCGCGGACTCCGTCGGCAAAGAGCAGCTTGGCGTGAAGCTTGAGTCCCTTCAGCTTGTGAATCTTGATGCCGACGTCATCCAGGATGCGCAGGCCGCCGACGCCCTCGATGAGCTTCTCCTTCTTGAGCTTGTGCGGAGGCCGGGCCATGCACGTGCACCTTCACGCCGCGACGGTTGGCGCGCACCAACCGCTCGATGATGACCGGGTCCTGGTATCGCTCATTCTGCACCCACAGCGAGTGCTTGGCCTCGTCGATGAACTGCCCGATCCGCTGGCGGGCGTTGCCGATGCACCAGATCAAGAGCGACTTGTCGGCCGGCGCAAATTTCTTGCGCTCCCAATCGGCATCGAAGCACTCGATGATTTCGTCCACCTCAGGGCCGTGCCCAGTGACTACGGCGTAATCGCGAGTTTCGGTGAAATTTTTGGTCGTCCCAGTTGAGCGACATCACGAACGCAGTCTTGCCATCCACGACCATCGACTTCTCATGGGTGAGATCGAAGGCCGGATTGCTGTCGATGACCTTGACACCGGCGTCGGTCAGCATCTTGCGCGATGCTTCGTTTTCCGTCTCGCCACTCGCGGCGGGCAGGATTCAGCATGATGCGAACTTTCACGCCCCGCCGGTGCGCCGCGATCACGGCGTGCAGCAGGTGAGGATCGGAGAAAATGAACATCTTGACCCGCAGCGATTCGGTGGCGTGCGCGATGGCGTCGAGGATCGGCCGGGCGGAATCATCCGGCATGGTGATGAGGTAACGAGACATGGAATGTTCCCCCTCTAAACTGCGCGCCCTGGATCACGCACCGGCGCGAATCATGGCGCTAGTTGAGCGTCTGCCTTTGTAGACGTTGTGTCAAATTGCGTGCGATGCAGCTCGGCGTAAATCCCGCCGCGAGCCAGCAGCCCCTCGTGCGTCCCTGACTCTGCAACTACTCCCTCGGCAATCACAATGATCTGGTCGGCGTCGCGAATGGTGCTCAGGCGGTGCGCGATGGTAATGACGGTCCTTCCCTTCATCAGCCGCTCGAGCGCCTCAATCACCAGCTTCTCCGATTCGCTGTCGAGCGCGGCGGTAGGCTCGTCGAGCAGAAGAATAGGGCTATTGCGGACCATGACACGGGCAATCCCGATGCGCTGCCGCTGACCGCCCGATAGTGTCAGTCCGCGCTCGCCTACCATGGTGTCATAGCCGTTGGTCATGCGCACGATGAATTCATCTGCATTGGCCAGCTTGGCCGCAGCAATGATCTCGTCACGCGTCGCACCCGGCCGGCCAAAGGCGATGTTCTCAGCAACGGTCCCACGGAATAGCACCGTGTCCTGCAAAACGTAGCCGATCTGTTCGCGCAGCGACTTGATCTTCATAGCCGCGTAGGTCCTGGCCGTCGATCCTGATGCAGCCGGAGGTCGGATCATAGAAACGCGGAATCAGGCTGACGACGGTGGATTTTCCGCTGCCAGTCGGACCGACGATGCCTACCAATTGCCCTGGCTTGATGGTGAAACTGACGTCCTTCAGTACCGGACGTTGCCGGGTCGTAGCCGAAAGCGACGTGATCGAAAACAATTTCCCCTTTGACCGAGCTATTTCGCGCCGCATCCGGACGCTCGGGAATGATGGTGTCGGTGTCGAGGATGGCGCGAATGCGATCGACCCCAACCGCAGCCTGTGCTATGGCATTGGTCGTGGTCGCCAGGTCTTTCACCGGCTTGAAAAACTTGGTCAGATAAGCGATGTAGACGGTGAGCGCACCGACTGTCATCACGCCTTTCAGGATGAGATACGATCCGCGCCACAAAACCACGGCGGTGCAGAAAGCGACGGTGATGGTGACCACGGGCGAGAGTAAGGATTTCACACGGCGGGCCTGCCAGCGCCGCGTTCACCGTAGCATGGCTCACCTCACCCAGTTCTTCCTGCTCCATTCCTGCCGCCCGAAAGCCTTGACCGCGCGCACCGATTCCAGGCCTTGCTGCACTACAGCAACAATTTCAGCCTGCTCCTTGCGCACCGCATGGGTCGCCTTCTTCACTGCCTTCTTGAAGCGCGACACGAACAATAACAGGAAGGGCGTCACTGCCAAAGCGATCAGGGTGAAGTCCCAGTTAAGCCAGGACATCAAGCCGACCATGGAACAATGGTGAGCAGGTCGATCAGGATGTCGAGGGTCGACGACGAGGCGAAACCCTGGATGGTCTGGATGTCGGTGGTGATGGTGCTCAGCAGAGGAGCCGGTCTGGTGGGTGTCATAGTAGCCCAGCGACAGCCGCTGCAGGTGATGATAGGTGCGCATGCGCAGATCGTGTGCCACCCACTGACCAACGCTCTCGGTGAAATAGTTGTCGATGTAGGTGGCGACCGCGCCGATCACAGCAATCAGGATCACGGCGAGCGCGGCCAGCACGGCGACATGCATCTTGCTGCCACCCTCGAGCACCGGCTTTAATACATGTTCAAGCCATGGTGTGAGCTTGTGGCTGCCGGCGACGTTGTCGATGATGATTTTCAGTGGCCAAGGGGCCGGCCAGGCTCATTGCGGTCTCGACCAGCATGGCCAGCAGGATGATGAGCAGCGTGCCACGGTACGGACGAATGAGTTCGCGGACCAGACTGAACATTCAGTGTCTCCTTGAGCCGGCCTTTCAGCCGCGAGAGCGGGAATCACGCAAGCCGTGCGTTGCTCCGCCTGATTGCCGGGCTGCGCGCTCCGATCGTGTGCCGTCGCTTGGCGGACCTTGGCCACATCGTTCAGCCGTATGATCACCGCCGCCGCGGTGTACTTGACTTCGTTTTTGGAATCGTTGAGCAATTTCTCGATCTTGGGCGAAAGAGCTGGATTTTGGCGTTTCGCGATCGCTTCGAGCGCCGCCACTTGTATCACCCAGTTGGTGTTCTGGCTCGCCGTGACGAGTAGGTCGTTTGTGTGGGCGTCCGGGTCAGTCGCCAGGGCCGAGAGCAGGGCAGCCTTTGCGGCCGCGCCATCCTTGCGATCCTTCATGATCGTCTCCACGGCCTCCCATCCAGTGCTGGCAAACGGGACGTATCCGATACCTTCATTGAATCCCATCTCGGCAACCTGTTTAGGGTCGTGGAGAATCTGTGTCTCCTGCTTGATGAGTCCCGAGTTGCTCTTACGCTCGCCGGTCAGGAGGGCGTAATACACCTCGTAACAGGAGTTATCGTTTAACTGGCGCAGGGCATGCGCCGCGGCCAACACCACGTGCAGGTCTTTGTCGTTGAGCGCCTGCCTTAACTCGGCATCCGCCCCGGAGGCATACATCTGACCTAGCGCGGTTGCCGCCGCCGATCGAACGAGCGGACTGGAATCCTTCAACGCACTCTCGGCCATCTGAACCGCCTGGGGGTCCTTGGGTATGAGGCCGAGGACACGCACGGCTGCAACTCTTCTCTCGGCGCTCTTCTCGTGAGTACCATCCTTGAGGACGGCCTGTGCCTTCTCGACAGCTTGGGCACCCAAGTAAGCAGACGAGAGCATGAGCAGGCTGCATACGGCAAATAATTTCGTAATCGGCTTTCGAACACGCATATTACACTCCGTCAGGTCAGGAATAACTCGGGGTTTTAGAGCCCGACCTGACTTTCCCTGTCTTCTATCGGTCGGTGTTACAAGTGCAGGACAGCGGACATAGAACCAAACGCTTACTTCGAGGGCGATAACCCTTACTTCGGGCTGTGGAGCACAGTACCCAGCCGTGTCGAGCCATCAGACCATAAGTACACCTACTCGACCGGCGTCCAGTTCTGGTCCGGGTTGTACTCTCTCAATGGAAGCCGCCGACGTGGCTGTGTCAGGCCCAAGATCCCGCTCGTAGACGATGCCGTCGCGGCCGGCCATGAATGTCATGATTCCGGTTTCGGCGTACTCGACAGGCGTTGCCGAGACTGGCGAAGCCGCCGGTCATTTTCCCATTCACCATGTAACTCGCTGGCTCCGCCGGGGGCATCGTCGCCCTGAGCAGTAAGGATGCGCAGGGTGTAGCCATCGATGACAAAAGGCTCTTTCGGAGAATTCGAACCCAGCGAGGACTTCGGGAATTCGCTGAGGCTCGCGATCGGACTAAGGCCTTGCGTTCGATGCAGGCCAATACAGCCCATTCTGCTTACCTGAAGTGCTGATGATGCGCTGCGCGTATTCTGGCGACGCGCCCAGGCTGGCAAAGTAGATCTCCTGGGCGTTGGCGATGGCAGCGCAAGCGTCCATCGCGAGCAGTTCGTTTCGCCCGATGTCACGCGCCCTGACTTCCTGGGCTCCGGCTACCGCATCGAAGTACCACTGGCCCGACGAATTTTTCGCGAGGGGCACTGGGAAAGCGAAGTTGTCCGCTCCAACATAGAGAACGCGACTGCCGTCGGTCATGTCGACCCAACGATTCATCTTCTCGTACTTTGAGGCAAAAGCTTCCATGGCCGCCTTTCCGTTTCTTCATCTCCTGTCTCAAGAGCGCGTTTGTGTCCATGCCCAGAATTGGGACAGGGTTCCTTCATCGCCAGTCTTTGCCGCCTTGGCCAGCGCTGGCACCCGCCTCGGCCGGCGACTGAAAAGTCATCTGGTGCTTTCCCGCGCTTGCGCCGCAATCTTGGTTTCGAACTTTACAACCGGATGGCGATGGCGGCGAGCGCCAGCACTCCGATCACAACCGACTTGCTTCCACTTCGCTGTTTTGTTCAGCATTCGATTCCATTTTCAATCTCCTTTAACAGTGCTGTATGTCTTGTTGTATGTATGTCGATTCACCAATTTGTTTTGCGAGGCCCTAACGACGGCGCTCCGCCGCCGAACGAGCGGTGCTCAGGGGTGCGTGTTGCCTGGCCATGCGCTTTGGGGGCGGCGTCCGGCCATGCTGCCGCGGCCGCGATTGCTTTCCGTGCGGTTGGCCGCACCGTCTCCGCTGAAACGCGAGCGGTTCTGTTCGGCCGCGCGAACGATTGTTCGTTCCCGACCGTGCTGCCGACGTTGCGACTGCTGCTAGGAGTCCGTTGTTGCTATAGCCGCCACTCGGTGCGACGCCAGGGCCGTTCTTACCAGCGTTGGTGTTCTGGACGGCGCCGTTTCCGCCGATCAGTCCGTGGTTGCCGTTGTTGCCGCCGTTGGGCAGATTGCTCGGCCCGCGTGCCTTTGTCAGGATGAAGGCCGCCGTCAGGACCGTAATACTCATTCGGGTGATAACCGCCATTCGGGCCGTAGTGCGTGTCTTCACCTGGCTTGTAGTTACCGTCGGGATGAAAGGTGCCGTTGTTGCCATACCAGGCATGATTTTGCGATCCCACTGCTCCACCATTGGGACTGATACCGGCGTGCTCAACGCCGCCGTTTCCGCCGATCAAGCCATGATTGCCGTTGTTCCCGCCGTTGGGCATGTTTGCCGGACCGGTGCCGGGAACGTCATGATGCAAGCCGCCATCAGGACCGAAATAGCCACTCGGGTGATAGGCGCCGTTCGGGCCATAGTGCGTGTCTTCGCCCGGCTTGTAGTTGCCGTCGGGGTGAAAGGTGCCGTTGGCGCCGTACCAGGCATGGTTTTGCGATCCGGCCGCTCCGCCTCCCCACGGGTGATAGCCGTTGTAGTTCCTGTTGTTCCAAATGTGGTTATTGATATAGGTGTTGTGGTTGTAGATGATGGTGGTCGAACCGCCGCCCCCACCGCGCGCCCCAGTTCACATTCCAGGCGTGCCAGCCCCAGCCGAAGCCGCCGCCCCACCCACCGCCTCCGAAGACGGCCCCAATCGTGATGCCAGCTTCCAAAGTAGAGACCGACTGCAGCGACGGCAGCGGCGGAGGCACGTAAAGCGGCACTACCACGGGCGCGCCGTAAACCACCGTCGGGTTGTATTGCGGGACATAGACGACCTGCGGATTCGCCGGTTGAATCACAATCGTGCTGGGAGTCGGCTGAGTGACCGATGATCTGACGAGTTGGATTGCAGCGTCCCTGCCGCTTGCGCCCTGGCGCGCATCGCTTTGCACGGCTGCCATCACATCTGCCTGCTGATTCGCGAATGCCTGCCCGAGGTTCGATGTCCACGAGAGGTTATGCGCCAGGTTGTCCAGCACGGAAGGAAACTGCGTCAACGCCTTGACGCTGGGATCCCAGGATTGCTGATCTACAGCCTGCGCGAGCGCTGTGCCCGTCAGATTTTGTTCTGCGCCAGCCAGTCGTCTGCGTATGCGACCTGATCGGGATTCGCAGAAGCTGCGAGCACCTGTGCCACCAGCGCATCAGGATACAGCGCGATGGGAGCAACCAAAGCGTCGAGCTGATCCGACGGACAGGGGCGCCGGTGCCGGCGCGGAGTTGCCCGCACGTGGCGCAGTCCGTAGTCTCGGGTGCCGCGGGCTGCGGAGCAGGCTGAGGTGCGGGCGCGGGAGCCGGGCGCTGGAGGGCGTTAATACCGGCTGAGTTTGATACACGGTCTCCGGTAGCCGGTCGGAACTGCCATCGCAGTCGTGGCCGGGCGTACCGCCTGCCATGGCGCATGCTTTGCCGTGAATTCCATAGTCGCCCGACATGTTGTCGCCATAGATCTGTCCGCGAAAAGTGAGACGGTCCGGGTTACGGTGCTGAAGTCGATGTGATGTCCATTGACCCGTCCTTGAATCGGACCCGACTGATCCGGGCCTTCGAAATATCCCGTTATCCGGTTGCCGTACTGCGCGATTTGAACGTGCTTAACGACCGTTTCGCCGTTCTCGATGCTGGTCGAGTAAATCGTCCAGTCTCCCTGCACGTTGTCGGGCGGCAGGTCTGCAAACGCCGTGTTGCCCAGGATCAGCGACAGCAAAGCAATAAGAACCAGTTTCAGGGCCGCGTTCATCTTCTTCATGACATCCTCCGATTTCGTTACGCGACTTGTTTGCTGCTTGGGTCGCTCGATGGGAGGTAATGCAACGCGGACGCCAAAACCAACTTGCTGATTTAGCTAGACTTGCACGGATCTTGTGCTCACCAAAGCTCGGGAATTCACGAAATCTCAGAAAACAAGTCGGGGACTTTTAGCGGACTTGCGAGTCGGCGAGTCGGAAGAGAAGATCAATCCTGGTTCCGATGTTGGGACGGGCGACGATACGACGAAAACCAGCCGCGCCGCGACGACCGCAATATAGAAGATGCCGGTCATACTCCCCGGCGCAGCTACCAACGCTGGCTGTCGATGACTTACTCAGTGCTGCCGCTCGGCCTCTCCTCGTCCCCGCTTATTGACAAAGACGTGGTAGGTAACAGCATCCCAGGCGTTATGGATGCCGATGAACAGTAGCAGCAGCGCCGCTGCCCCAATGCCGAACATGGCCCCGTGTGCACGGGAACGAGCCGCGTAGGCGGATGCCGGCAGCGTTCCGTAAGCCGCGAACGGCAGCAAAACATGAAACAACCAGTCCTCAAACTGAGGCGTATAGATGGTCTGGATTCGCATACGCCGAGCGACGATAATTTCGTACACGATCCCAGTGAGGCCGAGTAAGCCCCAAAGAACTGCGGGGCTGGCGACTCCGCGCCACGGAGCGCTTACGATGGCTGACAGCAGTAGCACGGATCCGAAATGAACGATGGTCGGCGTAGCAAATGCGTCGCCGCCTGCGCTTGACCTCGTGCGGCCGGCATATCTGCGATGAGGGTGATGACGACAAATTGCAATCCAATCAGCGCGCCGGCAGACGATCCGACGATCACGTAGAAGTTCTCCCATCCCGTGAGTGCGGTCATATCTATCACGCTGAGTGGTCAGGCCGAAAGCCGAGTTTCTTGACGCAATCTGGCAATGTCTTTGGTAGGCGCACTCCCGAAGAAGCGGCTGTATTCTCTGCTGAACTGCGAAGCACTTAGATAGCCCACGCGTTGACTCGCCGTACCCGCGTCCATCACGGTGGACAACATGAGGCGTCTCGCCTCCTGCAGGCGCAGCACCTTTTGATAGTGCAGTGGGCTCATCGAAGTGACGGACTTAAAGTGCTCGTGGAAGGAGGAAAGACTCATGTGAACCAGGCCAGCCAAGTCTTCGACCTTCATGGGTTGGGAGAAGTTGGCGCGTAGCCAGGCAATCGCCTTCGTAACGCGGTGCACGCTGGACTCGGCAAAGCCCATTTGAGCCACGCGAACACCAATGGGACTGCGTAGCAGACGGATGAAAATCTCATCCATCACCAGCGGAGCGAGCAGTTCCGCGTCGCTGGGCTGCGCAAGACACTCCATTAACCTCACTGCGGCGCGGACAATGCTCACGTCGACCGGAGTGACGTAAACAGCGCGCCTCTCCTGCACGGGAGGCAAACCGTGCGGATAAACCTTGATGACCAACTCGGCAATCCTATGGGGGTCGAGGTCCAGCCTTAAAGCGAGGTAGGGTTCAGAATGGCTGGCTTGCGTGACCTGGGCAGCAACGGGTAGTGCAACGGAAGACACGAGCATCAGCGACGGGTCATACTCGTAGACCTCGTGCCCCACGATGACTGTCTTCGCTCCTTGCGCGACGATGCACAAGGAGGGCAACCGGAGGGCATGCACACATTCCGTATTCGTTCGGGAAAAGCGGCTGGCGTGCAAACCGACGATGCGTAGGCCAAAACTACCGTCGTGAGGGGCATAGGCAGCAATGCAGCGAGCCAACTTCGCCGTGTCAGGCTGGTTCGGCCCCAGTTGGCCTGCCCGCCACGAAGCCGTGGTTTTGCCGTTGCTCTTCAAGGGTTCGAGAATACCTCTTTTGCAACCATTATCGCGCTCATTGCATTGGGCCAACCTGAATAAAAGGCCAGATGCGTGATGGCTTCAATCAGCTCTTCCTTCTTGAGCCCATTTTCTAAAGCCTTGGCGAGGTGAAACCGCAACTGATCCGGACGATTCAAAGCAACCAGCGCCGCCACGGTTGTGAGACTACGGTCACGTTTTGAAAGCTCCGGGCGCTCCCATACCTCACCAAAAAGCACGCGGTCAGTCAAATCGACCAGCTTGGGCGCAAAGTCACCGATCATCTTCGCGGCTGCCGTAGGCTCTTTGCTCATGTTGATTGCTCCTTCGATATCAGATGACTGGGACAGCCTACTCCCCGAACCGCTCGAAACGATACGCCAGTTCCGGGCCACCTTCGCCCTCGTACGCGAGCTGCGCGACGAGCAGCGCGAACGGCTCGGTGTATCGTGCAATCCGCAGGGGACCAGCATCGACCGCATCGAAACCCGCGTCGCGGATCAGCTCAGCGGCCACACCCTTGGCGCGCTTGTCGTCGCCGCAGTACACCAGGCTCGGTCGAGTGGCCTTGCGCCTGGATTCGTACACGCCGAAAAACACTTCGCTGGGCACGGTGTTGAATGCGCAGACGACCCGCGCCTTGGGAATCATCCTGGCAAGCTCTTCCGCGCCCGACGAACGGTTGGCCACGATGAGTTTCGTATTGCCGGTATCCATTGGCAGTGAGCAGGTCACAATCACCTTGCCGGACAAATCGCCTGCCTGCTTGAGCACATCGTCGACGCGGGACCAGTGTACGGCCAGCAGAAGGGCGGCTGCGTCCTTGGCGGCATCGCCCGGCGTACCGGCGCGTGCATTGCCTTTGGCGTCGCGCGCCAGCCGCTTGAGTTTGTCCATGCTCTGCGCGTAGCTGAACACGATTTCATGTCCGGCTCGCGCAAAGATCGTTCCCAGCTTGCCGCCCATCAACCCCGAACCCAGAATGCCAATTCGCATACGGCTTAATCTCGTTTTTGTGATAGGTGAAGCTGTGAGCGCGTTCGTCGATCTTTTAGCGACCGGTCATGCGCTGCAAATGTTCGGGGTAGCGTTCCCCTTGCACCTTGATCTGTGAGGAGGCGCTTTCGATTTCGCGGAGATCGTCTGAAGAAAGCTCGATTGAGGCTGCTGCGAGGTTCTCCTCGAGTCGCCGCAACTTGGTCGTACCGGGGATTGGAACAATCCAGGGCTTCCGCGCCAGCAGCCAGGCCAGCGCGATCTGAGCCGGTGTCGCCTTCTTCTGCTCCGCCACCCTGGTCAGCAGGTCGACCAATGCCTGATTCGCTTTCCGTGCCTCGGGCGTAAAGCGAGGGACGATGTTGCGAAAGTCGGAAGTGTCGAACGTGGTGTTCTCGTCGATCTTTCCGGTGAGAAAGCCCTTGCCCAGAGGGCTGTAGGCCACCAATCCGATCCCGAGTTCCTCGATGGTGGGCAGCACTTCCTTCTCGTGGTCCCGGAACCAGAGCGAGTACTCGCTCTGGAGTGCAGTGACGGGCTGGACCGCGTGCGCGCGACGAATAGTTTTGGCCGCTGCTTCAGAAAGGCCGAAGTGCTTCACCTTGCCTTTCTGAATCAGGTCCTTCACTGCTCCCGCCACGTCTTCTATGGGCACGTCCGGGTCTACGCGGTGTTGATAAAACAGATCGATGGTATCGACACGGAGGCGCTTGAGCGAGGCTTCGGCGACTTCCTCGATGTGCTCTGGCCGGCTGTCCAGCCCGGCCTGTTTGCCGGTGTTCGGATCAAGTTTGAACCCAAACTTGGTAGCGATTGCCACTTGCCCACGGAAGGGAGCGAGGGCCTCACCCACGAGTTCTTCGTTTGTGAACGGGCCATAGACTTCGGCGGTATCGAAGAATGTGACGCCGCGTTCCACGGCCGCCCGGATGACCGTGATCATCTCCTGCTTGGGTGGAGGCGGACCATAAGAAAAGCTCATTCCCATGCAGCCGAGCCCGATGGCTGACACTTCCAAATTGCTTATTCCAAGTTTGCGTTTCTGCATCGTTTCTCCTTCGAGGCGCCTTCGCAGTGAGGGAATCGGTCGTTTGCTCGCTTAGAGTCGCGTCGCTACCCTCCGCGATGTTGGGTGCCTACCACGCAGATGAGAGTGCGAATCCGGCAGCTTCGCCGATATGAAAGTGTAGATTGCGGAATCTTCGGAGGCTTGCCTATTTCGCTAAAGTTCTTGCCAGATTCTCCGAGGCTCTACCGATGTCGCGTTTCTGCGCCCGGTTTTCTTTTGAGTCTTGTTCAAGTGCTGAGGGAACGATGTCAAGGCGACGGTAATGTGCTGCCTTTCCGCCACAAAAGTGCAGAGAAGGGCTCGGCACCGGATGTAATTGCTTGTATTTGCACGGAGAGAGCAACGCTGGTGCCGGGAGGGGGAGTCGAACCCCCAAGGTACCAAGTACCGGCGGATTTTGAGTCCGCTGCGTCTGCCAGTTCCGCCATCCCGGCTTAGGTGGTAACGGTTTGAGAATTCTAGCTTAGTTCACGGGATCGGTTTTGTCATCTGCAGCTCACTTACCCCACACAACGCACACCGCGTTGTGCGGGACACCCCGCCACCCGCCGGGTGGTGTGACAAATCTTTCGCACCACCAACGTGCCATTGTGAGAGTCCTGGTTTTCAGCCTAGTGTTCTGAACGTCTCTTGCACGCCTGCGTTCCCCTGTTACGCACGCTCTCGTAGTACCACTCCGGGTTAACGGTCACTGGGCCCCAGTTCGAGCCAAGCAGCATTCGGTGACACATGCCAAGCTCGCTTCCTTCTTCGCTGTTCACTCAAAACTACAACTACGTTTTGGCGAAAGGCCAATTCCGATGAACAAGTTCAAGGCATGGAAAACGACATGCGCCGTAATTCTGTTTTGCGGTGCAACGACGATAGCTCTCCCGGCACAGACGCCGACGAAAGTGACCTTCAAGACTCTGGTGAACTTCAACAGGAGCAACGGGGCTTACCCTAGCATGACCCTCGTTCAGGGCCTCGACGGTCGCTTGTACGGGACAGCCTCCGAAGGCGGCGTCGGCAATGCTTTTGTTGGCACGGTTTTCAAAATTACAACTGGAGGCGAACTCACAACGCTACACACCTTTTGCGAACCGGGAACGGTGTGTGCTGACGGCGCGATACCAAACGGACTGGTACTAAGTAGCGATGGCAACTTCTATGGGACAACGGTCTCGGGCGGAGCCAACTGCGTTTCGGCACTGGGCTGCGGCACGGTTTTCAAAATCACTCCCGATGGGGCGCTGACCACTGTTTACAGCTTTTGCCGAGATTTTCCTGACTGCACCGATGGGTCTAGCCCGTCGTGGGGACTGGTGCAGTCGATTGATGGCAGCTTATACGGCACAACTGCGCTCGGAGGAACTAGCCGAGCCTGCACCGGCGGTTGTGGGACAGTCTTCAAAATTACCGCCGGAGGCAAACTGACCACGCTCCACAGTTTTGACGGTACAGATGGCGTGGATCCTGACGGCAGGTTGTTTCTTGAAACTGATGGCCTTTTCTATGGGACGACACTCAATGGCGGGACAAGCAACAGCTGTACGGGCGGCTGTGGCACGGTCTTCAAGATCACTGCGGAAGGTAGGTTCACGACGCTGCACAATTTCGATTTGACGGAGGGCGCCAACCCCGTCGGGCTGGTGCGGGCCGCTGATGGGACATTCTACGGGACGGCGGAAAGTGGTGGCAGCAACCATTCGTGCCCTTTCCAGTTTGGCTGCGGCACGGTTTTCAAGATCGGCGCCAAGGGAGTATTCACCACGCTGCACAGATTTGGCGGGGCAGATGGCAGCTCCCCTGAAAGCCCACTGATTCAGGGAACCGATGGCAGCCTCTTTGGGACGACTTTCAGTCGCGGCATCGGCGGCTATGGGACGGTTTTCATAATGACCACTGGCGGTGCACTGACCACGTTGCATAAATTCGACGTCAATAGCGGTAATCGGCCAACTGCCGGGCTTGTACAAGCCACAAACGGGAGCTTCTACGGTGTGACGGCTTGGGGGGGATCAGGCGGCGTCGGCACAGTCTACAAGCTGTCAACCGACCTCGGCCCATTCGTCGAGACATTACCCCCCTCCGGCAAAATCGGGGCGACGGTCAAAGTTCTCGGCACCGATCTGACCGGCGCAACCAGCGTCAGCTTTCACGGAACGGAAGCGAAGTTCAAAGTTGTTTCCAAGTCAGAAATCACGACCGAGGTTCCGACCGGCGCGACCACGGGCAAGGTCGAAGTGAAGACGCCGCACGGCACGCTCGTGAGCAACGTCGTGTTTCGAGTGAGGAAGTGATTTTGAACTTCCTAATATTAAAAGGCTGCGGGTGGTAAGGCACGTTTCCCATGCGAGTTTTGCAGGTGCGACGATTCTGACCTCGCACCACGGAGGATTCCGATGACGAAATTCAAGGCATGGAAAAAGTCGAGCGCGATGTTTCTGCTTTGTGCCGTGACGGCGATTGCGTCCCCGGCGCAGACCCCAACGAAAATCATCTTCAAGACTATCGCGAGTTTCGGTGGAGCCAATGGTGTCGCCCCAGGAGTACCCCTCGTTCAGGGACTTGACGGAAACTTCTACGCCACATCCGGCGGCGGGCCCGTCTGCAACCCCCCAGGGGGCACTTGTGGAACTGTGTTCAAACTCACCGCTGGGGGTACATTGACCACGCTATACGACTTCTGCCCCCATCCCAACTGCGCTGACGGCGATTCCCCTACCGCCCTGGTGCAAGCTACCAACGGGGACTTCTACGGGACTACGGCCTATGGCGGCGCCAGCAACTATGGCACAGTCTTCAAAATCACTGAAGGTGGCAAGTTGACCACTCTGCATAGCTTCAATGGCGCCGACGGCGCCTTCCCTTTCGCCGGGCTAGTTCAAGGTACAGACGGGAACTTTTACGGAACGACTTCGTCGGGAGGGGCGAATCGCTACTTCGGCATCGTCTTTAGGATGACACCCAGGGGCGCAGTGACCACGTTGCACAGCTTCGACAACACTGACGGCGCCAGCCCTCTAGCGGGACTCGTGCAAGGCACCGATGGAATCTTCTACGGAACAACGCAGGTCGGCGGGGCCGGCGAGCATGGCACGGTCTTCAAGATCGATTCAAACGGCACGTTCACGACATTGCACAGCTTCGACGGCACTGACGGCGCATACCCTACCACCCTCTTGGTGCAGGCCGCGGGAGGAAGCTTCTACGGGACAACGGACCAGGGCGGTGCCAATAACTGTGACTGCGGCACGGTCTTCAAGATCGATTCAAACGGCACGTTCACGACATTGCATAGCTTCGACGGCACTGACGGCCGAGACCCCGGCGGGCTTGTGCAGGGCACGGATGGGAACATGTACGGGACGGCATCGGAGGGTGCCAACGGCAACTGCAGCGATGGCTGTGGCACCGTCTTCAGAATTACCCCAAAGGGGGAACTAACAACCCTGCACAGCTTCCACCGTACGGACGGCGGATACCCTTCCGCCGGACTTGTGCAAGCCACCAGCGGGAGTTTCTACGGGACGACGATCTTGGGCGGACCAAACAAAGACAGCATTGGCACGTTCTTCAGCTTATCGGGAGGGCTGCAACCGTTTGTGGAAACACTCCCTACCTCCGGCAAGATCGGGGCGACGGTCAAAGTTCTCGGCACCGATTTGACCGGTGCAAGCAGTGTGAGCTTTCACGGGACGGAAGCGACGTTCAAGGTGGTGTCGAAATCTGAAATCACAACCGACGTTCCCAGCGGCGCGACGACAGGCAAGGTCGAAGTGAAAACCCCTCACGGCACGCTCGTGAGCAACGTGGTCTTCCGGGTAAAGCAGTAGGGCCTGCACTCGTGGGCTATGTGCATGTAAATTCTTCACGGCAGGATTCTTAGACACGGCAGGATTCTAGACAAAGACAGCTCTGATCTTAGGCCTCAAGAGAAACAGCAACAAGGCGCCCGCAATGATGACGCCGATCCCGCCACGCACCAAATCACCTCGGACGCCGTTGACGATATCACCGAGCACCTGTGTCGCGATGATCACGACTGCGATTCTCCATCCCCAAAGGCGGCGTCGAAACCATCCGATTCCTGCCGTGGTGAGGGCTGAGCCGAGCAGAAGGAAGAGGATCCCAACCGGACGTCCCAAGGGCGCAAGCTGCTTGTATGCGGTCGGATTGAGAGCCCAGACCCGATCGAGAGCTGTGCCTCGCCAGAGCAAAGTAGTTGCTGCCAGGCTAGCCATGACGGCGCCAAAAAAGAGGAAAATGCCGATGGCAGTAAATCCTGGAGTCTGAAGCCGGACACCACGAGCAACCCCACCCTGATCGTCCGCCTGCATCTGCCCAATATAAGCGAATGTCCAGGCGCGGATAGGATTGATATTCTGCCCGAGCGCCATCCACATGCAGCCAGCATGTTAGGCTGATTCGGAGTCTGGGAGAGCCTGAGGTGATTGGCCGTGTCTTCAAAGCATTTCAATATCGCGACTTCCGCCTCATGTGGATTGGCGCCTGCACCTCCAGCATCGGCACCTGGATGCAGATCGTGGCGCAGGGCTGGCTGATTCTATCGTCTTAGCCACTCGGCCTTCCTGCTTGGCACTCGATCAGTTTCTCGGCGGCATCCCCATCTTTCTGTTCTCCCTGATCGGCGGCGTGGTCGCCGATCGCATCGAGCGACGCAAGATCCTGCTGGCCTCCCAATATGTGCAGATGGCGAGCGCGGGTGTGCTCACCATTCTGGTCGCGACCGGACTGGTGCATGTCTGGCACATTCTTTGCCTATCCTTCGTTTCCGGTTTCGCGCAGGCGTTTGGCGGGCCCGCCTACCAGGCGCTGATTCCCAACGCTGGTCGAGTAAGGAGGACATGCCCAACGCGATCGCCCTGAATTCCATCCAGTTCAACGTGGCGGTCATGGTCGGTCCGGTGCTGGCCGGGCAAGCCTTGGCGAAACTGGGGGAGAAGTGGTGTTTCGGGCTGAATGCGGTTTCCTTTCTGGCACCGATCATTTCGCTCTCGATCATCACGCACGCGCTTCCAGCCGCAGAAGACCACCGAGTCGATGTTGAACAGCCTGAAGCAGGGCATCCGTTCGCCCGCAAGCAGAGCTCGATGGAGGCGCTGATCATTCTGGCCTTCTGCATGACAGCCCTGAGCATGCCCATGCGCACCTTACCTTCCCGTCTTCGTGAAGGACATTTTCCATCGCGGCCCGGAAACCTACGGCAACCTGCTGGCACTCATGGGTCTGGGTTCGATTGTCGGCTCGCTGACCATCGCGGGGCTGGGCAATATCAGGCGGAAAGGGCGCATCGCGCTGGGAGCACTGATTTGCCTGGGCACCGGGATCGCGGGGTTCGCTCTTTCCAAATCATTGCCGGTGAGCCGGGTTATGCTGGTGCTAGTGGGCGCGTCGATGATGGCCGTATTCGCGACGGTGAATTCGCTGGTGCAGTTGATCACCACCAACGAAATGCGCGGGCGCGTGATGAGCGTGTACAACTTCGCCTTCCGCGGCGGCATGCCCATGGGGAATCTGTTATCGGGATGGCTCGTGCCGGTGTTTACGGCGCCGGTTGTGCTGAGCGTAAACGGATTCCTGCTGATCCTGCTGGCCGGTTATTTTCTGCTGATCCAACGCCGGGTGGCCGCACTATGACTGGTGCGCCCTTTGCTGGTCATCGCCGAAGCGTGTTTACCTGCGGCAATTCCAAAGCGTCATAGAAATGCAGATCCCTCGACTGTATGCGAACCTCGCTGGGCGACGTTCGCACTTCGCTCGGGATGACAATCTTTTACACCGGGCTCGCGTTGACACGCACTTCTTGCCTCAGAGGCTAAAGCCCTCGGAAATTGATTCGCCATCGGCACGACTAAAGTCGTGCCCTCCCACGAAAGGTTACCTGGCACGGCTTGCGATGACAATCTTGACAAGCTTGCGCCGCGATGAGGAAGACGAGCAAGCTGGCGTCCAGTCGAAATCGCTCGAAACTGCTTGAAAAAGCTCCTATAATCGGCGCGTCCCTTCTCTGCCAGTTCGTGGCCAAGGTACAAGCGTCACGGGTGCGGGTGATGCCAGTCACCGCCAAACTCGATGTCCCGGCCTTAAATGAAGCGTTGAGTCCCCTGTTCCTCAATGCGTTAAAGCCGTTATCGGTCTGCAGCACTAATCCCCTACAAATTGGAGGCAGCTTATGAATACAAGTGTGTTGAATCCGCCGGGAGTGAAGGCTCCGGCCACGTACATTGAAGAAGTCATGACCCTGGTGAAGGCCAAGAACCCCGCAGAGCCGGAGTTTCACCAAGCCGTTCGAGAAGTATTCGATTCGTTGAAACTGGTACTGGAGAAACATTCGGAGTACAGAGAAGCCCGCATCCTCGAGCGGATTGTTGAGCCCGAGCGGGTCATCATGTTCCGCGTTCCGTGGTTTGACGACCAGGGAAAGATCCAGGTCAATCGCGGATTCCGTATCGAGATGAACAGCGCGATTGGCCCCTACAAGGGCGGCCTGCGCTTCCATCCGTCGGTTACGCTCGGCATCCTGAAATTTTTGGCATTTGAGCAGGTATTCAAGAATTCGTTGACGACCCTTCCGATGGGCGGCGGAAAAGGCGGATCGGATTTCGATCCGAAAGGAAAGAGCGACAACGAGGTCATGCGTTTCTGCCAGAGCTTCATGACGGAGCTGTACCGGCATATCGGGCCGGACACGGATGTACCCGCGGGCGATATCGGCGTAGGCGGACGGGAGATCGGCTTCCTGTTCGGTCAATACAAGCGGCTGGCCAATGAGTTCACTGGCGTGCTGACCGGCAAGGGCCTGAACTGGGGCGGCTCCCTGATTCGTCCCGAGGCTACCGGCTATGGCTGCGTGTACTTCGCGTCCGAGATGCTGAAGAGCAGGAAGGACTCGCTCGATGGCAAGCTCTGCCTGGTATCGGGAAGCGGAAACGTTTCGCAATACACAGTGGAGAAGCTGCTTGACCTGGGAGCGAAGCCGCTTACGGTTTCGGATTCGGACGGCGTGATCTTCGATCCGGACGGCATCGATCGCGAGAAGCTGGCGTGGATCATCGAACTGAAGAACGTGCGGCGTGGCAGGATTCGCGAGTATGCAGAGAAATTCAAGAAAGCGATCTTCATGCCCACGGACATCAAGTCCGACTACAACCCGCTTTGGAACATCAAGGCGGATTGCGCGTTCCCGAGTGCGACGCAGAACGAGATCAACGCCAAGGACGCTGCAAACTTGATCAAGAACGGGATCAAGGTTGTGGCAGAAGGCGCGAACATGCCGAGCACCCTGGAAGCGACGAAACTGTTCCTGGATGCGGGAATCCTGTACGGACCTGCCAAGGCCGCGAACGCGGGTGGCGTGGCAACGTCCGGTCTGGAGATGGCGCAGAACAGCATGCGGATCTCCTGGACGCGGGAAGAGGTGGACGATCGGCTGCACAAGATCATGATCGCCATCCACAGGAACTGCTTCGAGACGGCAGCGACCTACGGAACGCCTGGCAATCTGGTGAACGGCGCCAACATCGCCGGATTCCTGAAGGTTGCCAATTCGATGCTGGATCAAGGCCTCGTCTAGGCAATTTGACTCGTGCGGTGATTGTGGCGGGGCGGACCCAGTCCTCCCCGCCTATCTTTATATATAGCCGGATTCTGAACCATCTTGCCAGCCAGGAATTGCGCGATGGAAACGCGGCATGCGCCCGATGTAGCAGTGGATGTCGAACGGCTCTTCGAAGGGTTCGAGAACCTGATGCCCTTCCGCGTGCACGACATCCTGCTGGTATCCAGTCTGTACGACTCCTTCATCCTTCGCGAAGACGGGCGCCTCAACGAACTGCTGATCGGTGAGTCGCTCGAACTCAACCTGCAGCAGATACCCGGAATTACCCAGGTCTCGACCGGGGCCGAGGCTATTGCCCTAGCGCGCTCCCAGCCGCGGTTCAATCTGATCGTCACGAATCTTGAAGTGGGCGACATGGATGCCGCGCGGCTCGCCCGCGAGGTGCGAAATGCGGGACTCGACGTTCCGGTAGTGGTGCTGGCGTATGACTATCGCGAACTCAAGAATTTCGTGGCTCGAAATCCAGCGTCAGACATTGAGCGGGTCTTCCTGTGGCAGGGGAATGTCCGCATGCTGGTTGCGATTGTGAAGTATGTGGAAGATAAGCGCAACGTGCAGCATGACACGGCGGCGATCGGGGTGCCGGTAATCCTGGTGGTAGAGGACAACATCCGCTATTACTCGTCGTTCCTGCCAGTGATCTATACGGAGATGATCACGCAGTCGCGGCGGCTGATCAGCGAAGGGCTGAATGTCGCGCACAAGCTGCTCCGGATGCGGGCCCGGCCCAAGATCCTGTTGTGCTCGAATTACGAAGATGCAGCGGCGCAGGCCCTGAAGTACCGGCAATATTTGCTGGGCGTGGTGTCTGACGTTGAGTTTCCACGCGGCGGGGAGTTGAGTGCGGATGCCGGTTTCGACCTGGCTCGCATGATTCGAAGCTATGTGCCGGATGTTCCGATCGTGCTTCAGACCAGCAGGACCGCGTTCCGGGAGCGGGCGTTTGCGGAAGGGTATTCGTTTCTGCAGAAACGCTCGCCGACGCTGCTGGGCGAATTGCGGAGACTCCTGACCGAGCAATTCGGTTTTGGCGACTTCGTGTTTCGTCTGCCCGACAACACGGAGGTAGCGCGGGCAAGTGACCTGAGCGATCTTGAGAAGCTGCTACAGGAAGTTCCGTCGGAAAGCATCGCGTTTCATGGCCAGAGCAATCATTTTTCCCACTGGCTGATGGCGCGAACCGAATTTGTACTGGCGCAGAAGCTCAGGCCGCGCAAAGTGTCTGACTTCGCCACGCATGAGGATCTCCGGCGGGATTTGATCGAATCGATCACAGAGTATCGCCGCGAGCAGAGCCACGTTCTTATCGGCGACTTTAGCCCTTCAACGCTCAGGTCGAGCGACGGCTTCTTCCTGAGGATCGGCGGAGGTTCGCTGGGCGGCAAGGCGCGAGGGCTAGCGTTCGTCCGCCACTTACTTCATACCAACAGGATCGAAGCACGGTTTCCGGGTGTGCGGATCAGCGTGCCGCCGAGCGTGGTCCTGGCCACGGACCTGTTTGACCGGTTCCTGACCGAGAACAATCTGCTGGATTTCGCGATCAACAGCACCAATGACGCCGAGATTGTGCGGCGGTTCATGGCGGCGTCATTGCCCGCGTGGTTGCGCGACTGCCTGCTCGAATTTCTGGCCGAGGTGCATTATCCGCTGGCGGTGCGCTCGTCCAGCCTGCTCGAGGACTCGCAATACCAGCCCTTCACGGGCGTGTACGAGACCTTCATGCTCCCGAATCGACGCGTTGATCTGTCGGTGCGCCTGGAGCGTCTGATGGAGGCGATCAAGCGCGTCTACGCCTCCACTTTCAGCCAGCACGCGAAGGCGTATGTGAGGGCGACCCCCTATAGGCTGGAAGAGGAGAAGATGGCGGTGATTCTCCAGCAAGTGGTGGGAGCCAATCACCACAAACGGTTCTATCCGGACTTCTCGGGCGTTGTGCGGTCGCACAACTTCTACCCGGTTGCGCCGATGAAATATGAAGATGGGATCGCAGCAGTGGCCCTGGGACTGGGACGCGCGGTCGTCTCGGGCGGCAGGTGCTTGACGTTCTGCCCACGATATCCGCGGCACATCTTGCAGTTCTCATCCGTGGAAGACATTTTGACTAACTCCCAGTCGGAGTTCTGGGCGCTTGAACTGAATCACGGACCGGGCCATGATCAAGACCCGGTGGCGGATCTTCGAGAGGCGCGATTTGGACTGGACGCGGCGGAACAGGACGGGACTTTGCAACATGTGGCTTCCACTTACTCGGCTGACAACCACGTTGTCTACGACGGGGTCAGCAGGCCTGGCGTCCGCGTGGTGAGTTTTGCGCCAATCCTGAAGCATGACACTTTTCCGCTGGCCGAGATTCTGGATCTGCTCACGAAGGTAGGCGAGGACGCATTCGGGAGGCCAGTGGAAATCGAGTTTGCGGCGCGCATGCCTAATCGCGCAGGCGAGATGGCTGAGTTTGGATTTCTGCAAATTCGTCCGCTGGTGCTGTCACGCGAAGGCGAGGAGCTTCGCCTGGAGGAGGTAGATCCGGCGAAGCTAGTCTGCCAGAGTTCCCAGGTGCTGGGGAATGGGCGGATCGGGAACCTGCGTGACGTTGTCGTAGTTGATTTTCACCGTTTTGAACGGGGGAGGAGTCAGGAGGTCGCCAAAGACGTGGCGCACCTCAACGCAAAGCTCGCGGAAAAAGGCCTTCCCTACCTGCTGATCGGCGTGGGCCGTTGGGGATCGACGGAGCCGTGGCTCGGTATTCCCGTGGAATGGGACGAGATTTCCGCGGCACGTGTCATCGTTGAGACCGGCTTTCGTGACTTCCGCATCACGCCCTCCCAGGGCAGTCATTTCTTTCAGAATCTGGCGGCATTTCAGGTCGGGTATTTCACGGTCAATCCTGACGTTGGGGAAGGTTTTGTCGACTGGACCTGGCTATCCTCGCGCCAGGCGGTTGAAGAACGCGGGTGCGTCCGCCATCTGCAATTTGATGCACCCCTTACCGTGGTAATGAACGGGAAGACCAGCTGCGGATTGATTTTCAAGCCGCAAGAAAGCTAGATGCAACACAGCTCCTCCCCCCAGGAGGAAGAATCGATAAGGAAGCGCGCCAAAAACGCGTGATTTGTGCGCCTTCGCGCCCGACGCGGCGCGCCCAGGTCCCTCGCTCGGAAAAAACAAGAACTCCTCGCTAGGGATGACAACTCGGGGAGGCGGTGATACCGCTCCGTGTCGTGGGTGATCCGTGTCACAGCCCGATGGACAGGGAGTCCCGGAGAATCAGGGTAGAGATTTCTACGGGACAAACGTGTTCAAGATAGCTAACGCAGAGTTCATAGCCCCTGGAATCAAGCGCTTCGTCATCGAAGCACGCCGCATAGCCCGCAAGCACAGACCAGGACAATTCGTGATCCTGCGACTCTACGAGCAGGGTGAACGGATTCCTCTGACTATTGAGCGCTCCGATCCGGAGCGGGGCACGATCAACATCGTGGTGCAGTCGGTCGGCAAGACCACGCACCTGCTCAACTCGCTCACTTCGGGCGAGAGCATCATGGACGTGGTCGGGCCGCTGGGTAAACCCTCGGAAATCGAGGAGTTTGGCACAGTGGTCGTGATGGGAGGCGGAGTTGGAACCGCCATGGCCTACCCCACCGCAGCAGCCCTAAAGCAGGCCGGGAATCGTGTGATTTCGATCGTGGGAGCCCGCAACAAAGATTTGGTCATCCTGGAGCACGAGATGCGCGAAGTCAGCGACGTGCTGATGGTGACGACCGACGACGGGAGCTACGCGGACAAGGGCTTCGTCACCGACAAGCTCCGCCAGCTTATCGAAAACGGAACGCGCATTGACCTGGTGCTGGCCGTCGGCCCGATTCCCATGATGAAGGCCGTGGCTGACATCACCCTCAAAGAAAACATCCGGACGATTGTGAGCCTGAACCCGATCATGATCGACGGCACTGGCATGTGCGGCGGGTGCCGGGTTCTGATCGACGGCAAGAGCGAATTCGCGTGCGTTGATGGGCCTGAATTCGAGGCGCATCGAGTGAACTTTGAAGTATTGATACAGCGCAACTCGATGTATCGCGAGGCGGAGCGGAAGTCGATGGCTGAGTTCCAGCATGATGCCGACTCGCAGCTGGAACTGGTGCGGGCGGGCGGCGATCCTTGCCCGGTTAAAGGAGGGGAATAATGGCCGCGCCAACCAAGACCTCGGCCAATCCTCTTTCACCCAAAGAGCGCATGAAGGTTCCGCGGCAGCACATGCCGGAGCAGGCTCCGGAGTTGCGGGTTCTCAACTTCACGGAAGTTAACCTGGGATACTCACCTGAACTGGCGCGGCAGGAAGCGCTGCGTTGTTTACAGTGTGCCAAGCCTACATGCACAAACAATTGTCCGGTGGGCGTGAAGGTGCGCGAGTTTGTGGAATTGATTGTGCTCGGCGACTTCCTGGGAGCGGCGGCCAAGATACGGGAAGACAATGTGCTGCCGGCGGTCACCGGGAGGGTGTGCCCTCAGGAAGATCACTGCGAAGGCAGTTGCCTGATGCACAAGAAAGTGGAGTCACTAGGCATTGGGTATCTGGAGCGCTTCGTCGCGGACTACGAGCAGCAACACTTGGACATGGGGAGTGTCCGCAAGGCTCCGCCCACCGGGAAGAAGGTGGCGATCGTGGGAAGCGGCCCGTCGGGTCTGACCGCCGCCGGCGATCTGGTGCAGAAGGGACATCAGGTACGCGTGTTTGAGGCGCTGCATGAAGTGGGCGGAGTTCTGATCTACGGCATCCCGGAGTTTCGCCTTCCCAAGAAGATCATCCGCGAGCAAGTCGACTACATGCGGGCGATGGGAGTGGAGTTCGAGACGGACGTGGTGGTCGGCAGAACGGTGACCATCGATGAACTCTTCGAGGAGGAAGGGTTCGACGCAGTGTTCATCGGTACCGGTGCGGGGCTACCGGTATTCATGAACATTCCGGGTGAGCACCTGAACGGCGTTTATTCGGCGAATGAGTTCCTCACTCGGATCAATCTGATGCATGCCTACGAGTTTCCACGTTTCGACGAGCCCATCGTCGATTTTCGCAACAAGGATGTGGCCGTGATCGGCGGCGGAAACACGGCGTTGGATGCGATCCGCTCAGCACGACGGCTGGGCGCGCGCAACGCATACATCCTCTACCGGCGCAGTGAAGCGGAAATGCCGGCACGGATTGAAGAGGTGAAGCACGCCAAGCAGGAAGGGATCGATGTGCAGGTGCTGACCAATCCCATCGAGTTTCTTTCGGACGGGAAAGGCTGGCTGAACGCTGTTCGCTGCATGCGCATGGAACTTGGCGAACCAGACGCTTCCGGACGCAGAAAGCCGCTGCCGATCGCGGGTTCCGAATTTGAAATTCCGCTCTCGGTGGCAGTGATTGCGATTGGCACCAGCGCAAATCCAATCGTTCAGAGCACGACGCCTGGCCTCAAGACGAACAAATGGGGATACATTGACGCCGATTCGACGACGCAGCGCACGTCGCGAAAGGGAGTTTTTGCGGGCGGCGACATTGTGACCGGGAGCGCAACCGTTATTCTGGCGATGGGAGCCGGACGACGGGCAGCTAAATCGATCGATGAGTACCTGGTGAGCGGTACATGGGATGTCGCGCAGTTGCCAGCACAGAGTGTGACCTAGATCACGGGCGAGTGTGGTTCGAATCACTGCCGCGTGTTCTGTGTGAGAGTTAGTAGTAGAGGTGAAGGGGCGACGGCCAGAAACGGGTGCGCGCCCGTGTTGGGGGAAGCGATGAAAGCTGAAGACCTGCTGAAGTGCCCATTGATCGAGGGACTCGACGGAATGCACCGGGCAGAACTGCTGGGCTTGATGAAAGACAGCAACGTCCGGGAGAAGGTCGAACAATGTTTGACCGAGCGCACCGAAGCGGCAGCCCAGAAGCCCTCCGCTAACGCGGCAAAGCCGTCGGTGGATTTCCAAAAGGAAGTGCACTGCTGGAATCCTGAACAGCCGATCTGGCGGAGAAGCGCCAAGGAGTAGGTAGTAGGGCGTTGCGACCACGAGGTGATTATGAATGGGAAAGTGTCTTTCCGGGCGTTTGAGCCGTTTCTTCACGACACACCAAAATTGTGCAATCTTTGCCTGTCGAAGGCTCCCGCCTTCCACTATGAGTTCCGCACTGAGGAACAGCAACAGGAGCAGAACGTTTCGGGTTTCTGCTGTTTGTTCTGCGCTCCCCAGCTTCTGAAAAAACTGGCGTCCACCGAATCGCGCGGCTGGGCAGAGGAAGAAGCTGCCCTCAAGGCCGACAACCAGGACGTCTCGGACCTCCACGCCCGGCGGTTGGCGACATTCGGAAACACCAAGTAAAACCGGCTTTGCTGGAATCCGGTCGACCCGGCTTTTGATCCGCTTCCACATCAGACTTCATCCGACTCCATACAGGTTCGTCCCTGCGTTTGTGTCATTATGTCTGGTCGCTCGAGATGGGCGGCTATCTGAAATCTCATCAGACACACAGGACCGAAATGCCCTCCAAACTTCGTCGGTTGTCTTTGAATCTCTTGTTTTGTGTCTTTCCATTACTTTTCACAGGTTCCACTTGGGGTCAGAGTCCAAAGGAGAAAGTGGATTTGATCGTCAGCGGCGGAACCGTCGTGACCATGAACGAGGCACGCACGATTCAGGACGACGGCGCGATCGTGGTGAGGGGCGATTTGATTGTTGCGGTCGGACCACGCAGCGAGTTGGAAAGCAAGTATCAGGCCGCGCGGACGATTGACGCGAAGGGCAAACTGGTTCTGCCCGGGTTCATCAACGGCCACACTCACGTGCCCATGACCCTGTTTCGCGGGTTGCACGACGATGTCACGCTCAACGACTGGCTGTACAAGTACATCTTTCCCGCCGAAGCGAAAAACGTTAACGAGGAATTCGTGCGCTGGGGAACGCAGCTGGCGGCCGCCGAGCAGATTCGCTCCGGGGTTACGACCTTCGCCGATATGTACTACTTCGAAGATGCGGTGGCGGAGGAGACGAAGGCTGCCGGAATGCGAGGCGTGCTGGGCGAGACGTTCATCGATTTTCCGGCGCCGGACAACAAGACCAACGCCGCCATGCTGGTCTACACGGAGAAGTTCCTCAAGAAATGGCAGGGCGATCCGCTGATTCAGGCGGCACCCGCACCACATTCGATCTATACCTGCTCACAGAAGACGCTTCAGGACGCTGCCGCCCTGGCGAGAAAATATCACGCTCCGATTCTGATTCATGTCGCCGAGATGAAGAAAGAATGGGAGGACAGCGAGAAACAGAACGGGATGTCGCCGGTGCAGTATCTCGACAAGATTGGCGTGCTCGGACCAGACGTGCTGGCGGCACACTGCATTTTCGTGGACGAGGCGGACCGCAAGATTCTGGCCAAGCAGCACGTGGGCTGCGTACACAACCCTTCGAGCAACATGATGATCGCGAGCGGCGTCTCGCCGGTGCCGGAGATGCGAGCGGCGGGCATCGCAGTGGGGCTGGGCACGGATGGGCCTGCGGGCAGTAATAACGACCTGGACCTGATGGAAGAGATGGATCTGGCGGCCAAGCTGGCGAAGATCAGCAAGATGGATCCGCTGGCGCTTGAACGCGAAAGCGGTCGTCGAGATGGCGACGATCGATGGGGCGAGGGCGTTGCACATGGAAAAGACGATCGGGTCGCTCGAAGCGGGCAAGAAGGCTGACCTGGTCTTGATCAGCCTGGACGCGCCGAATGCTGTGCCGATGTACGACATCTACGCACAGCTGGCTTATGCACTGAAGGCGAGCGATGTAGAGACGGTGGTGATTGGCGGGCGCGTGGTGATGCGTGATCGCAAGCTGCTGACGATCGAAGAACCGGCGGTGATCCAGAAGGCGCGCGAATATAAGAAGAGCGTAGCGGCGTCACTGGGAATGCAGTGAGGTTGGTCGTTGGGCCTTCGTCGTTGGGCCTTCGTCGTTGGGCCTTCGTCGGACGCGTCAGTCGGGCGAACGAGTGGCGGAGACAAAGGGACGAAGGACCAACGACGAGCGACTATCGCCAAGGGAACCTTCCCACGCTTCGCTTCCCGCGCAGATCCCCAGCTTTTTTGCTATATTGCCCCGACGGAGGTAACCCATGCCCCGAACTGTTCGCTGCGGTTTGATCCAGGCCAGCACGCCTGGCAGCAATGACCGTCCTCTTCCCCAAATCAAGAAAGCGATGCTCGACAAGCACCTGAAGATGATCGAACATGCGGCGAAGAAGAAAGTTCAGGTTCTGTGCCTGCAGGAACTTTTCTACGGTCCTTATTTTTGCGCGGAGCAGGATGCGAAATGGTACGAACTGACAGAGCGGATTCCGGATGGTCCGACGACCAAGCTCATGCAGAAACTGGCCGCGAAGCACCGGATGGTAATGGTGATCCCGATCTACGAAGAGCAGATGCCGGGAGTTTATTTCAACACTGCGGCCGTGATCGATGCGGACGGGCGGTACCTGGGCAAATATCGCAAGCACCACATTCCGCATTGCCATCCCGGATTTTGGGAGAAGTTTTATTTCACGCCGGGCGATCTCGGATATCCGGTGTTTGAGACCAAGTACGCACGAGTCGGCGTTTACATCTGCTACGACCGCCACTTTCCGGAAGGGGCGCGGGTTCTGGGGCTGAACGGTGCGGAGATTGTATTCAATCCTTCCGCAACGGTTGCAGGGCTGTCCGAATACCTCTGGGAGCTCGAGCAGCCCGCGCATGCCGTGGCGAACGGATACTTCGTCGGCGCAATCAACCGCGTGGGCACCGAGAAGCCGTGGAGTATCGGCGAATTTTACGGCAAGAGCTACTTCTGCAATCCGCGGGGAAAGATCGTCGCGCAGGCGAGCCGCGACAAGGACGAGGTGATAGTTGCCGATCTGGATCTCGACATGATCGAGGAAGTGCGCAGGGTGTGGCAATTCTTCCGTGACCGGCGGCCAGAGACGTACGGTCCGTTGACGGCGCAAACCGGATCGGCAGCGGCCGCGGACTAAGGCGGCAGGCGGAACAAAGTCAGTCCCAAAGATTTGCTAACCACGCTTGTCGGGTGTCGCACTCCAACTAACTATGACATCAAAATCCGCATCAACCGCGTCTGACGTTCACTCGAGGATAAGGTCGAGTTCTCTCTACAACGAAGACCTAGCCCCCGCGGGCGAAGGGCGACGTACGTGGGGGACGTACAACTACGCGGCGCTGTGGATCTCGATGTCGGTGAACATTCTCACTTACATGCTGGCGGCGAGCCTGATCCAGGGTGGAATGAACTGGCGGCAGGCAGTGACGACGGTATTTCTGGGCAACACGATTGTGCTGATTCCGATGCTGCTGAATTCGCATCCGGGAGCCAGATACGGTGTTCCCTTCCCGGTGCTGGCGCGCGCGTCATTCGGAGTTCTCGGGGCAAATGTGGCGGCGGTGCTGCGCGCGCTGGTGGCGTGCGGGTGGTTCGGCATTCAGACGTGGATCGGGGGCGAGGCGATCAGCACGCTGATTTCTACGCTTGCGCCCGGCTGGAAGCAGTTTCCGCATGCCACGGCAATCTGCTTTGTAGCGTTCTGGCTGATCAATCTGGCGGTGATCCTTAAGGGGATCGAGTACATCCGCTTTCTGCAGGGCATCAGCGCGCCGGTTTTGCTGGCGGTCGGACTGCTCTTGCTGGGATGGGCGTACAAGAGCGCCGGCGGGTTCGGACCGATGCTCTCGGCTCCTTCCAAGTTCGCGACCTTTTCTGACTTTCTGAAATTTCTGGTTCCGGCGTTGAATGCGACTGTGGGTTTCTGGGCGACGGTTTCGTTGAACATCCCTGACTTCACGCGGTTTGCTCGCAGCCAGCGGCAGCAAATTATTGGTCAGGCTCTGGCCCTGCCCACGACGATGACGCTTTATTCGCTGATTGGAATCCTGGTTACGTCAGCGACCGTTGTGATCTATGGGACAGCCATATGGGATCCAGTCCAGTTGCTGAGCCGGTTCAATTCTCCGATTGCAGTGGTTATTTCTCTCTTCGCGATTCTGCTGGCGACGCTCAATGTGAATATTGGAGCCAACGTGGTTTCGCCGGCCAACGATTTTTCCAACCTGTGGCCGAAGAAGATCAGTTTCCGGATCGGCGGCATCATGACATGCTTTATGGGCATCGCTCTGATGCCGTGGAAGCTGCTGGCGAATTACAAGACGTTTATTCTCGGCTGGCTCGGTGGGTATGCGGCATTCCTGGGGCCGGTGGCGGGCATCATGATCTGCGATTATTTTGTGATTCGCAGACGGTTGCTGATGGTGGATGATCTGTATCTTCGCGGCGGCGCATACGAGTACTCCAAAGGCTTCAACTGGAGAGCGATCGGGGCGCTGGCGCTGGGAGCGGGGACCGCACTCGTAGGACTGCAGGTTCCGGCGCTGAGAGCGCTGTATGACTATTCGTGGTTTGTAGGATTCGCGGTGTCGTTCGTCACGTATTACGCGCTGATGAAGCTAGCGCCATGGGGAGAACTGGCGGCAGAAGCGTCGTAGATGGCATTTCGCCGGCTGTGGGCACCTCCCGGAATCAGAGGCTATCTGATTAGTGGCCTAGACGGTGTAATCTTCTGATTCCGACAGTTATGCCGAGAACGCATGTAAAGACCTATAATCCCAAGCATGTTTGATCAACTGCCGGATTGGCGATCTAAGCTCTCAACTCGTTCGGCGATTACTTCCGCCGTAGTTCTGGCTTTCTTGTTTGGTGTGGATCTCGGTCGTATGCTGCCGAGAGCGACCCATGTATTGGATGACCCGTCGTTCCTAATGATGCTGGGGTTTTCTTTGGTTGGAGCAATAGCCTTTTTGTCGGTCGCACTTGGCCGGGCGCGAGGACAGAAGGGCACTCCTCGAATTTGAGTGTCAGGAAGCATGGGAAAAATTGCGGTCGTAGAATCGCCATCACGCTAACAACCACTAGGCCAGAGCCTTTACCATGTGAACTCCAGCCGTCTGCTATTTCTTCTTCACGCTTTGCCCACGAACGCCGGCATCACTTCTCTCTTGAAGTCCTCAAGATTCTGTTCCTCGTCTCCGCACATCAGGTAGATATTGAACTGCGTGACCCCAGCTTTCGCCAACGCGCGCAGCTTTTCCTGGTGAGCAGACGCCGGTCCTAGAAGGCAGAAGCGATCGGTGACTTCGTCCGTTACGAATTTCGAGTTGCTGCTGTCGACTTCGCAGTGTTGCTGGTAATCGTAGCCACCGCGATTGCGCACATAGGACGTAAGTTCAGCCGGCAATTCCGCGGGATTGTGGTGCGAGATCATGTCCATTACGTGGTTCGACACCAGCGCGGGAAACCAGCGCACGCGCTCCCGCGCCGATTCCACATCATTTGACACCCACACCGGCGCTGCGGCCATGACTTCGATCTTTTGCGGGTCGCGTCCTGCGGCCTGAGCACCCTTCCTCACAAAGCCTAGGCACCAGGAAATCAGGTGGGGATCAGCAAATTGGAGGATGATGCCGTCGGCAACCCGTCCTGCCATTTCCAGAACCTTCGGTCCGTAACCGGCGATCCAGACCCGCGGCGAGTTCTGCGCCCAGGGGATGCACGTGGTCTGACCGTCGTATTCAACCTCGCGTCCCGAGGTGAGCGCACGAAAAGTCTGTACTGAGTTTTCGAGGTGAGCCGTGGTTACAGGCTTTTTCCCAAGCACGCGCCGCGAACTGTCGCCGCGGCCAATGCCCAACTCCATTCTTCCCCCGGAAATGATATTCAGCGTCGCGAAGAGGCTGGCAGTGACCGTGATGTCGCGGACAGCCGGATTGGTAACGCAGGGGCCCAGGTGCATTTTCTTCGTATTGGAGGCCATCAAGGTCAGGAGCGGATAGCACTCCTTCCACAGAACGTGCGAATCGAAGATCCAGCCGTATTCGAACCCGGCATTCTCCGCCTGGCGGGTCAGACCCACGATGCGTTCCACGGAAATATCAGGTTTCAGGGTAATGCCGAACTGCATGGCGCCTCCTGTGGCGGCCTCCGCGAATAGAGGCGCGGAGTGCGGCAGTTTAGCATAAAATTCCTGCTCGGCCTGGCTGGGCGGAGAAGGATTGTGGTTAGTGTGAAGGCGCTTCGCGCGAGATCCCTCGCCCTGCTGGTGAAAACGCGGGGCATCGGGATGACATCTTCCAGACAATGACAAGAAGCTCACGCCACGGAGGAGGAGAGGATGGGATTTGACACGATCATCGCGAATGGACGAGTGGTCACGGCGACGGACACGTCCGCGGCGGATGTGGCAATCAACGATGGAAAAATTACCGCGATCGGCAAGGATTTGCCGCGGCAAAATGCCGGGCGTGTGATCGATGCGGGTGGGAAGTTTGTTTTTCCTGGTGGAATTGACGTTCACACACACCTCGATATGCCATTCGGCGGCACTATGAGCGCCGACGACTTTGAGACTGGCACGCGAGCAGCGGCGTTTGGCGGGACGACGACGCTGATCGACTTCGCGATCCAATACAAAGGGCAGACGCTGCGCACCGCGTTCGATACGTGGATGAAGAAGGCTTCCGGCAAAGCGGTTTGTGATTATGCGTTTCATTGCATCATTACGGAGCTCGCCGACGCGCAACTGCAGGAGATGAATGCGCTGATCCGCGAGGGCGTGACGAGTTTCAAGCTATTCATGGCGTATCCGGGCGTCTTTATGCTCGATGACGCCAGCATCTTCAAGGCTCTGCAAAGCACGGGAAAATCCGGCGGGCTGGTTTGCATGCATGCGGAGAACGGCAGCGCGATTGACGTGATCGTCCAGCAGGCACTCGCCGAAGGAAAGAAGTCGCCGAAGTATCACGCGCTGACGCGGCCAACTACGGCCGAAGCTGAAGCCACGTCGCGGGCCATTGCGCTGGCGGAGATGGCGGGCGCACCGGTTTACATCGTTCATTTGAGTTGCAACGATGCGCTGGAGAAGGTGCGCGAGGCAAGGGATCGCGGACTGCCGGTGTATGCGGAAACTTGTCCGCAATATCTATATCTTTCGATCGACAATTTCGATGTGCCCGGGTTCGAAGGGGCGAAATATGTCTTTACTCCTCCTTTGCGCGAGAAGTGGCATCAGGAAAAACTCTGGAACGGCCTGAAGCGGGACCATCTACAGGTAGTGTCGACGGATCACTGTCCCTTCTGTTTCAAAGAGCAGAAAGAACTGGGGAAGGATGACTTCACGAAGATACCGAACGGCGGTCCGGGCGTTGAGCACCGCATGAGCCTGATTTATTCCGGCGGTGTGGCAGGTGGACGTTTCAGCGTCAACCGGTTCGTGGAGCTGGTTTCAACGACTCCTGCGAAGTTGTTTGGACTGTATCCGCGCAAAGGCACCGTGGCCGTCGGCAGCGATGCCGATCTCGTGGTATTTGATCCTGCGCGCAAGCACACGATCAGCGCGAAGACTCACCACATGCGCGTCGACTACTCGATGTTCGAAGGAATTCATGTAACGGGCATGCCCGATGTGGTGCTGTCGCGTGGCAGAGTCGTGATCGAAGGCGATAAGTTCCAGGGGAAAGCCGGACAGGGAGAATTTCTGAAGAGATCGACGTATACCCAGCCGTAGGCCGCTTCTCCGGTCGTAGCGGGCGAGTGTGTCCCTCCAGTCGCCGACCTTTTTGACCAGCGATGTATAGTAAGCCGCTTGAAAATTCGCATGGGAGCGATTGGCAATATGAACCATCAAGCTTCGATGTTCGATCTGACGGGAAAAGTCGCGGTGGTGACGGGCGCTTCATACGGCCTGGGCGTGACGATGGCGGAGGCACTGGCCGAGGCCGGTGCGAAGGTGGCCGTGGTGGCGCGGAGCGCAGACAAGCTGGAGAGAGTGGCGCAGAACATCGGCAAGAAAGGCGGTGCAGCGCTGGCGGTGGCCTGCGATGTAGGCGACTCTCAGCAGGTGGCACAGATGGTCGCGACGGTCCTCGGAAAGTGGGGACGAGCGGATATCCTGGTGAACAATGCGGGCATTGCGGCTGAGGGCGGAATAATGCCGGAGCATGTGCCGCACGATCTGTTTGAGCGCACAGTGCAAATCAACCTGATGGGCGTTTGGTACTGTTGCCGCGAATTCGCCCCCTCCATGCTGCGGGACGGCAAGGGCGGGTCCATCATCAATATTGCTTCGATTGCGGGAATGGCGGGATGGCGAGACGCCGCGCCTGCTTACCAGGCGACCAAAGCAGCGGTGATCAACCTGACGCGCAACCTGGCGTGCAGCTGGGGTGACCGTCGTGTGCGGGTGAATGCCATTGCGCCGGGCTGGTTTCCCAGCGAACTGACCGGGCCGCTGCTGGGCATGGGCCTGGAGAAGCATCTTTCCGCTGAATCGGCACTGGGCAGACTTGGGGATCCGAAGGAACTGGTCGGGCCGCTGCTTTTTCTCGCTTCCGATGCATCCAGTTTTGTGACCGGGCATACGCTGGTGGTCGATGGAGGATTTTCGGCCAGCAGCGGGCAGTTTTCTTTCCCCGAATCCGCCTATCGCGCTTTCGAGGAATTCACTCCCGGAGGTGGCGGAAAGCGCATTATGCCAGCATGATCCCGCTGGCTCCGCGCGGCCTGGCCACGGATCATTGGATTACCTCGCGACCCACGGCCATATTCAGTTGTGCCGCCGCCGTCAAGTAAGAACCCACCAAGCTGACATAGTTCAGCTGCACACTGCGGTACTCTGCCTGTGCATTCAGGAAATCCAGAAGGGAGGCCCCCCCATGCTGGTAAGAAAACAAAATCGTGTCTCGGACCCGAACGGACTGTTGCAGATACTTAGTCTTGTACGGCCGCAATAGAACCAGTGTGCTGTCTAGTGTGGCGTGGCTGGAGTCCACATCGCTGAGCACCAATGCTTCGGCGGCGTCGCGCAATCTCTCATTGCGGGTGATATCGAGCTGCGTGCGAAGCTTCTCGCCCTGATTGCGGTCAAAAACGCGCAACGGGACGCCGACACTGACTCCGAGCGTATTTATGCCAAAGGGGTTATTGTTGGATGAGTTGTGGGTATACCATGCGCTCAAGGTCGGATCGGTTGAGCCGTCGGCAACCGCCAGCTTGTGATCGGTTTGGGCTTTGTCCACCGCTTCTACTGCTGCCTTCAAGTCCGGTCGCGTGTCCAGAGCAATCTTCCGGAACTCGTCACGCGGCATGAGTTGGTCGTTGAAATCAAACGGCCCAACCACTTCAAACTGATCTATGGGAGTTCGGGAATTCAAGAGCGTGAGCAGCTGGATCTTTGCCGTGCGCAAGTCGACGTCCGCAGTCTGCAAGTCGGATTCGTACTGCACGCGCTGGAGTTCCAGGCGGTCGAAATCGATCTGCGCGAGGTCACCTGCCTTGAACCGCTCCCTGCTGATGTCGAGCACATGGTCGTAGTAGGCGAGATTATCTTTCGCCAGCTGCAAGATCGACGTGGCTTGCAGGGTTTGCACAAATGCGACCCGCAAGTTGAACAGCATATTTCTCTCCAAGTCGGCCTGACCCGACTCGGCAATCAGCGTCCCCTTTTTCGCGCTCTCCAGGCGTAACTCCCGCTTGTGCCGCCGTTCATGCAGATAGCTTATGCTGGGCGACTCAAAGGTGCCAGCGAACGGTCGCCAGATGCCTTTATCGGGCGCAATTTGGGTCCCATCGACCGACAGAGTGAATGTCGGATTCGGGCGTAGAAAAGCGGTAATCTCCTGTGCCCGCGACTCGTCAACATTGAATTGTCCTGCCTTCAGAGTCGGATTTGCCGCTTCAAACTTGTCCCGAACTTCCTGCCACGTGAACGCCTTCTGGGCGAAACTCGTTTGCGCAAAACTTGTAAGCAAGATCACACCAAAAGACACCTGTCTCCAGACCGAACGCATGCATCCTCCCTGCTCCGCGTTGCGGGAGCAACGCGGTCCAACCGTAAACACGTCAGTTTACAGGACAGTGAATTCGATGCGAGGTCCAGCGATGCGGCGGAGAGGATCTCACCGTGATATCAGCTGCAAGCGAGATTGACCCGCCGCGCTACTGCGACGAGACGATCAGAATATGAAAAGAACCCGGAACCATCTTGGGGCGCGGATGCGGGTTGTCGGCTGTCGCTTCGGGCGGTGGTCCGAGTTGAGCCGCTGACAGGTAAATCTTGTGACTCTTGGGCTCGAGGGTCATGGTGCGGGCGCTGCGTTCGGTAGGAACATTGGCCATCACGGTGTACTTGTCCGGACTCTCTTGCCTGATCACGGTCAAGGTGCCTTCGCCGTTCGAGGAGAAGACCAGTTTGCTGCCGGGATCGTATCCGGCGGCGTCAGGTCCGTTGCCGATCGGAACCGTGGCGACGACTTTGCCCGAGTCCGCATCCGCGACCGTCATTATCTTGTTCGAACATACTGAGAAGACACGCCGACCGTCGGGATCAAGTGCGAGTCCCGAAGGTTCGTCACAGGGCGAGAGCGACCAGGTCTTCTTCACCTTGAGTGCCTGCGGATCGAGCAGGACAAGCTCGTTCTTGTCTTCGATGTTGACGTAGACATTGCCCTTGCCGTCACTCGCAGGGAACTCCGGCTTGCCGTCGAGCGGGATGGTGCCCGCGACCTTCCCGGAGGCGGCGTCGATTGCGGTGGTGTCATTACTGCGACCGTTGAAGGCGAACACACGCTTGCTGAAAGGATCGTACAAAAGACCGTCGGGATTCTTGCCTGCCGTCACCTTCTGGAGGATGGCGTGCGACTTGAGATCGAAAATAACTACGGTGTCGTCACCGCCATCGCTGATGAAGCCGCGATTCAGGTCGCCCGCGACGGCGATTCCGTGAATGCGTTTCATCCCGGTAATCTTTGCGGTTGGTTTCTCGGAAGCCAGGTCGATGACGTCCACCTCGGTGCCATGGGAGACGAAGAGCTGACCGCTTCCGGGATCGGCGAGAAGGTAGTCCCATCCGCTGTCGCCCTCTAGGGGAATCCGACCAGTAACCTGGTATTGCTGGGCGAAGGCGGGAAGGGAAAGTAAGAGAGCGAGAAGCCCGGCGGTGTGAATGAATCTGCGCATACAACCTCCACGATTCAGCTGGCAGGGTACATTGTGCCTTGTCTGGCTCGTAAGTTGAAGAAAATACGCCCTGAAACCTTAAGGGAAGCTGAATCTGAGTCAGCCAAATCATGAACGCAGAAGCAGAAAATTGCGCACCAGTCGGTCCCAGCGGGGCTTCGTTGAGCCGCAAATTCAAGCACATAGGAAGAAAGTGCCATAGGGTGGCACGGATGGGGAATTGCGACGAATTTGGGTTGGTAGCACTCTATCGGCGTCAAGCTTTTCCGGTTTCACCGCGATGCTGAGCCAGAGATCAAATTCGATGCGAGGAACAGAGCGAAACCGGCAGCAACAGAAAGTGCTGCTGGCAACTCTCCTCGTGCTGATCGCGGTCGCCATCATTCTTGTAAAGGATCGCCACTTCTGGTTCGGCGCTGACGAGGTAGCCGACGACGAGCAGGTTTCGACCGAAGTTGCTCCCAGCGCCAACACGGCCAACACGCCTTCTTCTCCTTCAAGCCCGGTTAAGAAGCACGCGGTAGAAAAAACTGCTGTCCCAGCGCCTGCGGAACCCACAGTCACGGCAACTAATCGGACGGCAGTTCCACCGCTGGATGTCGAAGTTGTGAGTGGCGATAACCACCAGGCCGTGCATCCGGGCAGCAACTCCATAAAGGTTGAGATTCCGGTGGAGTCGAAGTCGACCCTGCCGGGCCGCAACGCTGGAGCGGTGACCATCGCATCCGCAAGAGAGCGGATTCCGAGCGAGCAGAAGTTCCAGGCGGCGGGCGTGGAATATCCGATGCTGACTCCGCAGAGCAAGGTTCAGGGGTCGGTCATACTGCAGGCGCGCATCGGCGCTGACGGAGTGGTTGAGGATCTGAGGATCGTCAGCGGTCCCGCGATTCTGGCCTCAGCGGCGAAAGAAGCCGTGCGCCGCTGGCAGTTCAAGCCTTATATCCAGAATGGACAAGCGGTCGAGACGGTGGCCAACATCACCGTTAACTTCACCATCAAGGTTGCGGGCAATCCCGACCTGGTCAGCTAAGGTTCTTCTTCCTCGATATCCTTCCGATTGCGATTCTGAGTTGCGTACCAGTGTGTCAGTCGAAAGGGAGTCCTACGTAGTTTTCCGCGAGACTCTGTGCAGCCGCTCGCGAGCTGGTGACGTAGTCGAGTTCTGCGAGTTGGCGGCGGCGGTCGAATGCGTTGTCGCTCTCGAAGCGGTGCAGGATGGAAGTCATCCACCAGGAAAAGCGTTGTACCTTCCACACCCGTCTCAGGCAGATCTCTGAGTAGTGGTCGAGCAGCGTACGATCGCCTGCGCGGTAAAAGTCTGACAGTGCGCGGGCGAGAATACGAACATCTGCGACCGCGAGGTTGAGGCCCTTGGCGCCGGTGGGCGGAACGATGTGAGCGGCATCGCCGGCGAGAAAAAGTCGGCCGTATTGCATAGGCTCGACGACAAAACTGCGCATGCCTGCGACACCTTTTTGAACGATCGGCCCTTCGGTAAGACTCCAACCTTCACATGCGAGCCGGGTATGAAGTTCCTGCCATATTTTCTCGTCCGGCCAATTTTCAACGTCTTCATCGCGGGCGCATTGCAGGTAGAGCCGACTGAGCTGCGGAGTTCGCATACTGAGCAAGGCGAATCCACGATCGTGATAGGAATAGACAAGTTCGTCCGATGATGGAGGCGCTTCTGCCAGAATGCCCAACCATCCGAACGGGTACACGCGCTCGTAGGTAGTGAGCACACCAGCCGGAATGCTCGGGCGAGAGACTCCATGAAAACCGTCGCAGCCGGCGATGAAATCGCAATGTAGTTCGAGGGCCGCTCCATTGTGCCGGTACCGGATCAGAGGTTTCGAACCGTTCAGGTCGTGCACGGAGACGTCTTCAGCTTCGAAAAAGACTTGTCCTCCTGCCGCCAAGCGAGCGTCAATGAGATCTTGGACGACTTCCGCCTGGGCATAGATGGTGATGCCGCGGCCACCGGTCAGATCGTGGAAGTCGATGCGATGGCCGCGTCCCTGGAAACGTAGCTCGACCCCGTAGTGAACGAGGCCCTCTCGTCTAAGGCGGTCGCCGAGACCAGCTTCCGTGAGCAGGTCGACGGTATTCTGCTCCAGCACTCCGGCACGAACTCTCTCCTGCACGTAATCGCGGCTGCGGGATTCCAGCACCACCGATTCGATTCCTTGGAGGTGCAGAAGATGGGACAACACCAATCCCGCGGGACCTGCTCCGACAATTCCGACCTGTGTGCGCATAAGTGATGGGGAAGGAGCCTAGTAGCGACGGCTGGGTTGGATGCCATTCATCCAGCTTGAAAGGCTTCTTCTTTTTTCTTCACGGCGACGGCGACATCCACGGTAACGAAAACAAGAAAGTTGCACAAGACTGCGGGCTAATACTCGTTGAGTATGAGATTGAAACCGAATAGGTGCAAGGGATGCGGGGGTACGTTTAGCGCGATTGCAAGTTTTGCCGAGTGAGCCTGTACAATCTCCCGACACTGGACCGCGGCTTGGGAGATGGCGGGATGAGCAATTCGCGGCATGACTTGCAGAAGACGGATTGGAGCCGAATTGCGGCGAGTGACGGTTTCCGGCATCTGATCGCCGTCAAGAAGGTATTCATCATCCCGGCCTTCGTTTTCTTCGTTGTGTACTACTTCGCGCTTCCCCTTCTGGTTGGGTACGCCCCGAGGCTGATGGGAATGCGCGTGGTCGGAACGGTGACCCTGGCATACCTGTTTTCTCTCTCGCAGTTCGTGGTGGGATGGGTGATCGCGTGGCTCTATTTGAAGGCCGCTGAGAAGTTTGATGCACTGACCAAGGACATTCTTACCGAGGTGGACCCCACCCGAGGAGAGAACTGAGTGTCTATTTCGCTGGCTGTTTTCCTGCTATTCGTAGCAAGCACACTGGGGATCACCTACTGGGCGGCGAAGCGGTCGCGCGGGGCAAGCGCATTTTTCGCAGCCGGTCGACGGATCACCGCGTGGCAAAATGGTTTTGCTGTAGCAGGCGATTTCACGAGCGCGGCGTCTTTCCTGGGAATTGTCGGTCTGATGGCGCTACAGGGATTTGACGCATTTCTATATTCGGTCGGCGGGTTCGTTGCCTTTGTAACGATATTGCTGCTGATTGCTGAACCTCTCCGCAACATCGGCAAGTACACCATGGGCGACGTTTTAGCTTACCGGTTTCGCCCGCGAGCGGTGCGCGCCCTGGCCGCCCTAAGCACACTGACGGTCATCACGTTTTACATGATTGCGCAGATGGTGGGCGCGGGAGCGCTGGTCACGCTCCTGCTCGCCGGTTCAGGGGTGAGCTACAACGTGGCGGTTACGGGCGTGGGCATCTTGATGATGGTGTACGTCGTGTTTGGCGGGATGCTGGCGACCACTTGGGTACAGATCGTCAAAGCCATGCTGCTGTCGACATGCACTGTGGTCCTGGCAATCCTGGCGATCGGACACTTTCATTTTCACCTTGGTGAGTTTTTCGGAGCTGTGAGTAAGGTCGCATTTCACCAGAAGGAACAGATCGTGGTGAAAGACTTCCTGCAGCCGGGTTTGCGGTTCAAGCCACCCTATGGCACCTTGGAGATGATCTCGTTAAGTCTCACGTTTGTCTTTGGAACGGCGGGACTGCCCCACGTCCTGGTGAAGTTCTATACCGTGCCCGATGCCACGACGGCGCGGAAGAGCGTCGTGTGGGCCATGTGTCTGATTGGCGGGTTCTACGTTTTGTCTTCGATGCTGGGCTTCGGAGCGGGAGCGGTTTTGGGACCGGACTTCATTCTTACGCACGGTGGCACGAACATGGGAGGGCCACTGCTGGCACAGGCGCTGGGAGGAGAGGTTTTTCTTGCAATTGTGTCGGCGGTTGCGTTCGCAACAATCCTCGCAGTGGTTGCAGGACTCACCATCAGCGCATCGACGTCTTTCGCGCATGACTTTTGGATGAATGTGATACATGGAGGAGTGGAGCGAGACTCCAGCGAGACCGTTCTTGTGGCGCGTGTTGCGGCCTTAACTTTGGGGGCGGTGTCGATTGCAATTGCAATTGCGCTGGGACCGGCTTCTAACGTCGGGATATTAGCGACGCTGGGGATGGCGGTTGCGGCGTCGGCAAATTTCCCAGTCCTGCTGCTTTCGATCTTCTGGCGGCGGTTTACAACAGCGGGAGCGATCTCGGGACTTTCAGTTGGGCTTCTGGCGTCAGCTGTATTAATTGCGTTGGGACCGACATTCATGGGCATCGATCCGCCAAATGCAGGCGTCGGAGCGCGTCATCTGATTCAATCGAAACCATGGTTCCCTCTGGAGAACGTTTGCATTCTGAGCGTGCCGCTCGGTTTTCTTGCATCTGTTGTGGGAACCTGGTTAAGCAGCGAGCCGGGTTCCGACGCAAAGTTCGACGAACTGATGGTACGCGCGAACACGGGACTGGGCGCGGAGCAAGCGGTAGCACACCAGGGCTGAAGACTGTCAGCGGTAGGTAGGAGGATGGACAGACTGGTCCATGCCCATGCATTTTTCTCCTCCCTTAGCGACGTTCACACTGATCAATCGCGGTTGCGGAGACGCGAAGGCGTTCCTGAGCGCGGGCTCGAGATCTTCCGGACGGTCAACTTCCTCAGCGGCCATGCCGTAGCCTTGTGCGATTTTCACGATGTCGATGCCGGGAAGGTCCATGCCGTGAACGCTGCGCCCGACCTGAGTGAAATCACAAAACGATTTCAATGCCGTGTAGTCGCCGTTGCGAAGGACGATGACGATCACGGGAGCGTTGTTCTGGACGGCGGTCCAGAGAGTCTGGATGGAGTACTGAATCGAGCCATCTCCGATCGGGCAAATAACGCGCCGCTTTGGATCGGCCATCTGAAGTCCAACCGCCGCAGGCAGACCGAACCCTAGCACGCCATTTGGGACAGAGTAAAACGAGCAGGGTTCGTCGAGAAAAATATGGCGGTCGAGATCGCCCTTCGCAGACGGGCACTCTTCGGCGACTATCGCATCGCGCGGCATGACTTTGTTCAGAGTGCTGAACAGATAAGCGGGCGTGATCGGGTGGTCGGGTTTGGGCGACGGAGGCTGCGGCGGCCGCGTCGTCGCACTCCTTCTGGCTCTGGTGTGGGTGCGAATGTATTGGGAGGCCGCAGCAAGATTGCCAACAATACTCGTGCCAACCAAAGCAGCCGCTGCGTGCTGCGGCGAGTTCGTGATCTGAAAAAGTTTTATGCCCGGCTTGATCGGATTGCCCGGCACGTAAGCGTAGTACAGGAAAACGGGAGCGCCCAAGACCACAACCGTGTCGTAAGCGGCGAGTTGATCTGCGAGCGGTTGCTGGCCGGGCAACAAGCCTCCGCGAAACAGGCGGTGAGAGCGCGGGAAAGTCCAGCGCGGGGGAATCGGCTGCTGGTATACGTCAGCATCGAGATGCTCGGCGAGCGCGAGAACCTCGTGCCATCCACGGTCTTCTTCGATCTGGGCACCGGTAACCAGCGCAGGATTCTTGCTGGAGTCGAGCGCACGAGCGACTTCATCGAGGGCCGCGGGATCGGCAAATACAGTCTGAGTTACTTTGCGAACCGGCACCGGCTGGCATTCGTGAGTCCAGTCGTCCATGGGAATGGAGATGAATACCGGCCCCATGGGTGGCTGAGTCGCAAGATAGTAGCCGCGGGCGATTGCAGCGGGGACGTCTTCCGCGCGCACGGGTTCGCAAGCCCACTTGACGTACGGCCTGACCACTTCAACAGCGCGGCTCACGAGAAAAGGCTCAGAAAGCATGTGGCGGCGATCCTGCTGACCAGTGGTGACCACAAGAGGAACGTGGCCGCCAAGAGCGTCAACGAGGGTCGAGAGTCCGTTGCCGGCGCTGGCGATTGAGTGCAGGTTTGCAAATGCGGCTCTGCCGGTTCCCATCGCGTATCCAAGCGCCATGCCGGCAGCGGAGCGCTCGTGCAGTCCGAGGACGTAGGTGAAATCAGAGGGCATGTCGCGCAGGAAAGGCAGTTCAGTGGAACCGGGATTGCCGAAGATCGTGGTCATCCCCAGTTCGCGCAAAAGCTGATAGGTCACTTCTCTTACGGTGCTCAATGGCGGCTCCGGCGAATTCCCGCTGCGAGACCTGGAAGTTATATCACTTCACGCGAAAGTGAATTCAAACGACAAGGCACGGTCAAGTTGCGCGGACAATTTGCAGAGTGATATTGTCTGTCGCTTTATGCGAGGGCGGATCTAAACGCGTTCATGGCTTCGAGAATCTGCGTTGTCGGCTGCGGCGCGCTGGGCAGCGTGTTTGCAGCACACCTGGCGCGGCTCAATGATGCCGAGGTGCACGCCTACGACGTGTCTGACGAACACACGCGCGCGATTCAGGAGCACGGGTTAAGAATCACGGGAGCAACGGAATTCGTGGCCAGATTTCATGCCACGCGGAACGCGAGGGAAATTCCGCCGTGTGAGTTCGGCATCATCGCGACTAAATGCCTGCACACGCGGATCGCGATAGAGCAAACTGCACGCATCTTTGGCGATGCGAGCGCCGTGTGCTCCGTACAAAACGGCCTGGGGAACGAGGAGATCATCGCCGAGCATGTGAGGTATGTCATTCGCGGAGCTACGACGATGGCGGCGCATCTGATCGGACCCGGGGAGGCGGGATTTGAGTTCTACAGCAATTTGTGGATCGGCCCCTTTGAGCCTTCGCACACGCCATACGCCTTGGTGGATCAACTAGCGGATGTTCTGAACCGCTCGGGACTGCGCGTGGTGCCGCTTAAGGATGCGCGCGGGGCGCAGTGGGCCAAGTTGATTTTCAATTCCGCGGTCAACCCGGTCGGCGCGTTAACACAACTTCCCCATGGCGCGGCCACGCGCCTCCCAGCAACCAGCGAGCTTTATGAGGCTCTGTTGCGGGAAGGAGAGGCCGTAGCAGCAGCACAGGGAGTCACATTGCACGGCGATCCACGAGAGATGATTGCGGAAGGTGCGCGGGCGCCGGGAAAAGAAACGTCAGCATGCTGCAGGACATACTGGCGAAGCGACTGACGGAAGTGGATTTCGTGAATGGCGCGATTGCCGACTGCGGGGAGAAACTTGGCGTGCCGGTGCCACTCAATCGTGCTGTGTGGCAACTGGTCAAGGGATTGGAGCACTCCTGGGTCGATCCGTCGTGAAGTCTTGGTGTGATCTGCCAAGAGAACACGCGGTCTGGCTCGCCTACTTTGCCTGAATTCTTTTCCCATCCACCTTAAATCGAAAGAGTACGAAGGGCTTTTGGCGCAAGTCCTGGCCGTTATTAAATGGCGACTGGCGCTCGATCTGGTTGGCCGTGAAGTAGAGGTAGCCGTCGGCCGCCAAGGACAAGGTGTCTGGCCATAGAGCGCGAGGATCGTGCATGAGCGTCTCGATACGACCGTCCGAATTCCGGCGGTGAATGGAGTTGTGCTCGTAGTCGCTGAGGTAGACGCGGCCCGCGACGTCAGACTCGAGGCCGTCGCTGGCGCCGCCCTTTTCACCGAGGTCTTTCACCGTGGCGGCTATGTCGGCATCGGACTTGCCGCGATCAGCAAGGGCGTCGACACTGACGCTGTAAAGATGCCTGCTGGTGAGCGGACAGTAGTAGAGGGTCTTGCCGTCAGGGCTGATGGCGATTCCATCAGAGCCGACGGCAAACTTCATGGGAGCTTTTCCTGGCAGCTTCAGCTGCAGGATCTTCCCTTCCACGACCGGAACAAATTCGGGTCGGGTTTCGTCGACGAATGGTCGTTCAAGCGGCGCCAGCTTTTGCCGGAGGCGAGATCGACAACGATGATGCCATTCGATCCCGCAGATGTTGAATCCGTTATAAACGCCATGCCCGCCGATCCGCGCCTCAAATCAAAACGGACGTCGTTGAGGTAGCTCATGTGCAGAGCGACGTCAGCGGGGAAGATGATCTTTCGGACGACCTGATTAGTGTTGAGATCGACGGCGACGAGTTTCGCGCCGCCCGGCTTGACTGGCCCCATCTGTATGGTGCCTGTGTCAAGAATCCATAGGCGATCGCCGGTCGGGTCGACTACGACGCTTTGCACTGAAACCAGCTTGTCGGAAGGATTGTCGGTTTCTGTGTAGTGGTTGATGGCAGCGTCGGGATAGGGCAAAGCCTGTCCGTGCTTGACTTCTGCGACCGTGTATTCGACGTTGTCGCCCCACCTGGGGAAGTTCACAAAGACGCGGCCACTGTTTGCCACAGTAACGCCAGTGGGCATGGGGCCATTGAAAGTGGCAACGACTTCAATCTGGCCCATCGTTTTGTCGCTGGCAAGCTGCTGGCCGGATGACGGCCCGGCAAGGGTCAGAAGGAGAAGCAGGATCAGTCTTTTCTCCATCGCGTGGTCAGGCAATCTCCTGGCGCGCGGAGGGCGGGAAAACGCGACGCACGGAATCCAGGAAATCGAGAATCACAGGAGAACTTTCGTTCTTGCGCCAGGCTGCAAAGACTTCGATCTTGGCTTCCGGCTCATTCAAGCGAACCGAAACCAGTTCCACACCTGCAACGGAGCGGTTCACAATTGCGCCGGCGCCTATGAAAATTGCCTTTCCCGACGCGACCATGATGGCTCCTGATTCTTCGTGCGCCTCCGCGTGGGCCGCGGTCAGATGCGGCGTGAAACCCTGCTTGTTGTACAAGCTCAGAACCTTGTCATAAAGACCGCTGGAGAAGCAGCGATCAAAAATAATCAGGGGTTCGGCAGCAACATCTCGCAGGGTAACGAACCTGCGCTTAGCCAAACGATGTGTTTTGGACAGGATGACGACGAACTCTTCCTCGAAGAGCAATTCGCATTGCAGGTTGAGTTGATCGACGGGAGGGCGCAGAAAGCCGACATCGATGTCGCCTTTGCGCAGCACTTCATTTTGAAGACTTGAGAAAACGTCCCGGCACTCGACTTCAATGGAAGGGGAGGCCCGGCGATGGTCGAATACAACCTTGCCGACGACGCCGCCGAGGCCTGAGGCGATGCCGATTCGAATGATTCCGGATTCGCCTTTTTGAGCGTGGCGGGCGGCTTCCGTGGCACGGCCTGCCTGCACGACAAGTTTCCTGGCTTCCTCCAGGAATGCCTGGCCGGCCTTGGTGAGTTCCACTTTTCGCTTGCTGCGCACGAAGAGCGGGACCCCCACGTCGTCTTCGAGCTGGCGAATCTGCCGGCTCAGCGGAGGCTGCGCGATATGCAGTTGTTGCGCGGCCTTCCGGAAGTTGAGGTACTCGGCGACAGCAATGAAGTATCGTACGTGACGCAGTTCCACGGGCGGGTATTCTACCCCGGTTGGCGATGCTTGCGGGACTTATCTACCCCGTATGGCGGCTCCGGCTATGTGCTTGCTGCATCTGCAGTTCGCGCAGCTTGAAGCGTTGCAGCTTCCCAGTTGCGGTCTTGGGCAACTCGGGCAGGAACTCAACCCACCGGGGTTGCTTATATCCCCCAATTTTGTTTGCCACCCATTCTTGCAAGTCGTGACCTAGTTTCTCCGTCGGAGAGCAGTTTTCATTGACAACGACGTAGGCGGCAGGTTTGGGCAGACCGCTCTCATCCTCACGGGCGACGACTGCGGCTTCGCGAACGGCGGGGTGAGCGATCAGGGCGCTCTCGACTTCATTAGGACTGAGCCAACGACCGTTGACCTTGAACAGATCGTCCGCACGCCCGGCATACCAAAAGTAGCCGTCCTCGTCCTCATAGTACTTGTCCCCGGTGTGAAACCAGTGACCCTGAAATGTTTCTTTCGTCTTCTCGTGCTGGTTCCAGTAGCCGATGCAGGTGGAATCTGCCTTGATCAGAAGATGGCCGATTTCGCCGAGAGGAACGCCCTGGCCGTTTTCGTCGACGATGCGAGCTTCGAAACCGGGAATAATCTTGCCGCTGGAACCAGGTCTGATTTCGCCGGGACGGTTTGAGATCACCATGTGTAGCGCTTCGGTCGAGCCCAGAGCATCCAGGATCTCGATGCCAAAGCGCTGCTTGAAGCGCTCGAACAAAGGCGCGGGAAGAGATTCGCCCGCAGAGACGGCGTAGCGGACGCTGCTGAGGTCGAAGTCCCGGCCATTCTCAGGTTGATGGGCCAACATCGCGGCATAATTCGTGGGAACTGAGAAAAAGAACGTAGGCCGATGACGCTCGATGTCGGCATAGATCGTCGCGGGGACGGGCCGTGTCGGGGAGAGAATCGTGGTCGCGCCGCAATGCAATGGGAAATAACCGGCATTTCCCGAGACCGTAGGCAAAGAACAATCGCGCCACACTGTAACAGCGGTCGTTTTCGTTCATCTGCAAAATGCCACGCGCGTACAGCTCTGAAGACACCACCATGTCGTGATGGAGATGAATGCACCCTTGGGAACTCCCGTGCTTCCCTGAAGAGTAAAGCCAGAACGCGGCGTCGTCTTTGCAGGTGGGCTCGGCCTCCAGGTTGGGGTCGGCGGACTGCATGAGTCACTCAGATGAACGTCATGCAGGTTGGAGTCGCCGATGACGACCACCTGTTCCAGGTATGGAGTCGGTCCCGCGAAATGGATTGCAGTTGTGGAAGCAGGGCAGCGCTTACCAATGCGACCCGCGAGCGCGCGTCATTGAGAATGTATTCCAGGTCCTGAGGCTTCAGGAGCGTGTTGCTGGGAACGGCGACCGCTCCGATCTTGATCGCTCCGAAGAAACAGTACAAAAACTCCGGGCCGTCGAGAAGCAGGAGCTTGACGCGCTCCTCCCGTCGCACACCCAGCCGGCGAAGAGCATTGCCCACACGATTGGTGCGTTCCAGTAACTCCCGATAGGTCACCTGTTCATCGCCACATTCGATCGCAATCTTCTCTCCTCGTCCTTCGAGTACATTGCGATCCACGAAGTGTGTGGCCACATTGAATGTGTCAGGCAGGCTGATCAAGGTTGCCGTGATCCTCGGATGCAGCCTTCAGAATTGGCCGCATATCCTCAAAAACGGTGCGGAGTATAGCACGGCGAGGAATTTTCTCTTTTTGGCACGACGCCGCACAACCGATCTGGCTGCGTGAGCCAACCCGGCAAGGGCGAATGCACGAAGCCAGGCTCCCAGCCGGGTGCAGTTGAACCGGTTTCAGAAACCACCTGTTTCATCTTTCAGTTGACCAACTTAATGCTGCCAACAGCGTCTTCAGGGCCAAATCACGCGGCAATCAGCCACTGATATCAAACAGGTATTACGCTGGAACCAAACATGTATTGGACAGTTTTCCCATTTGGATCAATGCTCTGCGCAAAATGCGGCAGCGGAAAACCGCTTGCCCGGAGATTCTGATGGCGTGGCAGTCTGCTGCTTCGCGCTGACTTTTAGGGAGCTGTGGGGCTCCAGATTTCTTCAGTTGAGAAAAGGCAAGTTGCGGCGCGATCACGTGCGGCAAGTATCGGGCCGCGCCTGTGTTTCTTGAGTGAGGTGTGTTCGGAATTCGAGAAAGCATTTTCACGAAGCTTTCGACGATGAGGGAGACAGCCATGAAGCTGCGTTCTGCGTGGACCCTGTGCGTGATCGTGATAATGACACTGAGCTCGGCACCGTTCGCGTTTGGGCAAGCTACCGTCAGCTTTGCGCAGTTGAACGGCACCGTGTTGGATGCGAGCGGCCGGACTGTCGTGGGAGCGTCTATCACTTTGCGCGATGTGGGGACGAACCGGATATACAACGCCGTCTCGAACACGTCAGGGTTCTATGTCGTGCCCAACCTTCTGCCCGGACACTATGAACTCACGGTGCAGAACGCGGGTTTCGCGAAGTACGTGCAGACGGGGATCAGCTTGACGGTGGGACAAACCGCAACCGTGAACGTTTCCCTGAAAGTAGCGGCGACGTCAGAGGTGGTCAACGTAAACACGGAGGCCCCGCCGGTAGAACCGACTCGCTCTGAGATCAGCCAGGTCATCGATACGGTAGAGATTCAGCAGCTACCGACCAATGGTCGCCGTTTCGTCGATTACGCCCTGCTGACGCCGGGTGTGGCTACCGGCCGAACGAGTCTTCAATCTACGTTCACTGAGCCCGAGACGACGCGAATTTCTTTCGGCGGAATGCGGGATCTGAGCAATGCCGTAACTGTCGACGGCGCCGACTACATCAACGAGGGGACAGGTTCGCAGCGGGCAACGCCTTCCCAGGAAGCAGTCAGCGAATTCCGCGTGGTGAACAACAGTTTTGGAGCAGAGTACGGGCGCGCCCTGGGTGGAATCGTCAATGTCGTCACCAAGTCGGGAACCAACGACCTGCATGGCTCAGCATACGGATACCTCAGCAACAAAGCCGCGAATTCCCGGTCCCTGTTGCAGACCTCACAATACGATCAGTACCGCCGCGGTCAATTTGGGGGCACTCTGGGCGGGCCGATCAAGAAAGACAAGACGTTTTTCTTCACGAACTATGAAGGTCAGCGGTTTGCCGAGTCTCCGACCTTTCCGGCCACTGTGATCGGAAACATCGCGACGATTGACGCTGCGAAAGCGGCGCTGGGCCTGCAGCCTGAGAATCTGAACACTCTGAAAACGCTCGATAACGACAACGGATTTGTGAGAATAGACCACCAATTCAACCAGAACAACCGGTTGAACATTCACTACGGCATTGTGGATGGACGTGACCTGAACGTGCTGGTCGGCGACACCCTGGATGGCGGTGGCATTGGAGCTCCCAGCGACGGCCACAACACATTTCTTCGCGACCAATCTCTCGTCGGAACGGTAAATTCACTGTTGAAGCCCAACCTAGTGAATACGTTTCTGGTTCAGTACGCGAGGCGGCACTACAGATTCCCGGCAACCACCGGACAGCCGAATGTCGACGTCCCGAATACGCTTTCATTCGGCCACAATTTCGGGACGTTCGATGGAATCGACGAAAGCCGCCAGCAGATTTCCGACAGTTTCGGGTGGGTAAGAGGCAATCACTACTGGCGTTTTGGCGGCGACCTCAACTGGATTCAGAACTTTGTCATCTGGCCCGGCTTTACGCCGATGCGCATCATCACGCCGAACATCAACTGCATGGTGGATTTTGCGCGCTATGTAGATCAGACGGCGAGCATTCATGAGAACCCGGCCAATGGGCCTTGTCCGACTGCGACCATCACTCCAGGCACGAACTTCGGGTTTCCGACCAGCGATGTGGGACCAAATCCCTTCGACTTTCTCAACGGCGTGCCGATCGTCTTCTGGGGCGCCCCTGTGGGTACGGGGCCAATCACGCCTGGCAGTCTTCCTCCGGCAATACCAATCGACGGCGGGCTTTGGCCGAACGCGTACGTCAATCCCCAGGACTTTAACGTGAACCTGAATCACGGTTACGTTGGATTCTATGCGCAGGATCAGTGGCGGCTCACGCCGACGCTAACCTTCAACTACGGATTGCGATGGGACTTCGAGACCGGCTTGACGCAGATTGTCAACCACGATTTCCGCGGTTTTCAACCGCGAATTGGTTTGGCTTGGTCGCCGACCAAGAAGACGGTCGTTCGCGCCGGCTATGGGATGTTTGACGACCACTACAACATGACTTTCTTCTTCGTCACCTATCCGCAGCGTGAAGTCGTGATTCCGAACGCGCCGCAGCCGTGGGTGAGACAAGGAAACTCAACCGCCACCTGGGTGCTGAACCAGCTTAGCTTTGACGCCCAGGGACTCCCTTATCCAAATGGCTCTCCGGTACCGACGCCATGGCAGGCTGCAAAGACGCTGGTTCAAACCGGCCAGACGCCGCCCAACTTCAACACCGGTCCGGCGGGTACGTTTGTGACAAATAGCGGTGGCGGAATCGATCGCAATATGCGGATGGCATACTCCGAGCAGGCCAGCCTGCAGATCGACCAGGAAGTCGGAAGGGGATTGGTGGTCAGCGCCGGATATCTTTTCCTGCGGGCCCACAAGCAAATCCGGCCCGAGAACTTGAACGTGTGCCCGTCGGCAGGACTGACCAATGCCGCCACCAGTTGTCCACCCGCGTCCGTAATTCCTGGCCCTCCGATCACACCGTTTGGACCGTTCCCCAACAATAAGCTTCCTGACGGAAGAGACGGATTCAGCGGTGTGCTCTATTCCAACGCCGGCTTGATGTATTTCCTCGACGGAACCGGAAACGCGGAATATGACGGCGGCACACTTTCCGTGACCGACCGAATGGGTCAGTACTTGCGGTTCAACGCAAACTATACGTATTCACACACGAGGGACGATGGAACGTTTACGACCTTCGTCAGCACTCCCGAAGATTTATACAAACGTTATCTGGAACGTGCGGACTCAGTGCAGGACGTTCGCCATCGTTTTGTGAGCAACTTCACCGCGAGCACACCTAACCACGGGTTCGCGAGAAACTTTGAATTCAGCAGCATCATTACACTTCAGTCTCCGAGGCCATTCACGATGTTCGTCGGCAATGACGTGAACGGGGACACAAATCCAGTGACGGACCGCGTGGGGTGGTCGCCGCGCAATGCCTATCGGGGAGATCATCTCTACACGGTCGATCTGCGGCTCTCGCGTTTGATACATCTAAGCGAGCGCTCGTCGCTGAACCTGGCGATGGATGCGTTCAATGTGTTCAATCGTCAGAACGTGGACGAAGTGACATCCGTCTATGGTGGCGGCACAATCGACTTCTGCGGAGCGACGCCGCAGCATTACCAGGACGCTGCTTCGCTGGCGATTCAACAGGGACAGGTTGCGTGTAACGCTCCAAGCAACGGAGGCTCCCCGGCGCCGAACCCGCTGTTTGGGACGCCAAGGACGATGTTCAATGCGCGGCAGTTGCAGATCTCAGCCAAGTTCACGTTTTGAGGATGCCGCATAGGGCGGGGCTCTCCGGCCGTGACTGTGCCGAGAGCAGTCGCCAGAGCACTAGATTGTTGTAAGAGGTTAGCGAAGTCGAACAGCCGATCGATACTCACTCCGACACGCCCCCACAAAATGAACCAGATATAATCCCTTAGCAGATCTGCGTTCGTTTCTGTGATGAAGCGTTCCACCGACATCGACAACGCCCGCGCTAGAGGAATGGGAAGGCGTGAGTTCTTGCTGGCGGCCCTGGGATCAAGTGGCTTGGCCTCAACCTACTCGAGAGCACAGGCGTTTCTACGGACAGACCTCAAGCTCAATCTCGCTGTCGACGCAGCCTCTGCCAGGGAAGCCGTCAAGGGGCTGGTGACCAAGAACGTTGACTTTTTTATTCGCAATCACTTCATGACTCCAACCATCAACGAGGAAAAGTGGAGTCTAGAGATCAGCGGGATGGTTACCAAGCCGTTGAAGCTGTCCTACTCTGACCTTCTGCTGACGGAGTCGGTGCGTCGTCCGCTCACCCTAGAGTGCGCGGGAAATCCCTCGGGCGGGGGTGGCGTCAGCACCGCCGTTTGGTCAGGAGTGCCTTTGGGAGACTTGCTCAAGCGGGCAGGCCTAAAAGACAGGGCGACGACCGTAGTTTTTTACGGGGCCGACTCGGGCGAAGACGAAGGTGTGCCGGCTGGTACTCACTTTGCTCGTGCTATTCCGATCGAAAAGGCGCTTGATCCTGGGACGTTATTGGCATATGAAATGAATGGCGCACCGCTGCCCGCGGATCACGGCTTCCCGCTTCGCGCGCTGGTTCCTGGCTGGTACGGGATGGACTCGGTGAAATGGCTGACTCGGATAGAGGTTTTGCCGGAGCCTTTCAAGGGATATTTCCAGCAGGAACGCTACGTTGCGGTGAAGGCGAATGGGGACCGGCAAACCATCACGCGCATAAGGATAAATTCAAAATTTCTGCGTCCGTCGAACGAAGAGGAAATTCGCGGCAAAACCTACCGGGTGGAGGGTGTCGCCTGGGCAGGGGAGGGCAAGGTCAGCAAAGTTGAGTTACGCTTTGATGGCGCGGGAGGGTGGCAGCCCGCGGTCCTGCCAGAGTCGGCAGTGGCGATGGTATGGACGCCTTGGAGCTTTGAATGGCAGATCCCGCGCCCGGGTCCGCACACTCTGGAGGTGCGTGCAGTCGACGATGAAGGGCACGCTCAGCCGGACGCTCGCGATCCTGAGCGGAAAGACGCTTATGAGCTCAACACTCCTCACCGGATCACTGTAAGCGTTCGTCCGTGAGCCATCAGTGTTTGGTTTAGCTTTGACTTTCATGGGGTACAAGGGCGCCTTGCGCGAATTTATTGGGATTTTCCCTCATTTCCGAACCCACAATTGGCCGTTCCTTATGGATCTAGGCCTTCTCTCTACTGTTGGAATTTTGGTGCTGTCCGGTGCCGTGCTGGCACAGACTCAACAACTATCCGACCTGGCGACGCAGGGGCAGGCCGCTCTGCGAGATCAGCAATATGACCGCGCAAGAAACGTCTACGAGCAGGTGATCAAGCTGGATCCGCGGTCGGCGGAAGCTCATTCCAACCTGGGTCTCGCCCTCTACATGACGGACGACTATTCGCGGGCGATCACAGAATTCCAGAAGGCATTGCAGCTCGATCCCAAGCTGGACCGCACACAGGTCCTGCTTGCCCTGAGTTACTTCAACACCGGCAATCTGGACCGTGCGACGCCACTGCTGGAGAAGGCGTACCAGGCCAAGAGAGACGATCCAGTGGTCGCGGCCCATCTGGGTTTGGCTTACCTGAGACAGAGCCAGGACGACAAGGCTCTGGTTGTGCTCAGCCACTGGGCCGAACTTGAACCAAACAGTCCCGACGCCCTCTACTTCAAGGGAAAGGCGTCGGTGTATGTGGCGTCGAATTCGTTCGCGCAGTTGAGCAAGATTGCGCCTGATTCATACCGCATGTTTCAGCTGAGGGCCGAAATGCTCCGCCAGCAGGGCCAGACGCCGGCTGCGATCAATGAGTACAAGAAGGCCATTGAGCAGAAGCCGGACGCGGCCGGACTTCACTATGCGCTGGGGACGGTTTATCGCGAGGCTGGACGGCTGGATGAGGCGCTGGCGGAATTCAACGAGGAGCTCAAGATTTCGCCGAACGATGCCATGACCAACTACCTCATAGGCGACGTCTACCTGCAGCAGAACAAACTGGACGAGCGCGCAACAATACCTGTCGCGGGCGCTGAGCGCCAACCTGGGATCACCGAGGCGCAACTCGACCTGGCGAAGACTTATCACCCCCAGGGCAAGACGGCGGAGGCAGTGAAACTTCTGCAGTCGATCGTGACGGCGGACCCCAACGATCAGGACGCACACTACCTGCTCTTCAGCCTCTACAAAGAGCAGGGGCAGATGGATGCCGCGCGAAAGGAATTGCAGATCTTCGAAGAATTGAAGCGCAAGGCGGCCGCCCAGGAACAGAAGCGCATGCGGCTGGATTCGACCAATTGATGGATGGACGGCGGGCTGTGGTCGCGAGAGCCCAAGCGCGGTCGCGGCGAATATCGGCTTGACAAATCCCGCTTCCGTCGCTATTGTTCTAAGCGCTTATCAAGAGCAGCATTTCTGCTGTCCGGTAGCCGCTTCGGGGCTGCTCTGCGAGGTCTTTAGCAATGTCCGCTAAACAGTTCTTGCCGCCGCGCTGGTCGAACCCGGAAACTACGAACTGCGTGAGTATCCCTTGCCGGAGCCCGCGCCGGGTTGCGTTCTGCTGAAGATGGAGTTGTCGGGAATCTGCGGCACCGACAAGCACACCTACCAGGGATTCACCACGCAATACGCGGGAGCGGGCAGTGGGAAGCAGATTCGTTTCCCTATCATTCAGGGGCACGAGAATGTAGCCACGGTGGCGGCGATTGGCGGAAACGGCCAATACTCCGATTTCGAAGGCGTTCCACTCAAAGTCGGCGACCGGGTTGTCGTGGGCGCGAATGTTTCCTGCGGCGACTGTTACTACTGCCGGCACGATTTCCGTACTACTTCTGCCAGAACATGACGGACTACGGCAACAATCTGAGCGCTGCCGATCCGCCGCATCTGTTTGGCGGCTGGTCGCAGTACATGTACATCATTCCGGGAAGTTTTCTGGTTCGAGTTCCGGATGATCTTCCGTCCGAAGTCGCGGTGCTCACGGAAATTATGGCGGTGACTGTGGGTCTGGACCGCGCCAAGCAGATGTCGGTCGTTCCCTAGCGAGGCCTTCCTTTTCGACGATACGGTCGTGGTGCTGGGAGTTGGGCCGCTGGGCATGTGTTTCCTGATGAAGGCGCGGATGCTTGGAGCGGGGAATATCATTGCGGTCGATCTTTCCGACTACCGGCTTGCAGTTTGCCAAGCGACTTGGGGCCGACTATGTGTTGAACGCTCGAACACCACTCTGGCCGACCGGTCTGGATTTTGTCCGCAGACTGACTCAGGGACGTGGCGCTGACATGGTGATTGAGACCGCGGGCGTGCCGAAGGCCGTGCCTGAAGGGCTCGAGATGCTGCGATTGGGAGGGCTTCTGCTTGAAGCCGGCAACTTCTCCGACCTCGGGGAAGTGCCGATCAGCCCGTATCGCCATCTCTGCGCGAAGAGCGTTCGAATACTTGGCGTCGGCGGCGAAGAACCCGCAAGCTATGGCCCAAGCATGCGGCAGATGGCTCGATATATGTGACGTATCCTTTGCGCGAATTTGTCTCTCACCGCTTTCCGCTTCGTGACGTTGAAGCTGCTGTACACAAAGTCTATCGCGCCGGATTCCATGAAGGTCGCGATTGAGCCGTGGGCCTGACTGCGACTTCGGCTGAAGAAACTAGGCAGAATTTCATTTACGGTGCCGCACTCACTGGACGCCCGCATCTACTTGAAGGAGAATATCCGATGGGAAAACTGGCGATCACGGGCGGAGAGCCTGTCCGAAAAAAGCGCTTTGATGCCTGGCCTATTTTTACCGACAAAGAGAAGACGCGCGCTCGAAGACGTTTTGGCGAATCACAACTGGGGCGGACAACCATTTCCCGGCAAACACGCTGACGCGTTCGGCAAGAAATTTGCCAAGTCCACACTGCGAAGTATGGCCAATGGTGAACACCGGCACTGTGGCAATTCAGGCGGCGCTCAAGGCCATCGATATCCGCCCCGGCGACGAAGTGATCGTTCCCGCCTATACGTGGGAGGGAACGGTCGGTCCGGTACTGCTGATGAACGCGGTGCCGGTTTTCGTCGACGTCGATCCGGAGACGTATTGCCTCGACGCGAAGCTGGTCGAGCAGGCAATCACTCCCAAGACGAAGGCGCTGTCTGCCAGTGCATCTGGGCATGAGGTTTGCCGATCTCGATATGCTCATTCCGCTGGCCGCCAAGCACGGCATCAAGGTCATCGAAGACTGCGCGCATGCTCATGGCGGCATGTGGCGCGGCAAAGGCGCAGGGTCGATTGGAGACCTGGGCGCTTTCAGTTTTCAATCCAGCAAGCTGATCACGTCGGGCGAGGGCGGAGCCGTCATCACCAACAACCTCGAATACTTCGAGCGGGTCCAGTCCTACATCAATGCGGGACGGAAGAGCGTCACCGACCAATTCCACACATCGGATCATCGGCTTCAACTACCGGCTGGGTGAATTCCAGGCGGCGGTGCTGGGGGCGCAGCTGGAGCGGCTTCCCGATCAGGCCAAGATCCGCGCAGAAGAACATGGAATATTTCGAGTCGCGCATGGTGGGACACAAGGTATCGGGCTGTTCAAGCCCGAACCTCGGATCACGCGCCTGGCTCCTTATGGGTACGTGATGAAGTATTTCGCAGAACAGGTGAAGGATATCCCGCGCGCAGCCTTCGTCGCGGCTCTTCAGCTGGAAGGAATACCGTGCGATGGACTCTTTTATGAGCCCGTCTATAGCAGTTCGCTATTCCCGCTTGATCCTACTGATTTTCCGGCTCTGAGCTGGGGACGTCCCAAGCCGCTCGACTTGCGAAACATGTACAAGGGTCAGTGTCCGGCGGCGGAGCGGGCCGCGTACCACGAGGCGGTGTGGTTCTCGCATCACCTCTTCCTCGGCGGCAAAGAGAACGTCGACAGCATTGTCGATGCAATCCACAAGGTTCTCGAGAACATCGAGGAAGTTCGCGGGCTAGAGCACAAAGCGATCAAGAACCAGGGGCTCAGCCGCGCTGACCGAGAGAGCTGATGCAGGAAGGGTAGGCACGGGGGGCTTAGGGATGGCGTCGGGAAAACGAGTCGGGTATGCGGTGGTGGGCTTGGGCAGCATTTCGCAAATGGCGGTGCTGCCCGCGTTCGCACACAGCAAGAAATCCAAGCTGGTCGCGGTCGTGAGTGGAGACAAGAATAAAGCCAAGAAGTACGCGCAAGAATTCAGCGCCAGCCAGGCTTACAGCTACGACGAGTTTTCCCAATGCCTCGAAAATCCTGCCGTCGAGGCGGTGTACATCGCCACGCCGCCCGGAGAGCACGAAAAATATGCGCGTCGCGGCGGCGAAAGCGGGCAAGCATGTGCTATGCGAAAAGCCTCTGGCGGCAACGGTCCAGCAAGCTCGCAACATGGTCGATACGTGCCGCAAGAACAAAGTTCTGTTCATGACCGCCTACCGCAAGTATTTCGAGCCCAGCAGCCTGATGCTCAAGAAGATGATCACGAGCGGCGATCTGGGCCGGATCGATATCATTCACACCCTGTTCTCCGAGCTTCGGCCCTTCGGTGACAACTCGCCGGCCTGGCTGTTCTCGAAGAAGTTGTGCGGCGGGGGGCCGCTGACCGACCTCGGCGTCTACTGCGTGAATACGTGCCGCTGGCTGGTTGACGAGGACCCGGCGACGGCGACTGGCATAAGCTGGGTGCGCGATCGGAGACGATACAAAGAGGTGGAAGAAGGCGTCGCGTTCCGGCTGGATTTCCCGAGCGGCCTTGTCCTGCAAGGGAGCGCGGCTTACAGCGCGGCTTTCTCTTCTTTTGTCCATGTTCATGGGGAGAAAGGCTGGGCGGAACTGGCTCCGGCGTTTGCTTTCGAAGAAGAGCGCAGGATCAGCGGAAAGGTCGGTGGGAAGTGGTTTGCGAAGACGTTCAAGCCGATCGACGAATTCGCTCTCGAGCTGGACTATTTCGCGAGCTGCATTCGGGAAGGACAGAGCCCGGAACCCAGTGGCGAGCAGGGTCTGCGGGACATCATTATTATTGACGCGATCTATCAGGCCGTGAAAAAAGCGCGGTCCGGTAAGAATCAAATACTATACTGCGAGCACAGAGGACCGCTTATGGCGAAGTTGGGCATAGGGTAGTTGGGGTGGGCACGATGGGGAAGCAGCACGCGTACAACCTCCGCCGCTTGATCCCGGAAGCCCACCTGATAGCGGTTGCTGATGCCGATCTGAAGCGCGCGGAGCAAGTGGCGGCAGAGCTTGAAATCGAGCACGCCTACAATAGCGTCGAGGCGCTGGCGGAGCGGAAGGACATGCAGGCGATTGTGGTTGTGACGCCGGCGAAGTTTCATGGCGCGGCGATGAAAGTTTGCGCCCAGGCAGGTAAGGATATTTTCTGCGAAAAGCCCTTTACGCTGACGCGTAGAAGAAGCCGACGAACTGCTTGACCTTACGGAAAAGGCGGGGGTGCGAGTTCAGGTAGGACATGTCCGGCGCTACGATCCTCCCAATGTGAAGGCCAAGAAGCGCATTGAGGCCGGAGAGATCGGCGAACCCGTGATCTTCAAATCCCTGGCACGCGACCCCGCGCCTCCGCCGGTCAGCTACATGGCCAGTGGAGTCAATGGCATGTTCTTCCAGGATTCGACGATCCATGAGTTTGATCTGGGCCGCTGGCTGATGAACGACGAGATCTCTGAGATCCATGCTTATGGCGCGGTTCTCGTGTTTCCTGAGATCGCGCAGTTCAATGACATCGATACCGCCCTTCTCAACATGAAATTTTCGCGTGGCACGCTGGGCGCGGTCGAGAACTACATGCAGTCGGGATACGGGTACGACATTCGCACCGAGATCGTGGGCTCGAAAGGAACCATTATCATGGGATATCTGCAGCAGACCGCCGAGTTAGTGCTCACGGCAGCGGGCGCCAAAACCGATATCGTCGATCACTTCCTGGCCCGATTCGCCCGAGGGATATCTCGACGAAATGCGTGACTTTGTGCAAACGATTCTCGCGGATCGTGCGCCGAAGGTTGATGCATTCGATGGCCGCCAGGCGGTCGCGGTGGCAGCGGCGGCGGAGCGCTCCTACCGTGAAGGCCGCGCCGTAAAAGTGCAGAATCGCACGCGAAGTTCACGCGCGGCAGATGAGAATTGATGGCGCTCGCTATTGGTTGCCCGGCTTGCCGGCTTGGGAGAGAACGAACTGCTGGATGGCGCTGCGGTTGCGTTTGAGTTCTTCCTCGTGGATGCGGGAGAGTTCCTGGTAGCGGGCAAGTTCCTGAGTCGCCAAATCCATTTTGTTCATGTCTCGATAAACCTGACCCAGCCGGTAGTGCGCAATTTCGGACTTGGGATCCTGCCGAATCATCTCAAGATACTCGTCCACCGCCTTCTGATCCTGTTTTTGCGCGGCGTACAGGCCACCCAATTCAAGATGGGCCGGCGGGAAAGTCTGACCGCAGTTTTACGGACTTCTCGAGCAGGCTCTGCGAACGCTCCAAAGCAGCCTTCGGTCCCTTGGCAAACTCCGAGCGAAAAAGAGCGGCCCCGTAGCAGAAGGCAAGGTCAGCATTCTGCGGATTTGCGGTCTGCAACCGGTCCAAACGTGGCAGCAAGGCCTCCCAATCATTGGGTGCCAGGAAACTGAGGACCGTGTTCCAGGCTTTCAAGACGGCCGGCGAATCCGGTTCGATCTCGAGCGCCTTGGTGAAAGCATCGGCGGCGTCCGGGTATTCGCGCACCGCATAGTGACTGAAAGCCAGCCCCAGGAATTGTCGTGAAGAGCTTGGAAATTTTTGCGTGCCAACGCGGAACACATCGAGAGCCGGACCGAACGTGAAGTGCGACAGGTACTCCATGCCGAGGTCGAAATAATACTGCTCGTTCGTAGGCTCGAGTTCCACGGCGCGCTGATAGTTCTGGACGGCCTCGACATACTGGCCCGACTCTTCTTCAAGCCTCGCCAACATGTTGTGAAGAGCGGCCGAGGGATGCTGCTCAAGCGCGCGCTGTATCAGCTCGATTGCGGCGGCAGATTTCCCGACGTTCTTGTACGCCAGAAGCAAGGTTCAGGGTGGCGATTTCGTTGGATGGGTCCTGCTGCAAAGCTCTTTCCAACGGAGGAATTGCTTCTTCGTATCCGTCGTGAGAGATCAAGAGAATACCGATAGCAAGGTTTTGAGCGGCGGAGAGGTTCTCCGGCGGAGCGGGGAGAGGTTCGGAAGGAGCGCCTTCCGGCGAGAGGCTGGCGCGCAAAAGTGCCAGGTAAATTTCATACGAGTGAGGATCGAGGGCGTAAGCCTGACGATAAGATTCCGCTGCACCTGCTGCATCCTGCACGGCCTCCGAGATAACTCCGGCGAGTGAGTAATACTTCAGCGCCAAACCAGCTTCAGACGGCGCAGGCACCTGTGTCAGAGCTTTCTTCGCCGCTGCAGGTTGTTTTGCTTCGAGCAGCGCGTGAGCCCACTCGTATCCTGCCTGAAAATCCCCGGGACGAACATCCCACGCTTTCTGCAGATAACTTGCGGCTTCGTCGTACTTCTGAAGAGCGGCAAGCGTCTCACCAAGTCCAAGCAACGCAGTAAAGCTCTTCGGGTCGCGCTGCAAGGCCTCGCGGAAAGTATTTGCCGCTTCCTGATTGCGGCCGAGCTTCGAAAGAAGCACGCCAAGATTGGTGTATCCCATCGCCGATTGTGGAGAGAGCCGGATGACAGTTCGAAAACTCTCCTCGGCTTCGCCGTCGCGGCCGAGTTCGCTGGCGGCCAGTCCTTTGAGATTGTGGAGAGACGGATCGCGCGCTCCGGCGGCGATGGCGGCGTCGATCGAGGCGAGGGCATCCGCCGTCTTGCCGCTCTGGAGGAGCTGAATTGCCTGTTCATAGGCCGCTTGAGCGTTGTTCGTCTGGGGCAGAGCTGAACTGGTTACGGCCAAGATTAAGAAAGCCGAGACGACTAGCCTAGCCGGAGCGGAAAAACGGCCGGTTGCGGGAGCGGGCAATTTCAAAATGCTTCCTGTGAGACGATTCCTTTGCCTTCCTGAATCACGACGAGCCGATTCGCGGGAACATGCTCAAGCGTTTCTTCCGCGCCGCCAAGCCAGCGAACCTGAAGACGAGCGTCCTTCGCCGGTCCCAGACCGAAATGCAAGACGGAGATCACTCTGCGAACAGAAACTGCCGCCGCTTCGAACCTCCTGCACCTGGCGTCGGTTGTTCGCGTCACGACCACACGCGACCCTATGGCAGCGCGGTTGGTCCTGGTTCCGACCAGTTTCACCAGCAACCATGAGTTCGACGATGGCGATTGATTCCGCAGCAACGAAGGATGAGTCATTAAGGTTATTGATCACGATGTCGATGCGGCCGGTATTGAAGATGTCGCCAAACGCTGCGCCACGACTGCATCGGGACTCAGCAAAAGCGGGGCCGGCCTGATCCGAGATATTCAGCGAAACGATTGCCATCAACGTTGCGCATCAGAATCAGCTTGCTGTCCGTCTTCGGGAGTTTGTGGTGCAGTGCCGGTTCCCGGAGCATAGATGGAACCGCTGACAATCAGCGATGTCGGGCTGCCCGTCATCGTCGAAGTCGATGAAGCCGGTGCCCCATTTCACCGACGTAGTTTCACCCGCGAGTCCCGACGGAACGGTCACATCGGTGAAGAAGCCCTTGCCCTCGTTGTGATAAAGGCTCGGCATCTCGTCGGAGAAATTCGTCTTCACGAGATCGAGAAACCCGTCGCCGTCGTAATCGACGGAGTCGGCGCCCATCCCGCCCTGCGTACGGCCGTTGGCATCGTAAGCCACACCGGCGAGCATCCCGCTCTCGCGGAAGGTGCCGTCGCGGTTGTTCATGAAGAGCAGGCTGGGAGTTGAGTCGTCCGCAACGTAGATGTCGGGCCAACCGTCGTTGTCGTAGTCGCCGACGCAGGGAGTAAATCCAAATGTCGGACTCGGCCTTGCGGATCCCCGCCGCTTCGGACACGTCGGTGAAAGTGCCGTTGCGATTGTTGCGATAGAGAAAGTTCTTCGTCCCTTTGAGTCCGGCGACGCCGTAAAGCACAGGAGACTGCTGGCCCACCAGAGCGGGATTGCTGTCATAAAGCGTCAGGCCGTATTGGTGGTCAACGTAGTTGCTGACGAAGAGATCGAGATGGCCGTCGCGGTTGTAATCGACGAAAGCTGCGCCGGTATTCCAGTGTTCCTCCGGTCTGCAGCAGGCCGGATTCGCGAGTTACGTCGGTGAAAGTGCCGTTGCCATTGTTGTGGTAAAGCACGTTCTTGCCGAAATAGGTGACGAAAAGATCGAGATTGCCGTCGTTGTCGTAGTCGCCGACGCAGACGCCCTGTCCCCAGCCGTGGCGTACCAGTCCTGCCTTTTCGGTGACGTCGGTAAAGGTGCCGTCGCGATTGTTGCGATACAGGTGGTTGGTCGGCTCCTCACCTTTGGGAAATTCGTTCAAGCCCCCAGCCGTTGACGACGAAGATGTCGAGCCAGCCGTCGTTGTCGTAGTCGAATAGCGCGATGCCGCCGCCGGTCGTGGAAAGCAGAAAATCCTTGTCCTCGTGGCCGACAAGAACCGTCTTGGCCAGAAGACCGGCGTCTTTCGCGACGTCCACGTAGCGCGGGAAATAAGGAGGCTGGGCCGCAGAGGCAAGCAATTTGGGAGGAAACTGATGAAAGAGCGAGACCTGCCCCTGCCGCCGCCAGATTCTTGAGCCAGTCCCTGCGGTTCATGATAGCGATTCTAGAGCGGGGACGAGATGGAGGAAAGTGAAAGCACGCAGAGCGTCAACCCTCGACTCGGGCTTCGTTGCGGGGCTCGGCGTTTCGGGCTGGCCGAAGCCGGAAACCGCAAGACTCCCGCACATGCAGCTCCGGCACCAGCTTCCGAGTTCCGCCCTGACCTTGCTCGCCCTTGATCCGCTCCAGCAATAGTTCGGCCGCCTCAAATCCGATCTGATATTTCGGAAGTTCCACAGTCGTGAGGCGCGGACGAAAGACGGCAAGCCAAGGGTAATCATCGAAACTCACGAGCCCGAAATCTTCCGGACACCGCATTCCCATTTCATCCGCGGCCTTCAGGAGACCCACGGTCATAAGATAGTTCGCGACGTAGATGCCGTCGGGACTTCGGGAAAGCAGCGCATGGCCTCCGCGATAGCCGGATTCGATGCGGTAGTCACCCTCAACCAGCAATTCAGGATCGTGAGTCAGGCCGTTGGCTTCCAGAGCATCGCGAAAACCCTTCCAGCGTTCGCGGCCGTTGCTGACGGTCATGGGGCCGCCCAGCAGGCCGATGCGGCGATGCCCTGCGCGGGCGAGTTGGCATACGGCCTCGTACGCGCCCGCGTAGTCATCGGTGATCACAGCATCTTTCGTGAGACTCGGGTAGGTCCGCATCAAGAGCACGAAGGGAACCTGAGAATCGTCGATCAGCTGGCGCAGAGAGGGGCTGAAGGCCTGCGGCGCCTTAGTCAACAAGATGCCGTCGACGCGCTTGGCCAGCAGTACCTCCAGGCATTCTTCTTCCCTCTCCAGGCGATCGTCGCTGTCGCACAAGAGAATGTTGTAGCCGTGCTTTTGCGCGGCGTCTTCGGCGCCGCGGACGACCAGAGGGAAAAAACGGATTTGAGATATCAGGGACCACAATGCCAAGGGTGTGGGTGCGGCGGTTCGCTAAGACTGCGCGCCAGCAAGTTTGGCCGGTAACTCAGCTTTTGGATCGCGGCATCGACGCGCTGCTTGAGCGCCTTGCCGACGTGGCTCTTACCGTTGACTACCGCTGACACGGTGAAAACAGAGACGCGGGCTTCTTTCGCGACGTCGTAGATGCTGGGCGCCTTGGTGGTTTTCCGTGTGCGACTCTTTTTTGCCGGAGACATTTTCTCGTTCAGGAAACGCGACCAACTGCGGTGCCCGAGCAGCCTGTGACGCGCTGCTCCTTTCTCCTCAGATCCCTAGCTTGCGCAAATACTCTCTTCCGGCCCGGGCATTGGCCAAAGGTGCGTCAGCACCAACGCCGCCGGGTAAGACGTCCGCCTCCACCACCACCCAGCCGTCGAAGTGTCCCTTTTTGCAGGAGTGACACGACGCGGGAAAAATCGATGCTTCCCTTGCCCAGCGGAGCGAAGATTCCATGCCTGACCGCCTCGTGAAAATTCATGCGCGCACGACGCGCCTCGGCTGCCTTCGCGTCGTAGACGTCCTTCAGGTGCACGCACCACACGCGCGAAACCTGCTTCTCAAGGAATGCAACCGTGTCGCCGCCACAATAAACATAGTGACCGGTGTCGAGGCATAGACCCAGCTCGTCCGCCGGAAACAACGAGAAAAGGCGGTCAACCTCCTCTGGAGTCTCCACGTGGCTGCCGGCATGATGGTGAAACGCAACCCTAAGTCCGACCGCCTTGCACTGGGCGATCACCTCACCGATCGCTTTGGCCGCAGCCTGCCACCCGGCTTCGCTCCAGGAAACCTGGTTCGCATCCTCACGGCGGCCGGCAGTGGCATTTCTCTCAGGAGTAATTCTATCGGAAAGAACCAGCAGCCGTGCGCCGGCGTCGCTGATCAGCCGAGCAGAGCGGGCCACGTAGGCTAGGCCTTCTGCGTGTGCGGCTACGTTACCAAGTTCGATGTCGACGAAGGCCGAGCAGAGTGTGAGGGAACGCTTATCGAGTTCGCGGCGGAGCATCGCAGGTTCCGCAGGAAGAAATCCGTAGGGGCCGAGCTCGGTTCCTGTGTAACCGGCGGCCGCGATCTCATCGAGGACGCGTCCGTAGGGATAATCAGCCGGGTGCTCAACATGCTCCATGATCCCCCAGCTGATGGGGGCGTTAGCTACTTTAATCGCCATCCCTCGTCCCTCTTAATCCAACGAGGGCGCAAGCACCTCCTTGGAGAAACTGTCGCGGTCGCGCGAATCCAGAAGGTGCTGGGCGCCAACAAGGGACGACGGTTGCCGATTGCCAGCCCACGGCTTCGCGGATCACGATCACATACTAGCTTTCGCGTCTCCGCTGCCCGTCGGCAACCTAGAACTCAAGCTTGAGACCGAACTGAATCTCCCGCTGAGCGTCAGGCAGTGTTTGGGTGATGGCTCCGCCTCCGCTCGAACGCCCGCTGCAATCGGTAGGCCCTCCAGAAACTGCCGTCACGCAGTTGAAATTGACAATGCCAGCCCCGCTGCTGCCGCCACCCGATCCTACGTTCGGAAGGTTAAAGTTAGGGTGGTTGAAGATGTTAAAGAACTCGGCTCGGAAAACCAGTCCAAATCTCTCGCTTAGCCGGAACGTCTTGTAGGCGGAAAAGTCAAAGTTCACCATATCGGGACCGCGTAATGCCGCGCGTCTGGCGTCCCCGAAGTTGCGCGCAATGCACTGGCCGCCGCAGGCGCCCGGGGCGGAAGAGAGTGCGGGAGCGACAAAAGCAGCCTGATTGAACCAGCAATCCAGAGTCTGATGCCCAGGATTGCTGCAACCGAGCGCAGCCTGCGTCGCGATATCAAAGGAGAAATCATTGGGGTTGTGAATGATGTCCGGACGCGGCGGGAACGCTCCTGTATTGGTAAGGTCACCCCCCATGCAGAACATCGAAAGCTTCTCCGCTGCGGCCCGGGTTACTCCTGCGACCTGCCATGCTCCAAGAACGGCTTGGGTTACGCTGTTGGCCTCGACTCCCAAAGTGCTTCCCTTTGCCGTAGGGCAATTCATAGACATAGCTCACAGTCAGTTGGTGGCGGAAATCCGGGGTTGTTGGACCCCTTTCTGCGGCAACGTTATGAGCGTTTTGGATGTCGCACTGGTTCACGTTGCCGTCCGCCGTTCCCACTGATTTCGCGAAGGTGTAGGCAGCCAGGACATTGAATCCTCCCGGCGAAACGATGCTCGAGGGAGGTCTGTAACCCGTTGTAGAACATGCTCAGCCGTGCGACGTCGAGAGGCAGCACCACGTTCAGGCATGGCCGAGTGGCGAAATAGGGCCGTCCCTGGTTGTACCCGAATGGGCCCGTCCCCGAAAAGTTCGTATCCAAGGGCAGCAGCGGCTGATTCAAGTTCGACGATTCGTGGTCGAACAAGTTCGAGCTGCTTGAGTGCCCACGTACCCGGCCCGGAACACCCAGTTTTGACTGAATTGCTGCTCCATCGTCAAATTCCACTCGTAAATCCGCGGAATCCTCCGGACAGGATCGAACGTACGTTGATCCGATAACCCCCGTACTTCGCACTGTCCCTGTGGGATTGGCGGGATCGGGCTGAGTGAATGTCGCCGGGAACGCTTGCAGCAACTGGTTGGTAGAGGGATTGGAGCCTGGGAAGTTGAACGACTGAACCGCCAAGGAGGGCGGATTCAAACCCAGGTCGTCGAAAATATTGCCTTCAGCCGCATAAAAAATCCCAAAGGCGCTACGGACGACTGTTTTCGGGCGGACATTCCAGGCAAAACCGACGCGAGGCGCCCAATCGTTCTTGTCGAACCTTACTCCGCCGTGGGACGAGGTGTTGACGGTGAGGGTTTGCAGGTTAAAGTTGCCCACGGTGGGCCCACCGGCCGGTGAGCTGATCTCATACCGCAACCCCACATTCAGGGTCAGATTCGGGGTCACGCGGATGTCGTCCTGCACAAATTCTGACAAATCCCAGTAGCGTGTTGGATCGACGATTCCGGCAAGATGATCCTGCAGCGTGATTTTGAGGAATGCCTAGCAATGTATCGGCCAACCCATAGCCCGAATAATTGCCGCTGAATCCCAGCAAGCCCGAGGGCGCCGTCTGCTGGAAGAAGTTCCGTTGCTGCCGCCGAAAATCAACGCCGAACTTCAGAGAATGTTTTCCGTGCGTCCAACTCAGCGTGTCGGCCAGTTGGTATACGTTCTCCGCAATCGTTTCCGGCACCCACAGCGAATCCCCGAGTTGCTGGTAGCCGCTGATGTTGATCTTGGTCAGGCCGGAAGAATTGCCTCCATGGTTGGCGTTAGGAATGCCCACATTATTTCCGGCATTGGTGCCGAAATCCAGCGGCAGGGTGGCGTCCTTGAATCGGTTGAATCCTACCCGCAGGTCGTTGAGCAAACCGGGATTGAAGATACGACTCCAGTCCACAGCCACACTCTGCACTTTGTTATCGAGAGTGCGCAGATGTGCCTGAACCAGCCCCTCCGTCCACGTTCTGGAAAGTTGGAGGGGTTCGTTGCTTTCGGAGTGGCAATGGCATAGTGGGCAAAAAAGCGGTCCTTGGCTGTAATGTTGTAGTCGAACCGCGTCTCGAACGCGGTCTCATCGAACTTGTATTTCCCGTTGAAAATAAAGTTATTGGTGAGGCCCGCCCCGGCGATATTCGGATTGGGAAACAAATTGACGATATTCTGACCTACGGCTATTGATGCATCCGGCCTGGGCGCACGTCGGAATCGTGTTGCCGGTGTAGGCAATCCCGGTGAACGGGTTCGTAATTGTTGAACCCAACTCGCTGAAATTCCCCGAATGCATCAGCACCGTCGGAACGCTGCTGATGAACGGCACCTCCTCCCGAATGTCGGACCGCTGGATCGAGCCGAAGATGAACATCTTGTCTTTCACGATCGGGCCGCCCAACTGGCCACCGTACTGGTTCCGCTGGAAGCCCAACTGACTGGTTGCGAAATAATTCCGCGCGTCCAATTTGTCATTGCGGATGAATTCCCACGCCGCCCCGTGAAGCTGGTTGGTTCCGGAACGAAGCACGAGGCTGACCATCGCGCCGCCGCGACCGAATTCAGCGCTCATCGAGTTTTCTTCGACGCGAAACTCCTGGATGGAATCGGGAGGCGGCTGAATCACCACCGTGCCGTTGCCGAATTCGTTGTTGTCCATGCCGTCGAGAAGGAAGTTATTGTCGAAGATCCGCAGGCCATTGACCGACAAGGAGGTCCCTGGCCGGTTATTGTCGGTTGATCCCGCTCCCGCGCTGGTTCCAGTGGCGCCCTCGTTCGCCCCCGGACCGAGATAGGCGAGCTTGAAGAAATTTCTGCCGTTCAAGGGCAGTTCAACGATGCGCTTTTGGGTCTCAATCGTGCCCAGAGAGGAGGTCTCGGTCTGCAGCAGAGGAGGCGCGTCCGTGACTTCCACCGTTTGCGACACGTTCCGCCGACTTTAAATGCGATATCAAGTCGGATGACCTGTCCAATGCCGAGGTCGACATTGCTCTGGACGAAGCGCTGGAATCCCTCCTTCTGGAAGGTAACCAGGTACTTTCCGATTTTCATCGCAGTGAAGCGGAAGTCGCCCGAAGCGTCGGTAGTACTTGTGGTCGAAGTCCCAGTCTCGACCTGAGTGACGGTCACTGCAACGCCCGGCACTCGCGAACCGGAAGGATCCGTGACGGTTCCCACAATGCCGCCGGTGGTTAACTGAGCCAGAACCGGCTGGGCTGGCCACAACATAGACACCACAAACAGAAGACATGCGTTGAAACACGTGTTCCTTGTCATGAGCTTCACCCCCTGGAAACGCAATGCGCTGCTGCCCCCACCCAGAAACAACAGTGTCACGAACTAAGCGCTTATCATATAGCTCTCTTGATGCGGCCATGTCAAGCTTTTTTGTTAGTAAAAACCGGTTTGATGCATGAGATTAGAAAAATCGATGGCGCTTAGCAGGCTTCACCCAATTTCTGTAGATTTGCCCTTTCGCCTTCCATAAATCACAGGCTTCACGCTTCCACGCGAACCGTCCGGTTCTCCCGCGCCGACCGATAAATCGCCTGGATCGTGGCGATGTCGCGCAATCCCTCTAGCCCGTCCGGTTCCGGATTGCGGCGGCAGCGAATGCAATCGGCAAAGCCGTCGAGTTCCAGGACAAACTCGTCGAGCACCTTGAACGTCTGTTCGAACCATCGGCCCTGGATCTTGCCGAACAGCCGGCGTTCTTCCTCGAAGGCGAACGCGGGATTGAGGGCCGCCCATCCTTTTTCGCCGTGGACTTGCACGAAAGAGGCAGCTACGGCGCTGAAACTTGAGGTGCCCTGGCAGACAAGCCCATCAGGATGCGTCAGGCGAAAAGCGATGTTGTCTTCCACTTCAGAAAAACGCTTCGGGTCCTCCGTCCAGCTGTGAGCCGTGGCGTCGACAGGGGAGGTGCCGGCGAGCCAGCGCATGGTGTTCACGCAGTAGACGCCGAGGTCCATCAGCGAGCCACCGCCGGCCATTTTTCGATTGAGTTGCCAGGCCTTCGCTTTGTTTGGCTCGACGATCTCGGTATAAGTCGAGAACATGTGCCGCAGGCGTCCGAGTTTGCCGCCGGTGATGAGCTTCTTCAGCGCAACGCTGCCGGGCTCGAAGTACTTGCGATAAGCGGTCATCAGATCGACGCGATTTGCCTCGCAGGCCTCCACCATTCGGCGGCAATCACCGACTGTGTTAGCCAGGGGTTTCTCGCACAGGACGTGCTTGCCTGCGGCTCCGCCGCACGAATCGTCTGTTCGGCGTGCGCACCATTCACCGAGGCGACAAAAACAGCGTCGACTTCGGGGTGGCCAAGCACTGTCGTAGTTGTCGTAGGAGTAGCACTCCTTCACGCCAAACTTCGTCCCGAGTTGCTTGGCCCGCGTCAAATCGTGGCTCACCAGACGCGACCAGTTTCGATTTCTTGCAGTGTCGGAAGGCGGGCAAAACGGCAATCTCGGCGATGCTGCCGAGACCTACTACCGCATAACCGATACGTTTCGAGCTCGTCACGACTTAATCCTTTCCCGAAAATTGCAATTCGCACCGGCATCGTTGGGCTACACTACGCCGCGACTGTGCCCCAACGCTCTGCCATCTTTCCGGTCTCCCAACTGCGCTCGATCGCCGCCAGGACTTCGCGACTCTGAGGGCTTCCGTGAACCCAGGTTCCGCTTGACGATTCTCTGCGATCGACTTCAGAAACTGATGGCTTCGATCGTCTTCAAGTCTTCGTAGCTCAAGCCCCGTCGCCTGCACCAGGATTGAATCGCCCGTGGAAGGGATGTTGGCGGGCCGCTCACGATGCGCGTGCATCCGTCGTGAGCCGCAGTTTTGTCCGGACTAAACATATGCATCTCGTTCATTCGTTCAAAATCCCAACTCAGTGCCCCCGCAGTCCCTTCAATCTCGAACGACCAATCGCATTTGTGGCCCTGGATCACGCGGCAGACTTCCATGCAGCCTTGAGCCCCATTGGCGAATTGCACCAGAGCACCCACGTAGTCTTCGTTGGTGACATCCTGCATTGTGGCCGCCTCCTGCGGCTGATGAAGACGAGCGCAGCGGTCGCACAAGGGACTCGGCCGAAGGGCGGCGTGGATGAAAGTTTCTCGGTTCGCAACTACCGCTGGATCGGGCCTGCCAGCAAAAGCCCATGTCAACCACATGCGACAACAGATCGCCGGATACTCCTGAGCCGGAAAATTCCTGCTGGAAGCGCCATGAGAGCACGTCCTGAGGGTTCGAAGCGTAGCCGGCAAAGAAACGCCCCCGGAAGTGAGTGATCTTACCGAGTTTTCCTTCGCGGATCAGTTGCCGCGCATATTGGACCATCGGAGTCCAACGGTAGTTGTATCCGACGAAGGTGAGAACACCAGCTTCGCGTGGACAAGCGCTCGATCTCGGAGGTCTCACGCGAGTCCCTGCCCACGGGCTTTTCGCAGAAGATATGCTTCCCCGGCGGCCGCGGCGCCTTCACCATCGCAACATGGATATAATTCGGCGTCGCGACATTCACAACCTGAACTCGCGGGTCAGCAATTACATCCTGCCAGCGGGTTGTGTAACTCTCGAAACCAAATCGCTCCTGGCTTCTTTGGCTCTCTCCTCAACTTCATCAGCGCAGACAACCAGCCTCGCCTCGAAGCCACTATCGTGAAAGCGATCGGCAATCGGCGAGATAGGCACGGCTGTGTACCGTTCCCATCCAACCCATCCCGATGACGCCCACACCGATGATTGCCATTCTGGTTCATATCACTCGAGTGCATGCGACGTCTCGCATTCCGGGTTGGGAATCATGAAGTCTCGCACCAACTGCATCGAGCTCATGCAGGCTGCGATGAACTGGCGCAGCGTGCGGCGGCTGGGAGCGAATGAGTCGAACTCATCGACCGAGAGGCCCCCCTCGCTGTAAGCGCGGCGGAAATCGGCGAATTTCCTGCGACAATTCCTCGACGATCTTTCGGTCTACCGGACTTGTCGATGCGGGAGCACGACCTTTGATATCGCTGGCATTGAAGCGGACCTGCCACGAATACGGCGGCGAAATGACAACGTCGCCGCCGATGAACTCGCTCCAGTGCATGTGGTTGCGAAACGCCGCGGAAAGCAGACGAATGCGGTAGCCTCGCTCGCGAAATATCTGATACGCCTTCTTGAACACCGCGACGCCCGCCCACTCCAGGTACCCGGGATCGATCGCGATGTTCTCTTTTTCCACCACCACTTTCAGCCAGTCATCGAGGCGGCCCAACCATGATGGTGCACACCGGTCCCATCGTGGTTATGCTTCTTTCCTTCTTGCTCGCGCCGCTTCAGCCCGCGCTCCACGGCTTCAGCCACCGCGATGCACTGCGGCAAGTGAAACAAACCGTCGCGTTGATGCTGATGCCGCGATAAGTGGCTTCTTCGATCGCCGGAATGCCAGCGCGAGTGACCGGAATCTTCACGATCATGTTAGGCGCGAGCCGGTCGAATTCCTCGGCCTGCTCCACGATGGCTGCGTGTCTCGATAATAATCGCGGGATCGGTTTGTATGGAGAGCCGGCCGTTCTTGCCTTTGTGCGCATCGAAGATTGGCTTCAGCAGGCCAGCGGCTTTGATCGAGACTTCACGAACCAGTTGCCAGCCGATCTGTTCTTCGGTCGCGGTGGGCCGCTCCTCAATCAGCGCACGAATGCGGTCCTTCCATAAGCTCATTTCCTTCTTGAGGACCCCGAGCACGATGACCGGATTGCAAGTAGCCCCAACGGCGCCGTGCTCGATCGAGTAAGTCAGTTCCTGGATCGAGGCCGAGTCGTTCCACAGAGCAGGTCGGCGTGGTCTGGGTCATCTCGTGCAATGGACTTTTGTAAGGTGCAGGGGCAGTTATCTGTGTCATGGATTCCTCCGGTCGCCAGTTGCCAGTCAGCGGCTACCTCACTTCACACGGCATGGCTTGGATTGCAGATGAGAAGTCTCAGCCGCCACCGCGATCTCGAGGGCGCGCAGGCCGTCTTCGCCCTGTAACGCGAGGCGGCCGGTCATTCAACATACGTTTGAACAAAGTCCTGAACCTCCGCGACGTAGGCATCGTCAAACCGTGTGAGGAAATGGTCGGCCAAAGTTTGCGATGCCGCCATTTACTTGTCAGGAAGGTTGCCGACGATTGCTGGATAGCTGCCAACCTGAATCGACCCTTCGAGATCCGACAATCTCGGTGCGCATATCGTAGCCATAGGCGCATTGCACATAGGACTCGATATTGCCGATCGCACCGCGCCGATATTTCAGGTTCACCACGCCAGCCACGATGTCGCCGTACTGCGCGACCTCAGGACGGATCGCCACGGTCGCATACGCCTGGACCTCAGTGACTTCGTCGCGCATAAGCCATCGGGCACAGATCAAAATCGTGAATCGTGTTGTTGTAAAAGAGCATGCCATTCAGCTTCGACTGGTAGGACGAAATCGGCGGAGCATCTTTGTCGCGGCCGATCGACTTGAATACGACCGGATCGCCGATCTCGCCCGCTTCGATGCGCTTCATGGCCGCCGCATATCCCGGATCGTAGCGACGCATGAACCCGATCTGCAGATGGACTCCTGCCTTGGCAACGGCATCAGAGCGCCGCCTGCGCATCGGCGAGATTGAGCGCGAGAGGCTTTTCCGAAAGAATCTGTTTTCCCGCGGCGGCCGCCGAGCGGATTGCCTGGGCATGGAACTTGTCCGGAGCCGCGATCACGACGCAGTCGATGTCCTTGCGCTCCAGCATGTCTTCGAAGTTGGCGAATGCATGTTCGATTTCAAGTTCTGCGGCGACCTGCCTGGCCCTGTTCGACCGCAACATCCGCCAAGGCGACGAGGCGGGCTTCAGGCACATGCCGGCGGATGTTCTCCGCATGGCGCCTGCCCATCGCGCCCACGCCCAGTACGCCAATTCCCAACTTAGCCATTCCAACTTCTCCCAGGAGTCTTCATTCCGCAAACCAACCGATTCATGCTTCGAGCCAATTCGGGCGCATCTGATCCAGATCTCATCGATGGGCCGGCCAAAAATATCTTTCTTTTTTCCTGCCCTCGAGATATTTGCGCCGCGGCTTCCTGAACCGATTCTGACTCCGACACTTCGGCGATGGGGACATCCCACCACGACTCGTATCCGGGCACGCAGTCGAAGTAATCGGTCTCGACCACAACTACCGAAGTGCGTGGCTGCTTCTTCGCCTCGGCGAGCGCTTGAGAGAATTGATCGTGAGTTCGCGCGCGCACGGCGTATGCGCCAAGGCTGGCCGCATTCGCCACGATAGTCGATTGGGATGATAGCGCCGGGCTTTCCCTTGATCGCGATACTGGTAGCGGGTCCCGAAGCCTCCGCTGCCACAGGCACGGCTCAGCCCGCCGATGCTGGAGAAGCCATGGTTGTCGAAGAGGACGATGTTGAGCTTCACGTTCTCCTGCAAGGACGTAACGATCTCCTGCGCCATCATCAGGTAGGAACCGTCGCCGACGAGAACGTAAACCTCCCGCGTCGGGTCGGCCATCTTTACGCCAAGCCCGCCTGCGATCTCATATCCCATACAGGAGTAGCCGTACTCCATGTGGTAGTTCTTAGGATCGCGCGTGCGCCAGAGCTTATGGAGATCGCCGGGGAGACTGCCGGCCGCACACACGATGACGTCGCGGGGACCGAGCGTGCTGTTCAATAACCCGACGACTTCTCCCTGGCTCAATGGCGGGCCGTGGCGGCGACTGTAAATGCGCTCGACTTCGTTTGACCACTCACTGCGTAGACGCGCGATTTCCGAGGCATAACTCTCGGACACGCGATGAGATGAGAGAGCTTTTGACAGTTCCTCCAAGGTCGTGCGAGCGTCACCAACGAGAGGCAAGGCAGACTGCTTGGCAGCGTCAAACTCCGTAACATTGAGGTTGATGAGACGCAGACCGGGATTCTGAAACGCGGTCTTTGAAGCGGTGGTGAAATCGCTGTGGCGAGTGCCGACAGCAAGGATCAGATCCGCGCTCGTGGCAATACGATTGGCAGCCGACGTTCCCGTGACTCCAATGGCACCGAGAGATTGACCATGATCGAAGTTCAGCGAACCTTTTCCGGCTTGAGTCTCCCCTACGGGAATCCTTGTGTTCGCGGCGAACGTAGCAAGAGCTTCGGTCGCGTCTGAATAGATCGCGCCACCGCCGGCGATGATGAGCGGCCGCTGTGCCGACCGGATCCACCCCGCGGCTTGGCTCAGCAAGTCCTCATCCGGACGACTGCGAGGCACGATCCAGGTGCGAGGCTCGAAGAATTCCTCGGGGTAGTCAAAAGCCTCGGCTTGCACATCCTGCGGCAGCGCTAGTGTAACTGCGCCCGTTTCCGCTGGCGAGGTAAGGACACGCATGGCTTCCGGCAGGGCGGTAAGAATCTGCTCGGGGCGCTGGATGCGATCCCAGTAGCGAGAAACTGGCCGAAAACAATCGTTCACCGAAACGTCCTGCGTCGACGTGGACTCCAGTTGCTGCAGGACTGGGGCAACATTGCGGCGGGCGAAAATGTCGCCGGGAAGAAGCAATACCGGCAGCCGGTTGATTGTGGCACCCGCTGCGCCGGTCAGCATGTTGGTGGCGCCGGGGCCAATCGAGGTCGTGCATACCAGGGTCCGCAGGCGATTGCTCATCTTGGCAAAAGCCGCCGCGGTGTGGACCATGGCCTGTTCGTTGCGGCAGAGATAGTAGGGGAAGTCAGGATTCTGCTGCAGGGCCTGACCAATACCTGCGACATTGCCGTGCCCGAAAATGCCAAAGCAACCGGCGAAGAAGGCGTTGCGGTTTCCGTCGCGCGAGACGAACTGGGCTTTTAGGAACTGAATGATGGCTTGCGCAGTGGTCAACCGTCGCGTCATGTCCCTACCCCGGTGAGGCGGTGCGAGCCAGAGAAGGATACTGCAATTTCTCTCAGAGCACCAGAGAGTTTGTAAAAATGACAAACCGCTTAGGCTGGCTTGGCTCTGGCAGTATTCGCCTGGGGATTGGCACCGCGTCGTGTCCTGAAAAGCAGACTTATGTCCGCGATACATTCATCAATCGACAAATGCCGTGACTGACAGCGGTGGAATTTTTGTACGCTTGTTTCGCTTCGGTGAGGTTCGATTGGTGGTCCGCGGAATAAGGGGTTAGTCAGCATACAATAGGGAATTTAGGGCCACGTTTTTAGGCGGGCAAAGCGGGATGTCGAGAGTCGCTGTGGAAAGCCAAAGGCCACTGACCGTCGTGTATAGTCTTAATCTCTTATGACCAAGAAAGCTCGGGGAACGGGAGCTGCGGGCCGCGGGCCTAAAGCACCAAGCATCTACGATGTAGCCCATGAGGCGAAAGTGTCGGTGTTCACGGTGTCGGCGGTGATCAACGAAACCGGCCGCGTGAGCTCCACGCTAAGCCGGCGTGTAGAAGCCGCCATCCGCAAGCTGAATTACCGGCCCAATCTGCTAGCTCGGAGCCTCGCCAAACAGCAGACGCATACTCTTGGCATGGTAGTTACGGATATAGCGAACCCGTTCTTTCCCGCTATCGTGCGCGCAGCCGAGGATGCGGCTCAGAAGGCCGGCTACAGCATGCTCTTGTGCAACAGCGACGATAAGGCAGACAAGGAAGCAACATACCTGGAGCTTCTGATTTCGAAGCGTGTGGATGGAATTATCTTGAATAAGACGCCCAGCCCGTTGTCGGTTGCACAACGCCGGATGCTGGAGGAAGCGAAAATCCCAATCGTCCTGCTCATGCGGACTTGTCCCGACCTGAAAACCGATCTTGTGCAGACAAACGACCGGCAGGGAGCCATGGATGCAATCGCCCACCTGGCGCGCATCGGCCATAAGAAGATCGCGTTCGTCAGCGGCCCGATGACCGTCAGCAATGCCCGTGCCCGCCGGCAGGGTTATACGAAGGCTCTGGAGGAGCGCGGACTGGAGTACGACCCAGAGCTGACGTTTGAAGGTGACTATCGAATCGAGTCTGGCCACCGTGCCGGGCACGCGTTGCTTCCGAAGCGTCCGGATGCGGTCCTGGTGACCAACTACCTGATGACGATCGGCCTGATGAGCGCAGCGGAGGAGATCGGTTTGCGCTGTCCAGAGGACTTTGCGCTGATCAGCTTTGACGACTACCCTTGGTCGGGATGTTTTCGGCCCCGCCTGACGACCATCGAATTACCCAAATACGAACTGGGAGACGCGGCCGTTCGCCTGCTTCTCGAGCGCATACAGGGCAAGAGCACTACTCTTCAAACCGTGAACCTATTGCCCCAACTTCGTGTGCGTGAGTCATGCGGCTTCATGCTGCACAACCGGAAGGACGCCGGGGACAATCGCGGGGAGAAGTAACTTCACAGCAAACCGGCGGACCGGAACACCAATCTATGATTCGCTGAAATCGATGACCACGGGCTGTCCGAGAGCCTTCGTCTTCAAGACTACGTAGAGCCCGCCCACCACGACCCAGACCGCGCCCGCAACCAGCGTTGAGTTTTGCAATCCCAGAAAAATCACCAGGCAAAAAAGAAAGCCCAGGCTGGGGACGACCACGTCGAGCAATAGGTTTCGCTTTCCTGCGAGCTCGGGAGTGAAGCCGAAATACCGAACGGCAGCCAAATTCACCGCCATAAAGGCCATCAAAGCTCCAAAATTCATGATCTCAATCGATCTCTCCCAGCCGAGGGTGAGCGTGCCGATATAAGCAAGAGCGCCGGCAATGATCACGTTGTACGAGGGGCTGCCTCGTTTGGCATCGAGGTGGCCAAAGATTTTTCGCGGGAGCACGTTGTCGCGGCCCATGCCGTAGAGCAGACGCACCGCACCCAGCAGTCCGGCAAGGCCGCAAGCCAGGCTCGACACCAGCAGAACCACGCCGAACCCGACAAACAGTTTGTAACCGCCCACGACTCGCGCCACGTCCATGAAAGCGGTTTCTGGATTGACAAGAGTCTTATAGTCCGGCCAAACCCTGACGGCTAAGTACACCTGGAATGCAGCAAAGAGTCCCGTGAACACACAAACCAACACCGAAGCCAGTAAAACATTGCGCTTCGGGTTTTCCACTTCTTCCGCCAGGATACTTACTCCGTCAAACCCGATATAAGTGGTGGCGGCCAAGGCCGTCCCTAGGGCTATGGCGCGAACACTGAACGTCCTGGGGTCGTATACCGGCTGAATGGAAATCAACCCTCGCACATGGTAATGAGCGATGATGAACCAGATTGCTTCGCCCAAGAAAGCGATCATCACGATCGACATGAAAGCCAGCAGGATCTGGTTGACCCGCGCTGTAGTCCGGATGCCGAACCAGCACAACAGCGTCATGGAGCCAACCGCCAGAGCCGAGAGCAGGGCGAAGGGTAAATGCGGAAGCAGTCTCTGGATGGTCAACGCCGCATAGAGGCTGTTTTGCAAGGGCTGGAACAGATACTCGAGGAACATCGCCCAGCCCACAACGAAGCCGATTTGCGGGTTGAAGCCGCGGCTTACATAGGTATAAACCGAGCCGGCCGAAGGATAGACAGTCGCCATGCGGCCAAAGCTCACGGCCGTAGCAGTCATGGCTACCATCGCGGCCAGAAGAGTTATTACCGCATGGCCGCGGGAGAGCACCTGGGCCTCGCCAAACATTGGTACGACCGCGATCGGGGAGGTCAGAATTACGCCGTAGTAAACCAGATCCCAAAGACCGAGTACCCGCCTCAGCTTCGGCTTGGCTGCTTCCGCGCCGGCGACTGTTGGTTGCAACTGCCCCCCTGACCCTATGCCATGTCTGTATTGAACAGGATCGATAACGTCATCCCCGCACCATAGGCAGGCGAGGATCGGGCTCCGGCCACGCGGAGCGAATCCAGACATGCTGGGGGTCTTCCGTAACCGCCATCACGCGCGACGTGCCCGCCAGAAAGTTCAGGTAATACACGTCATAGCCGGGCCCCGCGACTACGGGATGATAGCCGCTGCGAACCAGAACGGCGTCGCCGTCTTTTGTCTTTACCGTCCGCTCCGCCGTATGTTGGCCGGAGTAGAGATGCTGGAAGGCGAAAGCGGTAGGCTGCTTCATCCGGTAGTAGTAGATCTCGTCCAGATCGACCTCAGCGGGTGGATTGTGGACGTCGTGCTTGTGGGGCGGATAACTGGACCAGTTGCCGCCGGGCGTATAGACCTCAACGACGATGAGTTTGTCGGCAGGGAAAGCGGGAGTCATCAAGTCGACGATCTGGCGGGAGACGTTACCGCCTCCGCGCAAACTGCTGACGACATCCTTAGGCGTGATTAGTCGTGGCTCCAGTCGAGCTTGGAGTGGCACGCGGCATTCGGCAATTTCGCAAAGCGTTTCGGCGGTGAAAGTAACCTGGTTCCCGGTGGGCAAGTAGAGCGCGTAGGGGTAGCCGTCGAAGACATTCTTCCGCTTTCCGATGTGTTGCGCGCCTTGGCCCCAATCGGCGCGAGCGGTTCCGCCCAGCAGGACAAAAGCGGCTTCCTCGCCATCGGTGTGCGCCTTGTAAGCGTCGCCAGGACGCAGGCGCCGGACAAAGAAGCTCATCCACTCCCACTGGGCTTTCTGGCGAGGCAGGTGCAAGAGCTCGCCAGCCTGCTCCGCAGGCAAGTCCTGGGAGTGGACGAGAGACTCACTTTCGCTCATATCGTTTTCCACCACGCTGTGCAGGACATTTCAGGATCACGGGGGAAGCGGTGACGACTGGCCTGCTAAGCGCTTTGACAATATGTCAAAAGCGGGTGGGGTTGTCAATTGGGGAGAGGGCGGTGCCGCCGTACCGCGGAGATTAGCAAGAAAGTGGGTCGTAGGTGAATGTGGAGGGAGCGGGACAACCTCCGCTCTGCACTTTTCCAGATTCAGTGGGGTCCGAGCACTCTCGGCGTCATGACAAACGAGATCACAAATAGTGCCAGTGCTCCCGTTGCTCTTATCGCTATGCCTTTCTTACTCGTAAGGTCAACCCTCAACATTCCCGGAACAGAAGCACCGAAAATCGCCACCATTAGACTCAGTAGAATACGTAGCGCGACAACAAAGTTGGGGTCGGCGATAGGGTGGTTACGGATCAACAGGAATACGATCTCCGCGATGAAGAGAAAGGCGGTAGCATAGGAAACAATCTTCTCCCAAGCCTGAGGCTGATAGCTCATGGTTCCTCCTGTAGCTACGGTTTGACTTTGATTGATAACCGACGACGCACCTTGCCCCACGGTTGCCTGAGTGATGTAGTTGCCCCCAACGTTAATGATGGTCTGCACGGGGTGCTGCTGACCTGCCTCGTTTTTCTCATCCATGTAGAACTGAGGATCTCAGCGTTTCGGCGAACTCGTTGGGCGTGCGATAGCCCAGACTACTGTGGGGTCGCTCGCTGTTGTACTCCTTATGCCAGTTAGAAATCTTCGTTCTAGCATCGGCTAGGTTCCGAAACCAGCTGGCGTTTAAACACTCATCTCGCAGTCGTCCATTGAAGCTTTCGACGTGGCCGTTCTGCATGGGCCGCCCCGGCTGAATGTGGATCAACTGGATTTTACGATCCTCGCACCAGCCCAAGAAATGCCGCGAGGTCAGTTCCGGCCCGTTGTCACAACGAATCGACTCCGGCATGCCTCGCTGCTCGATCGCTTGTTCTAGAGCGCGAGTTACACGCTGACTCGACAAACTCGTATCCACTTCCAAGGTCAGGCACTCGCGGGTGAATGCATCGACGATGGCCAGGATGCGGATCGCGCGGCCTGTGGCCAAGGCGTCGCAGGCAAAATCTAACGCCCATTCCTGATTGGAGCGCAACAGTAGCCGTCCTTCGTTCGCCGGACGCACCAATCGTTTCCTCCTCAGCCGCCGAACCATCAGTCGCTCCTCCCGATACAGTCGATAAATCCGCTGGGCACTGGCCGACTGTCCACGTTTGCTCAACAGCACATGCAGTCGCCGGTACCCGTAGCGCGGCTTCTGTCGCGCCAGCTTCACCAACTCTTCTCGCAGTTGCGCGTTGTGGTCCGCTCGCCGCTCATAACGATAACTGCTGCGGTCTAGCTCCACGAGCCTGCAAGCCCGGCGCTCACTCATGGCGAACTCCTTCATGGCAAACGCCGCGTCCGCCCTTAAGCCGGCAAGCTCCACCCGTTTTTTCGCACGATCGCCTTCAGCGCTTCTTTGTCCAGGCTGAGGTCAGCCACCAGGTGTTTCAACCGGCGGTTCTCATCTTCCAGACTTCTCAGCCGCTGCGCTTCACCCACTTCCATCCCGCCATACTTACTCTTCCAGCCATACAGCGTGGCTTCGCTCACTCCGTGCTCGCGGGCCAACTCTGCCACCTTCCGTCCCGCCTCGTGCTCTTTCAGAATCCCCACGATCTGCTCTTCGCTGAATCGCGCTCTCTTCATGGCTCCAGCCCCTCCTTCGTCGCTACTGCCGCGACGTGAGGTCCCCAATTCTAGCTGGTTGAGTTTTTCGAGGGCAGGTCAGGCCGTCTTGGCGTGTGTGGAAGACGAGTCTCTGTAGTTTGGGGAATCCAAGTATTAACTCGATAAGCTGCTGTGGAAACGATGGACTTCCGAATTTGAATCCGACCACAAAACCTTCAGGATCGAGAGCATAGGCAGCCCCCCAGCCAGCAGGAACGATAAGTTGCAAATCCGTCTGATGTAACTCGGTGCGGCCGCGCTGGGATTCCGGTAAGTCGGTAGCAGACTTCAGCAATTCCCTTACGGACTCCAACCTCGACTCGTCGTCCGATAGCAGCATGATCGTCCCCTGGATGTGGGGTAGTCCTGAAGCACTTTTGGGGGCCGGATCGGGGAAGGCCTGAACTCTAGCACGAGAAAAAGGAAAAGGCCATCGAGATTTCTCTCCATGGCCTTTATTTATGCCGGCGATGACCTACTCTCCCACACACTTTCGCGTGCAGTACAATCGGCCCTGCAGGGCTTAACTTCCGTGTTCGGGATGGGAACGGGTGGAACCCCTGCGGTAAGATCACCGACAAATTGATCGCGCGCACAGCGCGCGAAGCTATTAGCTTTTGGCCATTAGCTTGAATCCCAGCGAAGCTGAGCGCCAGAGCTAACGGCTAATTGCTAACAGCTGAATTCTCAAAGAACGTGAGGACGAATGCCTCACAACTGAATAGATTGGGTCTTACTTGCTACCAGGTACTGAGTACTTGGTGTACCCAGCCACTGGTAAATCGACAAGACTCATGAATTCGTCGGCGCCCAGTTGTCAGTTCGTGCTTTCTTCCCGCCCAGTTTCTGGCGGGGGAGAAAATCAAGCTTTCACCTCAACTCAGGTTCTAGCTGAGAGCTGAAGGCTAAGAGCTGACAAACTGGTTTAATGCACCGAGTAAATTTTATGGTCAAGCCGAACGGGCGATTAGTACGGGTAAGCTACGTGCATTACTGCACTTCGACATTCCGCCTATCAACCAGGTAGTCTTCCTGGGCCCTTCTTATCCCTTACGGGTTGGGAGATCTCATCTTGGGGAGTGCTTCCCGCTTATATGCATTCAGCGGTTATCACAACCGAACTTCGCTACCCAGCTATGCCACTGGCGTGACAGCTGGAACACAAGAGGTTCGTCCATCCCGGTCCTCTCGTACTAAGGACAGGCCCCCTCAAATCTCCTGCGCCCACAACAGATAGGGACCGAACTGTCTCGCGACGTTCTGAACCCAGCTCACGTACCGCTTTAATAGGCGAACAGCCTAACCCTTGGAACCTTCTACAGCTCCAGGATGCGATGAGCCGACATCGAGGTGCCAAACCGGAGCGTCGATATGAACTCTTGGCTCCGATCAGCCTGTTATCCCCGGCGTACCTTTTATCCGTTGAGCGATGGCCCTTCCATACAGAACCACCGGATCACTAAAGCCTACTTTCGTATCTGCTCGACTTGTAGGTCTCGCAGTTAACCACGCTTATGCTTTTGCACTCGTCGGCTGATTTCCAAACAGCCTGAGCGTAGCTTCGCGCGCCTCCGTTACAATTTAGGAGGCGACCGCCCCAGTCAAACTACCCGCCTTACTATGTCCCTCTCCCGGATCACGGGAGTAGGTTAGAACCACAGAACTCGCAGGGTGGTATCTCACCGTTGGCTCCTCCAAGCCCGAGAGCCTGGAATCAAAGCCTCCCACCTATCCTGCGCAGCAAGTGCCATAGTTCATAGTAAAGGTGTAGTAAAGGTGCACGGGGTCTTTCCGTCTAGTTGCGGGCAACCGGCATCTTCACCGGCACTACAAGTTCGCCGTGTCAGTCGGCAAGACAGTCGCACTTTCGTTACGCCATTCGTGCAGGTCGGAACTTACCCGACAAGGAATTTCGCTACCTTAGGACCGTTATAGTTACGGCCGCCGTTCACTGGGGCTTCAGTTCGAAGCTTCACCTTGCGGTTGACCTCTCCCTTTAACCTTCCAGCACCGGGCAGGCGTCAGCCCCTATACGTCGTTTTCGACTTTGCAGAGACCTGTGTTTTTGTTAAACAGTCGCAGTGCGCATTTCTCTGCGGCCGCTTCGGGCTATAAACCCTACTGCGGCACCCCTTCTCCCGAAGTTACGGGGTTAATTTGCCGAGTTCCTTACCAACTGTTCTCACGAGCGCCTTTGGATATTCTCCTCGTCTACCTGTGTCGGTTTGAGGTACGGTTCCCATACGTTCTCCTTAGAGGATTTTCTCGGCAGCGTGGAATCGGCAGCTTTCCTCCATACGGAGTACTGCTTTGCGCCTCAGTGATAACTTCCTGGCGGATTTGCCTGCCAGAAACACCTTACGCGCATCGACCGTCATAGCCATAGGACGGCCTGCTTATCCTTCTGCGTCTCCCCATCGTAATAACGAACACATGGGAGGTCCGGAATATTAACCGGATGTCCATCAGTTACGCCTTTCGGCCTCACCTTAGGGACCGCCTGACCCTGAGCGGATTAACCTTTCTCAGGAAACCTTAGACTTTCGGCGCGGAGGGTTCCCACCTCCGTTATCGCTACTTATGCCGGCAGGGTCTCTTCTCAACCGTCGACCAGTCTTTTCAGTCTGGCTTCAAACTGTTGGGAATGCTCTCCTACCACGCACCCCAGTGAAGTGATGCATTCGCTGCTTCGGTACCAAGCTTAAGCCCCGTTATATTGTCGGCACCGGACCGCTTGACCAGTGAGCTATTACGCTTTCTTTAAAGGATGGCTGCTTCTAAGCCAACCTCCTGGCTGTCTGGGCGTTCCGACTTCCTTTCCCACTTAGCTTGAATTTGGGGACCTTAGCAGGCGATCTGGACTGTTTTCCTCTCGACGACGAAGCTTAGCCCCCGCCGTCTGACTCCCGTGTTGGTTGTTCTATGGCATTCGAAGTTTGATTGGATTCAGTAAGCTGGAAAGCCCCCTAGTCCATTCAGTTCTCTACCACCATGACAAATCATCACGAGGCTAGCCCTAAAGCTATTTCGGAGAGAACGAGCTATCACGGAATTTGATTAGCCTTTCACCCCTACCCTCAGCTCATCGGAGCTTTTTTCAACAAACACCCGTTCGGCCCTCCAGTGGGTTGTTACCCCACCTTCAGCCTGGCCAAGGGTAGATCATCCCGCTTCGCGTCTATTCCTGCCAACTAAATCGCCCTATTCGGACTCGCTTTCGCTTCGGCTCGCTTTACGCTTAACCTTGCTGACAAGAATAACTAGCCGGCTCATTATGCAATAGGCACGCGGTCAGACTTTTCGCTTGCGCGGCATAGTCCTCCCACCGTTTGTAGGCACATGGTTTCAGGTACTATTTCACTCCCCTCGCTGGGGTTCTTTTCGCCTTTCCCTCACGGTACTGGTTCACTATCGGTCAGAAGCTAGTATTTAGCCTTACGGAATGGTCTCCGTAGATTCCCGCAAAGTTTCTCGTGCCCCGCGGTACTCAGGTATCGGCTTCGAGTCCAGGTCGTTTTTGCCTACGCGGCTATCACGCTCTATGGCCCCTCTTTCCAGAGGGCTTCGACTAACGACTGGATTGGTAACTCTACTATTGCCGACCCTACAACCCCTGCCTCACCCGAAGGTGGAACAGGTTTGGGCTGTTGCGATTTCGCTCGCCACTACTTTCGCAATCGAGGTTTCTTTCTTTTCCTCCAGGTACTGAGATGGTTCACTTCCCTGGGTTTGCTCGTGCCCGACTATGTATTCATCGGGCCGTACGGAGGTTTTACCCCCGTGGGTTTCCCCATTCGGAAATCCCCGGATCAAAGCCTGCTTGCGGCTCCCCGAGGCTTATCGCAGCTTGCCACGTCCTTCTTCGCCTGCTTCTGCCAAGGCATCCACCATGCGCCCTTAGTAGCTTGACCACAAAATTTACTCGAC
>CAVQFB010000008.1:0-286362 GCA_963711675.1 uncultured Acidobacteriota bacterium | reverse complement strand
TCGGGCATAATCTAGAAGGGCTAGGGGGCGGACCACATCCCCGGATAAGGAAGCGATCCGGACACGCCACTATTGCGTCGCAAAACGTGACGCTTCGCTCAGGCCTTCGCTGCGCAAAGAACGTTGCTCAGGATGACATTTCTTGGTTTTGGGTCGCCCTAAGTTACCGGGCGGAACTTTCGTAGCTGAAATCGAAAACGTAGCTCCCCGAACCAACCTCTGCAAAGACGGCATCATCGCTCTGCCGTGCTCCCGAAATGCCCGGACTCAACTGCAGAGGTTTCCCGCTCTCAGCCACCTGTTCCAGCTTGGCTTTGGGCAGGCGAACAGAGGCGGTCGCGTTCGCGGGAACCTCGACACGTAGCGTCATCTTCCCGTCTTTCAGCTCCCATGACGAAGCGACTTTGCCGTACATGCTGTGCACCGAAGCTTTCGCCCACCTCAATCCGCCGCCGGGATGCGGTTGGATCAGTATGTGCTTGTAGCCCGGCTGCTTGGGGTCGATTACAATTCCCGCAATTACGCGATACATCCACTCGCCAATCGCCCCATACGCGTAGTGATTGAATGAATTCATTGATTTGTCCTGGAAAGATCCGTCCGGCTTAATGCCATCCCAGCGCTCCCAGATGGTGGTGGCATCCTTTGTGATCGGGTAGAGCCATGAAGGATACTCCGTTCGGTTCAGCAGCATATAAGCTTCGTCGAAATATCCGTAGTCGCTCAGCACCTGACAGATCAGCGGTGTACCAAGAAAGCCCGTCGTGATGTGCTTGAAGGCGCGGACATCGGCGGCCAGCCTTTCCGCCGCTTCCTTGCGCTGCGATTCCGGTAGAAGGTCGAAAGCCAGGGCCAGCGAATAGGCAGTCTGTGTGTTGGAAGAAAGCCGTCCATTCAGAGTAACGAACTCCTTCTGGAAGGCAGAGCGGATGAGATCGAGCAGTCGGGCGTAGGAATCGGCGTCTTCCTTCTTCCCCAGGACTTCAGCCGTCGCTCGCAGCAAGTCGGTTGAGCGGGCAAAATAGGCGGTCTGAATTAAGTCCTTGTCGGTGGTGGCTCCAGGGTAATCCGCATCGGTTGTGGCGTAAGCGAGCCAATCCCCGAAGCTGGACCCGCCGCTCCAGATGAACCGGTCGCCCGCTTCGCGCCGAATGTATTCTACCCAGGCCTTCATGCTGGGATACTGTTCTTCCAAAATTCGGCGGTCGCCATAGGAGAGATAGAGAGTCCAGGGCAGCACCGTCGCGACATCTGCCCAGCCAGCCGAGGCGGACGAACCCGTGCGCGTCTTGTGGGAAAGAACATTGGGAATCACATGTGGCACGGCACCGTCGTCTTGCTGGTCGAGGGCAACATCCTTCAGCCACTTGGTATAGAAGGCAGCAGAGTCGTGATTGAAACAGGCCGTCGGAGCAAAAACCTGAGCGTCCCCAGTCCAACCCAACCGCTCATCGCGCTGCGGGCAATCCGTTGGAACGTCGACGAAGTTTCCTTTCTGCCCCCAGACGATGTTGTGCTGCAGCTTGTTCAGCATGACATTCGAAGTTTCGAACGTGCCGGCAGGTTCCATCAGCGAATGCACTACTACTCCGGTGAACGCATCGAGAGGCAACTCTCCGGGCCATCCTTCGACAGCTACATAGCGAAAACCCTGAAACGTGAAATGCGGTTCAAAGACCTCGATACCTTGGCCTTTCGTGGTGTAGCGAATAGTCTGCTGGGCCGTGCGTAGATTCTCAGCATAAAAATTGCCTTTACTGTCGAGAACCTCAGCATGCCGCAATGTAATGGTGGTGCCGCCAGGCGCTGTCAGACGAAATCGCATCCAACCAACCATGTTCTGTCCCATGTCGAGCACGGTGTTGCCGTCCGGAGTTTTGATTATTTTGACCGGCTTGACTTCTTCAATCGCCCGCACCGGCGGTCCTGCAGCAGCGACCAACGTTGCTTTGGGGGAGCCGAGCAACGCTACGCCCTTCCAATCCTTGTCATCGTAAACGGCATCGGTCCATCCGATGCGCTCCAAACGCGCATCGTAAGTCTCGCCGTCGTAAAGATCTGACATTAGAATGGGGCCCGTCGTCGCTTTCCAGTTCTCGTCCGTGCCGATGACTTGCTGCTTGCCATCTTTGTATGTAATGACCATTTGAGCGAGCAGCGCCAATTTTGTTCCATACGAATTGCGCGTGTGATCCCATGTCATGTTTCCACGGAACCAACCGTCGCCGAGCAGGGCCCCCAGGCAGTTCTTTCCCCGTTTCAACTGCGCGGTAATGTCGTAGGTCTGGTACTGATAACGAAAATCATAAGCAGTCCACCCCGGCGTGAAATATTGATCGCCGACCCGCTTGCCGTTCAGTTCCAACTCGTACAAACCCATCGCCGAGACATAAAGGCGCGCGCTTGCGATATTGCCCTCTCCTTCGAATACGCGCCGCAACATCGGCGCGGGATTGGACTTTGCCGGATCCTCCTGCACGTTGGGAGTAACCCAGCGAGCTTTCCAGTCGGAAGGCTGGAGCAGTCCCATTTCCCAATAAGCCGGTTCGGTCCAGGCTGAGTTGCGGCCCTGATCGTCCGTCACCCGGACCTGCCAGTAATAACGCTGACCGGTCTGCAAGCTCGGCCCCTGATAGACAACTTGAGTGGATGCATCCGAGACTTCCTTGCCCGAGTCCCAGATCAACTTGTTCTTCGCCAAGTCCGCGGCGGAAAGCGCCACGCGGATTTGATACGCAGCCTGCACCGTCCCTCGTTCCGAAGACACCAGTTCCCAGCTCAGACGAGGCTGCGTAACGTCAATCCCGACGGGATTGGATTTGTACTCGCAGCGCAGGTTGGCAAGTGTCAAAGGGGTGACAGCAAAGCTCAAGGAAGCTACAAGAAGGATGACGAAATCAGTACCACATGCAAAGAAGTTGCTGAAGCGCATGGGAACCTCTTATGGCCGAGACAGCCAGGCATTCATCTCGCGACTCTAGGCCGGAAATCATTTCGCAATTGATGCAAGTGGAAACCCAAGAGTACACCCTTCCTCAGGCAGAGTCTTCGATGTGCGGGACTACGGCGTCAACTGAGGCGCGCTGGTGCTCGGTCGAAGGCGTCGTCGAGAACACTTGCTTTGTCACGAAGTGACCGTGGAAGTGGCGAGATAACTCCCGGTTGGTCGGCCAACCGGAATGTATGGTCCGCCGCTTTGTCGCAAGCGAAAAATGAAAGTGACAGGATGGTCTGCGCAAATGTATTCGGCCTTGATTGGAGCACAAAGCTCCTGGCCTTGATGGAATGCGCTGCGCGCTCGTCCTATTTAGTTAGGCAGCCTTGGAAGGCTTTTCCGGTTGACAGGTTTCGAGAGCGCCGGGTTCGACCGTTGTGTCATCTCACAGTTCGCCAGCAGACCTGGCAGCAAATCACAAATCCGTAGTAGCCGCTGGTCTGTAGAGGTGGGATTCGCGAACGCGATTTCCAAGCCTGGCCTCAGCCAGGCGTCATCTGCAGGCCAGTCACGTTGTCGCCGCATCGGCCAACATCGGGGGCCGATAGGGTTCATTCTTGGCGAGTACAGCCCAGGCCATGCGCGCCAGCTTATTGGCTAGAGCCACTGCGGCCACGTTACTGTGGGTGCGGGCTGTAAGTTGGGTCAGCCATGCACTCAGACCGGAAGATTGCTTCGCGCTCTGTTGCAGGGCAGTCGGCAAAGCGGCACCATTCCCGCCCGGCGTGAGAAAAGCCGACTAGGGGCTCTTAAGGGGTGCCCCCGTTTTGTCCGTTAGCCCGCTTCGGTACAATAGCCGCCGTGGCGGAAATCAAGGTTGACCACGCTCAGACACTGGCGAAGGTCCAGATCTTCTCTGGGCTCACGGAATCTGAACTCGCCTTCCTGGCCCAGCGAGCAGTGCCCCGCCGTTTCTCTTCGGGCGAAGCCGTTTTCAGCGAGGGCGAGCCGTGCGCGGGACTGTATGTCGTCGAGTCCGGACACGTCCGCATTTTCAAAAGTTCCGCCGGTGGACGTGAACAGGTTCTCAGTATCGATGGGCCAGGCAGTTCCGTCGCAGAGCTACCAGTTTTCGATGGAGGAAACTACCCGGCCTCGGTGACCGCCGTTGACGACGCTACACTTCTGTTCGTCAGTAAGCAAGACTTTCAGGCACTCTGCCTGGCTCATCCTCAGGTTGCGCTCAAGGTGCTGCGTGTGGTCGGTGCTCGGCTGCGACGGCTGGTAGGGATCATCGAGGAGCTCTCGTTCACAACGGTGCGGCATCGCCTGGCTTCGTTCCTCCTGCGTCTTGCCCGAACCGAAGGCAAGCGCACGCCTGACGGAGTGGAGGTTACTTTGCCAGTCAGCAACCAGGAGTTGGCGTCGCAGATTGGGACGGTCCGCGAGCTGGTTTCCCGGAATCTCTCTCGCCTCCAAGCAGAAGGGATGTTCGAGATTGACGGTCGCACCGTAACCATTTCCAATTTGAAGGCTCTGGAAGCCGAAATAGATTCCCCTGAGTAAATCTGAACGATTCGGATACGTCCGCCCCTTCGATTCTCCAATCATGAAAACGATTCATGCAAACTCCTCCTCGTGACAAAAGTCATCGGTACGGGTCTGCCGCTCGGCTAACCTTCAAATAGAAGACGAAACGAAGCCCAGAAGTAGGAAGCCAATGACCGAGACCAGTGACGCTGTCCGAGCAGCTCTGCAGAAGACCCGGAGGCGAGCCCTAATTGTGCCTCGCGAGCATGGGGCCTGGGGTTTGCTGCTTATCCCCCTATTCACGGGAATTGTTGCGGGGTTTGCTTCGGAGCATCGGATCTGGCCTTTGCTCCTGTTCACGGTGGCCGCCCTGTCGTTATTTTGGCTACGGACACCGGTCGAAAGCTTCATTGGCACCGGTTCTTTGACGGCCAATACAGAACAAGAACGACGGATGGCACTTGTCGCATCGGTTCTCTTGGCCACTTTAGCGACTGCTAGTTTGACCGGTCTGCTGTGGAAGGGACAAGATCTGTGGTTGCTCCTTCTGGGAGGAGCCACTGCATGTGCGCTTCTGGTCCAGTCAGCCCTCCGAAGTCTGGGTCGGAAAGCGAGAATGATGGCTCAGTTGGTCGGTGCAATTGGCCTCACTTGCACTGCACCGGCTGCTTACTACATCGGCACCGGACGGCTAAGCGAGCGCGCTTTCGTTTTATGGGCAGCCAACTGGATCTTCGCAGGCAACCAGATTCATTTCGTTCAATTGCGAATTCAGTCTGCCCGTGCCTCCACTTTCTCTCAGAAATTCGCGCGCGGGAAGATCTTCTTCCTGGCGCAGCTGGCATTTTTCGCATCCCTGGTCGGCGCATCGTTCTGGCGCGTACTTCCTCCCTTGGTGATCGTCGCTTTTGTTCCGGCACTCATTCGAGGAACACTGTGGTTCTTTCGAAAGCCGGAATCTCTGGATGTCAGGAGCCTCGGCTGGTCCGAGATGAGGCACGGATTGGTATTTGGAATTCTGCTTGCTGTTGCTTTCACTTATTGGTAAGAGGACATCTCCACTGTTCCGGCCATAACAAGGGTCGTCATAAGAGCATCCCGGTGCCATGCCCGCGAGGCTAAGAATCCTGCCATAAGTTAGCGTCATGCGTCATTGCCCCGTGACAAAAGTCATCGGCATGGCTTCGCTACTCCGCTACCTTCTGAATATCGAGCGTGGCCATGAGAAATGAAGCCGGGCCGCGAGGAGGACGCAATGAGCACAACCGCTGAGAAGACTGTTCGTGAATTAGCCCTGGAAAACCCGGCTGTGACCCGAGTGTTTGAAAAGTTGGGCATCGACTACTGCTGCGGGGGCAACAAGTCCCTCGAAGAAGCATGCCGTGCGGTGAATCTTCCGATGGACGAGGTGCTGGACTCGCTGGAGATGGCGGAGCAGTCGGCGCGTGCCTCACAGCGGGATCGTGACTGGCAAACTGAGCCGTTAGCCGACCTGATCGGACATATCAAGAACAGACACCACAAGTACACGTGCGAAGAGATCGCCCGCCTCGGCCCACTTTTTGACAAAGTTTGTTCTGTACATGGGAAGAGCCATCCCGAGCTTCCGCGGATTCGTGAGACGTTTCGTGGCCTGGCACAGGAACTGAAGACTCACATGATGAAAGAGGAGAGGGTTCTGTTCCCGTACATAGTGAGCATGGAAGAGGCGGTCATCGAGAAAGAGCCCGTCCTGCCGTCGCCGTTCGGCAGCGTGCAAAACCCGGTTTCCATGATGGAACATGAGCACGATTCCGCGGGGAACGCTTTGCGCGCTATGCGTCAAGCAAGCGTCGGATACACGCCGCCGGGCGATGCCTGCATTAGCTTCCAGATTTTGTACAAGGCCTTGGCTGACTTTGAAGCCGATCTGCACCAGCACATTCACCTTGAAAACAACATCCTGTTCCCGCGAGCGATTGCAATGGAACAGGCGCGCTAACCGACTCGCAACCAGCCAGACACACTTGTAGATCGGGCTATGATTGCAGAATGTTGGCGAATCGGAGGCTCCCATGCGCTTTGTGGCTTTCTTCACTCTTCTCCTCTTCCTGCTGATTACAGTTGCTCGTGCCCAGGTGTCCGCAGAAGGCCAGGCATGCCTGGATTGCCACAGCACCAGTACGCCGGGCATCGTGGAGCAGTGGCGAGAAAGCGCCCATGCCAAGAAGAATGTGGACTGTTATTCGTGCCATCGTGCCAATGAGAAAGATCCCGCCACATTTGAGCACTACGGCCAGCGCATTGCCGTGATTGTCACGCCCAACTACTGTGGGCGCTGTCACGGCAAAGAAGCAGAGCAGTTCGAAAAGAGTCGTCATTCTCAGGCAGCACAATTCATCGGGTCTCTGGACAATATGTTGGGAGAGGTGGTGGAGGGCGGCCCAGCTGCAGCGAACGGATGCCGGCAGTGTCACGGCAGCGAGGTCAAGTATTTGAAAGATGGCAAGTTCGACGCGGATACCTGGCCGAACAGTGGGATTGGGCGCGTGAATCCTGATGGTAGCCGAGGCTCCTGCGCTGCCTGTCACGGACGGCACTCCTTCAGTTCGGCACTGGCTCGCCAGCCCGAGAACTGTGGGAAGTGTCACCTGGGTCCTGACCATCCACAAATGGAGATCTACACCGAATCGAAACATGGCATTCAGTTCCGTGCCAATATCGCCAAGATGAACCTGGATTCAAAGTCCTGGGTGGTTGGGAAAGACTATTCCGCGGCACCCACATGCGCAACCTGTCACATGAGCGCGACCAGTAATCAGCCAGTGACACACGATGTGGGCGACCGTATTAGCTTCACACTTCGGCCAGTCGTCAGCTTCAAGCTGGAAAACTGGGAGAAGCGTCGTGCGGCAATGCAGGATGTCTGCTCGAACTGCCACGCGACCGGCTGGGTAGAGAACTTCTATAAGCAATACGAGAACACGGTGGATCTCTACAACGAGAAGTTCGCCAAACCAGCCAAAGCGATCATGGATAGGCTGTATGCCGCCAATAAGCTGACGAAGACACCGTTCGATGAAAAGATCGAATGGACCTACTATGAGCTTTGGCATCATCAGGGGCGGCGCGCTCGGATGGGCACGGCCATGATGGGCCCAGACTATACGCAGTGGCACGGCTTCTATGAGGTCGCCAAGACTTTCTATACCGAGTTCATTCCCGAAGCTGAGGCATTTCTTCCAGGCGTGACCGCAGACGTTATGAACAGCCCTTACCACCAGTGGACAAAAGGCGTGAGCAAAGAACAGCTCCAACAACAGCTCGATTATAGGAAGAAGTACAACCAGTGATGACCCGCGGGATGTGATTCCGGGAGACTCCATCCGGTGCATTCCGGGACGATGGTCGGCAAGCCGGAAGTAATGCTGTTGCGGGTGGCTGGCCAGTACGACGGGGAGCCGACAGGTACATGCATCCAGCGACCTCCGTGCACACGTTCGCAGAGCGAGTTACTCCGCATGATAGACGAACAAAAAGCGACGTACGTGCCGTGCACACGAGCAAGCGCACCCGGAACGCTGAAGGAGAAATCCGAAAACGTGGCGATGGCGTTTTTGAGCACGACATGTCCCTTCAGATTCTCAACGACGTCGGCCGGATCGTCGTTTTCCTTCTCGCCCTCAGCCACCTGACTGAGGTTGTCAACGTTCCCCTGCGTCGTCGAGCTGGCGAAAGTCGCCGCATCGATTCCAAAGTCTCCCTGCAGATTCACTCTTTCAATGAAGTCTCGCTCCCCAGGGGGAATCAAGACTTGCGTTCGGAAGTTCATGGCTCCCGTCAAAGCAGGACGATCGGCCTTGGATAGGAGGGATAACCGTGGATTGCGCTGTTCTGCGAATCGAAAAGAAAGCCATGATGGCAGGGAATTAGGGTTCATTGACTATCACGCCGGCGATGCCTTGCAGGTTCACAGTTCCCTTCTCAACATTGTTCTCCACGACTAGAGCTGCGTTCCCAAAAAAGACGGGACTCTGGTCTTTGTGCGGACGGGGCCCTCTCGGCTTCTCACAAGTCGGCGGCGCCTCTCCAGGTTGAATTTAGGGCGCGCAAGCCACCTCTACGTGTTACAGTGCGCAATGAGGTGGTTAACATCTTCTCCTCTTTCAGGTCTTCTGACCTAAGCCAGTCCATCTGAAGTTCTTCCACCTTAGGTTTCTGAGCGAGAGAGCGGTATATCCATGCCTTTTGAAGCGATCTTGCGCGAAGTCGATCAACTCCACAGTGTCAGCACGCGTCTTGAGAGATTGGCGGAGCAACACCCTCCCCATGTCGGAAGCGCTAATAACGATTGCGGGAAATGTTCGCACCACAGCCACTGTGTTGGGAGTGCTGGTAGCGACTAAACGCCCTAAGCCGATCTGAGCACAGCGGAAAGTTTGCCCCCAGCAAGAATCACTGAAGCTTGGAATTGCTCCTGGCCTCAGGCCTGGTTGCGTTTCATCAGCGGCTCAATCTCGTGATTGATTTCGAAACTCACCGGCATGCCACATAACTGGCAAGTCGTTTGGTGTAGCCCGCCGTTTAAACCCATCGCTTCGAGTCTGTTTGGACGCAGACATTTGGGGAATGTGATGATCAGATACCCTGTGTTGTCCCTCGGCACGAAGAGTGGAGCAATCTCACTCTTCCTTCTTTCCGACCGGATCGTACAAAGCCGCAGCCTGGTCGGCCGGGAGTGCTCTCTGGCCATTTCGGAATTTTCTGCGCAAGATAGTTCGCTGCGGGATAGAAAAGAGCGGTCTCTTCGCCCACATTGTCTGAGAATGGCGAAGGAAAATTCCCGGGAGCTCCGGCAACGCACTCCTGCTCTGACCGAGGAACTGAAATCCAAGATCAGGGCGGAAGAATTGGAGAATTTGGAGCACAGCATCAGGGCTGCGGTCGAACGCAACAAGCTGCTGACCACCAAACAGAGCGTGGAATTCATCAAGCGGAGCAAGGCTTCCGCGTCCTTGACAATAGCGATGTAGGGTTCCGCCGCTCTTTATCCCGGAAGGTCAGCCGGCCTTGAAAGTCCCCCATTCTCCCGCCCGCGCGAAGAAAGTAGCCGTGCGGTAACCTACTGCCCGGATGCTGGTGATTTCACATCGAACTCTTGACCCGCGACGGGTTCTAGGAACGGGATGACATAGCCTTTCACTCTGACCGGACCGGACCTGTGGGCCTCGACCAGCAAGTCATACTTGAACTCGCCCCTCCGAAACGATTCGTCGTTGAGGTGGAAGACTAGGGCCTGATCCTTCGATCCCCACAACGAGATCTGCCCCGGCGTATCATTCTTTATGACCAGAAGAATTTCGCCGCTTTTTCCTTTTGTCGCGTGCTTTGTCTGAGCCTCCGGTTTCTTGCGCACGTCTTGGTCTTGACCTCTTTCTTCATCTTCTTCATCTCCACGTGGCATCTGGTATCCGGGCACCATTTTTCTTGCTTGATCGAGGTTCGTCGCCGGATAGTTTCCGGCCCTCCACAGTCCATCCGGTATATCCGAAGGACCATCCAGCGTCGGAAACACAATCAATGTTTGTCCCGCTTGCAGCTCGCGCCCGTTGTTCTTGATGAAGAATTCACCAACCACTACCGGCAGCGCAACCAGTTTCGCCCCCTCGGCGATAAACAAAGGGCGTGACCCTGGTTCAGTCAACTCTGGGATGCTTATGTAGGCAGCTTCTGGCGTCTCCGCCACAATCGTCGCGGGGCGTTCTTCAAAGGCAGCAAAGGTCTCAGCGCTGTCTCCGCTAAAAGGCCCTCGCACCATGCACAGCTGGCCTTTTATGCACAGCGCTGCTGACTGAAACGATTGTGAGGGGAGCGCGCTAGTCGAGCTTTTGGGGAAATACAACACCTTTGTAACCGAATGAGCCGGATCGCCCGCCTGCCGGAACGTAACCTTCAACTCTGAGGCGCCGCGCGGAGCGATGAAGGTGATCGGCCCATCGGCAGCTTGTGGTGGTTCGCCCTCTACCTCGAATTTCCAGCTTGACAACCTCGGAGCTTCACCGCCGGGTTCGAATGGCAGAGCCAATCGCGTTACGCTCACTTCGGGCATCCCGTCATACTTGCTCGCGTCCTCGGTCACGATGCCGGAGACTCTTTCGCCAGGACGAATTTGCGCTGGCGCCACGATCCCGACCTCTGGGCTCGCGGCGGTGATGGGCTGCGGTACCGGCGCCATGGGGTGCATGTACCGCTCTTTCGTTCCTCGTTGGGCGGTTGTTCGCGCGGCGTCCAATGCCTGCGTCACTTCCCGCCGGGTAAACTTCGTTACTCTTTCCGCAGCGCCCGACGATCCTTCGCCGGACGGGCACTCCACGGATTTGTAAGCCTGCTCGGCCACATTCCAATCGGCGCAAGTGTACACACCATTCCAGGGGTTGTGAGTCAGTTTGTGCCCGGCAACCTGGCTTTCAGATTCATCGAAAACACGAATGAATTCTCCCGTGAAGTTCGAGCTCTCATCGTAGGTCACCAGCGTGATCTTGCGAACCTTGCCGTTTGGCCAATACGCCGTGTCGGTTTGCTGAGGTCCCAGATGCCCAGGCAAGTACTCGTAGTCTATTTTCTCCATCACTTTGCCGTCCGCGCCGATGGTGCGCTGTTGGATAACTCTGTCTGCCGCGTCGTAGTCCAATTCGGTTTTTCTGCCGCCGCCCGCGTCCAGCACGGCGCTGTGCTGCGCGAACCCTGCGGCCGCGATACCCGCCAGAAGCGTGAGAAGCGCGCACGCCCTCCCGATACGCGGGAATAGATCATGCTTGTTTTGTCGCAGGGGGGGCCATTTTTCTTTTGGAGGGTCCCAGCCGTTGGCCTCCGACGACGATGGTAGCATGTCAGCCCTCGCCGCATGCGGCGTGCGTTTGCGCCTTATCTCTTGGGCGCTGGGGCAGGAGTCGGGCCATTTGCCCGGAAGCACGTGCGAGAGTCTTCGCCTGAAAGCACCCCGCCCCGGCTGGTTTTACTACCAGAGAAAATAGTCTCCATAGAAGATGGTCTCCCTATAAGTACGAGTTAACAGTTGTGTCTTGCTCTTGTCTGTGTTTTACTTGCTCCGGCTGGGCGGCTGGCTTTGGGTTTGCTTGCTAAAGTGAAACCAAATTGTCTCGCATCGTTCAGCCATCGCAACCCGTAGCTCAAATCTACTGAAGAGCGCCAGGTCGCAAAGAAAGGGACAAGAGTGACAAAAATATGACCAGAAATTACAAGACAATCATCGGCTCGTCCATGCTAGCCGATGGGCGTCCTCTTTCTAACTAGCCTGCCGCTTGCTGCGCAGGACGAAAACACCACCATACGACGTGCACAGGCGTTTGCTATTTCTGCTCCGCTCAGCGAACTCGCCAAGCTGCCACAGCCAACGCAGTATGGCTTTCACGAAGCCAACCCGGTCCGCCGCATTCCCAAACCACATGCGGGGCCTGTCGTGGATGCGGTCGAGCAGAGCTTTCTTCCGTCTGTATCGGCGTACACTGTCGGCGCGAATCTCCTGGGAGTTGGCAACGGTTTTCCCAACTACAGCGTTCCAGACGCACCTCCCGATACCAACATGGCGGTTGGCGACACCCAGATCGTGCAATGGGTCAATGTCTCCTATACGGTCTGCCAGAAGAGTAAGCCTTACACTTGCGGCCAGCCATCCAGGGCAACCTGCTTTGGCAGAACCTTGGTGGAATTTGCTCCAGCAATAATGATGGCGACATCATCGCCCAGTGGGACATGGTGGCGCATCGCTGGCTGCTAGCTCAGAACGTGTTCACTGGGAACTACGGCGTCTGCATGGCTGTTTCCACTACCGCGGATGCAAACGGCACCTACTATCTGTATCAGTTCCCGGTTCTGAACAACGGCTTCCCCGACTATCCGAAGTGGGGAATCTGGCCCACGGGCTACTTCCAAACCTGGAACAACTTCGGGCCTGGCGGAGCTGGCTTCCAGGGTCCGGTCCTGTGCGCTTACAACAGCAAGAAGCTTTTGGTAGGCGACCAGACGGCGGAACAGATTTGCCACCAATACCCAAACAATTCCCCCAATTTTGAAGACAGCTTATTACCCGGCGACCGCGACTCTGCGACTCCTCCTCCGGCGGGCCAGGATGAGTTCGCCATTGGCAGCTTAGGCGACATCGACAATTCCCATCTGTCGTTGTATTCGGTGCATATCAAAGACCAGAGCAACTGGGGTAAGGGTGCGACCTTTACCGGCGATAACGACTCCCAACTGATACCCATTGCCACCTTCACCCCCTCCTGCCACGGCAATTTTGGTGGCGCTTGCGTTCCACAGAAAGGCATCACCGACCTTGTTGACTCTCTTGGTGATCGCTTGATGTATCGCTTCGCCTACTGGAATGGCAAGAATGACACCAAACAACCACCGGCACAACATTGGCTGGTGAATTTCGACGTGGAAGCCTCGGGCGGCCAGATTGGAGTGCGCTGGATGGAGATCACCGCGCCGGTTAAGAAGGTTGCACCGACCGCTTTGAAGGTTCACCAGCAGGGTACCTACGCTCCTAATGGGGTCTGGCGCTGGATGGGTTCGGTTGCCAGGGATAAGGTTGGCGACATCCTCGTCGGTTACAGCAAGTCCTGCGGGGACACCTGCCAGGGTGGTACTCCCACGTATCCATCCATTGCCATAGCCGGACGCAAGGTGAACGATAAGGTGGGTCTCGGCAAGTTGGAGGGCGAGGTTAAGGTAGTTGCTGGCGCTGGTTCACAGCCGGATACTTCCAACCGCTGGGGAGACTACAGCGCCATGCGGATCGACCAGGATGGTTGCACCTTCTGGTACACCCAGGAGTACTACCAGGTCACCCAGGCCTTCGACTGGAGCACACGAATTGCTTCGGCGAAGTTTAGTAACTGCAAGTAACGGTTACGGCCGCCGTCTTTTGAAAGGGAGAATGAATCCGGGCCTCCGCGGGATCTCGCCAAGCAAGGCCTGCGGAGACGAACCGCCGCGGCAATCGAACGCAATACCCCGCTGACCATCACGCGGCCGTGGAATTGATCAATCCGAGCAGGAATTCCGCGTCCTTAAAGATAGCAATGTGAGAGCCCGCCAGAGTAGTCCTCGAGGCTAGGGATAGCCACTTCCAGCAAAGCTGGGTATTTGTTGCCAGAGGCTTGCGAAAGACGGTGGAGCAGAAGGTCTTAATGCCATTGCTGCTTTGCAGACTGAATGTGCAGCGCCGAGTAAACTTTCGTGAGCAGCAACCTTCTAGTAAACGGCTTCTCCAGGAACGCGGCTTCTGGCATCTCCCCGCCGCGCAGAGCAACCAGATCGCCGGGGTATCCCGACATGAATAACGAACGAAGATTGGGATAGACTGCCTTGGCCTGTTCCAGAAGCTCAAACCCGTTCTTTCCTGGCATGATGACATCCGTGAGCAGAAGATCGATTTCTGGTTTAGAGACTCTTAGGATGTCTAGCGCGGTTTCCGCATCTTTTGCTTCGATGGCTCGGTAACCGGCAGCTTGCAGCATGCTGACCGTCAGTTCGCGCAGAGGCTGGTCATCTTCCACCACCAAAATCGTTTCTGATCCTCCCGGAAGTTCGGCGTTTTCATGGGACGGCACCAGCTCTTCGGCTCTTTTGGCCACTGTCGGAAAATAAATCTCGAACGTTGTGCCCTTTCCGGGTTCGCTGTAAACCCAGATGTTGCCCCCGCTCTGCTTCACAATTCCGTACACGGTCGAGAGTCCGAGGCCGGTCCCCTGCCCAACTCCCTTGGTGGTGAAGAAAGGCTCGAAGATTTGCGCTTTGATATTTTCGTCCATGCCGCATCCCGTGTCGCTCACCTTCAAAACGACATATTGTCCCGCATGGGAACCCGGGTTCTGGGAAACGAAGTGATCGTCGAGTTCAGCATTCCCCGTCTCGATGACGATCTTGCCTCTGCTCGGCATCGCGTCGCGCGCGTTCACCACCAGATTCATCAGGACTTGTTCAATCTGGCCCGGGTCGGCATCAATGCTGCCAATCGGGGTAGTCGGCAGGAACGAAATAGCAATATCCTCGCCGACTATTCGCATCAACATTGTGATCAGGTTACGTACCACTTCGTTTAGATCAAGGACTTTGGGAAAGACAACCTGCCTCCGGCTAAACGCCAAGAGCTGCCGGGTGAGTAAGACGGCCCGTTCTGAGGCTTTCTTGATTTGCGTCAGGTGCCTGTTCACCGGATCCTCTGGTGCGACCCGACTGAGCAAGAGATCGCTGTACCCGGTAATCACGCCAAGGATGTTGTTGAAATCGTGCGCCACCCCCCCGGCCAACCGCCCTACGGCTTCCATCTTCTTGGCTTGGCGCAGTTGTTCTTCCAAGAGCTTACGTTCCGTGATATCCACGTTCGTGCCTTCGTAACCTATCAGTACTCCATCTTTGCGCACAGCACGGGCATTCACAGAGACCCAGATCTTGCTACCGTCTTTGCGACAGACCTGGCACTCAAAGTTCTGTACGACTCCTTGCTGCTCTATCAAGAGTCGGAACGCCTGGCGATTCTTGGGATCGGCGTAGACTTGCCGAGAAATATCACTGATGCTTGTTAGCAGTTCTTGGGGAGAGTCATAACCAAGCATCCTTGCCATGGCTGGATTAACGCTAAGATAGCGCCCGCTTGGACCACTTTGGAAAATACCAACGACAGCCCCCTCGTAGATCTCGCGATACTTCTCTTCTGCCTGGCGCAACTCCTCCTCTACCCGCTTGCGTTCGGTGATGTCGAGTGTGGCGCCGATGGTGCGTACTTTATGACGCGCGTCACCTTCCCGTTCGAAGAAGGTTTGCGACCGTGTGATCAGCCACCGTATGTCGCCATCGCGGCGTACGATTCGATGCTCGACGTCAAATAATCCGTCACCGGCTGGGTCGTGGGCGCGCCGGACACCCTCCACCATTGCCTCGCGGTCCTCGGGGTATACATGATCCAAGTACAGCGATAGGGTCACCACTTCATCGCGGCCAAAGCCGTAGATGTCTCGCTGCTCCGGCGACCAGTAGATCGTGCCGGTGAGGTGATCGTGATCCCATGTGCCGATGTGGGAAGCACGGGCGGCTTGCCGCAACCGCTCCTCGCTCTGCCGCAGGGCTTCTTCCGCTGTTCTGCGTTCAGTGATATCTCGCAGGGTCACAAGCACTTTTGTCACCTGCCCAAAACTGTTGCGCAGGGGAGTATGCCGCCCGGAAACCCAAAACGTCCGTCCACTGTGGGGAAGTGTCAACGGAACGTCATCGCTAACATTCGCTTCGCCGGCCAACGCCTTTTGCAGCCCCTTTTCCACGCCTAGTTTGCGGAGGAAGGGAAACTTTTCGAAGGGAAGGCTGCCCACCACTTCCCGGGGCGAGAGGCCAGTGAGTTCCTCCATGAAGGGGTTCCACATTTGGCAACGAAGGTCCTGGTCGTAAACGATGATGCCTTCGTGAGCACCGGAAATGACCTGCTGATTGAGTTCGGTGACTTCCGTTAGAGCAGCCTCGGCGTCGTGCCGTTCGCGAAGGTTGGTAATTCCAAATGACAAGATATCCGCGAGGTTGGCCAGCGACTCCACTTCAGCCTCGCCGAAGACTGCCGGTTGGTCGGCGTAGATGGAGATCACCCCGAACGGTACACCCTGGGCCATTAGGGGCAGCGCACAACTAGAACGGTATCCCCGTTTACCGGCCTCAGTCTGCCAAGCTAAGAAATCGGGATTCTCTGCAAGATCCTGGAAGACTGCGGGCCTTGCTGTTCGGATCGCCTTCCCGGACGGACCTCGACCAAGTTCCGAATCAGACCATTTAATTCTTATGGTGGACAGATATCCATTCTCGTATCCAGCCCAGGCGAGGGGACGAACTGTTTTTTCGTCATTCTGTTCAGCGGCCCCAACCCAACAAAAGCGGTATCCTACGTCTACGAGAATGGCGCACACTTGCTCCATGAGCAGGTTCTCGTTGGTGGCTTGCATGACTGCCCGCATGCAACGCCTCGTCGCCGCCAAAGCTACCCGAAGGTTGCCGAGTTCTTCTCCGCCCTGTGCAGGCCGCATTCCTTACCTCAGTTTGGATGGGCGCGCCGGTCTGGACCGGAATTCTCCTAAGAGACACCTCCAGACCGCGTTCTAAACCGAAACGTTCTCCTTAGTCCAAAGTAGCAGCATGATACACCGCTGAGGAGCAGGGCCCCTGAACCGGCGACGGTTCGAGAAGATGCTAGGCCGGATCGCGCTACTGCCGCTACTACGGGACAGATGGATGGCGGTCAAGGCAGCAGCGGACTTCGTCAGGGCTGGCCGTCAACTTTGGTGCCACGGCTGCGACCATCGGAAAACCGGGCAGCACCACCGGCTGAGCGGATCACTTCGTTGATCAATATCGGTACTTCCGCGGCTTCATGCATTCGGCCTCATCCACGCCGACTTGCCCGGCTGTCCGTGCATCTCGGCTTTCATTGACTTGTCCTTGACTCCCGCCTAACATTGCCCGACTTCATGATTGGCGAAACGATCTCGCACTATTGCATTCTCGGGGAACTCGGCCGTGGTGGTATGGGCGTGGTCTACGAAGCCGAGGATACGAGGCTCGGTCGACGCGTTGCTGTCAAGTTTCTGCCTCCCGAACTTGCCAAGGATCCGGCTGCTCTCGAGCGTTTCCAACGAGAGGCCCGTGCCGCTTCTACGCTGAATCATCCCAACATCTGCACCGTTTACGCCATCGAGCAGCACGAAGGTTCCTGGTTCATCGCCATGGAACTGCTGGAAGGGCAGACTTTGGATCTACGCCTTCTGCAGGCCATGAATACCTCAGCCATTGTGGACCTGAGCATCCAGATTGCGGATGCGTTGGATGCCGCTCACCAAAAGGGGATTGTCCACCGCGATATCAAGCCAGCGAACATCTTCGTCACATTGCGCGGAGCCGCGAAGGTCTTGGACTTCGGCCTCGCCAAACTTGTCGCGGAGCGTTCCCACGGCGAACTTGTGGGCGCAACGGCCCCGATCGCGCCCGCCACTTACCTCACCAGTCCCGGGATCGCCGTTGGCACCGTAGCCTACATGTCGCCGGAGCAGGCGCGTGGAGAAGCGCTGGATGCGCGCACCGATCTGTTCTCCTTTGGCGCGGTCATGTATCAGATGGCGACCGGCAAGATACCCTTCAACGGCACGACCTCGGCAGTGATTTTCAACGCCATCCTGGAACACGATCCCACTCCGCCCGTGCAACTCAACGCCGAGATCCCGCCAAAGTTGGACGAGTGCATAAGTAAACTGCTGGAGAAGGATCGCGATCTGCGCTACCAATCCGCCGCCGAGTTGCGCAGCGACCTGAAACGGCTGAAGCGCGACCTCGATTCGGGACGGGCGCGCACCGCGTCCTCCGGCAGGACTCAGGTCAGCAGCTCCCCCGTTCCTGCCGCGCAGCCGCAGTCCCCACCCAGCAGTTCGGCGATCATTCAGGCAGCCCGGCAAAACAAGATCGGTGCCGGAGCCATGCTTGTGGTTGCCACGCTGGTGCTCGCTGCCGCCGTGTTCGGCGCTTATTCGTTCCTGACTTCCAGAAAAAGCGCGCCTTTCCAGAGCATCCGCATCAGCAAGGTGAGCGGCACCCACCAGGCGCGGCTGGGTGCCATGTCACCGGACGGCAAGTATCTGGCGTACGTCCTCAACGAGGAAGGCAACGAATCCCTACGGCTGCGCCATCTAGCCAGCGAAAGCAATGTTGAGATCGTGCGCCCCGCACACGTGCAGTACAACGCGGTGCGCTTTTCTCCCGACGGCAGCTTTATCTATTACGCGCACACTGAACCTAGTAGTGGACCGGAGTCGCAGGACTACGACCTCTATCGCACGCCCGTGCTGGGTGGCACTGCACAATTGCTGGTTAAGGACATCGACAGCAACCCCAGCTTCTCGCCCGACGGACAACGCTTCGTCTTTGAGCGCAGCAATGATCCCGAGCCGGGAAAGTTCTACGTCCTGATTGCTAATACCCAAGGCACGGACGAAAAGACGATTGCGAGCGGCCCAGTAAAAAATACGATTGCAGACCCTTTATGGTCGCCCGACGGTAAGACGGTGGTTGGTTTCCAGCGAGGGCGGAGCCGGGCGGCCCTCGTCTCGCTGAATCCCAGCGATGGCACCACCCGGACCTTCTATGAGTCGAATGACATCCTGCTGCAGGACGACAATTGGCTGCCGAGCGGCAAGGGATTGGTCGTGGTCTTCCGAAGCTGGGCCAGCAATTTCAGCCTCAGCCAGGTTGGGATCATCACCTATCCGGAAGGCTTGCTGCACCCAGTTACGGCCGATACCAACGATTACCTCACGCCCAGCGTTTCCAGCGATGGCGCCACTATCGCGGCGGTCATGCGCCACAATGAGCGCAGTCTTTTCGTGGCTTCTGGGCAGGGTACGACCGGCTCCGACCTCAAGCAGATCACCTCTGGGGACCTCCCCGGTTCTGTTTCGTGGACTCCGGACGGAAGGCTGGCGACCGACACCTCAACGTCCCTGCAACTGGTGAGCGCCGATGGCGGGTCCAGAAACGAGCTGGCTTCCGACAAGACATCCGTCTCGTTCGCTCCCAGCGTATGCCCCGACGGTCACATCGTGTTCGTCCGGGCAAGTGCGGGGAGCATCAACCTCAACGTGTGGCGCGTGGACGCCGACGGCACGGGCCTGCGGCAGATCTCACAAGGGGAAAATGACCGCATTCCTGCCTGTTCTCCCGATGGGAAGTGGGTGCTCTACGTGGACGCCACGACCCGCGCGCTCATGAAAGTACCTCTTGGCGGAGGACCATCGCAGAGGATCGGGAGCATCCTGGCTGAAACTCGCGGAGGCTTCGATTTTTCCAAAGACGGCAAAACCATTCTCGTAGGCACTTACGATTTCAAAGCACGCAAACCCGATGTCTCACTGGTTGATTTCGAGACCGGCCAAGTGGTGCGCGTTCTGCAGTACGATCCCCGCCATTCAGGACAGTTGCGCTTCAACCCCGATGGCAAAGCCATCGTCTATCCGATTCGGGAGAACGGCACCGACAACCTCTGGCTGCAGCCCCTCGATAGCAGCCCAGCCCGGCTTCTGACCAGCTTCACGTCCTTGCGAATCTACTCTTATCAATGGTCCGCGGACGGAAACCATCTTGCCCTCGTGCGCGGCGATGCGCCTTCCGACCTGGTCCTGATTTATGAGGCTGAAAAGTAGAGTCTCGGAATCATAGCCCCCACTTTCTGTCTTCAGTTCCAGACATATATCGCTAGAAATGCGATGAAGCCTGGAGCGCTCATTCGGGCAGTTGCCGCTCCGGATCACGAAAAGTCTGATCTCGCTGATCTCACTGCAGCCGTTCGTCAAGGTTGAAAGAACTTGCAAGTTCATGCTCACATGCCGGTAGGCGCCAGTACCGCCCTGAAAGTTGGAGCGAGCGTGCCCCGCTTGATCACCCGCGGTGCTGCTTCTCGTGGCATTCTGCGCACAGGAAGAAGCCGACAACAGATGAACCGACGATCTGGAGCGACGCGAAGGCACAGCTCCTCACAGAACAGCGCAACTTCATAATTCACGCGATTAGCTCGGATTGCTGATCGCCGACATCCTGGCGAAACGACGGCAGCGTTAATGCGCCCTCCCTTCCCAATTTTCCGGCGAATTCAGCGACGCGGGCGTCTGGGCAGCGACAATGCATGAAGAAGAGACTGGAAGTCTGATGGGATTTCGCAGTCAACCGCAATGCTGTCTCCCGAACGTGGATGAATGAACTGAAGATGCGCTGCGTGAAGAGCGACGCGAGAAATACGCCGCTCCAACGCCTCTTCACGGTGATACTTTCTGTCGCCGATGACCGGGTGGCCGATCGCTGAAAACTGCACCCGGATCTGGTTCTGCAATCCCGTCACCAGCGTAACTCGGACGAGCGACGCCGCCCGAAGGCAGCGTTCGACGGAATACCGGAGTTCAGCACGAGCCGCTTGGGACCCGTTCTCAGTGGTCAACCTTTGCAACATTCCTTCGCGTCGAAAGTAGTGAACGAGCGTTCCTTCTTTGAGGCGGAGATGTCCGCGAACCACACCGAGATACTGCCTGACGGGACTATGGCGGAGAAACTGTCGAACAAGTGCGTCTCGATCCCGTTCGGTCTTGGCAAAGAGCAGCACCCCGGAGGTGAAACGGTCGATGCGATGTACGACAAACGCTCGTTGTTTTCTTAGTTTCAGCTCCGCAGAAAGCAGTGACCATGCGGACGGTGTGTCGGAGCCTTCCACCGGCACAGCCGGAAGTCCCGCAGGTTTATTGAGCGCCACAATGGCATCGTCTTCGTAGAGCTTGACAAGGTTCCGTGAGAAACGAAGATTTCGCCGATCCTGCTTTCCTGATTGGTGACCGCCCTTGCCTGGACGTTGCTTCATGGCTGAGTGGCTGATGGGCGAATGTCGCTCTGTGAGTCATCGCTATGACCCAGCGTGAGCCCATGTGCAGAGAACATCTTCGCAAGGCAGAGGGCCGCAAGCTCGGTCAATTTGCAGATGCCTGGAGCTAGCGTTTGCGTAATCTGAAATGACCCCGAGCAAAACTGGAACCATCCGAGAAACAAAGCCACCCCCAAGTGGGTGGCGTCAGATTCACGGAATGAAGTTACTTCTTCATTTGATCCTGTTTCATTTCACCTTTCTTGCCCACCGGCGATTCCTTCGCTTCGTGATAGCCGGCCTTCGTAGCCTCCGCCACGGTCATGTACTGACCATGCTTGGTCTTTCCGTACCAGGGGTCTCCTTCTTTGTGGAACACCTTGGTGCTGGTGTTGACCCACACCTTGCCGCCACCACCTCCGGGCACCTGCGGGATCGTGGATGGATCCACCGATGCCTGCTTGGAGGCTGACTTCGCAGGTTTCTTGTCAGACTTCGAAGTGTCCGGTGCACTGGCGGGCGCCGCCTGCGCCAGACACACTGTGGACATCACGGCCAGCAGCACTACTGGCACAAATGATCGCAATTTCAGAATGTTCACAGCCTTCCTCCTTTAATTCGGCTTCTACCGCCGACCCCTGACGCGGCGAGGATTATACATTGGTCAGGCAGGAATGGTAGAGCACGGTTACTGGTGAGCCGGAGATGAAGGAGTTCTGTGTTCACCAACCATCGGGTTCTCCTAGAATCGGCTGATCTTCTATGAGAACGCGACGTGATCTTTCACCGACGAAATCGCCAATAAAGACCGTCGACTTTGCGGGAGATGTGCGATAGGAGCGAGATAGAGCGCAGTCGTGATTGGAGCGAGAGCATGATGCCCCTCTGCGCTCGGGGGGCGCTTGGGAAGCAACTCTACGCGGAAGTTGAGTACTTTGGTAACAGGCGCAACGTAACGGGCACGCTTGTGCCATTTTCGCTTCCTGCCGCTGCGTTTAAGCTATGCATTCGAGCAGTTCTGTTGGCTAGCAGACCTCCATCTGATTTAATGACCAAGCGTCGCCAAGACCGCGCAAAGGGTGTATTGCCAGTAAGAATCTTGGGCACAGATGCGGCTGGCATGCCGTTTCAGGAAATCGCTCATACGCTCGACATAACGCCAAACGGCGCTCGTATTGGTGCGCTCCGGCGTCGGTTAGAGGTACAAGACCGAGTCATGGTTCAGTATCGGCAACGCAGAATAGAATTTCGGGTGGTCTGGGTCAAATCACTGACAGACACCGGCCAGTACCAAGTGGGTCTTCAAACGGTCGTGCCGGGTGACGCTTGGCGGCTGTAATCCTCGTAGCTGCGATTGGGATCGGATAACCAGCAACTCTTCTCTAATCCCTCCTCTCTGGGCCCCTGCTCACAGAGTCGAAAGTCTCATTGACAGCACGAAGCCTGCATTCGAAAATTCATCGCTCATTGCTCGGCCTTCGGCTCTTCGGCCCCTACCTCAGGAATCACGACCAGAAAACAAAATTAGACAGAACTGGAGCGGAAATGCTCCAGCGGGAAGTATCTGAAATGAAACTCAAACACTCGCAGTCTTGGATAAAGCATTCTGTCAGTGCGCTGATCTTCTTTTACTCCGCGCTTGTTCTGCCTCTATCCAGACCGGCCCTTGCCCAAGATCCCCCCAGCGCTCTGAGCATTACCACTCAAGGCATGGATGATTCCAACAATGGTCTTCCTTATAGCAACACATTGATGGCGATTGGCGGAACGCCACCCTATACCTGGACTATCGCGAAGGGCGTCCTGCCGAACGGGTTGAAACTGTCGGCTTCTACGGGCACGGTCTCCGGTGTTCCCAAGGATAAGATCAATACCTATACGGTTACCTTTAAGGTCACCGAATCTGCTCAGCAAACTGCGAGCAAGAAAATCTCTTTCAATAATGTTTATGGATTCGAAACCATTTCCATCCCAGCGACCTTTTTCGGGATGACGATCCACGACCAGAACCACGTCTATCCATCTGTCCCCTTCGGTTTCTTGGGCAAGGGAGACCGTACGACGTGGCCATTCCTGGAACAAGTAGAGGGCGTATATGACTGGACGACCTTGGACCAATACGTGGCGGTAGCGCAGCAGCATGCCCTCCCCTTCTATTGGACCAACGCCGAAGTTCCGAAATGGGCGGCCGCCGATCCCAGAACTTGCTCGTACCAAGCCTGCACCAGTACGGTGAAAGCCAGCAAGATGGCGGCGTTCGACACCTTCCTCAACGCTCTGGTCCAGCGCTACAAAGGACAGATCACGATGTACGAACTCTGGAACGAGCCCAATGCGAAGAACGTGTTTACCGGGACTATCGCGCAGATGGTCACACTCACCAGGCACGTCTACAAGGCAGTACGTGCCAACGATCCCGCCGCGCTCATCGCGAGTCCTTCGGCGACGGACGCAAGCTATCTGCTGGACTATTTCAAGCAGGGCGGACCGAAGGGCGTCGACCTCATCGACATCCACGGGTATCCGCACGTCGTCGGCAACGATGCCCCGGAGGCAATCGTTGGATTCAGGACCGTAGATACGAAGATCAACATGGCATCCATCGGTTTGCAGAAGAAGCCGATTTGGGATAGCGAGAACTCGTGGGGAGGGCAGCAAGCAAATAAGGATCCTGATTACCGCGCTTCGTTCGTGGCTCGCAGCCTATTGGAACACTGGTCCGTCGGTATACCGGAGTCTGTCTGGTACGGTTGGGACGATCTGCTGTGGGGCACACTCTGGACCCCGAACGGCGGCATCACGCCCGCAGGCACTGCTTACGGGGTCGTGGAGGGCTGGATGCTGGGAGCCACCATGCCTTATCCGTGTACTGAAAATGGAGGCACCGTTTGGAAAGCGGTCTACACCTGCGATTTGATCCGGTCGGGTGGCTACCAGGCGCGAGCGGTTTTCGACACCACGCAGACCTGCAAGAATGGGGTTTGCACCACGTCTTCTTACACGCCCGATACCAAATACATTCAATACCGCGACATCACCGGAGCCGTTTTTCCCATATCTCCTCCCGGCGAGACACTCCAGATCGGACTCAAGCCCATCCTTCTGGAAAACATGAACCCACCGTAACGTAGGGTCGTTCTCGTTCTCGTGGCATTCTGCGCACAGCGTGATGAGGTCGGAGTCTTCATTGACTTGGCCCTCGCCTCCCGCCTAAGATTGCGCGACTGCATGATCGGCCAAACGATCTCCCACTACCGCATCGTTGAGAAACTCGGTGGCGGCGGCATGGGTGTGGTATACAAGGCCGAGGACACTTCCCTGGGACGCTTTGTCGCTCTGAAGTTCCTTCCCGATGAGGTCTCCCAGGATCCCCAGACTCTGGAGCGTTTCCGCCGCGAGGCGCGCGCTGCCTCGTCACTAAACCATCCCAATATCTGCACCATTCACGAAATTGGCGAGCACGAAGGGACGCGCTTCATCGCCATGGAGTTTCTGGATGGGCAGACTCTCAAGCACTTGATCGGGAATCGACCGCTGGGATTAGAGGCACTGCTGTCCCTCGCCATCGAAATTGCCGATGCGCTTGACGCGGCTCATTCCGCAGGAATCATTCATCGCGATATTAAGCCCGCCAACATCTTCGTCACGAAACGTGGACAAGCAAAGCTGCTGGACTTCGGCTTGGCAAAACTGGCTCCGGGACAGGGCGAGGGCGCAGACAATACCGCTACCAGCGCCCACGCGCTGGAGTTAACCAGCCCTGGGTCGACAATTGGGACGGTGGCCTATATGTCGCCTGAACAGGTTCGTGCCGCGGAGCTGGATTCGCGAACCGACCTGTTTTCCTTTGGAGCGGTGCTGTACGAGATGGCGACCGGGCAAAGCGCATTTTCTGGAAACAGCACGGGTCTGATTTTCGAGGCAATTTTGAATCGTACGCCCATTCAGGCCTCGAGCCTCAATCCGGCGATCCCTGCGAAACTGGAAGAGGTCATTCTCAAGTCCATCGAGAAGGACTGCGAGTTCCGTTATCAAACTGCGGCCGAGCTCCGTGGAGACCTCAAGCGCATCAAGCGTGCGCTGGATACATCCCGAGTGCGAGCGGCGTCAACGGAACAACAATCGGGTTCGTCGGCTCAGAACGCAGCGGCAGTTCCTGCGGTGCAACCCGTGGCGTCAGGCAGCCGCGCCGCCTTAATATCGGTGGTTGTGGGAGCGATCGCGCTCGTGGCAGGCGTTGTCATCGGTGCGCTCCTGTTTCAGCGTTCAATCCAAACGTCATTTCCGTTCTATCATCCTTTGACCTTTCAACGAGGCACGGTACATTCCGCGCGCTTCGCGCCTGACGGTAAGACCGTGATCTACAGTTCGGCATGGGAGGGAAAGCCGCTACAGCTGTTCAATACCCGGCCGGAGAGTCCGCAGTCGAACCAACTCGAGCCCTCCGGAGCAGACGTGCTCGCCATCTCTTCCACAGGAGAAATGGCACTTGCGCTGAACAGCCACACGAGCGATGCATTTCTCTCATCCGGCACCTTGGCGGAGGTTCCTCTCGTCGGTGGCGCGCCGAGAGAAATCTTTGATAACGTCGAGTACGCGGATTGGTCGCCTGACGGCTCGAATATGGCCATCGTTCGGGAGGTGGAGGGGCGCAAACGACTCGAGTTCCCGGTGAACAAGGTTCTGTACCAATCAGACGGCTGGATCGGCAATCCGCGTATCTCGCCAAGAGGTGATTGGATCGCTTTCGTGGACCACCCTCAGCCCAGAGATGACGGAGGCTCGGTTCTGGTCGTAGATCTGGCCGGCAAGAAGACTACCTTGTGCACGGGTTGGGACAGCATTCAGGGACTGGCGTGGTCACCCAAAGGCGACGAAGTCTGGTTCACGGCAACCCGCACGGGTGGGGATCGCGGCCTGTTTGCGGTGGATCCCGCAGGGAAAATCCGTACGCTGGCTAGGGTTCCCGGAGAACTCACGCTGCTCGACGTGTCAAGGGACGGGAATGTACTCCTGACACGCGGAAATGATCGTGCAGGCATGATCGGGCTTGCACCCGGGGAAGCCAAGGAGCGCGACTTGTCATGGTTGGATTGGTCGGTGCCCGCGGATTTGTCTCCAGATGGACGCACCGTTCTGTTCCTGGAGGCGGGCGAGGGTGGAGGTCCAAAATACGCCGTTTATAGCCGGAAAACAGATGGATCACCGGCGGTTCGGCTGGGTGAGGGTACGGGACTGGCGCTGTCGCCTGACGGAAACTGGGTGCTGGCAAGGCCGAACGTGGCACCGTCACCGCTGGCTCTCTTGCCAATGCGTGTGGGCGAGATGAAACCCTTGAAGGCTGACGGGCTAAACCACATCCGCGCAGCATGGCTTCCGGACGGCAAACGAATCGTGTTCACCGCCAGCGAGCCTGGACATGCACTACGAATCTATGTTGAGTCGGTGGATGGCGGGAAAGCGACTCCCATCAGTCCGGAAGGAGTGGGACCAAGATTGGTTGTCTCCAGGAACGGGGAACTGGTAGCGGGTACTAGCACAGACCGGAGAATCTATATCTATCCCGTAGCAGGAGGAAACCCACGCTTAGCACCCGGAACCGAGACAGACGAGACGCCCACCGCGTGGTCAGCTGACAGCAAATCGTTATTCGTGTTTCGCACCGGTGAGGTCCCGGCACGAGTCTTCGAGGTTGACATAGCGACCGGGCAAAGAGCGCTTTGGAAAACCATCCAGCCCGCCGATGCCGCGGGCATTTCCACGATTGGTGGCTTGATTATCGCGCCGGATGCCAAGTCTTACATCTACAGTTACGTTCGTTCTCTCTCTGATCTCTACCTGGTAGAAGGGTTGAAGTAGGGGTTTACTTGGAAATGGCTCACTCGCCGTACTCCCCCGCTCCGGCCACACGGCGAGAGCGAGAGCCCTATATCATGATTTCCTCCCGACCCCGACATCCGAATCCTGAAAGAAGTCAAGACACGGTACACGAAGCCGCAATGATGCGTGGGGCCCTGAGAGTCCGACCGAAGTCTCGGGCTGGCCCGCATCGCGTGGCATGCATTTCCTGATAACCTCGATCAGGATACCCGGAGCCACAAGTCCTTGCCGCCGATTATCAATTCACAGGGAATTTCGAAAACCTTCGGAGCAAGTCCTCTCTTTGAGGACGTTTCCTTCACGGTTTCTGAGGGCGATCGTATCGGGCTGATTGGTCCGAATGGCTCAGGTAAGTCCACTCTTCTACGCATCCTGGCAGGCAACCTCGATCCCGACAGCGGAGAAGTAGCCGCCCGAAAACGGATCCGGCTCTGCTATGTCGAGCAGGACTCAAGATTCGGGCCCGGGGCCACTGTGCGCTCGGTGATTGAGGACGCGCTCGCAGGCGCAGCCGTACTCCCGGCGGACTGGGGAACCCGCTTTTCCGAGACCCTGGGCCGCGCTGGCTTCGAGGACTTCGAATCGGAAGCGTCCGCACTCTCGGGCGGCTGGCAAAAGCGCCTGGCGATCGTCGCGGGGTTGGTTCAAGGGCCGGACATCCTGCTGCTCGACGAGCCTACCAATCATCTGGATCTCGCCGGAATCGAATGGCTCGAAGCGTTGCTTATTGAAGCCCCTTTCGCGTGCGTGGTTGTAAGTCACGATCGTTACTTCCTGGAAAATGTTGCGACCGAGATGGCGGAACTCAATAAGGTCTATCCGAATGGGTTGCTTCGGGCGCGCGGAGACTACAGCGCGTTCTTGGAGAAAAAGGAACAGTTTCTGCAGGCCCAATCGAAGCGGCAGGAAGCGCTCGAAAACCTCGTGCACAACGAGATCGAGTGGCTGCGCCGCGGCGCGAAAGCGCGGACGAGGAAGTCCAAGGCGCGAATCGGCAAGGCGAATGAGCTGATGATGGAACTCGCCGACCTGAATGCACGGAGCCGAACTGGTACAGCACAAATCGATTTTTCGGCTACGGATCGAAAGACCAAGCGGCTGATTGAGTTGGAGAATGTCGCTTACGGAATCGGAGGTCGCAACCTTCTTGAAGATGTCAACTTCATCATCACCGCCGGGATGCGGCTCGGGTTGGTTGGGCCAAACGCCAGTGGCAAAACGACCTTGCTGCGTCTGTTGCGAGGGGAGTTGGCCGCAACCAATGGCCAGATTCGCCGGGCGGAGTGGCTGCGCATCGTGTATTTCGATCAGGGTCGGCAATTGGACCCGAATGTAACCCTGCGGCGTGCCCTGGCTCCGGAGGGCGATTCGGTCACTTATCAGGATCGGGTAATTCATGTGGCATCGTGGGCCTCCCGGTTTCTGTTTACCGGCGAGCAACTCAATCAACCGGTCGGTCGCCTCTCTGGTGGCGAACGGGCGCGTGTGCTGATCGCTCAACTGATGCTTGAGCCCGCCGATCTTCTGCTGCTGGATGAGCCTACCAACGACCTCGACATCCCGACGCTCGAAATACTGGAGGAAAGCCTGCTCGAGTTTCGCGGCTCCCTGGTCTTGGTTACGCATGACCGCTACATGCTCGATCGTGTGTCGACCAACGTGCTCGGGCTGGATGGACAGAGCGGCTGCGAGAGTTTTGGAGACTATTCGCAGTGGGAGTCTTGGCAGGCGGAACGTACGCAATCGGCGAAGTCAAATGCTCGTCCGGCTCCCCACCCTTCAACTTTGACTGAGTCGCCGTCGGCGTCGCCGGCGAGAAGGAAGCTTTCATACTTGGAAGCGCGCGAATATGCCAGCATCGAGCAACGCATAGCAGCCGCCGAGCAGCTTTACCAGGCCAAACGCTCTTTGTTCGAAGACCCCGCGATTGCCAGCGACGGGCCCCGCCTTCTGACCGCGCATTCCGAGATGGAGGCTGCGCAGAGGGACCTGGATGCGCTCTACGCCCGATGGTCCGAATTGGAAGAAAAGCAAGGCTAAGGCAGTGCAACCCAGTGCCCCGGCGGTTCGCGCCTTCGCGCGTCCTACAGCCACGTACGGTTGAACGCTTTCGACCTCAATGCGGCACCATCGATCGCTTGTACCGGTCGGCGTACTACAAGAAAAGCGCATAACGGGCGGTACACACAAGTCCGGGGGAGGGGTGTGCGTTAACCGAGCATCTGAGCAAGGCCTTCTCCGCCTGGCGGGGCATATTGCGGACGCTTCCGGTGGCGTACGAGCCTCTGCCCCTGCTCACAGAGTCGAAAGTCTCATTGACAGGGAAAAGACTGCGTCCGAAAATCCGTTGTTCGTTGCTCGGCCCCTTCGGCTGTCTCGGCCCTACCTCAGGAAATCAAGCCAGCAAACTGAATCAGACAGAACCGAAGGGAAACGCTCCAGTGAGGAGTATCTGAAAATGGAACCCAACGGCTCGGGGCCTCGGACTAAACATTTTCGTTTTCGTTGTGTGCTGATTTTCGGTTACTCGGCGATTGTGTTGCTTCTGGCTGGACTGGCACATGCGCAAGATCCCTCGACCGCTTTGAGGATCACCACGAACGGCATCGATGATTCATACAACAATCTTCCGTACAGCAACACATTGAAGGCCACGGGCGGCGCGCCACCCTATACCTGGACGGTCGCAAGCGGGGTCTTGCCGAAAGGCCTGCAACTATCAGCGTCGACCGGCACAGTTGCAGGCACTCCGAACGCCAAGATCAACACGTATACGGTCACATTCAAGGTCACCGACTCTGCGCAGCAATCTGCGAGTAAGAAAATCTCGTTCAATAACGTTTACGGGTTTCAGGCGATTCCCATCCCGGCGACTTTTTTTGGGATGACGATCTACGACCAGAACAACGTCTATCCATCGGTCCCTATCGGCTTCCTGGGTAAAGGCGACGCGACCACGTGGCCCTTTCTTGAACAGGACGAAGGCACATACAACTGGAAGCCGTTGGATGAATATGTGGCCGTGGCGCAGAAGAATGGTCTACCTTTCTACTGGACCAATGCCAACATTCCACCATGGGCGGCTGCCGATCCCAGCACTTGTTCGTATTATCACGGTACGAAGATCCAAGCCTGCACCAGTATGATCAAGGCCAGCAAAATGGCGGCGTTTGACCAGTTTCTTACAACGCTGGTTCAACGCTACAAAGGCAAAATCACGATGTACGAACTCTGGAACGAGCCCAACATCAGTAATGTATTCACTGGGACCGTGGCGCAAATGGTGACGCTCACCAAGCACGTCTACAACGCTGTCCGGGCCAATGACCCCAGCGCGCGTATTGGCAGTCCATCGTCGACTTTAGCGAATTACTTGCTGGCCTATTATAAAAAGGGTGGAGTAAGAGACATCGATCAAATCGACATGCACGGGTATCCGGACGTTACCGGCAATGATGCTCCTGAGGCAATTGTCGGCTTCAAGAGCGTATATGTGAAAATCAACATGGCGTCGATCGGCATGCAGAATAAGCCGATTTGGGACAGTGAGAACTCGTGGGGCGGACCGAAAGCAAACCACGATCCTGACTATCGGGCTTCGTTCGTGGCGCGCAGCCTCCTGGAGCACTGGTCAGTTGGTATACCGCAATCGTCCTGGTACGGTTGGGACGAGCCGGTGTGGGGTACTCTCTGGACCCCGATGCACGGCATCACGCCGGCGGGCACTGCTTACGGGGTCGTGGAGGGCTGGATGCTTGGGGCCACCATGCCTTATCCGTGTACTGAAAACGGGGGCACGGTTTGGAAAGCTATCTATACCTGCGATTTGATCCGCTCGGGAGGCTATCAGGCGCGAGCGGTCTTTGATACCAGTCAGACCTGCAAGAATGGGGTTTGCACCACGTCCTCCTACACCCCCGATACCAAATACATTCAATACCGCGACATCACCGGAGCCGTTTTTCCCATATCTCCTCCCGGCGAGACACTCCAGATCGGACTCAAGCCCATCCTTCTGGAAAACATGAACCCACCGTAACGTCGGTTCGTTCGTGCGCGTCACAATCAACTTCGAAGCGGTTGCCGCCGTGGAAGTGTGGCTTGAAGGACACTTACGAGGTTCTGCGCCAACTCCTGGGCGAGCCTGATCCAAAGCTCCATTTATCCATCGCGTTTGGGACCTTTTACTCTATCGAGAGGGGCTTGTGCGGTGCTATGGTGAGGCGCTGAGCCCAACATTTGACTTGCCAAACGATCGACTAAGGGAAAAAGCATGGCTAGCCGAGTCCTATTTTTCCTGCTTCTCTTGAGTTCTTGGCTTGCACAAGCTCAAGTCGTTACCTCATTCGAGGGAATTGACGACTCGCAAGTTCCCAATCCACAGTTGGATATTGATCCCAACGGAGCGATCGGAACCAAGCAGTACCTGGAATGGACGAACATCTACTATCAGGCGTACGACAAGAACACGTTCGCCCCGGTGTGGAGCAGTCCACAAGTTGGGACAACGCCGTGGCAGAAGAACGGCCAGAAGAACTGCCTCGCAATCAAGGGCGATGGTGTTGTTAACTTCGATCGCCTGGCATCAAGGTGGGTCATTGCGGGCCACACGTCGCCGGCCAACGACCGGTACTACTATTGCATCGCCATTTCCAATACAGATGATTTAACGTCTCCCGCCCTCGCCTGGTACACGTATGCATTTCTCTTAAACCCCGTCCTGGGCACTAACTCAAAGGGCCAAACCTATTTCCCCGACTGGCCAAAGATCGGGACATGGGCGGATGCTTACTACGCGTCTTTTGATGTCCAGGATATTGCCCAGAATTACCTGACGATCGGTGTCCTGGTGTGTGCGTTCGATCGCACGAACATGCTGGGCGGACACAAACCCAAAGCGATGCAGTGCTTCAGTTCCCCCAATCCTTTACCTAAGAAGGGCACGACCTATTATGCCCATAGTCTTATCCCGGCGGATGTTGAAGGCACGAACCCTCCGCCAGCGGGTCGCGACGAATTCCTGGTCAGTATCCAGAATCCTATTCACGACGGAAAAACGTACACATCCAACAAACTCAACTTGTGGGACTTTCATGTCGATTGGAACAATCCGGCCGATTCGACATTTACAAGAATTCCATTCACGGTGCCGACCTTCACGCCCGCCTGCTACCTGGTCAAGGCGATATTCGACACGTATTGCGTTCCGGAACCGGCGACCGATCCCAAAACCAAGATGCATTACCACATCGACTCGATGGGCGACCGGATCATGCCGCGCCTGGCATATCGTAATTTCGGCACGTACGAGTCGTTCCTCTTTAGCCACACGGTTCAGGTCGGCAAGAACGTGGTCAGTCAGACAGGGATCCGGTGGTATGAACTCCGTGGCAGCGGAACGCCAACGCTCTATCAGACTTCTACCTTGTCTCCCGACACCAGTCTCTTCCGTTTCATGCCGAGCATAGCCCAGGACAAGAATGGCAATGCCGCGGCTGGTTATAGCGTTTCCAACGGGTCTACCCATCCGGGTATCAGAGCAGCGTGGTGGAATCTGAATACGAACTTTCAGCCGACTGAGCTCGCCGTACAAGCCGGGGCTGGAGACGAGGAAGATACGGACGAATGGGGCGATTACACCAGCATGACGGTAGATCCCGTCGACGATTGCACCTTCTGGTACGTCAACGAATATCTTCCCGCGAATGAGACTGGGCCTCCCCCGAACCGCAACACCCGGATCGCCAACTTCAGGGTTCCTCCTTGCGGCGTTTCACCGATCAATTTCGTTCAAGTGGCCGCCACCACGCCCCCCACGCCACAAAGCAGTGTCACGGTTACCTACCCGCAGCCACAGGCACAGGGCGACCTGAACATTGTCGTGGTGGGCTGGAACGATACTGTCGCCACAGTGCAGTCGGTGACGGATAGTCTTGGCGATAGTTATACTTTGGCTCTCGTCCCGACTGCCGGCACTGGTCTTACTCAGTCGATCTACTACGCTCCCAACGTACTCGCCGGCAGCAACACCGTCACGGTGACGTTCAGTCAAGCTGCGACCTTGCCTGACGTCCGAGTACTCGAATATAGCGGTCTCAGCCCCACAGGCCCTTTGGACGTAACCGCCGGTACCAGTGGAAGCGGCACTCTTGCGAGCAGCGGATCGGCGACCACCAATTTTGCTTCCGAGCTGATCTTCGGCGCTGACACCTCATCGGTGGCAACCCAGGGGCCGGGTCAGGGCTTCACCTCGCGCATTGTTACCGGTGACGGTAACCTGGCCGAAGATGACATCGTGAGTGTTACGGGCAGTTACGCCGCGACAGCTCCGTTGACCTCCAGCGGTCCATGGGTCATGCAGATGGTCACCTTCAAGGCAGCCGGACAATAGTCTCGGCAGGCACTCTAGAACCGGTCTGATAAACTCCCTATCCCGCACGGCAGGCAGCCTCTATCGTGGCTTTGGCAGCATTCAATGTTGCCTGGGTTTCGCGGGCGATCTTACCTTTTGCGATTAAGTTGAGGAGCTTGGCTTTCAGGGTTGTCGTCGAGTAATAGTGGCTAATTTCCACCTTGGTTGACCGATGGCCGAGCGTTTGGAACGTCGTTTCCACTCTGTAATCGCTGAGAATCTTGCTGATACCGAATGTGTCCTCCGGCAACACAGTGACAATCTTCTGCAGCGGGATAATTTCGATGTCCTTCTCGATGCACGTGTGCTTCCCGCCCGAAAGATGACATCGATATGACGCGCCTGGTTCGCGGAGGGTCTTGCCAGAAAGAAGATCAACCTTGACCACGCGAGGATGGAACTCCGGGATCTTCGTGAGATCCATGCTGAACGACCACACCGCTTCCAAAGGCGCGTTGATGATGACCTCCTGCTTGGATCGGAACGGTGGCTGCTGCAAATCTTGCCTCCAAATTAATTGGTGAGCTTTTGTTTGAAGTCACGCGGACCAGAAGCGACTAATCGGTACAACCGTCTCGGAACTAGTGCAGCCAGGCGAACAGCCGCTCCACCACCCAGCGGCGCAGGTAGCGGCGCAGTGCTCTGCCGTTCTGAGTGTTGCTCCGGTTCTCACGGTTGGGCGCGACCATTTCGATTCCGTATTCCTCATCAAGATGTCGGTCGGGCGGGTCCGAGTCGTATGCCTTGTCACCAATCAACTTTTCAGGCAGTTCGTCGAGGAAGCTGCCCGCGAGCGTTTCATCAACGAGTTTCGATTCGTGCGGCGAGGCCGAATCGATCGTGACAGCCAGAGGAACGCTGTTTCCGGCGGCCATGGCCATGGTCTTGGTTCCCTTGCCCCGCTTGGTTTTGCCCACTGCAAGGCCCCCTTTTTTCGCAACCGCGAAGCTGCCGTCGATATAACCTTCGTCCGGATTCAGCTTTCCTTCTTGGCGCAGTTTCTCGGTCAGTATGCGCAACGCTTTCTCCAAATGGCCGCTCCGCACCCACTGCTGGAACCGTCCATGCACGGTTTGGTACGGCGGATACATGCTGGGCAATTCCCGCCATTGCGCCCCGGTGCGCAGAATCCACAGCACTCCGTTCAATACCTCACGCGTGTCAGCCGGCGGCCGGCCGCGCCTGTCGGCACGCTGAGGAAACCGCAACAGCGGCTCCAGCACCGCCCAATCCGCATCCGACACCTCTCCCCGCGCTCGCATTCGTGGGTCCGCGGCATCGCCAGGGCCATTTCTTTTGTGCCGTCATCTGCACAAAAACTCAAGCCCAAAACAACCTCAGCTATTTATCGGACAGGTTCTAGCCTTTTACATAGGCGAGCTTCGCGGCTACTTTTCCATCTCGTACGGTAAAGACGTCAACGCCGCGCAGGTGCCAGGGCTGACCGTTGCGCATCTTGCGATAGACCCATAGCACTGTGGCACGATTGCCGCTGACGATCACTTCTTCAGCCTCGAACCGCGCGTCGGTATTACGGGCGAACCACGCGCGCCAGAATTCGACCACGGCGACCTTTCCCTCGATGCGCCGGCCGTCCGGAGCGGGCGATGTGTCTTCGAAGATCGTGTCTTCGGTCAAGAACGTTGCCAGCGAGTCAGCGTCGTGGCGATTGAACACCTCGTTGAACTTGTCGATGGCGGTGCGCGTCGCTTGCTCCTGTGATTGCGAATTCTGCTCAGATCTCATGGGAACCTCCTTTGGGGAACACAGACTCCCAAGCAGGAACAGCGAACAAGTTATCACCAAGACGAAGCGTGTTGCGGAGCGCATAGGCATTTAATCCTCCAGGACGGTCGGGGCGAATCATAGGTTTTCGCTTCGACGTCGCAGCCGGTGCGGGGCACGGTGGAACCGCTGACATTGGGCGCCATTCGAGGTTTGCTTGTCAAGACTGAGAGACGAACTGAGCGCGATGATCCGCGAAAAGTCCGCGCATTTGTATATCGCCAAAGTAGCGCGAGGAACTGGTCGCGCAGACATTTTGTACATCTCTCGATTGGCGTCCGATGGATGGCGCGACGAGGTCCAGCTCATTCGACCGATGAGTTTTCTCCTGAAGATGTGGCTACGCGCGGGGTGTAGCCAAACATTATCCCGGTTTCCACTTCAACGGGTTTGCGGTCGACGAGGTATGGCTTGAACTTCCATTGCTTCAGGGCATCGGTGATGGCTTTAGTCTGATCCGGAAATGCGCTGAGAAAATGAATGTGTTTTACCTTGCCCTCTTTGTCGATGATGATCCGGACCGGTACAGAGTTGAACCTGTGCTCGGTAAAGACCGGATCGACGCGGGCAATCACGTTTCCGCCGCGCGCGTAGTCCTTAATGCAGACGGGAACGTTGCCCCCTCCCATCCCCGCGGCGGAACCGGCTTCCTGGGGCAAGTCCATCTTGTTCATGTCGAGCAACAAGCTGCGCAGGAGTTCAGTGTCGCGACTGGTGGCGACGATCTCTACCGCATGGCAGCGGATTTGAGTAGCCGCGACATACCAGTGTAGCTGCGCCACTGGCGACCAATATCCGAAGAAAGTAAACGCACGCCCGGCGATCTTTGCCTGGGTAGGCGCCAGTTCGAGTTGGTAATCCGACTGCAGCGTGTCCTTCTCGTACTTGATGAGTCCGAGTGCGTTGGAAACGGGAAGATGGGTGAAGAACATATCCTGAGCGGTGATCAATATACTGCCTCGAGTGGTTCCCTTAGACGTATCCGCGGGCCGCAGCTGCGCGAGTACATAGCGACCGCTGTCCGAAGGGGGCGGCCCGGTGTATTTCTGAGTCCAATCCTTGGGCAGGGTGTAAGTCATTCCAAAATACTGGTCGCTAAAGACATTGTTGGTTACGCTCCCACTTTCGGGCAGCGGAGTCACGGAATCGCTCGCACTCGCCCACGCGCCCTTTACCAGAATGACCCCTGTCGGCAGCTTGAAGTCCGTACTGGTGTTGCTGGAGAAGTCGCCGCCGTTCCTGGGGGAGCTTTCGTGGCCGGGCACTTTGACCGACGGCGAGCAAGGAAAACCACAGCATGATTACGAGCAAGAAACGCGATAATCCAGAGCGCATATTTCTCCTTCGAGGTTATGGCGCAGGAAAACGAAGTCGCGCATCACTTAGCAGTTTGGAGAGAGCTGGCGAGACACCTGGGTGCCTCGCCAGGAATCCTGTCGCGGAACGACTACAACGAGCGCAGGAAATTCAGTAAGTCCTGTTGCTGGCTGGGACTGAGGTTATCGAAATTCTCCTCCACGGTGGTGGCTTCGCTGCCGTTGCTCTGGTGGGCCTGGATCGCCGCGTTCAAGTTCGTGGTGCGGCCATCATGCAGCAGGAAGATTCGTTGTCCTAAGCCCCACAGTGGAGCCGTGCGGAACTGGTCGCCACCGGCACCACCCTGCGAAACGTTGTCGGCCAAGCCACCTCCCATGTGATGGATCTCAATATCTGAGAAGGCAGGCACCTGGACATTGCTCAACGATGGAACGAAGTTCGACACTTGGGTCGTACCCGGTGTCGCATTGTGGCAAGTCGCGCAGCCGATCGAGCTGAACAAGGAGGCGCCATTCGCGATCGACTGTTGGGACACTTGTTGGCCGTTCAGGATCACGCCACCCGGCGGTGGCGGAGCCAGGAAGCGCATGAAGTTGGCAAACGCTGAAACGTCATCGAGCACGGCTGCCTGCGGTGATGCGTTGGGATTGGATCTGTCTTCCGGATAGCCACTTCCCGCGAGGTTCAAACAGTTGCTGGGTAGTCCGAAACCCTGCTGATCTTCCCCAGGCAGCGGGCGATCCTGGGTGAACAGCTCGTTACTGATGCCCATCTCGACGTTGTAGGCTTCACCGGCAAAGATGTGCAGCGACTTATTCTGGGCCTTCCATCCGAAGCGGCTGATGGTGCCATCGTTGCCGTTGCGGTTGAAGGTGCCGGAGATACCGAAACGGTTATTGTTGTTGGCCGCCTGATTGGCCAATAGAGTTGAGTCGTCCAGATTCTCGATCAGGCCGGCGCCAAAGGTCGGCGTGGGAATGCGAAAGATGATGTTGTTCGTCCTTTGCGCCTGGCTGAAGCTGGGCTGCGGCAGGCTACAACTGCCTGCATCGGAGCGGCCGCTAACCGTGAACAAGTTTTCCACCCCGCCATTGGGATGGCTGAAGTCGGGTCGGCCGTTGCGGTCAAAAAAGAACGGGAACCGGGCTTCAACGGTTGGGCCATTGGCGGTAATGAAAGACGGTGTCGTGTCCTTGGGCGCAACCCCGTCGCTGGTGAACTGGAATTGCGGATTGTTGGCAACGCCGGCCCCGCCGAATGCTGGTTGACCGTGACAGGAGCTACAGCTGTTGGAGTTGAACCGAGGCCCCAAGCCGGTATTAGTGCCGCCGGAAACGGATTCCACCGCCTGGAAGCGAGTGAGACCGTCCTGAAAGAGCGGGTAAAAACCGTTCGGGTCATTCGCTGGATTGATGAGTGTCCCCCCTGTGCCGCGGTTCGTAATTTGAACTCCTGGGTCGGTCTGAGCGGATGCCGTCCCCCCGAACGGCACTGCCAAAGCCAAAACCATAGCGAGACTAATTCTGTTGATCACGATTCCTCCTTGTAACGAAACGGCGTTCTCTATCCAGCGTGAGGGTTAAGGGCATGGCGGTGCGCGACTTCAGCCGCCCATGCAGGTGTGAAGTTGCGTGCGGTTACAGAGCACACTCCGGCGACCGCGTCCCGGCTTCAAAGCGGAACTATCCGGAGTAAGTATTCTTGTTACACGTTGGCGAAGTATGCGAGCCGACGAAGGAAGCTAGGAAGTGGTTGGCAGTTGCCGCGAGCTTTTGCGGCTAAAGTTCGCGAGAGAGTAGTACTGCAGAGGACTCAGAGTCAACAGAAAACTGTACACGCGTGTACTTTCTACTGAAGGCAAGCTTGTGGCCAGATCGTCAGTTTCTTTGCCGACTAAGATCGATATCGAGACGGTGTCGACTCGTCACGGTGAGTAAGGCGACAGACTAAGTCAGAGTAGGAACTTGTTTTCGCGGGGCGCTACTTCCGGAGTTGCTGGCGAGAGTTGAGAATTCGGAGCTTCCAGGCATCCAGAAACTTGTGAAAGAAAACATTCTTTTCTGGGGAAGGGGGAGGCAAGGGAGATCCTTTGGGGGACATCTCCTTGGCCGTAGTGCCGCCTGGCGCGGCCCTCTGCGAGAAATCCACGAATTCTGGTCGCTCATCGTTTTTGCGGGGAGAGAATTTGCCCTCACTCTTCGAGTCGTCCGGCTCGATTAGAGCACTATAAGAAACAAAAGGGTCCCCACGATTGATTAGCAATTTGCAGTCCAGACAGGGCAGGAACAAATGCGGTGGTATCGAGAGAACAAATGTTGAGGAAGCTGGCGGAGGGGCAGGTTTCCTGCCGACACACCAAGACAGAGTTAATTCAGATGCTTGCCGCTTTTACGACAACGATTTGAGGTCGGTTACTCGCGCGTGTGGGCAGCGCCCGGCTCGCTCGAGGCAAACATGGCCGGTGCTGGGTTGAGGTGATGTTGTCCCATCCACTCGGCAGCCTTTCGCTGGGCAGTGGCGATGTCTCTCTGGTTTAGAAGTGCAACGGCGGTATGCATGGCTTCGGCAACGTCCTCGCCGCCGGCGGCCGCGACCTGCAACCACATGTACGCCAGAGCGGGATCGCGTCTGACGCCAGCGCCATTGAGAAAAGTGTTTGCCAGGTTGACGATCGCCGGCACGTTTCCGTTTTCCGCGGCCAACAGATAGAGGCGCAATGCTGCAGTCATGTCTTGCGCGACACCGCGTCCAGTCTGATACAGGTACGCGAGATTATTTTGCGCCTGCGTGTGCCCCTGCTGTGCCGCGCTCTTGTACCACTTCGCTGCCAAAGCCAGATCCTGCGGCACTCCCCGCCCGGCCTCGTAGCAGGCACCTAAATCAAATTGCGCGGCGGACACTCCCGCCTCGGCGGCGGAGCGAAACCAGTGCGCGGCACGGGGAATGTCCTGCCGTACGCCTTTCCCATCCAGATAGGCGACGCCAAGATTCGATTTCGCCGGGGCGTAGCCCTGGTCGGCTGCTTTTTGCCACCATCGCACGGCAGCCTGTTCGTCCCGGGTCACACCCAAGCCTTGAAAGTACATGAGACCGAGGTCGGTCTGAGCCGGAGCGTAGCCCTCGGAACCAGCGCGCCGGAACCACTGAAGCGCTTTGTCATAATCCTGCGCCACGGCGAGACCGCGGGCGTACATGCGGCCGAGTTCCGTACAAGCACCCAGGTCTCCCTGGTTGGCCGCTCTTTGATACCAGGCGAATGCTTCGGACAAATCCTGTGCTCTGCCGATGCCTTTGGCGTAAGAGTATCCCATCAGGAATTGGTCATGAGCAGAACCGGCTTCGGCGCGCGCCTGTGCTTTCGAGACTTGCTCAGCGTTGCGAATTTCAACAGCAGCGTCGTCCTGCGCAAAATTATTCGCACCCAGTTTCGCGAAAAGCAGAGTTGGGATCGGCAGCGGCGTGGCATCGGCCGATGCTGCAAACAGGCATGTGACTGCCATCAGAACCCAGGTGTGAAGTGAGCCCGTAGTGGATCGCGCGATCCCACGATGGGTAAGGGCATACCCAGAGTGCATGAAATTTTCCCCACTGCACAGGATAGATAAGACCGGCTGGATTAAATGTGGAAACGGATTTGGCAGCACGGCCCCACGCCGATAACTGCCGTTAAGTTAGGCACACTATGACGAGGAATGAAACTGGTGTCAAGATGCAAGACCCTGCACCTGAGGAGTTCTGGAGAATTGGTCTAGCGTGGTTCTCCTGTCGAATGAAAACTCATTCCTGCGATCGAAGTTCCCGACGCAAGAAGGTCGCGAATTCTTTGGCGATTTGGCCCCGCATTGACGGCAGCAGCGGCGAAGAGACGCAATGCCTGTTCAATCGGAGTGGCGGGCGGCAAGCGGAAGATCCAAGGTGTATTCGTCGAGGTGAGCATCCGGTCAGAAGAAATTGCGATCACGGGAACAAAAACTTTGGTTCCAAGTTGCTCGGCGAGATGGCTGGAATTGCGGTCCGAAGCGACGATGCCAAGGACGTGGTCCTGATAAATCGCTTTCACCAGAGCTGTCGAGGCTTTTCCCCAGGAGCTATCGGAAGGAATGGCGACCAGCGAAAAGTGACGTCCATCGTGGTTCAGTTGCTCGAGCAAACTGACGACTTCAGGAGCATGCACGGCCTGATCCGCCGCGGGGCCGAAGACGCCGATTCGCAAGTCGCCGGTTTTTTCGTCGGAGATGGGTGGCCCGGAATATTGTGGAGCGACTTCGCTGGTGGTGGCGTAAGGCTTCTCCATCGTGATGCGGCGGTAGTCAATCGCGCCGTTATGCACGGTTGCCAGGAACATCGGGCTGATGTTCTTACAGTTAGGATCGAAAACCATGTCGCCGGTTACACCTTTGTAGTTCTCGACTCCCGTCAGGGCATCGCGAATCCGGCCCCGGTTCAAACCGGCGCGGCAGATCGCGTTCAACAAGACTTGCATTGCATCATAGGCAAGAGCGGCAAAATGGTCGGGCTTGTCGTTGAATCGAGTCTCGTAAGCGTGATTGAAATCCTTCCACCGGTTGTCTTCGCGGGTTGGATCGTAGGGGTAGAGCGCCTCAAAGCCCTCGGCGGCAGGACCGGCAAGCTGCAATAACTGGTCGCCAATCGTGCGATGGCTACCGAACACGCGTTGTTTCATCCCCAGCTCTTGCATTTGCTTGAGGATCATCGCCGTGGGTGCAATGTCGGTCCACAGGACGATGCCGTCGACGCGCGAGTCCTGAATCACGCGAAGCTGATGGCGGAAGTCCGTGTCGCCCGGCATGAATTTCTGCTCAATCACGACGGGGTGCTTGAGACGGCGGGAAGCGTCGCGAAACTTGATGACGCCGAAGCGTCCGTAACGGTCGTTCACGCGCAACAACGCTATGCGCTTCAGGCCCAGCTCGGTGTAGATGTGGCGGGCAAGGGTGTAGCCCTGCACGCGATCGTCCTGGAGGTCGGTGAAGTACCAGGGGATGATGGTCTCGGGGATCGTGGGATCGGTGGCAGCACTGTTCACCAGCGGGGTCTCCGCTTTCAGAGAGACGCGTAGCGCGATATGCGTGGTGTCACCGCTGATCGAGCCAAACATCGCCCAGACCTTGTCGTCGTAGACCATCTTCACGACTTCGTTGCTGGCTGCGCCCCAGATGGCGGAATCGTTGTGCAGCATCAGGCGGTAAGGCTTGCCGCAATAGCCGCCCGCGGCGTTGGCCTGCTCGACGGCAAGCGTGCGCGCCCTGCAGCATCCTGTTGCCCATCGCCTGGTCAGGATGATCGTAGAGCGGCCCGAGAAAACCAATCCGGATTTCGCTCAGGTCTTTGAGATCAGGGTCGGGCAGGTCGCGAGCCGCGCCGTTGTATTCGACCAGATCGTTGTAGTGCTCATAATAAGGAGGCGTGTATTTGGAGTAGGGGCGCAGGTCTTCCGGCACTCCGCCGTACGGTTTTAGCGACCGCGATGCGGGGCGTCCGGGCGGCGCGCTTCCGCACCCGCACGGCGCGGTCTGGGGTGTAGCCGCACGGGCCAACAACACACAGACCGCTAACAAGAGAAGACGGCGCATGTGCGCTACTCCTTGGGCGTAGGCCGCTTGAACATGGCGATGGCTTCGATCTCTACAAGCAGGTCAGGGCGGCAGAGAATCGCCTGAATGCCGGTCGAAGCCGGCAGCGGGTTGAGTTTCTGTTCCCGGTAGAAAGCGGACCGTTCTTCGTTGAACGCTTTGTAGTCGCGCTCGATATCGCGCAGGTAGCAAGTGGTCCGCACGATGTCTTTCCAGGTCGCGCCCTCGGAGGCCAGAAGGCCGGTAATGTTGTCGAAGGTGCGGCGAACCTGCGCCCGGAGATCGCCGGCGTGGACGGTGTTTCCCGCGTCGTCGATGCTGGCGGTTCCCGAAATCAGCAGGATGGTCAACCCGTTGAGATCGATTCGCATGCCGCGTGAAAAGGCGCTGCCGTAGGCGTAAGCCTCGTTCAGCACATTGAGGTTCGTGATCGCCCGCTTTTCTATTGTCGCGCCGCTTATTTCTTCGAGTAGTTCCTGCAACCACCATGGGATGACTCCTTCTTGATTCGTTTTGCCTACCTGCCCGCGATCAATCATCCTGCGATCAATCGCTTGCAGCTGCTTACTCGACATCGCTATCTACTTCTGTCGAATTCCGTGACTCAAACCTTTGGCGGTCGCCACCCAGACGTCGTCGCCCTGAAAATCGATGCCCAGGATGTAGTTGTGGGCAGGAGCGGTCTCGACCTTCACGGGCGTCGTATTCCCGTCCGCATCGCGCACCAGCATTTCGGGACGGCCGCTCTCCAGTGACGGGCGGTAAACCGCCCAGTTCGTGCCGTCGTAATAAGTGAGGCCTTTGTCGGTGCAGAACCAGGCGCGGTTGGCGTCGACGCCCTTGATGAAGTTCAGAAAGTTGCTGGGCAGACCGCTGTCCTTCTGCAGGAAATTGTGCCAGTTGCGGCCGTCGTAGCGGCTGGCGCCAAAGTAAGTGGCCACCCAGACGATCTTGTCGACGTAACTGACCGACGTCGTGATCTCGTGAATGAGGCCCTGATCCTTGAACAGTACGATCTCGGTCTCGCCGTCGGGATCGTTGTAGTCCTTCCAGGCGTGCGGTCGCGACGTTGTATTCGAGCAACCCGCCGCCCCAAACCGCGTAGTAGACCTTGTCCGGCCCGGACTCACGCTGTAGGTCCAGATCTCGTACATGGGCGTGTTGCGCTCGTTGAAGATGCTCCACTGGCCGGTGCGAGTGTCGAGGCGGCTCGCGCCCGCGGCAGTCGCGGCCCACAAGAAATCTCCGGAGACGGCGACGCCGTAAACAATGTCGTTGGCCAGACCGGAGTTGAGCTGTGTAAAGGTGTCGATACGGCCAGCTGAAAAGCGGCTCAGCCCACCCATCGTGCCGGCCCAGACGTCGCCGGTGCGCTTGTCCAGTGCGAGGGAGAGAACGGCACGATGCGCCAGGCCATCGGCCGGGCGGTAGACTCTTCCACTTTCCGTTTTCGTAGAGGGCGAGGCCGTCTTCGGTGCCCGCCCAGATGCGGGTGCCGTCCACCAGAACGCAGAACACGTGGTTGTCGGGAAGGCCGTTCGCGGTGGTGAAGTTCTCCCAGCGGAATCGAGGCATCTCCGGCGTCGCGGCGAAAACTTGCGACGAGAGCAGCAATGCGAAATCAGCGATGACTGTCAAGCCGCTTCTTCATAACGTCCTCAAGTACTCGATGAGATCGTTCAACTCATCCTTGGTCAGATCGTTGGAGACGCCGTGCGTGTCCTTGGGATTGAAGACGGTCCAGATCTCTTCCAGCGAATGCGCCGAACCGTCGTGCAGATAGGGCGCGGAATAGACGACATTGGTCAGGTGCGGCACGTCGATCACAGGCGAACGGTCGGTGGGCTTGCCTGTGCCGACATTCAACTGTTGCTGGTTCGTAAACTTGGGTCCGCTATGGCAGTAGGCGCATTGGTTTTTTTCCGGGATCGGCTTGCCATTCTTGTAGGTTGTGCGTTCAAAGATGGCTTTGCCGCGGTCCTGGGCTGGCGTCAGTTCGCCATTCGCCAGTCGGTAACGATTGGGCCGCAGGGGCATCGACCAGACAAACCTGACCAAGTCGGTCAATTCCTTGCCGTCGTAACTCTGTGAGCGGTAGAAATATTTTTCGGTGCGCGGACCGCATTCGGTGGGAAGGTCGGGATTGCCGCCATTCCACTTGTACGGCTGGGTGCCGGAGAGATCTTCAATCGATCGGTTGTCGACGATGTCCACGCCGAAGCCGTCCGGCTCGAGGTCCCACTGCAGGCCGTCGAAGGTGGCATCGATGTGGCAGTTGGCGCAGCTGAAGTGGCCCTGAAATGCGTATTTCGCGTTGTAGAAAATCTGCTCGCCGCGACGCAGGGGCGTGATTTCCTTCGGCCCGCCCAGATCCCACACGGAGACTACTTTGTCGGCACTGGTGTCGATCACGCTGATGGTGTCGTCCATCCGGTTGGCTACGTACAGCCGCTTGCCATCGGGAGACAGCGCGACCCCGCGCGGATTGCGGCCGACCGGAATTCTGGCCGCCACATAATTCGCCGAAGCGGACAGATCGTTCGCGAAGGATCGCTCTGCGCGATCGCACAAACTTGAGCAGCTTCGGCAACATCGATGACGCGTGACACTGTCGGATCCGGAGGTGGTGACGAACAACTTTGCCTTGTCCGGCGAAATTGCGACGCCGAACGGCATGGCGAAATAGTGGTCCAGTTCGTCGATCGGAACCTGCACTACTCCGTCCACGTCCTTGCCAAACAGCGTCAGCGAATTGCCGAAGACCCACCCATGCTCCACGTGCGCCAGCGGGATCAGATTCTTGGGACGCAGCTGAGCAGCAACTCCCAGTGCGCCGTCCGCCGACATCGCGATATGAAATACGCCGGCGACGTTCGCGAGGGGCTTGCGCTCCACGACGCGCTGCGTTTTGGTATCAATGACGGTAATTTCCGACTCAGGCGGTGCACCCGAAGCCACGTTCGGATATATATGAGTGCAGTAAATCTGATTTCCATCTGGCGACCGAGCCAGATAGCTCGCGCCGCGCCCCGCCGCTAGGCGCTTGATCTCCTGCCCGCTTGCAAGGTCGATGACAGAGATATCGTTGCTGAGCCGGTTCGCCACGTAGAGGGTGGTGCCCTCTTTGTCAGGGATCGCGCTGGTCGGCTCGGAGCCTGTGGCGAGAGTCTTCACGACTTCCAGCTTTTCGGCGTCGATGACGGAAACGGTGTCGGTCCAGGAGTTGGCCACGTAGATCTGCTTTCCGTTCGCGGAAACTGACAGTCCGCGAGGCACGTGGCCCACAGCAACACGGCCAACCACGACACCGTTATGTGCGTCCACAACCAGCAATGCGTCACTCTTCTCGGAAACTACGTATAGCGATCTGCCATCCGCGGAAGTCGCCAGCTCGCGGGGAGACAAATATCTAGGCTGTTCGCCCGGTTTGGCACGCGCGCCCAAGATGCCGACGATGACAACAAGCAGCGCGGCGGCCCACTTCATTTGGGCTCCTCCACGACCTGCACACGATCTGCTGCTACGTTGTCCAGAACCTGCTCGCGGCCGCTGGGCCAGCGAACCGTCAACTTGTCGATCTTTGAATTTGCGCCGAGCCCAAAGTGAACTCGTCCGTCATTCTGCGATAGATAGCCGGAGCCTGCGGTGTGCTCCGCGATTTGCTTGCTGACCGCCTGCGACGACCGTCACCAAGGCGCCGATTCCGTCCCGGTTGCTCTTTGTGCCCTTGAGCTGGACGGCGATCCAGTGATTCCTGTTCTGTGAGACGTTGTGCAGCAGCGTGGCGGGCGCGCCGAGATTCACGACGAACGCATCCACTTTGCCGTCGTTGTCATAGTCGGCAAAGCACGCCCCGCGCGCCACAGTCTTCACATCGAGCACCGGCCCGGCTTCGCGGGAAACGTCCGCGAATTTGCCACTGCCTAATCCGCGGAACAGCGAGTGCTCCTGCGGCACCATGTGGATGAGGCCACCGTGGAAGACCAGGATGTCGAGCAGACCGTCGTTGTCGAAATCAAAAATGCCGCTGCCCCAGCTCACATACTGGCCGCTTGCCGCAGAAATACCTGAGCTGGCGCTGATGTCCTCAAACCCGTCCTTGCCGGCGTTCCGCATCAGGCGGTCATATTTCGAATCGGTCACCCAGAGGTCGAGATGGCCATTGCCGGTAATGTCCGCAAACATGGGACCCATGGCCGATGTCATCTCGCCGTTTTGCCCGTACGCGACCCCCATGTCCGCCGCAACTTCTTCAAAGGTGCCGTCGTGCTTGTTATGGAAAAGAAAGTTCTCGGTCTTGTCGTTGGCGACGTAGATGTCCGGAAATCCGTCGCCGTCATAGTCGGCGGCGGCCACTCCCATGGTTCGGCCTTTGTAAGCGCCGATGCCGGATTTGTCGGTCACGTCGGTGAAGGTGCCGTTGCAGTTGTTGTGATAGAGGCGGTTCGTGTCGCCTTCGTAGTCGAGCGGCCCGGGATAGTTGTCAGCCGGGTAATAGTTGCGGTACTTGGGATCGAACTTCACGTAGCGGCCGACGAACAGATCCACGCAGCCGTCGCGGTCGTAGTCCAGCCAGGCGGAGCTGATCGACCACCCGTCGACCTTGATGCCGGCTTTGGCCGTCACATCCTCAAACGTGCCGTCGCCTTTGTTGCGATAAAGAATCGCGCGACCGTAGCCGGTCACTAAGAGATCGGTGAAGCCATCGTTATCAAAGTCGGCTGCGATGGCGGCCATTCCGTACATATCCGCGCCGACACCTGCCTGGTCGGTCACGTCCGTGAATGTGCCGTTCCCGTTGTTGCGATAGAGATGGTTGTGCGGCGCAACGGCGGGCGGCGTTTTGAGGGGATACGGGTGAAAGCCGGGCTCCAACGGCTTGCCGGAGACTACGTAGAGATCGGGGAATCCATCATTGTTATAGTCGAACCAGACGCAGCCACCGCCGGTGCTCTCGAGCAGCGAGCCGAGTTTCTCGGCCCCGAAGCTGTGAGTGAAGTGAATTCCGGAAGCAGAGGTTGCATCTTCGAAGCGAATCGTGCCCGGTGGTGGCGCCTGCGCGAGCGCCGAAGAGGCGAATAATGCCGTGGAGGCAAGTAATAAAGATAGGAGCAGGCTTCTGAGCAAGCTACTTCCCTCCTGCCTGGGCGAGCGCCGAAGTCCGTGTCATGTCGGCGGGAATGATGGAACGCCGCAAAACCATGGGCACGGCGTTTTCCGGCGCGGTCTCCGGGCCGGCATGACATCCGACGCAGACTCGTTGCTCGCCGCGGCGCAGCCAGAACCAGCCCTCTTCTTTTTTCAGGCTTTTGCCGGCCGAGTCCAGCAACTCGATTCGCAGAGGTTGATCGGCGGGCACCCGCAGATAGAAAGAACCATCCTTCTCGACGGCGGTGCTCCCTAACAGCTTGGGTTCACCCGTACTGTCCTGCGTGTAGAGCTGTGCGGAGCTGATCGATTCGCGGGCGAAGCGATACTTCGAGGTGTATGCGTTCAGGCAGAGCAGGTTGGCATAAGTCCAGTCGTGCAGCCCGGATGGATGCCGGTTAGGGACGTGTCGTGCCGACAGCAGAACTGGCTGGACGACATCGGCATTTTTCTCTGCCACTAGTATTCTTGCGCTTGGTGATCCCGGCTTCCAGCTCTCCAAGTGGAATCTTTTCGTCTGATCCGCGCGGCGTGAGAACAGCCATTCGCCTGAGTTCGTCTCAACCACATCGCCGGCGTATTCTCCCGCAGGCGCCGCGATGTCCGTTTCGTGGGCAAGGGCAGAGGTAAATTTTGCCAATCCGCGCTCACGCGCAAAGACAATGTCCGCAGACGCCAATTGCCTGCCGGCGTGACGAGTGTTTGCGTGATCGCAGCGATAAGACTCGACCCCGCTACCGTCGGTGTAAACGGTGTAAAGCTCCGAAGCAGTCGCATTCCCAAACGGATAGGAAGCTTCAAAGAGCACGCGGCCGTCACGCAGCACATCTGTCGGAAGAAAATTACCGGGAGCGTAAGTCAGCGGTGTCGCACTCCCACCGGCGAGTGGCGCAACTTCAAGCACGAATCGACCGTCGAGCTTGTGCGCATACACAACACGATCTTCGGGCAGGTAGAGCGGCCGAACGCAGTCGTCACGACAAGATGTGATACGCCTTGCTTCGCCGGTCGAGAGGGAGATTTCCCAGATTTGCCAGTGATCACCCGTGGTGTGCTTGCCTGCGAAGATGACGCGTTCCCCGTCGAAAGAGACCGAGGGATCGGAAGATGCCGCAACATTCTTGGCGAGCGGCTCCTTCGCACTTCCTGTCTGTCTGAAGATCGTGCTCCCAAGGGGAAAGCGATCTCCGCCACGCATCCAAGCGAGGGGCTCGTAGCCGGGGGCTACGGTATAGAGGAGGGGGTTGACGGCCAATGTTGGGGATGGAGTCTTCTGCGACCCCATGAGAATGCAACTTGCCAAGACGAGCGCACAGCTGGCGATGAACCTGCTTGGCATCAGCGTCCGCCCCGGCCTACGGTTAGTTGCTCGCGAAACTCGTGCGCTTCCCCTCGTAGCGCCAGGTAAGGCTGCAAATCATCCATCATTTCGTGGAATTGAGAGAAAGTGAGCGACTGGACTCCGTCGCTGAGCGCCTGGTCTGGTGCAGGATGGACTTCCACCAGCAGTCCGTCGGCGCCCACAACCGCCGCTGCCCGCGCCAACACCGGAACGAGGGAGCGCACTCCGCAGGCATGGCTGGGGTCGACGATCACCGGCAGGTGTGACACCGTCTTCAACACCGGCACGGCTGCAATGTCCAGAGTATTGCGGGTGGCGGTCTCGAAGGTGCGGATTCCCCGCTCGCACAGGATCACGTCCGGATTGCCGTTCATCACGATGACCTGTGCCGAGCGCAGCAAGTCTTCCAAGGTGGCAGTCATTCCGCGCTTCAGCAGCACGGGACGTCCGCACCGGCCCAGAGCCTCGAGCAGCGCGTAGTTTTCCATGCTGCGCGTGCCCACCTGCATGATGTCGGCGTATTCCGCGATCAGTTCTACATCTTCCGGACACATCGCCTCGGTCACGATGGCTAAGCCCGTGGCTTCGCGCGCCTTGCGCAGCAGTTTCAGGCCGTCGACGCCCAAACCCTGAAAGGAATAAGGAGAGGAGCGCGGCTTGTAAGCCCCACCGCGCAGAATGCGGGCGCCTGCAGCGGCAACGGACTCGGCGGTCTCCAACAGCTGCCGCTCGGATTCCACGGCACACGGGCCCGCCATGACAACGAAATCGTCGCCTCCGATTTCGATGTCGCGCACCTGTACCACCGTCGCAGGATGCTCGTCCGTCTTGGCGACCAGATGAAAGCAGGAGAACTGCCCGTTCCAGTGAGGGTTCACGCGCTTCGAGCTTAAGCGCCGGATAACCCAAACGCTGTGACGTACGTACTAACCTGCTGTGATCATTGATACGGACAGCGCGATGGCGATGGGGGATGATGGCACGCTGGGAGGCAAAGCCGGATCGGCTGCGGTCCGACCAGTTTTGCCAACTGAAGCGCCGTAGCTCTCACTCTGAAGCGACTGACGCTCCCAAGATTCACACGCGAAGTTCTAAATCTCATAAGTGCGTGGAGAATTTGGCCACTACGGGCTCCCGTTTTTAACACGCACACTCCGGATTTTGGTATGAGCAACGCACCTGGCGCTCACTTCCTGTTTTGGCATCGCTTGCCAGGTTGCTAGGAAGTTTTACGTTGACAGGCGCTGCGCGGTATCGCGTAATGATTCGTTGTAGCGCACAAAATCGTTATTGTTGCTATTAAAACTACGGGTGAGTTGCAAGCTGCTCACTCGATAACGGTTCACAGTCGCAGCCTGCGGGCGCTTGTGACACCGTGCGAAACGAGGATGAGAAATGAAACGATGGAGTAGCCGGCTATTCATAGTTGCATGCTCATTATTCTTGTTACTCACCCCGCTGTATGGCCAAATCACCGGAACGATCAGCGGCGTGGTGACAGACCCCAGTGGCGCAGTTATTTCGGGCGCCAACATCACCATCAACAATCCTGCGACCGGATTGGTTCGCAATGTGACAACCAACGACATGGGCGAATATGTTGCTGCCGAGCTGCCAGCGGGCACCTATCAGATCAGGGTGCGGCAGATGGGTTACAGCGAGGCGGTTACCAGTAACGTCGAATTGCACGTAGCCAGCACGTCTTTGGTGAATGTGCAACTCAAACTGGGCAAGACGACGGAGCAAGTCACCGTCGAGGCCAATGCCATTCAGGTGCAGACAGACAGTGCTCAACTCGGCGAAGTGGTCGAAGGCTCGCAGGTGCGAAACCTGCCCCTAAACGGCCGTAACTTCGTGGAATTGACGCAACTGCAGCCGGGAGTCTCCTCCGCCAGAACGTTCGACGCCGTGGGCAAGGGTTTGAAAGGCGGCGTGGACTTCAGCATCAACGGAAACTCCATGGCGAACAACCTGTTCCTGGTGGACGGCGCCAACAACAATGACGTAGGTTCCAACCGAACCATCCTGATCTATCCGTCGCTTGAATCCATCGCGGAATTCAAGATGCTGCGCAATGCTTACGGTCCGGAGTATGGACAAGCGTCGGGCGGAGTCATCAACATCGTTACGCGTGGAGGAAGCAACCAGTTTCATGGAAGCGGCTTCTATATCGGGCGCAACGACAAGCTCAACGCTTATGACTGGTTCTCGGCCAGGCAGGCGGCATCCGATCGCGCTGCTGGCGTTTTCAATCCGAGTACTAACAGCGTTTACGCCAATCCGAACGCCGACAAGGCGATCCTTCGCCGTAACGACTTCGGATACTCCTTTGGCGGCCCCATCAAGAAGGACAAGCTGTTCTTCTTCTGGAGCCAGGAGTGGAACCGCGAAGTCCGGGGTGTTCATCGTACCGGTTGCGTACCAACCGCTGGTGAGCGCACTGGGGACTTCTCCGGTGGGATAAGCTGCGGCGACACCCTGACCGCTATTCCTGCGCAATACCAGGCAGCGGGAAAGCCATGGGTGATTGCTCAACCTCTGCAGGGCATGATTGCCGACATGGGGAACTTCCCCCTGCCCAATCTGAGCTGCCCGCTCACCGCTCCCGGGGTTGGCACTGCCGCGGCCGGCTCTGCCGGTTGCGCCAACTGGCTGCAGAATCCCAGCACGCATTTGAACTGGAGACAGGAAAATGCGCGCGCCGACTTCAACCTCACCAAGAACAACACGATTATGTTCCGCTACACCCAGGATGCGTGGATCAACCCAGCGCCGTCCGCGGGCTACTGGGGTGATGACCAGTTCCCGCAACTCGAAAGCAACTGGGCGCAGCCCTCGAAGTCGATCGTGGCCAAGATCACGACCACCATTGGCTCCAAGCTGATCAACGATGCGGAGTTCTCTTATTCCAACAATCGCATCAACATCACTCCCGGTGGAACCGATCCGGGTCTTGCGGCCACCCTGAACACAGCTTTCCCGACCTTGTTCCCGTCAGATCTGAAGACCCATTCCGTCGGCATTCCCGTCGTCAATTGCGGGAATTCCTGCGGCGCCTCAATAGGCGGTGGTCCACCTCAGATGATCGCTCCGTGGAACAACAAGCAGGACCTGTACAACGTGCGGGATGATGTGTCGTGGATTTATCGCAACCACACTCTGAAGTTTGGCGGCTTTATGGGCTTCAACCTCAAGAATGAAGACACTGGAGGCGGCAGCGCAGAGCGGGCAAACTTCAACACCAGGGACTCGAATGCGAGTATTCCGACGGGCATGGCTCTGGCCAATGCCATGCTTGTGGGTAACACATTCAGTGGAGTCTCCGAAACATCCACCGACATCTACAACCAGGTCCGTTGGCGCGACTACGAACTCTATGCTGGAGATTCGTGGAAGGTCAACCGGAAGCTGACTTTGGACTACGGTGTGCGGTATTCCATACTGCTCACTCCGTATGCGCTGAACGGTCAACAGACCAGCTTCCAACCATCACTCTACAATCCAGCCCTGCCCGCTACGGACGCTTGCAATGGATTGTGGATCGTTCCCGGTACGAATCCCTGCATTAAAACCAACAATACCTTCGGAACCACCTTTACCGCTGGCGTACCCGGACCGAACAAGTACCTGCGCAACCAGAACTATCACCTGTTTGCGCCTCGGCTGGGTGTCGCATACGACTTGATGGGGGATGGAAATACGGCAATTCGCGCCGGTGTCGGCCAGTTCTTCCAGCGCGACAGAACCGCAATCTACACCCTGTCGAGCAATGCGCCGTTCGCGCTCAACGCCAACGGCTACACCCGAACCCTGGATGGTGCTTCGCTTTCGGCCAGCCAGTTCGCGACCGCTCAAACGTCTCCAACGGGAGGTATAGACCCGGGGACCAATATCCCCAACTCCTGGCAGTGGAACGTGAGCGTGGAGCATAGCTTTGCTCGAGAAACCAGCCTGCAGGTAGCGTATGTGGGCAACCGGGCAATCCACCAGCTCACCACCTCTGACATCAACGAAGTGCCACAATCCTCGTGGGGCGCCTGCGCCTTCATGAGCAACTGTAATTCGTTGCGGCCTTATTCGAACTTCGGTTTCCTGACGTGGTGGTCACATCTCGGCGATGCCCATTACAACGCCTTGCAAACCTTGTTTAAGGCTCGGATCAAGGGCGCTACCATGAACTTCTCCTACACTTATTCCAAGTCGATGGGGAATGTTCCGCTTGACGAGTCCAACGGCACGGCCAACTACCAGACTTTGACCCTGGGAACGAATCCCAGCCTGGATAATGGCCGCACCCAGATCAATCGTCCGCACATCTTTGTCGCGAATGTAGTCGTGCCCTTGCCCGGACTGAAGGGACAGAACACATTCGTGCGCGGGGCCTTCGGCGATTGGCAACTGGCTACGATTCTGACCGCAGAGTCGGGACCTTCCACGACGATATTCGCCTCCGGATTGGGGGAGAATACCGCGGGCTTGGCGCCCGGCCAGGTGTCAAACCTGAACGCTCTGTACGGAACCGGCAACGCGGGTCCACCGTGGGCTCCTGGCTCCAACCGGCGTCCCTTCATCACCGGCACGAGCTGCACCGCCGGGAGCAAGGGACCTAACATCTACAATCCTGCGGCGTTTACCGTCGTCGGACAAACGATTGGAACCTTGGGCAACGAGCCTCCGGGCTTTTGTGATGGTCCGAAATTCGTCAACGACGACTTCTCGCTGCGCAAGACCTGGAAGATCGGCGAGAGGTTGAGCCTGCAGTTCCACATGGATGCATTCAACTTCTTCAACCACCCCAACTTTGCACCGAACGCGAACGGCAATCCGATCGGATCGGTCAATTGCGGTTCGGCGAATAGCGCTGGCAAGTATCAGGCCTGCAGCGCAACCAACAATCTGATCACGGTGCAGCAGGCTGGCAGCACTCTGGCTGCAACGGGTATCGTGAACAATAACGATCGTGAATTCCAGTATGGTTTGAAGTTTATCTTCTGATCATCTGGCTGAGATCCACAACCTCTGACCGGCAGGGCTTGACTCCACGAGTCCTGCCGGTTAGTGTCTGCTCCTGGAAACAGGTGGTTCGAGTGGCACTTTCGCCAGGCATCACGCCGAAAACCAGAGTTCCCCACTTCCCTTCTGCTACAGCTTACGATCGACATCTGGGCGTTCTCGGGCTGTGTGCCATCTTCCTGGCTTGCCCCTTCCTCAGTGCGCAGCAACAAAAAGCTTTCACATCCAAAGTACCCGCGTCTTTCGCGGCGACGGCCGCCGACGCGTCAGAGTTGCGAGCCGCACTGACAGCGCTTGACTCTGCAAATCGATCGGGCGACGCATCACCTATTTCAGCCGCCGCTCGTCATGTCATCGCCCTGGCTCTACGACAAATCGGCGACCTCCGTTTCACTCAACACAACTCACGGGAAGCCGTCGAGCTTTACGGCCGATCACTTGCCTTTGAAGATTTGCCCAAGACCCGCAAGCGACTCCAGATTGCACAGTCACCCGTGCGCTCCGGCGCCAGCGAGACCACCCGCGAATCGACCGGCACGACGGCTCCGCGGGAAACTGCGCGCGAGCAGGAACTGGCTAAGATCCTGGCTATCGCCTTCAATGGCCTCGGCGCCAACGAAGCCCGTCAACAGAGTTATTCGTTGGCGATGAACCATTTTCACGAAGCCGAACGGTGGAATCCTGACACTCCCGGACTTATGCGGAACATCGGCATGGCTGCCGTCCGTCTATCAGACTACCCGGAGGCGGTTCGCGCTTTGCGTCCGGTGGTGGCAGCCGCTCCAGGCGACAAAGTGGCGCGTTCGGTGCTGGCCATGTCACAGTTCGCCACGAGCGCATTTGCGGAGGCGGTTCAGACCTTCACGCCCCTTGGGGACGCAGTGTGGGATCAACCCGAGCTGGCTTACGCCTGGGCTGCCTCGCTGGTCAAGATCAACAAATATCCTGACGCGACCGCGCTTCTCGACAAATTAGAGAAACAGCAGCTGCCGAGCGAAACCTGGATTCTCGTCGCACAGTCATGGTCACAAATGGGCAATTATCCGCGCACTGTGGACGCTTGCCACAAAGCCCTGGTGGCTTATCCCAAGCTCCTGGGCGCCCACTATCTTGCCGGGCTTGCCCTGATTCGCCAGGACAATCCTGCAGAGGCAACTCAGGAATTTCGCAGCGAGCTCCAACTTGATCCGGGTAACACCGACTCGGAGTATCACCTCGCTTTTGTGTTGTTGCAGCAGTCTCAGAACCAGGAGGCGGTCGAGTGGCTGCACAAGGTATTAGCTGCCAAGCCCGACCATCCGGAAGCAAACTATGAGTTGGGCAAGGAATTGTTGCGCACGGGAAAGCCAGCCGAGGCGATTCCTTACCTTGAGGCCGCGGCCCGGCTCAGGCCAGAGCTCGAGCCGGTTCACTACCAGCTCCAGTCGGCGTATCGCGCCGTGGGGCAGAAAGACGATGCGGACCGCGAGGCGAAAATCTATCGTGATCTGAAGGCCAAGAGCAGGAATATCACTTTGCCTGCGCCGCCGGGTCAAAAGACCGAGCCAGCACGTCCCGAATGAAATCTATGACTGTCGTCCTCCGCAACGCGCTCTTCGCATTCCTGGCTCTTATAGAGCTGACATTTCTGGCGTCAGCGCAGGCAGGACACGATGCCGCTCCACCGCCCCCCGCGGGACTCAAGAAGATGGTTTGCTCCGGCCGACCGGTTCCACAGCTGGAAGATGTTACCGAGAAGGCGGGAATTCAGTTCCGGCACACTTATTCGCCAGAGAAGAAATACATTCCGGAGTCGATGAGCGGCGGGGTCTTGCTCATCGACTACGATCGTGACGGCTGGCCCGACCTCTACTTCACCAACGCTCCCACCGTGGAAATGGCTCTGAAGCATGAGAAAGCGCGCGGCGCTCTTTACCACAACAACCACGATGGCACGTTTACCGATGTGACTGACAAGGCCGGAGTCGCCACACCCTGTTTCGCCAATGGTGGCGCGGTGGGTGACTATAACAATGATGGCTGGCCCGATCTCTACATCACCTGCCTGGGCGCGAATGTCCTCTATCGCAACAATGGCGACGGCACATTTACCGACGTCACGGCCAAAGCCGGCGTGGGCGACGATCGCAATTCCACCGGCGCGGCCTTCGGCGACTACGACAACGACGGCTTCGTCGACCTGATGGTCACCAACTACGTCGACTTCCATCTCGACAGCCTGCCCGGCTTCGGCAAACTCCCCATCTGCACGTTCCGTGGGCTGGATGTACAGTGCGGGCCGCGCGGCCTGAAAGGCGCCGGAGACTCTCTCTATCACAACAATGGCGACGGCACCTTTACCGACGTTTCCAAAAAAGGCTGGTGTCGACGATCCCAACGGCTATTTCGGCCTGGGCGTCACCTTCGTTGACTTCAACAATACCGGCCGTCAGGACATCTTCATTGCGAACGATGCCACGCCCAACTACCTATATAAGAATGAGGGGAACGGAAAGTTCTCGGAGATTGGCCTGGAATCGGGTACTTCGGTGAGCCGCGACGGCACCGAACAGGCGTGCATGGGCGTTGCCATCGGCGACTATCTGCATAATGGCCTGCCCTCGATTTACATCACTAACTTTGAGAATGAATACAACGTTCTATATCGCAACAATGGCGACTGGCAGTTCGACGATGTCGCTTACGAAGCCGGAGTGGGCCTGCCCTCCATGCCGTTCGTCAAGTGGGGTGACGCGTTTTTCGATGTCGACAACGACGGCTGGCTCGATCTGATCGCGGTCTCGGGACACGTCTACCCGCAGGTCGCCACCTTGCCATCCGGCGCCGGCTATCAGCAGCCGGGACTGCTTCACCTTAATCAGGGCAATGGCACTTTTTGTGACGCGAGTCAGCAGGCGGGTCCTGCGCTTACCGAGAAACGCGTCTCGCGCGGTCTGGCGGTGGGGGATCTTTTCAACGACGGGCAAGTCGACGTCGTGATCGAAGATATTGATGGTGCACCCAGAGTCCTTCGCAACCGGGGTGTACCGGGCCGACACTGGGTGAGCTTTGAGCTGGCGGGCACGAAGAGTAATCGTCTGGCGATCGGAGCGAGAGTGAAGATCACGGCTGACGGAATGACGCAGACCGAACAGATTCGGAGCGGGGGCAGCTATCTATCCCAAAGCGATCTTCGGGTTCACTTCGGCCTGGGAGCCGCTACCAAGATCGATACCGTCGAGATTCGCTGGCCATCGGGCGCCACCGACACGATCAAGAACCTGGCAGCTGACAAGTTCTATTCGATCCTGGAACAAAAGGGAGTCGTCCCCGCAGAACAGATTCATCCCAAGCCACCCGCCAAATAATCGCTACAGTGTCATGAGGGTTCGTGCGCGGAGGGATAGTTGTGCGAGGGGATGGTTGTGCGGAGGGACAGTCGTGGGCAGGGGTGACGCGAGGAGCGGCTGCTAGGTTAGTGCGACGGCGAGAGGTGTAAGCGGCTCTTGAGAACGTCCATGAGGAGGGTGAGGCCGGGGCGGAGATCGTCCAACACGAAGAGTGTATCTTCCGCTGTCATCCAGGATCGGACCCAAGAAGAAAATCCGAGGCCAGAACTACTCCGCAACGTGCGATAGGCGCGAAAATCCTGGACCAGAAACACGCATTGCCTGCCCACCAGGTACTGGTAAAGCGGCTTGAGGGGCAGATTGAGAGCATCAAGGTAGGAAAAGCGGCAGACATCAATTCCACAATGGGCCGCGAACTCGATGTACCACCAGGGGCGAGTATTGATTTCGAGGATCTTGAATATTCCATCCCGCTGATCGTACTTGAATTCGGCGCTGAAAATACCCCGGTAGTGAATGCGTGCCAGCAGCGCATTGAGAGAATCCAATGCCGGACCCACTTCGTGCAGCGGTATGCTCACCATGAGACTGCTGTTGCCCAGGTCTAAGGGATACATTCTGAGCCTGCGCCGCGCGAATTGCGTACAGACGCGGTTCTTGCGGTCCGCGAAGCCGTCGACGAAGTAATTTGCCGTCGGCGGACCCGGGATGTACTCCTGCCACATAATGGGGAAATCGATTTTCGCACCGAGGGAGATGGCTTCCTCCGCCCGGCTCACCACATAGCCCTTGACGCCGTGCTTGCGGGCAAATTCGGTCGAGGACAGCGGCTTCAAGATGGTCTGCTCAGTGATGTTTGCGGCTGCCGACTCAAGTTCTTCGCGCGACCTCAGCAGGATGGTCCGGGGGTGTGGCGTAGCCGTCGCATCCAGCAACTTGGCAAAGCGCCACTTGTCCATAATCGCGCACGCTACGGAAGCTTCCGGCACACTGCATGGGAATTGGCTCGCCAGGTGCTCAGGCAGAGATACCACAGCCTTTACCCAATCGTCGGTGCAAGGGAGCAGGACCGCGCGGTTGAAAGGCAGCAGACGAAGAAATGCAGGAAGGTCGTCAGGACTGAGATCTCCCGCGCCGTGAAGCGGAGGTTCACGGTACCAGCGCGAGCGGGTTGCCAGATCATTCCTGTCGCAGATGCTATACAGCGGCAGATGTGCCCTGCCAAGGATGCGAAGCACGCCAACCATGGTTACACCACCACCGAGCACCAGCATCGGTACCTGTGGCTGCTTCGCCACAAGTTCCAGCGGTGGCGACGTGCAACGGGGGGCGGTCGCAGTAAGGACAGGAACTGCCTGTCGGGAGGATGCGCTTGTCAGGGGCATGATTTGACGCAGGAATCCTGGAGGGACTCCGGTTGTTTCTACGGTTGAGAGAAGCTCACCGGCGATAGATAACGACGCCAGTCGCGGTTGTGAGGATGGCTTCCAGGCTCCGGCGGGCAACGGCTTTGGGACCGCTGACCGGAACAAAGACAATGTCGTCGGGCTGAAGCTTGATGTCGGGAGACTTGGCCGCCATGATCTGAGACAAAGCGACGGGAATTTCCTGGTGACCGTCTGAAGTCTTGCGAATCAGGATCGTCTTGTCGAGCTTGGCGGTCGAGTTCGTGCCCTGCGCCATAGCGATAGCCTGCAGGACGGAGAGATTGGAATTCTCCAGGACAAATCCGCCGGGCAGATGCACATCGCCGACCACGTAGACGATCCCAGCCTTCGATACAACCACGATGTCACCCGGCATGACCGGCACGTTGCTTGCCGGAGGCAGAGTCTCATTCGACGGCATCACAACGGTCTGACTTCCCGGCTTCCCGCCACGATGCGTAACCGTGATGGAATTACCGGCCTTTGGGGTCACGCCTCCGGCGGCAGAAAGAGCGTCGAAAAGGGTGCGGTCGCCGGGCAAAGGATAGATTCCGGGTTTCTGCACTTCGCCCAGCACGGAGATTCCCTGGCTGGCATATTCCTTGACGAAGATAGAGACCTGCGGCTTGAAGAAGAATTCGCCGTCGGAGAGGCGCTGCGCCAAGGCCAGTTCCGCTTCGCGAATGGTTAGTCCTGCGACATGAACGGAGCCTACCAACGGCAAGGAAATGTCCCCTGAATCCGCCACACGAGCCTGCTTGATAAATTCCGGAGCCCCATAAACGCTCACTTCGAGTAAATCGCCATTGCCGATGATGAGGTCGGAATTGCCGTGGGCCGGAACCGTTTCCGGCACAGCGGGAAGGCTCTGTTGCAGGGGCTGCACTCGATTGGCTGCGTCGCCGACATTTTGGTGAACGGGTTGGTTCTGAGCGAGAGTGGACGAAGTCCCGAGGAGAAGAACAACGACGAGGAGGACGGATTTCAGTAATGAGTGCATAGGAAAACCTCCGGAAATAGAACGAGACGCTTACGTCGACTTGCGTCGGTTATGGCGACTGGATTCACTGGATGTGGCGGACGAGGTCAATCATGTTTGGGGGAGGGCTTAGGAATCTCGCTTTACTGCTTGCGAGTCGTAGCTCATTCACGACAATGGACTATCTCCGCGACCGGTTCCACGAGCAATGGTGACAGATGAAGGTAGGCGGTGGCTGCGCGCTTGGCCTCGATGGCGGCAAAGACATCCGTGACCTGTGCAATAGTCAGGTCCGCCATAGCGGCAACCTCTTCCAGTGGCAGACCGTGGTTCTTTCCGTAGAGACAAAGATCAAACTTGCGCAGCGGCAGTGAGAAATAGAACTCTTCCTGCGACTGCGGCATGGAAAAGGTGTCAGTAGTGGAAGGACGCTCGCGGATTTCTGCCGGCAGATCAAGATATTCGGCTAGCTGGTAGACCTGTGACTTGTAGAGATGAGCGATGGGTTTCAGGTCGGCCGCACCATCGCCATTCTTGACGAAGAAGCCCTGGTCGAACTCCAGGCGGTTGGGAGTGCCGGCGACGGCATACTGGAGGCAGTCGGCGTGGTAGTACTCCAGCATCTTGCGCACACGCTGTTTGAAGTTCGTCGCGGCCACCATTTGCAAATATACGTGCGCATTCAGGCGAACCTTCCTGGAAGTGCCGTCCGCAGCTTCGACGACGAGGGAGGGCACGGAGTATCGTGCGCCGCTGGCAAAGCCGGGCATCACGAGCTTGCATTTGTATGTGGAGTCGAATTCGGGGACGAGCTCGCGAATCGCCTGGTCGCGCCGATCGTAACAGCTGCTCGCGGTCAGGATGCCTGTGATGTTCTCGATGGTGGCAGGGACCTGCAGAGACTCCGCGAGCATCAACCCGAGACTGAGAGCCTCGTCGGAACATTCACGCTCCGGCATGAACAGGCCGAGCACGTGGTCTTTACCGAGTGCATTGACACAGAGCGCCGCGACTACACTGCTATCAATACCGCCGGAAAGGCCAACGACCACTCCTTTTCGCTTGAGCCGCGAGAGAACTATTTCCCGGATTGCAGTTTCTATGGCATGGGCGGTAGCGGCCGGATCAATATGCAGACAGTCCACTTCGGTTAACTGATGCGCGCTCATGAAGAAGCTCCTGCGGTGATAGGCTGAGTCTCGGCAAGCAGTCCCCGCTTGTCGATCTTGCCGTTGGCAGACTTGGGCAACGTCTCGCGGAATTCGATCGCCTTGGGCACCATAAAATCCTCGAGGCGGTCGGCGCAGAATGCGAGCAAATCTTGTGAGGTGGCTTGAGCACGGGGCTTCAAGCTGACGAACGCCCGAATACTGTTACCCAGTACCGCGTCGGGTACTCCAACGACGGCGGCATCGGAAACATCGGGATGAGAGTACAGAACGTTCTCCACCTCGCGGGGACTCACCTTCTCGCCACACGTCTTGATGATGTCGTCTTTGCGGCCCACAAAGTACAGATAGCCTTCTTCGTCGGCCCGGAAGAGATCGCCGGTGTAGAGGACTTTCTCGTCCAGGAAGATTCCTGGCTTGAGCACGGCGTCAGTTTCCACGGGAAGCTCCCAATAGCCTTTCATGACGTTGGCGCCGCGAACCACTAGTTCCCCGACCACGCCTGGCGGGAGGCGATCGCCCTGCTGGTTGACGATGTAGACCTCTTCATTGGGCATGCCGCGGCCCACCGATCGCGGACGGATGTCGAGCTGGTCGGGAGGCAAGTAGGAGACGCGTTTGCACTCGGTAAGACCGTACATGGAATAGATCCGGACGTGCGGAAACAGTTCGCGCAGCCTGCGGATGTGTTCGACCGGCAAGGCTGCGGCAGTATTGGTGATGTAGCGAAGATGCGAAAAGCGAAATGGCGTGAGGTCCATCTGCAGAAGGATGGACGAAATCGTGGGGACGATGGGAAATCCGGTCACATTCTCCCGGATGAGCGTTTCGATCACCGCCCGCGGGTAGGTGAAGGACTGCTCCAGCACCAGGGTGGCGCCGATCTTGAATGCCATGAGGAGCTGATAAAGGCCGTAGTCAAAGGAGAGCGGCAGTACGTCGATGATGATGTCTTCGGGCGTGTTCTCGAGATAGGTGGTGATCGAGGTAGCCGCCGACACGATGTTCAGGTGCGTCATCATGACGCCCTTGGGGCGGCCTGTAGAGCCGGAGGTGTAGATGAGGGCGGCAAGGTCGATGTCAATGTTCTTTCTGGGGCATGGCCGGAGGGACTGAGCGCGACACGCCGTGCTGAGCCAGGACAGATTCTTGTCTGGAATTGCTGGGAGAACCTCATCTTCAGAGCGGCCGCTGACCATAATCTGACGCAGATAGGGAACTTCCCCGGCGGCGGCCAGGACGGAAGGCAGCAGTCGTTCGGTAGTGATGAGCGCGGTCGCGCGGCTGTTGTTAAGGATGTAGGCCAGCTTGTCCGGCTTGGTCGTGGGATTGACGAGAAGGAAAACGCCCGAGGCCTTGAGAGTAGCAAACACGGCAAGCACGGTTTCCACAGAGTTCGGCGCGTACACGGCGACCCGATCCCAGCGCTCAAGGCCGCCCGCTAGCAGAGCGTGGGCGAGCTGGTTGCATGAGGTATCGATCTCCGAGTAGGTAAGGCGACGAGAGCCACAAATCAGCGCGGTTTTGTCAGGATAGCGTTCAGCGCTTCGTTCCAGGAATTCTTCAACCTGCATAAGTGTCTCCTTCGAAGGCGGGGGCGATTCGTTTCAACGAAGACGATGTGACGCTTCACTAGCGATTGGCGGGGGGAGAGCCACTTTCAAGCCGCTCGCGGGGGACGTGTTAGTCCTGCATTGCCGTCTGCAACGTAGGGATTAGATGTACGGCCTGCCCCAGCTTGCGACGGACAAAGCGAGCCAGGTTGTTGATGGAGTCGAGGTTTTCAGGCAACAGGTCGGCATCATCCACGACGATGCCGTACTTTTTTTCCAGGAAGTTGACCAGTTCCAGCACACCGGTCGAGTCGAGGAAACCCAACTCCATGAGGGAGTCCTCATCGGAAAATTTCTGTTCCTTACCGTACAAGAAGTTATCGACTACGAAACGGCGTAACTCACCTTCACTTGCCCGCATGACGGAGCTCCTTGGCTAAATTGCGTGATGAATTGATGAATCAGAAGTTGTGTGGAGAGAATGCCGACCAGCGCCATGTCGTCTTTCACTCCCATGGCGCGGCCGGAGGTAAATTTGCTGACCAGTTTGGTGACGGCGGAGGAGTCAAAGACGGCGCCGGTTTCGATTTGTTCCGATGACAGGAGAGCCTCGACATACTCCTGCACGGGTGAGGCAAAAAAACTGCGCCCGTCGGGAGCGCGGTAAGGCTGTTTCGGCCGGGCTACAATCGCCGACGGGAGCATGTGTCCGAAGGCTCGCTTGAGAATGTATTTTTCGTTCAGGACCTTCATCTTGAGTGGGGGCGGCAGCTTCGCGGCAAACTCGACAACGCGGTAGTCGAGAAACGGATGCCGCGCTTCCACCGAATGCGCCAGCGCCGGGCGATCGCCCTGCGACGACAGGATGTAACCCGGCAGGAGGAACATGGTTTCCAGGTATTGGGACTGGCCGAAACTGTGCCAACGATCGTAATTGGGGGGGAGCTGCTGGCACAGATCGGCCAGGGCGTCATAGTCGCGCAGAGATTCGCGAGTTTGGTCGGAAAAGAAACACTTCAGCCGGGAGGTGAGTTCCCAGCGTGGCAGGTGAGAAAAGAAGGGGTGGGAAGTATCCGCCTGTCCCGCGCGGAAGAAGTTCTGCAGGTAGATGTCAGGCTGGCGCTGGAGATTCTCCTGGTAAGGATAAAGCCGCCGCAACAGGCGAAGGCGCTGTTTGGATCCGGGCTGGGCCGCGCAGAAGCGGCGGATCTTGGCCTCCTTATATATGTCGTATCCGCCAAACACCTCGTCGGCGCCTTCGCCGGTCAGGACCACTTTGTAGCCATCGTCACGAATGAGCTGCGAGAGCATATAGAGTGGCGCCGGGGCGGCCCGGATCACAGGCTTCTCGGTGTGCCAGATTACGTCGGCGAAGACACGGGCGATATCGGCGCCATCGCAGCGAATCTGGTCGTGCGAGGTATTGAAAAACTCGACCGCCTCCTGCTGAAAGACGCTCTCATCGAGCTCCTTGGCGGTGAACATGACGGAAAAAGTGCGTAGCCGGTCGTGGGCAAACTTCCTCACCAGGGCAGTGACGATGGTGGAGTCCAGACCTCCACTCAGGAGAACGCCGACAGGAACGTCGGCACGGAGACGGATACGGGTCGCGTCGGCCAGGAGCGATTGCAGTTCGTCGACATAGTCGGCTTCGGGCCGGCGCTCCTCCGGGGCCGCGCTGAAATCCAGCTGCCAATAAGGATGGGTTCTTACGGCACCGTTCTGGAAAACCAGCGAATGTCCTGGAAGAAGCTCGCAGATTCCCTTAAAGATGGTTCGCGGCGGAAGCGTAACCCAAAACGTGAAGATCTGATCCAAAGCGATCAGATCCAATTCTCGCGAAACAGCGGGATGAGCAAATATCGACTTGATCTCTGAACCGAAAATCAGCTCGTCGCCTACGACCGTGTAGAACAGCGGACGAACGCCCATCCGATCACGTGACAGGAAGAGCTTGCGTGCCATCACATCCCAGATGGCGAATCCCCATTGCCCGTTGAGACGGCGAACACATTCCTCGCCTTCTTCTTCATAGAGGTGGAGGATGACTTCGGTATCGGATTCGGTGGCAAAGCGGTGTCCGCGAGCTGACAGTTCCTGGCGCAACTCCACGTAGTTGAAGATCTCGCCATTGAAGGTGATCCACAGCGACTTGTCTGCGTTGTGCATGGGCTGCGCACCACCGTTCAGGTCGATGATGCTCAAGCGCGCGTTCGCCAGGCCGATTCCAGAGTCGGCGTGAATACCCGAGGCATCGGGCCCACGGTGGCGGACCATGCCGATCATGCTGGTTAGCAGCCGGCTGTCAACTTTCTCGTTTTGTGAATTACACACGCCTGCGATGCCGCACATAGGTTTAGTTCGCTTCCTGATATAGATTGGATCGTTTCTCAGTTAAGCGAGCACCAAAGTGGGAATGACTGTGGATACCTGAGCCGATAAGGTCATGCGCAGCGCTTATTACCGTTGTATTTTTCAACGAAATGATTCGTCTCGCGAGGAAATGAGCCGAACGCTGTTGTGTTTTTTAACGGCATGTACTCTTGAGTGAGAATTTTAAGATTTCGAAATTGACGATCTCATCGCGACGGTGTTATCAACACAGGAACGTTCTATCCACCCTGGGAGTCGCCGGAATCGGGTGAGGCTCCGGTGGTCTCATAGCGCCACTAATTCCTAAGAAGTCCTCGCAGTACGTAAAGAAAAATCTTCGTCTGAAGTACACGCCCCTTCGTGACGTGCCAAATCCCGGGCTTTTGCCCGACAGTGGAGATGTTTACTTTGCAATCGTTCGGCAATTCCAATTTGGGACTCCCCCTGATGACCCGCTCGCAACGGCTACTCCTTCTCGTATCTTCCATCTTCGTGCTGCTCGTTTCTTCCGCCTGCGGCGGAGCACAGGCTGGGAACAACGCAATCGCAGCTGGTTTAACGGCTTCACCAAGTGCCATCAATTTTGGAAGCGATCCCGTCAGCGCCACCACCACCACCACACTCACCCTGACCAACACCAGCACCACCGACCTGCAGATACAGAACATCACGTTCGCCGGGTCCACCGCCTTCCAGGCAAGCAATTGGACGAATGCGACGGTGCTTCATCCGGGAGCGGCTCTCAACGTGGCTGTCAGCTTTACGCCGAGCGCTGCTGGCACCTACAGCGGCACCATGACCATACTCACTAGCCAGTCCGCAGGTGAGGTTGTGACGCTGTCGGGAACCGGCTCGGGTACGGCGTCTGGCATCAGCGTGTCCATCACTCCTACGAGTGCGGCCCTGCAGGTGAACTCGTCGGCACAATTCGCGGCGCAGGTAAAAGGAACCTCGAACACATCCGTGAACTGGCTGGTGAACGGTGTGCGGGGAGGCAATGCGTCGGTCGGAACGATCTCCTCAAGTGGCCTTTACACCGCCCCGTCGGCAGTGCCGAGTGGAGGAAGTGTGACGGTGAGCGCGAGCAGCCAGGCTAATCCGTCAAAATCGGCGAACGCGTCCGTGGCAATAAGTTCCACTGCTCCACCGGTGAGTGTTTCGGTTTCTCCCACGAGTTCCACACTTGGAGCCGGACAGAGCCAGCAATTCAATGCGACGGTCACGGGAACGAGCAATACCGCCGTGAACTGGTACGTGGGCGGCATCCAGGGTGGAAGTGCCAGCCTCGGCACGATTTCTGCGGCTGGCTTGTATATTGCGCCAGCCTGTCCTTCGGACGGCAGCCAGACGATTTCTGCGCAGAGCTTGTATGACAGCGCTGCGAGCGCCAGTGCAATTGTGACCCTTACCGGGGGCGTGCCTCCTGGCCAACCCGGCGTGTACTACGTGGCCGCGAATGGCACTGACAGCAACTCGGGAACGGCGTGTAGTCCGTGGGCCACGATCAACCACGCCGACAGCGTAGTCGCTGCGGGATCGGTCGTGCACGTTGCGGCCGGCACTTACAGCGAGAATGTCAGCACCTCCGCGAGTGGAACCTCGAGCGCTCCCATCACCTACATTTCCGACACGCAATGGGGAGCCAAAATTGTGGGCAACTCTGACTCGGTCTGGCTGGCCACAGGAAATTACGTCACCATAGCCGGATTCGATGTCACGTCGAGCAATTCCGCCACCCGCCTGGGAATTCTGGACTACGGCTCGCACGGCCGGATCATTGGCAATCGCGTGCATGACATTCAGGCTCAGGGTGCAGGCAGCAACGGCGGCGCGGCCATCAGTCCGAATAACAACCAGGGCGGAGCCGCGGCCGATTACACCGAGGTCAGCGAAAACATGGTGTACAACATCGGCATGACGGAGGGTGGCGACCACGTTCAGGGAATTTATATCAACGGAACGAATTTCAACCTGGTCAGCAACAACCTGGTTTTCCTGGTTACAGGATGGGGGGTTCATCAATATCACCAGCCGGTGAGCAATTCGACCATCGTGAACAACACGATCTTCAATTCCGGCGGGGGCATCCTGATTGGCTCCGATGGAACCGGACCGAATGTGACCGACTACAACTACGTGGCCAACAATATCGTGGTGAATAACGGTGCGCTGCAGGGCGGCACCGGCATCCGCGAGTGTTGCGACGCCAGTAACATTGGTTCGCACAACACGTACACCAACAACCTGGTGAATAACAATTCTCCGGTCAACTACTCTTTCTATTTTGACACCGCACAGAACTCGATCACGGCCGACCCGCTGTTCGTGAACTACACCGGCGATCAGAATGGCAACTACCATCTGCAGTCGTCCAGTCCGGCGATCGACAGCGGCGCGAGCACCAAGGCTCCAAAGATCGACTTCAGCGGTGCGCCTCGGCCCAAGGGTGCGGGCTGGGACCGCGGAGCGTATGAATACGGCTCGACCCCACACGCCTGGCCCTGGTACTGATCTTTGGCGCCTGGCGTCGGCTTCACGCAACACACAAGAAGCAACCCCTGGCCTTCTGTTCTGCCTAATCAGGAGGCCAGGGATGTGTCACCGCAGGTCCGGACTCATAAGGCCCAATGTCGCAGGCGGCGTTTTGCGGGCGGGGCTTGCCGTCGATGTCGAAGGCCGGTCCACTCACACAGAAGCCGACCCTCAAGGCTGGGCTGGTCGCGCGCAGGTGGTAATCTCCACGTCCATCAGGCTGGAAATTCACGAATTGCGGATCTGCCTCCACCGTTCCTGATTGCCTTCCGGTGCGAAGTCTCCAATTAGCGTTCTGGTTCTGGTACACGAGGTTGTTCAGATACCGGTTGCTGTTGCCGGTCACTCCCATTTCCTCGATCCCGTGCCGATTGAGGTTGCAGGCCACGATATTGTTGGCGACGGTGATGTGGTCGGCGGGAAAAGCCGGATCGCCGTTATGCGGTGAGTCGCCGGCACCGATAAGTATTCCGCCGTAATGATTGCTGAACACCAGATTGTTGGCAATGGTCACGCCCGTCGCTGCATGCCAGAGATGAATACCAAAGCCCTGGTTGCGATAGGAGATGTTGTTTACAAGTTGTCCACGCAGGTTGGAGTGGTAGATCCCGTGAACTCGCGCGCAGAGTTGGTTCAGATTTCCGATGTCGTGAACAACGTTCGCGACGATGTCATTGTCATACCCAGAGTAGTTTGCGTTGGCAATTCCGAATCCGCCGTCGCCGGGACAGTTCGCGGCGGGTATGTCGTGCACGTGATTGGCGACGATGCGGACGCCTGATCCCCAGTTGAGAATGCCGCCCCGGCCGTCGCCGCTAATGTCAAAACCGACTATGTCGACGTAGTTGCCCTGATTGGTCCAAGTCACCGAGGCGCCACGGCTGCGGATAATCGCACTCCACTTCTTCTCCGAGATAAAACGAATCCGGGCGGGTGGAGCACCACTCTGCGGTGTCACCACGGCTTCGTTGTACACGCCGGGAGCGACGTGGATCATGATCCCTGGAAACGCGGACTGGGCGGCCCGATTGATAGTCGCCCAGGGATGGGAGAGAGAACCGTCGTTCCGGTCGCTTCCGGACGGAGCAACATAGCGGTTCATGTTGATTGCAGTTGCAGGGCGCGCGTTACCTGCCCATAATGACGACACTACGAGTAAGAAGACCGCTCCGAGAACGCTGGCGAGCCGATTTGGTCCGATTCGCATGAAAGTATCCAGATAACTGACCACTGCGCCGCCGCTAGAATGAGCGGCGGGAAATGAGTTGGGGAGTGCCTGCTTGCCTCGGCGCCATGCGATCCTTGCAGAACTGGACCAGCCGGGCTGCTTCGGGCTCCCACGCGAACGAATTCAGGACTCGCTCGCGAGCCCGCAAAGACATCTGGCTCAGGGTTTCTTCATCCGAAAACAGGGTTTGCACGGCGTCTCTTATTTGACCAACGTTGTGAGGATCGACCTGCAGCCCGCAGCCTTCCACATATTCAGCAAATTCCGGAAAATCAGAAGCGACCACCGGCAGCCCCGCGCCCAGATATTCGAAGAGTTTCACCGGCAGTGAATTGCGGTGATTGGGCTCGGGATACAGAAGGCACAGGCCGATCTTCGCGGAGCGGTACATCTTCAGGACTTCCGGGAAAGGCTTCCAACCGAACCAGGTCACGTTGTCGGGCAGGTTGGAGAGGATCTCGCATTCGAACTGTACGTCATCAAACTTGCCGACCAACCATAGCTGAGCTCCGCGAACACCGGCAAACGCTTGCACCAGTTCGCGAATGCCGCGGATCCGGCTCAGGCCACCGGTGTAGATGGCAATATCGGCACGGGAGCAGATGTCAGACCCGCCGCCAAGCACAACGAGTGCCGATCGTGTCGGGAAGTTCCGCACGAGGACGGTTCGCTTTTTCCCGAAGCGCCGCTGGATGGTGGGAACGGCGGCGATAACGCCACTGAGCAAGCGCGATGCAAGATATTCGGATGCGTAAACCGCGGGAAAAAGCAGAACGCGAACCGGCCAGGGCAGCCAGTCTTTTTGAAGGAACTGCTTGGGCAGGTTCTCATGGGAATCGTAGACGACATGCTTTCCCAACAGCGACAAAATCAAACCCACGCCGAATAACTCGGGATCGTGAAAGATGTAGAGCTTGCCCTTCAGGCGAAGCGCCAGCTTCAAGATCGTCCACCCAAGAAGAAGCCGCGCGGCACGGCTGGGGGGCGAAGGCAAAGCATGGATCGCGATGCCATCGACCACCGTGGACACGGGATGCCGCCCGACGACGCACACGGAGAAGCCCGCTTCCAGCAAGCTCTTCGCTTCCCGGTAGAAGATGCGGTCGTCAGTTGCCGGGTGGGCGGAAGTCAGCATCACAATGTCATAACCAGCTTCAGACATAGTCCTCATGACCCCGAAGTTAGAGAGAAAAGTGCGGATTTGTATCTTTGCGTAGTCACAACTTGTGTCGCGACACCAGGTAAACCTTCAGCCAGAACGGGAATTTCATGATCCAGTTGTAAGGCACCTGAGTGGTACCGAGGCTTCTGAGAAATAGCTCCACCGGCTGCAGCATCGAACCAGAAAAATCGAAAATGGGAGAGTTCTGCGCGGCGAACTGGATCATATGCCACATGAGGAACGCCGTGGACCCTCGGCCACGAAGCTGCGGGTCGCCACCCAAGGCGATGGCATAGGTGCGACGGTGGTCCCAGATCATAAAGGCCGCGCAGTGCATCCGTTGATCCTTGTCGATGGCGGCGAAACACTCACCTGCGTTGTTCTCCTTGGCCGCGTTATGGAGTTGACGCAGGTACTCGATCGAGTGTGGCACCTTCATGTTCTGTATCGCGAAGGTTTTCTCTTCCGCATGCCAGACATCGTCCGGGCTACAGGCAACGACACGGATACCCTCGCGCTCCGAACTGCGCACGGCGCGTCGGGTCCGATGCGCTATTCCCGACCAGACCTGGTCAAGATCCTGAAGATCAAGAATGTGCGTAGCCCTCGAGGTCTGCGAGAAGCCGTTCCAGTAGAACGGCGACCAGTTCTGCAGCGAGGGGTGAAACCCCTGAAAGAAAATGGACCGCTTGCCCAGAGCTTCGGCGAAAGCGCCGAGAATTTCCATCTCGTCCCATACCGCTCTGACGTGCTCGCCGGTCTGGGGTGCGAGGACGGGCCCGAGAGTCTGAGTCAGTTTCGGCATGGTGTACAGCGTGATGCCGAAACGCTTCTCCGAGTAGAGGGGTATGCCCGCGACCAATTGCCCCTTCTTGAAGTAGCCGAGAATCTGTGTCGTGCCTCCGACCGCACGCAGCCACCATGAGCGCACAAAGGGTGAGCCCTGAGGAGAGCGGTCGACGAACGCGTCCCAGGCAGCAAATTCGGCAGGAGTGAGGGCGCGCAACTCCTGGTCGCGAAGCTCTACATGCGGGTGGACCGGCTGCCCAGTTTGATGCCCCACACCGCGAGGCACAACCACCTGAGGTTGGGGTTCGAGCTCTGTTGCCACAGACCCGGTCGAATCGAGGCTTGTATGTGAAGTCATAGGAACTCCCTCTTGGGCAAAAGGCCGCTAGCCGCGTATCTCGGCCAAGCTGTTTTCATAAAGGAAGCGGCACTCATCCAGGTGTCATTCTTTTCTAAGCCTTCCTTCATTACGCTCCAGAAGACCTCTCCGACATACTCGGGCCACTGCACTCCGCCGAACGCGGTGGGATGCCAGAGAAGAGCAATGCCTCCCCAACCATAGCGTCGGCTGGCGGCCAACACTTTGGATACGGAACGAAGTCCGTCGTCATCACCGTTTTCTGGGGTACAAACTTGACTGTCCATGACGACGAGGGGAATTTCCAGAAAGTTCGCCGGACCCTCGCGCTCGAAGTTGTAGGGGGGATATGCGAAACATGCTCCGGCCCGGTATCCCATGATCTGGGACCAGCCGATAGAGCTGTCGTAGGCGGCGTTAGCGTGCTCGACCGCATGGATCAACTGCGGCATGGTGAAGCGTAACCAGTGCTGCCGGCCACCCAATGGATCGAAGCCGAGAGCGCGCAGGCAGTTGAATTCCGATGCCAGTCCATCCGAATTTTCCAGGCTGCGATAAGAGCCGTGAACCCCGACCTCCAGTTGCGGCTGCAGGTCTCGCATCAGGGATAGAGTGCCTGGCGCAGCCACCGAATAGTTTCCATCCCGTCGATGGCCATGGTGGCAAAGGAAGTAGTAGCTGCCGCCCACCGCATGCGCGCGCTCCCGGTGCGCGAGGCCGGGAACCTGGTCTAGAGGATTCTCTGAGCCCAGAGCCAGGCGCGCAGCTTGCCCAGCCTGCTTCACCGCCAGACCCGGTGATTTGTAAAGTCCCAGAGAAAGAAGAGCATTCTTTGTCAACCGTTGAAAACTTCTCGTCCGGGAAACCGGCAAAAGATCGACATCGTGAGTATTGACAATGAGATGAGAGCTCGACGCCGACGGACAAACAGGCGCGACTGGCGAACGAGGCAGAGTGCGATTTATAGCACGCTGGAGAAAACGCATCGCGATGGCCGCATAGGGCACTTGTGGATTGAGGTGATGGCGACCCACATAGGAAGCGGAAAACGGCACGCGCCCGACAGAATCTCGCGCTTTGACGCTGTATTCGTCCGCGCTCGAGACCCACTCAAAGATCTCTCCCAGCCAGTCCGGCTCGTTCCTGGGAAAGCGTGAGCACAACAACGCCGTGTCCTCATCGTCACGCGAGTATGGAGTGGGGGAAGGCGCCGCGAGATGGGTTGGGCGGGCAACATAGGCGCTCGTAAGTTGTAGTGTCGCTGCCGAGTTGGTTAGCGGCTCGTAGCTAATCGTGAGATGCGCAGTGATGGCGGGGACCGAGTCCAACAGGGGCTCGTGCCCGTAGATAGCGCAAAACAGGCGGAAGGCATACTGCAGGCGCGCACGATGGATTGGCGGCTGCTGGGGAGCGAAGTGTAAGGCTATGCGCATCGACTAAGTTCGTCTTTGAGTCTTGTTAGTGACTTGTAAGTTTTGGTCGGTCGCTTCAGACATCATTAAAACCGGGATAAAGGCTCCACGAACTGGGCTGCGCGAACGCGTGTGCCAAGGGGTGGGTTGGCAGCCAGAAGCCGACCAGGGGATAGTCGGGATAGCCTCCCATCGAGTGTGGGACTCGAACGAAGCCCCAAGATGCCAAGTGCTCTGACAGCGATCCGGAATGCAGGCTGGTCACCCACACGCTGTCGCTCAAGTGCTGGCGCTCTCGACAGAAACAGAGAATCGCATCTGTTTCCGACCACTCCCTGTGATCGACGCGACAGTCGATGATCCAGGTCCGGCCGGGCTCGCGGCGGAGGGCGACGTAACCGCACGTTTTGCCGGCCGGCGAAACGAATGCCTCTATCGCTGCAGGCTTCGCCGGATCTCGCAGGAATCGCCACGTCAAGTACTCGGCTGACGAATTCACAACGAAACTCTGTGGCAGGGACCACTCGTCCAAGGCAAGATTGTTGATTTCATTCTCGGACAGATCGACCATGAGAAAACCTGAAAACATCGGTCGCGACCAGCGAGACACTCTGCGACGAGCGGCGGCGCCAAGATCCACAAACGGGCTTGCCAGACTGGCAGCGAGGCCGGCGCGCGAACGCAGGAAATTGTGGGAGTGGAAGACCTGCGCATAGGTATCCCAGCGATCCATCAGATGAAACCCCGAACGGAAAAACACAGGCTGAGCCAGTTGGTTGGGGATGCCCAGCAGGACATCGATTTCATGACTCGTCACCAGAGATTTCATGGCCCGCACCAGGAGGAAAGCGCCGAGATAGTTGGTTGCCTTTCGATCGACCATCAGGTTCCCAGCAACTCCGGCGCGAAGCGTAGTCGCTCCAAACCTCATCGGGCGCACGGTCACCGAGCACAATCCACGCAGCTCCTGATCCTGGTCGCGCAATATCCAGGAAGCCGGCAATTCCTGCCCCACGCTCCGGTAGTACCAGTTAAATTGCCGTGCGAAATCCGCTTTCCCGCCCTTCTCAAAAAGAGCTGTGATCGCCTTACGGTGTTCGCGAATATCGACACGCTCGACGGACCCCCACCGGCGCGAGGATGTCCCCGAAGAGTTCGTCTGCCGTTCCGTCTTTTCGGCTGCTTCGTCAATCCGCGGTACAGGCGTCATCATGGCTGTAGTTCCGGGCAAGTATCAGTTCCGTTCTTGAGGTGAAGGTGGATTCGATGCGTGGACGAGTCCGACGGGGCCAGAAGCGAGCGACGAGTGTCCGGCCGTCCAGTACCTCGTACCTTCCACTGCGATTAAAGGTGTGGGTGCCACGATTGCCGTTCATCCACGTCGGCAAGAGAGTCCCAACCGGGGTCTCGTGGTACTCGGTTTCAGACAGCCTGTCCACGCGATTGAAGGTGACCGCGAATCCATAAACCTGGGAACAGTCCTGCGCCGGCCGGATGAGCTGGCCGTCCCGGAAAAACAACTGACCCGCGCAACGGCTTCCGCGGACGTCCGAGACGACCGGATTCAGGGGATGGGCCGTCCACGGTCCAGAAAGCGAGTCGGAAAAGAATAAGGACAGCTCGCGGTCGCCATCGAACCACGGATCCTCGGTTCCTAACCCGGATGTGAACAGCCAGAACTTGCCGTGATGGTAGAGCAGCGTTGAATCCGCCGCTGACACGTCACGCAGCAGAACATGGGCAAGCTGCCAACCTCGCGGAAAATCCGTAGCGCGATAGAGTTGGATGGTCCGGTTGTTCTTGGTTTCGGGAAGGAGATAGATCTCTCCGCCCCACTCGAAAAGCTGCGGATACGCAAGGTGAAAGCTCTCTTCGAGAGCGATGCGGGGCCGACTGCACCGTCCTATCTGATCCAGTTCGACGTAGGAAATGACCGCCTTGTGGGAGGATAGAGAACAGTCCTCGAAGAAAATATAGGTGCTGCCGTTTTTGTCGATCACGAAAGGGTCGGCATAGAAGTGCCCTCGGGGAGGACGGAGCCGCTTGATGGCGGCAATCGGGCCATTCGACTCACCGGATGTCTGCCGGAAACCTACAAACCACTCCTCGCGCAGGAAGTGTTTGGTGAACTGGGCTTTGGCTGCGCGTGAGATCAGGCGAGTTATCAGGCGTGCCACCTCAAGGTTCGTGGGTAGGTGCGGCCGAGGTGCAATTCGCGGATGCAAAGAGGCAGCAACCGATTCGAATCCGTCGCGATAAAGATCCGCCAGATGGCGAATCAGGAGTTCGGATTTGTTCCAGTACATGCTACTGGAGTTGCGGAAGAATGAAAGCGAATCCGTAGCGGACCAGGAGGCGGGTTGGCTCCTCCAGTTGCAGCGGTCTTTCCATATATCTACGGTGGTACGCCGGACGGAGTCGCCCCGGTATAGGACCCAGAATAGACTGGCCACGGATTCGCTTGCGTCGCCCAGGGACCAAGCGCCGTACTCTGCGGCGGTCAGAACTTCTCCTTGTACAGGTCGTTCCGTGAGGTTAATCAGAACATCGAGCTGGAAGCTGCGAATGGTAGCGACGTCCGGTGAAGAAAGCGAAAGGCCAAGCTCATCTTCCATCGGGTGGCACTCCAGATGTTTTGGGCAGTCGTAGCGGGGCGAAAAAGAGACGGGTTTGAAGATCTCAGGTCGCGCACAGCGCTGGCTGAAGAACCGTTGATCCAGCCGCTGCCACAACTCAAACAGCAACGGCCTGCGGGGGTGACTCGTCTTGCCGGTTGACACCTTTGTTGCCGGGTTGCGTGAGAGTTTGACGATCAGGACGAGTTGACCGAAGCGAGAGCCGTCGATCTCATCGACAATATGCTTTGCCCATCCCGGCACAAGCGGAGAATCGAGAATTACACCAATGCGCAGCCGGGGCTTGGGGAGCGTAACCGGCGCAATTTCGGAGATCGAAAAACTAGCAGTGGTCATATCGTAACTCAGGACTGAATTGTCATGCACAGTAGTTCGGAGAATTTATCGGGTTGATTTGATCGAGAGATGTGGTGATGCTGATGCTCGTGCGGGACGAGCTGTTCCGAACTTGTACGTCGAGATCGCATCCGCGTAAACATTTGACGTCTGCTGCGCGTTAACCTCCCATGTGAGGTGGTTCTTTGCGAATCTTTCGGCACGCTCGGCGATGGCCGCCGCAAACCTGGCATCGGAGAAAAGCGAATTGAGTGCAGAGGCTATCGCAACGGGGTCTTTGCACGGCACAAGCAGGCCGGTGTCACCCTGGCGGATAATCTCGGGCACACCGCCCACAGGGGTCGCAACTACCGGAACGCGGCATAACATTGCCTCTGGCAGCACGGTGGGTAGACCTTCGCTCAGGCTGCAAAGCACCAGACAATCCGCTGCGGAGAGCCAGAGAGGAATTTCGTCATGAGCCTTGGCTCCGACGAAAGCACAGGCCTGCCGAATTCCCAGACGCTCGGCTTGCTGAATCAATGCTCCCTTGAGCGGGCCACCGCCAACGATACACAGCTCGACGTCCGCTCGATTCAAATGAGCGACGGCTTGCAGAAGATCGTCGACTGCTTTCTCCGCACGCAGGTAGCCGACAAAGCAGATCCTTCGAGCGGTCGGGCTTAGTTGCAGTTCGCGGCGCGCCTTCAATCTGTCAACCGGCGTGAACCGGGCGGCATCGGCGCCGTTGTGAATCACCTTCGGCTGATGCCGGTCGGACAGAGTCAGCATTTGCGAGCGCAGCCGGCCGCTGACCGCGATCAGGTAAGGAGTGTTGCGAAGTGTCCAGCGGGTCGCACTACGCACTGCCCGGCTCTCCTCGGGATAGACGTTCACGTCGGAACCATGTGCGGTGCAGACCACCGGTATATGAAATTCGCGTCCCAGAAGAACTGCTGCGAAGCCGTCGGGGAAAACGGTGTGGGCATGGATCACGTCGATCTGCATCTCCCGCACTATCCGCCCTATCAGCCGGCGGCAACTTAAATAGAAGAGCAGGCCTGAGAGCGCGAACCCCCAATTCTTCGGAAGCGTCGGCACCCTAGGCCGTTTGACCGGGAAACCATCCACGGCGGACTCGGGCGGAATCGGAAGATACTTGCGCACAGAGTGCAGGAAGCGGAGAGCGCGGGGAGCCCACGGCGTGGGGGAAACGACGAGCACCCTAGCGCCAGACTTTCGCAGGGCTCGCACTTGTTCGAGCACGAAAATCCCCGAGGCAGAATCCCGCTCGTTGGGGAACATGTGGGACAACACGAGGACGGTCATGGGAGCCGCTCCGCGGGTTTTTCCCGTTGATAGCGTACCGCCATGGCCAGCAAGATCCAGCAAAACCAAAACGACTTGCGCCAGACGATATCCAGAGTGAAGCCGCTGACCAGCATGCCCCAGCAGGCTGCTTCGTAAGGCACTAGGAAACGGTGGCGTGCTTCGCGAAGTTGGGAGCGAAACGCGAGAAACAGGAACGCTAGCCCGACGATGCCGGTTTCGATCAGCATTCCGAGGTAGATGTTGTGGGACCCGCGCGTATACCCATAGAAGTGGGGAGCCTCGCCCGCGACGGTGGTGTAGGCTACGACGAAATTGTTCCAGCCGGCCCCCAGGATTCCATAGCGAGGCACTATAGCCAGGCTGGCAATCCAGATGTCGACGCGTCCGGCGCCCCGGTCAACGAGAGAGAGCCTCTCGAAAAATGTGTGGGGCATGAAGAGAAGCAGCAAGGCAAGGCAGCCCACCGCCAGCAGCACGCGAGGATTTGCTTTCAGTCGCCACAGGTAGACGAGGACAACGGCAAGAGCGGCGACCAACGCGCCCCGGGACATAGTGAGGAGCACACCGAACCCGATGATCGCGATGGCGAATATTGACGCTATCCGTACCGACCGGCGGTGGCTCAGCACCAGACCACCGATCGCCAGCGATAAGGGGAGCAGCAGGCTGGTGGCGAACTGGTTGGGATCGGTCTCACGCCCCCCGATCATCAGCGAGCTTCGAGCGGTGTTCTGAAACGAGGTGCCCCCAAAAAACTCGCCTGACGCGAAAAGTGCGGCGACACAACCGCCCAGGACTGTGAGCGCGGCAACTGCGAGCAGTTCGCGCGTGGTCGCACGGAACGAAGTCGCAATCACGTATAGCAAGAGCAGCGAGATGGCGGTGGGCATGCGCTCCCATGCCATCTGCGGGTCGAGGGCCCATGCCAGGGCCGCAGCTCCCCAGATTACGAACATGGCCCACCACAAAGCGGCGTGCGGCGGAGCCTTCAGGCGTCTCGTCACCAGACCAACCACCAACAACAATCCTGCAGCCAGTGCTGCCAGGTAACGGGTGACGGTCGCGCCGGTGGCTTCGGAACCGACGGCGGAAACGGAGTCGAAGGGAAGAAGAAAAGCGAAAGCACCGAGAGTCGCCTCGACCGGCCAGCGGACAATCGCGGCGGCCACCACAACTCCCAGCGCGTAGACCCATTCGCCGCCCGCGGCCAAGGTGCCAGCCAGCACGCCTGCAATGCATGCAAAGACCAAAGTGCGGCGCGCATCCGCTCCCTGAAATCCATTTTCGCCCGCGAGAGTGAACGTTCTACTAGACACCTGAGTCTCCTGAACGATGTAGCGGCGCCATATGGCATTCACTACGGGTGCCGTTGTTCCTGAGCTTCTGTATGATTCCGGTCAGAATTTCGCGCAGTGCTGGTTCGGTGCGCAGCAGGTTGGCGTAATACAGAACAAGCAGCGAGGCCGACGCCGTCAGAACCAGCAGCGGACGAACACCGGCATACTTAAGCGCACCTACAATCAACCCGGCGGGCAGAAATGTGACGACGCTATGCCCCAAGATTCGGCCGACTCTCGGCAGGGAAACGGCACAGTATTTCAGCACCACCATACAGTAGTGGCCGTACACGATCACGCCGGCAATGGAAAACAGGGCAAGCGTCCAGCGGGCACTTCCGAAATACCATCCGCCCACGACCAGCGCCGCCAGACGAGCAAGCACGACCACGGAGATCAGACGCAGCTCGAGCGCCTGTTTTTCCATGACGTTCAGGGCGATGCCCAGCGGCACAGCCATAAACCAGAACAGGACGTAGACGCTAAGAATCTGCGTGTAGATACCGGCTTCCGCCCAGCGGTTTCCAAACGCGACCACAAACAGATCCTTGCCGATGAACCCCAGCAATAGCGACGGAAACACGCAGAGTGCAGTCAAGTGGCGAAACATGGTGTCGACAGAGTCTCGCAGCGTGCCCCGGTGATTGGATTCGCTGGCATGCTGAAAGAAGACGGTGGCGATGTTCGCTCCCACCAGATTTACCGGGACGCGCAGAAGCTTGTTGCCAATCGCGTAGTGACCTACCACCGCTGCGGAGAAGAACCCGGACAGGATGAAGGTTGGCATTTGCCAGCCGACATTATTCAGAACTGCCGAAGCCGTGCTGTACTTAGGGAACGTGCTGTAGCGCCGCAAGGCTGCCCACATCCGATCGAAGTGCACACTGCGAATGAACAAGCGCCAGCTCCCGATGCAGGTGGGAATTCCCAGCACCAGACAGGAAATCAGGATCGAAAGCACAGTGGCCACGATGATTGTCCCTCCGGAGGAATATCCGGCGAGACCTGCACCGATCTGAGCCACTACGAAGAAGACTGCGCTTGCGAGCTGGGCCAGCGTGAGCCGTCCGAAGCTTTTTTTTCGTGTGCTCCAGTAGCTGAGCGCCGCAAACACTCCGTTCAAGAGAACGGTTACAGGCGCAAGCCACAGATAGGGGCGCAATTCCGGCGCCCGCAACCAACGAAGTAGGGAGTCCGCAAAGTAATAGAGCACAAGTGCTGTTAATGCGGTCGTGAGCAGCATGAAACAGACGCTGACTGCGGCGGCATTCGCAGCTTCGTCGTCTTTCTCCGGCAGCACGATGGAAAGTTCGTAGCGCATGCCGACGACGGCACTGATCACACCAGTAATCGAGATGAAGACCGCGGCCATGCCGAAGGCGTCCGGAGCGAACAGCCTGGCAATGAAGGGCGCGGTGGCGATGGTGAGGAGCTGAGCAGACGCTGATCCGGAGACCAGCTTCAACACGTTGATGGCGAAGCCGGCGCGAACCGGGGCACTCGAGACCGATTCGGAGTGCACCACGCGCGAATCGGAAAGGCTCACGCGAGGAAGGTGCGTCTCGCGAGCTTCGATGATTTCACTGGTTGCCATTGCAGCGGAAAAGTCGAACGGTTGAACACGCGCTCAGTGGGTCAGTTTGCCGGACCCACGCTAGATCCCTCGCCCCGCCGGAGAAAACGCGCGGCTTCGGGATGACAACTGATAGAACGATCACCCAAACTGACATACTGCCAACGTGAAGACTGGCCAATCAAGCGACCTTAGCCTCGTCAGGCTGTGACACCTGAGGCGGCTTGGCTCCCGGCAACTGCTGTAACCAGTCGTTGACCAGGGTGGACCATTGCAGATTGCGACAGACGTAAGCCCGGCCACGGCGGCCATATTGAGCAGCTTCGGCGGGATGGTCGGCAAAGTATCGGATCGCGATCGCGATAATGTCGGGATCATCGATGGGAACGACGAGACCGCCCTGTGCATCTTTCAGGAACGATCCAGAACCTCTTCCGACTGCTAGCACGACGGGCTTGGCGCATCCCATAATGGCGAGCGCCTTGACCGGCCGCGCGTCTTTGAGGAGCGGCATATCGCGCATGGTTACCAGGCCACAGCAGGAGATCGCGATGTAGCGTGGAACTTCCTCGGGGGAGACGGGATCGAGGAAGGTGATGTTCTGAAGGCCGAGTTCCTTGGCCTGATCTACCAGCGAGCTCTTGGCTGAGCCCGCGCCCAGAAGCAGAAAATGGATATGCGTGTCGTCACGAAGTTTCTCCGCCGCGCGAAGGATCGACTCTACGCCGTGAGCATAACCGTGTGTGCCTGGAAAAATCACAACCCGCTTCCCTTCCAGCCCAAGGCGTCGCAGCAGCGAGGTATCCGGCGTCATGGGCGCGAATAGATCCGTGTCCACTCCGTTCGGAAGGAAAGTGAGCTTTTCTACGGGCACATGCTTTTCCAACCGCAACTGTTCGTGAATTCCCCAAGTGACGGCGTTCACGAAGGTGGCGTGTTTATAAGTCCACCGCTCGAGCGCGAAAGCCGCACGCATCAGCCAGCCGATGCTGAGCAGATGCATTTCGGCGATGGAGTCGGGCCAAAGGTCGGCAACGTTGAAAATCCACGGTGTCTTCCAGTGGTGAGCTGCCAAAAAACCGGGCACGCTCAGGAAGAGCGGCGGCGACTCGACAAAGATGTAGTCAGGCTTCTGCGCTGCCAGGAGCCCAAACAAGCAGGTGAGCGTGAAGGAAGCATAGTTGAGCATCCGCTTGAATCCGGCACCTTGCGACGCATAGACCCAAACGCGATGGACGGGAATGCCGTCCCAATGGTCAAGCCGGTACAGCGTTCGGCGATAGCCTTCGAAAATCTGGCCCCGGGGGTAGTTCGGCATCGCCGTGACAATCTCTACTTCTTGTCCCGCACGTACGAGTTGCCGGACTATGGCAGCAAGGCGAACCTGGGCGGCTCCCGGCTCGGGAGCAAAATATTGCGTAAGAATAAGGAATTTCACAGCGCCCTCCTGGCGACTATGCGAGCGCCTGTAACTGATCGATGATGTGGGAACAGAAGGATTACAGAATCAAAACGATGAATGGTTGGGGGAAGGCTTCGGTTTTGCTGGCTCGATCAGACCGGGATCATCTCAGGCGTTCGCACGTCGACATTCGGTTTCTCGGTCGCTTCGACGGCAACACCCTGGTTGATGAAGTACTCCCGGTCACAGGCCGGGCACTTGCGCTGAGCGCCTCTCTCGGGGAGCCTGATGCCGCAGTAGCACATCCATCCCGTTTGTCGAGCCGGCACACCAGTCATGAGCGCGTAGTCAGGCACGTCGTGGGTCACGACTGCTCCGGCGCCGATGAAGCTGTAGCGCCCGAGCGTGACGCCGCACACGATGGTGGCGTTGGCGCCGATGGACGCGCCCTCTTTCACGAGAGTGCGTTTGTATTCGTGGCGCCGAATGATGTGGCTGCGCGGGTTCACCACGTTCGTAAAGACCATGGACGGTCCACAAAAGACGTTGTCCTCGAGTTCAACGCCGGTGTAGATGGAAACATTATTTTGTATCTTCACATTGGAGCCGATCTTGCATTCCGGGCTGACCACCACGTTTTGCCCGAGATTGCAACGTTCGCCGATCTTCGATCCGCTCATGATGTGGCTGAAGTGCCAGATCTTGCTGCCGGCTCCGATCTCGCAGCCGGCATCGATGCATGCGGTGGGATGAGCAAAGTAGGTTGGCTCCTTGAGCAGCAGATCGACGGGTCTTCCCTTCTGCGACAAGCGAACGCTCGCAAGCCTCTAGCACCTGCAGGACTTGAATTCCGTTCTGACCGTCGGTGCGTGGAGTTTGACCGGTGCGCATGCATTCGACGAAGTGTTCGCATTCCTTGCGCAGAGGCTCTTCGGCAGGCAGTTCAATGACGTGGCCGCCATCTTTATGCGCTACCGGCACGCGATCCAGCCAGTCAATGCGGTGTTCGTAGAGAACCAGCTTTGCTTTGGGCTCCATATCGTCGAAGACGGCCATCTTCTTGCCACCCACCACGGTCAACTTCTGCTCCTTGAAAGGATGCAGCCAACTGACAAAAATGTGGGCATTGACTCCACTGTTAAATTCACAAGTGGTGACGGTAGTGTCGACGACGTGGGAATCGAGGTAGGTGCCTCCCTGGCTGCCCACGCGCACCGGCATTTCGCCCAATAGAAACAAAATCGCCGAGATGTCATGAGGAGCAAAGCTCCACAGAATGTCCTCTTCGGTCCGGAGTTTCCCAAGATTGAGGCGCGAGGAGTAGATGTACTTGATCTGGCCGAGTTCCCCCTGATCGATAAGCTCCTTCAGGCGAAGGACGGCCGGATGATACTGCAGGATGTGGCCAACCATGAGCAGCCGATGGTGGTGGTGAGCCAGCGCCACCAGCCGGCGGCCATCTTCGATGTGGAGAGCCAGTGGCTTCTCCACGAACACGTGCTTGCCGGCAAGCAGACAGCGGGTGACGACATCGTAGTGCGCAGCGGCGGGGACGGCGACTGCGACACCCTCCACGGCAGGATCGGTGAGTACGTCTTCCAGCACAGTGCTGGCCGGCACCTGGTATCGCGCCTCAACCGACTTCACGGTCTCTTCGCAAGCATCGCAAACGCGGCGAAGCAAACCCATTTCAAAGAAGTTACGGACGATGTTCTTCCCCCAATAGCCACAGCCAACGACTGCAATATTCGCCACTCCGGGCGTCATAATGACCTCCTCTTTATTATTTTGGAAAACGGGGTTACTTCACATGATAGAAATCTGCGATCGAGGACACGACCACATCCTGTTGTTCTTCGGTAAGTTCGGGATAAATCGGTAAAGCCAGGGCCTCGCGGCTGGCGGCCTCAGACTCCGGGAAACTCCCCGCAGTATGTCCAAGATAAGCGAAGGCAGGCTGCAGATGAATCGGCTCGGGATAATAGATTTCGGTAGGAATACCCGCATTCTTGAGGTGCGCGCGAAGTTGGTCGCGCTGCGGGGCGCGAATGACAAACTGGTTGTAGACGTGCCGCATTCCTGAGGGCTGAATCGGAGGCAACACCTGCTTGGCCAGCCCGGCAGCACCAAAGAGGATGCGGTATTGTTCCGCGTGCTCGCGCCTGCCTTCCGTCCATTTTTCGAAGTAGTTCAACTTGACGCGCAAAATCGCTGCCTGCAGCGCGTCCAGGCGGCTGTTCATGCCCAGGATTTCGCAGTGATACTTCTGCCGGCTGCCATGGACGCGCAGACTGCGTAACCGTTCCGCGAAGTCGATGCTGTTGGTCGTGAGCATGCCACCGTCTCCGGCACAACCCAGATTCTTTGACGGGAAGAAGCTGAAGCAGCCGATCGTGCCGAGGTTACCGGTCTTGACCCCGTTGGCACTAGCGCCGAGCGCCTGGGCCGCGTCCTCGACCACGGGCAGATGATGGCGGCCGGCAATTGCAAGAATGGATGTCATGTCGGCGGGTAAGCCATACAGATGGACAGGGAGTATGGCGCGCGTACTGGCAGTGATGGCACGTTCAATCTTTTCTGGATCGATGTTGTAGGTGGCGGGATCAATGTCGACAAATACTGGCTTGGCACCGAGACGGGCGATCGAACCGGCAGTTGCGACAAACGTGAAGGGCGTCGTAATAACTTCGTCCCCGTAGCCGACGCCGATTGCCATGAGCGCGAGCGTCAGGGCGTCAGAGCCGGATGCACATGCAATGGCAAAGCGGCAGCCGACATAGGCAGCAATTTCCTTCTCCAGTTGCTCTACTTCAGGGCCCAGAATGAAGCGCTGGCTCTCCATCGTTTTTGCTATGGCGTTCATGATTTCCTCACGGATTTCCCTGAACTGCGCTTGCAGGTCAAGAAAAGGGAACTGCGGCGGCACGGCCTTAGGCGACACTGCGGGATGGGTTTGCGTAGCCATGTGTTTTCCTTTCTTACCTCGGATCTTGTCTGGGTGAAGACTTCTCTTGATGCAAGTGCAAGGGGGGAAGCCGGGTATCAGCGGGCGTATTTGTACTTGTAGTATCCGTAGGACTCGGATTCGGAGTGGGCGCCGTTCAACACGATCTCAAGGATGGGCGCGGAGCGAACGTCGGACAGTAACTGGATAGACCGGGCCATCGCGCTCCGAGTTACGACACCCGCTCGTCCGACAAACACGACGCCATCGACAAAAGGCGCCAGGGCGCGGCCATCGGCATAGGGAAGGATCGGAGGCGAGTCGATCACCACAAAGTCATAGAGCCTTCTCAAGGTTCTGACAAACGCTCTCATGGCTTCCGAGTTGATCAATTTTCCCGGTTCCGTTACCGGTGTTCCGGCAGCGATCACGGTGAGCGATTCCCGGTCGGTGAGGGATGACAGCAGCGTCTCCAAGGGGACGGAATGGGCGAGATAGTCGCCCAGACCCAGTCCGTCCTCAAGATGGAACGTACGCGCAAGCGAAGGGCGACGTAAATCGGCATCCAGGATGCACGTCCTTCCCTGCTGCGAAAGCGCGACCGCAAGATTGATGGCCACTGTCGACTTGCCTTCACCGGGGAGAGAGGACGCTACGAGAATTACGTGGGGCGGGTTGCCCGGCTGGGAAAGCATGACTGAGGCGTGAAGGCCACGAAACGCTTCCGACTGTTCTGAATTTGGATCTCTCAAAAGGAAGGGCGCAGGGCCTTCGAGACAGGTTTTCGACATCGTGCCCGGGATGTTGGTTGACGCCAACGAGGGCGCGTGACCGTTGACAGCGATGGGCACGATGGAGATGGAGGCAATCCCCGTGTAACGGCGCACATCTTCAGGAGTGTGAATCCGGGTATCCATCGCTTCACGGCCGAAGGCGAGCAACATTCCGCCCACCACGGCGATCAGCAGGCCGAGCCCGAAGTTCACCAGCGGGCGGGGACGGGTTGGCGTTGTGAGGACTTGCGCCTGGTCTACTATCCGGATGTTGATGGACTTTGAGGCCGCGGAGATCCCCGCCTCTTTCACTCGGGCATAGAGTACGTTGTAGAGGTCGGTGTTTGCTTCCGCCTCTTTCTTCATCGCGGTGTAGCGCGTCATCTGGCCAAGTTCCTTGGACGTGCCGCGGAGCTGGCCGTCGATCATGTGCTCGCGGGTCAGGGCAGCCCCGTAACTGGTTTCCATCTGCCCGAGAATGGCGCTCCTCTGCAGCCGGATCTGCGACTCAAGTTCTTCCGCCTGGTTCTGAAGCTTCCTGGCGTACGGATGATTCTTGCCATACACAGCCAGGGTTTGAGAGAGTTCCGCTCGAGTTTCGCCCAGCTTCTGGGTCAGCAACTGCACGGTTTGGTTGGCCTGGATTTGCGGAAAACTCGCGGTGTCATCACGCCCGGCTCTCTTCAGATAAGACTCCAGTTGCATTCTTTCTGCCTGGGCTTGCATCTTCTGGCGGCTCAGTTCAGCCATTTGTTCGTTGAAGGTGCTTCTGTTCTGGTCCACGTCCGCGATGCCGCTGGCCAGCCGGAACTCCGCCAGAGAGCGGTTCGATTCTTCCATCTTGGCGCGGATATCATCGAGCTGGCGCGAGAGCCATTCGGTGGACTCCATGATGGCGGCGTGTCGGGTCTGGTAGGTCCGATCAATAAAGGACCGCACAATGGTGTTGGTCACCTCGGCGGATAACACCGGGTCAGGGCTGCTGAAACTCACCGCCACCAGTCTGCTGGCCGTGTCGCGTTTCACCGCGAGCTGGCTCTGTACCGTTTGCAGCACAGCGGCTTCCGCGGGCGTGATTACCCGGGGACCATCGCTCCTGGCATTGAGCGTGGGTGCTTTCTTCTCACCCCAGATTCGCGCCGGCACGCTTTCGAAGGACGAGGCCACGGCAGACACCACTCGGGAAGGCAAGCCGCGCCGCGTCAACTCAGGCGCGTCCTGCAGCTTGAGTTGCCGTACCACGCCCAGCAGCAGTTCGTCACTCTGCATGTTGCGCGACTGCGTTTCCAGATATTCGGCGGCATTATCGGAGCCAGCGCGTCCCTCCATGGTGAACAACTCCGTGCCCGGCGGGTCGATTTCTACGCGTGCGGTTGGCGCGTAGACGGGCCTGGTAAGAAGTGTGACAAGCAGGACTGTGACCATCGTGGAAGCGGCAAAGATTGCGGAGGGACGCCAGTGCTTGTGAAGGGCTGTCCATATTCTCAGCCAGTCCGCATCCGGCGGTGGCAGCACCGCATCGTTGTGCGCAGGAAGCACCCGCACGGGAGGAGTTGTCAGGTGAAGTCCGTGCGGCATGGCCGCAGAACGATCCGGAATGATTGGAGTCCAGGAGATCTTTTCTCTTTCGGCTTTTCGCAGCAAGTCAGCGTAGCGGCTCATCTCGACCTCGTGTGTGGCGCCATTATGGAAGTGTGGCCTGAGTTTCGGCCTGTTCCGACTTTAAGAATGTGGGTGCATGAGTCTCAGGCAGCACTCTGAGACGCAAAATGGGGAGGCTCTTCCAACGCAGAAGAGCGATAGAGTTCCAGGCGAGAGCGCTGGTATTCCACGTGAACGTCGTGACAATCAAGGTCACAAAGTGACAGGATTTCGGGACTCGGTGAATACTCGGGAACGACCTCCTGCAGCTTTCGCACCAGGCCGTTCACGTTCTTGACTTCCACCAGTGCAGACAGTTCGTCCAGCCAGCGGTTGACCTGGGCGAAGTTCACGCTGCCGCCGTCAAGAACACGAATCTTTTCGTGTGGAGTGGGTTTGATCCCTTCGCCTTCAAGCTTGAGCTCTTCAAACAGTTTTTCGCCCGGACGCGGCCCGGTGAAGGTGATCTGGATATCTTTGCCGGGTCTGAGGCCTGAAAGCTGGATCAGGTTCTTGGCCAGATCCACGATCTTCACCGGGGCTCCCATATCCAGAACGAAGATCTCTCCGCCTTTTCCCATGGTGGAAGCCTGCAGCACCAACTGGACCGCCTCCGGAATGGTCATGAAATAGCGGCGGACGTCGGGATGCGTAACCGTCAGCGGCCCGCCATGAGCGAGTTGCTGTTCAAACAGAGGTAACACGCTGCCATTGCTGCCCAGAACGTTGCCAAAACGAACCGATACAAACCGGGTGTCCTGATGTTGCAGGCCGAGGATCACAAGTTCTGCGACTCGCTTGGTTACGCCCATGATGTTGGCCGGGTTGACCGCCTTGTCGGAGGAGATCATCAAGAAATCGTCCACCCCGTACTGCCTGGCGACGAGGGCAACGTTGTACGTCCCAAAGACGTTGTTCGTCACTGCCTGGAAGCAATTCCTTTCCATCATCGGAACGTGCTTGTACGCGGCGGCATGAAAGACGGTTTGCGGACGGTGCTCCGCCATGACGTCGCGCAGCGCCCGGACATCCAGGATGTCGCCGACGACCGGCACGCAGTCCAGAGCGGGATACAGGCTGCGAAGTTCCACCTCGATGCGGTGCAGCTCGTTTTCGGAACGTTCAAACAGGACCAGTTTCCGCGGATGAAAACTTGCGAGTTGCCGGGAAAGCTCGGAGCCTATGGAGCCGCCCGCGCCGGTGATCATCACGGTCTTGTCGCTGAATTTCCGGCGAATGGTGGTGAGATCGAGATTGACAGGGGCGCGGCCAAGAAGATCTTCCATGCGCACTTTTCGCAGCTTGCTTACCGATGGCGTGCCATTGATGCGCTCGCTTATTTTGGGCAGGATTCTCAATTCCACCCTGCAGGTCTCGCACTTCTCGACAACGGAACGTACTAGAGCGGCGTCGGCAGAGGGCAAAGCAATGAGGACGCAGGCCACGCAGTTCTGCTCGGCAATGCGAGCCAAGTCCGCAATTCTGCCGAGCACCTTGACTCCCTGAATCTTGATGCCTTGCTTGGAAGGGTCATCGTCGACATATCCAACCGGGTTGAGATCGAGCTGCGGGTTCAACCTCAACTGGCGCACGATCTGGCTGCCTGCCACGCCTGCACCCACCACCAGAGTGTTCTTGCGTGCCACGTGCCTGCCTGCAGTTTCCTGGTAGATCCGCACGGAGAGGCGCAGGCCTCCGAGAACGCAAACCGTAAGCAGCAAGTCGATCAGAAGAACGGAGCGAGGAAATCCCGACTGTGGGAAAAACACTTCCAGAATTCCGAAGACCATCAGCCCACTGAGTGTCGACGCCTTCACGATGTCGAGAAGATCGGTCGTGCTGGCATAGCGCCACCAGCCTCGCAGCACTCCCATCACCCAGCAGGCGGGAATTTTTATCAATAGAACCAGCGGGAGGGTCTGCAAGAACAGGATGTGATATTTTCGCCCGACCATGAAGTCGAAGCGCAACAAGAACGCGAGGTAATACGTACATGCGAGCAGCCCGATGTGAGAGGCGATCATGAGCCGCCGGCACCACAAATCGCTCAGCCAAGCCATGAATTCCCTTCCTTGCTTATGAAGCACTGTCTATGGGGGAGGCCTTGCTTGATTTTTGCACTTTCGCTATTGAGGAAGATGCGGGCTGCTACAAGCCGACAAGTCAGCCGCGTCGACGTTCAGCACAATCGAACGCATCAGCAGATCCACAGAGACGATGACCCGGAGGTGGCTATTGCGGCGAAGGACTTTGCCGCACAATCCGCGCAGAGGGCCGCTCTGGATTTCTACCTGCTGGCCAATCTTGATGTAGGGATAAGGTTGAGCTTGCGCACCCTGACTCAACACGCGACGCATCGCATCGATTTCCGCGTCGTTCAATGGCACCGGTCGCCCGTGGAAACTGACAAGGCTCACGACGCCCGGTACTTCGAGAACGCGCAGGCGGTCCGCTAGTGAGATGTGAACAAACAGATAACCGGGAAACAGCGGCAGGTGCACTTTCCTGAGCTCGCGCGGAAAGCGATGGACTTTTTCGTAGAGAGGCAAGAAACACTCGAGTTCTCTCTCGCGCAGGATGTCGGCGATTCTCTTCTCACGGCGCGAGCAGGTGTAACTCGCATACCAGTGCGGCTCGAAATACTGAGCTGCGCCTATTACCTCTGCCTGTTCACGAGATAGTTCCGGCATAGCTTCGCCCCTTGGAGTGGCCTTCCACTCGGGGATAACTTACTGAGTGCGCGCTACTTGCGGCTGTGCGAGGCTCTCCGGCGCCACACATGGTGGCTGCCGATCGACCTCGGTCCGGCTGTTTTTTCTGACTGTGTCGGAAGAACGCTGCGAGTGAGGGAAGAATCAAGACGGAATCGGCAACAAAGTTCTGCACTACGATGCGCCTGGCACCGCATGCAAAAGGATCCTGTGCACTCCGAGGGCGATCCCTTCTCTCTTGTTTTCGTGCGCGTGGACATACCCTTCTTACGAGCTGTCGAGAACAACGTCCGTGTCGGGGGCAACCTTGCTCGGGGGAGAGAGAAGGGCCGGTGACCCTAGTTCGCGGAATTCACTGGAACTTCACAGCCTTGGGGAGGGTGTGTTGAACACTTCGAGCGGCGCCCATCGCGCCGTTATTGATGCCTGGGATTGCACCTTCATTCTAGAGTCGAACCTGATTGTTGCAACAAGAAAAGTTACTTTTGGTCGGAGTGCTTTCCCCATTTGGAGCGCGGGAATTTTCATCCATCGTCTGCCGACTTCGGAGTTGAATCGAAGCCGAGGTCGTCAGCGATTCGAATTGGATGACTTCTCGACATCAGAGTTTGCCGGTGCGTGAAATCGAGAGAGAGCCTCCAAGAAGACCACGCAACATCTTCGCAGCCAGGATCACACCAACAGTGTGCAAGCCCGTTCACGCCTGCCCCGACGCCTGTTTCGATGGTACAGTGCCATGCTGCCGTAGGTCTCGGCGTTTCTACTCGAGGTGAATCAGCGGCCAGAATCGAGGAATCGAATCATGGGAAGCAAGAGTACCTGTTGCCTCATAAGTCGATCTTTTGCCGGTCTCTTGTTCGCAGCAATGCTGGTAATAAGCGCGTCAGCGACGGGCAAGGAAAAAGTCCTGCATCCTTTCACTGGTGGCAACGACGGTGGCGATCCTGCTGCGGGGCTGGTCTTCGACAAGGCGGGAAACATCTATGGCACGACCGTGGTCGGCGGTACTGGTAGCGCCTGCAGCGGTGGGTGCGGAACGGTGTTCAGGCTGACGCTCTCGGGCGGCAAGTGGATTGAGAAGGTGCTGTACAACTTCCAAGGTGGACTCGATGGCAAGAATCCCTACGGCGGGGTCACGCTGGACGACAAAGGAAATCTGTACGGAACTACCGTGGCCGGCGGTTCCGGCGGAATGTGCAGCGGTGATGGTTGTGGCACTGTTTTCAAGCTGACCCGCCACGGCAGCAGCTATTCCGAGAGTGTGATTTATAGCTTCACGGGTTTTGAGGGCATGCATGCGGATGGGTTTGGCCCCGGCGCGGCTCTGGTTTTCGACAAAAAGGGCAATCTTTACGGCACAACTCCCGACGGCGGCGATGCCTCCTGCAACCCGCCTAACGGATGCGGGTCCGTGTTCAAGCTGACGCCTTCGGGTCAACAGTGGAAGGAGAAAGTAATCCACAGCTTCACTGGCGGCAAAGATGGGGCCGTGGGGTCGCTGGGCTCGCTGCACGTCGACAACGCCGGGAACCTATTTGGTGTGGCTGAACTGGGTGGCGATGATTCCTGCAACCCTCCCAATGGCTGTGGCGCCGTGTACAAGCTGGCTCCTATAACAGGAGGCAAATGGAAATTCAGTACCATCGACGCATTCCAAGGTCAGCCACACGCCGGATTCCCTTACGGCGGTTTGATTTCTGACGCGGCGGGCAGTCTCTACGGCACGACTTATTTCGCTGGAAAAAATGGAATGGGTTCAGTTTTTAAACTGACGCAATCGGGCGGTGCCTGGAAGGAAACCGTGTTGTACAGCTTCAAAGCGGGCACGGACGGGGCCAGTCCTACCAGCACGCTCGTGTTTGATGCTGCCGGCAATCTCTACGGCACTACATCTGCGGGTGGAGATTCCAATGGCGATGGCGTTGTCTTCAAACTAACTCTCTCGGGCGGGAAGTGGAAGGAGAGCGTCGTGCATCGCTTCGGCCCCGCTCCGGACGGAGCTAATCCTTATTATGGGTTGACGCTCGACAAGACAGGCAATCTTTACGGCACGACCGCAACCGGTGGAAACGGGGGCCACGGCGTAGTCTTTGAGATCACCCCGTAAGCGTAATCCTGGACGTGGCGGGTCGGGAGTGTGCCCTTCCATCGTTCACGGATCGGCTTGCACAGCTCACTTCACGAATGTCAGACCGTGCGGTATCAGGTGCGGAAAAGCGTAGGCATAAAGCATTACGATAATCCCGACGATTGCGCCCAGCGCAACCGAATGCCACATGACGAAGCGGAAGATGATGCCTTCGTTGCCCACTTGCTCGGTGGCAGCCGTGGCGATCGTAATGGACTGAGCGTCCACCATCTTGCCCATTACTCCACCGGCGCTGTTCGCAGCGCACATGAGGACCGGGTTGATCCCCAGTTGCTGAGAGGTAATGCGCTGCAAACTTCCAAAGAGCGCATTCGATGATGTATCGCTGCCAGTGAGCGCGACACCCAGCCATCCGAGAAACGTACCGAAGAAGGGATAGAACCACCCCGTGCGGGTGAAGGCGAGACCAAGGACGGCATCGAGCCCTGAATATCTCGTTACATAGCCCAAGCCCAACATGAAGGAGATCGCGACCATCGCCAGCCGCATGCGGACGAGCGTGAGCCAGAAAATTTTCATCAGGCGCATAGGCGAAAGTCCCAGAATCAAGCCGGAGACGATCGCGGCCAGAAAGCAGCCCGACCCGGTGGCGGACAGCCAGTTGAAATCGTATCGCGCGGCTTCGGGTGTGGGTTTGCTCACCACAGGCTGTGCGCGATAAACGGCGTTGTGAAGGTACGGCACATCCCACCCCGGCGGCCCTGGACGCAGCTTGCCGTCCGCAAGGTGGACCTTGAATGCCGGCGTCGTGGCTTCGTTGATCGCCGCCTTGATTCGCGGCAAACCCCAAATCAGCACGAATAGGGAGAGAATCGCGAAAGGCATCCATGCCTTCAGGATTTCCCCGGCGGAATATTTTCGCGCTTTCAGATAGCCGTCGAAATTGTCTGCTGCCCACTCGCCTCCAAACTGATCTTCGATGCTTGCCGTCGGAGGCGGCAGGGGAACGGAGTTGCGGTCATAGTCAAAGCGCCAGATGTTGCGTGGCTTCCAGAACCGAAGAAAAGTCACGGTGGCCAGAATCGAAATCACACCACCCATGATGTCCACCAGATTGCTGTCCACGTAGTTCGACCACAGGTATTGAGTAATTGCGAAGGAGCAGCCCACTACGAGAATGGCGGGCAGCACCTCAAAGGTTTCTTTCCAGCCGGTCATAGTTCGCACCAGCCAGAAGGGCACAAGGACCGCGGTGAATGGCAGGATGCGCCCGATCATTGCATTCAAGTCCGATTCCGGCAGGGCCGTGACTGCAGCCAGTGTGTGAACCGGGGTTCCTATAGCGCCCCATGCCACCGGGGCAGTGTTTGCAATCAGATTCAGGGCCGCGGCATGAAACGGCTTGAACCCCAGCCCGATCATGAATGCTCCGGCAATCGCCACCGGCGCACCGAATCCCGCAGCGCCTTCGATGAACGCGCCGAAACAGAAGGCAACCAGCAAGACTTGCAGGCGCCGGTCGGCAGTGATGTTGGCGATCGATTCCTTCATGATCTCGAACTGGCCAGTTTCGACCGAGATGTCGTACAGGTAGACCGCGGCCAGCACGATCCAGGCGATCTTCAGGATTCCAAACGCAACGCCATAACCGAAGCTCGTCGCGGCCAGAGCGACCGGCATCTTGAAAACCATAGTCGCAATAACGACCGCAGTAAAAGCGCCGGAAATGGCGCACCAATGCGGCCTTACCTTCATGCCGGCAAGCAATCCCAGCAACACCACGATGGGAAGTGCGGCCACAAGCGTGGACAGCCACCAGTGCCCGAAGGGATCGTAGATCTGCGTCCACTGCATAGGATGTCCTCGAACTCAGAATTTGGGTACGGGACTGCAAGGGTCGGACTTGTGGTGCTTTATAACTCAAGTTTGATGACTCGTCCAGCTAGTCGCGTGGCTGCGATTCTCATGTCGGCCACACCGGTTTTTCCCACCCCCGCTTCCCGGTCTGCTACCCTAGCGACGCTCACACATCTCTTTGGGGGAGGCCTGATGATCCGCTCGGTGGTTTTTCTGCTCGCCAGTCTTTTCGGCGCCATAGCGCTGCTCTTTTCCACCCCTGCCGACTCCGTGTCGGAGCAGGCTCGCCGGCTCCACTTCTCTGCCATCGTCGTCGACACCCACGACGACACCACCCAGCGCTTCTTTTCCAGCAATTTCGATCTCGGCAAGCGTAATTCCACGGGGCATATCGACATTCCCCGCATGCGCGAGGGCGGCCTGAATGCCATTTTCTTTTCCATCTGGATCGATGGCCGCACGATGGGGCCACCGGCGATTCAAAAAGCTCTTGACCAGATCGATGCTGTCCGCGAAAACGTGCGCAAATACTCTAAAGATCTCGCCTTCGCCCGCACTGCCGATGACGTTCGACGAGCGCATGAGCAGGGAAGGATTGCGGTCCTGATGGGCATCGAGGGCGGCCACATGCTGGGCAACGACATTCGCATGGTCCGTATCTACAGCGATCTCGGTGTCCGCTACATGACCCTCTCGCACTTCTACAACGACGAATGGGCCGATTCCTCAACCGACAAGCCCGCGCACAACGGGCTCACCGACTACGGCAAAGGAAATTGTTCGCGAGATGAATCGCCAGGGAATGCTCGTCGATATCTCCCACGTTTCCGACAAAACGTTCTACGACGCCCTCGCGATCAGCACGGCTCCCATGATTGCCTCGCATTCCTCGTGCCGCGCTTTGTCCAATCATCCGCGCAACATGACCGATGACATGATCAAGGCGCTGGCGGCGAAAGGCGGCGTGATTCAGATCAACTACGAGAAGAGCTTCCTCGATCAAGCCTACAAAGATGCTTCAGAGAAATACTTAGGCAGCGTCGTAGCTGTGTTCGATCAGTTCAAAAAACAATGCGGTGACGACCAGGAGTGCTTCGGTCTGAAGATGGCCGAGCAGGAAAAACAAGCAACCGCTGAAGGCAAGTTGCCACACGTTTCCTGGGAACGAATCGTCGACCACATTGACCACGCCGTGAAACTGGTTGGGCCCGATCATGTGGGTCTCGGCTCGGACTTTGATGGCGCCTCCATGCCGGACGGAATGGAGGACGTCAGCCACCTCCCGCAAATCACAGACGCTCTTCTCAAAAGAGGATACTCGGAGGCGGACATCCGCAAGATTCTGGGCGAAAATACTCTGCGGGTGCTGGCTGCGGCCGAGCAGGTCAGTCGGAATATGCAATCAGCCCAGTGACAACCCTTGCCGAGAAGCAAAAAACTCCCCGAAATGCCACGAGGCCTTCGGGGAGATCACTGACAAACTCGAAAACTCGCTCGGGTTGTCGCTAAGTTATTTCGCCGGGATATAGCTCAAGTCCGGGCGGAACTCGACCACCTGGTTGTACGTGCTTTCGATCGAACCGTTGAGGCGTTCAATGACCGACATGGATTCCTGCTCGCCGAACGCTTCCCGCAGCACATCGCGCAGGGGCTTGATAGCGGGGTCGTCCGCAAATGAGGCCCAGTTGGCGTGGTCCACGAGCAGAACGTAAGTGCCGCCTCGGCCGCCGTTCGCGAGCCTTTCCCAGCGGTAGTGAAAGGGCCACTTGGTTTTTTGTGCAGCATCGTACATGCGAGCGATGGCGCTGCGAAAATCGTCGCCCTTGCCTTGCCGTACGTGGAAGGTTGTCACGCTGGTGTACTTGCCGCCCATGCTGTCGGGTGCTGGATTGCTGACCTTGGGCATCGACTCGAAATACGCCGAGGTGCGGCCCTCCACGTAGGGAGCGATCACCTTGTTGTACTCCTCCTCATCCGCGGCATCGGGTACGGCGGGTTTGTCGAGGTCGGCCCAGTGCTGTCCGGCTCGTCCCACGACGTAGGAGCCCATTTGCTCGCCGACCACCACCTGCAGGACAAACAGCATCTGCGGATCCTTTTGCTGTTTGTGCCACGCAGCTTTCGCCTTGCGGCCGTCTTCGTATTGCTTGGTCATGCCGTTCTTTGGGGTTTGAAACTCCAGCGTGGTGACGCTGGCGGGTTCGCCTTGCGCGGCCGCCGAAAGCGCAACCAACAAAACCGTGGCGCAAACTGACAGAATTTTCGTGAGTTTCATCTCTTCTCCAATGACTGTGGATTTGAAAGCAGATTCTTGGGTTCGATCTAAGGCGAGTGCATCGTACGCGCCTCGTGAGTTCGGCGCAAGGAATTTACTGCCGGCGCTGGGCCAAGCTAGGCGGATTAGTGGCGGCGACGATCATCAATGATTGGGTGCGGCGCGGCAGTGATGCGAATTAGAGGTGGACAGCCGACGCTATCGAATGGCCCGCTTGGGGTCTCCAGGAGACAGCAGAATTGCCGAAGGAAATATTTAGCGCTGTATCGACTCGGAGACTGCCGAACGGACCTCTACCGCTCCAACCCCATCGGAAAATATGGAACCGGAACATACGGATAGGGTGGGCAATAACCAACCCACGGCGAGCCGGGCGTCCATAAAGTCGAGCCGGGAACGCAAGCCGGTAAAACCGGGGCCGCATTGAATCCGAAGCTCAAGGCAGGTCCACCTTGACCAAAACCGGGGTCCCCGCCGCCGAAGCCGCCCTGGCCAAATCCGTTTGAGGCCAATCCGAAAATCAACGAGCGTGCGGCAAAGGAGAGCGCACTTGCTCCGAGCATACCGACTCCTCCGAACAGCGGCGTACCCAACTGAAGCAAGCCGCTAAACAAGCTCGGGATCAGCGAAAAATTCGGACCGACGAATGAATTGGAGAAGCCCGAACCTGAGAAACCCGAGTTTCCGAAATCGGATCTACCGAAGGCCGAGTTTCCGAAGCGAGCGCCTCCGAAAGCGGAGTTTCCAAAACGAGTGCCTCCGAACATCGCCATCGGGCGGCTGGATGCGTTCCCGCTCACGAACGCATTCCGTGAGTTTCCGAACGAATGCCACGGGCCGTCAGTTCGTGCGTAGCCCTGATAGCCGCGAGATGTCCCTGAGCCGCCACCGCGGCTCATGTTGCCGAACGAATGCCACCCACCGGTCCCATCGCCCGAGGTGCGTGTCGACGTGAACATAGATCGGCCCGACGAATTTCCGAACGAACGCCAGCTGCCGCCTGTTCGTGCATAGTTCCCGTACTCACGAGAAATCCCGGCCTCACCAGCGTGGCTCATGCCGCCGAAGGAACGCCACCCGCCCATCGTTCCACCTCGCGCGGCAATTTGCGAACCTCCTGAGCGACCGAAGCTACGAGCAACTGAGGACGGGCCAGAACTTCTTGCTCCGAAGCCAGAGTACCGGCCAAAATTGCCAGAAGGACGAGAAGAAAATCCTCCGGACCTTGCGTACGACCCACCACTCATTCGACCACTGTTTGAGCGCCCCCTGCCGCCGAAGATGCCGCTTCCGTGAAATCCTCCACCGCTGAAGCTGGAGTGCCCGCCGCCGTGAAAGCTGCCTCGGTTCGAGCCACCAAAGGAATGCCCATGCCCACCGAAGCTAGAGTGTCCACCGCCGTGAAAACCTCCTCCGTGCGAGCCTCTACTACTACCGTGAGAGCCTCCACCGCGATGAGCAACGGCCCGAGTCGGCGTGCAAACCAGAGCGAGTGCTGCGACAAACAAAGGCACAGTTTTGGAGAAGACAAGTTTCGTCATTTCAGTCCTCCACCCGGCGATTGGCTAGTCACGTGCCTGGATACAATCGCCTGGGTTGGTCGAGTCCCGCTCTCGGATGGCAAACGACCGCGTGGAATTCGAGCGGGGATGACAATCCACCCTGCAATCAATGATGGTGGGAAATTCATGGAGCGCTCATAAAGTCGGATGAGATGCATTTCAACCGAACTTCTAGGACAGTGGTCCCGCCATTGGCAATGCACGGCGGGTAAATAGCACCTCAACCGCTAACCAGGTGAATCCAGACTCGTTACCGAGAGAGGTCAATTGCTGTCGAAGGCCGATCTGAGCTTATTGTCGAGCCTGCGGGCTGACGATTTGCCAAAGTGTCAAGTGACCGACACATCTCGGTCTCCCCAGACAGGCCATCGCCGCGGACATTCTTTCCAGAAGAGTGCATCTAACGCTTAAGACCATGCAAAATTTCACTCGTAGAGATTTACTTAAACTCGGAATTGCTACTGCGGCGGCAGGGTTAGGACCGATGGGCTTGAACGGGTGCGGAGGGGGTTCTCTCACGTCACTGATTCCTTCGGCGCCATCTGGCTGCTCGAAGCTGACTGATATTGAACACGTCGTAATCCTGATTCAAGAGAACCGGTCGTTCGATCACTACTTTGGAAGCTACCGCGGCGTCCGTGGATTCTCCGATCAGAGCGCAGCATTTCAGCAACCTGATCCGGCGAACATCACGAGTTCCCCTGTGGGGGCGCTCCTGCCATTTCACCTGGACACGTCGAACACGAATGCCGCCTGCACGCACGACATCACGCACGACTGGGTGCCCCAGCATCAGAGCTGGAATAACGGGGCAATGGATGGTTTTGTGAGTTCGCGTCTTCCGATCGATTCCAACGACGCAGTTCTGAGCATGGGCTACTACAACCGCGGGGATCTTCCTTACTACTACGCATTGGCCGACGCCTTCACCCTTTGCGACAACTATTTTTGCTCGGTGATGGGACCAACCGACCCGAATCGTCTCTATACCATGGCGGCGTCTCTCGACCCGGACGGAAAAAACGGTGGGCCGATTCTGCAAACCATCGTCACAAATCGCTCTAACTTTTACGGCCGGCTGACATACACGACCATGCCTGAGCAACTGCAGGCTCGGGGAATTTCCTGGAAGGTGTATTCGTCGCCTGATGCGACTATTCTCGGCGGCATTCTCTCGGACAATGTTCTTTCCTACTTCAAGAATTTTCAGGATCCTTCATCCGCCCTGCATCAGAACGCGTTCGGACCGCAATTCCCGGTAGACTTTCTGGCAGATGTGGCGTCGGGAAATTTGCCCCAGGTCTCATGGCTGGTAGGGTCGGTCGTAACTTCGGACCACCCGCCGGCGCCTTCGATCTTTGGCGAGAATGTGCTTTCTCTCATCGTCGACGCTCTAACATTGAACCCTGCACTGTGGGCGAAGACGGTTTTGTTTCTTACCTTCGATGAGAATGGTGGATTTTTTGACCACGTCGCACCAGTGACCGCGCCTGCGGGGACACAAGGCGAATATGTGACTGCGCCTGCAGTACCGGACCCCACCGTGGTGGGTAGTCCCGCGATTTCCGGGCCCATAGGACTGGGGTTTCGCGTTCCCATGCTGATCATTTCTCCGTTCAGCCGGGGCGGGTTTGTGTCGTCCGACTTGTTTGATCACACATCGGTGCTGCGATTCCTGGAGACTCTGTTCGGTGCGGAAGTGCCCAATTTGAGCGCCTGGCGGCGGGCGACGGTCGGAGACCTGACCAGCGCGTTCAATTTCAAGAGCCCGGACCTCTCGATTCCGAATCTGCCGTCTACGCTTCCGGCTGTATCGCAGGTCATCCAGCAATGTGTCGCGAATCTCGCTGGATTTACGCCCTACACACTGCCAGGCACGCAAAGCGCACCGACCCAGGAATCTGGAACTGCAGTCCGTCCGAGCGGAGTGTGCTAGGCAGGTGGTGCGGGTGTGCATTAGGCAGATATGAATGCCCGTGCGGCATGTTTTGCTGCTCCGGGACGGCTGGCTTTCAGCAGGAGGATTGCGGCCGGCTGAAACCAGAGGTACTCTTTGCTACAGGGGTGGACTATGAAACAAGCCCTTGTAGCATCCGTCATTATGTTTTTGAGTCTGCTCGGAGGAGCGCAGGAAGTCCGGTCGCACGGCCATCCTGATCGCCACCTTACGTCCCAGCCGAATAATCCAACAATCTGGCAGCCGCCGTTGCAGACAAGCTGGCAATGGCAGCTTCCGACGCCGGTCGATCAGAAAATCAAGGTGCAGATGTACGACATCGATATGTTTGACAACGATGCCAAAGTGGTGGCGTCGCTGCACAGCAAGGGCCGCAAGGTGGTCTGCTATATCGATGTAGGCACGTGGGAGAACTGGCGCCCCGACGCGAAGAAGTTTCCCAACTCTGTGAAAGGCAAGCCGGTCAGTGGGTGGCCAGGCGAGAGGTGGCTGGACATCCGTCGCATCGACATTCTTGGTCCTATCATGAAAGCGCGGATGGACCTGTGCCAGGCCAAAGGCTTCGATGGGATGGAGCCGGATAACGTGGACGGCTACTCCAACGACACCGGTTTTCCTTTAACGTATCAGGATCAAATCCGCTACGACACGTTCATCGCGAAGCAAGCTCATGCCAGAGGGCTGTCGGTAGGCCTCAAGAATGATGTGGACCAGGTCAGCGACTTACTCCCTTCTTTCGACTGGTCGCTGGACGAGCAATGCTTCCAGTACAGCGAATGCCACAAGCTGTTGCCTTTCATAGATGCGAATAAGGCTGTCTTTGAGGTTGAGTACTTCCTACCTACCGACAAGTTTTGCCCAAAAGCAAACTCGCTGAACTTCAATTCCATGAAGAAGCATCTCAACCTGGGCAAGTATCGCGTCCCCTGCCGCTAAGAACTTAGCGGTCCAGCGGCTCAGCGCCCTATTGACGCTGAGCCGTTCGGACTACGCTGGGTGCTAGTGGGCTGGGAGCGTCCAGATGATCAGGTTGACCTGGTTGTCGTCCACGGCCGCCAGTTGCGTAACATTATTACCGAACTTATGAACCTGCAGCCCGAAGGAGCCACCTAAGTTCGGATCCACCGAAACTTCCTTTACGTACTGGCCCTGTTTGGTGAACTCGACAATTTCGCTCGGTTGGTTGGGATCTCCATTGGTCACGTCGTTATTGGTCACCAGCAGGTGGCCATTCGGCGCCTCGGCCATCGCCAGCGCGCCGTGCAGGTGCGTGGCGTCCTGGTAGACGATTGAGCCCGTCCCCTGGCTGCCGGTGGCATGGCCTGCATCCGGCACTGCGAATACCGCATTGTCAAGCGTCGAGGCTACGAAGAGCGTGTCGGATGCGGCATCGTAAACTGTGCCGGTTGGAGCGTCGACGAGAGCGGCAGGGTCGCATTGATGCTGGTAGCCGGAAGCGATCCCGACCTGGTCCTTCAGGCTAATCTGGCCCTGCGAAACGTGAAAGTCCAGCCGGGTAATTGTGCCCGCCAAAGCGTTGGCAACGAAAGCCTGCACCTTACTCCCGTTCTCATACACCGTCATGTCCCACGGCCCGTTGATTTCGGGTCCGGAGACGCTGCCCAGCTGCTGGCCGTTGTCGTTGAGTATTAAGATGGAGCCGGGTTGCACAGTAGCGCACGTACCATCCACGGTGGGAAAACTGCCGACCAAAACGAAGCCCGAGCTCAGAACCTTCAGCGCGGTCGAAAGACCCGACTGCTGCATCGAGGACTGGAAGAAGAGGGAGGCTGCCCCACTTTGTGGGACGCGAACGATCGTCGTTCCGGTGCCTTGCAGATTTTGATTGTTGTTGAAGTTGGAGACGAGAATGTCACCGGGCTGAAGCACGCCGCCCGGAAATCCGCTTGGGACAAAAGTGACTCCGTACGGATTCACGTCTCCATTTGCCGGAACAGTGGAAAGTACTCTGACGGGGTTGGGAAGGAATCCTTGCGCTTGAGCGGCCGGCGATTGCGCAAAACAGACGACAGCCACCATGCAGGTGGCCAGAAGGCCAGCCAGCCGGCGCCTCGACAATGCCCCAGAGTTATGAATGGCACACTGCGTTGAAGGGAATTTCATGGTGATGTCCTCCTGATGTTTCGTGTCGCATCTGGTACGGCGGTTGACGCGCGGTCGGAAGCAAAGCGTCGCGGAGCAGACTGCTTACCTTCTTTTTCCGCTCACTCTTAAATGCGATGTGGAGAGGAAAATTCCCTCACCAGTTCCAACTTTTTTCTCTGTTGATAGTGGCGTTATCACTCAGTCATCGCAATGAGTTGTTCAGGGGAAAACGAGTAAGCCGTACCCGAGCGGTGACGCGAAGGCAGGTGAGCGCGGATCGAGGGGTGAAGTGAACCGCGTGAAGATTGAAGCGGGGGACGAAGCTGGAGTCCCCCGCTGGTGCGTGCTCTATAGCCTCAGGCAAACGGATTCTCGTCCGCACTGCGCCCGTAGATGACGGGGACCGGAACCTCCAGCAGCCTGAGATACACCGACAACTGTCCGCGGTGGTGGTACCAGTGATTCAGCATGATCGATCGCAGGATGCCCACCCGCGGTTTGTGGAAAAGCTCTCTGTCCCCAAGCCTCAGACTCCAGTTCCCCTGCGCGGCTTCGTCCGTCATTCCCTTCAGGCATGCCTCGGCCTCCCGAACGCTTTCCTCGAAGGTGTCCTCGATTTCCCGCAGGCTCTTCGGCTGCGGAGGTTCAAAGGTCCCCTGCGAGACGTCAAAGCTGTCCTGCTGAGCAATCTTTGCCAGCCTGCCCGGCACCATTGCGATGTGATTGGCGAGCTGCCCAAGTGACATTGATTTCGCGTGCGGCCTCCACGAGAGCTTGTCCGCCGGAATTCGGTTGAGGACCCGCCTCGTGATTTCAACCTCCTCGTGGAATTCGGCGACCATCGGGTCGAGCATTCGTGGCTTTGATGGCTTCTCCTCACCCGACGACTCTCCGCCAGCGTACCGGTCATGATGGCGAACCCACGCCATGGCGTGAGGCTTCATCCCTGCTTCATCGCGGCCCTTTGGCGTCATGTCGATGAAGTTATAGGCATTCAACAGTATGTCGAGGCCACGCGCGTAAGTGGAGTAAGTGTGATAGATCTGCCCGTCGCTGTTTTTATAGAACACGCTGGCGCCCGGTCTTTCTTCCGAAGGAAACTCGGTCGTCTGGTAGTTGTAGTAGCTTTTTCCGTCCTTTGCTTTTTCCTTCGAAAATGAGGCCTGGTAGTCGTAGTTGAAGTCGCTTCCGAACGACGAGACCCACTTGAAGTTCCAGCCCATGCGCTTCTTGAACGCTTCGATCTCCGGCAGAGTCGCACGCGAGATCGCCACCAGCGTCACGTCCCTTTGCGCCATATGGGTCCTCACGCCGTCGAAATTGTCGGCGATAAAAGAGCAGCTGGGACATCCCTGCTCCCATCCTGGTCCGAACATGAAGTGATACACAAACAGCTGGCTGCGACCGTCGAACAGGTCGTCCAAAGTCTCTTTACCCTTGGCGCCGTCAAAGACATACCTCTTCTCGACCTTCTCCCAGGGCAGCTCGCGGCGTAGCCGGCTGATTTCGTCACGCTGGCGCGTGAATTCCTTCTCCTTCGCCAGCAATTCTCTTCTCGCCGCCAACCACTCTGCCGGCGGCACTGCTTTCGTGTTTGACTTCTCGATCGTCGCTGTTGCCATCGTTCATTCTCCTTCGTATTGCATCGGTTGTTGTTTTCCCGACGCGAAGTTTTTTGACCAGCAGCGCACCCACGCCGCCGGTTGAGATCGCGCCGCTCACCATCCACGCCGCGCTAGCCAGGCATGCTGGACACATGACGCCCTCCTGCTCTTCTCACCGCGATTTGGATTCCGCTCGCGCGCGAGTGCCTGCCAGCATGTGCGCCCAGCCCTTGCTGACGCCCTGCCGGTGGTCATCCTGAATGATCCCCATCGCCTGGTGATGAAACCGAATCAGGGTCCCGCCATCCACTTCGCTCAGCCGGTATTGCACGTTTGAAATGGCCGCATACGACATGAATAGCGGCCCGCTGAACTCCAGCAACGTGGGCCGCTTGATGGCCTGAACGTGGCCCCAGCAGTGGCCGTTGTTGTCGCCCAGATCGCGGTACCATCGTCCGCCCGGCCATGGCTCGATCTTCATGGGCATCTTCCGGCCGTCCGGCGTGTCATTTCCCGGACCGATCTGTTCCAGCAGCGCCTCAAACGTAGTTTCGATCGGCGCTTTTACGAACGTCTCCTGGGTCACAACCAACATCAGATTCTCCAGCCCTACCAGCGTTGGAATCGCGCTCATGCTTTTTCACCTTCCTTCTTTATTTTCAGTTTGATTGCCGCCTGTCAGCTCTCTGTTCCTGGCTTCGGCGCGCTCCTTGATCTGGCCCAACTGATGGGCCCAGAAGCGCTCGAACGTTTTCGTCCACTCATACAGCGGACGGATCGCGTCACTGTTGGTTCGATAAAACATATGCCTCCCGTTCCGCCGCACCCTCACCAGCCCCACGTCGCGCAGCACCCGCAGATGCTTGGAGACCGACGGCTGCTCCAGCCTGAGGCCGTCCACGATATCGCCCACCGTGCGCTCCCTGTCCGCCAGGTAGTTGAGGATGTCTCGCCGGCGCGCCTCAGCCACCGCATTGAAGGCATCGGAGGTGGTCGCTGCTCGGGGCATGAAAAACAATATATTCCTATATGGGAATATGTCAAGGACAAAATTTTCTGCTGGCCAGCTTGCGGAAGACGCCTGGAATGGTGCTCAGTCTCTGCGGGAGGAAGAAGGCTCGGGCATCTCAACGACGCCGATCCGGCCGTCAGGCTCACGTTCGAGCGCCGGGGCGTAGAGACCGAGGGGCCGGCGGCGCCACCAGAGGCCGGTGGCACGCTTCTCAGCCATGGTGGTGAACCAGTATTGCCAGAGTACAGCGCGGACCTCGCGAGGCGGTTCGTGAGGGAAAGGATTCCCCGCAAAAAGAGCAATTACGTCGGGGTCGTTCGAAAGCAGCCGCACCTCTGTGTTGGGCACAATCGCATACTCGCGCCACGAACCTAATGAGGCAAACCACAGGTTCCAGTCGAAGCGAGGCTGGTACGGTGCGTAGACTCCGGGCGGCTTGCCCGGGTCCTGCGGCTTATAGCGAAATGAATATGGCACCCAGGTCTTTCCGTCGTCCGATCCCTGGAACTCGATTTCGTAGCGGCCGCGCGTCATGACGGCAAACAGTCCGTACCGGTTGGCAATGCGGAAGGGATCAAGAGCTTCGGTCGGCGCCGTGGGAAGCGGAATCCATAAGGAAGGCACAACCGTGGCGTAGAAGATCCATGTGAGGACTATGGCAGCGAGAGAAATCTTGCAGAGGCTGAGCTTCCGCCAAGAGGACTTTGAGCTTGAGATCAAGGGAGACTCGACGGCGGTCTGACCGGCGACTAGTTGCGTGGCATCTTGCCGACGCAGTGCCTGTGCCCACCGCGATGGAATGAATCGCAACAGAAAGCGGTCGTCGAGAAGCAAGAAGCCGAGCACGAGTACAAGGTAGTTGAGGAAGGTGTAGTTTGCGGTGAGGATGATGCCCACCTGCAGCGGAGTGACTATAAAGAAGCACACAATCCGCCAGCGACGTGGTAGAAAGAGCATCCAGACCAGAACCAGTTCGACGGCGAGAGTCAGGCCCGCAGTAGCGGCGTGAAACCAGTGCGGAAGTTGCTGTACGTACCAGCCGATCCAGGTGGGAAGCGGTCCGTTCTGGTAGTACTCGTCCATCGCGGTGAAGTGTCGCCACTGCGGGTCTCCGCTGGCAATTTTCGCGACGCCTGACTCGAAGTAGATGCGGAACCATTCCCACAACAGCAGGAACAGACTCGCCCGGCAGGTTGAGCGCGATGCGGCCCAGCCGGGAAACAATCCAGGAGGCGCAAAGAAGAATGAGATGAATCCAGCTTCGAGCAGCATGCCGTCGGATTGATAGCCAGAGAACTCTTCGGCGGCGCTCACGAACGACAGAAAACACACGAAACAGACTACGAGCATCCCGCGCGGCCAGATGTTCAGCGTGAGCAGCAGCGACGCCACGATTCCTACCCAACAAATAACGCGCCAGCATGTGCGAGCCGCTGGAGAACCACAGTAGCGTGGGGGCAAACCAGAAGCGGGCGTGTCCGAGTGAATGCGCTACTGCCTGAAGATATTCGCCTGCTGGCAGAATTCCGTTGGGGCCGATGAGTCCGCGGATCTGAAAAACAAGAGAGAAAAACGCAGAGAAATAGATGAGGCCCAAGGCACGCAGGAAGAGCCAGCGCGCAATCACGCGATCCGAGACGCAGCGCTCCGAGTCGAACAACCAGGAAATCGCAGACCGAGGAGCCCACTCCATGACCGCGTGACATTATACGAACTCCGAACTTATTTCCAGATCGGGGTTCGGCGAGTTCCTCCCTACTTTGGAGTACCACTCCAGCAATCGCACTTCGATGCCGGTGCCTTCCAGCTTCTTCTGGAAGACGGAGAGATCCGATCCACGGTAGTGATAGGGAATGACAATCTTCGGGTGGAAAGCCTTGACCGCGTCGGCAGCCTCGTCCGGAGGCATGGTGTAGGGCAGATTCATGCACACGAAGGCAACATCGATGTTCTTCAGCGCCCGCATTTCCGGCACACCTTCGGTATCACCGGAAAAGTAGAAGCGCTTGCCGCCATAAGTGAGCACATAGCCATTGCCGCGGCCTTTGTCGTGAAAGAGCTTGCCCGGCGCAGGGCCGCGCGTCAGGTTATACATGGGAATCGCTTCGATGGTCCAGCCCTGCCACGTCTTGGTTTCCCCGTTGGAAACAGGCTTCGCCGTCTTGACAGTTTCGACGACCGCCGGGGGCGCGAGAATCTCTGTCCCTTCTTTACTCACGGCAGCGATCGAGGCCGGGTCCATGTGGTCGCCGTGGATGTCGGTAATCAGAATCAGGTCCGCCTTTGGGTGCTCGGTAAAGTTTGCAGGTTTTGCGGGATCGATATAAATGTTTTTTCCGTCTGCCTCGATAAGTACGCTGGCATGGAAGAGCGGCGTAATCTTCACCGGCCCGGCCGAAGTCGGGAACGTCTGCGTAGCCGTCTGGGAGCGGGCCGAAGAGGAGATAGCAAGAATGAGGCAGGTCAGAACAAGAGTGAGTTTCATTTTGTCCTCTCTTTGCAACTCGTGCGACGGCAAGAATACAACATGGCAAACGATCGGAGAAAGCCGCCGGACCGACTTAGTCGTGGTGTCCCATGAGCGCGGCCTCGTCGAGCGTCTCGGGCGTCGTCGGAACCTCACTGGCAGGCCTGGCGTGTTTACGGGTGCGGAACACTCGCTGAAGCTTGTCGAGGTAAACGTAGTACACCGGAGTGATGTAGAGCGTCACGACCTGTGAAAACAGCAGGCCTCCGACCACCGCCAAGCCCAGCCCCCTGCGCGAATCCGCACCGGCTCCAAATCCAATTGCGATGGGCAGAGTACCCATCAGCGCCGCCATGGTCGTCATCATGATGGGCCGGAAGCGAACCAGCGCGCCCTGATAGATGGACTCTTCGGGACTCTTGCCGTCTGTACGCTCAGCCTCTAACGCGAAATCGATCATCATGATGGCGTTTTTCTTCACGATGCCAATCAGCATGATGATCCCGACAAACGAGTAGAGATTCAACTCCTGATGGAAAAGTATCAGCGTGAGCAGCGCGCCCACGCCGGCTGACGGCAATCCGGAAAGAATCGTGATGGGATGAACAAAACTCTCGTAAAGAATTCCCAGGATGATATAAATCACCAGCACCGCAGCAACCAGCAGCAGGCCCATGCCCACGAAGGAGCTCTGAAAGGCTTGCGCGGTTCCCTGGAAGGTCCCTTGAATATCGGCCGGCAGAACACGGTTCGCCGTGTCCTGTACCAACTTCGTGGCGTCACCGAGTGCCGTACCAGGCTTGAGGTTAAAGCTTACCGTCACAGCGGGGAGCTGCCCGAGATGGTTGACGGTGAGTGGCCCTAGAGAGGGTATGAGTTTGGCGACGGTATCGAGCGGTATCAGCTTCCCGGTGTTCGAGCGAATGTAGAGGAGCGAAAGCTGCCGCGGATCGTCCTGATACTGCGGCAGCAATTCAGTGATCACATAGTATTCATTGTTGGGCGTGTAGATCGTACTGATTTGCCGCGTTCCGTACGCAGAGTAGAGCGCATCTGACACCTGGTTGGGAGTCACGCCGAGCGCGTACGCCTTGTCGTGATCCACCTCAACCGTGAGTTGTGGATTCTTGACCTGCAGATCGCTGGTCACATCCTGTATCTGCGGAAGAGCGCGCAGCGCTGCCTCAAGTTTCGGGCCATCGCGATAGAGCTGAGCAGTATCCGGAGTTTGCAGCGTGTACTGGTACTGCGACTTGGTGAGCGATCCGCCGATGCGAATCGTCGGCGGAACCTGCATGAACGCATTGATCCCGGGAATATTCGACAGCTTGGGGCGAAGTTCCTGGATGACCTCCGTCGCGCTCATGTGGTTGACGCGGTCTTTCTTGTCTTTCAGCCGGAAGAAAATGCGGCCCTGATTGATGGGCTGGCCGATCGACGACATCGTATTCATCACGCTGGGATCGTGGCGCACGACGTCAGCCACCTTCTGCTGCAGCTGCATCATGTCCTGAAACGCAATTCCCTGCTGCGCTTCCGTGAATGCGAAAACCAGGCCCTGATCTTCGTCGGGAATAAAACCGGTCTTCGATATGCCGTACAGATAGAAGGTCAGCGCGATAACCGCGAACGACACCATCAAGGTTGCGAACTTGTGTTTCAGGACTTTCTTCAGCTGACCAGTCATAGCCCCGCAGCCAGCCGTCAAAGACGCGCTCGCTGAAGTTAAACAAGCGCCCGTGATGTTCCTTCTCCTGGTGACGCAAGAAGCGGCTGCAGAGCATGGGCGTAAGGGTCAGCGAGACAAAGCCGGAGACCAGGATGGCCACGCCGATTGTGACCGCAAATTCGTGCAACAACCGCCCAACAATGCCGCCCATGAACAGCAGCGGGATAAAGACCGCGGCCAGAGAAAGCGTCATCGAGAGAATCGTGAAACCGATTTCACCCGCGCCGTCCATCGCCGCCTGAAACGGTTTCTTTCCCATCTCCATGTGCCGGACGATGTTTTCCAGCATCACGATGGCGTCATCCACCACGAAGCCCACCGACAGCGTCAATGCCATCAACGACAAGTTGTCGAGACTGTAGCCCAGCAGGTACATGACCGAGAACGTGCCGATGATCGACATCGGCAGGGCTAGACGATGGAATGATCGTGGCCGAGAGGTTGCGCAGAAACACGAAGATCACCATGATGACCAGACCGATGGTCAGCATCAGGGTGAACTTCACATCGTCGACCGAGGCGCGAATGGAGACAGAGCGGTCGTAAAGGGTATCGACCTGCACGGCGGCTGGGATGTGATCTACGAGCTGGGGAAGTAGCTTCTTGATGCTGTCGACTACCTCGACCGTGTTCGTGCCGGGCTGTCTTTGAATGGCCAAAACGATCGCGCGATTTCCGTTGTACCAGCTTGCCGTCTTGTCGTTCTGTACGCTGTCAATCACTCGCCCCAGATCGCTCAGCCGCACCGGAGCGCCATTGCGATACGCGACGATCATGGGCCCGAACTGGCGCGCATCCATCCGTTGCCCGTTCGAGAGAATGGTGAACGTGCTGTTGCTCCCGTAGAGCGTTCCCGTGGGCAGGTTGGTATTGCCGGATTGCAACGCGTTGCTGATTTCGTCCATTCCAATCTGCCGCGACGCCAGCGCTTTTGGATCGAGCTGCACCCGGACGGCGTACTTCTGCGCGCCGTATACCTGCACCTGCGCTACGCCGCTCACCATGGAGATGCGCTGCGCCATGGTGGTTTCGGCGGCTTCGTCCACGTCCGACAGCCTCATGTTGGGCGAACTCAAGGCCAGGTAAAGAATGGGTGAGTCGGCGGGATTGACCTTCTGAAACGTGGGCGGCGTAGGCATTTGCGGGGGCAACTGCCCGCCGGCAGCTGCGATGGCCGACTGCACATCAAGTGCGGCGCCATCCAGCTTGCGGCTCAGATTGAATTGAATCGTGATATTGGTCTGACCCAGCGAATTGGTCGACGTCATCGAATCGATGCCGGCAATCGTCGAGAACTGTTTCTCCAGCGGAGTTGCCACGGAGGAGGCCATCGTGTCCGGACTGGCGCCGGGCAGAGACGCGTAAACCTGGATGGTCGGAAAGTCGACGTTCGGCAGATCGCTGACCGGCAGCAGCCGGTAGGCAAAAATTCCGAATATAAGGATGGCGGCCATGACCAGCGTGGTCATGATCGGGCGGTTGATAAAGGTGTCAGAGGTGGTCACAAGCCGCCTCCGGCTGGCGGGCCTCCGCCCGGCACGCTGGAAGCTGGGCTACCGCCCTGAACCGCAACCTTCGCGTTAGGTGCGACTCGCAACTGTCCGTTCACCACCACCCGCTCACCCGCTGCCAGTCCGTCGCTTATGATCGTGAAATTCTGATAGGTTCCGGCGGTCCGCACTACACGCGACTCAGCCGTGCTCTGCGGCGTCACCACGTACACATACTCTCCCTGTTGGCCGCTCTGAATCGCCTTGGTCGGCACCAGGACGGCATTCTTTTGGGTCGAGAGATTGAGTGCAACATCCACAAACTCGCCCGGCCACAGCCGCCGGTCTTTGTTCGTATACGTGCCTTTAGCTTGACGATACCGGTCGTCGTGTCGACCCCGTTGTCGATAAAAGTCAAGTGGCCCTTCTGCCGGCATTTCCCGACTGACCCTTGGGATAGGCCAGCACCTTGAGCTGTCCAGCGGAGTAGCGCCGGACTTCGCTCAACTGCGCTTCCGGCACGGAGAAGGTGACATAGATAGGCGTCACCTGGTTCAACTGCACCAGGTACGGAGTGTCATTGGCTTTGACCAGATTCCCGACGTTGATCATCAGGGCGCCGGTGCGAGCGTCGATGGGCGCAAGAATATCCGTGTACTGCAATTGCACGCGAGCCGCGTCGATAGCGGCCTTGTCCGCGTACACCGCGGACGCGTCCGCTTTGGACTGCGCGCTCCACTGGTCGGCCTGCTCGTGCGACATGACGCCCTGGCTCTCCAGAGCCTTGTAGCGATCAGCCTGGGCTTTGGAATTGGCCGCCTGCGCCTCATCGCGACTTGCAGCTGCCCGATAGCCTTTTCGAGGTCCGCCTGGAACGGCCGCTTGTCGAGCTGAAACAAAAGTTGGCCCTGGCGGACGTCGTCGCCTTCTTTAAAGAAGATCTTTTCGATCTGCCCATTGACCTGGGAACGGATTTGCACCGTCTGATAGGACTCGACGTTTCCAATGGCTGTGATTTGAACCGGAATATCGCGTTGCTCGACGGCGGCAACGACGACTGGCGCAGGGGGCCGCCCTCCGCCGCCGGGACCGGCAGCCTGGACTTCCTGCTTTTTGCCACATCCGCTCAGCAGACCGATGGTGATGCCGATCAGAATTGCACACGATAGTAGGCAGTGCCGTGTATGAGGACCTTGCATTTCACTCCGTCCCGCGTCGCCTGGAAACTCTACTTGATGAGACCCGGGCGCGGTAGCCGCGTTAGCCAGAGATATACCCTCTTAGACGCACAACCCAGTGGTTTGGCATCCGTAGCCGTTCGCGTTCTGATTAATGTTACTCTCCCGAGGCAAGTGCCGTCATGCGGGGCGACGGCGTGGTACCGGCGGCGCGGGACTGGTCTCCGGGGCTAGGGACGGGCAATCGGCGCCTTTGCCGCAATGACTTCAAGCTTGATTGCCGGTGCGATTGCCGCTAAGACCGCTTCGGCAGCGCTTCGCTGGCTGATGGCAGCGCCTTCAAACTCCACAAGAGTTACCCTCGAAATGGCTGAAAACTGGTCACCCGCGACGATCAGGGCGACGAGTGCCGTTTGCAGGGGTGAAAGGCTTGGATTGAAGGCGGCGTTCTCGATGTACGCACCCCGGTAGACTCGACCGGCAGCGGTGACAATCGCTACCCCGGAGGGGGATTTCGTATAAGGCGCGTAGGACTTCCTCGCCGCGTCGCGGGCGGCAAGGGCCAATTCATCCGTCACCCCATTCGGCGCCTCCAGATCAACCTCTCGGACCGGGAAAGCGCCTTGCTTGATCCCAAGATCCTTTGGGCCGAATGCCATGGGCAATAAAGAGGACAACTTCACGGGCGCCTCGCCATTCCGCAAGATCTGGATCTCTCCGTCGGGCGAAAGCTCGTTCATGAACTGCCGGCAATGACCACACGGCGCGGCGGTCAGGGCGATGGCAGAAACACCCTGATCGGAATGCATGTAGGCGTTGGACAGGGCAGACTGCTCGCCATGGACCGCCAGGCCGAGAGAATGCCCGGGGAACTCGATATTTGCCCCAAGGTACAAATGCCCCCTCGTGCCCCGAGCGACCGCGCCAACCAGGTATTTTGAAATTGGGGGACGAGAAAAAGTACGCGCCAGCGGAAGCAGTCCCAGCATGATGGCTTCGACGTTCTTCTCTTCCGTATCCGCGAGATACTTGACCTCCGTGGCGGGTATCTGGCCACTGAAACCCGGCTCGCTCAACAACGCGCGCAGCTTGTTGCGCGACTTATCGCGAAAATCGGGCAGCAGTTTGGCAAGACTGTCCTTGTCGGTTACAGTCGCAGAAACAGATCCCGTACTCATATCCAATAATCCCAAACCTGCGACACCCAGCATGGATAACACCGTCCGGCGATCCACTGCCGTGCCTGATAGGAGTGCTTTCACAATCGCCTCTCCTTAATGTACTGAGAATGTGTTCAAGGCGGACTGAACAGACACTGTCGCGCGAACCGTCACAAATTGCAATTGTCGGTATTCACGCGGACGCAGGAGGGCACCTAGTGCACGAACCAGTGCTTAGTTTGGAGCGGGCCTGATTCACGGCACGGGCACAACCCAGAGCCGCCCAGGAATTCACTGCTTCGTCAACCGGCACGCAAGCCACTACACACCGGTATGGTCGCGCCCCGGCACCTTGCCCGGATAGCCGCCCGCCAGTTTCAGCAAGAAGCCGTGTATCCGGTGGAAGAATGGCGTGCCAGGCAGAAACATGAACGGGCAGTAGCCCTCGACCAGGCCTATGCCCTTCTCATGGCACAAGTCGGCAGCCTCCTTGCTGACGGCACCTTGGCCGCCCCCGCGATGCATCCAAACACGCCGAATACCGGCATCGACGCAGTCTCGCACCACACCTTCCGTGTCTGGGGGCCGGGTCATCAGCAGCGCACCTTCAACGGGGGGATCGATCTCCTGGATACGACGAAAGCAACGCCTGCCCTCCAATTCAGTGGCGGCCGGATTAACCGGAATCACGTCATAACCTTTGTTACACATCTCGCGGAAGAGCATGCGGCTGAAATCCTTTGGGTTGCGTGATACGCCGACGAAGGCGATGCGCCGCTGGTTAAGGAAATCGCGAACGTCAGCCATGGTGGTGGACACCGGAGTACCTCCTCTCGACCGCATTAATACTGAAGATTCAAAACCCTGACAGACATCGCTGCGGTGATCGAGGTCACACTGGAATGTGCCTGCCTGGTTCGGTGACATGCGGTACGGAGGCTGGCTGAATGAAGGGAATTCTGAAGTGACGCGATGGAGAGGATTCGAAGTGTCCGGTATGGCCGACAGCGACCATACCGGACTGACTCGAAACAGACTCCGGCCTATGGCAGGTAGTAGCGGAAGGAGGTGAACACCATATTGTCGACACCGTGCGGTGTACCACCTTTGCCGGCCCAGGTGTTGCGAACGACATAGGAGTACTGCGGACCCCATTGAATCCGGCCCTTAGGTCCGTTGTAGACCTTCACCCAGAAGCCGAAAGTGCCCTCCAGTACGTTCCGGGTATCACCCGTACAACTCGCCAGCGAACCGGGGAGAAAGCCGCCCGATGAGGTCGGGAACTGACCGCCCGTAGGAGTCCCGGGAGGAGTCTCCAGGTAGCAGCCGGTGTTGTTAAACAACGGTGATCCGTATCCCTCTCCCGAGGTCTTGCCGCCAGAGGTGACGGAGGACCAAGAGCGGCCCGCATATTCACCACCGCCGTTCAGATATACATCCAGCTTCGGCGAATGCCATTCCAGCGTACCGAGCCCTTGATAGCTCCTGATCATGCTCAGGACGCCGTCCGGGCGGACGGTCGCATCGGGGAGTCCGGCTGTTCCGTAGCGGCCTATGCCGTTGCCGCCGAGGAAATGGATGCCCAAATCGACCTTCTTGGCCATGGTGATGCGCGCATTGGCGCCGAGGCCGGCGCCGTTAGCTTTGTTATTGAACGCGCCTGAGGCAGAAGGCCCGGTGACCCCGTTGCACGTGCCGGTTGCCGAGGTGGTGGCGCAGGGAAACACCCGGTCACGGAAGGTGCTGACCAACCCGAAAACCTCGTAGTGCCCGAAGCCCGGTTCGAAGGCCGCCTTGAAGATGAAATCAGGCGACGGGTTAAAAGCGTAGGTCGCGCTGGGGTTATAAAGACCCCCACCGGCACCGGCCGAGCCGATCACAAAGTTGTTGGAGTTGCCGTGCGCCGTGAGAGTCGTTTGGGCATTTTCTACTGCGGCTGCCAGCCAGAACTTGTTTCCAAAGTTCTTGGCGAGGCGTAAGCCGTATTGCCGCGCCCAACTGAAGCCGACGGTATATTGGGGATCGATCGTCATCGGCAAAGCCTCGGATCGATTGTCCACGCCCTTCTTGGTCTCGGTCACCAGGCTCCACATCTGACCGCCGGTGAGACTCCAGCCACCGTGCGAGACAACCTGCCCCCACGCCTGTCTTTGGCGTAGCGTGTAGCTGTTGCTCTCGTTGTTGTTGGAGGTGACACCCGCCGACAGGAAGTCAGCCTCGACATATCCGCTCAACTTGTAATCTTTCAGCTTTCCTTCAGCGAGCATGCTGATGCGTGACTGGCGTCCGCTCGCGAAGAATTCAGACAAAGCGCTTTGGGTCGCGCCCGGCATCGTAACCGAGTTGAACGGGGTGTTGATGTCAGATCCAAGCGCCCGGTTGCGATAGACAGTTTCAGCCGCCAGGAAACCGCCCGGAGTAATAGTGATCCCTTTGTAATGGAGCGCTATTGGACTCTCGAGGCTGGTCTGAATGTTCTTTTGCGTCTCCTGCAGGCTCAGCGCCGTGTTGGTGCCGTTCTGCTTCAGATCGGCCACATCGCCGTGCAGGGTCGTGACGTCGTCCTGCAACTTCGTAGTGGCAGCCGCGGCGGCGTCCGCCTTACTCTGCGCTTGCGTCACCGCGGGAGAAGTCGCAATGGCCTGGTCCAGGCGTTGCTGCATTTGCTGCATCGCCTGATCCCTGCTCTGCAGTTCCTGCCTCAGTTGCTGAATTTGCTGCTGTTGTACTTGCAACGCCTGTTCCAGCTTATCCAGCTTTGCACTTGTAGTCGGTGCGGCTGTCTTGGTTTTCTTTGTCGAGGTAGCGCCAGATGCAGCCTGAGGTGCCGGGGCCGCGAACGCGCCTACCGCCATCACCAGCGACAGCGTAAATGCTATGAGTCGATTCATTTTTCCTCCCACAGAATTTGCAGCTTTTAGGGCTTCTGTCCAGCAATGCAGTTCAACTTATGCACAAAGCACATCTAGGGTCTCTGGGAACTGACGAACATACAGGGAACGTCGTTTTTCATTGTTACAATCAGGTTAATTTTTTATGAACGCGCTACTCTTCTATCGTTGCTGCGACGCTGTCCGCAGAATCTCGATGCGTCGAAGGTCTCCCACTAACCGGTAAATGAACGGTCTAGCTTGGTACGGCATCTTTGCGACCAGCAAAGCGCCAGTACGCCCGCGATCTCTCCCGATTCGGCACATCACGGATTCAAGAGTTTCATGCCTGATTTAAGTTTGGAACCTAGCGCATCGCGGAACCACTGTGAATGCTGCCTGCGAATTGTTACAAGACAATGAATTTTCTGTTAATAAATGGTTATTTGCCACCCTCCAAAGCGGATTTTCTCTATACAGGTTTGCGCGGCTTTTGTTAGATATTTGCGAGCAGCGCCTCGTCTTGCGGCAACGGCATAAGCCGATACTGGATCAGAGTCAGGATTTCATGACCAGCCGACGCTATACGATCTTCGTGCTGGACCGAGCGAGCGATTCGCGAGCGATTCGCCGCGCGCTCGCGGCTGCGGGATTTCGCACGACGGGATTTGTGAACGGAGAATCCGCCCTGCGAAGAGCTCTCGCTCTTCCCCCAGAAATGTTTATCCTGGAGTCGGCATGGCCGCGCAACGACGGGCTGTCGCTATGCGATCGCATTCGCAAGACTTCCAGCCTGGCGTCGATCCCGATTATTTTCGTCTCGAAACGAGCACAGGAAGCCGACGTAGTGGCTGGACTGAACACTGGAGCGGACGACTACATCACCAAACCATTCAGGGAGCGCGAACTGATTGCCAGAGTGACCGCAGGTCTTAGAAGATGCTTCGAACTGACTCAGCCGGTAATCTCGCAATTCGGCATTTTCGAACTGAACTACGACGCCATGACACTTACGGTCAACGGCACGCTTTTAAGGATTCCCCTGGCTGAATTTCGGCTTCTCGAATATCTGGTGAGGAATCCGGGGCGGACCTTCAGCCGGGATCACCTTTTGAAGATGATCGGCTCGGAGTCGGCCAAGGTGAAACCCCGTCTGGTGGACGTCTACGTCAAAAGGATTCGACAGAAGATTGAGGCCGACGAGGAGAATCCAAAGTATCTCCGGACCGTTCGCGGTCTCGGTTACTGTTTTCATGTCCCTACTGAAGCGGGAAGAATCCTGAAGCCCAAGAGTCGAGGATAGAACGACCCCTAAGTAGTGTCGGGCGGGAAAAAAGGGCGCTATCGTCTTCTTTTGCTGATGTTCAAGAAATGCATCCTGACTATGGTCAGGTTACAAGCGAAATAAAGCTGATTTGCTTTCTGACTGAAGAGTCGTATGATCGCACGCGCACTGCGGGAGACTCAACGGCCTCGACAGTTCGCGAGTTACTACAGCTGTCCTGTCCGTGATGGGTGGGACATTCGCACTAAGGTCGGCTCAGGACTCAAGTTCGGATCAGTTGTCTGAAGCAGGCGCGGCAACCAGGCGCCATCCTTGCCAAGAGGAAAACCAATGAACACTACGCCACAACTTAACCAGCGCTACGAGGCTAGCAAGACAGAATGGGACCGGGTGGCCGCCACTACGGAATTTCAGGACTTGATGGCGACCAAGAAGCTGTTCATCGTTCCCGCCTTCGTGTTTTTCATCGTCTACTACTTTGCGTTGCCCGTCCTGGTTGGATACGCGCCTCATTTCATGTCAACCAAGGTTATTGGCAACGTGAATCTCGCGTACCTCTTCGCTCTTTCTCAGTTCTTCATGGCCTGGACAATCGCATGGCTCTACGTGAAAGCCGCAGACGACTTCGACAAACTGGCCAAGGACATTATCGAGCAAGCCGAGAAGCGCCAGGGAGGCAAATAACATGTCTACCGCGCTGCTGATGTTCCTGGTATTTATCGCCATCACTCTGGGTATTACTTTCTGGGCCTCCAAACGCTCGAGTGGCGCGAGTGCGTATTTCGCCGCGGGCCGCAGAATCACGGCGTGGCAGAACGGGATTGCTGTCGCGGGCGACTATATGAGCGCAGCTTCATTTCTGGGGATTGCCGGCATCATTGCCTTTCAGGGCTACGACGGATTTCTCTTTTCGGTGGGATGGCTGGTTGCCTATCTCACTGTGCTGCTGGTAGTGGCGGAACCGCTGCGCAATGCGGGCAAATACACGATGGCCGACGTGCTCGCTTACAGGCTGAAGCCGCGCCCGGTGCGGGCCATGGCATCATTGAGTACGCTCACGGTGAGCACGTTCTACATGATTGCGCAGATGGTAGGTGCGGGTGCGCTGGTCGCGCTGCTACTGAAAAGTTCGGGCATAAGTTACCAGGCAGCTGTAATTGGAGTGGGAATCCTGATGATCGTCTATGTCGTTTTCGGCGGCATGCTCGCGACGACGTGGGTGCAGATCATCAAAGCCATTCTGCTGATAGCCGGTACAGTGCTGCTCAGCATCCTGGTGATGGCGCACTTCCACTTCAGCTTTGCGGCGTTTTTCGACGCCGTCGCACACGTTACCTATCACGATAAGGGGCAGGTGGTGGTGAAAGACTTTCTGGAGCCGGGTCTGCGCTACAAGCCGCCGTATGGCCCGCTGGATCTGATCTCGCTCGGGCTCGCTCTCATCTTCGGCACTGCGGGCCTGCCGCACATTCTGGTCCGCTTCTACACCGTGCCGGACGCCAAAACCGCCCGCCACAGCGTGGTGTGGGCGATGGTGCTGATCGGCAGTTTTTACATCATGACCACGTTCCTCGGCTTCGGCGCCGCCACGATTGTTGGCCGGGACTTCATTTCGACCCATGGCGGCACCAACATGAGCGCGCCCCTGCTCGCCCAACAAGTCGCGGGTGACATTTTCTTCGCGTTCATCTCTGCCATCGCGTTCGCGACGATTCTCGCCGTGGTCGCGGGGCTGACCATCAGTGCATCCACCTCGTTTGCGCACGATTTCTGGACGAACGTGATTCACAAAGGGGTTGAGCGCAAGCCGGGAGAAGAGGTGCTGGTCGCGCGCATCTCCGCATTCGTGGTCGGTGGCGTGGCAATATTCATTGCCATTCTGCTGGGCCCGACTGCCAACGTCGCGTTCCTGGTAGCCTTGGCCTTCGCGGTGGCGGCATCCGCCAATCTTCCGGTGATCGTGCTATCGATCTTCTGGCGAAGATTCAACACCGCTGGCGCGGTCGCAGGTTTGGCCACCGGGCTGATCGCGTCCATAGGACTGATCATCGTGAGTCCCAGCCTGATGGCGGTTGATCCGCCTAACGTAACCGGTGCGGCCCGACATTTGATCCAGGCCAAAGCGTGGTTCCCGCTGGAGAATCCAGGCATTCTCAGCATTCCCCTGGGATTCATTGGCGCGATTGTGGGAACGCTGCTCAGCCACGAACCGACGTCAGAGCACAAGTTCAATGAGTTGCTCGTCCGGTCGAACACAGGCCTGGGGGCGGAACGGGCGGCAACGGCTCACTAATCGTGCTGTGCACGCGAATGCGAGCCCGGTCGAGGCTCAGATCGCGTCAAGAAATTTGAGCGGCTCCAGTGCTGCTTCATTCCGGAGCAGACAGGCCTTTACACAACAGATAGAATTCAAGGTTGCAGCGCCCTCTTACCCCAGAACCGGGAGGCTCAAGGTATGGCAGAGAATGTAGTCACTCCGCCCGAAACCAATATCGATTCCATTCTTGACGAGCAGCGCAAGTTCGAATGCCCGCCTTCCTTCAGCCAGTCGGCACACGTCAAGAGCCTGGAACATTACGAAAACCTTTACCGTGAGTCGGTAGACGAGCCCGAGAAATTCTGGGGACGCATTGCGGAGGAGCTGCATTGGTTCAAGCAGTGGGACCGCGTGCTCGAGTGGAACGCGCCGTGGGCGAAGTGGTTTGTCGGCGGACAGATCAATCTCTCTTACAACTGTCTCGACCGCCATGTGCAAACCTGGCGCAAGAACAAAGCTGCGCTGATCTGGGAGAGCGAGCCCGGCGAAATCCGGATTCTTACTTACCAGCAGCTTCTCAAAGAGGTACAGAAGTTCGCCAATGTGCTGAAGTCGCTCGGCATCAAGAAGGGCGACCGTGTCGCCATTTACATGGGCATGACGCCCGAGCTTCCCATAGCGATGCTGGCGTGCGCGCGAATCGGCGCTCCGCATTCGGTCGTGTTTGGAGGCTTCTCCTCGAACGCCCTGGTTGACCGCATTCACGACTCCCAGGCCGTCGCTGTGGTTACTCAGGACGGATCCTACCGGCGTGGCAGTGAAGTCAAACTCTTCCCTGCCGTGGAAGAGGCGCTGAAGTCGTGTCCCTCGGTGAAGCATGTCATCGTCTACAAGCGCACAGGGTCACACGTCAACCTGCAGGCTGGCCGCGACCACTGGTGGCACGAGTTAATGGAATCTGTTTCCGACGAGTGCCCCGCCGAGCCGCTCGACGCCGAGCATCCTCTTTATATCCTGTACACCTCGGGCACTACCGGCAAACCGAAAGGTGTCGTCCACACCACCGGCGGCTATTCCGTCGCGACTTACATCACGACTAAGTGGGTCTTCGATCTTAAAGAAGAAGATACTTACTGGTGCACGGCCGACATTGGCTGGGTGACTGGCCACAGCTACATTGTCTACGGGCCGCTGCAAAACGGCGCTACCAGCCTGATGTACGAGGGCGCACCCAACTTTCCCGATCCCGATCGCTTCTGGAGCATCATCGACCGGCACCAGGTCAACGTTTTCTACACCGCGCCCACCGCCATCCGAACCTTCATCAAGTGGGGCGAGCAGTGGCCACGCAAGCACAGGCTCGACAGCCTGCGGCTTCTGGGTACGGTCGGCGAGCCCATCAATCCCGAAGCCTGGATGTGGTATCGCGAGGTCATCGGCCACGAGCGCTGCCCAATCGTCGACACGTGGTGGCAAACCGAAACCGGGCAGATCATGATCACGCCGCTGCCCGGTGCTATCGCGACTAAACCGGGCTCAGCGACGCGTCCGTTTCCTGGTGTTGTCGTTGAAGTCGTTACCATGGACGGCAATCCTGTGCCGGAGGGTTCGGGCGGATTCCTCGTCATCCGCAAACCCTGGCCGGGAATGCTGCGCACCATTTACGGCGATCCCGACCGCTATGTCCGGCAATACTGGTCGCAGATTCCCGGAACTTACTTCACCGGTGACGGCGCGCGTAAAGATAAAGACGGATATTTCTGGATCATGGGCCGCGTCGATGACGTGATCAACGTCAGCGGTCATCGACTCAGCACGATGGAAGTGGAGTCTGCCCTTGTTGCGCACGAAAAGGTTGCCGAGGCGGCGGTGGTTGGCCGTCCCGACGATTTGAAGGGCCAGGCGATCTCGGCTTTCGTTACGCTTGAGCACGGGAATAAGCCGTCGCCGGAGCTGAAAGAAGAGTTGCGCCGGTGGGTCGCGAAGGAAATCGGCGCGCTGGCCAAACCCGACGACATTCGCTTTACCGACACGCTACCCAAGACGCGCAGTGGCAAAATCATGCGCCGCCTGCTGCGCGAGCTGGCCACAAGTGGCGACGTCAAGGGCGATACTACGACGCTCGAAGACTTCAGCGTGATCTCGCGGCTGAAGGAAAGCGACGAAGTGTAAGAAGCCTCGCGGATCGCTCAGGAAGCGGACCGTCAACGGTCTGCGAGCCGGATCGTCGTGCCCGTCTTGGCCGATTCTCGTGCCGCATCCAGAATGCGCACCACAGTAACATTCGTGTCGAGCGCCGAGAGTCCGGCGGGCTTGACCTCTCCGGAAACAACCGCGATCAGGTATGAGATTGGATCGTTATACGGAGGCGCGAGCGTTGGAGCAGTTTGCTGCCGCTCCTCGGTCTCTCCCTGACGGCGCACGCGGAGATCATCGCGGCGCACCGTGATCGCCTGACCAGTCTCGCCGTACACTTCCATGTCTTTGCGGTCGAAGGGCCAATTCCATGACGCCTGCAGGATGGCCTGCGCCTTGGGATAAGTGAGAATGACGGTCGCTTCATCATCGACGTGCGGATAAATCTCAGGCTTGATTTGTTGCGTAACAGCAGTCACGCTGATCGGGGCCGCGCCGTTCATCAGCCACGTCATGAGGTCCGCGCCGTAGCAGCCGAAGTCGAACAACGCCCCCGCTCCGTTGCGCGCAGGGTCCGTCAGCCAAGAGAGAAATTCCGGAGAAACACCGATCTCCTTCGGCCCCCGGTGGCCGTCGTGCACCACAACCTTACGAACATCGCCGAGAGCGCCCTCGCGTACCAGTGCGTACGCGGCAGCGTTGCTCGGGTACCAAGTGGTTTCGTAGTTCACCAGCACAGGAATGTGCGCTGTGTCAGCAGCACGCTGGATGGCCAGCGCATCTTCCACGCTAACCGCGAGAGGCTTCTCCATCATTACTGCTATGCCATGGCGCGCAGCCGTTTCCACGATTCGCCTGTGATCGCGCGTGTTGGTATAGACCAGCAACGCCTGCGGTTGCGCCTTCGTCAGCATCGTTTCCACCTCGCTATACAGCAATTGTGGATCGAGCTTGAATTCGTTCGCGTACCGCTGCACGACTACCTGATCCGCCTCAGCGATACCGACGATCTGGATGTCGCTCCGCTTAAGGGCGGGACCGAGAAAACCGGCAACATGTCCGTGCACCATTCCAACGATGGCGACGCGCAACGCCTTGCCGGTAGACTGACCGGAGGGCTCCGCCATCGACATGATCGGCAGCCCGAACACGACAACGCCGAGTGCCAAGAGGAGAATGAATGTGCGCATGAGAGCCTCCTTCAGGATTCCGTCGCGAGCCCATGCGGTATTCGGCTCGACCGTGGTACTGTCGTCCAGAATACAAGACTAGATCGGGCTTTAACCTGACACGGAAGAAATCATGAACGGCGTACGAATCGACGTATGGCTCTGGGCCGCCCGGTTTTTCAAGACGCGGCCCTTAGCCAAGCGAGCCTGCGAACTCGGCAGGATCCAATCGAACGGGCAACCGGCCAAGCCTGCGCGCGAGGTCCGGGTCGGCGACATGCTGCGCGTGACCAATGACGGCGGCGATTTCCAGGTGGAGGTACTCCTCTTGAGCGAGGTGCGTGGCCCGGCCCCGGTTGCGCAGACACTCTATCGCGAGACGGAAGCAAGCCGTGAACTGCGGATAAAGGTCGCAGCCGAACGAAAGGCAATGCAGAACTTCTCCCCGTCGCCGGAGAGCAGACCATCGAAACGCGACCGCCGCAAGATCATCCAGTTTCGCGGCCGAGTGTGACGGTTGAAGCGTGATGAGACAGGTGACGGGCCATCCCGAAGCCTAAGCCCATTCCAGCACCAGCCCCCGTCCACACTAATCCCATCCGCTACCAGGCTTTACCGCGGGACTATAATTGCGCCCACGGATGCCCCTGACCTCTGGCTCGAAACTCGGACCCTACGAGATCGTTTCGCCGCTGGGTGCGGGCGGGATGGGCGAGGTGTACCGCGCACGCGACACCAAGCTCAATCGTGACGTCGCCATCAAAGTCCTCCCCGATCTCTACTCCTCGGACCCGGACCGCCTGCGCCGCTTCCAGCACGAAGCCCGAGCCGCGGCAGCGTTGAATCATCCCAACATTCTTGCCGTCTACCAGCTGGGAACTTACGAGAACGTGCAGTATCTGGTGTCGGAACTGCTGGAAGGCATGACGCTGCACGAAATTCTCCGGCGCGGGCCTCTACCGCTGCGCAAAGTGATCGACTACGGAGTGCAGATCGCTAACGGCCTGGCGGCAGCGCACGAAAAAGGCATCGTCCACCGCGACCTCAAGCCCGAAAATCTTTTCATCACCAAAGATGGCCGGGTCAAGATTCTCGACTTCGGATTGGCCAAGCTTGAGGAACCCAAAAAATCCGCAGCGGACCTGTCGCCAACGGTCACGTTACCGGGCATCCCCATGGGAACCGTGGGCTACATGTCTCCCGAGCAGGTGCGAGGACAAGCCTCCGACCACCGCTCCGACATCTTCGCCTTCGGCGCGACCCTTTACGAGATGGTGATGGGCAAGCGCACATTTCAAAAGCAGACCTCTGCGGATACGATGAGCGCGATTCTGAACGAAGAGCCTCCGCCTATATCGCAGCTGTCGCCGAGCACGCCGCTGGGGTTGCAGAGAGTTGTGCATCGCTGTCTGGAGAAGAACCCGGAGCAGCGCTTCCAGTCGGCCTCCGATCTGGCCTTCGCGCTGGCAGCGCTCTCGGACACGACCATATCGCCACCTCCGGCCGTTTACGAGACGAAGACTCCGGCTTTCCGCCTGAGCCCCGCAACCGCTGCGGCTGCTCTGGTGATCGTGCTCGCCGCTGCCGCGATCATCTACTTCTTGACGCGGACCGCGCCCGTCCCCAGAGTGTCAAATTACGTTCAGCTCACTCATGACGGCCAGCCGAAATCGCTGATCGGAACCGACGGTTCCAGGCTCTACCTCAGCTTGGGAAGCTCGGGCAGTTCCGCCTCCCAGGGCATCGCCGAAATGTCCATCTCGGGCGGCGAGCCGAGAAGGATTTCCATCGTGCCGTCTCCTGACATGGTTCCTGTTGACCTGTCGCGCGATGGTTCGGAACTCCTCGTCGTCGACGGGCAGGGCGCGCCTCCCAGAGGGCCGCTCTGGAGTCTCCCGATTCTTGGCGGTTCGCCACGACGTCTGGGCGACACGGTAGCGGAAACGGCCGCATGGTCTCCCGACGGCAAGATGCTCGCCTACACCAACCTTGGCGACCTGTTCGTGGCGAAGGCCGACGGCACGGATTCGCGCAAGCTGCTTACCGTGAAGGGCGACATCAGAAATGTCACCTGGTCGCCTGACGGCGCCCACTTGCGCTTCGACACCTCGGAAAGCGTCGGAGGTCTCGGCCAGCAACTCGCCTGGGAAGCGTCCCTGGCGGGCACCGACTTGCATCGCCTGCTGGCCGGTTGGCACAATCCGCCCGACGAGTGTTGCGGCAAGTGGACTGCCGACGGGAAGTATTTCGTCTTCCAGTCAAACCGCCAGATCTGGGCTCTTCCGCAAAGAGGCAGTTTCCTTCAAGCCGACCCTAAGCCGATTCCGTTGACTTCGAGCCCGCTGTCGTTGTCCTCTCCCCTTCCAAGCAAGGACGGCAAGAAACTTTTCGTGATCGGCCAGACGTACCGCGGCGAGCTGATGCGCTATGACTTGAAGTCTGGCCAGTTCTCGCCTTTTCTTGGCGGCGTTTCCGTCGAGCATGTCGCCTTCTCGAAGGACGGCCAGTGGGTCGCCTACATTTCCTATCCCGAAGGCGCGTTGTGGCGAAGCAAGCTGGACGGGAGCGAGCGCCTGCAACTGACTTACCCGCCGCTCTATCCCATGCTGCCTCGCTGGTCTCTAGACGGCAAGAAGATCATCTTCTCGGAGTTCGAGTTAAGTTCCGACAAACCCGCCCGGATGTATGAGGTTTCACCCGACGGCGGAAGTCCCCGGCCACTGATGCCGGACGATCCCAGCCATCAGGAAGATCCGAACTGGTCTCCCGATGGGAGCAAGATCATCTTCGGCGGACAACCCAACGACGCGGCATCGGCAATTCGTGTCCTTGACCCGGCGAGCCGCCAGGTGACGACGCTGCCCGATTCGCAAGGACTGTTCTCGCCGCGATGGTCTCCGAACGGCCGGTATGTTCTTGCGTGCTCTGCCGACTCGATGAGGCTTCTCCTGTTTGATACACAGACTCAGAAGTGGACTGACCTCGCCAAGGGTCCGCTGGGCTGGCTGAACTGGTCGAAGGACGGACAGTACGTCTACGTCCTGGATTACCGCGGAAAAGGTGCGGTGGAGAGGATTCGAGTCAGTGACCACAAGACCGAGCAGGTGGTTGACCTGAAAAATTTCATCACCACCGGCCGATATGGCGGATGGCTGGCGCTCGCACCAGACGATTCGCCATTGCTCCTCCGCGAAGCCGGAGCCCAGGATATCTACGCTGTCGACTGGGAAGTTAGATGAGTCAGCCGCCCGCCTTCATCGAGTAGCCCACTCATTCACGTCTTGGCGAATAAGTGAGTCAGCACGCCTACGCCCGCCCCATCTTGTCATCTTGAGCGTAGCGAGGAGATTCGCGTGCGAATCTCTTCGCGGAGTCGAAAGACCTCGTGTTTGTCGGAGGTGTCAACCTGCCTGAAGAGGAGTTCTCACCGCGAACCCCGCCCCACGAAGTTCGTGCCGAGAACTCCTTTCCGGGCCGTTGGCGGCTGTCAGCGGGCACGGGCTCCCCATTCGACTCTCCTCGCGGTGCTCGGATTCGCTCAGGGCAGGCTCTCGACTTCTCAACATCGTTCGCGAGCGAACGATCCTGCTCCGCTCGGGATGACAGCGCTTGTGAGGAAACGGTGCTGCCAAACAGAATTTGCGGTAACTCGCGGCGGAGGTTGGCTCGCGAACGCAGCGGAAGGAGCGCGAAAGAAACCGTCCCGTTGAAGATCTACCACACCCGCGCTTCGCTTCTGCGATAGGACGAGCCACGCACTGGGGATGGGCGAGGTTAGCGCAGATGCAAGTCCAGAAGGTCCGCGCTGGTGCGCCGGTCCTCGGGACAGTTGCTCTCGATGCTGTCCATAGCGGAAGCGGGCCCAAGGCGGTTCAGGACCGCGGCCACGAATTGCTCGCCCCACGCGTGCTCTACGCCCAGCGCGAGCGCCCAGGGCCAATACTTGTCGGCGGCCGCAGGGGAGGGTGCGTCGGGCGCGTTCATGCGATTGACCCGATCCGACTCAACCGCGGTTAGAAACATGCGGAAGTCGGCGAGCCGGCCGAGCAAGTTATGTCCGGCCGCCGTCGGAGCGCGAAGGGCAACCGCTCCCAGGAGATTCACCACCAGGAACCCTGCAAACTGCAGAGCAAACTGGACCGAAGTGATCCACGCGATGAGGGCCAGCGATGCGAGCGCCACGAGCGAGATACCCAGAACCGTCAGGTCCTTTTTGACAAAGGGTAACGGCCTGGGAGTGCGTCCGGGCAGGTGGCTCTTGAGTTTGTAGAAAATTGTCGGCAAAGTTCGGGTCATCGCGAGTACGGCCCAGACGGCCAGCAAAGCTGGGATGACTGTCGCTCCGCCGCCGTTCGAATTCCAAATATTTTCCTGCTCCGGGGACAAGGCCGCGATAAAGCACCAGATCGACAAAGTAAGACCGGGAATAAAACACGGAAAGTGGGGAGAAATCAGGTCGGGCTCTATGGCGGATTCGAGCAGACCGCGGACCGTCCGGGCAGTCTTTTCCAGCTTGAATAGCTGCGACAAGCAGAGCGAGTCGGCCTTGGGAGGAAAAAGGGTATCGACGATAGCTTGCTCTTCATCCGTCAGAGTCCCTGAGCCATTGGCACGGGAAAGAAGATAATCGGCCTGGCCTTGCTCGATCTGTAAGTAGCCCTTGGACGCCATACTCGCCAGAGCGACAACGAAGGGCTTGTCGCTGACGCCGCGGTCCCACACGTACGCAGCAACCGCAGGTGAAACTCCGGCAGGTGGCTCGTACTGGGCAACGCGCACACGCCAGCGCGGTCGCCAGCGCACAGCCATGCTGGCAATAAGGAAGTAGGAGGCGACCACGAGCAAGCCGTACCAGGCCAAGGTGCGAAGGTGATCGTCTGCGGGATGGAGTATCAGGGCCACGGAGTCTTGGGTATTCTCCGTCCATCCATTTCCGGGGCCAAGTTACGTCAGTGTGGATCGCGCACACGCCTCAGCTGGAACAAAAAAGCCGCCTGCACGAGTGCTGGCGGCTTCTGGTGATGCTGAGGTCTCGCTACTTCCGGTTTGGAGGCAGTTTCGATGGCGGGATGGGGTACTCACCATCGTCATCGTAGTACTTCCACACGTAGATCCCCTTCACACCCGGCACCGGCTTCTCACCTTTTGAGCTGAAGAGAGGTTCGCCGGCTTCCGCGAGGAGAGGATTCTTGGTGGTGTACATGGCCTCGTTGAGCAGGCCTCCGCTGGGAGCCTTGGCCACCGCAAAGACTCCGAACGGCTTGCCCTTTGAGTAGTCGACCGCAAGATAGTCGGCAACCATCTGGCCGTTCTGCGAAGGCGCCAGCCAACTCAACTGCATGGGTCCGGCCAGATGCTTTCCTTTCGTCCAGGTGCTACCGCCATTGGTAGAGACGGTAAATCCAACTTCGAGTTGGCAGGAGTTACCGCAACTGGCGTTGGGATAGTAATAGTAGGTGAGCGAGAGATGTGCCGTCTTTCCGGAGGTCGAGCGGTCGACGCCTAGCCCGGGGATGAAGTGGTCGACCGTGCTGTTGAGTGGATCAATCGGGATGCGGGCAATCGGGCTCCAGGTCGTACCGTTGGTGGAGGTGCTCATGACGATATCGTCGGTGCTGCAGCCGCTACGGAAACTGCAGTCGGGCCATACGACGTAGATTTTGCCGGCTTTGTCGATGGCAGCGGAAGGCAACCCAGGACTGCGCAGGCCGCCATCCTCGCCGCGGAAGTTTTGGACGGCAATGAGTGAGGTGCTGCTCCAGCTATTGCCGCCGTCTGTCGAATTGAAGGCAATCATGCCGGTGAAGCCATCGATCGGAACCACGACTTTGCCATTCGGCTGCACGATCGGCTGACCGCCGAGACCACTGGCCTGATCCGCGGTGTTCTTTGCGGGTCCCCAGGTGAGTCCACCGTCGGTGGAAGTGCTCATGAAAATGACATCACCCAAGGCGGGCTCATCCCACTCGGTGTAGCAATTGCCATAGTGGGGGCTGCTGGAGGTGTTGTCGCAGGTGATCCAGTTCTTGTCGTCGGAGCCGCTGCTGTCGACGATGATGGGCTTGCTCCAGGTGATTCCGTCTTTGGAGCGGCTGGTGGCGACCGCTTCTGCCTGGTTGTTTTGGATGGGAAGACTCGAGATCAGCCATTCACCGTGTTTCGCATCGTAGATGACGGCTGGATCGCTAGCCGCAGAGAAACTTCCACCCTTCCAATTAACGGTGAGACCGGGAAGGTAGCCGTGGGTCCAGGTTTTGCCGCCGTCCTTGGAGGTGGCGAACCCAATGTCAGCGCCACCGCCGTCCATAACGCGAGCAACCTGAAAAGTGCTCACAATGGTAGAGCCCCAGGCATAGGTATCGGGCTCGACTTCAGTCTTGTGTTCACTGTAGTTGTTGTTAAAGGTATCTGTGCTGAGCTTTACCAGAGGAAGTTGCGCCTGGGCCGACGTAACTGCGGCCAGCGCGATGGCTAACGTCAAAACGACGCTCAAGAAGGCAGGGTATTCCCTGCCCGTGCATGAACAACGGGCGATTCGATTCATGGAGTGATCCTTGCGCTTGGGAATTCAGCGTCCTCGAAAATATTGCGATCAGATGGTGAGCGTTCGCAGACGAAGGAACTTTCGTTTGCGGCGTGACGATACACCTCAGCATTCCGGCATGTCAACGTGCAATATTTTGCGTAGTGGGCCGGTTTGACTTTCGCGAATGAGTATCCCGCCGGGTTTCCGCCGGTTGCTCAGGGTTTCGTCGAGAAAGATTTCGCCCAAACTTATCGACTGCGTGCGCGTGCATTTACCCAGAGTCAACTCCTCAACGAAATCGTCACGAGGCAGGTGCGTCGCGTGCAGGATTTCAGAAATTCGCGCCCGCCTCGTTTACAATATGCACTCGACCGCTTTCCCCGCCCGCTACCAACGTTCGAAGTTCACAGGCCAAGGAGGAGTAACCCTATGCCTGACCCCACCACTCTCTCTCAAATCGATCTCACTCCGATAGCCGGCAAACAATACTTCAATCTCGATCGCGAATGGCGCGAAGAGTTCATCTACTTCCTCATGGTCGACCGCTTTCATGATGCACAGAAGCGAACACCCGTGTTGCAGCCTAACCGCTCGGCGGGGATTCAAACACCCGACGGATTCTATGGCGGCAAAATCCAGGGCATCACCGATCATCTGGATTACATTGCCGGGCTGGGATGCAGCGCGATCTGGCTTTCTCCGGTGTTTGAGAACAATCCCGGCGCATATCACGGATACAACATCAATAACTATTTGAGTATCGATCCGAATTTCGGGACCAAGCAGGACCTGATCGACCTAGTAAATGCGGCCCACGGCTTCAGCCGAAATGGGCAGCCGTGGCCGATGCGCGTCATCCTCGATGTGGTCATCAATCATTCGGGTGACAACTGGGCTTATCCAAACGATGATCCGTATTTCTATTTCAACGACCTGCAATTTCCGTTTGGTTTCTGGAGACGCGCCGACCGCCCGGTTCCGACGGAACTGCGCGACCCGACCTGGTATCACCGGCGCGGCCAAATCAGAAATTACGACGCCTATCCCGAGGTCGAGCACGGTGACATTGACACCTTGAAAGACTACGAGAACGACGATGATCCCATCGGTTCCTCTGTGATCAACGCGCTCATCAAAGCCCATTGCTACTGGATCCGCGAGGCCGATATCGACGGCTTCCGCGTCGATGCTGTGAAGCACATGAACGCGGTGGCGTGTTCGCGCTTTTGCTCCAACGTACGCGAGTACGCTTACTCGCTCGGCAAACGCGGATTTTTTCTGTTTGGCGAGGTTGCCACTCCCGATGACGACATCTACAACGGATACATCGGGCAGAATACGTCGGTAAGCGACGGGAACAACACCGTCTTTTTCGGCTTGGATTCCGTTCTCGATTTCCGACTTGCCGAGGGTATTTATGGCGACGACAACAACGCGCCTTTGCGGGACGTCATCAAAGGCTTCAAGGGACCGCAGACGCTCTTTAATCGCTTAGAGGCGCAGCGAGAGCGGGCGTTGAACCGCGGCGAAATCGGGCGCTATCTGGTCACCTTCATCGACAACCACGATTCCTTCTGGCAGCCTTCCGGACGATTCGCTAACGGCGCGCCTGATGCGCAAGTCATTGGAGCAATCGGCTTCCTGCTATCTGTGCTCGGAACTGCGTGTATTTACTACGGGACCGAGCAGGGCTTCTCCGGCCAGGGTGGCGACAACCAGATGCGCGAAGCCATGTTCGACCAAGCGACCCCTGGCAGGAACCTGCTTAACAGCAGTTGCGGCATTTACCGGGAGATCGCCAAGATTGCCCAGGTCATGCGGGACAACGAACCGCTACGCTTCGGCCGCATGTATTACCGGCAGATCTCGGGCGATGGCCAGCACTTCGGTTTCCCCTATGGAAGTGCTTACACGCTGGCCTTCTCACGCATGCTCTACGGCGAGGAAGTGTTGGTTGCCTACAACGTGTCCAGCCAGCCGCGAGGCGATTACGTCATCGTAGATTCAACCCTGCACAGCGACGGGTCGACGATGAAATTTCTGTACGGTGGAGCCGGCACAACCGCTGTGGGTACTGCCGCGGATCAGACACGGTCCGTTCAACTGAAGTTGCCGGCCTACGGATTTGCGATCCTCGTGTGATCGGAGGTCACTATCAATCCGGGTTCGTGTTTCCCGGATTGATCACGCACGAGTGTGCGTGGCGTCACTGAAGTGCTGTGCGTTTTGGACGTACGGTTCCCGCAGAGATGGTGGACACCTGTCTGAGGGGGACACCATGAGCACAGGTCTTCCTAAAGTTCGCTACCGCGGACTGGGCGCATTCCGCAGCTTTGCCGTCGGCTTCTGCGTTTTTTCCTTCGGGAGCCTGTTAGCCGGCTGGCTTAACCAACACAATATTCACGGGTCGCTAGCGTTCCTGGATAACATCCTGTCGGGCATTGTTGCCGGGCTGGTGGCACTCGCATACGAGCATTTGCGTCAGCGCGAGATTGAGAAGAAGCTGCAAACCATCCGGCTGATGAATCATCACGTTCGCAATGCCCTGCAGATCATATGCGCCGTTCCGTCCACTCTCGACAGCACGGCAGAGGCGACCATGTTTCGTGATGCCGTGAGACGCATCGAATGGGCGCTGCGCGAGGTTCTTCCCGGAGAAGGCGAACGGGGAGAGCTTGTCCCGGCGCCGAAGGTTAAGAGCCCCGAGAAAAAGTCGGTCGCCTAGCCGTAGCTTGACGGGCCTGGATGTCCGGCCCACCACCTATCCCTCTTTGAATCCGCTTGCACTATTGAACCTTAAGGCGTCGATGACTAGGATAGGACAATCGCAAACAAGCTGTGTCTGCTTCGTACACTCGGAGGAGAAATGATTCGCTTCAAAGTGAACGGCACGGAAAAAACCTACGATGGCGACCCGGAAATGCCGCTGCTGTGGTACCTGCGCGACATTGCCGGCTACACTGGCACCAAGTTTGGCTGCGGTGTGTCGTTGTGCGGAGCCTGCACGGTTCATCAGAATGGCGATGCGGTACGGTCGTGCTCGGTCTCGATGAAAGAGGTGGAGGGAACGAGCATCACGACGATCGAGGGGATCTCAGCCAGCGGAATGCATCCCGTGCAGAAGGCCTGGATGGAGATCAAGGTTCCGCAGTGCGGGTATTGCCAGACCGGGCAGATCATGCAGGCCATCGCTCTCCTCAATCAGAATCACAATCCCAGCGACCAGCAGATTGATGCCGCGATGTCCGGCAATCTGTGCCGCTGTGGAACCTACCAGCGCATTCGAGCGGCGATTCACCAGGCTGCGAAGGAGCTAGCATGAACAACCTTCAGAATGTCAGCCGTCGCGGATTTCTCAGGGGCGCCTTCGTCGCTGGGACCTTTGTGCTCGGCGCGCGCCTCGTCCCCGAACCGCTGTGGGCCGACGCGTCCAGTGGGGGCCCGCCGGTTTTTCAGCCGGATATCTTTCTCGGCATCGCAGGTGACGGTACCGTCACCATCGTCGCTCATCGCTCCGAGATGGGCTGTGGCAGCCGCACGGCTCTGCCGTTGGTCGTGGCCGACGAACTCGATGCCGACTGGTCCAAAGTGAAGATTGACCAGGCGATCGGCGATCCCAAGTACGGCGAGCAGGATACCGACGGCTCGCACTCGGTGCGCAGCTTCTTCGATCAGATGCGGCAGATCGGCGCCACCGGTCGTGTCATGCTGATCACCGCGGCCGCGCAGCAGTGGCGGGTTTCGGCGAAGGAGTGCACAACCGAGCCGGGCTTCGTCGTGCACAAAGCGAGCGGGCGGAAGGTGGGCTACGGTGCACTTGTCCCTGCCGCCGCCAAGCTCCCGGTTCCGAAGAAAGAGGACGTCCCGCTCAAGAACCGTTCGGAGTGGCGTTACATCGGAAAGGACAATGCTCTGTTCGATCTCTCGGACATCGTCACGGGCAAGGCCACGTTCGGCATGGACGCCAAAATGCCCGGCATGGTGTACGCCTCGGTCGAGCATCCGCCGGTCCTCGGGCAGAAAATCAAATCCTACGATGACAAGGGTGCCCTCAAGGTGGCGGGCGTGAAGCAGACGCTTACCATCAGCCCGTTCAAGCCGCCACACCAGTTTCAACCGCTCGGCGGTGTCGCGGTGATTGCGGAGAACACGTGGGCTGCCTTCGAGGGGCGTAAAGCTCTCAAGATCGATTGGGATGCCAGTCCTAACTCGATCTACAACTCGGGGCCATTCCGCAAGACTCTCGAAGCGACGTCGCGGCAGCCGGGCAAAGTGGTCCGCAATGTTGGCAATGTCGACGCAGAGTTCGCGAAGGGCGGCAAGATCATCGAGGCGGAGTACTACACGCCGCATCTGGCGCACGCTTCTATGGAGCCGCCGGTTGCGGTAGCGGAATATCGCGATGGCAAAGTGCTCGCCTGGGCGCCCACGCAGAACCCGCAGGCCGTGCAGGAAACGATTGCCGGCGTGCTGGGTATTAAGAAAGAGGACGTCATCTGTCACGTCACTCTGCTTGGTGGCGGCTTCGGCCGGAAGTCCAAACCCGACCAGGTCGCGGAGGCAGCCGTTCTCTCGAAACAACTGGGGAAGCCGGTGAAGGTGGTCTGGTCTCGTGAAGACGACATCCGGTTCGATTTCTTTCACTCGGTCGCTGCCATGTATCTGAAGGCCGCGATCGGACCGGACGGCAAGCCGACGGCCTGGCTGCAGCGCACCGTCTATCCACCGATCGGCTCCACTTTCGACGTCAACGCGAAGTATGCCGATGATGAGATGGGTCTGGGCTGGAACAACCTTCCATTCGCCATTCCCAACCATCGGGCGGAGAATGGACCGGCGGACGCGTACATCCGCATCGGATGGTTTCGCAGTGTCGCCAACATCTATCACGCGTTTGCCATTCACTCCTTTGCGGATGAACTGGCAAACGCCGCCAACCAGGATTCTGTCCAATACCTGCTGGGTCTGATTGGACCGCCACGCATCGTCCCGCTGGAATACAAGACCGAGGAGCAGGATGAGGCAAAACACTATCCGGTCGATACAGCGCGTTTGCGTCGCGTCGTGGAAATTGCGGCGGAAAGGTCAGGATGGGGCAAGCGTGCAAACGGGAAGGGACATGGCTTCGGCATCGCAGCGCACCGCAGCTTCCTGACCTATGTCGCGACGGTGGTTGAAGTCGAGGTGGACGACAACGGGCAAGTGAAAATCCCGAACGTCTGGACCGCGGTTGATGCCGGGACGATCGTCGCCCCGGACAACGTTCGCAACCAGTTCGAAGGGGCTGCCAGTTTCTCGACAAGCCTCGCGCTGCTCAGCGAGATCACGGTCACGAACGGCGTCGTGAACCAGAGCAACTTCGGGGACTATAAGCTGATACGCATGGATCGCGCGCCGCGGCACACGGACGTGTACGTCGTCGAAAGCGACGCTCCGCCTGCAGGCGTGGGAGAGCCAGGTGTTCCACCTTTCGCTCCCGCTCTTTACAACGCGATTCACGCGGCCACCGGGAAACGCATTCGCGAGATGCCGCTGTCGAAAACGAAGCTGGTCTGAAAGGAGCTGGTTCCCACCCTTCGAACGCCGCGAGGGGTGGAGCAGCCTCAGGCACCACTTCTCGCCGGGATAATTCCCGAAATGGGACACAATCGTCGAACGGAACATCGCAAGGCGGCCGCGATGTTCGTTCGTCACTGACTCAAATGCCGGCCTCAGCGTAGTCTGGCTACGGGGTGAGAGGCCATACGCCACTAAAGTGCCATTGACGAGGCAGCGCTCTCCTTCTAGCGTTCGTGCGCGCCGCTTTTCGAAAAAATAGTTCTCCCCGTTCTGCAGTGGCTTTACCCACCTCTGCTCCTCGCGCGACGTGTTAGGGCTCGCGGGTCCGGCCCAGGTCAGCGTGCAGACGATTTTGCAGGATTCCCCGCTGCACCATCCGACGCAAGCAGGAGCTAATTATGAGCAGCATAAACATGGTCGCATTCGGGGCCTCCAGGGGAGTGTGTCGGTTATCGATCGTTGTGCTGCTGGCCGCAGGAGTTTGCTATGGCAAGCCGGCGGTCTCACTCTCACCCAAAAGCGGGCCACCCACCAGCAAACTGCTCGTCTCCGGTAGCGGCTTCAAGCCCCACGCAGCGATCGACATTTATTTCGACACCAAGGACGAAGCTAAGGCGATCGCCAACGGTTCTGGGGTCATTCTCCAAGGTTGCCATTCGCACTCCTAAGTCAGCGTTGCCGGGCAAACATTGGGTCAGCGCTGTGCAGCGTCCGGGGAAGACTGGTGCGCAAGCTCCATTTCTGGTCAACACCAATTGGAGCCAGCTCGGCTTCACGTCAGACGGTAAGCGAGCCAACCCCTATGAAAACGTGCTCAATCCCAGCACAGTTGGGGGCCTCGGCTTGCTGTGGAGCTATACCACCGGCGGCGCTGTGCAGTCTTCGCCCAGCGTCGCTGATGGGGTAGTTTACGTCGCTTCGGACGACTTCAACGTGTACGCGCTGAAAGCCAGCACCGGCGCTCTGTTATGGAGTTACCCCGGGGGGAGTGTGGGCAATTATTCCTCGCCCGCCGTGGCGAATGGGGTGGTGTACGTCGGCTTGAACGTCAACCTCTCCGCCCTGAACGCCAGCACCGGCTCTCTGCTTTGGAGTTACGAAAATGACGGCGCTATAGCTTCCTCGCCCGCAGTAGCGAACGGGGTGGTTTATGTCGCCTCGTTCCACCCCGGCTACGTGTCTGCGCTGAACGCCAGCACGGGTGCTCCACTGTGGACCGACGACTTCTACAGTTCAATAAATCACTCGCCTGCCGTGGCGAATGGAGTGGTTTACACCGGCAACTTGATAAGCCCCAATTTAACGGCAATCAACGCCAGCACGGGCGCGGTGCTTTGGATCTTTACATCATCATGCGGGGACTATTGTGGTGCTTTTAATTCCTCCCCTGCCGTGTCGAATGGAGTGGTTTATGCGTCAAGTGACGACGGCAACTTGTATGCACTGAACGCCAGTACCGGCACGCTTCTGTGGGACTACCCGAGCGGACAAGGTGCTCAACCCGCCGTGGCGGACGGGGTGGTCTATGCTGACGGGCCGGGGGGCTTGTTCGCCCTGAATGCCAGCACTGGCGCTTTGCTGTGGAGCTCTGCTCTCGGCGGCGCACCTGCGGTCGCGGATGGAATTGTCTATATCGTGGGCGGCAACGACGTATACGCCCTAAACGTCAGTACCGGCGCTTTGCTGTGGAGCTACGCCACCGGCGGTGGTGTGTCAACCAGGCCCGCAATCGCGAATGGAGTGGTCTATGTCGGCTCAGACGACGGCAAAGTGTACGCCTTCGGCCTAACCGGCGGTGCGCGGGGAAAAGGTGCTTCGGCAAAGAAAGAGGCGGCTCCCAATCCACCCGACTTACGGACACTTATCCCTGACTTCAACCTCAAAGTGCCGGAGCCAGTTGCAAGAGCGGGTGGCGCAGATTAACTCGCGGGTCAGGCCCAGTTAGTGTGCAGACGATCACTGAGATCCTCTCTGCACCTTCCGACACAAGCAGGAGCTAAATATGAGCAAGATGAAGATGGTCAAACGGCTGCCAGCCACATATCTCGTTGTCATTCTTCTGTTGGCTGCCGTAGCGACAGCCCAAACCTACACCACAAGTTTTCCTCTCACCGAGAACCCCATTTCCGAGGGCGGAGAATGGATCAATGGGGGAGTAGTAGGTCTGGATTGGACTAATGTCCAAACGACTCCCGGGTTTGCCTTTGGCACCGATCCTGGAATACAGGGTTATGAGGACTCATGGGCATTGCTAACCGGCACCTGGGGGCCAGATCAGACAGCCCAGGCGACGATCAATGACCCAAGCCCGAATGACAACTGCCATCAAGAAAATGAGCTGGTTCTTCGAGGTAACCTGTCGCCTCACGTCGCGACCGGATACGAGATTTCGGTAAAGGCAGCCGACGACGCGAACTCCTATTTGATTATCGTTAGGTGGAATGGAGCCTATGGCAACTTTACGTATCTCGCGAACCTCCAGGGCGCGACCTATGGGGTCAAGACCGGAGACACATTCAAGGCGACAATCGTTGGGAACGTCATTACCGCCTATATCAACGGTGTGCAGAAGACCCAGGTCACAGATAGCACGTATGCGAGCGGGCATCCTGGAATGGGGTTTTATCTGGGCAAGTATAACCACCCAGTTTGTGCTGGAACGAATGCTGGTTACGGGTTCTCGAACTACACGGCGGCAGCCATCGGGAGCAGCCCGCCATTCGTGCAAGCCAACTCGGGGCCGAGCACGATTCAGCCTCTCAACTCGTCGGTCGCGGTCGCTTACGTAAACCCGCAGACAGCGGGGAACTTGAATGTGGTAGCGGTGGGATGGGGAGACAACACTTCTTCGATCAGCTCGGTCACTGACAGCAACCGGAATACGTACACGCGGGCGGTGGGACCGACCAGCAACACAGCCCTGCAACAGTCTATTTACTACGCCAAGAACATTGTGGGCGGCAGCAATACGGTGACCGTCAAGTTCAGCCAGGCGGCAGCTTATCCCGACGTGCGCATTCTGGAGTACAGCGGCCTTGACCCGACCAATCCTCTGGACGTTACGGCGGCACAAGCGAGCAGCGGGACTACTGCGAGTAGCGGCTTCGCCACGACGAATTCGACAGACGAGCTGATCTTTGGCGCGGGCACCACCGCCAGTCATTTCACGGGAGCGGGATCTGGATTTACCAGCCGGATCATCAACATTTTCGGGAACATTGCGGAAGATGAGGTTGTCAGTAGCAGTGGCAGCTACAGTGCCACGGCCCTTAACAGCACAACCGGGCTTTGGGTGATGCAGATGGCGACTTTCCGCCGACCCAATCCGCCCACGGTAACTGGCATCTCGCCTAGTTCGGGTTCGGCTAACGGCGGAACTGCGGTGACCATCACTGGCACCGGATTCTTGTCGGGAGCAAGCGTGACGCTGGGTGGCACGGCGGCCACTGGCGTGACCGTAGTCAGCAGTACGTCGATTACGGCGACCACACCTTCCCATGCGGTCGGACCTGTGGATGTAGTGGTCACCAACAAAAATGGCCAGAGCGGAACCTTGGCGGAAGGCTATACCTACAAATCCGCTTCAAGCGCGATCGCTTTTGTGCAAGTCAACTCGGGGCCAGGCACGATTCAGCCTCTCAACTCGTCGGTCGCGGTCGCCTACCTCAATGCACAGACTGCCGGCAATCTGAATGTCGTGGCCGTGGGCTGGGGAGACAATACTTCCTCGATCAGTTCGGTCACCGACAGCAGCGGAAATACCTACAACCGGGCGGTGGGACCGACCAGCAACACAGCCCTGCAACAGTCTATTTACTACGCCAAGAACATTGTGGGCGGCAGCAATACGGTGACCGTCAAGTTCAGCCAAGCGGCGGCTTATCCCGACGTGCGCATTCTGGAGTACAGCGGCCTCGACCCGACCAATCCTCTGGACGTTACGGCGGCACAAGCGAGCAGCGGGACTACTGCCAGCAGCGGCCCCGCCACGACGACTTCAGCCAACGAGTTGATCTTTGGCGCGGGCGCCACCGCCCACCATTTCACTGGAGCGGGGTCAGGATTCACCAGTCGGATCATCAACATTTACGGGAACATCGCCGAAGATGAGGTTGTCAGCAGTAGCGGCAGTTACAGTGCGACAGCCGCGAATAGCGCCGGATTGTGGGTCATGCAGATGGCGACCTTCAAGGCGAAGTCACCATAGTGGAGGGGCCGATTGGGCTTGCGGCCGAACTCTTTGTCTCGGCCCGAAGTACTATGCCGCTCTCACTCTTTAGTTGGGCTGGCTTAGCTGTGCATCGGCGATCAACTTCTCGACCTGAGCCTTCTTATTGCTCTCGAGTTGTGGATTCGACTTCAGCAGCTGCTGCCAGGCTGCGATGGCGCCCTTGGAATCTTTCTTCCCCTGCCACCGGATCATGCCCAGGTTGAACAGCGAGTTCTGGTCGTTGGGCTTGTCTTTCAACGATTGCTGCAGCTGGTTGATGGCTCCATCAACGTCCCCGGTGTAGTACAGGCAGGCGGCCAATTCGGTTCGCGTCGCGACATTCCTGGGATCGGCCTGTACCGCTTGGTCATAATATTTCGCGGCTTCCTGGAACTGGTGAGTAGCCTTGTAGATGGCCGCGACCTGAGTCAGGAGCCCGGGATTGCGTGGGTCAGTCTTGAGCTTCACGAGCAGGGGCTCGGCTTGCTTATCGGCCATGTGCTTCATCTGGTCGAGGGTCGGCATTTGGCGCGCGCTGGGTTCTGTCGTAGTGGACGTCGGGCTCTCGGAAGCGGTCGGTATCGCGTTCGACGTTTTGAGGGGCGAAGCAGAACCGCGGAAGAGATAACCGAGCAGCGCTCCCATCAGCAGGCAAACGGCGGCGAGGATGTAAACGTGCTTCTGCTGCCAGTTGGCGGAGGATGGGTCCGGGTTGGTGGGTGGGGTCGGGTTGGTGGATAGGTTCGCCATCGCGCTCCTAAGACTGTAGGGTGACGCCCCGCCGTGCAGGACACGCCCATTATCATAAGGCACTCGCCTTGCCAAAGCGGATGCGCCGGTACCGGAGTCGCCGACTTGATTTCAATGATTTAGGAGCGATCAAGGCGGACGGCGGGCTCGACGGTTCAGCCGAGCCCTGATTCTCCCCCAAAGGGAGGGTGATTTCGCGCGCTTAGCGCGAAGCGAGCGGGTGGTTAGAGTTGTCGACCCCAGTGCCCTATTCGCTGGCCCTCATGGCCACTGCCTGCTCCGTGTGGCGATTAAGCCAGCTGGTGATCTCTTCGTCTCCGCGTTGGCGGGATTGCTCCCATTCGGACCGGAGAGCCATGGCCTTGATCGAGAAGCGGCTCTCTTTACTTGCGTCATCGATACGAACGGCGAGTTCGTTTTTCTGCAGGCGAAAGTCGATGGTCTCAGCCAGCGGAATGAGCTGATCGGAACTCTTGCCGACGATGACGTAAACGACTTTCTCCGTCATCAATGTGTATTCAGGGCAGGACTCACCGCCCTGCTGCGTGGGGCCTCCCGAGAGCGCAGTCATGAAGCGGTGCGAGGACATGCAGTCGGCCATACGCATGCGGACCACAGTGCCATGTTGGTACGTCGAATTCTTGGTGACCCCGAAACTCAAGGGCACGGAGAACAGCAGGACGAGCAGAAGTGTCGGTTTCATGATCCCTCAAAGTCAGTGAGTGCCGCCCTGGTAATAACTCTGGCGGCTGCGAAAGCGCAGGTTCAGGTTGTGAGTTGGCAGAATGCGTACCGAGTGCAGTCCGGCCTCGCCGCTGGGCAGGGCGTAGGTGACCATATAAGCTGCGTGTAAGTCGTCGATCACGGCGCTCAGGACTTGCGTGGCGCCGTCGCGGATATGAAAGTAGCGGCCACCTGTGGCATCCGCCATCTTTTGCAGGAGGGCGGATCCTTGAGGTAAGGATTTAGGATTACTGAGGTCGACGGTGTAGATCTGCGCTTCGGCCGTCAAAGCAGACTGAAGAGCGTCGGCGGCAGAATTTCTGCTGATAGTGTCGTTGCCATCGGAAAAGAGAATGAGTACGGGCCGGACGCCGGGTTCACGGCGACGCGAAACAAAGTCAGACGAGAAGACAACCGCGTCATAGAGCGGGGTCATTCCGCCTTGAGAACGCGCGAATAAACGATCGGCGACGGCCGGGCCGCGGCAATCTCCGCTGCAAATGATCTTGGGTTGCATGCCCGCAAACGAGAGAACGGAGATGCGGTCGTCGGGCAGCCAGTGCCCCTGAGAAAGGAGGTCGAGAACGTTGGCGATCTCCTGCTGGCATTGGGGCTGAACGGAGTCGCTGGAATCGACGAGCACGACGACGTCGAGCCCGTTTGCGTCGGACCGGCTGAAGCTGCGGAAGTCGCGAATAACCAGCTCGTTGTCGACGACGGCGAAGTCGGTTTTGGTGAGCGAATCCAGGTTGCGGTTGTGCTCGTCGGTGGCGAAAAACGTTAGGCGGACCTCGGAAACGGTGCGGCGATAGGTGGTGTCGGGGGCGTCGGCGGGGCTGACAAAGGCAAACGTATGACCGAGAGAAAACAGACCAGAGCCCAGGCCCAGGAATGGCGATACGTCTGCGTGGTCACAACATTAAAAAATCGGCGTCGGCGGGAAAGAAATTCAGCTTTAGCGACCGAAGGTAGGTACTAAGGTCACGTGTGGACGATCCCGAAAGGGGGCGGGGGATTGTGCCACGTTTCGCGAGAAGCGCGAGACATGGGGCATCCCACTGGCTTAGTGAGAGCGGCGGGCCGGTGGCAGAAATTCCCGTTTGGGCCGGTGGGTAGCGCCGGCAAACACGGGCTCCTTCGACTCTGCTGCCCGAGTCACAAGTGACTCGGGTCGCTTCGCTCAGGATGACAATTCATTCTTAATAACAGTGCATTCTTAATAACAACCCAGTCAGAGAACGCAGGCACAAATTCTTAGGCGTCGCCTATTTTTTCAGCCATTGGTCCACCCAGTCGTTCACGGTCTTGTACCAGAGCTGTGAGTTCTGCGGTTTGAGCACCCAGTGGCCTTCGTCGGGGAAGTACAGCATCTTTGACGGAATGTTCAGGCGCTGCAAGTGTGGTGAAGAGCTGGAGACCTTCGCTGACGTCGAGACGGTAGTCGAGCTGGCCGTGGATGACGAGGGTCGGCGTCTTGAAGCTCGTCGCATACTCGTGTGGCGACCACTTGCGGTACATCTCGCGGTTCGTGTACGGCGTGCCCTTGAATTCCCAGTCGTTGAACCATTGTTCTTCGGTGGTGCCCCAGGCGGATTCGGCGTTGAACATGCCGTCGTGCGAGACGAGGCACTTGAAGCGGTCGGTGTGGCCGAGAATCCAGTTGATAGCGTAGCCGCCGTAGCTCGCGCCCAGCGCGCACTCGCGATCCTTGTCGATGAACGGGTAAGTTTTCTCGGCGTAGTCGAGGCCCTTCATGAGGTCTTCGAAGGGCGCGCCGCCCCAGTCGCCGTTGATGGCGTCGATGAACTTCTGCCCGTAGCCGGTTGAGCCGTGGAAGTTGATCATGACGACCACGTATCCGTTGGCGGCGAAGAGTTCGGGATTCCAGCGGTAGGACCAGTCGTCTCCCCAGGCGCCCTGCGGCCCGCCGTGGATGAGGAACTTCACGGGATATTTCTTGGTGGCGTCGAAGTTGGGAGGCTTGACGAGGAAGCCTTGGACTTTGTCGCCGTTAGCGCCGGGAAAACCAGAACGGCTCGAACTGGGGACATGGCGACTTGGGAAAGCACGCCGTCGTTGAGATGAGTTAGCTGCTCTTTGCACTTCGGCAACGGCTACAGAGATCCGGTTTGCGCTGGAAGTTCCGCTTTCATTCCACTCGGCCCGCTGGAGCGATTCACCATCAGCGCGATAAAGAGCTCGGTCGGCAAGCGAGATAGCATTGCGCGTGAAGAGCATAAGTCTTTACCGTCACCCGGTAATCAGGGCGAATCTTTGTTCGTTCAAATCTCGGGGAAACGGGCTCCCTGCAACGTTGGCCATCCTCGAGCACAAACGTGACAGATACATCGCCGACTTGCCGTCGGCTTCCGCCGTGACAAACAGATGATCTTCGAATCCGGTCTCCATAGACCAAGTCCCCACCCAGCGATCCAATTATCACTCCGTATCAGATTCTTCCTTTTCCCGTCTTCCGGTCATACAGCATCAAGCGGAAGCGGTCGCTCTCGTATCCCGGACGCTGCTGCGCACGATACGCGATGTACTTGCCATCGGGCGAGTAGAGCGGCGAGCCGTCCCATGCGGGATTGTCGGCGGTGATGTTCTTTGGTTGCGCCAAACTGGGCGGACGAGGCGTCCGCTCCTACGTGGACCGGAACGATCCACAGATCGCTATTGGTGGAAGTGGCCTCGACCTTGTCGTGGTTCGAGGCGTAGCAAATCTCCTGGCCGTCGGGCGAGAAGGCGTAGTTGTCCTGCCCGCCGAGCGAGAAAACGGGCGCGTCATAATTGCCAGGGGTGAGATCGCGGGGGCTGGGATTGGAGAACTGGTCATAAACGCCTGCGGGTGGTGCATTCACCACGAATATGTGGCTGCGCTTGCCCGCTTTGTACGCGTTCCAGTGGCGATAGAGCAGGCGATCAAAGATGAGCGCCTTGACCTTCGAGTCTTCGGCCTCTTTCAGCTTTTTCGCGTTGCAGTTCTGTTCTTCCGTGGGGGTACCATCGCATTCGGGATAAACATCGGAAGTAAACAGAATATTCTTGCCATCGGGCGACCAGAGTTCGCCGCCGGCTTCGGTCGCGATTGCAGTGAGTTTGTGTACGCCGGTGACGGTGCCAGCGGCGCCGTCGAAATCGGCGATCCAGACCTGCGAGCCACCTTCCTTATTGGAGATGAATGCGAAGCGCTTGCCGTCGGGCGCCCAGCGGGGCCGGTCGGCATTCTGGTCAGCGATGATCTCCCGCTCCTGGCCGCCAGCGAGGGGAACGATCCAGATGTGCGGCGTCTTGGTGTTGGCCGCGAGACTCACATCGACGGCGCTGAACAGCACCCACTTGCCGTCAGGCGAGGGTACGGGTTCGCCGAGACGCTTGAGGGCCATCATGTCGTCAAAGGTGAAAGGGTGCTTAGCCTGGGAAAATGCGGTTGCGCACGACAAAATGCCCACAAGAATACGAAGCCAAAACCGAAGAGACGACGCATGAGTGCCTCCGCCGGGAAACGGGGTAGTGTAAACCATCCGGGTGGAAGGGGATGTGATGGGGGGGTGGGAGAGGTTTATAGGGATGCGAGCCAAACGTGCGTTATTGCGTCGCAAAGAACGCGACGCTTCGCACGGCTCGCCCAGGTCCCTCGTTCGGCAAAAGAACAAACGCCTCTCTCGGGATGACAATTATGGAGGGGACTGGCAGCAGGCCTAAAAGCCGTGCCACACGCAAACACGCTGTAGAAACGCAGCGCCTGAAGGCATGCCCTGATACGGAACATCGGCTCACCGGGCCGCCGTATCGCATCAACATCGCACGGCTCGCTCAGGTCTCCTTCGACTTCGCTCAGGACAAGCTCTCGTTCGGCAAAAGAACAAGCATCCCGCTCGGGATGACAATCCGTTTACCGAACTTTACAAACTTGTCGCTGCAGCGGAACACCGCTTGAAACTGAGGATGACGATTTTCGCGGCAACTCGGGCCGGGAAGATGCATCTAAGAAAGCAGGCAGAACTGCAGCTTTCCTACTTCTGGTCCTCAACCCGGGATTCAGGGGTAGGAAGGTTGCGGTCGAACGTTTTTCTTCCGAATTCGATAAACTATCCCGTATGAAATCTTTCGCGCGCGCACGTGCGCTATCTTCCTTGTTCACCGCTATTCTTCTGGTTCTCCCGGCAGCCGCCTTCGGGCAGGAAGGCCAGCTCGACAAATCGGAACCCAAGGGCATCACCACGGACGAGATCATTCATCGCTTCACAGCCAAGGAAAAGGAATTCAAGGAAGCGCGCGACCAGTACACCTACCGCCAGGATGTGCGGGTACAGACGCTGGAAGGCGATACGGTGGACGGAGAGTACCAGCAGGTGTTCGACGTCACCTTCGATGACAAGGGGCACAAGGTGAAGAACGTGGTCTTTGCCCCGCAGGCAACGTTGCAGCGCATCATGATGACGGAAGAAGATATCGACGACATCGAGAACCGGCTGCCGTTTGTGCTGACCAGCGACGAGATCAACGAATACAGCATTCTGTACGTCGGGCAGCAGTCGGAGGACGAACTCCACTGCTATGTATTCGACATCGCGCCGAAGCAGATCGAGGGCAAGAAGCGATACTTCCAGGGGCGCATCTGGGTGGACGACCACGATTTCCAGATTGTGAAAACCTACGGCAAGACGGTGCCCGACCTCCACAAGAACAAGAGAGGGCAGGAGAATCTGTTTCCCAGTTTCACCACCTGGCGTGAGCAGATTGACGGCAAGTACTGGTTCCCAACCTACACGCGGGCAGATGACACGCTGAACTTCGCGACGGGCGGAGTGCGGATCCGCGAAATCGTGAAGTATTCCAACTACAAGAAATTTGGAGCGAACGTCAAGATCACCTACGAAGGTCAGGAGCTGCCGAAAGATCAGCAGAAGAAACCAGAAGAGCAGAAGAAATAAAGTTTCTAGGTTTCTAGGTTTCAAGGTTGCAAAGTTTCAGGGTGCGAACTTCATGCTCTTTTGGCTGTTCGCAGGGACTCCAACAACCGGTTAAGAAGACCGAGAACTTGATATGCCTGACTGTCAAGAAGCGCATGGGCTTGACCATCAAGATAGCCGAGATCACACGCAATCGAAAGTTGTGTCTCGAGTTCCAGGAGAGAGCCACGGGCTTGTCCAAGGAAGTGTTGAAACTCGCCTTTCGTAAGTCGGCCTTGGCCCTCGGCGATATTTGAGGCTACCGAAACCGTAGCCCGTCTAATCTGCGAGGTCAATCCATAAATCTCTGATTTTGGGAAATTCTCCGTCTCGCGATAAACGTGAACAGACAGGGCTTTTGCTTTTTGCCAGACCAGTAAATCTCGATAGGAACGCGCCACAAGTCTCTCTCGGCGCTATCGTGACCTATTCTGAAGCTTCGGTCTGTGATCTTTGAACCTTTGAAACTTTGAACCCTTGAAACCTTAATAGAAGAGATACTTACGCCACTTATCGTCGGAGCGTCCCATGAGGCGCATGATGTGGCGGCTGGTGTGGAGATTGAAAGAGCGCGGCTCACGCATCAGTTTCATATCCGCTTCCGCGGGCAGCTGATTCCCTTTCTGGCGGTTGCAGGGGTGGCAGCAGGCCACGAGATTCTCCCAGGTGGAAAGGCCTCCGCGCGAGCGCGGAATCACGTGGTCGAGAGTCAGTTCACCCGAAGGCAAAAGCGTGCCACAGTACTGGCAAGTATTGCGGTCGCGAAGAAGGATGTTCTTGCGCGACAGGGCGCGGCTCTGGTGCGGAATACGGCGGTATTCGAGCAGCCGGATCACGGAGGGAACGCGAAGGGCTAGCCGGGCGGCGTGCAGGAAGTGGCCGTTCTCCTCTTCGGTCATCGCGACGCCCTTCAGCACGAGAACGATGGCGCGACGAGCGGCACAGACGTTGATGGGCTCATACGAAGCATTGAGCACAAGAACAGGCGCATGCAAGGCGTGGCCATCGCTATCCAGATGGGTCGCCCCCATCAGGATGGCAGGATGAACGGCGCCATGGCCGACGCTGATCGAGTTGTGAAACTTACCTGACATATCTCTAGAACGCTATCACCCCAAAATCCCCGAACATCCAAACACTCTCGACCTTCAGACGTGAGCCGCCAAAGCATTCCGAGTCTTCTCTTCGTCGTCAGCTATGGCATGTTGCGCTTCCACCTTCAGGGTGCGAGCAACGGTGGCCACCCAAACGCGAGCCGCACCGGCGCGGCGAAGAATACGCGCACACTCGGAAACGGTCGTTCCTGTGGTAAAGACGTCGTCCACCAGAAGAATCTCTTGCCGCTGTAAAGCAGCCGGATCCGTGACCGCAAACGCGCCGCGCATGTTTTCGCGCCGCTGATGACGGGTCAGTCCGGTTTGAGACTGGGTTTCGCGGCGGCGCTCGAGCAGGCGCGGAGTCATGGTTAACTTTGGAAGCGCAGGAAGTAGCTTCACCGCAACGCGAGCGATCAACTCGGACTGGTTGAATCCCCGCTGGCGGAGCTTGCGATCGTGCAGGGGAACGGGAACCACCAGAACGTCGATATCTCTGAAAGACTGTGGAAGAGACGCAATCGCCTCGGCCAGCATGCGCCCGAGAACGTTGGCGGCGGGCCGGACTTGTTCATACTTCAAAAGCTGGATCAGCTCACGGAGGCCGCCGTCATAACTGCCGTAGGCCACGGCCTTAGCAAAAGGCGGGTCCATGCGCCGGCACAATCCGCAGCGCGGGTCACCGTGAGGGTCAGAGAAAGCGTAAGGGCTCAGCAGCGCCTCGCCGCAAACCGAACAGACACCACTGGCGATGGGACGCATGGCGGAGAGGCAATCCTCGCAAACCGGCAAGCGTGAAATTTTCAGGAGGGGGGCACCGCAAAGACGGCAATCGGAGGGGAACAGCGTCGCGAAGAGGCTTTCGGCCATTTGCTCGGCCCAAGCGACAATGGAACTACCTTCGCTTGCGACCTTGGCCTGGGGAGCCCGAGTTATGTCCCGGCTACTGCTGAAGACGACCCTCCCATCGCCCGGCAGGCATCGGGGCTCCAACCAGGACGAATCCTCACCAGTATAACGGGGTAGTTCACGTCACGCAACGCGGCTGCCAGCTCCGGTAGAACGGGAGTCTTGCTCCTTTGGTCTGCGGACCGTCGGACTGCGCTTCTCGACCTGGACGAATACCGGGCGATAAGACCTTCGGTAGCATTGGCCACATCGCACTGGCCTCAGCAAGAAGAATGGCAGTATGACCTTCTCGAAGAACGTGCGCCGCCGGGAGCAAAATCCGACTGAACTGGCGCAGTGGGGACAGCTGAATTGTGTTAGTGCTTGGACCCAATTTCCACGGCTGGAAGCTGCTTGCACCACATGACCTCACATGCTCGGCCGGAGGCGGAACAACGTCTTTATGACCCGTTTGTCCTAATTCTATCTCCAGGCTGCCGGAAGCGGACCCTGAAAGATTCGGGAAAAAGCACAAGTACCAGAATGGCCAAGAGGCCATGGGTGCGCATCGTACTTGTAAACCAGGCGGACCCCATGCTAAGGTGCGCCGTCCTGCTATATCGACGGTAAATAGCCATTTACGAGGTTTTCATCGATGAGCACTCAAACCACAGCGCGGCCGGCCGAAGGCCAGCGCAAGCACAAACCCTACGTCCCAGAAACCATGGAGATGAAGGAATTCACCTTCCGGGCGGTGCTGATCGGGTTGGTGATGACGGCGATTCTGGGGTCGGCGAACGCTTACCTGGGCCTGCGAGCTGGGATGACGATCGCCGCCACCTACCCGGCGGCGGTTATCGGGATGGCGTTGTTGCGGCTGATGAAGGGGTCGCTGCTCGAAGAAAACATCGCCCGAACCGTGGGATCGATTGGTGAGTCAGTGGCGGCGGGCGCCGTGTTCACCATCCCGGCGTTCGTGATGGCGGGACTGTGGCCGGGACTGACGAGGGAGAAATACTGGAATTCAGTTGCGCTGATGGTGATCGGGGGAACGCTGGGCATCTTGTTCGTAACGCTTTTGCGACGCGTGATGGTGGAAGATCCGGATCTTCCCTATCCGGAATCGGTGGCGGCGTCTGAGATTCACAAGGCCGGACAGCAGGGATCCAAAGCAGCGAAGGTTCTTTTCTCCAACATGGGATTCGGCGGGTTCATGTACCTGCTGGGCGCCGTCAACGTTTTTTCGGCGAACAATACGTTTCCGGTGAATATCAGCGCGCTGGGTAAGCGGCTGTTGCTGCGAACGAGTACGAATCCGAATGTGGCTACGACGGTGACTGGCGGGATGACCATATTCACGGCGCCGGATGTCAGCCCTGCATACCTGGGAGTGGGGTACATCATCGGGCCGCGGCTGGCGGCGCTGAACTTTGCAGGCGGCGTTCTCGCCTGGGGATTGCTGGTTCCACTTCTAACCTTCACCGTGGGACCGTACGTCCAGGCGGCGCAACCTGAGGGACATACGTTGGCGTGGCCGCTGCTGGCGCAGGCCATCTACTACTCGGTGGTGCGACCGATCGCGGTTGGAGGCATGCTGGTGGGAGCGTCCTACACCCTGTTCAAGATGAGGAAGCAATTGGCAGCCGGGATGGGCCGGGCGGTGTCGGATCTGAAGAAATCGGCAGCGGCGCATGCTGCCAGCAACCGCACGGAGCGTGACCTGCCGGCGAAGGTTATCTTTGCTGGTGTGGGCGTCGTATTCATTGCGATGATCGGGCTGTACTACTACTTCATCAGCAGTGCCGGAACTCTTACCAGTTCGCAGGTGATTTCCGGGTCGGTCGTGGCTGCTCTGGTGATGCTCATTCTCGGATTTTTCTTTGCCGCGGTCTCGGGCAACCTGGTGGGGATGATTGGATCGTCGAATAATCCCGTGTCGGGACTGACGCTGTGCACGCTGGTGATTGCGGCGCTGCTGATGGTAGCGCTCGGGGTTTCAGGCACAGGCGGTGTAGCTGCGGTGCTGGGAGTGGCGGCGGTCATTTGCGTTTCGTCGGCCGTGGCTGGAGAAATGTTGCAGGATTTGAAGGTGGGCCACATTCTGGGAGGCACACCGTCCAAGATGCAGATCGGCGACCTGTTGGGAGTTGTAGTCGCATCTCTGGTGCTGTTCTTCCCGCTGGCGATTCTCGACAAGGCGTATCACTTTGGCAGTCCGGCTTTGTCGGCACCGCAGGCGGGACTGATGGCGATGCTCTCGAAAGGAATCGTGGGCGGCGACATGGCGTGGCCGCTGGTGATCGTGGGGATCCTGCTCGGGCTGGCCATGATCATGATCGAAGTGAAGAGCGTGATGCTGTTCTCGGTGGGCATGTATCTGCCGCTGGGGACGACGTTTGCGATTTTTGTCGGTGGGTTGATCCGCTGGGTAACGGACAGTCTGCGGGATCGCCGTGGGTTCAACGATGCACAGAAGGCGCGGGTCGACAATGCAGGCGTGCTGACGGCCTCAGGGATGATTGCAGGCGAGGCGCTTTGCGGGCTCGTGATCGCGGGATTTGTGGGATCGGGTAAAGATGTGACGCTGGTCCACTGGACTGCGCCGGTCTGGGCAGCCGTTACGGCTTTGGTGGTGTTAGTCGTGGTCATGGTCCGCGTTCCGCTGGCGAATGCGGGAAGGCCGGAAGATCCAGCGCCACCGACGGCGATCATGTAGCGGCGAGTGCGCGGCGGATGACGACCGGTTTCGTTTTTTGAACCACAAAGGACACGAAGGACCACGAAGGATGTTCGATACCAAGCAGGATTCCTTCGTGCCCCATCGTGTCCTTCTCAGTTTCTGACTTCGATGTCCATTGCCGAAAATGTGAAGCTCGTGAAGCAGCGGATAGCTTCTGCGGCTCGACGGGCGGGGCGACATCCTGAAGAAATCGCGCTGATGGCGGTCAGCAAGACGCACCCGCCGCCACTTATTCTTCAAGCTTACGAAGCCGGCGTGCGATGGTTCGGCGAGAATCGGGTGCAGGAGTTCGCGGGGAAAGCCCAAGCGGTGGCCGATCTGGCTGAGGCGGAGTGGCACCTGATCGGACATCTGCAAACCAACAAGGCGGCAAAAGCGGCGGAGTTGTTCGGGGCGGTGGATTCGGTCGATTCGCTCAAGCTAGCGGAAAAATTGAACGCAGCGGCGGGGAGTCTCGGGAAGAAGTTGCCTATTCTGATCGAAGTGAATGTCGGTGGCGAGGAGGCCAAGAGTGGCGTCGTGCCCGATGGTGAGGAACAAGCTGCGATTCTCGAAGCCGCTCCGAGGCTCGATCATTTGGCGATCCGCGGGCTGATGACGGTTCCTCCTTATTCGGAAGATCCGCAGCGGGCGCAGCCTTATTTTCGCCAGCTGAGGGAACTGCGAGACAGGATTGCGGCGCAAAAGTTGCCGGCGGTAGATATGAGCGTGCTTTCGATGGGCATGTCGCACGACTTCGAGGTTGCTATTGAAGAGGGATCGACGTGCGTGCGGGTGGGCACGGCGATATTCGGGGAGCGAAAGAAACCTTAACCACACAAACCCCAACCGCAGAGGACACAGGGGACACAGAGGAAATTCTTCAGTGATTCAAATTCGCGATGCACGGGAGGGCGCGACCTTTGCCGTAAAAGTTCATCCGCGTGCGAGAAAGAATGCAATCACGGGCGAAGTGGGCGATGCGCTCAAAGTTGCATTAACTGCTCCTCCCGTGGAAGGCCGAGCCAATGAGGCCTGCATCGAGTTTTTCGCGGAAGTTTTGAATGTGCCGCGTTCCTCCGTTAGTATTGCTGCCGGCCAAAGCAGCCGGAACAAAGTGATTCGCGTGGCCGGTGTATCTGCCGAAGAAGTACGCCGGCGGTTAGGCATCTGAACTCAGGAGCCCTTCTTGTCCTTTTCCGAGCGCCTGCAGGAGATTCGCACCGGATTTGAGCGGCCGTTCTGGGTCGCAAACATCAGCGAAATTTTTGAGCGGCTGTCCTACTACGGGGCGTTCGCTTCGCTTGCCCTCTACCTGCAGGAGCGGCTGAATTTTTCCACCGAGCAGACCGGGACTCTGACGGGAATCTTTGGTGGGATGGTTTGGTTCCTCGCCATTTTCGGGGGCGCTGCCGCGGATCGTCTGGGCTTCCGGCGGGCACTCTCGATCGCGTATCTCATCCTGGCCGTCGCGTACTTTCTGATCGGGTCGATCGGCGCACCCTGGCTGGCGCCCGTACGCAACGTCGTGCCAATCGGGCTTTTTGTCGGATTCATTCTGATGCTTCCGGCGCTCGGCATCTCATTGGTGAAGCCTTGCGTGGTAGGCACAACTGCGCGGGCTTCCAAGGAGAACGTACGGTCTATTGGCTATTCGATTTACTACACACTGGTGAATATTGGCGGCGCTGCGGGCCCGTATTTCGCGTCGTGGTCGCATCGCCACCTCGGTGTGGAGAATGTTTACCGGGTGGCGGCGCTGAGCGTGTTTGCGATGTTCTTCGTAGTCCTGTTTTTCTTCCGCGAACCGCGCAAGGCGGGCGATGCGCCTCCGCCTTCGATGGCTGAGGTGGCGCGGAATTTCTGCGTCGTGCTGGGAAACCACCGGCTGGTTTTGCCGGTACTGGCGATCGCTCTTTTGTTGCGAATCGGCCTGCTCTTCTATCCCACGTTCAACGTGCCCTGGTGGATATGGTGCGGACTTCTGGCGCTGGTTCTCGCCGGGCTTAGCCGGTTCATGTGGTTCCTGGTGATCTTCACCGGCTACTGGATCGTCTTCTGGCAGCAATACATCAGCCTGCCGGGGTACATCCACGGGTACATCAGCGCGAAGGCGGATGTTGAGATCATCCTGGTCACGGATGGGCTGACGGTGATTTGTTTCACGCTCGCGATGAACTACCTCACGCGCAAGATTCCCGCATTTCAGGCGGTTATTTTGGGAACGGTTATCACGTCGGCTTCCTGGTTGATTCTGGCATCCCGGCCAACGATATGGGCCGCGGTTCTGTCTCTCTTTGTGCTCGCGCTCGGTGAGATCATTCAGGCCCCGCGCTATTACGAATACATTTCGCGGCTAGCTCCAGCCGGACAGCAGGGCACGTACATGGGATTTGCTTTCCTGCCGATAGGGATCGGATCTTTGATCGGCGGCTGGTTCGGGGGCACACTGGTCCACCATTTTGGCGAGGTGACACATCAGCCTGAACGAATCTGGTGGGTAGTAACGGCGGTCGGACTGGTCACAGCGGCGCTGTTGTGGATCTATGATCGGATGGTCGGAACCGCGGCGAGTGGGGAGATAGTGTCGTAGGTTTGACGAGCCGGTTTCGGAGCTTGTTTCGGCGTGTCAAAGCCCACGTGCCTCGTAAGCGCAGGAAGGCACTGCAGATTCCCCTCTGGTCCTCGCCGCGCAAGCGCAGTTACGGACGGCTCGGAATGACAAAATAAACGGGCGCCTTTCGGCACGGCTAAAAGCCGTGCCCTCCCTTTAGGATTTGGTGGCCATGCCTAAGCGCAAGATCACTCCAGCGTACATTGCGGCGCACATCCGGCGAGTGCTGAAAGACGGAGGCTCGGCGCCGCACGCGGAAGGCGTGCAATGGTTCTTCAAAGAGGAAATAAAATCGCGGGGATGGTACACGGCGGAGCTGCGCAAGGTGGCGGTTCGGTTTCGCCGGACAATTCTGAAGGAACGCGGACTGGAGTTCCTGGTTCAGGTTGCCGACAAACTTTTCTCAGGGCGAGTTCTGGAGGAAAGGGTGTTTGCAGTTTTTCTTCTGCAGACGCTGGCCACGGATCTGGGTGAGAGCGAGTTTCGGCTGTTTGAGTCGTGGCTCGCGCGCATCAGCAGCTGGGCCGATCACGATGGGCTGGTGCACTACCTGATCGCGCCGATGATTGCGGCGGAGCCGAAGCGCGCGGCTAGTGTCTTTCGTTGGGCGAAATCGCCCCGGCGTTGGCACCGGAGGGCGGCGTGTGTGGCTTTGATTCAGGGTACACGGCAGAAGATGTTCTTTCCGGAGATTGTGCGACTGTCGAACATGCTCTTCTCCGATGAAGACGATATGGTGCAGAAGGGCCTGGGGTGGCTGCTGCGGGAAACCGCGAAGGCGGACGCGAAGAAGACGGTGCCGTATCTGATGAAAATTCGCGGGAACGCGCCGCGACTGGTGCTGCGAACCGCGTGCGAGACGCTGCCGCCGGTGACCCGCAAGAAGATTTTGGGGGCATAGGAGCAAGGCGCAGCCCGAGTTCGGGATAAAAGGGAGTTTCGTCCAGCAGCGCCTAAAGGCACATCCACAAACTGCTAATTTCGGCATGCCTGAAGGCATGCCCTGATACGAACCAAGATCGAAAGCGTCGTATAACGATGCGCAGAACGGTTTTCGCCCCGAGACTCACCGCACCATTCGCCTCTGATTCGCGCAAAAGCGCGGCCTTGTTTAGAATAGATGTTTGCCCATGAACCTTCCCGCCATCCAGTCTGCGCTGCGCGAACGGAATATCGACGCCTGGCTCTTTTACGATCACCATCATCGCGATCCCATTGCCTATCGCCTGTTGGGGTTGCCTCAGAGCCTGATGGTGACTCGCCGCTGGTTTTACCTGATCCCAGCCCAGGGCGAACCTCTCAAACTGGTACACAAGATTGAAGCCGGGCATCTCGATTCCCTGCCCGGGCGCAAGTTGCAATACGCGGGATGGCAGGAGTTGTTCGACAAGTTAAAGGAATTTCTGTCGGCTTACCGCGACATCGCCATGCAGTACTCACCCAATAATCTGATTTTCTACGTGTCGCTGGTCGACGGCGGAACGCTGGATCTGGTGCGAGGATTGGGCAAGAACATCGTGAGCTCCGGCGACTTGATTGCCCAGTTCGAGGCCACCTGGACCGATGAGCAGATCAAGACTCATTTCGCCGCACGGGATCTTATCGACCCGATCACCGCTGAGGCGTTCAAAGAAATCGGCCGGCGGGTGCGCAATGGCGGCACGACCGAACACGGAATGCAGCAATGGTTCATGGAAGCCTTCGGGCGGGAGAATCTGGTTACCGATGACCCGCCGATCGTCGCCGTGAACAAGAACAGCGGCAATCCGCACTACGAGCCTCATGCAGACGGTTCGTCTCCCATTCGTGAAGGCGATTTCGTGCTGCTCGACGTCTGGGCCAAACAGAACAAACCTGAAGCTGTGTATTACGACATCACGTGGACAGGATTCGTGGGCAAGGCTCCTTCACACAAGCACCGGCAGATATTCGAGATCGCACGCGACGCACGTGACGCGGGAGTGAAGACGGTACAGGATGCTGTCTCAGCCGGGCGCCAGATCGCTGGCTGGGAGGTTGACCAGGCCGTCCGCGGCCATATCAAGAAGGCGGGTTACGGCGATTACTTTATCCACCGCACCGGACATTCGATCGGGACCGAGGTTCACGCAAACGGCGCCAACATGGATGATCTGGAAATCCACGATGAGCGGCGCATCCTGCCGAATTCCTGCTTCTCGATCGAGCCCGGCATCTACCTGCCGGAGTTCGGTGTGCGTACCGAAGTGAACGTGCTGGTGCGGCCGAAGTCGGCCGAGGTCACCGGCAAAATCCAACGTGAGATCGTAATTATCTGATGGCAAATTCTTCAACGGCAAAACCTAAGAATGGGGTCTCGACGCCGCCGGCCGAGATTACGACGATGTCTGTAGTGGCTCCCGCGCTGGGCTGGTTAATTCCGGGCGCAGGACATCTCATTCAGAAAAAGTGGATTCGCGGATTGTTGCTGATGGCGTCGATCGTTGCCATGTTCGTGCTCGGATTGGCGATGCAGGGCCGCGTCTACAAACCGAACGGCGGAGATATTCTCGACATCCTGGGATTCGTGGGCGATGTGGGCGCAGGCGGCTTGTACATCCTGACCCGCGCGATGGACTGGGGGCAAGGAGCGATTGCTCACGCCACCGCAGACTACGGGACGAAGTTCCTGATCGTCTCCGGCTTGTTGAACTTCATCAGCGCGGCTGATGCATACCACATTGCGATCGGCAAGAAATCCTGATATGACCCTGACCCATTTCAGCGCCGCAGTTTTGTTCGCCGTGTTCGCCTCGGTGGTTTTCGGCATCACACAGCGTAGTACGTCACGTGAGCAGATTCGATACGGCCTCTACTGCTTCGCCATGTTCGTAGGGGGAGTCTTCGTTGCCGGCTGGGCGATGTGGCTGATCCGGAGATAGGGGTTTCAGCTGGTTTCGCTTCGACGGTCTGCCAAACAAATCAAATTTGTGTTTTCAGCGCCTGAAGGCTCACGGATAGACGGCAAGTGACGGCGTGCCTGAAGGCACGCCCTGATACGATACGGAACCTCTTCCTGAGCACGGCATAATCATGAATATAGTGACGCAGCTTTGCTCGATCCCGCAATGTAGTTCGATATGTTTGTCATTCCGAGCGCCCGAACTTGGCGCGAGGAATCTGCAAGACCCACACCAGGTCAACTGCAGATCCCGGGGTGACAAACCTGGAGAGAGCTTCCCTGGATTGCGCAATCCCTTATTAGTTGCTCTTCCCGCCGTTACCCTTCCCACACAAACGCGTCGAACACCCGGTTCGACGTGAAACCCAGACGTTTGTAGAGATCCACGGCGCGCGCATTTGCCTCGGTGACGGTCAAGGAAAGTTGGGAGAAGCTGCGTCGGCGCAGATTGTTGGCCGTGGCCGCGAGCAGCACTTCTCCAATCCCGCGAGAACGATACTCCGGCAACACACATACCTGGGTGACATGGCCAACGTCGTGGCGCACCCGTGAACAGAGGATGAGGCCAACCATGTTTCGAGTTGCCCGGTGGAACGCAACGAAGGAAGAGTCTACGTCGAACAGACCGCACCCCGGGAACCTTACGATATTGTTCAGAAAACGCAGCGAGCCGCTCAAGGTACGGTATTGGTCATTGATCTGCGAATCCACATGGCCACGATAAGCAGCCGTAATGAGCGCAGCCGCGGTCTGATAGTCGTGATCCTCCCAGCGACGGAATTCGATATCCGGATGCGACACCGGCGTGGGGCTGGGGCGGGCAAGCGGCATAGCCATGAAGAGCCGAGCGTGGCGCTGAAACCCCTGATTCAGAAACGGCCGCGCCACTGCACCTGTATCGTGTACGAGGAGCTGCGCTTCAATGCGATGGATGCCGGGTGACTGCTGCAGCGTCTCGATGACGTGGGTGAGCAGCTTTTCTTCCACCTCGCGCACGTGATTTCCCCGGTTGGAATCGGAGACGAACAGATCGCCGATCACTCCCTTGCTTCCCTCATAAACGAAAAAGGAATAGCCGAAGATGCGCCCGCGCTCAATGGCGGCGTAGCCGGGAAGAATCTTGGAGTCGACGTAGCGCAGGATCATGTCAGAGGAGCCGGAGTAGTCCCAGGAGAGAAGGCGTGCCCATGCCCGGGTTTCATCTTCCAAAAGAGGACGCAGGTCGACAGAGGAAAAGTGCCTGAGATCGAGGATCTCCACGGGGCTCCTGTGGCGTATGGGTTCAGCTTGCGCCATTATGCCGCACCTCACGGCGCGCGAAATGGGAAGTCTAGTGCGTGAGGCGCGAGTACGCAAACGGGTATAGGGCGCAACGGTTATGAAGAAGGTTCGGGGGCTCAAGCGAGCGCGCTTAGTGGTGCATGTCCGACATCACTCCCGGAGCCGAGACCCAGTAATACTCGAGGTGTTGGGCCGCGAAGTTACCCAGATGGGAGACTCGGCGGTCGGGCGTTACTTTCGCAATCTGCGGCTCGGCCCCTTCAGGAGCAACCAGAAGATGCTCGCCGGAAGGGATTTGCCCGAGTTCATAGTGTGCCGGGATCTGGTTGCGATAGAAGGTGAGACCGTAGTCGGTTTCGCGAGAGACTCCGAGCACGGCAACGGGAAGGTGCTTTGTGTCCATGCTGGCGAGTTCCTGGGCCAGAGGCCGCGCGGAGAGCGTCGCGTCAAAGCTCGGACCACCGATGCGGAGAATCGCAGCGACGGCTAGCACCACAGGCACAAGCGTCACAAATCGGAACAGAGGCATTCCGGAACCGCGAGACAGCGTCGCTGCCATTCCGATGGCGACAGCGAGAGCTACGACCGCTGCCACCATGCCGCCGCGTCCCCAGGGACATCTGTGCTGGACGAGGATGTACTGGATCATGAGCGCGGGCGCGATCGGAGCCGCCGCAACCATGGAATGGAGAACAAACAACCAGCGAGGTGGAGAGGCTCCGTCTGATGCGCCTCGATGCAGATATTCGGATAGCAGCAACGCACCCGCCGGTACCGAAGGCAAGATGTATCCCGGTAATTTGGATCTGGACAGAGAGAAGAAAATGACGGGCAGGAGGAGCCAGATCAGAAGAAACAGGCTCAAGTCCTTATCGGTAGGCGTCAGGGACTTGCGGCCGGACCACCAGGTGCGAATCGCTTCCAGTACTGCAGCACTCACAAAGATGGTCCACGGCACCAGTGCCAGTAGAATCACGGGCAAGTAAAACCAGACCGGCTGCGGGTGGTGGTAGAGGTTGGTCCCAAAGCGAGCAAAGTTGTGCTGCCAGATGAAGATGCGGAAGAATTCCGGATTGCGCAGTTGAACGAGCAAGTACCAGGGGAGCGCAATCAGGCCAAAAATTAGAACGCCCGGAATCCAAAGGCTGCGCCGGATGAATGCCCAATCTCGTTGCGCAATCGCGAAAACCGTAATGATGCCACCTACGAGCAGGATTGCGACCGGCCCTTTCGCCAGCGTTCCGATGGCAACGGACGCGTAGAATATCGCCAGAAAAACCTTGCCACCCGTCTGATACCAGGCATACCACGTGAGCAATGCTACGGTCAGGGCCGCGGTCAGGGGCATGTCCGGAGAAGCAGCGCGAGCATACGCGATCACGGCTGCACAGGAGGCGACAATGAGAGCTCCGTCCAGATGGGCACTCTGGCGGAACCGAAGCAGGAACCAGTACATGGCGACAATCATTAAGGTGGCGTCGAGGGCGGATGGCAAGCGCGCAGCCCAGTCGCTCACACCGAACACACTGTAGGCCAACATGGCCTGCCAGTAATAAAGAGGAGGTTTTTCCAGCCACGGAGTTCCGCCGAGGGTGGGCGTGATCCAGTCGTGACGGGCGAGCATTTCACGAGCCACCTGAGCGTACCTGGGCTCGTCAGCGCCGACAAGCCCGAAATAGTTCAGCCCGAAGAAAAACAGAAAGGCGCAGAATCCGGCGAGCAGAAGCCAGTCGGCACGTGTGCGAAAACTCTCGTTCAATGGGTAGCCTTAGAGATCGACTGTCAGATTGGGAGAAGCCGTTATTCCTGCGCCACTTTTCGCATGAGCGCATAAATGCTGATGAGAGTCCACACCACCTCCAGCACCACAAAACCGATCTGAAACGGGTGAAACGCGATGTACGCGAGAATGCCGGAACCGACGGCATTCAAGATGTTATAGGCGGGCTGGCGCGGATCCATCCAGCCCAGTTGACTGCCTGCATAGGCAACCAGAATCAAAAGTGCGCCGACGAACGACGCGATTTGACGCGCCATCAAAATGTCCATAGGGGCTCTATTGTACGGTGGAATTGCGGCTAAGCTCAGCCATGATGCGGGCCACAGCGACGGAGAGCGGGCCTTCAACCGAACATCCCCCGGCACAGGCGTGGCCGCCGCCGCCGAACTGCTCCGCTATGGTGGAGACATTCACCGAACCTTTGCTGCGCAAGCTCACGCGATACCGGCCATCGGGCATCTCGCGGAAAAACACCGCCACCTCGACGTCTCCGATGGAGAGGGCGTAGTTCACAATGCCTTCGCAGTCTTCTTCCCTGGCGCCACACTGTTTCATCTGCTCGCAAGTCACCCAGATCCACGCGAGATGACCCTGGCGATGCAGATTGGAAAGCGCAGCGCCGAGAAGTCTCATCTTCTCGGTCGAGTGGCCGAAGTAGATGTTGCGCGCGCAGTGAGCCGGGTCGGCGCCCGCGAGGACCAGTTCCCTGGCCAGCTCGAAGGTGTGCTCGTTCGTACCCTGAAACATGAATGATCCCGTATCCGTCATCAGAGCGGTATAAAGGCAAGTGGCGATTTCCGGAGTGATCTTTACCCTGGCCTCGCGAGCCAGGCGATAAACCATCTCTCCGGTCGCGACCGCGTGGGGATCGATCCAGTTCACGTGGGCGAAAGGCCGTCCGCTCAGGTGGTGATCGATACTGATGAGAAACTTCTGCTCGAGACCGTCGAGCCGCGTGCGCTGGATGCTGTCGCACTCCAGGATGATGGCCGCTTCATAGTCTCCGTTCACGCGGTCGGCGCGGAGCACCCGGTCGGCAAAAGGCAGCGGTTGATAGATGCGCGGGACGGGATCGTGCAGGACGACCTCGGCCTCTTTACCGAGACATCGCAGGATTTGACAGCAGGCGAGAGCCGAGCCAATGGCGTCCCCATCCGGCCGCGCATGTGACGTCAGCAGGAAGCGCTTGCGCTGCTCGATATGTTTGAGGACTTCGTGCAGCATGACGTGGTCCCTAGTTTCCGCCTCTACCCCTTCGTTTGGTGCGATTCAACAGCTCGTCAATTCGCGACTCGTATTCGTGAGACCGATCCTGCTGAAAAATCAATTCCGGAGGACGGCGCAGGTGCAGGCGCTCGGCCAGTTCGCGGCGTATGAAACCGTTTGCGGCAAGCAGGCCTTCCATGGTAACTTCCGCCTCCTGATCATTGCCTTGCACGACCACGAAAACTCGCGCAGAACGTGAATCCGGAGCGAGGTGGACTTCGCTCACGTTTACCAGGCCAATGCGAGGGTCGCCGAGTTCGCCTTCGAGGATGGTCTCAATCTCCTCACGCAGGGCTTCGCCCAGCCGCTCTCGATGGTACTTCTGGCCCCGCTTTTCCAAACTGCCACCTCGGATAAAACTTATGAGAATATCAGAAAAGCAGGGTCGCTTGGGTTACGACCGACTTAGCCCTAGCAGGTCTAAGTATCTTCCCGAGATGCAAAGAAATCAGTGACTAGCGAGGAAAGGGGGATCGCGTCGTTCCAACCGCTTCATAGCTGTCGGGTCGCGATTCAGCGGCCAGATCACAAGAAACTCGACGAACGAATCGACCACCTCGGCCCCGTTGTTGTTGGCGACACGCAGTACGTGGCGCTCAACATTTTTCATCAGGCCATCCAGGTAATCTCGAGAATCGGAGATGCTGACGACGCCCAAGGTAGCCCGGTTCCACAAAGAGCTGGGAGCAAGTTCTGCTACCGAGACGTTAAAGTGCGTGCGCAACCGGTCTTTCAAACTGCGCAACACCTGGCGCTTGTCCTTGAGTGACTGAGCATGTTCGATGCTCAGTTCGATCGTGAGGAGGGCAATGGGCACGACGCGAGATTCATGTTGCGGATCGAAAAATAAAGGGCAGACGAGGGCGTCCGCCCCTACGCGACCGGTGTTCTCATCAGGCGATCACCTCAGCAGCAACCTTTTCTGTGACAAAAGCTTCGATGACATCGCCGATTTTGATGTCGCTGTAGTTGGCGATGGAGATACCGCACTCCATGCCGTTGCGCACCTCGCTGGCATCGTCTTTGAAGCGGCGCAGTGACCCCACTTTGCCCTTGAAGACAACGACGTTGTCGCGCAGCAGGCGAACTTCCGAGTCTCGCTTGATAATCCCGTCGAGAACCTGACAACCCGCGATCGTGCCTACCTTCGGAATGCGGAAGGTTTCCTTGACCTGGGCGCGTCCCTGATAGGTTTCCTTGATGGTGGGCTCGAGCAGGCCGCTCATGGCCCGTTTAATTTCGTCCTGCAGTTCGTAGATGATGGAATGCAGGCGAATGTCCACCTTCTCCTGGTCCGCCAGTTCCTGCGCCTTTCGCTCGGGCCGCACACTGAAGCCGATGATGATGGCATTCGAGGCGGACGCCAGCAGCACGTCTGACTCAGTGATGGCGCCGACGCCGGAACGCAGGACTTTCAGGCGAACCTTGTCATTGGAGAGTTTCCCAAGCAAATCGGTGAGCACTTCCACGGAGCCGCCAACATCAGCTTTGAGAATGATGTTCAGTTCCTTGATGCCGGAACTGGCCATCTGCTCGGCAAGGCCCTCCAGGGATACGCGAGAACTCTTTGCCAGAGTCGCTTCGCGAGCCTTCTGCTCACGAAATTCTGAAACTCCTCGCGCCTTATCACGATCGGCCACAACCACGAACTGGTCGCCCGCTTGTGGCAAACCTTCCATACCAAGGATTTCGACCGGGGTCGATGGAGGGGCTTCTTCCAACTGCGCGCCGCGATCGTCGAACATGGCGCGAACCTTGCCGTACACATTACCCACGACAAAATTGTCGCTGGTGCGAAGGGTGCCATTCTGAACCAGCACGGTGGCAACGGGACCGCGACCACGGTCGAGCTTGGCTTCAAGAACAACGCCCGTGGCTGGCCGATCCGGTGTGGCCTTCAACTCCTGCAGATCGGCGACCAGGCAGATCATTTCCATCAGAAGGTTCAGATTCGTTTTCTTCTTCGCGGAGACGTCGACGAAGACAGTCGTGCCACCCCAGTCTTCGGGCATCAGGCCGCGATCGGCAAGCTGCTTCTTCACGCGGTCGGGCAGCGCTTCGGGCTTGTCGATTTTGTTGACCGCCACGATGATCGGCACTTCGGCAGCATGAGCGTGGTCGATGGCCTCAAGGGTCTGGGGCATGACGCCATCGTCCGCCGCTACCACAAGTACGACGATGTCGGTTGATTTCGCCCCACGAGCGCGCATGCGGGTGAAAGCTTCGTGACCCGGTGTGTCGAGAAATACGATTTCACGGCCGTAGGCGGGCGACTCTTTATCCTGAATTCTAACCTTGTAAGCACCGATGTGCTGGGTGATGCCGCCAGCTTCGCCTTCGGCCACACTGGTCGAACGGATGGAGTCGAGGAGCGTCGTCTTGCCATGGTCGACGTGGCCCATGATCGTGACCACGGGTGGGCGCGGAACCACCTCGGCCGCGCCTTCTTCGCCGGTGGCAGCGGCTTCGGCAACCTCTTTAGCCGCCTGCTCTTCGAAACTGATGACGTTCGTGTCGGCGCCAAAGAAGCGCGACATCTCGCTGGCGAGTTCGGCGTCCAGAGTCTGGTTAATGGTGGCAAAAACGCCGCGTCCAAGAAGTCGCGCGATCAAGTCTTTGGCGCGAACGCCAAGCTTCTCGGCAAGATCTTTGACGCTGATACCTTCCGTGATCGTAATGCTGCGCGTGATGGGCTGCGGTTCGTTGGAGACCACGAGCCGCGGTGGCGGCACGTAGCCCTTCATCGGACCTTCTTTTATGCCACGAGGAACGTAGCGTTGTCCCGGGCGCCGGGAAGGGGCTCCGGGCCGGCTGCCGGGCCGCGATGGACCTGGAGGCGGCAGAGTACCGGGACCGGGACCTACTCCAAGTGGACGTGAGCCCGTGGGCGACTGCCGGGTAGGGTGCATGGGCCGGCGCTCGCCGGGACGCAATGCCGGACGCATCCCGCCGGGTGCGGTTGGACGCGGGCGTTGAAAAATCGGTTGACCGGGAACGGGACGCCCTGGAGCGGGTCGACTGGTAGCGCCTGCCTGCGGCCCGGACTGTGGTGGGCGCGGCTGCATGGGCGGCGGCACGGGTGCCTTATAAACGGGACGCGGCCCCGTCTGCGGCACGATCATGCGAGGGCGCTGAACGATGGGCTGCTGCGACGGTGGCAGAACGGTTGGCCGGGCCGGCGCCGCGGGCGCAGCTGTTTGCGTGGGCGGCGGAGCAGAGGGAGGCGTCAAAGTCGGCGATGGTGGTGCGCTCGCCTGCGCGGAGACCTGGGGAGCTATAACGGGAGCCACTGGACGTACCGGGGGCTGGGTCACCGGCGGTGTGGCGGCAGCCGGCTGAGTCACCGGTTCTGCGGGTGCAACTGGAGCCGCGGGAGCAACAGTCACCGGAGGCCTTGCCGCTGGCATGATGATGCGAGGCGCAGGCGGCGCGACAGCCGGTTTTGGAGGCACCGCGACCGGTGCCTTCGCTGCCGGCGGTGCAATCGATGGGGCAGCGGGTTTCGTTTCTACCGGAGGTGGTGGAGGAGCCGGACGCGCCGCAGGCGGTGCGGTCGCAGCTCCCTGCCGCTGAATGATTGCCTTGAGCACATCCCCAGGCTTTGAGATGTGCGACAGGTCGATCTTCGTCTTAATTTCATCCGAGTCAGGGCGGGAGGAGCGGGCAGACCTGGCGGATGCCCCTTGTCCTTCTGATCCGCCATGAAAGTGGGCGCGGACCTTCTCGGCTTCATGCTCTTCAATGGAGCTGGAATGCGTCTTCTTTTCAGTGACACCGACTTCCAGAAGAACGTCGAGAATGGCTTTACTTTTGACTTCCAGCTCCCTAGCCAGATCGTTGATTCGAATCTTACTCATCCGCCCTTTCTTTCTCCCCGCTCTGTCCCGTTAAGTCTTCATATCAACCTCAGGCAGTCGGTTTGCAATCCACTTTCAGCACTCGCACGATGCATCCCGGCGAGCATCACTTCGCTTCATCCTCGCGCTCGGGCACTGCTTCCCCGCCTTCGCTTGCAGGTTCTACGGCTTGCTCCGAAGGCTCACCGGCACTATCCGCTTGAGCAGCCAGTTCGTCTACGGCAGCGTCTTCAGGCTGCGCAGGATCTGCTGCTTCGCTGCCCTCAACCGGAATTTGTTCGAGCGCTTCGGCTGGTGCAGCTTCTTCCGCGGTCTCGCCTTCAACAACTGCGGCACCTTCCCCGGCTTCCAGGCTGGAGAAATAATTATTCACTGCCAGGCTGATTTTTTCCACTGTCTTGGGCCCGATGCCTTCTATGGCCTCAAGCTGCTCCGGCGTCATGTCTGCCAGCGCTTCAACCGTGGTAATTCCAGCAGCGCCAAGTTTTTCCACCAGGCCCTCACCCAGACCAGGCACCGCGTCCAGGGGAGTGGCGGACTGGCCGACCAGCGCTGACATCTGCTGCTCGACTTCTTGCCGCTTCTCTTCTTCACTCTTGATGTCGATCTTCCAGCCAAGCAGCTTCGCGGCGAGACGGACGTTCTGCCCCTTCTTGCCGATGGCAAGAGACAGCTGGCTATCGTCGACCACAACTTCCAGGTGCTTGTCTGCGGTATCAAGAACCGTAACGCGGCTGACTTTGGCGGGCTGAAGCGCCTTCTCGGCAAAGGTTACGGCGTCCTCGTGATACTCGATGATGTCGATCTTTTCGCCACGCAGTTCGCGGATGATCGACTGCACACGCATGCCCTTCATGCCAACGCAGGCACCGACGGCATCGACGTCCTTGTCTTTCGACATGACGGCGATCTTGGTGCGCTCACCGGCTTCGCGCGCGATCGCACGGATGACAACCGTGCCGTCGTAAATTTCCGGAACTTCCGTCTGGAACAAGTGCGTGACAAGCTCAGGCGCGGCTCTGGAAACCACGACCTGCGGACCTTTGGAGGCCTTCTCGACGCGAACGATCACGACCCGAACGCGCTCGCCAATGGCGAACGACTCCAGGCGGGATTGCTCCTTGCGAGGCATGCGGGATTCCGCCTTGCCGATATCGAAGATCACATCCGGCCCTTCAATCCTCTTGACCGTCGCATTGACGATCTCGCCGACACGCCCGATGTATTCGTTGTAGACGGTGTCGCGCTCGGCCTCGCGCACTTTCTGAAAGATGACCTGCTTGGCGAGCTGCGCTGCGATGCGCCCCAAAATTCCCTCAGTGACCTTGGGTATCTGCAGTTCCCCACCCGCTTCCACATTGGGATCAATCTTTCGAGCGTCTTCGACCGTCACCTGCAGGTTCGGATCCTCCACCTGCTCGGGAGTTTCCACTACGGTCTTGACCGCAAACGCGCGAATCTTGCCAGTTTCTTTGTCCAGCTGCGCGCGCAGATTCTCCTGCGACTTGTAGTACTTGCGGGTAGCGACAACGATCGCGTCTTCCACCGCACTGACCACAATCTGCGGATCAATGCCCTTTTCCCTGCTGAGCGCGTCGATGGTGTTATAAAGCTCGCTTGCCATATAGGAAATCCGATATCAAAACTTGATTCTGCGCGTACTGACGCGTGCCAGGCCCTAGAACTCCGGCACCAAGTTGGCCTTTTCGATGTTCCCCAGTTCGATCTCGACTTTTTGCGCGGCCCCAACTGCAGGACGATGCTTCTTCCGCGCGGCGCTCAAGTCGAGAGTGATTCGATCCTGCTGAAAGTTTTCCAGCTTGCCTTCAAAGTGGCGGTTACCGTTCACAGCCTCTCGAGTGGCCAACTTGATGCGACTGCCGACGAATCGTTCATAGTCCGCTGGCCGAAAAAGTTCGCGATCGAGCCCGGGAGAAGAAACCTCCAACAGATACGAACTGCCCGGAACTACGTCCTCCACGTCGAGAATGGTGCTCACTTCGCGACTGAGGTTGGCACAATCTTCATGGGTGACGCCACCCGGCTTATCTATAAAGATCCTAAGCATGCGGGCTTTGCCGCCGCCACGAAGCTCAACCTTTACCACTTCGAGACCACTGGAAGCGGCGACCCGCTCAGCGATTTCGCGCACTCGCTCAACGTCAAATGCCATGTATCCAGTAACTTAGGGGGCGAACCGCACAAGACTGATGGCCACAAACTAAAAAGTGGGCTTGCGCCCACTGGTGTGCTTCGCCAATCCTGGTACTACACAACAGTTTCCAAGAACAAATATACGCCCGTACAAAAGAAAAGACAAACCACGCAGAATCTTGTTTATGCGACTGAGAGTATTCCTCTGAGGAACTTCGAGGCGAGCTCGAAAAACGCGAGTCGGGCCACTGCTTCTGAGTCTCCGCTGGCTATTTTACCCCTCCTCTGAGCACGGTAATCGAGGCTCTGGGAAGCGTGTATCGTGTTCCTTCTCCCCCAGGCTCGTCGGAGGCCTTGGCCGGTCCATCCGGATTCGCATATCCGTTGGCACCGTCGGGGTGCCAGGCGTAGTTGTCGGCACCGAAGGTGATCTCGCGAACTGTTCCATCAAAAAAGTGCGTACTGTTGTCGTCGGCATTGTTAAAGGCGACATACACCGATTGCGAATTCGACCGATCTTTGTTGACGAGAAGAACGGACCATTGGCCGTCCGGACGCAGTAGAGCGTAAGAAGTCAGGGTCACGTTGCCATTCGAATCGGTGGGGTCGCCGGATGCGGGATAAACGTGATGGATGGCGTCCACCGGTTGCGCCCACTGCTGGGTAAGCATCTGAGCCGAGAAAAACTGTGCCACGTCTTGCTTGACGTTGTAATTGCCGTCGGCATTGAACATCCCAAACGTGCCCCAGCCGCCACAGCCGTGGTACATCGGTATCGGCTCGTATTGGTAGTAGTAGGCGGCCTGCCCGCCAGCTGTCAGGAACGTCCCGATGTAGTCCGCCAGCCAGATCGCAGCGTAAGGCTGCATGTACTGTGTCGCCGTGTCGAAGGCCAGATTGGACTCGGTAATCTGCATCGGCACAGTTGCGGGTAGGCCGTCATTGCGCCAGACCTGCATGATGTGCTGGACCAAGGTAGGTTCCTGATAGAGATTGGTCCATGTAATGTTGCAAGGGTCAAATGGATAGTGCTCGAAGGTCATCACGTTAAGATCGCGAAGATGATCATGGTCGCGGAGATAGTTAAGAAAACGAGTAAACCACGACGTGTTGCCGTGCGCATCGGGCCAGACCGGGATATCGTCGTTGACACCCTCGAACACGGGCCCCGCCAACTTAACGTGCGGATCGACGGCGTGGATCGCGGCGGCCCACTGGATGTATAGCGCAGCATCATCCTCTGGCAGAACAAACTGGCCGTCGGGCTCTTCCCCTAGCTCGACATAACGGATGGGATAGTCGCGCGATTCGAGATAAGAAATCTCATTGGCGGCATTGTCGGGATTGTCGTAAAGCATGGCCACCGGCACGGTCATCGGTACGTTGCGCGTGATCCCGCTCTTGTAGACAAGATCGAATCCAGGCTGTTCGCCGTCGTCTGTGGCAATGCCATTAGGGTCGTGCCAGGGATCGACCGATGAACAATAAGTAAGGGATTGATTTCCGTCTGCCCGATGAGTTACGTAGTCGTAAAATTTTCCGTGCGCATCGAGCTTGCCGACGTAGAGTTCGTCGATCGCGTAGCCGAGGCAGTTGCGCAGGTCAGCGTTCCCGTGCGTGTCACAGGTTTCCGAGGAGGCGGCCATCAGGACCCGAACAAACTGCACGGTGCGCGTGGCGGCAGCCAGTTTCAGAGTGACCGTGCCACCCTTGCCGTTTGCAACTGTGCCGTGGGCAAAGGTCTTCCAATTGCCGTGGGCGGGATCACCGATGGGATCACCCCCGGTCCAATATTGAACCTGGTAGTTGGTGGCAAACGGGTCCGCCCACGCGATTTTTATCGCGTCGACCGCCATCTGACTGCCGAGGTCGACGAATACCCACTGCGCGTGCTGGGAATCCGCCTCGTGGGTATAGTGCTCGCTCAGATAAGGATTACTCTTCCAGTAGGTAGTCAGGTCTCCATCGTCAAGCCTCGAGTACCCGCCGCTCGAACCATAGTTGCTGGTCACGCCGCGGTGGGGCAGGTTGTAGCCAAAGGAGCGGCGGATCGAACCGGAACTTCTGGCATCTCCGACGAAGTAACCGCGGCCGTCCGGGTCGCTCCACTTTCCCTTGGGATTCCAGTGCCAGGCTTGAATGCTCAGTTCGGTATTCAGCCGATAACTCACCGCGCCCCATCCTGCAGAAAGCATTTTAGATACGTCAGTGGGCCCGTAAATTTTCTGCACGGAGTTCAGGGGATCGCGATCAATGCCCGCGCCCATGGCGTAAAGCGGGCTGATGGCGTTGGTCGAGTGGCCAGGCGTGACGTCAACGGTGATTTGCTGGGCCAAAGCGGGTAAGGTGAAAAGCACGCCCATAGCGCTTCGGAGAAGAACGAGGCGGATGCTAGCTTTCAGATACCTCAGAACCCAGTAGCTCATAGCACGGCGAACCAAAACAACGTGGGGTGGGTATTTTACTCCGAGCTCGTCTGCCTTGCCTATCAAGGCTTCTCGGGCAAGAGGACAGGTAGGGTGTTCCAGGCAATTAAAGGGAAGGGTGAACGAGTCGGAGGGCATTCCGCTGGATTTGCGAAGTCAACCCACCGCCTCTAGAATGACTATTACTCCGGTTCGCCCCGAGACAAGCTATGATCCATTTTCCGGTACCCGAGGCACTCACCTTCGACGACGTGTTGCTGCTGCCCGCGCGGTCAGACGTCGTTCCCGCTCAGGCCAGCACGCAAACCCAGCTCACCCGCAATATCAGCCTCAATATTCCCATTATCAGCGCTGCCATGGATACGGTGACGGAATCGCACATGGCGATTGCGCTCGCCCAACAAGGCGGGATGGGGATTATTCATCGCAATTTGACCATCGATCAACAGGCCAACGAAGTGGACAAAGTAAAACGCTCCGAAAGCGGCATGATTGTGGATCCGGTGACGATGTCGCCGGACGACAAGGTGTCGGATGCGCTCGAGGTTATGCGCAAGTACAAAATCTCGGGCGTACCAATAACGAAGAGTGGCAAGCTGGTAGGGATTCTGACCAATCGTGACCTGCGTTTTGAAACCCGCTTCGACATTCCGATCAGCAAAGTGATGACCAAGGAGAATCTCATCACCGTGCCTGTGGGCACTACGCTCGAAGAAGCGGAAAAGATTCTTCACGAACACCGTGTCGAGAAGCTATTGGTGGTGGACGGCAAGTACAACCTGAAGGGCCTCATCACAGTTAAAGATATTCAGAAAAAACTGAAGTATCCCAATGCCGCCAAAGACTCCCACGGACGGCTACGAGTTGGAGCCGCAATCGGCGCGACCGGGGATTTCCTGGAACGGGCTCAGGAACTGGCGAAGGCAAAGGTGGACCTGGTGGCGATCGACAGTGCGCATGGCCACTCCACGCGAGTGCTGGAAGCGATAAAGACGGTCAAGGCCAAGGTGCCCGAAGTCGAATTGATCGCTGGCAACGTTGCGACTTTCGACGGCGCGTGCGAACTGACCCGCGCAGGAGTCGACGCGATCAAGGTTGGCATTGGACCCGGCTCGATCTGCACCACGCGAGTCGTCACCGGCGCGGGCGTACCGCAAATCACCGCGATCGCGGAGGCGCATCGTGCGACTCGAGATGCGGGTGTTCCCGTCATCGCCGACGGAGGCATCAAGTATTCAGGAGATATTACGAAGGCGCTGGCAGCAGGGGCAAACATCGTGATGATCGGATCGTTGTTTGCCGGAACCGATGAGAGTCCGGGCGAACTGATTCTTTACCAAGGACGGACGTTCAAGTCTTATCGCGGCATGGGATCTCTTGGCGCGATGGCCCAGGGTTCAAGCGAGCGCTACTTCCAGAGCACCGATGGAGATGCTTCGACCGCAGGACCTGACCTCGGTGAAGAGTCGAACCGCCTCGCCAAGTTGGTGCCGGAGGGCATTGAAGGCCGCGTTCCCTACCGAGGATCGGTCTCCATGATCGTGCACCAGATGGTCGGAGGCTTGAAGTCGGGAATGGGATACTGCGGTTGCGCCAACATTTCGGAACTGCAACAGAAAACGCGCTTCGTAAGGATCAGCGGCGCTGGCTTGCGGGAAAGTCACGTCCACGACGTCATGATCACGCGCGAGGCGCCGAACTACGCGGTCGAGTAACAAATGGGCATCTGTTGAGTCGGCGATCACGGCGCCGCTTCGATCCTGTATTCGCTCGTATTGACCGGAACTTACTTGAATCTCTTCTCATTGTTCAGGAATAACCGCGCTTGTTGATCGCCAGCCGACGAGATACCTGGAAGCCCTGGCTCGCCGCCGGACTTTGGCTCGCATTAATTGCCATTGAGTCCACAGAACTGCTCTCCTCAAGCAACACTGGGCACTTGGCCTATTCCCTGCTGACGTTTGTGTTCGGTCACATCGACATGGAAAAATTCTTGTTCTGGCATGGGATCGGCAGAAAAATCGGTCACGTTCTTGGGTACGGGATCTTGAGCGTTCTCCTGTTTCGCGCCTGGAAAGCCACTATCCTGGTGCCCGGGATGCCCAAATGGTGTTGGCGATGGGCTCAACTGGCATTCTTTATGACTGCTCTGGTGGCAAGCCTGGATGAGTGGCACCAGACCTTCTTGCCGTCTAGAACCGGAAGCATTCGAGACGTTTTCCTCGACAGCGCAGCCGCACTTGCGGCGCAGATACTGGTTTTTCTTTGGATCAAGACGTTCAGCAGGAGAACCTCCGAAACGACCTTCACTTAGAAATCGCCCAGCGGTGGTTTCACTGGGTGCCGGGCTCGACCTCAGGCGCTAAAGCCCAGTGTTTATGCGGCTCTGGTGGCATGACTGGAAGTCATGCCCTCCCACGACCAGTTACGAAATTGCTCGAATATCCTCGCGTCAGGAAGCGCCCTCGTTCGGGTCAAGCTTGCGATTTGTCAGTTTCGAGCCGAGAAAGGTCTCTCGTGTCTGGCGGCAAAGAGCAGCAGAGCAGAAACGAAAGCGATCCCAGCTGACAAGCAGAAGGGGAACCGCGGCCCGAAGTTCTTCCACAATTCACCGGTGATAATGCTCGCCAGCAGAGCGGCAACACTGGTCGCGAAATAGTACAGGCCCAGAGCCCTTCCTCGCACCGGAGCGGTGACCGTGTCGACGACAAGAGCCTTCAGAACGGGCGTCGTCAAAGCATAGAACAGGCCGTAGAAAGCCATGGTCAGCCAAATCGCCAGGGTGGAGGGAGCAAACGCAAAGACGAAATAGACTGCCGCGAAGACCAGGTATCCGGCAGCGGCAATGGTGCGCCGCGAGAAGCGATCGCTGTAATGGCCCGCTGGCCACGTAAAAAGCGTGTATGTGATGTTGAATACGAGTCCCAGGAGCGGGGCATAGCGCACCGGAATTCCCACGCTTTGAGCACGCAGCACGAGGAACATGTCGCTGGAATTTCCCAAAGAAAAAAGAGTCACCGCAAAGAGCACATAGTAGAAGCTGGCGGGGAGCCTCAGGGACGGAGTTCTGCCGGTCTCGCCAGATAAGGTGTCCTCGGTTGAGGGCTTGCTCCGATCAACGTGATTCTCAGAGGGGATAGCCGAGTTCGCCGTCGCCTTCCGTCCGGTTTCACGAATCCCAAAAACAGCGACCAGAATGCAAAGGATTCCAGGAATTCCGGCGGCCCAGAAGACACCTCGCATACCGTAAGAGGAGAGAAGTGCCAGGGCGGCCAGCGGCCCTAAAATCGCGCCAGCCGAATCCAACGCCTGAATCCTTCCGTAGGCTGAACCGATCTGCGATTTGTCGATCGATTCGGCTACCATCACGTCGCGCGCAGTGCCACGAATTCCCTTGGCGAAACGGTCCGAAAATCGGATGAGCAGGATCTGCCACCAGGCGGTAGTCAGCGCCAGCAGCGGCTTCACCGCGTTGGCCACAAGGTAGCCCGACACCACCAGCGGCTTCCGGCGCGGCAAGCGATCGGCCAGATATCCTGAAAACAACTTTGCAATTGAGGCAACACTTTCTGCGATGCCTTCGATGACGCCTAGTTGCGCCGGGCCTGCGCCGATCGACGCGAGAAACGCGGGTAGAACCCAGTAGGCCATCTCACTGGCAGTGTCATTGAGAAGCGAGGTAAGACCGAAGGCGCGAACGTTGCGCGAACCATCGGGGCTGGTCTCCGGGACCTCGCTCGGCATTTGTCTCTTTTATCATGAGCAAGAGGCAACCTGAGAGTGGAGGAGAGAAAGACTGGTTCTGATCGCGGATTGCCAACTGAGAACTAGGAACTGAGAACGGCCGGTCAGTACAGAGCGTCGTACTTCGTGACTACCCATTCCCCTTCTTTCTGCTCAAGGGTCACGGAAAAAAGCTCTTTGTACGTATTCTTGTCGCCAGGACTGTTGCGTCGTTTGCCGCGGTAATGAAGGATGCGCAGCGGGGGCGTGTCTTCCCACTCCGCAATCTGCCAGCTGAGCAAGGGGTGCTTGGACTCGGAATCACAGATGAAAGCAGCGTATTTCTTGCGGTAGTCCTTTTCCCACTTGGCGAGTTCGTCGTTGCACTTGCCATCCCGCATGGCGCGGATGAACTGGGCCGCAATGTGTTCGGAAGTTCGATCGCGCAAGGGATTCAAGCTGATGGAGTTTGGAATTCCAGACAGAGGATCGTGGTCTTCCGATCGCGACAACACGGGTCCCTGGCCGTTGAGCCAGGCAAGATAGCCGAGGAACACCACCACGAGCAGGATGCCTGCCCCGACCGCAATGCCAACATGTTTGCCGGAAAACTCCATGGCGTGTCGCACAGTTTAGCGCGAAGCCCCGGAGAGTGAGCAAGATTACGCCAGATTGCCGCGATCGTACATGTACGACAGGGCGAGACAAAAAAAAACGCACCCGATTCCGGGTGCGTTGAAGCTGGTTCCGACAGGAAATTTACTCTTTGCTCTCGCCGCCTGCGGCCGGTTCGGCGCCGCCTTCGCGCTGAGCCTGGGCTTCCGCTTCTTCCATCGCCTTCTTGGTTTCCTCGGCACGCTTGGCACGGACCTCGGCACGTTTCTGGCGCTTCTCATCGAGAACAGCTTCGCTGCCCAGCAGTTCGATGAAGGCTTTGTCGGCGCCGTCACCTTTCTGCCAGCCAGTGCGGACGATGCGAAGATATCCGCCATTGCGGTCACCGAAGCGAGGACCAATAGTGTCGAATAGCTTCGTGAGTGCGTCCTTGGTCATGAGGTAGGCAGCCGCCTGACGGCGCGCAGCCAAGTCTCCGCGCTTGCCTAGCGTGATCATCTTCTCGACCAGCGGACGCATGGCCTTCGCCTTGGGAATCGTGGTTTCCACCCGCTCTTCCACGATGAGAGAAGTCACCAGATTCCGCAGCAACGAGCGGCGGTGGCTGGTGTTACGGCCTAACTTCCATCCTGCAACTTTATGACGCATAGGAAAAACCCTCAGTGTTCAATAGCGAGCTTAGAGGTCGCTGTCTCCGTAGGCCGACGCAGGGAGAACCTGATTCGACGTGGGGCCAGGGACGGCGTTGCCATGCTCATCGATCTTCATTCCCAGGCTCAAACCCATGGAAGCCAGGATCTCCTTAATTTCGTTCAGGGACTTACGTCCGAAGTTCTTGGTCTTGAGCATCTCGGCTTCCGTCTTCTGTACGAGCTCGCCAATGCTCTGAATATTCGCGTTCTTCAGGCAGTTGTAGCTGCGAACGGAAAGCTCGAGTTCCTCGACGGAGCGGTTGAGGTTCTCGTTGCGGATCTCAGGCTTGCGATCGTCCGTCGCAGTCGAGGTCTCAATCTCCTCTTCGAAGTTGATGAAGATGTTCATGTGATCTTTGAGCAGCTTCGCAGCGAGGCCCAAAGAATCAGCAGGAGTGATGGAACCGTTGGTCCAGACTTCGAGAGTCAGCTTGTCGTAGTCGGTGATCTGACCCAGACGTGCAGCTTCCACCGTGTAATTGCACTTGCGAACGGGCGAGTGCACCGAGTCGATGGGAATGAAGCCCAGGCCCAGGTCTTCGTCGAAGTTCTTGTCGGCGGAGACGTAGCCGCGGCCGCGCTTGAGGCGCATTTCCATGTCGAGCTTGCCGCCTTCGCTGACCGTGGCGATGTAGACATCTTTGTCGAGGACTTCGACATCCGCATCGGCTTCGATCATTCCGGAGGTGACCACGCCCGGCTGGTCAGAGCGCAGATAGATAGCCTTGGGCGCGTCGCCCGCGAGCTTGAACGGAATCTGCTTCAGGTTGAGGATGATGTCGGTCGCATCCTCGACGACGCCGGGAATCGACTGGAACTCATGCAGCACGCCCTCGATTTTGACGGCGGTTACGGCGGCTCCCTCGATGGAACTGAGCAGAACGCGGCGCAGAGCGTTTCCAATCGTTGTGCCGAACCCGCGTTCAAAAGGCTGGGCCCAGAACATTCCGTACTTATCGGTCAGGGAACTGGTGTCGGTGGCGAGACGTTTCGGTTTCTGAAAACCTTTCCAAAGCATTTGTTTCTCCTCTCGGCCGTTGGGCTCAGCCTGGCTCCTTGAACCGGTCCGGGTTCAAGTCAAGCGCCAGGACAGGCTGATCCGGCACGAATGGTGGACCGAAAAAACAGTTTCGAGTTTCAGGTTTCAAGTTTCGCGAACAAACCCACTTGAAGCCTATTTACTGTACAACTCGACGATCAGCTGCTCGTTGACTGGTATCTGAATCTCTTCGCGCTTGGGCAGCGATACGATGCGGCCCGTGAAGTTGTCGCGATCGATCTGCAGCCAGGTCGGCGCATTCTGATGGCTTGCGATATCCTTCGCCAACTCCAGGATGGCCAGCTTGCGGCTGGCTTCCCGTATCTTGATCTCTTCGCCGGCGCTCACTTCATACGACGGAATATTCACCTTGCGACCGTCCACATGAACGTGCCCGTGGCGCACCAGCTGACGCGCCTGGCGGCGTGACGACGCAAATCCCAGGCGGTAGACAATGTTATCCAGGCGGCGCTCCAGCTGCTGCAGAAGCTTCTCGCCGGTTACGCCCTGAGAGCGCGCAGCCTTCTCGAAATAGTTCCGGAACTGGCCTTCCTGCGTGAAGTACATGCGCTTCGTTTTCTGCTTCTCGCGCAGCTGGAGGCCGTAGCCTACGATCTTGGCTTTCCGGTCTTTCCCGTGTTGTCCGGGAGCAAAGTTACGCTTCTCGATGGGGCATTTATCGCTGAAGCACTTGGTGCCCTTGAGGAAGAGTTTCATCCCCTCGCGACGGCACAAACGGCAAACTGCATCTTTATAACGGGCCAATTGACTTCTCCTTTAGATGATCGGTTTACGGGTTTGGCTTCACCCTTCGTCCCGATCGAAACAGTTGTCAGTACCTAGTACCCAGTGTTCTAGAACCTAGTTCTCAGTTCCCTGTTCTCAGTTCCCAGAAATCCCAGGCTGAGAACGCAGCCTTCCACCCATCATACCCGACGGCGTTTCGGAGGCCGGCACCCGTTGTGCGGAATGGGGGTGTTGTCCTTGATCGAACGCACCTCAATACCGGCGGCGGAAAGAGCGCGGATAGCGGACTCACGGCCCGATCCTGGCCCGTTGACACGGACTTCTACGCTGCGAACCCCGTGATCGCGAGCCATGTTGGCCGCGTTCATGGCCGCTTGCTGCGCGGCAAACGGCGTCCCTTTACGCGACCCGCGGAAACCCAGGGATCCCGAACTCTTCCAGGAAAGCACGTTCCCGGCCTGATCGGAGATGGTCACGATCGTGTTGTTAAACGAAGCCTGGATGTGCACGACGCCGTGGGAGACGTGCTTGCGCTCCTTCTTCTTGAACTGCTTCTTCTTGCCTTTTTTCTCGGGCGCTGCCGCGCCGCCTGCCGCTGCTGGTTTTGCCATAGTTGTCTTCAGTCCTTAGTGGTTGGTCGTTAACTTCCTCTGTCGAGGTTCGGGCGGTCTTGCCCAGAACCGCGACAAACGACCACCGACTTCCTAAGTCTTTGCCGTCGCCTTCTTCTTCTGTGCGACAGTGCCCTTACGCGGACCTTTGCGGGTACGCGCGTTGGTATGGGTACGCTGTCCTCGGACCGGCAAGTTGCGGCGATGGCGGAAACCGCGATACGAGCCGATTTCGATGAGCCGCTTGATGTTCATCGAAACGTCCTTGCGGAGATCGCCTTCGACGCCGCCTTCGGCTTCGATCACCTGGCGGATGCGGTTGACTTCGTCTTCACCGAGGTCCTGCACCTTCTTCATGGGGTCGACCTTGGCCGCATCGAGAATACGCGCGGACCGCGACCGGCCGATGCCGTAGATATACGTGAGCGCGATATTCGCATGCTTGTTTCGCGGAAGATCCACGCCTGCAATACGTGCCATGTTGCTCCTCTATCCCTGACGCTGTTTGTGTTTCGAGTTCTCGCAGATCACGCGCACCACACCCTTGCGGTGGATGACCTTGCACTTGTCACAGATCTTCTTTACCGATGCTCGTACTTTCATAACCCTGGCTCTCAGCTGTCAGCCCTCAGCCTTCAGCAAAATCAAATTCCTTCTATTTGTATCTGTAAACGATGCGACCGCGATTCAGATCGTAAGGCGAGAGCTCAACCGCGACTTTGTCACCGGGCAGGATACGGATGAAATTCTTGCGCATCTTACCGGAAACGTGCGCCAGCACCTGATGCTTGTTCTCCAATTCCACCCGGAACATGGCATTGGGCAGGGGTTCGATCACCACCGCCATCACCTCAATCGCGTCTTCTTTGCTCATTCACTCCTTCTGAATTTCTTTTCGCTGACTACTGCGTCAATATCACCGGGCCGTCTCGAGTCACCGCCACGCAATGTTCAAAGTGAGCGCTGTAACTGCCGTCCGCGGTCACTGCGGTCCACTTGTCACTGAGCACCCGCGTTTCCGGCTTGCCGTAATTCACCATTGGCTCTATCGCGAGAACCATACCCTCGCGAAGCCGCGATCCGTGGCCGCGTGTGCCGTAGTTTGGAACCTGCGGTTCCTCGTGCAAACGCGTCCCAATGCCGTGCCCGACAAACTCGCGAACCACGCTGAACCCATTCGCTTCCACGTACTCCTGAACCGCGGCGCCTACATCCCCGACAGCGTTGCCGACTCTAGCCGCCTCAATGCCCTTGTAAAGCGAGGCTTCCGTAACGTCCAACAACTTCTGCAACTCGGGTGCGACGCCGCTACCTACGGGGACGGTGATCGCCGCATCGCCGTAGTAGCCATCGAGAACAACGCCACAGTCAACCGAGACGATGTCACCGGCCTTCAGCACCCGCTTCTCGGATGGAATGCCGTGCACAATCTCTTCGTTAATCGACGTGCAAAGCACGCAAGGGTAGTCGTAGTATCCCTTGAACGCTGGCTTGGCACCCAGATCCTTCATCTTCTTCTCGGCGGCGTGCTCAAGATCCATGGTAGTGGCTCCGGGAACCGCCAAAGACCGAACATGGTCGAGCACTTCGCGGACGACACGGCCGCTGCGCCGCATCTTTTCAATCTCCGCCGCCGACTTGCAAACTATAGCCATTCCGAATGCAAAAACAGCCCGCCCCGCAGGCTATCCGTGATGATTCTCGACGATGCGGAAGAGCTGTCGCGTGACTTCGTCGACAGGCAGGTCTCCGTTCATCGAGACCAGCCGCCCCTTGCGCTCATAGTAGTCCGCCACCGGCCGGGTCTGGACTTCATACGCGGCCAGACGCGGGACGATGACTTCTTCACGATCATCGTTGCGAATCACCAGCTTGGAGCCGTCAACATCACAACGCTCATTGACGCTGGGAGGCTGGAGGTAGACGTTGTAAATTCGCCCGCAGGTGGGACAAGAACGACGCCCGGTTATCCGGTGCAATAGCTCATTATAATCGACGTCGAGACGCACGACAATCGGTAAGCACTTGTTGCCCAGTGAGTTGTCAAAGAACTCATGTTCCAGAAAAGCATCGAGCCAGCCGGCCTGGGCCGCTGTCCTCGGAAAACCGTCCAATATAAAACCACGCTTGCAGTCGGCACCACGCAGCCGACCGCGCACCATTGGGTACATCAGTTCGTCGGGAACCAATTCTCCCCGAGCCATGATTGCCTTCGCCTGAACACCAAGTTCCGTGCCGTCCACCACATTCGCCCGCAGAATGTCTCCCGTGGAGATCTGGGGGATTTTGTAGTGTTCAGCGAGCCTCTTGGCCTGTGTGCCCTTGCCGGCACCCGGCGGTCCTAACAGAACCACGGGGCCGACGTCGCGCGAGATCTCCTCGCCCATCGGAGATTCCTCTCGATTGCAATCTCACCCGGCCAGCACGTTTCCAGGCCTGCCGAGCGGTATGGCACATATATCAGACCCCGTGAGCCTTGTAAGTGACCCGATCACGAAGCCCGGTGATTATATGCCGATCCCGCAGGCCCGCAACCCCCGGCCAGGGGCGGTAAAGCCTGCGAGACAACCGTTACGACCAGGTACGGCGACCACGAATGCGCCCACTACGAGGTGTAAACCCGTCGTAGTGGCGCATGATGAGCTGCGCTTCGATCTGCGTGACCGTGTCCATGGCAACGCCGACCACGATCAGCAACGAAGTACCGCCAAAATAGAAATTCACGCCCAAACCGTTCGTCAGCCAGGTGGGGAGTTTCTCAAAGAACGCGCCCAGTGCACCCGGAAGATGGTTCAGATGGATACCCGCGATCATCCACTCCGGAATGAAGGAGATGACGATCAGGTACAGGGCGCCCACCAGAGTAATACGAGTCAAAACCTCATTAATGAAGTCCGCGGTGCGCTTGCCGGGACGGATACCAGGAATGAATCCGCCATACTTCCGCATATTGTCTGCAACCTCGTTAGGGTTGAAGACGATGGAAACATAGAAATAAGCGAAGAAGATGATGCCCACGGCGTAGAGGAGCGTATATAGCGGCTCACCCCACCCAAGCGCGTGCATCAATCCACCGAAGTAGCGATTTTCGCGAAGTCCATAGCCGACTGTCTGGGGGAGGGTCAGGATCGACGATGCAAAGATCACCGGCATGACGCCGCCAGCATTTACGCGCAGCGGCAAATGGGTTGACTGTCCGCCCATAACCTTGCGCCCAACCACGCGCTTGGCGTATTGCACAGGGATGCGACGCTCACTTCTTTCGACGTAGACAATGAACGCGACTATCACGACCATCAAGGCGACGAGCATCAACATCGCAGGAAGGGTAAATGCGCCCCAGGCGTCGGTCTTAACCTTGTCGATCAGGTCAATGACGCCGCGCGGCAGGCCAACCACGATACCGGCAAAGATGAGCAGTGACATGCCGTTGCCGACGCCGCGTTCTGTGATCTGTTCGCCGAGCCACATGATGAAAGCGCTGCCCGTGGTCAGGGTCAGCATGGTCATGAGGATGAAGCCGACTCCGGGATTCAGAACAAAGTCGCCGCCACCCTTCTGCAGGCTGATCGCAATGCCAAACGACTGGATAGCGCTGAGGATGACGGTCAGATAGCGAGTCCACTGGGTGATCTTCTTCCGCCCGAGTTCGCCTTCCTTCTGCAGCTTGGCCAGCGGCTCGTATACGACGGTCAACAACTGCAGGATGATGGATGCCGTGATGTACGGCATGATGCCCAGGGCAAAGATCGTCAATCGGCGCAACTGTCCGCCGGAGAACAAATCCACAAACCCGAGGAAGGACCCGCGGTTCTGTTCGAAGAACTGCTGCAGCCGGTCGGCATTGATGCCCGGAGTCGGGATGTGCCCGCCGAGGCGGTACACGGCGAGAAGCCCCAGGGTAAACAGGATTCGCTTTCGAAGGTCCGGGATGCGGAAGACGTTAGCGAGTTTCTCAAACATTACTGCAAGACCTCGAACTTGCCGCCAGCCTTGGTGATCTTCTCTTGCGCAGACTTGGAGAACTTGTGGGCGTGAATCGTAAGCGCGGCAGTCAGCTCACCATCGCCTAATATCTTGACCGGGCGCTTCGTCTTGATAACGCCCGCTTTACGCAAAACGTCGGGTGTGACCTCAGACTCGCCGAGACCCGCCAGCGTCTCGAGGCTCACGATGGAGTATTCCTTGCGGAAGATGTTGGTGAAGCCGCGCTTGGGCATGCGGCGGTGCAGCGGCATCTGGCCGCCTTCAAAACCGCGCATCATGCGGGAACCGCTGCGGGAGCGCTGGCCCTTGTGTCCGCGCGTGGATGTCTTGCCCATGCCCGAACCCATGCCGCGTCCGACACGCTTCTTGTTTTCCGACGCCTTCTTGGGTGCTCGAATGTTCGATAAATTCATGATCATATCCTGACAGGCTTAGCCAAAAGCGTCACTATGACAGCTTGCTGACCGGATCCTGAACGACCTCTACCATGTGGGGCACTTTCGCGACCATGCCACGGATTGCCGCAGTGTCCGGGCGCTCAATGACCTGGTTGAGCCGGGTAAAGCCCAGGCCCTTAATCACCAGCTTGTGCTTTACTGGAGAACAAATAGCGGAGCGCACCCATTTAAGGTGAATCTTGCCGCCGTCTTTTTGAGATCCTTTAGCCATCATTACTTTCCTCAAACGTCCCTAAGGAGACGTGTTTAAAGATCGGCTTCCTGCTTACCGCGCAGCGTCGCAACCTCTGATCTTTTCTTAAGCTGCTTCAGCGCATCGAAAGTCGCCTTGATCACATTGTGCGGATTGGTCGTTCCAATGGATTTCGTCAGCACGTTCTGAATTCCCGCCGAGGTCATGACTGCGCGCACCGCGCCGCCCGCGATCACTCCCGTACCTTCGGGAGCAGGCTTGAGCAGAACTCTGCCCGAACCGAACCGCCCTAACACAAGGTGAGGGATCGTGGTTTGCGTGAGGTTGACCCGGAACAGATTCTTCTTCGCCGACTCGATTCCCTTACGAATCGCCTGGGGAACCTCTTTCGCCTTCCCGGAACCGAAACCGACCACCGCTGCACTGGGGTCGCCGACCACAACCAGCGCCGCGAACGAGAGGTTCTTGCCGCCCTTCACAACTTTGGTGACGCGGTTGATGGCGACGACCTGGTCCTTCAATTGGTATTGCCCCGCATCAAGCTTCTTGATCACTGTTGGCATAGTTTTCCAAATTCCTTAGAACTGCAAACCACCTTCGCGAGCCGCATCCGCCAGGGCCTTGACGCGCCCGTGGTAGAGATAGCCGCCGCGATCAAAAACTACCTTGCTGATACCCTTTGCCTTGGCGCGCTCCGCGATCGTTTTGCCGACGGCCTTCGAGGCAGCAACGTTGCCGCCGGTGCGCCGATCCGCCTTTTTTCCTTCTGCCGTGCTCGCTGAAACCACGGTCGTGCCCTTAGAGTCGTCGATCAGCTGCGCGTAGATGTGATTGAGCGAACGGTAAACGTTCAAACGCGGCCGCTCTGGCGTTCCCGTCAGCTTCTTTCGGATACGATCATGTACGCGTTGCCGCGTTGCGTTCTTTCCTGCCTTGCCAATCATCGTCTTTGTTCCTCAATCCCGGGGTTCTGTACCGGGGACTGGAAGCGTGTTAGTCCTTGGCCTTTCGTCGGTGGTCGTTCGCCCAGGACCAAAACCTACGATTCCAGCATTTAAATGTCGAGCTTCGCTCGAGTCCGGCTTACACCCACAAACAGATCCTTCTCTGCGCTCCAGTCCGGCTTACACCCACAAACAGATCCTTCTCTGCGCTCCAGTCTGGCTTACACCCACAAGCAGATCCTTCTCTTCGCTCCAGTCTGGCTTGCACCAACAAACAGATCCTTCGCTGCGCTCAGGATATCGGCTGCGGGCTCCCGCTTCGCTCACGCCCGCAAAACGCCTCTTACTTCGCGCCGGTCTTGCCAACCTTCTTCTTCAGGCGCTCGCCTGCATAGCGCACACCTTTGTTCTTGTACGGGTCAGGCGGACGCAACGAGCGCATTTCCGCGGCGACCTGCCCCACCTTCTGCCGGTCAATTCCAGTGACCGTAAGCTTCGTCTGCTTCGGGTCCACGGCAACGTCGATGCCGGTCGGCAGCGGGTACTCGATCGGGTGCGAGTATCCCAGGCTGAACACGACGGTTGTCTTGCCCTTCATCTCCGCGCGATAGCCGATGCCGACGATTTCCAGTTCACGCGTCCAGCCCCTGGTGACACCTTCCACCGCGTTGTTGACGAGGGCGCGCGCCAGGCCGTGCAAAGCGGCCTGTGAATCATTTTCGCGGATGGCCACGAGATGGCCGTCCTGTTGATCCATGCGAATTCCACGGGGAAGCGCGGTTTCAAGCTTGCCCTTAGGTCCCTGTACGGCAATAGCGCCGTCTTCGATCTTGACCGTGACTCCCTTAGGGAGCGGGATAGGTTTTTTTCCAATTCGTGACATAAGATCTGCTCTTCGCTCTTAGCTTCTGGCTCTTAGCTCCTTAGTACGATTCGTCCGGGGCCAGAAGCTCGACAGTTCCTGCGTATCCAGGTGGCGCGGTAAAGCCTTGCTGCTTCAGAAGTCGGTTACCAGACTTCGCACAGCAGTTCGCCGCCCACACCTTCCTTGCGCGCCTGACGTCCGGTCATGACACCGCGAGGTGTCGTGAGGATGTTGATCCCCAGACCGCCGAGCACGCGTGGAATCTCACTGCGGCGCACGTACACACGACAACCGGGGCGAGACACACGATTGACGGTCGAAATGGCCGCCTCGTTGTTGTTTCCATACTTCAGGTACACGCGAACCACTTTGTGGCCTTCCTCTTCGGTGGCCTTGAAGTTGGCAATGTAGCCTTCCTCTTTGAGGATGCGGGCGATCTCCAGCTTCAGTTTCGAAGCCGGGATATCGACCTTCTGGTGCCGGGCGCTAATCGCGTTGCGAATGCGCGCCAGCATGTCTGCGACCGGGTCGGTCAACCTCATCGTTTTGCTTCTCCTAAAGCCGCCCGTTTGCTGCGACCCGACTTGCCTTCTGGGCCGGAGAACCTGCAACGGCATCGTGTAAGCACGCGGCCTTTTTCCTGGCCGCGAAGCTTTGCGTTCTCTTTCCTTCCGGCGCCTGTGGCGCCGAATGCACTACCAGGACGACTTGGAAACTCCGGGAATCTCTCCCCGCAGAGCCAGACCGCGGAAACAAAGGCGGCAAATGCCGAACTTGCGCAGAAAAGCGCGCGGACGGCCGCAGATCTGGCAGCGGTTATGCTTGCGTGAAGAGAACTTGGGCTTCCTTGCGTCCTTAACTCGTTTTGCTGTTGTAGCCAAATTAGCTCCTAACTCCTAGCCTTGCTCACGCCCGGAAGGGCATGCCGAGATGGCGAAGCAGCGCTCGCGCCTGATCGTCGCTTTGGGCGTTGGTCACGATGGTGACGTTCATACCCTTCAACTTGTCCACCTTGGCATAGTCGATTTCCGGGAAGATCAACTGGTCGTGCAAGCCGAGGGTATAGTTCCCGCGGCCATCGAAAGACTTGGTTGATACACCTTTAAAGTCACGCACTCGCGGAAGCACGATATTCACCAGGCGATCGAGAAATTCATACATACGATCGCCGCGCAGGGTGACCATGGCTCCAATCGCCTGCCCTTCGCGAACCTTGAAGGCGGCGATAGACTTCTTGGCCCGCGTGACTACCGGCTTCTGGCCGGTGATCTGGCCCAGTTCATTTACGGCCGGGTCAAGCACCTTGGCGTTCTGGGTGGCTTCGCCGACACCCATGTTGACCACGATCTTGTGAAGACGCGGCGCCGCCATGGGATTCTTCATATCGAATTCCTTCATCAGTGCGGGCGCGATTTCCTTCTCGAAGCGGACGCGTAGTCGCGGTTTTTCTTTGGCGCTGTGGCGCGCCTGCTCCGGAGCCTTCGGCTCCTCGTGTTTCTCGGGCTTTCCTTTTTTCTCTTTCGCCATTGCTCAGTTACCTTCTCTCACGGTTTCGGAGTGGATACCGGTTCGTGAGTCAACTTTCTCTGCTCACCAGATCCGTCGCGCAAAATACGCGCTCAGGATGACGCCGCAAGGCTCAGACGCCTTGCCAACGGCGTCACTTGTCCAAAGTCGTGTCGCACTTCTTGCAGACGCGCACCTTGCGATCGCCCCGCACTTCGTGTCCGATGCGCACCGGACCGCAGGTCGGGCATACGATCTGAACATTCGAAATCGCCATCCGGCTTTCCTGCTCGGCGATGCCGCCCTGAATGTTGCGCTGCGGATTGGGGCGGACGTGCTTCTTCACCATCATGGCGTGCTCGACCAGCACCTTGCCCTCGTCGGGAAATACGCGGAGCACGCGGCCTTCCTTGCCCTTATCGCGGCCGGTGATGACCTTCACGGTATCGTTACGCCGAATATCAACTCGCTTATGTACGGTAGTGGTTGCAGTTCCCATAGAAAAAGTCTCAAACTTTCAAGGTTTCAAATGTTTCAAAGTCATTGTTACTGGCATTCTGAGATTCCGGTGGTTCAAGGCACCCTGAGACCTTGACACTCTGAAACCTTCGAACCTTGTTACAACACTTCCGGCGCCAGCGAAACAATCTTCAGAAACTTCTTGTCGCGCAACTCGCGGGCGACGGGCCCGAAGACGCGCGTGCCCACCGGTTCACCGGTTTCGTTGATCAGCACTGCCGCATTCTGGTCAAAGCGGATGTAGGTGCCGTCGCGACGCCGGTGCTCTTTGCGGGTCCGCACGATAACCGCCTTGACGACTTTTCCCTTTTGTACCTGACCGTCGGGCGCGGCCTCTTTGACACTGGCGGTGATCACATCGCCCAAGCCGGCATTCAGACCGGTGGAGCCGCCGAGCGGCAGAATCATCTGCAGCTTGCGGGCGCCGGAGTTGTCGGCGACCTCGAGCATGGTTCTCATCATCACTGCCATAATCGGTCTCCTGTTTGCCGCAGTTTCAGCTAGCTCGCAACCTCAGTAATCGCTTCGGGTACGAGCGCGGTCTTCCTCAATATCTCGGTCAGCCGCCAGCGTTTCAGCTTCGACATCGGCCGGGTCTCTTCCAGCCGAACGAAATCGCCGATGTGAGCTTCGTTCTTCTCGTCGTGCGCATAGAATTTTTTCTTACTCGCAATCACGCGGCCATAGAGCGGGTGCGATTTCTTGCGCGTGACTTCGACGATGATCGTCTTGTTCATGCGATTGGACACCACCTTGCCGACGAGTTCTTTGCGATGCCCCTGCGTTTCCTGGCTTTGCGCCGCTGTTTCAGCCATATCTACCTTTTCTCCGCTTTCTCGGCGGCAAGCTCCTGCTCCCGCAGAACCGTCTTGACGCGAGCGATGTCCCTGCGCAGGCCACGAATCTTCTTCAGACTCTCGGTCTGCCCCATGTTGAGCTGAAATTTCAGCTTGAACAGCTGGTCCGCCAGATCGCGCTCCTGGTGGCGCAACTCAACGTCCGTTAAATTGCGGATCTTTTCCGATTTCATAGAGCTATTCCGTTTCCTATCCTCAGTGCGCGCCCTCGCGCTTCACGAACGAAGTGCGCAGCGGCAGCTTGTGCGACGCCAGGCGCATCGCCTCGGCGGCATCGGTCGGCGTTACACCTTCCATCTCAAACAGAATTTTCCCGGGGCGAACCACCGCGACCCAATGATCGGGTGCGCCCTTGCCTTTGCCCATACGGGTTTCAGCAGGCTTCTTGGTAACGGGCTTGTCCGGGAAGAGACGAATCCAGATTTTGCCGCCCCGCTTTACAAACCGAGTCATGGCGACACGGCTGGCCTCGATCTGCCGATCGGTGATCCAGCCCGGCTCCAGCACCTTCAGCCCGTATTCTCCGAAAGCCAGCTCGGAACCGCGCCAGGCTTTCCCGGTCATGCGGCCGCGCTGTTGCTTGCGGAACTTCACTTTCTTTGGCATCAACATATCGAGTTCTCAGTTCCCGAATTCCAGTTTCGCCTAGAATGCGCCCGACGGCACGGCCGCAGGCTGTTGTCCTTCACGCTTCTTCGTGGGAAGAATCTCTCCACGATAAATCCAGCACTTCACGCCGATCACGCCGTACGTCGTGCGTGCTTCCGAGAAGCCGTATTCGATGTCCGCACGCAACGTGTGCAGCGGAAGCCGGCCTTGCAGATACCACTCGGAGCGGGCGATTTCATTTCCGTTCAGGCGGCCGCTCACGCGCACCTTGATGCCCTTACACCCGAAGCGCAGCGCGGAATCCACCGCCTTGCGCATGGCACGGCGGAATCCGACGCGCTTCTCCAGCTGCAGGGCGATCGACTCCGATACCAGCTGGGCATCGAGCTCAGGCTTGTGCACTTCCTGAATGTCGATATAGACCTCGCGCGACGTGCGCTTCTGCAGTTCCTGCTTCAGCTTGTCGATCTCCGCGCCTTTACGTCCGATGATGATGCCCGGCCGCGCTGTCTTGATGATGATGCGCAACTTGTTACCCGGGCGCTCGATCTCGATGGTGCTGACGCCGGCCGACTTGAGCTTTTCTTTCAGCTCGTTCTTCAGCTTCACGTCTTCGTGCAGCAGCTTGTCGTAGTCGCGCTCGACAAACCAGCGAGACTTCCACGGCTTGGTGTAGCCGAGACGAAAACCATAAGGATGAACTTTTTGTCCCATCGTTTCTCTCAGTCCCCGGACTATGCCGGAGCAAAACTTTTACTTGCGTGCGCCCGCAAACTTCTTTTTTGCAGGTGCCGCTTTTTTGGCCCGCGCCTTTGTCTTGGTTCGGGCAGAAGCTTTTGCCGCGTGCTCTTCGCCAACCACCGTGGCCGTACCTTCACCGTTCTTGCGATTGCGTTCTGCCAGCACAAGCTCGATGTGGGCGATGCGCCGGACGTAACGATAGGCGCGGCCCATCGGCGCCGGACGAATACGCTTCATGCGCGGCCCATCGTTCGCCACCGCGGTCTTCACGTACAGATTGTCGATGTCGACGTCGATACCTTTTTCAGAACTCAAGTAGTTCGCGTTGTCGAGAGCGGACTGAAGCAACTTGGCCACCGTTGCTGCCACTCTCTTCTTCGTGAACGCGAGCGTGTTGCGTGCCTCTTCCGCCTTGCGGCCACGTATGAGGTCCAGCACCAAACGCGCCTTTTGCGGCGAGACGCGCATGTAACGGGCTTCAGCTCGAAATTCCATCCCTGCGTCTCCTTATGCCTTCGGCGCCGGCGGGGCGGACGACGCTGCCGGCGACGGCGCTCCCGGGCCACCAGGCACGCCCGCGGGTTTCGCGGCGACTTCCGTCGCAGCCTTCATCGAGTGCCCTTTGAAGTTGCGAGTGAAGCTGAACTCTCCCAGCTTGTGGCCAACCATGTTTTCCGTGATGTACACCGGAATAAACTTCTTGCCGTTGTGCACCGCAATGGTGTGCCCCACCATTTCCGGGATAATGGTCGAGCGCCGCGACCACGTACGCAGCACCTTTTTCTCATTACGCGCGTTCATCCCTTCCACCCTCGTCTGCAGGTGAGTGTCGATGAACGGCCCTTTTTTGGTTGAACGTGCCATAAATTCAGCTCTCAGCTTTCAGCTCTCAGCCTTCCGCCCTTCTTGCTGGCGTCCGGCTTTCAGCTCGTCTTCAGTAACTAGCTCTTCTTGCGGCGCCCAACGATGAATGCATCGGTGCGCTTGTTATTGCGCGTCTTGTATCCACGCGTCGGCTGACCCCACGGCGTCACCGGGTGACGTCCGCCTGAGGTTTTGCCTTCACCGCCACCGTGCGGGTGATCGACCGGGTTCATGGAAACGCCGCGATTATGCGGACGGCGTCCAGCCCAGCGCACGCGTCCCGCTTTGCCAATGGTGACGTTCTCGTGATCGCTGTTGCCCACCTGACCGATGGTGGCCATGCAATCCTGCAGAACCTTGCGCGTCTCGCCCGAAGGCAGCTTCACCAAGGCATAGTCGCCTTCTTTGGCAACCAACTGCGCTGCGCCGCCGGCCGAACGTACCATCTGCGCACCTTTGCCGGGCCGCAACTCGACGTTGTGAACCATGGTGCCGGGCGGGATGTTACGCAGTGGGAGTGCATTGCCCACAAGAATGTCCGCCTCGGGCCCGCTGACAATTTTCTGCCCCACCTTCAGCCCGTCCGGTTGCACGATGTAACGCTTCTCGCCATCGGCGTAGCTGAGCAGAGCGATGCGCGCGGACCGGTTGGGATCGTATTCGATCGAAACCACGGTGGCAGGAATGCCGGTCTTGTCACGCTTGAAATCGATGAGACGCAGCTTGCGCTTGTTCCCACCGCCACGAAAACGGCTGGTGGTGTCACCTGAATTGCGCCGGCCACCGGTGCGTTGCTTGGGTTCAAGCAGCGGCTTATGCGGCTTGCTGGTCGTGAGGTCGTCATTGACCAGCGTGGTCCGGTAGCGCAGCGTCTGCGTTGTCGGTCTGTAAGTCTTGATTGGCATAATCAGCTCTTAGCTACCAGCTTGTCTTACGTCGTCTGTCGCAGATCGCTCGCTACTTATCGCTTGCCCTCTTCTAAGGACGAAGGACCAACGACCATCGACGCTCCACTACAAATTCTGTGCGTACTCCGGCATCTTCTCGCCCGCGCGCAACCTGACGAACGCCTTCTTCCAGTCCGGACGGTAGCCGGCAAACTTTCCGCGGCGACGTTCCTTCCCGGGATAGTTGGCCGTCCGCACCGAGCGAACTTTCACCTTGAAAATGCTCTGCACCGCTTCCTTGATTTCGGTCTTCGTCGCCTTGCTGGCCACCTGAAACACCAGAGTGTTCTGGTTTTCTTTGATAGCCAGGCCTTTTTCCGTAATCACTGGCCGGCGAATGATCTGGTAAGCAGACTTCATTACGCCACCTCCGCCGCTTTTTCAGTCCGTGCCCGACGCCGCGGACGTGACGCCTTCTTCTCGCCGGTTCCTTCCGCTGCATGATGCTGGCGTTTCGACACCGAGTTCTTCAACGACAACTGCAGTTTCTCGATGGCAGGTTGCGAAAAGATCGCGCGGTCATAACGCAGCAGATGGTAGGGATGAACCTCGTTGCCCCGCACCAGCTCGACCCCTTCAATGTTGCGTGAGCTGAGTTCAAGGTTGCGATTCTGCTGCGTGGACTCTTCAACCAACAGCACCGTCCCATCCACCTTCAAAGCGTCGAGCGCTTCGCGGAACTGCTTCGTCTTCGCTTCCTTCACATCAAAGGCATTCACGATGATCAGCTTGCCGTCGGCAAACTTGGCCGCCAGCGCAGAACGCAACGCACCGAGAAGCTTCTTCCGCGGGAAGGTGTAGTCATAAGAACGCGGTTGCGGTCCATGCACCGTGCCGCCGTGGCGCCACAGTGGAGAGCGAATCGATCCTACGCGTGCCCGTCCAGTTCCCTTTTGCTTCCACAGCTTCTTGCCGGCACCCGAGACCAGCTTCTTGTTCTTCGTCGCGTGCGTGCCGGCACGTTGGGAAGCACGGTAGTGCTTGACCGCTTCCCAGAGCAGGTCTTCATTGACCGCGCCGAAGATCTCGTCAGCGAGATCGAGCGTGCCAACCTTGGCTCCGCTCAGATTGTGAATATCAATAGTTGCCATATGCTTGTTCCCGGTACTCGCTACTCAGCGCCCGGTCCTAACCTTTCTTCGCAGCGCGCTTGGCTGCCTTCAACGGATCGACCGTGGCGGCGCCGGCAAATCCGCGACGCTCTCTTGGCGGCTTCTTCGCCTTGGTAATCACAACGTAGCCACCGTTCGGACCCGGCACGCTGCCCTCGACTACTAGCAAATTCTCGTCTTTGTCCACACCAAGAATGCGCAGGTTCCGCACCGTTACCCGCGCGTTCCCCATGTGTCCTGACATGCGCATTCCTTTGAACACACGCGAAGGAAATGCCGAAGAGCCGATCGAACCGGTGATCTGGAACATCGAGCCGTGCGACTTGGGACCGCCGCCGAAATGGTGCCGCTTCACAACACCGGTGAATCCCCGGCCCTTGCTGACTCCAACCAGGTCCACAAACTTTTCGCCTTCGAAAATGTCGACCAGTACGCGCTCGCCAACCTTCACGGCGCCATCGGCTTCCGTCTTCTCTTCAACCTCGATGGGCACCTCACGCAGAAACTTCATCGGAGGCAGATTGTGCTTGGCAAAGTGTCCGCGCATGGGCTGGGTAACCCGTGATTCCTTGACGAACTCGACCAGTCCGATCTGGGCAGAATCGTAGCCGTCTTTCGTATTGCTCTTGTGCTGCGTGACCACACACGGCCCCGCCTGCAACACCGTAGCTGGACGAACGTCACCCTTCGAATCGAAGAGTTGTGTCATCCCGACCTTCTTTCCCAGAATTCCTGCTACCTTTGCCATTTCCTTCTCCGTTCCCAGCGTGGCTCGTGGCTATTGGCTGGGGCTGCGCGGCGGGCTATTCGGCCCGCTGAGTTGCGGAGCTACGCTCCGCATGGACGGCCGGGGGCGGCCGTCCCCACACGCTTATTTATGTTCTTTCCCAAACGCCTTGATCTCGACGTCCACGCCTGCCGGGAGATCGAGCTTCATCAGCGCGTCCACCGTCTGCTGCGTCGGCTCCAGAATGTCGAGCAGGCGCTTGTGGGTGCGGATCTCGAACTGCTCCCGCGACTTCTTGTCCACGTGCGGCGACCGCAGCACGCAGTACTTGTTTTTCATCGTGGGCAATGGAATCGGGCCCGCGATTTGAGCTCCCGTACGCCGCGCGGTTTCGACGATCTCACCCGTGGACTGATCCAGGATGCGATAGTCGTACGCCTTGAGGCGGATGCGAATTCTCTCTTTTCCAATCACGTTTGGTCTCTCTATCCCCTTCCGGCCGTCCGGAAGGAAAGAACTTGAGGCGTTAACGCGGCGTCTGAGCCGCGTGCCGAAATCCCGAGCACAGCGAGGGATCTCCGACACAACCCTCTAATATTTGCTACTTCACAATCTCGCTGATCGTGCCCGCGCCCACCGTGTGGCCGCCTTCGCGGATGGCAAAGCGCAACCCCTTCTCCATCGCCACCGGCGTGATCAGCTCTACCACCAGCGGCACGTTGTCCCCCGGCATCACCATCTCCGTCCCTGCCGGCAACTCCGCCACTCCCGTCACGTCCGTCGTCCGCAAGTAGAACTGCGGCCGGTAGCCCTTGAAGAACGGCGTGTGCCGCCCGCCTTCTTCCTTCGTCAGGATGTACACCTCGCCCTTGAACGTCGTGTGCGGCGTGATCGAGCCTGTCTTCGCCAGCACCATCCCGCGCTCCACATCCTCTTTCGCAATACCGCGCAGGAGCAGCCCGGCGTTGTCGCCCGCCATGCCTTCATCCAGCTGCTTCTTGAACATCTCCACGCCCGTCACTACCGTCTTGCGCGTCTCCCGGAAGCCCACGATCTCCACTTCCTCGCCCACCTTCACCTTGCCGCGCTCGATTCTGCCGGTCACTACCGTGCCTCGGCCCTGAATCGAGAAAATATCCTCGATCGGCATCAGGAACGGCTTGTCCGTGTCCCGCGGCGGCAGCGGAATGTACTTGTCCACCGCCTCCATCAGCGCGTCCACCTGCTTCTCCCACTTCGCTTCCCCGTTCAGCGCGCCCAGCGCCGACAACCGGATCACCGGCACATCGTCGCCCGGAAACTGGTAGCTCTTCAGCAACTCGCGCACTTCCAGTTCCACCAGGTCAAGCAACTCGGCGTCATCCACCGCGTCGCACTTGTTCAGCGCCACCACGATGTAGGGCACCCCGACCTGACGCGCCAGGAGCACGTGCTCGCGCGTCTGTGGCATCGGCCCGTCGGTCGCCGCCACGACTAAGATCGCGCCATCCATCTGCGCCGCGCCCGTGATCATGTTCTTGATGTAGTCGGCGTGACCCGGACAATCCACGTGCGCGTAGTGCCGGTTCGAAGTCTCGTACTCCACGTGCGCCGTCGCGATGGTGATGCCGCGCGCCTTCTCTTCCGGCGCGTTGTCGATCGAATCGAACGAGCGGAACACGATCTTGGGGTTGTGCTTCTGCAATACCTTCGTGATCGCCGCCGTCAACGTCGTCTTGCCGTGATCGATGTGTCCGATCGTCCCTACGTTTACGTGCGGCTTGGTGCGGTCAAATTTCTCTTTCGCCATTTCCTCAGCTCCTGGATCTAAGCGGAGACTAAATCGTCTCCATCAACATCTTCGTAGTAAGTTCCGATCGTTTCATGCCGTTCAACCAGTCCCGCGGCAGCCATAGCCAGATCCAGTCTCTGGCAGTCCGCAGCAAACTTCGCACGAAACCTCTCGAATTCAACGTGCGAAACCCAGAAGTCCAGAACTTCGTACTGCCGCTGTTCTTGCGATTCGCACTTTACTTCAGAGCCGAGATAACCTTCACCTCGACCCAGAACCGTGCTCCAAATTCCCGCCAACCCGAAGACTGCTTCGAACTCTTCGTGTCTACCGTCGCCCACCCAGAATCTCCGGGCGACAACGAACCGTTGCCTGCCCCAGATTCACCTGTTCGCCGTTCCCTGCATCCGCGCGATGATCTCTTCCGACACCGAGCGCGGCGCTTCTTCATAGCGGGCAAAGTGCATCGAGTACTCGGCGCGTCCCTGGGTGCTCGAACGCATCTGCGTCGCATATCCAAACATTTCCGCCAAAGGCACGATCGACCGGATCACCTGCGAACCGGCACGATGCTCCATGCCTTCAATGCGCCCCCGGCGCGAGCTCAGGTCGCCCATGATGACGCCCGCGTAATCCTCCGGCGTCACTACTTCCACCGACATCACGGGTTCAAGCAACACCGGTGAGGCCTTGCGCGCGGCTTCCTTGAACGCCATCGAACCCGCGATCTTGAATGCCATTTCGTTTGAATCGACGTCGTGGTAGCTGCCGTCGTACAAGATGGCCTTGATGTCAACCATCTCGTAGCCCGCCAGAACGCCGCCTTCCATGGCTTCGCGTATGCCTTGATCGATTGGCTTGATGAATTCTTTCGGTACCGAACCACCAATGATCTCGTTGACGAATTCGTAACCTTTGCCAGGCTCCTGCGGCTCTAGGCGAATCTTGGCGTGACCGTACTGGCCGCGGCCGCCGGTCTGCCGGATGTATTTGCCCTCGGCTTCGGACTTCTTGCGGATGGTTTCGCGATACGCCACCTGGGGCTTGCCGACGTTGGCCTCGACCTTGTACTCGCGCATCATGCGGTCGACGATGATTTCCAGATGCAGTTCGCCCATACCGCTGATGATCGTCTGTCCGCTGTCAGGGTCGGTGTGAACTTTGAAGGTCGGGTCTTCCTGGGCCAGCTTGGAGAGCGCCATGCCCATCTTTTCCTGATCGGCTTTGGTCTTGGGCTCAACCGCCACCGAAATCACTGGGACGGCGAATTCGATCGATTCGAGCGCGATGGGATGCTTCTCGTCACAAATCGTGTCGCCGGTGCCAACGTTCTTTAAACCGACTGCGGCACAGATATCGCCCGCCAGAATCTCGCTGATGTCTTCACGCTTGTTGGCGTGCATCTTCAGCAGGCGTCCGATACGCTCATGTTTCTGGGTGCGGGCATTCATGACGGAGTGACCGGACTGCAGCTGCCCGGAGTAGACACGAATGAATGTGAGTTGGCCGACAAATGGATCGGCCATGATTTTGAAGGCCAAAGCCGAGAACGGCTCATTATCAGCCGGCTTGCGGGTCGCAGGCTTTCCATCTTCCGGATTAACACCGTGCACTTCGCCGGCCTCCAAAGGTGACGGCAAGTAATCAACGACTGCGTCCAGCAGCGGCTGCACGCCTTTGTTCTTGAAGGCCGTTCCAACTACCACCGGAAATACCTTCAGGCCAATGGTCGACTTCCGCAGGGAGGCTCTCAGTTCGTCGGCGGTGATGGTCTCGCCTTCGAGGAACTTGTGCAGCATGTCGTCATCGTTTTCCGCGACCGTCTCGACCAGCTGGGTGTGAAACGCTTCTGCCTTCTTCTTCAGATCGGTCGGTATTTCTTCCGTGACATATTCGGCGCCCATGGTCTCATCTGTCCAAATGATGGCCTTCATGTTGATGAGATCCACGACGCCTTTGAACTTGTCTTCTTGTCCGATGGGGATCTGAATCGCGACGGGCTTGGCGTTGAGGCGCTTGCGGAGAGTATCGACGGCATGCTCGAAATCAGCACCCATCTTGTCGATCTTGTTGATGAAACAAATTCGCGGGACGCCGTACTTGTCGGCCTGGCGCCAGACTTTTTCCGACTGCGGCTGCACACCATGAACGGCGTCAAACACCGCGACTGCGCCGTCGAGCACGCGCAGCGATCGCTCTACCTCCGCCGTGAAATCGACGTGGCCGGGCGTATCGATAATGTTGATGCGAATGTCACGCCAGGTGCAGGTCGTGGCGGCAGACGTGATGGTGATGCCGCGCTCCTGCTCCTGCTCCATCCAGTCCATCGTGGCCGTGCCCTCGTGCACCTCTCCGATGCGGTGCGTCCTGCCGGTATAGAACAGGATGCGCTCCGTCGTAGTGGTCTTACCGGCATCGATGTGGGCCATGATGCCGATGTTCCTGCAACGCTCTAATGGGACTTGTCTGGACACGGTCTTAAATACTCTTTCTGGGGCTCCGAACCTTCAAAACTGTTACCACCGGTAGTGCGCGAAGGCCTTGTTGGCTTCCGCCATGCGGTGCACATCTTCCTTCTTCTTGATTGCAGCGCCGCGATTGTTGGCAGCATCGAGAAGCTCGTTGCTGAGCTTGTCGATCATGCCCTTCTCGCCGCGTCCGCGGGAGTAGGAGATCAGCCAGCGAATCGCAAGAGACGTGCGGCGGTCCGCGTTCACTTCCACCGGCACCTGATAGTTGGCGCCGCCGACGCGCCGGGTCTTGACTTCAAGCAAGGGCTTGGCGTTCTCGACGGCCTTCTTGAACAGCTTCAACGCTTCGTCGCCGCCCTTTTGCTGCAGCTTGGTCAACGCTTCGTAAAAGATGCCTTCGGCAGTCGACTTCTTGCCCTGCCACATCATCGAGTTCACAAATTTCGTGACGAGGTCGGAGCCGTAAACCGGATCTGCCTCTACCGTGCGCTTGGCGATATGTCCTTTACGTGGCATATTTTTTAAGTTCTCAGTTCTCTGTTGTCAGTTCTCAGTTAAGGCCGGCTAACGTTCCAACTGGGAAGCGAGAACCGGGAACTGAGAAATCTTCCTACGCCTTCGGCCGCTTGGCACCGTACTTGGACCGGCTCTGCTTGCGATTCGCGACTCCAACCGCGTCCAGAGTTCCCCGGACCACGTGGTAGCGGACACCCGGCAAGTCCTTCACGCGACCACCGCGGATGAGAACGATCGAGTGCTCCTGCAAGTTGTGTCCCACTCCGGGAATATAGGTTGTGACTTCAATACCGTTTGTGAGCCGCACGCGCGCGACCTTGCGCAGCGCGGAATTCGGCTTCTTCGGGGTTTGGGTGTACACACGGGTACAGACTCCCCGCTTCTGCGGACACCCTTGTAAAGCCGGACTGGCCGTCTTGTAGCGCGGTCGCGTGCGGCCTGAGCGAACCAATTGATTGAATGTAGGCACTCTCTTCGCTACTCCTTCAGCACTCGTGGCACAGGGCTAACCGCGGCACATCGGCACACCTCACCGACGCGCCTGCTCACTCTTCAATTCCCAGCCGGGAACTGACTGGCGATTTGCCAGCCATACTTCTCGCGGGGCATACCAAACCCGAGAGAGTTTAAACGTTTCCGTTTCGGACATCGCCGACGACGGTGGCACCAAGCCCAACCACGGAGGTGCTCCGTTTCGCCAGCCCGGCCCCGCATAGCCTTCCGATGGTCGAAAGGTGCGCGCGAGGCGTGTCAGCGAGGATGCTTCCCGGCCCTACTGAATTGCCAGAAGCTCGTAATCTGTAAAGCTCAGCCGCTAATTTTCGAGGTCGTTACACACACGCGCGAAGCGCAGGGTAAAAACCGCCGCTACAGGCAAGCCAGAATTAACTCGCGGAACCCTACAAATATAACAAGCGATTCAAGAACTCGTCAATTACATACCGGCGCATCAAACTTCCGAAGACGGGGAACATTACCGAGGGTTGAGGGGATGCCGCATGACGAGCCGAATTCCGTACGCCAAGCTTGCAGTCGAAACCTACCTGCACCAGTCTCGTACGAGGGTCCCGCGAGCGCGCTCGGCTTGCTGAAACGATTCCGAGCCTCTACACTTGGGTTTTTCCAGAACATCATGTGCTCGCTTCCGCGTGGGTTGGGGAAGCCCGGAGGGTTCGTGGGAAGGTGTAGTTCCCTTTTACTAACTGCAATAATTCTGCTGATCACGCTGGGGGGGCTATCCGGCTGTAGTACCAGTCGCCCCCTGGCACTGGCTGCAGTGCCAACCTCGATCAGCATAAATCCGACCATTAATGCCTCGATGGACGAAGGCTCGACCCTTCAGTTCACGGGAACACCGACCGCCAACGGCCGGGCAATCACTGCGCCTCTCAACTACAGTTCCAGCAATGCCGCGGTGCTGACCATTTCAAGTGGGGGACTGGCGTGTGGAGGCAGTTGGGATTCCCTAACCAGTCCAGCTGTGTGCACGCCGGGCCCCTCGGGGGTGGCCACGGTGACGGCCTCAGCCTCCGGCATCTCCAGCCCGCCTGTAACCGTTTATGTGCACCAGCACATCGACAGCATCACGATTGTGCCGATCAATCCTCCCACGACGTCCTGTACCGGGGGGAGTCCGGGAGCGACGGTGGGTCTCTCGCAGGCCCAGTCCGTGACCTACGAGGCCAAAGCTTTCAGCCTGGGTCAAGACGTGACAGCGACGGTCGGGCCTCTGAGCTTTACCCAGGTAAACGCTTCCATCGTGAAGCTGGACCAAACCAATCTGACGCTTTTGTCCAATCAAGCTATCGCCACGGCCGGCAATCCGGGGATGACGCAGATCTCGGCATCGGCCGCTGGGGTGACCAGTTCATTCGTGAATTTTGAGACCTGCCCGGTGCAGTCGATCACCCTGGAAGTGAACGGAGCTACGGGGAATATTTTCAACGTCACCAAGGGAACGAGCAAGACCATCACGCCCACCGTGTTAGACACCCTGGGCGTAACTCTGACCGGTGTGCAGCTTACGTGGAGCGCCTCCGAACCGGCAGCCGTAGCGGTGAGTTCAAGCGGGGTGGTAACGACATCGTTGGTGGGCGGTGGGGATGTGATTGCGTCCTGCACACCGCCAAGCTGCAATATGGGAATAACGCCGCCGCAGCCGATTTATGCCAATGCGGCCATGACATTCACGGTGGCTGCCACGAGCAATAACACGGGACAGACGACAACAGCATTCGTCTCGACGACCGGGTGTGGCACAAATTTCGGGTGTACCGCCAATGTGGTACCAATCACGGTCCCGGGTAACGTTGTGGGAAACAACGTCGTATTGCCTAACTCTCCGAACTCCTTCGTGTTTAACCGGCAGGGAAACCGAGCGTATTTAGGAAGTCAGAACGGGCTGATGGTATTGGACCCGACGGCAAGTCCTCCCACCGTCACAACATTCAGTACGGTGACAGGAAAGGTTTTGACGGTTTCACCTAATAACGACCTGATCATTGTCTCCGACACAATAAGCAATCCCAACCAAGTATTTATTTTTAGCCAAAGCACCACGGGTAATGTGGTGCGACTCCCCATCACGGGCGCGACGGCTGCGTCCTTCTCGCCAGACAACCTGAAAGCCTACATTGCTGCCGGCGATCACCTATACGTCTATTCCACGCTGGAACCGCTCAAGACGATCCCGCTGACGGCGCCTATCGCTGACGTGGCGTTTCTACCGGTTGGATCATTTGCCGTAATTGCAGGGGGCGGCAACTCGGCTTCCGTCAGTGCGGTTGAGCTGTGCACGGACGGAATCTCTGCGCCGTTAGCGACCCAAGGCAACCTGACGACCCTCAGAGCCTTGGTTGACGGCACTCACTTCCTGGCGCTGGACTCGCCTGGAATCGACATCATCGAAGGCAGTGCGACCCCTTCGCCCACGAGCGGTTGCGGCACGTTTTCTTTCTTGCCGCCCGCCTCGTTCGTCAACCTGGGGTTAGGGAAATTCACCCCTCTCCGTTTCCTGGTCACCACCGATGGCACCAAGGCATACGTCTTGTCCAGCGATCTCGGATCGGTGATCTCCTACGACGTGGGAGGACAAACCAGCACGGCTATACCCCTGGCCGGGAACGTAAAACCGGTGAGTGGCGATGTCACGGTGGATGGCACGATGATGTACATCGGCGCCACGGACAATCTCGTACATGCGGTGAGCACAGTGGCTGGCGGCGACATCAAGCAGATCTCCTTTCCCGTGAATTTCAATCTTTGCAACGGCACTTCCTACACTTGCGCGCCTGATCTGCTGGCAATACAGCCGTAAATCAAGTGAAGGGATTGCGCGTTGACTGGGAACTGGGGAAAATCAGGCTTAGCGAATCGAGCTGTGCGACTGCGTCTCTAACTCTTTCCCAACGCTGTCGAGAACTCCGTTGATAAATTGCAGGGATTCGGGGCTGGAGAACTTGCGGGCAATTTCCAGGGCTTCGTTGATGATGACCGCTTTCGGCGTCGCGGGATAGCCCATGAATTCCGCAACTGCGGCGCGAATGATGTTCCTGTCCACGGCCGCCATCCTGTCCATACGCCAGTGCTGGGCGTGCCGCTCGATCATCTGATCGATCTCAGGTGCGCGGTCGATGGCGACCCGGAACAGATCTTCCGCGAAACCACGCACGTCCTCCGCCACCGTGTTTCTCTCTGCCCAAAAGGTGCGCCGGACCTCGGGGGCGGCCTGCTTGCCCATATCGGCCTGGAAAAGCATCTGCAATGCCAGTTCGCGGGATTTGCGGCGGGTGCCCATGGGAGCTGTCAGCAGTCAGCTTTCAGTTTATACGAGTATGGCAATTTACCGGCGCGGCTTGCGCTTCCCAGTGGAAACGGCGGTCTTGGGTTTGACCTTGTTCTTTCTGAGAACCGGGGACTGAGAACCGGGAACTTTTTTGGTCTTACCGACAGCTGACGGCTGAGAGCCGACAGCTTTCCTAGATCGCTGAGAGCTGACAGCTTTTGTCAGATTTGCCATCTCGACAGCGGCCAACGCGGCTTCGAAACCCTTGTTGCCCATTTTCAGGCCGGCGCGATCGATCGCCTGCTCGAGCGTATCGCAGGTAAGGACACCGAAGGCGTGGGGAACTCCGGTCTCCTGCGCGGACTGGCCGATGCCGCGCGTAACTTCGTTGACGATCACGTCGTAGTGGGCGGTGTCGCCACGAAGGAGGCAGCCGAGGCAGATGATGGCGTCGTACTTTCCGGTTTCGGCGGCAGTGCGGGCGGCGGAGGGAATTTCGAAGGCACCGGGAACGCGGATGATCTCGTAACCCTTCGAGAATTCCACACCACAACGGAGCAACCCGTCCACACACCCAGCCAACAGTCGCTCCGTAATGAACGAGTTGAAGCGGGAGACGACAATACCGAGTGTCTTTCCCTTCGCGTCCAGAGTGCCTTCCGTTGCGCCATGGTGTGACGGCTCTACGCCGCCCATCCGAAATCCCCTGAACCTGACATTCGTTCCACCTGGCAGGGACACATCGAAATCTCGAGAGACGTGCTTAGGCTCCGGGCCCGAGTTATCCGCCACAATCTTCAAACCCATTTTCTTCACAATCTCGATCGCCGTGTCAGGATCAGAGATCATAAGTTCCAAGTCTGGATAAACACGGGAAGTCTCACTATGAATGACTTCTAAGATCAACTCAGGGGGCAAGAAAGGCTTGAGGCAAAAGTTGTCATACTCCTCCAGTTCTCGAGACGGAAGGCCCAACGCGTCGAGCATTTTTGTCAGGAGGTTGAAATCCTCCTTGCTCTGCGCCCGAGTCGTGATCACCGCACATTTCATCGGGAATGATTCTTCTCCGTGACTCCGTGGTGCAATCCGCAATTCCCCGCGCGAGATCCCTCGGCTTCGCTCGGGATGACGGCTGCGGGCTCCCGCTGCGCTGACGCCCGCACAACGCCGTCACTTCCCCTTAAATTGCGCTGCCCGCTTCTCCAGAAACGCCGTGGTGCCTTCCTTCTTGTCTTCGCTGGAACAGCTGACCGCGAACAATACCGCCTCCAGGTACAGGCCTTCCGGCAACGTCATTTCCATGCCCTTGTTGACTGCCTCCATCGCGTACTGAACGGCGAGCGGCGCGTTGGCGATGATCTTCTGGGCGATGGCTTCCGCGCGTGGAATCAGATCGGCGGGCGCGGTCACTTCATTAACCAGTCCGATCCTATGCGCTTCCTGCGCCGTAATGATTTCGCCGGTCAGTACCAACTGCATGGCAATGCCCTTGCCCACAAGCCGAGGTAGACGCTGCGTTCCGCCGTATCCGGGAATGATGCCCAGCTTCACTTCCGGTTGACCAAGCTTGGCGTTTTCGCTGGCCAGACGCATAGTACAGGCCATGGCGATCTCGCATCCGCCACCCAACGCAAAACCGTTGATACAGGCGATGACAGGCTTGCCCAGGTTCTCGATGAGATTGAGCACAGACTGGCCGCGGTGCGTGTATTCCTTGCCGGAGACTGCATCGTGCTTGGCGAGTTCACCGATGTCGGCACCGGCAATGAAGGCTTTCTCGCCGGAACCGGTGAGGATCGCGACTCGGATTGCGGGATCGTTCTTGATGTCATGAAATGCTGCACGCAGCTCTTCCATGGTGGCCATGTTCAGCGCGTTGAGCACCTTTGGCCGGTTGACGGTGACGTAAGCGATTGAATTTTTCTTTTCGAGAAGAATGTTTTCGAAGTTCATAAGATTTGCTCACCGATTAACTTCTACCACGGAGACACAGAGGCACGGAGAACAACAAAACTTTTATAAGTCTGCACGTGGAGATCAGTGAGCGTCCCCACAAGGTCCCTGCGTCTGTTCTCTGTGTCTCCGCGTCTCCGTGGTGATCTACAGCTTGTTTGCCTTCGGATTTGCCGGGTCCGAATAGTCGTAAAACCCCTTGCCGGTCTTGCGCCCGTACCAGCCCGCCATCACCAACCGCTTCAACAGCGGCGGCGAAGCAAAGCGTCTTTCCTTGAACTCGTCGTACATCACGTGGGTGATGTAGTAGGTCGTCTCCAGGCCCACGAAGTCGAGCAGGGTAAACGGGCCCATGGGATAGCCGCAGCCCAGCTTCATGGCATTGTCGATGTCTTCGATCGAGCCGACACCTTCTTCGTACGCACGGATCGCATCCAGCAGATATGGCACCAGCAGCCGGTTCACGATGAATCCGGTCTTGTCACTGGTGCGCACCGGCACCTTACCCAGGTTCTTGCCGAACTCGTAAGCCGCATCGTAAACATCGGGAGCGGTGGCGATGGTTTTCACGACTTCCACCAGCTTCATCAGCGGAACAGGATTGAAAAAGTGCAGACCGATAAACCGCTCTGGCCGCTTCGTGGACGTGAGAAGCTCAGTCACCGAAATGGACGACGTATTCGTGGCGAATATCGCTTCTTTCTTTACGATCGGATCGAGCGACCCGTACATCTTCTTTTTTTCTTCCACGTTCTCAATGATGGCTTCGATCACGATGTCGCAGTCGGCAAGGTCTTCCCTTTTGGTCGTGCCCTTCAAGCGGGCACGAACGGCCTGTGGCGTTTCCTTAAGCGTGCCCTTCTCGGCAAACTTGGCCAGGGATTTTTCGATTCCGGCGAACCCCTTGTCGAGATATTTCTGCTCGACTTCGAGCACGGTTACATCGAATCCCGCGGTCGCGCTAACTTGCGCGATGCCCGAGCCCATGAGCCCGCAGCCGAGCACTCCAACTTTCTTAATATTCATGTGAAGCCTCACGATGACAGAAACGTCTAACAAACGAACCCGATATCATCGCAGACGGGCAGAAGTTCGCACAACTGCGTAACCGGATAACGCACGGCGAGTTTGCCCAAAGCGGCACGCGATCAAATATGATCTTCAGTCTCATGCCAATTTGCCAGCAGCGTTATCGCCTTCTTCTTCCGGTCGTTTCGTTCCTCCTGCTCTCAGTTCCCAGCCTTCATGCGCAAGAGAGAACCGCGGAAGCGCCTCAGCGGAAAATCACGAGCACCCACAAAACCGGCGCAGCCCGCTTAGGTGGACCGGCCAAGGTCTGTGCCGCTTGCATCCGTGCGCACATGGAATTTCTGGCCAGCGACGCTTTGCAAGGGCGCGGCAGCGGGACGCACGACGAACTGCTCGCGGCCACCTATGTCGGTTCCGAATTGCGGGCTTACGGCGTCGAGCCTGCAGGCGATGATGGCGGCTACGTCCAGAAGGTCACCCTCGTGAAACGTTCCGTCAGCGCCCCGCCGGAGCTGAGTTTTGTTCCCGGAAGTTCTCCAGACGGGCCGGCAATCACCTGGACTCACGGCAAGGAGATGCAGGTTTTGTACCTTGGGCAGTCTGAGTTTTCGGGGCCGCTCCAGAAAATAAATGCCGATGGTGACGAAGCGAAGGTGCAGGCGGGAGCCGTCGTATTCCTCACAGGAAAAGTCGAAAAGAAGTTGCGGAGCGAGATGTTTCGTGTGACCTCTCAAGGAGCAGTGGCAGTGCTGGTGCCGCCTTCTCCGGCGAGAAAGCAGCACTGGCAGGACGCAGCTAAGAAGCTTCCTGAGATCCCGCCGCAGGTGGAAGGATCCTCGGAAAGTGGAATGCTCGGTAACCTCAACATATTGGCAGCGGACGACGCCGCCCAAGAAGCCTTGAGCAAGCTGCCTGACGGTACGGTGATGCATTTTCAGGGACATGTCGGTCCACCGGAGAAGAGCAGCACATGGAATGCGGTTGGCATTCTGCGCGGCCGGGATCCATTACAGAGCAAGCAATGCGATTCTGCTCTCGGCGCATCTTGACCATCTTGGCATCGGCAAGCCGGTCAACGGCGACAGCATCTACAACGGAGCCGACGATGACGCATCGGGCACAACTGCAGTGCTCGAACTGGCCCGGGTGCTAGGACAGGGGCCGAAACCGCGGCGGACGGTGATCTTCGCGCTCTTCGGCAGCGAGGAGACTGGGGGACTGGGCTCGAGTTATTTCCGTGAGCATCCGCCCGTGCCGCTGACTGGTATCGCAGCGAATGTGGAGTTCGAGATGATTGGCCGGCCCGATCCGAAGGTCGAAACCGATACGCTCTGGCTCACGGGCTGGGAGCGGTCGAACCTTGGTCCGGAGTTGGCATTGCACGGCGCAAAGCTGGTGGAAGATCCTCACCCGGGAGAGAATTTCTTCCAGCGCTCGGACAACTACGTACTGGCGAAAAAAGGAGTCGTGGCGCAGACCGTATCCAGCTACGGGCTGCACAAGGACTATCACGAGCCCAGCGATGACCTGTCGCACATCGACTTCAAACACATGACTGTAGCGATCGGTTCACTGATCGGGCCAGTCGAATGGCTGGCGAACTCTGATTTTCGTCCGGAGTGGAAGCCGGGCGGGAAGCCGTAAGCCGAAGAGTATAGGGCGGGTGCCTTGGCGTCAAAACTCAGAAGAGGCTCTTGTCGGAACTCGGTGCGAGCTAGCTCTCTGCCGGCTTGCGCACTTTCGTCTTCAGGAAGCGGTCATCGACGGGCTTGCGGCCGGCAAAGCCTTCGCTCGTACCGTGCCAGTGGGTGATCTTACTCTCGCCTGATCTCCAGCAGAGCAGCACCGTTTCCCCTTGCACAACACAGGGGAAGTCGAGAAGGCCAATGTCGAGATCTTTCACCTGGACTCCGGTGGCGTGAATCTCAGCCACCGCGTCGTTGACTCGCTGTAAAGCTTTTTCCCGTTCGGCTTTCCGGCGGGCGACCTGTACGACCTTCACCAAAGTACCGCCGTTGAGGAAGATGCGGTGGGCGAGTTCCTGCGTCTCTGCCTCGATGGTTTCGATGAGTTTCTTACCGTCCAGCGCAGTGCGGAGGAGCGATTCGAGAACAGGCAGCAGAGTCTGGGCTTCTTCCAGAGTAAATGTGCGTTCTGACATGGGCGTTCTTTTATTCTAGTCCATTGGAAACGCAGCGTGGGGTGACAATAAAGAACCCGGGAAAGACTATCCATAGTTCATTCATAAAAAGCAGGTCTCATTCGACTCCCCTCGCACAAGCTCGGGTTCTCTCAGGGCAGGCTCTTCGCTGCGCTCAGGATGACAAATTTAGCTGGAAGCGCAGGTTCATGGGATGGGCACCCGCTTGCTAGCCGCCGATATGAACCATGGTGCGCGAGGCAGGGACAAAATCAGCTTCGCCTATATGGTGGCGCGCTTCTTTTCGCTCGATCACTCCGCAAATAAATTGTGCCAGTTCGTCATCCGAGGCGCCTCTGCGCATCAGTTCGTGCAGATCGTGATCCCAGACCGAGAAGAGGCAGGTACGAATCTTGCCATCCGAGGTGATGCGGATGCGGCTGCAATGTCCGCAGAACGGGTGCGAAACGGGCGCGATGATGCCGATTTCTCCGATGCCGTCATCGAACTGGTAGCGGCGCGCGGTCTCGCTGAGCTCGTGGGGAATTTCGACCAGCGGGCGGTATTCGCACATGCGGGTCACGATCTCGTCGAGCGTGACAACGACTTCGGGAGACCACACACGACCTTCTTCGAGCGGCATGAACTCGATGAAGCGGACAACCACGCCTTCCTCGCGGGCAAACATGCCGAAGGGGATAATCTGGTCTTCGTTGAAGCCGCGCATCAGGACGCAGTTGACTTTCACGGGCTCGAGGCCGGCTTTCCTCGCAGCACGAATTCCAGCGAGGACATTGTCGTATCCGTTCGCGACCCGCGTGATGCGGGCAAAGCGGTCAGGGTCGACCGCGTCCATGGAGACGGTCACGCGGCGCAGACCCGCGTCCTTGAGCGGCCGCGCCATGTCGGCGAGCAGATGGCCATTGGTGGTAAGGGCAATGTCGAGCGGTTCGCCATCGGGATGCGTAGCTGTGCGACGTCCCGGACGAACTCCACAACACCTTTGCGAAGGAGCGGCTCGCCGCCGGTGATGCGGACTTTCCTGATTCCGAGACCCGCCAGAACGCGCGTCATGCGCAGGTAGTCAGCGAAAGGCAAGTCGGCATACATAGCGCCGTCGTTGCCGGTACGGCAGTAGACACACTTGTAGTTGCAGTGGTCAGTGATCGAGATCCGCAGATCCGTGATCGGGCGGCCGTGTTTGTCGATGAGAGGCAGCTCTTAGCTCCTGGCTTTTAGCCATTAGCTTCAAAAAAGACAATCGGAAAAGGAGACGAACAGGCGGGAACTTTCCTGTGAGCCATTTCCTTTCCAATTGCTTCTCGCGAAGCAGGGAGGCACGGCGTTTCCACCGGTACCCTCGGTTCTCTCAAATTCGAGAGAGCCTCGCCGCCGCAGCCAGGGTATGCCCAAAGGCTGGGGCGGTCGGAAACTCGACTTCATTATTATAGATGCAGGAACGCGGGTGGCGTTACCAAACGTTGACGGCCCAGGCTGCCCTCGCCGCGCAAACGCGGTCACATTCCGTCGTAATTCGGGCCGCCGCCACCCTCAGGTGGGACCCAGGTGATGATTTGGTAGGGGTCGGCGATGTCGCAGGTCTTGCAGTGCACACAGTTTGAGGGATTGAGGCTGATGCGCTTGCCGTTCGGAGCGGCGCTGTCGTCGACCATCTCGTAGACATTGGCCGGGCAGAAATTCTGGCAGGGGCTGCCATATTCCTTCCAGCAGCGCGCGGAGCAGAGGTTCGTGTCGTGAATAATCAGGTGCGCAGGCTGGTCTTCTTCATGCTTGGTACCGGAGTGGTAAAGATCCGTGAGCTTGTCGAAGGTGAGCTTGCCGTCGCCCTTATAGGGGCCGAGCAGGTGAGCCTCGTTGCCGCCATCGGCAGGAAGGTCGGCAAGCTTGCGCATGCGCTCGTGCCCCGCGTGGGCGGGATAACGATTGCGGATGCCGCGGCCGCCGGTGACCATCTGCAGGCCGGTGTGGAACATGCCCGCGAAGAATCCGCCTTCAAAGCCCTGGTGCATGTTGCGGACTTTCCAGAGTTCGTCTTTGATCCAGCTGGACTCGACCTTCTTCTGGAACGCGCCGAGAGTGGCTGCGGAATAGTCGCCTTCTTCAGGGCTTCGAATGCCGTTTCGGCGGCGAGCATGCCGCTCTTGATGGCCAGGTGAATTCCCTTGAGGCGTGCCGAGTTCAGAAAGCCGGCGGAGTCGCCGAGGATCATCCAGCCATCGCCGGCGACGGGCGGAATCGCCCACCAGCCGCCGTAGGGCATGGACTTGGCGCCGTAGCGGATCATCTTGCCGCCTTCCAGCAGCTTCGCAACGAAGGGATGCTTCTTGAACTCCTGCAGCACGCGCTGCGGATCGAGGCGCGGGTCGGGATAATCGAGCCCGGTGACGAAGCCGAGCGAGACGACGTTGTCTTTGCCGCCGTAGATCCACGCGCCGCCGTATTCCTTGGTGGTCAGCGGCCAGCCCATGGTGTAGATGACTTCGCCCGGCGCGATGCGGCCCGAGGGAACTTCCCAGAGTTCCTTCACGCCCAACACCGTAAGTCTGCGGGTTGCTGTCCTTCGCGAGGTCGAACTTCTGGACGAGCTGCTTGGTAAGCGAGCCGCGCGTGCCTTCGGCGAGGATGGTGATCTTGGCCTTCAGATCGTATCCGGGCTCGAAGTTCGACTTGGGCTGGTTCTGCTTGTCGACGCCTTTGTCGTCGGTCTGGACGCCGAGGACGCGATTGCCTTCGACGAGCAACTCTGATCCGGCGAATCCGGTGAAGACCGTGATGCCTGTTTCTTCCACTTTGCCGCCCAGCCACTTCACGAAGCGGTTGAGCGAGATCACGTAGTTGCCGTGATCGCGCAGCGGCGGCGGCGTGATCGGGAGCTTGAGCTTGCTCTTTGCCGTAAGGAAGTAGACGGCTTCTTTGCTAACCTCGGCGTCGATCGGCGCTTCCTTCTCGAATCCCGGCAGCAGTTCGCGCATGGAGCGAGGATCGAGCAGCGCGCCCGAGAGACAGTGCTGGCCGACTTCGCGGGACTTTTCGAGGACGTAGATATTCTCTTTGCTCAGCGGCGAGTCGGGATGCTTCGCGTTGTGCTCGTCGATGAGCTGCGAGAGGCGCAAGGCGCAGGCCATGCCTGCGGGCCCGCCGCCGACGATGACAACGTCAGCTTCCATCTGCGGGCGATCGATGTTCTCGAGAGATTTGCGGAAGATGAGCATGCTTTTGTTTCGAGTTTCAGGTTTCGAGTTTCGGGTGGACCGATAGCTTCTTGCGACCGCTCTGCGAATCCTAAGTGATTCAATCAGGCCGTTGAGCAATCGGCGAACCTCAACAATTTTCGGTTGCAGTTTTCTGAACTCGTCGACGTTAACGTAACCCAAGCTCCACCGGCGATCTCTAGCTGCGTTTCCAGTTCGAGCAAAGAGCCTCTGGGAATTTCCTGATCGGAATTGCTGCGAACTCCCCTTTGGTAAGGCGCCCCTGCCCTTCTGCAGACATTTGAAATCCAACGGAAATCGCTGCGCGCTGCATTTGCGAAGTCAAGCCGTATATTTCGGACTCATGGCATCGCCTCAGATCGCCGTGTAAATAAGCTCGGCTAGATCTTTCGCTCTTTCAGCCAAACGATACAGATCTCTACGAAACTGTGGCTCATGACTGTGAGCACCTTCTCGCAACCCACACGAAACTTGACAACCCGAAACTCGAAACCTTTTTCCTTTAGTGAATACCTTGAAACCTTCTTTACGCCGCCCGCTTTCACCTTCTTCACTTCCTCAATCAGTGGCGGGACGATGTCGAAGAGATTGCCCACCACGGCGTAGTCGGCGATTTCGAAGATGGGCGCCTCAGAATCTTTGTTGATGGCGATGATGGTGCGCGCCCCCTTCATTCCGACAATGTGCTGGATCGCTCCGCTGATTCCCAGCGCGAGATACAGCTTGGGCGCGACGGTCTGGCCGGAGGAGCCGATCTGGCGGTCCATGGGGAGCCACCCGGAGTCGCAAATGGGGCGTGAGGCCGCGATTTCGCCGCCGAGAGCCTCGGCAAGTTGCTTGGCGATCTCGATATTCTTCTGCTCTTTGATACCGCGGCCGACGGCGACGATGATCTCGGCTTGGGTGAGATCGACGGCCTGCTTGGCTTCCTTGAAGACTTCCTGCGGCTTGTTGCGGATAACGCCGTCGGCGATCTCGACGTTCACAGTCTCGACGGGAGCGGCACTCGCGCCGGCTTCGACCTTGTCTCCGCGGAAGGCGCCGTTCTGGAAGGTGACGAACCAGGGCGCGTCGCAGGCGAAGCTGACGTCGGCCGCGAGTTTGCCCTGGAACATCTGGCGGGAGAAGACCAGCTTGTCGCCGTCCTTCTTGTAGCCAGTGCAGTCGCTGATGACGGTGCGTTCCATCGCGGTAGCGAGCTTGGGAACGAAGTCGCGCACCTGATAGGTGTGCGGCATGAGCACCAGCTTCGGCTGCCTGGACGAGATGAACTGCTTCAGCCCGGCGACGAAAGCATCAGGCGTGTAAGGCTCGAGCTTGGGCGATTCGACCGCATAGACCTTGGCCACTTTCTTCGCCGGCGACTTCGCCGGCAAAAGCGGCGACGCCGCTGCCGACGACGGCGGCTTCGAGCGTCCAGCCCAGTTTCGGCGGACAGGGCTTGTCCGGCGGTAAGGGTTTCCCAGGAAACGCGATTCAGTTTGCCTTCGCGCTGTTCGACGACGACGAGGATAGTGTCAGGCATGGATTAGTTCCCAAATCTCGGTTATCAGTTCTCAGCTTCTTTCAGTTCCTAGCTCTTAGCTACTAGCTTGCCGGCATGAGCTGCACAGGAACTTCTTTGCCACCAGAGCCGCATCCGCATATCCGTTACTCGACATGCGACTGGTAACGCGCTGCGCGGCGTAGAAGCTATTCTTCTGGAGCACCGCGTTGGATGTAGCCGAATACGATCAGGCACAGTCCCAGTACGAACAGTGTGGTCAGAATGCCGGTAAAGGTTCCCTGCCGCCCGAGTTTCATCGCCGCGGGCAAAAAGAACAGCACCAGCAGATCTACCACCCATACGGCCAGTCCAATGAACATGAGACTGGCCCCAGTTTCGCGTCTAACTTCCACGTTTGCCATGGCTGCCTCCGTGGGCCGTGTAACCCATGACAAAACGCTATCCCGAAGGCCGATATCGATTCAGTGACGCCCGACACCAGGGCGGGTTTCTGTTATCACAGCACCCTTACTTCGTTGCGCAGCTTCTCGGTGAGCTTCTTGGCCACTTCGCCGGCCGGGCCCTCGATGAACTCGGTGTTCTTTGTTTTCTGGGGAACGTAAAGGCGTTCGATTTTCTGCAGGTTTGCGCCGATCACTGATTGCACTTCCGCCAGCGTGACTTTGCGCAGCGGCTTGTTCTTGGCCTGCTTGATGCCAATCAGCGTGGCGTAGCGCAGCTTGTTGATGCCCGACTGGATCGTGAGCACCGCGGGCAGCGGCATGTCGACAAACTGGAAGTATCCGGCTTCGAGTTCGCGCTTGACGCGGATGCCGGCGTCATTCTTTTCGATCTGCATGATGATCGTCGCATGCGGCCAGCCCAGAAGTTCGGCGAGGATGACACCGGTCTGCGCGTAGCCGTATCGTCGGACTGCAGGCCGGTAAATATCAGGTCGAACTTTTCGTCTTTGATGGCGGCAGCGAAGGCGCGAGCAGTATTGAGGGCGTCGAGCTTGACGAAGCTGTGTCTTCGAGATGGATGGCACGATCAGCGCCCTTCGCCAGAGCCTCGCGGAACACCTGCTGCGCGCGGGCCGGGCCGGAGGTAATAACGACCACCTCGCCGCTGTGCTTTTCCTTTTGGCGAAGAGCCTCTTCGAGGGCATAAGCGTCGGGCTCATTGACCTCGTAGGAGACGTCTTCGCGAATCCAGCTGCCGCTCTCGTTTAACTTGAGCGGTGCGTCCTTCTGGGGCACCTGCTTCATGCAGACCAGGATCTTCAAGATTGACTCCTGCACTCTGAATGCCCGGCGAGCTAAGGGCAAACAGGTGAGTATAAACGATGGCGTGTTGCTGTTGCGCGGAGGGTGCGGCACCCAGTTTCATTTGAGGAAAAGCAGGTCCCTCGACTGCGCGGATGATTCGCTACGCGAATCGCCGGCTCCGCTCGGGATGACAAATCAGAATTGGGATGACGAGGCGGGGACGGAACGACAAAGCAGAGTTGGTTCTCAATTGTGTGGAAAACTGCAGATCCCTCGCCGCGCGAGGGATGAGAATGCAGAGAAGGTTATTCGGTGAAGACTACCGACTGGCCGGTGATATCGAAGCGTTTGCGGCAGCGCATGTTCTTGCAGACCATCAGGTCGTCTTTGCGGATCATGTAGGAACGGGCTTTGGCGAAGCGGGCGCGGTCGCGCTCGTCGGCGCGGCCGGAGAGGCTGCGCTTTTTGGTGCGCACCAGCCACGTGACATCGTAGTCGGCTGATTGGTGGCAGCTGGGACAGTTCAGTGTGGCAGTTTTCTTTTCGGGCCGCTCGTCGAAAAAATCTCGCTCTTCCATAGTTGGTCGCTGGAGTTCAGCCGTCACCGACTGTCTCACCGTTAGGCACTCCGCATCAACGATTATTGCATATTGCCGCGATCTGTTATGGCAACATGAAGGATGGCCAAGAAGAAGGTGAAGCGGTTCCGTGCCGTGAAGGCTGTGAAAGGGGCAGCGCGGGAGACGATCGGCATGCCACCGGCAGGACGAGTGGTTCCCAACAAGAGAAGAGAAAAGGTTCAGAAACACAAGCCGACGCTGGGGAAGTTGCTGGAGGAGGGATAGGAACGGATAGGCAGGAAGGGTCTTGGTGAAAACTTCTCCGATCTTCGGGATTGACGACAGGAATCAGCGACTGGTTTAACGGAGGTTCAGGCTTCTGAAATCTGTACTTGTGGCGTATAAAATCCTGACCGGTTGATCGCGGCTGTCCCCGCGGTTAAGGAAGAGTTTGGACGGTTAGGCCTTTAACTCCCCCCTTTGATCCATCCCTGCGAACAAAAAGCGGTTGGCCTCAGGCGTGCACCCTAGGCTGACCAACGGAAGGAGCATCCCATGTCAGTACGTGAGATCGGAATGCGGATTCTCATTTCGGGACTGTTGAGTGTGTCGGCAAACGCAGCAACCACTCTGAACCTGATTCAGCAGGAGAACGCGAAGCCCGGCACGGCAAGCTGGGTTATCGGCAGTCCCGCGAAGGATCACGAGATCGAAGGATACGCCTCACTGGCCAGCGTGAATCGCGGAAATTCGATCTCCTTCTTCGTAAACACAAACGATTCGAACTATGCGGCCGACATCTACCGGATGGGCTGGTACGGCGGCAAAGGAGCAAGGCAGATGGCACACGTCGCCAGGTTGGGCCTGAAGCAACCGGCTCCCTCGGTGGATTATCTAACGCATCTGGTCCAGTGCAACTGGCTCCAGCCCATTGTGCTGCGCATCCCGGCAACCAAGTCCACGGAGTGGATTAGCGGGCTGTACCTGGTGAAGCTTACAGCGGTGCCAAGCGGCAAGCAGTCGTACATCGCTTTTGTTGTGCGGGATGACACCCGCGCTTCCGACTTCCTGTTTCAGTCAAGCGTTGCGACGTACGAGGGCTACAACACCTGGGGTGGATGGTCACTGTACACCAATCCGCAAGCATATAAGGTGTCATTCGACCGGCCCTTTGCCAGTGGAGAAGGTTTTGGGGCGCCGCAGATTTTTGCCGGCAGCTGGGAATACTCGACCATTCGCTTCCTGGAGCGGGAAGGGGATGACGTGAGCTACACCACGGATGTGGACACCCACGAGCAAAGCGCGCCTCTTCTCCTTCACAAGGGATTCCTGGTTGTGGGGCATGACGAATACTGGTCCTGGCAGATGCGGGACAATGTGGAAAATGCTCGTGATCACGGGGTCAGCCTGGCCTTCTTCGGCGCGGATCTGGCGTATTGGCAGATTCGCTTCGAGGCCAGCACACTGACCGGGGCGGCGGACCGGGTGATGGTCTGCTACAAGAACGGGAAACTTGATCCCCTCTACTACGACCCATCGCGTTCCTATCTCACAACCACAGCTTTCCGCAATCCTCCGGTGAACCGTCCCGAAGCTGCCATGGTTGGCGTGGCGTTCTCATACGGGCATGGAGAGAATGCAGACATGGTAATTACGGACGCGAACAGTTGGGTATTCGCTGGGACCGGGCTGAAAAACGGAGACCATCTCAAGGGACTCGTAGGATACGAAGCGGACGCGGTTACAGCCGATTCTCCTAAAGGGGTTCAAGTGCTTGCGCACTCACCCTACGTTGTAAATAAACAGAACATGTACTCTGACATGGTCCTCTACACGTCCGCGTCCGGCAGTCTGGTAATGGCGACGGGCACCCTGCAGTGGTGTTGGGGTCTGGACGCGTTCCCGAACCCGAACTACACAAATCCGGAAGCGCAACAGGCAACCCGCAATATCCTGAGCAGTTTTCAAAAGCACTAAGCGTGACGTTTTCGCAACAGGAAAGAACAAGTTGTCCAGGGTGGATGTGACCTAAGCCATCAGGTCGATCGTGCTTTTCTGGATTTCGCCGGCAGTTTGCAGGGTCTTGAGATTGACCGCAGACAGGTTCTGAGCGGACATCAGTGCGACCATTTCGGCGCTAAAACTGACCGTGTCCAGGCTGGCGCCGTCAGGAGACGTGGCTCCGAAAGAGGCAATCCCGGTGGCGGCCTGATTCAGCTGGAAATCGGCTTGTTGCAGGCCCCGCAGCGCGATCGCAGAAAAATCCATATCTCTCCCTATCGGCACAATCGGGCAGCAACTTCAGGCGCTGTTTGGGAAAGCTTTGAGGCCTACGTAAGTCGTTGAATCCAGAAAGATTAATTGAAAGTCACGGCGACGCTGCGGGCACCCGTGAGGTTGTTTACGGAACAAACCTGACCGACTACGCCGTCACAGCCGATCCACCCGCCGAAGGCGGAGGCACCGCTAGGAGCCGCGGTCAGGGTGACATTGGTCCCGGTGGGGAAGGTGGTGGTGCAGTTGCCGACACAGCTTAGGCCAGCCGGCGAGCTGGTTACGGTTCCCGAGCCTGTGCCCGAGAAGTTGACGGAGAGGGTGGCTGAAGTTCCTCCGCCGCCGCCGGTGCCGGTGAAGCAAACGACATTCCCGGTCATATAGCCCGTGACTACGGCTCCGGATGAGGAGATGTTGCCGGCGCTGGAATTGGTAGTGACAGTGGCGGAGACAAGCGTGTTGCCGCACGCATTACCGGTTGCGGTAAGGAGACCGGTAGCGCTCACGGTCATCATTTGGGGCGTGTTCGAGTTCCAGGTGACTTTGCTGGTGATGTCCTTGGTTACGGGAGGATGGATATAGTTTCCGAGCGCCCGCAGCTGAACGCTGGAACCCGCGTTGGCTGAGACCGGGATGTTGGGGGCGCCGAACGTCTCGGTGGCGGGCTGAATGGTGATCGAGGTCAGTTGCTGATCGTGCCCACAGCTAAGCACAAATACAACCAAGCTGCACAGGGCAAGCAGCGGTAACGACTTTCTGTACATAATCCTCCGCAAACGGTGGTCACCTGAGGGAAGTACGCTGAGCGCCAATTTAAGTATACGTAAGGGGAAAAAGCAAGGGTGGGATGGAGCAGCGTGTCCCATCACGCTTCAAAAACCCTCGAGCGTTGCCTAACAAAAAGCAGGTCCCCGTTCGACTCGCCTCGCGAACGCTCGGCATGGCTCAGGCCAGGCTTTCGCTGCGCTCAGGATGACAATTTTTATTCTCACGGCGGGATGACCATATCGGATATCAGCGATTCAAAGTTTCCCGCAGGAAGGTGCCGAAGTCGCGGATGTCCTCTTCGGTGGTGTCGAAGGAACACATCCAACGCACGATGGATTCTTCTTCATTCCAGACATAAAAGAAGTAGCGTTCCTGAAGTTCCGTGATGGCGTGAGCGGGGATTTGAGCGAAGACTCCGTTGGCGTCTACAGGGTAGACGACTTTGACCTGAGGAATCGCGCTCACTTCCTTTTCGAGCAGCTTCGCCATTCGGTTGGAGTGGCGAGCGTTGTTGAGCCAGAGATCGTTGCTGAGAAGGGTTTCGAGCTGAGCGGCGATGAAGCGCATTTTGGAAGCGAGCTGCATGCTCTGCTTGCGCAGGAAGAGAAAGTTTGCGGCGAGTGCGGGGGTGCGACTTGGGTCCTGAGGGAAGAAGACAACGGCCTCGGCGCCCATGAGGCCGTTCTTGGTGCCACCGAAGGAGAGGACGTCGACGCCAAGGTCACGCGTGGCCTGGCGCAAAGTGTGACCGAGACTGGCGGCGGCGTTGGAGATTCTGGCCCCGTCCATGTGGAGGAACATGCCGCGCTCGTGGGCGAATTGGGCCAGAGCCTGGATCTCGTGTGGCTGGTAGACGGTGCCGACTTCGGTGGCCTGGGTGATGGAAATGACGCGGGGCTGTACGTGATGCTGATCGCCGATGCCGTGATAGACGTGCTGCACGGCTTCGACGGTGAGCTTGCCGTTGACGGTGGGGATCGGAATCAGTTTGCAGCCGGTGAATTTTTCGGGGGCGCCACACTCGTCGGCGTAGATGTGGGCAGCCTCGGCACAAATGACGGCGTGGTAAGACTCGGTGAGGGCTTTGAGGCTGAGCACGTTGGCGGCGGTGCCGTTGAAGACGAAGAAGACATCGATGCCGGGGCCGAAATGCTCCTCAAATTTCCGGATGGCCGATTGGGTATGAGGGTCGTCTCCATAGCCGACCACATGGCCGTGGTTAACGGTGGCGAGGGCACGCAAGACGTCGGGGTGGACGCCGGCATTGTTGTCACTGGCAAAGCTGCGGGCCGGTTTCATGGCGGAATAAATTTAACAGAGGCAGCGTAAACACGATAACCACGGAGGACACAGGGAACTCTCGATTTCTGTGGTAGGCGCGCGGTTTTACGGCAAGGAGTTGTTGAGGTTCGGTGGGCCTATTCGGGAAAACAGATCCCATTCGACTCGCCTCGCCCAAGCTCGGGTTCGCTCAGGGCAGGCTCTCCGCTGCGCTCAGGATGACAAATTCGGAGAGAATGAAAAAAAACGCAGCCGGTATTCCGATAGAATTTCGATCAAACTCATAACACTCGATTGGAGTTACTCCTTTGACTTTTGTCATGCCGCGCGCATCTCTCAAATTGTCTGCCGTTTTGATCCTGGCTGCGGCGGTCGCCCCTGCAGCGCTGGCAGCCTGGCAATCATCTTCCACTTCGACCCGCAAAATCGAGCCGGCCAAACCGTGGCACTTTGCCGTGTCGGGCGATTCGCGCAATTGCGGAGATGTTGTGATGCCTGCGATTGCGGCAGGTGTGTTACACGACCGCGCGGCGTTCTACTGGCATCTGGGCGATTTCCGGCTGATCCGCGGGATTGACGAAGATCTGGAACAACTGGCGAAGAGGAACGGACAAAAACCAAGCCTGGAGGATTATGAGTACTGGGCGTGGCAGGATTTCCTGGAGAACCAGATCGAGCCCTTTGGAAATCTTCCGGTGTACCTGGGAATTGGCAATCACGAAACCATAGCCCCCAAGACGCGGGCGGAGTACATCGCCCAATTTGCGGACTGGCTGGAAAGGCCGAACCTGCAGCAACAGAGGCTGAAGGATGATCCCAAGGACCATCGGCTGAAGACCTATTACCACTGGGTCGAAGACGGCATCGACTTCATCAATCTGGACAATGCCACGACCGACCAGTTTGATGAGGAGCAGCTCAAGTGGTTCAAGGGTGTGGCCAGCCGTGACATGCAGGACGCGTCGATCCGCACAGTGGTGGCCGGAATGCATGAGGCCCTTCCCGACAGCATTGCTGAAAACCACAGCATGGCCGCAACCTTCAGAGGAACGGAGAGCGGGCGCGAGGCCTACGGCGAACTGTTGAAGTTACAGAGTGAAGGTCACAAGAACGTTTACGTGCTGGCGAGCCATTCTCATTATTTTATGGATGGCGTTTTCCGTACGGAGTATTGGCGAACACATGGAGGCGTATTGCCGGGGTGGATCGTAGGCACCGCAGGGGCAGTGCGGTATCCCCTGGCTCCCGGCTACAAGGACGCAAACGCCGCGGAGACAAATGTGTACGGGTATCTGCTGGCGACGGTGAATCCGCCGGGAGAACCTGAGGGCACGATTGCCTTTGAGTTCAAGAAGCTTACCGAAACGACACCGGAGACCGTGGCCCGGTTCGGCCAGGAATTCGTGAAAGAGTGCTTCGACCGAAACAGCGAGGCAAAGTAAAAGTCACTCAACTGCCGACAGGTTCCGGAAAATAGGTTTCGGCGCGCAGTACGGCCTCGATGCCAGGTACAAGATCACGAACGATCTCATTCTTGGCGACGGCCCCGCGAATTCCGCAGTTGCGCGCGTCCTGGATGAGCTCGCTGGAAAGGAACATGGTAAAGAGGAGGATCGGAATCTCCGGAAAAGACTTGCCGATCTTTCGGGCGGACTGCAGCCCGTTCATGCCGGGCATGGCGAAATCAAGAATGATGAGATCGGGGCTGAGTTCCGCAGTTCTGGCTACCGCTTGTTCTCCATCGACTGCTTCTCCGCAGACTTGCCAGTCCGGGCGCATTTCGAGGAGCTTTCGCAACTGCTCTCGGACGACGGAACTGTCGTCCGCAATCAATATTCGCGTGGGCCGTTGTGCTTTCATAGGGGGAAATCGAAAGCCTTTCGTGAAATTCTGGTTGCAAATTCATTCTGTGACACCAAAGTCGATTTTGAAATGGCCCAAGGGTGCCAACGAACACACGAGAGTGCTATTCGATACGGCACTGATGAGGGGTTCGCGGTTGCTTGGTTCGTGGGCAGCGGGAGCGAGCGTGTTACCGCTGACTTGCTCGTGCAACCGTTTGCCGGGACAGAAGCATCGAAGAGCTGCATCATGTCGCCTGCTCCGCACATCGAATAAAATATCTCGACCCGGAAATCGAAGTGAGTTTGGAGGATGCTATGAAGACCGCGATCCTGGCAGTCCTGCTTTTGAGTGTGGCAGCGTACACGAAGAGTTCCCTCGCGCAAGATACGAAAAACAACATGGGGCAATCGACGCGCAGCGCCGGTTTGAGTCAGAAAGGAATCGATCGCATCACGAAGGAAGTGCGCCACGAGCTGGTCATGCTTCCCTTCTATGGAGTGTTCGACAACCTGGCATACAAAGTAACTCCCGATGGAACAGTGACCTTGCTCGGACAGGTCAGCCGCCCGACGCTGAAGTCGGATGCTGAGAAGGCAGTGAAGAGCATTGAAGGTGTGGAGCGGGTCGACAACCAGATCAAAGTGTTGCCGACGTCTCCGAATGACGACCGCATCCGCCGGGCGACGTATCGCGCGATCTACGGCAACGATGTACTCTCGCAGTATCAGTTGCGCGCGGTGCCACCGATTCACATCATCGTGGACAATGGGAACGTGACGCTGGAGGGCGTGGTGGCGCGGCAAATGGACAGGCAGATCGCAGAAATGCAGGCAAAGAGCGTGCCCGGCGTGTTCTCGGTGACCAACAATCTGCGGCTGGATAACGAGTAGAGCTGGCTGAGTGGCCAGCGGCGAGGCGACTCCCCTGGTTTCGCGGGCGGTCAACTGATGGCCTACGCAGGGGTGGTATAACTTCTGCCGGGTTCACAGCAGTTTGAAGGTTACGCCCGCCATAGAAGCCGGAATAGCGGACCACGCTTGGAGCTTATCGGGATTGCTGGCAAGCTAATGGATTTAAAGTGGTTGCGTAGCGCTCACTTTTGGGGGCAATCCTTCCGTCACTTCCGACCATCTATTAATGTGATAGCATCTCACTTCCGTAAAGGGGAAATTTTTGAATCCTGTTCACAGTGGTTATCTTTTCGCGACGCCGACTTTCATATCGGGCGCAGCTCGCGCACTTGATCTGTACGGTGTTTACGATACCTATAATGCCAGCTATACGGCTCGCGAAGCAGACAACAAGGCTATATTTTGCGACTGGTGTGTCGTCGGGCAAGATATTTTTAGGGCTATGAATCAGTTCGAATCTTCGCTCCCTCATGGCAGTGTTGGGCATACTAATGAACTCGATGGTGTAGGTGAGCAACTGAGTTTCTTTCGGTGAGTCCAGAAGATAGACGGGAAATCGTGCGCGTGGCCCATCAGATTTCTCGTTTTTCAGGCCCTCTGCCACCCCCAGAGGATTTGGCTAATTACGAACGCGTTCTCCCCGGATCGGCTGATCGAATAATCTGCATGGCGGAAGGACAAGCTACTCACCGCCAATCCCTCGAACAAAAGGTCATAAACGCGAACGTTTCGATTCAGCAGTTGGGGCTTGCGTGCGCGTTCATCATAGCCATGACTGCTATTGTCGGAGGTATTTGGATTTCGCTAAAGGGTATGAGCGGGACGGGCCTGTCCGTAATCATCGGCGCACTTGGTGCTCTCGTAGGGGTTTTTGTATATGGGAAATCGGAGCAGAGAAAGGAACTGGCACACAACGAGGATGCCCTCGCCAATCGGCGGGAGCCACCTCCCGCGCCCCCTCCTTCCCCAACAAATGTTTGAGGCACATCTAATTCCCATTACGGGATTTACACCAACGCTTTTTAGACACTACCCGACGCCAGGGGCTGTTGACGCATCTCAATTTGAGCGCATATTATCCTCGTTTGGCTTGAGGGGGATGGCGCTCACAGGGGGCGCCGGGACGAGTACCCATGGACAAGAAGAAGATCGAATATTTCCGAAAGCGGTTGGAGACGCGACAGCAAGAGCTGCGGCGGACGGTCACCCGTAATCAGCAAGACGGGCGATCGGCCGATGAGGATACGGCTCAGGATATCGCCGACCGCGCAGCCAGCTCCTATAACAAGGAGTTCCTCTTCTCCCAGAGCAACAACGACCGCCAACTGTTGCAGATGGTGGAGAGCGCGCTCGATCGCATGCGCGAAGGCACCTTCGGGGAGTGCATCTCCTGCGGGAAGGAGATCAATCCCAAGCGACTGGAGGCGGTGCCTTGGACGCGCCACTGCATCGAGTGCCAGGAGAAGCTCGAACAGGGAGTGCTGGAGGAGTCGCAGACCTAGCGCGGGGCCGATTCTTCATCGAACCGCCGGGACAGCCGGCGGTTTTTGATTTTTTGGGGGAGACGGGCCTTCGCGTACCGGCTGACGCGAAGTTGTCACGCAGTCATCCATCCCACCCTTTCACAAAGAGCGCGAAAGGACGGGGCACCCGGCGTTCGCTTCAAAAGCAGGTCCTCCGCTTCGCTCAGGATGACAATTCTTGAAAGAGGATGACAATTCCGGAAAGAGTGTGAGAGCACATTTGTGAACATGTTTCGGGTTTAACCACAAAGGACACCAAGGATCACTAAGGAAATCATCCAGAGCGACGGTTGGGAATTTGGTAGTGGGGTAAGTAGCCCACTATCGGGGATTTGTGTCGCGCGCCAATCAGCCTGTATAAACAATTAACGCCAGTTTCCGCGCTTAAATCCAAAATTTGTGGAGTCGTTTCGGTCAGAACTCATGATCCCTTGCCAGCGCCATCTCTTCAGCATCCCGGAAGGTATCTCCTATCTCAATTGCGCGTACATGTCGCCGTTGATGCATGCAGTGGTCGAGGCGGGAAAGGCGGGATTGGAGCGCAAGGCGCGGCCATGGGAGATCCGGTCCGCGGATTTCTTCAATCAGACGGATGATCTGCGCGCGGTAGCTTCGAAGTTTTTTCACTGCTCGGCCAATGACATTGCGATCGTGCCTTCGGCGAGTTACGGGCTTTCCGTTGCGGCCGTGAACATGCCGGTACAGCGGGGCGAGAGGATTTTGGTACTGGACGAGCAGTTTCCGTCGAACCTCTATCCGTGGCGGCGCATGGCGGTGGAAAAGGGCGCGGAGATCGTGACCGTGCCGTGGCCGGAAGATGGTGATTGGACGGCAGGTGTCCTGAGTGCGCTGAAGGATGGTGTCGCACTCGCTGCTCTGCCCCATACGCAGTGGACCAGCGGCGGGTTGCTTGACCTGGAGCGGATTGGCGAGGCTTGCCGGCGGAATGGGACGGCGATGGCGCTGGACCTGACGCAATCGCTGGGCGCTTACCCGTTCGATGTGAGGAAGGTGCAACCGGATTTCGCGGTGGCGGCTTCGTACAAGTGGCTGCTGGGGCCGTACTCGGTGGGCGTGCTGTATGTCGCGCCGAAGTGGCATGAAGGGCGTCCGCTGGAAGAGAACTGGATCAGCCGGGACAATGCGCACGACTTCTCGGGATTGATAACGTATACGGACGGGTATCTGGAAGGCGCGCGGCGGTTTGATATGGGAGAGCGATCAAATTTTGCGCTGCTGCCCGCCACGATCTGTGCCATGGAGCAACTGCTGGCGTGGGGAGTGGAACAGGTTTCAGAGACCTTGGGGGCTTTGAATCGCAGGCTGGTGGAAGGAGCCGCGGCGTTGGGATTCAGCGCGGTGCCGGAGCAGTTTCGCGCCCCTCATTATTTATGTCTGCGTTCGAGTGACGGCCCGCCGAAGGGTTTGACGCAGGCGCTGCGAAAGGAACATGTGCACGTCAGCATGCGAGGAAGCTCGATTCGCGTGACGCCGAACGTGTACAACTCCGAACAGGACGTCGATCATCTGCTGGCGGTGCTGCGGAGGGCGGTGTAAGGAAAGAGTTTCCAGTTCCCAGTTCTCGGTTGTCGGAAGGATGAATTGTTCTTCAGAGCCGCTCCGCTTCGTCAAAGAACGGAGAAGCAAGGACGGGGCATGCAGTTCGCAAATCTCAGCGGCTAAAGCCCCGTGTCATGCGGCCGTTGCGGCACGACTTAAGGTCGTGCCCTGATACGTAGCAGCTTTGCTTCCACCTCCGGTTCACGTTCGGCACATGGCGCGCTTACCTGGTGGCGACGTCGAGGCCCAGGGCTTTCAGCGTGACGGGATCTGGCTCCGCCTTTCCGTTCGTCTTCGTCACCACACCAAATCCTCCGCTGTAGTCCCACATCGCCCAGCCGATGCCATGGCGCTCCAGAGATGTGCGCACATCGGAGAGCCATAGCGCGCGGTCGCGGGGATCGCTGTTCAGGCGAAAGGCGCCAAATTCGTTGCAAATCATCGGGACCTTGAGCCGCGCGGCCCAGGCGGCCATGAACGCGATTTCGCCTTCGATGCGCGCCGCGTCCCAGTGCTCGAGGCCGTAACGCAGGACCTGCAGTTGGTTGACGGGATCGGCGACAGTGGCAAGCGCTTCCTCGGCCGACTCGCGATTCGAGCGATAAGGCAGGCCCTTGATCTCATGCCAGTAGTTCTCCGACCACGTGGCGCCCTGGTGGGTGAAGATGTGGGGATCGTAGAAGTGGAAGTTGTAGATGACGTTCGGGTCGCGCACGGGATCGAGGAAGAGCAGGTCGTCATCGTCGGACCAGCGCGCCCCGGCTAGGATCACGGTGTGCTGCGGCGCGCCTTCGCGGATGGCGGCGAGCAGCTTGGTTTGAATGCCGGACCAACGGTAGCGGTCGCGCATCTCGGGCTCGTTCATCACTTCGAAGAAAACGTAGTCGGGATCGAGATGGGAGTAGTGCCGCGCGAGCGCCCGCCAGAAGTCAGCAAACTGCTCGACGAAGGCGTCATCGGTGGCGAGCTGTTGTTTGAATTCAGACTCGGGATGGATGTCGATGGTGACGGCGAGGTGTTGCTGCAGGATCATGTCGACGGCACGGTCGAGGTAGCCGAGATATTCGGCGGAAAGCGCGTCGGCCTGACCGCGGGAGAACATGGGCCGGGGATCGACGCTGAGGCGAACGTTGTCGAAGCCCATGCGCTTGATGAGGGTGATGTCGTCGGCGGTGGTCGATTGCTGCAGGTGTTCGCGCGTGTAGTTCTTCGGATCGCCCATCTGGGCGAACCAGGCGCTGGTATTGATGCCGCGGCGCAAGTGAGTAAGGCGGGTAGCGGGGACTGCCGCCGAGCTTTGCGCGAACGAAAAAGTGACGCAGCAGAGGATCACGAGGGTGAAGTTTTGGATGCGCAATGCGATTGTCATGAGGGTCAAGAGAGTGGCGCCAGGCTTCGTCCACATGGTAAAGGAAAATCGGGTTTCCGGATCAGGAGCAGATTTCAGTCGTCCCTACGGGACTTGGTCAGCGTCTCTTGCTTACCCACCGCTAAAGCGGTGGGCTATTCTCGCGACGCCCTCCGGGGCTGTGTGTGTACCGCCGGGTGGCTGACGAATGCCGCGGCGGGCAATCCAACGATCGGAAACAGACCCACAACGGCGCACCAGACCACGCGGACAGGCATCCGCGCCCTCAGAAAACACAATTCCGTTGAGTCGTGCGAGGTCACACTCTCGGCGTTTTCTCCGCTGATACACTGTCCCTATGCTTGGGGGATTTGCCACACCTGAGGGCACTCGGCGCTTTAGCGACCGGTTCACGCAGCTGCGGGACGCCGAACATTTTCGCAGGCCGGACAAAGTCCCCGGTGCGGAGCAACTCGCGCTTTCTTCCATAGGACTTGGAACCTATCTGGGCGAGCCCACTGACGAGGCTGACAGGGATTACACCGAGGCCATCGTTACGGCGCTGCGCTCCGGAATCAATGCCCTCGATACGGCCATCAACTATCGCCACCAGCGTTCGGAGAGAAACATCGGCGCGGCGCTGAAACAGCTGATCGATGCGGGCGAGTTGAAGCGGAATGAGATTTTCGTCAGCACCAAGGCCGGATATCTCTCTTTCGACGCAAACATGCCCGCCGATCCACGAGGGTACTTCGCGAGAGAGTACGTGGAGCCCGGGATTCTCGATCCCAAACAGATCGCCGGGGGCATGCACTGCATGGCGCCAAAATTCCTGGCGAATCAGATCGAACGCTCGCGCCGCAACCTTGGCTTGGAGACGGTCGATCTTTTCTACCTGCACAATCCCGAGTCACAGCTTGCGGACGTTTCACACGAGACCTTCCGACACCGGCTGAAAGATGCGTTCGCTTTGCTGGAAAGAGAAGTGAAGGAAGGAAGGCTTCGTTTTTACGGCATGGCGACCTGGAATGCGTTTCGCGTACCGGAGGGATCGCGCGACTACATCAGCCTCTTCGAAGCGGCGCAGGTGGCGCGCGAGGCAGGTGGGGAACATCATCACTTCCGGTTCATCCAACTCCCATTCAACCTGGCGATGCCTGAGGCGTATGGCCTGGCCAACCAGACGTGCGGCAATCACCGGTTGTCTGCACTCGAGGCCGCAACTGAACTTGGCATGGCAGCGATTGGCAGCGCTACGCTTTATCAGGGACAGCTCACGCAGGGTTTGCCGAGCGTCATTGGAAAAGTGCTGGGCATGAAGAGCGATGCGGACAATGCAATTCAGTTCGCGCGGTCGGCGCCGGGAATTACGACCGCGCTGATTGGTATGGGACACCAGGAGCACGTTATCGCGAACCTGAAACCGGCACTGGCGCCACCCACCAAACCCGAGCAGTGGATGCAGCTATTCGCCGAACGGCGGGTGGGAAGTTGAGATTTTCTGGAGTACCGGAAAAGCAGGTCCTTCGACTACAGAGCCTGAGTCACAAGTGACTTAGGCTCCTCCGCTCAGGATGACAATTGTTAGTTTGGGTTTGTGCTGGCAGTTGTTACTTCAACTCGGTCAGCTTGGAACCGGCGAGGGAGCCGGCCTCGGTCCCCTGATTCTCTTTCTGGACTTGTTCATAGATGCGCTTGGCATCTGCGGTTTGTTGCTTCGCCTGGTAGAAGGAAGCGAGTTCCATCTGGGCCGTAACTTTGGCCACGGTTGCGGTCGGCCGGTCAATCAGTTGCTTGTAGAGATCGACCGCCTGCCCATCTTTGTTCTCTTTGCGGTACACCGCGGCCAGGGCAAACTTCGCCAGCGCGGCCAGGTCCTTGTCGTGGATCGCCGCCACGTCGCCCAGAAAGCGTTCCGCAGCCGGGTTATCTCCGAGGTCATTCGAGGTCAGACCCAGAAAGTAGCGTGCGACGTCGGCGGTGTGGGTATGCGGATACTTGTCCACGACCTGCTGGAACTGCTTCTTGGCAGCGGCGGCGCGCTCCTCAGACGATGCAAAGCTCGGGAAGTTAGGTTGCGCGGGCACTCCCGGGGGTCGGACCTGGGTTTCCATCGTACGCACGGCCGTTCCGAGATCCACACTGGCTTTCTCGTCCTGCGAGGTGAGGTAGGCCCACGTGCCGAGCACGGCGGCCAGGACCACAAGCACGATGATCGAGAAGGTAATGAGCTTCGACTTGTGCTCGACGCTCCAGTGAGCTGTTCTTTCGGCCACCTGGATGGTGGCGCCTCGAAATCGGTCTTCTTTCAGACTGCGTCGGGTCTCTGCGCGCACAACTCCCCTTTTGGTTCGCTAGATGAGGAACGGGTGGGTTGACAAACAGTCAGTTTAACAGGCGGAAAATGGGGCGTCAAAAGGCGGGTTGCGGTGGGTGGTCGTGCAATTTGGTTCCTGACGGCAGTGGAGATGCACGCCAGATCCTTTGACCCGCCGGAGACTGGCTGCGAGAATCGGGGTGAATGTCCCAACCCCGTATTCTTTGCTATATCACCGATCGTACCCAGTTTCCCGGGGACGAAGCGTCCCGCCAGCGACGTTTGCTGGATAAGATTGTGGATGCTTGCCGCTGCGGTGTTGACTACGTTCAATTGCGCGAAAAGGATCTTTCGACGCGCGATCTCGAGCGGCTTGCGGAGCTGGCAGTAGCGGCTATTCGGCAGAGCGTAACTGCATCACGGAACCCCAAGCCAAGATCGCGTCTTTTGATCAACTCGCGCATCGACGTTGCGCTTAGCGTCGGAGCCGATGGCGTCAATCTGCGCGCGAGTGATATTTCTCCAGCGGACGCCCGGCGTGTGTGGTCGCTGGCGTCGAACCGAAACCAGAAGTCGGTAAGTCAAGAGTTCATCATCGGGGTCTCCTGCCACTCGGCTGCCGAGGTCGCGCGAGCAGCCGAGGAGGGCGCTGACTTCGCCCTGTTCGCGCCCGTTTTCGAGAAGAGAGGCTCGCCTCAGACTCCCGCCGGCCTCGAAAATCTGCGACAGGCTTGCCAGCATAAAATTCCTGTTCTGGCGCTCGGCGGAGTGACCCTGGAAAATGTGCGGGTTTGCTTCGAAGCCGGAGCGTCCGGAATCGCCGCCATCCGCCTCTTCCAGGAGAACGACATTGGGAAGGCTGTCCAGACCCTACGGGGCGTCTAGCCTTTCGCGGGTGGGCTTGCGCTATGCTTGATTCGTGACTGACTCAACGATGTCGACACAGCCGTCACATCCCGTCCCCTTGGCCGGTTCGGTTACCGAGCCCGCGGTCGTTCAAATTCCGGAAGGCTGGCTCTTGATGGGTTCCGAGAATGGGCAAGACAACGAGAAGCCTGTCCATCGCGTGTGGGTTGACGCTTTCGGCCTCGCTCAGTGTCAGGTGACTAATTCTGACTATGGGCGATATCTCGCGGCCACTGGGGGCGCTCCGCCCTTCTGGAACGATCCGAACTTCAATAATCCCGAACAGCCGGTCGTCGCCGTGTCCTGGTTTGAAGCCGTGAAGTACTGCGAATGGCTCAGCGCTGGCACTGGCCGCGCGTATCGACTACCGAGCGAAGCGGAATGGGAGCGTGCGGCCCGTGGCGGAACGGAAGGAAATCTCTTTCCGTGGGGCGATGCGCCGCCGCAAACTCTGCCCGATTACGACAAACGCTGGAAAAACGGGCCCGAACCTGTGGCTCGTTACGCCGCAAATTCATACGGACTCTACGACATTTGTGAAAACGTCCACGAGTGGTGCAGCGACTGGTTCGATCCCGGCTACTATGCGAATTCACCGGAGCGCAATCCGCGTGGCCCGCAAACTGGGGAGCGACGCGCCTCGCGAGGCGGCTCGTGGCGTCATCACATCAAGGTCACGCGCTGTGCGGCGCGCTCGAGCATTCCACCGCAATTTCAATATGCCGATTACGGCTTCCGCGTTGCCTGCGACCTTTGAGACTCGAGAACGTAGTCTCGAGATCTGACTCGTAGTCGGTCCCTCACGTCCACAGCACCGACCGATCAATGCTCGCGAGATTTGTTCTGCCCGTCAGCGCCATTGCCATCTCAAACTCGCGGCGGAGAATTTTGATGACCTTCTCCACGCCTGCATCTCCGCCCACACTCAGTCCGTAAAGGTAGGGCCGCCCGATCAGTGCTGCGTTAGCTCCCAGCGCCAGCGCCTTCAACACGTCCGTCCCGCGCCGGATTCCACCATCGACCAACACGGGCACCCGACCTGCCACTTTTTCTACTACCAATGGGAGCGCATCCGCGGTTGCCGGCACAGTGTCGAGATTGCGCCCTCCGTGGTTCGACACGATAATTCCTGCCACCCCTGCCTTGACTGCGCGATCGGCATCATCCGGATTGAGCACACCCTTCACCAGAAGTGGAATCTTCGCAAACGAACCCAGCCACTCCACGTCCTTCCAGCTCAATGCGGCATCGAGAAGGCTGCTGTAGATGGCCTGCCCCTTGGGCCGGTGACTCACATCACCGCCCAATCCCTTTAGTCCACTCATATTGGGCAGGTCCAATCCTTTCGGCAGAGAAAAACTGTCGCGCATCTCGCGGTTGCGCGGGCCGGAGACGGGAGTATCTACGGTGAGGCAGAGCGCGTGCGCTCCTGCGCCTTCGGCCCTCTGTACCAGGTCGTGCGTAAAGCTGTGGTCCGTCTGGGCGTACAGCTGAAACCATACGGGCCGTTTCGCCGCTCTAGCCACATCCTCAATGCTGGTGGTCGCAAAGGAACTCACGACCATGGTCGCATCCGCCGCGCTCGCTCCACGCGCCGTCGCCACCTCACCCTCTGGATGAACCAACTTGTGATACGACGTCGGCGCCAAGAGAATGGGGAACGGATGCTCTTGCCCGAACAACGTGACCCGAGTATCCAGATGCGAAACGTCCGTCAGGATGCGGGGCTTCAGTCGCATGCGCTCGTAGGCCTCGCGATTCCAGCGCACCGTAAGCTCATCGGCAGCCGCGCCGTTGATGTAGTCCCAGGCCATGTGCGACATCTTGTTCTTCGCTACGGGTTCGAAATCGGTCAAGCAAACCAACTCAGGCGATAGTTCTGACTCTTTCGTCTCCGAACCTGGAGCCGGGTTCGTCGATTGGGCAGCGCTTGGCAGAATGCCAGCAGCGGTCAGAACGCCGGCAGACAGCAGAGCTTCTCTACGAGTGATGGGCACAAGAGTCTCCCTTCAGGGAAAGCCCCCGCATTATAGATGTGGGCAGAGGAACTGCATAAGCTGGATGGGGCTACGTCGCAAGTTGCAATAGCGCCTCAACTGCCGGCTATCGGGCTTCGCGGCTCGGCATCACCAGCCACTTCAACAGCATGTTCACCAGGCTGAGCACGATTCCGCCCCAAAAAGCCGAGGTGAAGCTCTGCACGTGAAATCCGGGAACGAAGGCTGACGCCAGCTCGATCATCGCAGCATTTACGATGAACCAGAAGAGTCCGAGCGTGAGAACCGTGAGCGGGAACGTAATGATCTTGATGATCAGGCCGATGGTTGCGTTGACCAGGCCGATAACGACGGCCGCGATCAGCGCCGCCGTCGCACCGCTCACAACAAATCCCGGCACGACGCGGGACACGATCCAGATTGCGAGGGCACTCAATAACCAGTGCAAAAGCATTCTTAGCATTAGAAGACCTCAAGACGACGGCTACGACTATAAGACCAGCGGGCCGGCATAGCAACGAACCCACCCCGAACACCGGAATGCACTGATCCAGGCTCGCCCAGCAGGTATGATTTACGAAACTTTACGTAATCTTTACGGTGCGCGACGCGCGACCCGCATCTCACGCAGCAAGGATAGGTTTGCCCTCGTGCCGGGCAAGGGTTTAGCTTAGTGCAGCGTTATTTTCTTTTGATTGATCAGGAGGCTCACGTTGAAGAAGGTCGGCGCCCTTTTGGCGGCTATCGTTCTACTGACACCCGTTGCTGTAGGCCAGATACTCAGTCACACTCAGATAAGCCTTAACGTCACCGAAGATTACAGCAGGCAGTCGAACGGCACGTCGGATGCGCAAACTGTCAATTTGAAGCCGACGCGTGCTACCGGATACCTGGGCACCCTGCGCTACTCCCTCAGCAGCCGCAGTGCGGTCGAACTGAATTACGGATATCTCAAGAATTCCCAGAACTATCTCCTCACCGATTCCACCGGCTTCCAGACCGCGTTCGGCATTAACGCCACCGTGCACGAAGCTACGGCAGCGTATGTATACAACGTACGAAAAATCTACCGCTTCAATCCATTTGTGCTAGGTGGCGCTGGAGTCCTGATTTTCATTCCCACGGGCAACAGCTTAGCCAGTACTGGCATTGGATACGAAAATCAGAACCGGCTATCCCTGCTTTACGGTGTGGGAACCGATTTCAGGCTCACAGCCGGGTTTGCCTTACGAATGCAGTTTCGTGGGCTACTCTATAAGGCTCCGGACTTCACGCTGTCTACCTATACCACCAATGCCTACGGCCACCTTGCTGAGCCCTCGGTAGGAATTGTCTACAATTTCTGAGAATCAGCTCGCTTTTGATCGGCTCTGAGACGAAGCAAGGGGGCCCGGCTTCCTCTTCGAGGCCGGGCACTTTGCGCTTTGCCGGAGGCCGTATCGGGCGAAGAATCGGCGGCTCGGAAATCGATAAACCCAATCCTGACAGGATTTACGAAACTTTACGGTGATTGACGCAATCTTTACCGCGCGGTCCGGAGGCCCCGTGTTGAATGAAGTATTGGGCCAAAGAAGCTATCCCTCGACGTTCTTGCCTGCGATAGATTGAACAGTGTGGCATGCGCTTCCACCCATAGATAATTCAAGCGGAATCTGTGTTGATGAGCTTCCCATTTTTCGGCGGCAGGAACGTACAGGTGCCACCCTGGAGCTTTCCACGAGCCTCCCAGTTTGTGCGGGCGCTTTTGTTGTCGCTTGCCGTCGGCTCCGCAGCGCAGGTAGTGCCGATACCCAAGACCCCAAGTCCGGAAGCTCCACGGCAAGTTCCTGGCTCACAACCCAATCCATCTGTCGCGTCGCAGACATTTCTTATTCAGGGCACGGTGAGATCCGGGAACGTGCCGATTCCGGGCGCGACGGTTACGGCCACAGACTCGGCCACGAATCAGAAAGTGGTGACCTGGACCGACCTGGATGGCAACTATTCACTTCATGTCCCCACGCAGGGAAGCTACACGATTCGCGTGGAGATGACGGCCTTCGCTCCCGTGACGCACGATGTGACGGTCGGCAGCGGCAGCAATCGCACCGATCTCACGCTCATTCTGCGGTCTCGCTCGCAGCAGGCGGCAAGCGTCCAACCGCGCCCATCCAATGGCACGCTTGCGCGTGGATTTCAGAGTCTCGCGCTCGTGCAGTCTGCGGCCGCGGCGGAGTCTGCGGCTAACGGAAGTTCTTCCGTCGTGCCTTCAGGCATGCCCATTCCCGGCGTCGCCCAGGATTCCGCCACGGAGTCGATAGCCTTCTCAGGCGCCGCTTCGGGAATGATGTCCGCCATGAGCAGCGACGAACTGCAGCAGCGAATACGCGACTATCGTGACCAGCAGAGCGGCTTCGGCGGTATGGGAGGCGGTTTCGGCGCACCGGGCGGCAGCGGATTTGGTGGCGGGCGGGGAGGCGGCGGTGGCGGGGGGGTGCGATTTTTGGGGGAGGCCGCGGCCGCTTCGATATCAACCGGCCACACGGGAGCCTCTATTACTCGGTTGGAGATTCCGCGCTCAACGCGGCGCCCTACTCGCTAACTGGCTCTCCGACCACGAAGCCTGCGTATCTGCAGCAACGTTTCGGCGCCTCTATCGGCGGCCCGCTGAACATTCCCAAGGTCTATCACGGCGGCAGCAAGACATTTTTCTTCGCCAACTACAACGGATCGCGCTCCAACAACCCCTACGACTATTTTTCCACCGTACCGACGCTTGCGGAGCGCAGTGGCGATTTCTCAGCGCTGATCCCGGCAGGCACGAACTGCAACGCGACTCCGGTCAAAGGGTGCATCTTCAATCCCGCGGCGCACGCTGCTTTCACGGGAAACGTAATTCCTCAGGCTTCGATCAACTCGGCGGCGGCGGGCTTGCTCTCATTTATTCCCGTGCCCAACCTGCCGGGCACGACGCAGAATTTCCAGTTCGTGACGGCAACTACAAGTGATCTGGATGATCTGAACATTCGCCTGATGCATGCACTCGGCAGTTCCAGCATCGGTCCCCGTCGCGGGCGTGGACCGCAGAACAATCTGACTTTCGGTTTTCACTACCACAGCACCGGCGCGAATGTGACCAATCCATTTCCGAGTGTCGGTGGGAATACATCGGTGCGCAGCTTCGACGTGCCTGTGGGCTACATTCGCAGCATCGGCAAGCTGACCAACATTTTTCGCGTCGACTACAACCGCAACCGCGTTTCCACGCAAAACCTTTACGCCTTCTCGCAGAACATCACGGGCGACCTTGGTATCACGGGCGTGTCGCAAAATCCTTTCGATTACGGATTGCCCAACCTGTCATTTACAAATTTCGGCAGCCTGCAGGACACGAATCCTGTTCTCACCCGGAACCAGACCTGGACGTTTACCGATTCGATGGTCTGGAATCATGGCAAGAACACGTGGCGGTGGGGAGGGGACTTCCGCCGCATCCAACTCAACACCGAGACCGACAGCAACGCCCGTGGCAGCTTCATATTTACTGGCCTGAATACCGCGGCGACGGCGGGCGGATCGACGATTGCGGATACCGGGTTTGATCTGGCGGATTTCCTGCTCGGGCTGCCGCAGCAGACTTCGGTGAATTTCGGGGCCAACAACTATCACTTTCGGGGAAATTCCTGGGACCTCTTTGCGCAAGATGAATGGCGCGTACGCGGGAATCTTTCGTTCAATCTTGGCGTGCGGTACGAATATGTTTCTCCATTTACCGAACTAAACAACCGCATCGCAAATCTTGATCTTTCTCCCGCCGTCTTAAATCAAGCGCTGAAGAATCCCACCGTAGCAGTGGTGACGCCGGGAACCGTTGGTCCGTTTAGCGGTTCGTTGCCGGCGACACTCGTGCGGCCGGACCGCAAGGGCTTTGCACCGCGGGTTGGCATTGCGTGGAAGGTGCTCCCGAAGACCGTGTTCCGCGCCGGATACGGCATCAACTACAACACCGGCGCTTATCAGAACATCGTTCAGCAGTTGGCATTTCAGCCGCCCTTTGCGTTTGCGGAAACCAACGTTCAATCCAGCGTGGGGCAGTTAACGTTGCAGAACGGCTTCGTGCAGACTCCGACGGGGATTACCAACAACTACGCTGTGGACCCTAACTATCGCATGGGCTACTTGCAGATATGGAATGCCGATGTGCAGCAAGAGATTCTGCCGACGCTGATCCTGAACCTCGACTACACGGGAACAAAGGGCACTCACTTGGATCTTCTCGATGATCCGAACCGAGACGCAACAAAGATTCGCATTCCCGGAGTTCAGCCGTTCAATCTGGAAACCTCTTTGGGGGCATCGGTGGCGCACGCCGGGACGGTCCGGTTGCGCAAGCGGCTGCAGCACGGCGTGTCGATCGGGGGAACCTACACGTACTCGAAGTCCATCGACAACACTTCCAACATCGGCAATGGAGTTGGAATCAGTTCCGGCGCGGGAGGCGGCGGTGGTTCGACAAGCGGTTCTACGAACATCGCCCAGGACGCCTTCAATCTGGCCGCCGAACGCGGGCTCTCCAGCTTCGACCAACGCCACAAACTTACCGCCGATTATTTGTGGGAGCTGCCCTTCGGGCATGACCGCCTGTGGCTCACCAGTCCCGGCATACTGCGCAGTGTCCTCGGGGATTGGCAATGGAATGGCGATTTCACCATTGCCACCGGCCTGCCCTTCACGCCCAGGGTGCTCGGCAGCTTCGTGGACGTGAACCGGGGCAGCAACGGCACGCTGCGTCCCAATCTCACTGGGCAGCCGGTCGCATTGTCGAACCCGTCGATTTCTCAGTGGTTCAACATAGCTGCCTTTGTTGCTCCGCCAGCCGGTCAATTTGGCAACGCGCGCCGTAACAGCATCGAGGGGCCTCCGACGCACATGTTCGACATGTCGTTTACCAAGACGTTCCCGCTGAGAGAGTCGCGCGTGCTTGAATTCCGGGCGCAGTTCTCCAACGTCTTCAACACTCCGCAATACGGCACGATTGATACCGTGGTGAACTCGCCCACGTTTGGCCGAGTCATTTCGGTGGGCGCAATGCGCAGTGTATTGCTCACCGCACGTTTTCGTTTTTAGTGAGGAATTATGGCTTCCGCTCCATCTCGCGCCGGTTTAGTCAGTCGGGCGATTGCCCTTATTTTGACTGCCATTGTTCCTTTGTCTCTTTACCCCCAAGTGATCCCCAGCGGGTACACCTTCAAGGCGCAGACGGAGCTAGTGCTGGTCAACGTGACCGTGCGCGACCGGAATGGCAATCCTGTACGCAACCTGAAGCGCGGGGATTTCACCATGCTCGAAGACAACAAACCGCAACAGGTGGTTTCGTTCGACATTGAAAATACCGACGCGGTCGCTTCCACCGCCGTCGCTGAAGGGAAGTTGCTGAGCGCGACTCCGCAGCCTTCTCCCACGGGTGAAACAGATTCCGCGGCGGTGGCGCCTCCGTTCAAAGATCGCCGCCTGATCATTCTGTTCTTCGACCTCTCGGGCATGGAACCGGATGAGATCGATCGCTCGGTTGCCGCCGCGCAGAACTACGTTGACAAACAGATGGCGCCGGCTGATCTCGTCTCTATCGTTTCGTTAGGCAGCCAGTTAACCCTGAATCAGGACTTTACTTCCGACCACCCGACCCTCAAGAAAGCTCTGGAATCTCTCAATCTGGGCGGAGGACAGGGCTTTGAAGAAGGATCGACGGGGACGACCGAAGGCACGGCCGACACTGGCAACTCCTTCACCGCAGATGACACCGAATACAACATTTTCAACACCGACCGGCGCCTTGAAGCGTTGCGCTCGGTTGCCACACGGCTGGCGGGTGTGGATCAGAAAAAATCGCTGATCTATTTCTCGAGCGGGATGGATCGCACCGGAATCGAGAATCAGGCTGAGTTGCGCGCCGCCATCAACGCCGCGAACCGCGCCAATCTCTCGATTTATGCCATGGACATTCGCGGACTGCAGGCCATCGTGCCGGGCGGTGAAGCACAGAACGCCAGCCTGCGCGGTACATCGCCGTTTTCGGGCGCCGCCATGCGCAGCGCCTACGACTCCAACTTCACGACGCAGGAAACCCTGGTCACTCTCGCGGGCGACACCGGTGGCCGAGCGTTCCTCGACTCCAACGATTTCAGCCGCGTCTTCACCGGAGTGCAGCAGGACACATCCACGTACTATCTGCTCGGCTACCACAGCAACAACCTGAAGCGCGACGGTCGTTATCGCCGCATTACGGTTCGTCTCAACCGGAACGATGTCAAACTCGACTTCCGCCGCGGCTACTACGCTCCCGCCGACTTCCAGCACTCGACGAAGGAGGACCGCGAGCAGCAGCTTGAACAGGAACTTGCTTCCGACCTGCCGACGACCGATCTTCCGGTATATCTCTCCGCAGGATACTTCCGCACGAGCGACAACCGCTTCTACGTGCCTGTTTCCGTCGTCGTGCCTGGATCGCAGATTCCGTTTACTCGCAACAAGGACGAAGACCGTGCCACTCTCGACGTCCTGGGCGTGGTCTTTGATCCCAACAAGCGCCCGATGGGACAGGTTCGGGACACGGTCAAGCTGGCGCTGAACACTTCCCAACTGGTGCAACGCAAGAATGTGCAGTACAACAGCGGCTTCATGCTTCCGCCCGGAAAGTACCATCTGAAGTTCGTGGTCCGCGAGAACCAGACAGGTCGCCTGGGTTCGTTTGAGACCGATCTCACGGTGCCCGATCTCAAGAATATTCCGGTGAAGCTAAGCTCGGTGTTGCTGGCCAGCCAGCTCCAACCGGCGGGGAAGAAGAAGACGGACAATCCGCTGGTGCGGGACGGTTCAGAAGTGATCCCCAATGTGACTCATGTTTTCTCCAGCGGCCAGCACCTGTATTTCTATTACGAGGTCTACGATCCGGCACGCGATGTCACCCCAGCGGCCGCGAATGCGCAGCAGAACGGCAGGTCCAGGATCCACCTGCTGACCAACGTTGCTTTCTTCCGCGGAAACACGAAGGCTTACGAGACTCCCGTCGTCGAAAGCGAGCAGCTTAACGCGCCCGATCGCCACGCCGCCGTTTTCCAACTCGACGTGCCCCTCACTCAATTGAGCCCGGGTTTCTACACCTGCCAGGTGAACGTCATCGATGATGCGGCGGGCCAGTTCCGCTTCCCGCGGCTGGCTTTGCTGGTGCGGGAGGACAAAACTCCTGCGACGACAGGTGGTGGACGATAGTGCGTTATTGGCCCTCTTGCCGTGAAGGCTGCAGGGCGAACTGCAAGTCCCTCGCTGCGCTAAGGATGACGAGCACTAATCGCACAGGGCAGGTTTAGTCGCACGACATAACTACCAGGGAATCGGCGGCGGTTCAGGCTCAGCCGACCCATCCGCTCTTGCGTCGGAAGCGCCGTAATGGACCTTCGTCTTGAGGTCGTTCATGACTGCCTGGCCTCGCCCCATCGCTGTGGAGTATTCGCGCTCGACCTGTAACTGATGTCCCATCGCGGTCAGCTTGTCGCGAACCTCCGGCTTGACGCGCGATTCGATCACGATGTTGCATCCGCGCATGGGGCTCACGGTGAATCTTGCGTTCTCGAGCGCCGCCTGGATGTTCATGCCGTAGTCCGCCACGTTGGACACAAATTGCGCGTGGGCCAAAGGTTGGTTCGCTCCGCCCATGATCCCGAATCCGATGTGCTGGTCGCCCCGTTCCATGAACGCAGGAATGATGGTGTGGTAGGGCCGTTTTCGCGGCGCCAGAACATTGGGAGAGGAAGGATCCAGAGAGAACAGCGCGCCTCGGTTTTGCAGCGCGAAGCCCATAACGCGAACCGTGATTCCCGATCCAAACTCCGCATAGTTGCTCTGGATGAGCGAAACGATGTTGCCCTCGCGGTCAATCGCTGTCAGATATGTCGTCTCGCTCGTCGGCGGCTCGCCCGCCATCGGCTCGCAATTCGCCTTGTTGGGATCGATCAGTTTTGCCCGTTCTTTGGCATATTCCTTCGAGAGCAGCCCTTTCACAGGGACCTTGGCGAACCGCGGATCGGCGTTGTAGCGTGCCAGATCGGCATAGGCCAGCTTCATCGCTTCGATTTTCTTGTGAAGCTCCGCGACGCTCAGGGGACCGTCGGGCGAGGCAGGCGAGGTCTCCATGATGTTGAGCATCTCGAGAGCGGCCATCCCCTGGCCATTGGGCGGGAGTTCGTACACCGTCCAGTCACGATATCTGGTCGAGATGGGCTCCACCCACTCGGGAGAGAACTGTGCCAGATCGTCGGCCGCCATCGTACCGCCCAGGCCCTGCGACGTCGTCAAGATCGCACGAGCAATTTCGCCGCGATAGAAAGCGCTGGCTCCACTCTCGGCGATCAATCGCAGCGCTTTTGCCAAGTCAGGATTGCGGAAAACTTGCCCAACGGCCGGAGGCTTCCCGTTCAGCAAGTAAACTCGCTGGCCCTCGGCGTCGTTTGCGAAGATTTGCGGAGCTTCCGCCCAGAATCCTGAGATCAACTCTGGAACGGGATACCCCTTGTCGGCGTAGAAAATTGCCGGCTGAAGCAGGTCCTTCCAGGGCGCTTTGCCAAAGCGCTCGTGCAGAGCGTTCCAACCCGCCACCGCGCCGGGAACCGTCACCGCATCGATGCCTTGATACGGCATCTTTGTCACGTCTCTCGCCTTCAAGTGTGCCGGCGTCAAGCCCTGCGGCGCCCAGCCGCTCGAATTCAACCCGTAGAGTTTGCCCGTCTTCGCATCCCAATAAATCGCGAACAGGTCGCCGCCGATTCCGTTCATCATCGGCTCCGTCACGCCCAGCACGGCATTGGCCGCGATCGCCGCATCGACCGCCGATCCTCCTCGGGCCAGGACTTGCGCTCCCGCCTGCGAAGCCTGGACATGGCTGGTCGCAACGATGCCATAGGTTGTGATCACCATGGATCGCGCGTGCGAACGGTCTTGAGCAGCCGCGTTGATGACAAGCATGGCGAGAACGCAGACAGGCAGCAGTATGGCACGGACAGACACTGGCATAAGGACCGTCCTGGATGCGGAGACGTTAAGGGGCCGGTTTAGTCGCCGCGAGGCTGTCTTTTACCGGCTGAGGAATTTTATCCGCATTCGCCAGCAGCACGCTCACCTGCCACATTTGCGCGTCGGTGAGGCTTGCCTTGAACGCCGGCATGCCGGTCATGCGAATACCGTTCGCCACCTTCCAGTAAGTTTCACCGGCAGGATCATCCGTCACGCCATGCCCTTTGAAGAGTTGCGGGGGGTAGGGATACATTCCTTTGGAGACGCTGGAATCCGGCTGTCCCGGCAAACCATGGCAGACCGCGCAGTTGTCGCGATAGACCTGTGCTCCGGCGGTGTAGGCAGCAGCATCTGCGCTGATGGGGACGCTGCTCGGCATTTCTTTTTCGATTCTCGCATTCAGCGCTTTCTGGGCGAGCATTTTCTCAAACGGCATGGGCTGACTGGAAGTTGCTACCGGAGCGCTGCCCGTGACGAAGTAAAGATAGACCGCGAGTGGAACCGCAACCAGACCAACGATCAAGCCGAGCACGAACTTGCCCATCCTGTTCTCCTTCGGGATCCCGTGACAACAAGCTCAACATTATCGCATTGATGACTTGGAGGTATCTCTACGGCGGCCTGATACCGCTGCAGGCACTGATTTCACTGTTTCATTAAAGGAAAACTAGCGCACGGGGTGAGTCTTCTCGTAGGCCGCGATCTCGGACTCGTGCTGGAGCGTCAGTCCGATGTCATCCAGTCCGTTCAAGAGGCAGTGGCGCGTGAATTCGTCCATTTCGAACGCGGCCGACAAACCGTGGCCGTCCTGCACACGTTTCTGTTCGAGGTCGATTGTGACCTGATAGCCGACCTCATCCTTCGCCCGCTGCATGATTCGTCCCACTTCATCTTCGGGCAGCGGGACCGCGAGGAATCCATTCTTGGCGCTGTTGTTGGCGAAAATGTCGGCAAACGAGGGCGCAATCACTGCACGGAACCCGAAGTCGGCCAGAGCCCAGACCGCATGTTCACGGGATGAGCCGCAGCCGAAATTCTTGCCCGCCACCAGAATGCTCGCTCCTTCGTAGCGCTGCTTGTGCAGCACGAAGTCCGGATCTTTTTGTCCGCTCTGCGTTTGCCGCCAGTCGTGAAACACAAACTCCCCGAACCCGGTGCGCTCGATGCGCTTCAGAAACTGCTTGGGGATGATCTGATCGGTGTCGACGTTCTGGCGGTCGAGCGGCACTACGCGTCCCTTATGCACACGAAACGGCTTCATGGCGAATCCTCAGTTGAATCTCCAGTTGCGAATATCGGTAAAGTGCCCGGCGATAGCTGCGGCCGCCGCCATCATGGGACTCACCAGATGAGTTCGGCCGCCGCGTCCCTGCCGTCCTTCAAAATTGCGGTTGCTGGTGGAGGCGCAGCGCTCGCCGGGCTGCAAAATGTCGGGGTTCATGCCCAGGCACATGGAGCAGCCTGACTCCCGCCACTCGAAACCCGCCTCGGCAAAGATTCGGTGCAGCCCTTCCTGTTCCGCCGCCTGCTTCACCGCTTGCGATCCGGGCACGACCATCGCGCGGACCTTCTGATTGACGTGATACCCCTTCGCCACTTTCGCCGCTGCCCGCAAGTCCTCCAGCCGTGAATTCGTACACGACCCGATGAAAACGCGGTCGACGGGGATCTCCTCGATCCGTTTTCCCGGCTCGAGCCCCATGTACTTCAACGCGTGTTCCGCCATGCGGCGTTCGGCTTGGTCCACCATGCTGCTTAATTCCGGCACGCGCCCGGTTACCGGAACCACCATGCCGGGATTCGTGCCCCAGGTCACAAACGGTGCCAGCACGGCGGCGTCGATCTCGACAACTTTGTCGTAGCTAGCACCCTCGTCCGATTTGAGCGCGCTCCACTGATCCACCGACTTTTCCCATTCCTTTCCACGCGGAGCGAATCGCCTGCCCTTCACATAGGCGAACGTGGTGTCATCCGGAGCGACCATCCCTGCGCGCGCGCCAGCTTCGATGGTCATGTTGCAGAGGGTCATCCGGCCTTCCATCGAAAGCCCGCGCACAGCGGCCCCGGCGTATTCGACGACGTGCCCGGTGGCTCCGTCGGTCCCGATCTTCCCGATGATCCCCGAGAGCTAAATCCTTCGCGCCCACACCCTCCGACAGCTTGCCCTTGACCTCAACCTTCATGCTCTTTGGCTTGCGCTGCGGGAGGCACTGCGTGGCCAAGACGTGTTCTACTTCCGAGGTTCCTATGCCGAACGCGAGCGCGCCGAACGCGCCGTGTGTGCTGGTGTGGCTATCGCCGCACACGATTGTCATGCCGGGCTGCGTGAGACCAAGCTCTGGGCCGATCACGTGCACGATCCCCTGGTCGGGAGAGTCCATATCGAACAGGGGGACGCCGAATTCTTTACAGTTTTTCTGCAGCGCCTCAATCTGCTTCGCCGCGATGGGATCGGTAATGGGCGTACCACGGGGAGTTGTGGGAATGTTGTGGTCTACTGTGGCCACGGTTCGTCCGGTCTGTCTCACGCGCCGACCCGCCGCTCGCAATCCGTCAAACGCCTGCGGCGAGGTCACTTCGTGCACCAGGTGCAGATCGATATAGAGCAGCGGCGCCCGCTCAGGAGGCTGCACCACCACGTGCTCGTCCCAAACCTTCTCAAATAGTGTTCGTTTACTCGACATGATCTTTGGCGTCACCCGGGAACGAGCCTTGATCTGACAGCATTGCCGCCAATTTCCCGGCACCCACTGCCACTCTTAAGTTTACCAACAACTGCAGCCCGGGAAGCGCGGTTACGCCGCGCGAGCCGGCGCTTCCACCACCCCGAGCCGCCAGTCCAGGGAATAGAGCACCAGCATAAGAATCCCGGCGACGAGAGGCACCGCCAGTCCGACCTTCAAACTCTCGAAGCGAGTCGACCCATACCCAACCAACCACGGCAGAAGCGCGCCACCCAGGTTCGCCACGGAAAACATCAGCGACCCCACTGACGACGCCCCGGCCCCGAACTTACGGGACAACATGGAAATCGTGATGGGATACACGGCCGCGAACCCCAGGCCGATAATCGTCGCACTGACTACTATCGGTGTCATGGTGTTCGAAGAGAGCAGTTCCACCATCGCCAGCGTGGCGACCAGCAATCCGGCGCGGGCAAAGGTGAGCTCTTCCACACGCCGCAGAACCAAGGACGCGAGACCCCGCCCGACCAACATTGCGCCGTAGTAGAACGACGGCACCATAACCCAAAACCCGCCCGGCTCTGCCACCATTCGTTTGGCGTAAGACGCGACCCATCCCCCCACCGAATTTTCCGCACCTACATAAAGGAAAAAGAGGAGGACGAGAATCACAATGTAGCGGTTCTTCCAGGGCACGGTTCGGTCCGCGGCCTCACTCCCGCTGGTAGTGTTGGCGCTTTCTTTGGCGGGAAACCGCATGCTGGCGATTGCGATCGATAGGAGAACCATAAGGGCCGCCAGCAAGTACATCAGGAGCGCGATGTGATGGCTTCGGCTGAATGCTCCGATCAGAAACGGGCAGGAAACCGCACCTACGCTCCAGGAAAAGTTGAGGAAGTTCAGAGCCGCACCTCGGTTCTCGGGGTGCGCCTCGGCCACCAGAAGGTTCGCTGCGGGAATGACCAGTCCAAGCCCGAAACCGTAAACCAATACGAGGGCTAATCCGAGGGGCCAGGGACTTAACGGCAACATCACGACACCTGCTGCCATCATGATCAGGCCTGCAACCAGCGCTACGCGGTAGCCGAAGCGCTGCACGAGCGCGCCCGAAGCTGCAACCCCGGCCAGCGACCCGGTGAATTGCGCCGTAAACAGATATCCAGCCTGTGTGTCATTGAGCCGCCACTGCGCCGTTAGCGTGGGCAGTAATGGCCCCAGCAGCACGGTCATCACGCCGGTTGGGACGAACGTGGCATGCGCGGCCAGCGTCAACGATTTTGCCGAAACTCCCTCGGTGGCGGGCACTCTGAACCTTACTCTGTGTCTTCGGAATTCGAACTTTTCTTGACCGCCGAACAACGGACACCCGACGAGGCAAGATGAGCTTTACTCTTTTCCTGTGGGCTTCTTGCCGCCCTCTGTGTCTGCTGATCCTGCCACTCGCGACGAGTAGCGCTCGGCCAGCTGCCAGACATCGCCATTTTTCTTCCACACGTCCACGACGAAGCGATTGCTCGCTCTACCTTTGCCGTCGTGCTCGGCAGTTTCTTCCAGGAGGAAACTTGCGACCACGATTTCGTCGCTCATAGCCTTCACCGCCATCTGTTCGATGCGGAACGACGACAATTTCTGCGCCAGGGCGCGCTTCCGCCAATCGTCTCGAGGAATAGGATCACCTGAAAGCTCGGGCGTCCACACCTCAAACTCATCGCCCAGCAAGCGGTTCAGTGCGGGTTCGTCCTTGGCCTGCTGAGCCTGTAGCAGTTGTGTTTCGAGATCCGAGAATATCGCCACCAGCCGAGTTTTCGTGACGACTCGCCCGGTCGAGACTCCGGGCGCGGTCTGCTCCGGTGCAGCGAGCCCTCTCGAGCCAACGCACACGAGGAGAACGGCCCCGGCCAACCATTTCATGCTCAAGGATTTCTCCCCCACAACCTCGATTATAGGCAATGCGGTGATCCCGTCGATTCGGCACATTGTGCAAAAAGCGGCGACTTACACGGCAACTGGCATTAGTTTATAGTGAGCAGCAGGCGAGACTGACGGGAGCAGCCGCGTTCTTCCGCAGGCTCGGACCTACCCAGAAGTCCATGATCAACGGCAAACGCATCGCGGTCGTATTGCCCGCATACAATGCGGAGAAGACTCTCGAGGCCACGGTCGCCGAGTTGCCCGACCTGGTCGACATTCGCATTCTGGTGGATGACCACAGTTCGGACCGCACCGTTGAAGTAGCCCAGCGGCTCGGTTTGCGAGTTTTTGTGCACGACAAGAACTACGGCTACGGGCGCAACCAGCAGACTTGCTATCGGGAAGCCCTCGCCGAGGGTGCCGATGTCGTGATCATGGTTCATCCCGACTACCAGTACACCCCGCTGCTCGTGACTGCGATGGCGAGCATGGTGGCCTACGGGGTCTACGACGTGGTTCTGGGGTCGCGGATCATCGGCGGTACTGCTCTGCGCGGCGGCATGCCGTTATACAAGTATGTCTTCAACCGCTTTCTTACCGCTTTCGAGAACCTGTTCCTGCGGGTGAAGCTGTCGGAGTATCACACCGGCTATCGTGCTTTCAGCCGGAAGGTACTGACCGATCTACCGCTACTCGAAAATTCCGACGACTTCGTCTTTGACAACCAGATGCTGGCACAGTCTGTTTACTTTGGCTTTCGCATCGGTGAGGTTTCCTGTCCGACCAAGTATTTCGAGGAAGCGTCTTCCATCAATTTCCGCCGTAGCGTCACTTACGGACTGGGAGTGCTGGCCACCACCTTGCAGTTTGCTCTACAAAGACTGGGACTGGCCCGCTTCAACCGTTTTAGTCCGCAAGGGCGCAAACTCGATATGGGGTATTATCTGCGCGGCGCCGGCACGACACCGGCTGCATGAAGCCCGGCAACGTGAGAAGCTCACCTTATCTCGGGATCTTGCAACCCAGCGCCTCACGTTTGAAACTCTGAAACCTTGAAACCTGAAGCTCTTAACCCTCCGGCACGCAATCCCGATCTTAAACAACTTGTTCTGCTGCTGGTGGTCACTTGTGCCGCCGTGCTCGTGCACGGTTTTCATCCTTACGTTGAGGATGCCGAGATTTACGTACCGGGCATCAAGAGAACTTTGAATCCGGCTCTTTACCCCTATAACGCCGGGTTCTTTTCGTCGCACGCCCACCTCACGCTGTTTCCGAATCTGATCGCCGGATCGATCCGGCTGACGCACCTCTCTACCGATTGGGCTCTCTTCCTCTGGCACTTTTTCTCCATCTTTCTTCTGCTGCTGGGATGCTGGCACATCGGCCGGCTCGCCTTCCGCGATCCGCTGGCGCGTTGGGGAGGGGTTGCCCTGGTCGCGTCGCTACTCACGATCCCGGTGGCCGGTACTGCTCTCTACATCATGGATCAGTACCTGAACACGCGATCGCTCTCGACGCCGGCAGTACTCTTCATCGTCGCCAATGTCGCGGAGCGAAAGTTCCTGCGCGCCGGGATCTGGGCGGTCTTCACCGCCGCGATTCATCCCCTGATGGTGGTGTTCGGAGTTTCCTACGCTATTTTGCTGCTCTGCTTTTCGCGACGCGAGGCGAGGGCGGCGCCGGTCGCAACCAAGATGGCGGTTCTGCTACCGTTTGGCCTCTTTCCGCCGGTAAGCGACGCTTACCGCGAAGTCCTGAACAGCCATTCCTATTTCTTCCTGCTGCGCTGGGAGTGGTATGAGTGGTTAGGAATTTTCGGGCCGCTGGTCCTGCTGTGGTGGTTTGCACAAATCGCGCGAAAGCAGGAACTGCCGCTGTTCGCCGCGTTTTGCCGGTCGCTGATTCTCTACGCGCTAGCTTTCTTCATCGTTGGGCTCGTCATCACGATTCCCGCGCGCTTCGCGAACCTTGCCGAACTGCAGCCGATGCGCAGCCTGCACCTCGTCTACGTGCTGCTCTTCGTCTTTGCCGGAGGCCTGCTGGCGCAATTTGTGCTTCACCGGCACGTCTGGCGATGGCTGGCTCTTTTTCTTCCCATTTGCGCGGGAATGTGGTTCGCACAACGCCAGCTTTTTCCTGCCACGCCACACATCGAGTGGCCGGGGGCCGCACCCCACAACGACTGGGTCGAGACGTTCCTCTGGATTCGCCAACACACGCCGGTCGACGCCTACTTTGCCCTCGATCCCAACCACATGATCGCTCCTGGTGAGGACCAGCACGGATTCCGCGCCATCGCCGAGCGCTCCATGCTCGCCGACACCCTCAAAGACAGCGGAGCGGTAACCATGTTTCCCGCGCTGGCCGAGACCTGGCGCCGGCAGGTGAGGGCGCAGCAAGGCTGGAAGGACTTCCAGGCCGCTGACTTTGACCGCCTGAAAGAAGAATTCGACGTGAATTGGGTGGTCCTGCAGCAGCCAGGTGTTCGCGGCTTAGTGTGCCCCTACCAGAATCAGGCGCTGCGTGTCTGCGAGGTCGATTAATCGGCCGAAACATTGCCCCGCCCCTGCCTCCACAGGTAGCATCTAATCAGCATGGCGATTGCGACAGCTCCGCGCTCACGATTGCGGCCGCAACTGGCGCTCGGCGAGACTCTCAATTTCGCCTACGACACTTTTTGCAGTAACAAGATCCGCTTCGCCCTCACAGCTCTGGGCATGGTCATCGGGACTGCATCCCTGATCCTCGTGGTCACGGTTGGCATGACGGGCCGCCAGTACGTCCTGAACCAGATCCAGGCGATCGGGGCCAATCTCATATACGTGGACTATTCGGGCGGCTCACAGCGCATTACTGCTGTCGCGCCCGATCCTCTCACCGTCGAAGATATGCTCGCCGTCCAGGAGCACGTGCCGACCATCGCCGCGGCGTCCCCGTTTACGCAGCTGAATGATCGCATCGGCGTGGGTAACGGCAAGGAACAGGACATCCTGGTGCTCGGCACCTATCCTGAATACCGCCAGGTGCGCAACCTCGTCATTCTCTCCGGCCGTTTCTTCGATGCGCAGGACGCGCAGATGCGCAATAAGGTGGGCGTCATCACCGAGAAGATGGCGCGCAAGCTTTACGGTTCGCCCGAAGCCGCCATCGGACACATCATCAAGCTCAGCGATCTGCCCTTTACCGTGATCGGCAGTTTCCGCGAGGGCGTGGAGACCTTTGGCCAGTCCGAGGTGCAGGACAACACCATGGTCATCCCCTTTACGGTGAGCCGCTACTTCACCGGCAACTCGGAGGTGAAACAGATTTACTTTTCTGTCGCAAGCCCGGATGAAGTCGCAAACGCGACGGCGCAGATCAAGCGCATCATTCAGGCTCGCCATCGTCCGGAGTCGGTCTACAACGTGGACAATCTTACCCAGCTGGTCGCGGTGGCCGGCCGGACGCAGACGCGCTGACTATTGTCTTAATGCTGGTCGCGTTTATTACTTTACTGGTGAGCGGGATCGGCATCATGAACATCATGCTGGCGACGGTAAGCGCCCGCATCCGCGAAATCGGCATCCGCAAAGCTATTGGAGCCACACGGCGCGAAATCCAGTTTCAGTTCATGTCGGAAGCCATACTGATTTCCTTGATCGGCGGCGTTATTGGGATCGTCATTGGCATGGCGATTCCGTTTTCGGTGCGCTTCCTCACTGCCTACCGCATCCCGATCTCCGGTCTCTCGGCGATCATCGCCATTCTTGTATCTTCCCTTGTCGGAGTTATTTTCGGGACGCTGCCCGCCACTCGTGCCGCGGAGCTCGACCCGGTGGAGAGTCTGAGGTACGAGTGACTTTCCTATAGCTGAGAGAACTTAAAGCTAAGACCGAAAATCGAGAGACCCGGTTCTTGCCTCGCAAAGTATAGGTTCGCGGTCAGAAGTTCTGACGCTGTGGGAGACGTGTGCGGCGCCGTCAGAGTCCTTTAGATGCGTGGTGATCCTCTGCACTGTTCAGAAAACACCGAGGTCAGTTGTCATGCATCTTGGTTTTCACGTTTGGATGTTTGGTCCGTCCGGTTGTGCATACTGCCAGAGCGGATTCTCGGAATGCAGTGTGGCTAAAGCGCAGAAGTATAACTGTTGATGGCTTTGTTTGCTTGGGACTGTCGCACTCGGATACCACGTGTGGCCACCGGTGTTCATCGGATCTTCGGGGTGATTAGAGCGGAAATATATCAATTTACTGCTGGTCGCAGAGTCTGGCTTTAATCTCTGGCTGCATAACGACGGCCAGCAAACCGTGGAATACAAGAACTTCTATGCGGTGACTAGGCCAAGGCCGATGCCTGCTACTACGGATTTAGAAGCAGCACGAGGAGGATAAAGAGTGGAAAGCTTTTCACTGATGGTATTGGGACTTTTCCCATTGTAACGCTACTATCGCGTCCATTGCTCCACTAACAGATCAGGAGCTGCCTCGCGGATTTGGGCCTGCGCCACCGCTATTAGAATCAGAAATAGCACCGTTGCAGGCGGGAACGTCAAGCATCCAAATGATGGCCATATTGGTGTACTCAGATGCGTCAGGAACCCACGAGACAGACTTCTGCATTTTCACGATGGGAGGCGAAATGCGGCCCAATTGTCGCAAACACAATGGCCCAGTAAAGCCAATGAGATCGGTTAAAATTATGGGTATTTTCTAACTTACGCAGCCTGTTGCACCAGCCCATAGATGAGAGTTAGACAAACCTCCATTTCGTCGCTGCCTCCACGAAGTGTTTCTCCTGGAGCCCAAATACTACCGTCGGTCGAACTCCGAACACCGGCCCTAACTGCGGGTCCAGCTTCCACGGCTTGTATTTCTTGTGATACGGAACGCCGAGTCGCTTGATCTCGGCCGGGTCGACGATCTCTTCGACTACCCCTTCGACCACGACGGCCTCTTCCGGATCCTCGGTGCAAACGACGCAACGCGGATTCGCAGCCAGATTCTGTCCCTTGCGCGACTTCCGCCCGGTGCTGAAGTAGAAGGCTGAATCGACCCAGATGCCCCAGATCGGCATGGCGTGCGGCGCGCCGTCGGGACGCACGGTCACCAGCCAATAGCTGTGAGACTTGGCCAGGCGATCCTCCGCCCACTTCCACTTGAGCAGCCCTTTCCCTTCGCTGGCTGGAAGGATTCCGTATCCGGGCATGTGCGGGCGGCTCGCGACGGGAATTCCCGAAGAATCGGGTTTCCCTGAGCCTTCGGAACCGCCTTCTGTGGATTTTTCGGACGGGGGAGCGTTGGAGTGCCCCTTGCGCTGGACCGCAGATTTCTTCTTGGCAGGCATAGCGGGAAAATCCTCTACGCCAGCAAGGTGAACGTCAACTGGAAAACCGAGACTAGTACCTAGTACCCAGTACCGAGCACCCTAGTTCGCAGTTCTCGGTTCTCCGTTCTCCGTTCCCGGTTCCCGGTTATCAGTTCTCGGATCTCAGTTTCCAGTCTCAGTTCCCGGCTTTCAGTTATCAGTACCCAGTTCTCAGTAGGGCTGGTGCTGGCACCAAGGATATGGCCCAAAAAAGCAAACAGCCGCGAGCAGGTTCGCTCGCAGCTGTCCGGAAAAAAGCTAGAAGCTAATAGCCAGTAGCTAGGAGCTTCACATCACCATTGCAAGATTCTCCAGTTCGGTTTGCAGCACGGGCAGAGCGCAACCCGCCATTTCCACGCGGCTTGCGGCGTCCTTGGCTGCCTCGGGCGATACCCCGTATCCCCGACCCATCAGGAAAACCTGCAGTAGTTCGGCGGCCTCACGGCAGTCGATCAGGCTGCTTTGCAGCAAGTCGTTGCGTAGAGCCGTCAATTCTGTCACCGAGAATTGTTCTTTCATGGCCGTCATCACCTCCGACCAACTCTTACCTTGCCCTATTAGACTCATCGGCAGCCACTAATGTTGCATGCAATTTTCGGGCCGCTCGAATCACCTAAATTGATGGGCTTGCGTAAAACCCCACTGATGTAGATAAACCCGTTTGCCTCTGATAAGTTGCGTGGAAATCGGAGGGAGGCGGCGCTTCCAACGTCTGGATATGGAAGGGTCTGGGAACTGACACTCTGTGTCGTTCCGGGACGAAAAAGTGCGACAACTCCCAAAAGCAGGTAAATAACCCGCTTATTGCGGCTCAACTACGGCTTCATCGACCAACATGATGGGGATGTTGTCCCGGATCGGGTACACTCGCCGGCATTCGCCGCACTTAAGGCTCTGGCCATCATCCTTCAGCTTGACCGGCGCCTTACAGGCCGGACAAACCAGTATGTCCAGCAAATCTTTTTCAATCATGTTCAGGATTTTATCCCTTTCGCGCTCCCCCCGGGAAGGTCGCTGCCCGATCGATGGTGGCTGAAATTCGCGACGATTGCGGAAAAGCCGGTCAACCACCAAGGACACGAAGTTTCACGAAGCTTTTGGCTCCAGAGATTTTCTCTGTGCGCCTTCATGTCCTTTGTGGTTTAAGTTTTCCTCAAACTGGCCATGGCACCTGATATCGCTCTCCCGCTCATGTAAAATTCTGTCGTTCCCACGTGAGGAGCTATGTCGGCCATCATTCTGAACGGCACCAAGATCGCTGCGGACATCCGCTCTGAGGTCGCGGCGGAAGTAAAGACTCTAGCCTCGTCCGGCCTGCGGCCCGGCCTCGCCGTCATTCTGGCGGGGAATAATTCCGCGTCGGAAATCTACGTCCGGGGCAAGGCAAAGAGTTGCGAGGAGTTAGGCATCCACAGCGAGAAGCTGACGCCTCCCGAGTCCGTTTCCACGCGAGAACTGCTTGACCTGGTTCAGGAACTGAACCGGCGCGATGACATTGACGGCATCCTCGTGCAACTGCCACTGCCTCCTCAGGTGGACTCGAAGAAAGTCCTGATGGCGGTCGATCCGGCCAAGGATGTGGACGGCTTCCACCCGGTAAACGTCGGATTCCTCTCCACGCAACGACCCAGCCTCGTCCCGTGTACGCCGGCTGGAATTATCGAGATTCTCAAGCGCAGCAACATCCTGATCGCGGGGCAGGAAGCCGTGGTGGTGGGGCGCAGCGATATCGTGGGCAAGCCGGTTGCCATGCTGCTGATCAACGGCAATGCCACGGTCACCGTCTGTCATTCGAAGACCCGCGACCTTCCCGGGGTGTGCCGCCGGGCCGACATCCTGGTGGCGGCGATTGGACGCGCGGGCATGATCACGCGTGACTTCGTTAGGCCTGGCGCGACCGTCATCGACGTCGGCATGAATACCATCACCGATCGCGCGGAGTTCGAGCGCTTCTTTGCTGGAAATGCTAAACGCGAAGAGACGTTCCGCGCCAAGGGCTCCACACTTATCGGAGATGTTCATCCCAATGCGGCGGACGTCGCGGGCGCGATCACTCCCGTGCCCGGCGGTGTGGGTCCACTCACCATCGCCATGTTGATGGTCAACACGGTCCGTGCCATGAAACTTCGCCGCGGTTCGGAAGTCCCCGCTCCATGCTGAGAGTCGGGCTTACGGGCGGCATCGCCAGCGGCAAGTCGGTGGTTGGCGAGATGTTCGTCAAGCTGGGGGCGCACCTCATTCACGCCGACGCTATCGCCCATGCGCTGATGCAGCCGGGGACACCCGTCCACGCAGAAGTCGTGCAGCATTTCGGCGCGGGGATCCTCCACCCGGACGGCACCGTCAACCGGGCCAGGCTGGCGGAGGCGGCTTTCGGCCGGCCGGGTCAAAATACGGCCCCGCGTGTCGAGGAACTGAACCGGATCGTTCACCCGGCGGTGGTCCGTCGTCAGGACGAGTGGATGGATCAGGTTGGACGCAAAGACCCCAGTGCGATCGCCATCGTCGAGGCCGCCCTCATCCTGGAAGCCGGGGCGGCGAACCGGTTCAATCGCCTGGTTGTAGTGACCTGCAGCCCGGACCAGCGAGTGCAGCGCTTCGCTCAACGTCTCAAGGTGGACGAGGAAACGGCCCGCCAGGAGGTCACGCGCCGCATGGCTGCTCAGCTTCCGGATGAGGAGAAAATCAAGGCTGCCGACTACGTCATCGACAACTCCGGGTCCCTGGACAACACCGAAAAGCAGGTTCGCGAAGTCTACGAGCGGCTCAAGAAGGAAGTACAACTCGCGAGCTGAGACCCGAGCTCGGGACCGAAACCTCCGGCGGTGGTGCATCCTGTTCCTGATCGTGGTGGGGATGCACGCCAGATCCCCGTTCGACTCCCCCCGCATACGCGAGGGTTCGCTCAGGGCAGGCTTTCGCTCCGCCTGAAGAACGGCTTTGCTCAGGATGACTTTTGTGGAGAGTAAAGGTTAAAGTCCAAGGGATCTTCCGGCCTTGTACGGGCGTTCGCCCCTGCGATTAGAATAACTACAGCCCCTTTCATACCGTGATCAGGAATTCTATGAGGCTATTGCGACCACTTCTTCTTGCCCTGGTGATTGCCGGCGCATTCTTCTACTTCACGACCTATCGTCATGACGGCCTGCGGCCCACGAGCTGGCTGGGCCGCCCCGCCAAGGTCGAGCTCACTGAGGCGGCAGCCGGCACAGAAACCCTCGACAGCGAAGAACAGAACAACATCCGGGTCTACCACAACAACATGCCCGCGGTGGTCAACATCACTTCCAAGGCCGTCACCTTCGATTTCTTCTATGGCCTGGTTCCGCAGGAAGGACAGGGCTCGGGCTTCATCATCGACAAGGAAGGCCATATCCTGACGAACTACCATGTCGTGGCCGATGCCCGCCAGGTGGAAGTCACTCTTCATAACCACAAGAAATATCGTGCCACCATCGTTGGCATGGACCGCCCGCACGATCTCGCGGTGATCCAGATCAAAGCGCAGGACCTCACCCCAGCCGTGCTCGGCGACTCGCGCAATCTCCAGGTTGGGCAAAAGGTCTATGCCATCGGCAATCCCTTTGGCCTCTCCGGCACCATGACGCGCGGTATCGTGAGTTCGATTCGGTCGGTGCGCGAGCCTGATGGCATGACCATCGACGAGGCCATACAGACCGATGCTGCCATCAACCCCGGCAACTCCGGCGGGCCGCTCATGAACTGGCACGGTGAGGTAATCGGCATTAATACCATGATTGCATCCAGCGTCGGGCAGAGCGCCGGCATCGGGTTCGCGATTCCGATCAATACCGCCAAGGCGGTCCTCAATGACCTTGTAACTCTGGGCCGTGTGCGCCGTCCGGCGCTGGGCGTGCGGACCATTCCCATTGACCCTGAGCTGGCGAACGAAATGGGACTGGCCGCCGATTCAGGTTTGCTCATCGTACAGGTGGTGCCGGGCGGGTCCGCTGAGCGTGCCGGTTTGCGGGGTGGCAGCGAGCGCGCTTACCTCGGCAACACTCCCATCATGCTTGGTGGCGACCTGATCGTCGCCATCGACGACGAAAAGGTGTCCGACCAGCAGGACCTTGCACAGATGATGAACAACCACCGCGCCGGCGATACGGTCCGCATCACCTTCTACCGCGGCAAACAGAAGATGACCATCAACGTGGTGCTCGGCGAGGCGAGGGAGCAGGTGTAGAAAATCGATTGTCATCCCGAGTGAGGCGCTTTTGTTCTTGCCGAACGAGGGACCTGGGCGAGCCGCGCGAAGCGTTGCGCTTTTGCGACGCAACGAATCGCGCGTTCGGCGCTTCCCTAGCTACTTCCCAGCATTGGACCTTGCCAGTCAAATCTTCTTGCCCATCCTCCCTTCTCGGCGCTAAGTTATCTTCCTGCCTATGACCGCCGTCCTTTAATTGTGCTGGTTGCACGCTGAACGACTTGGGCGCCGAAGTGTGCCCCCACCTCCCCAATGGTTCAACCAGAAAGGATTCCCTCCATGCAATTTGTGGATAAGGCTTTCGCTCGCCGGTTGGAGTCAGCCGAGGAAATGCCGCAGATCGACATCGCAAAATTGCTCCAGGTGACCAAGCCGGAAATCGGCGCCGCGGTGGAAGAAATATGTGGAGGTCACATGGTGTTCGCAGGGCTCAATTCGCCGGTAGGACGCGCCGTCGGTCTCGGTTTTGCCGGTCCCATCACCGAGGCTGACCTCGACCGTCTGGAGAGCTTCTACCGCTCCCACAATGCACCGGCACAGATTGATGTCTGCCCGCTGCATGATATGCAATTGCTCGAAACTCTGAAGGGCCGCGGCTACGTGATGGCCGAACTCAACAACGTTCTCTATCGCCCGCTCGACCCGACGGAACAGTTTCCCGACGGGCCAGCGGGGATCGAAATCCGCCGAGGCCAGCCGGAGGAAGCTGCAGTCTTAGCAGACATCCTGTCTCGCTGCTTCTATGAGAAAGGGAACGCGCCCGAAGGTTTTGCCGACCTGCTTACACCCCTGTATCAGGTGGATGAAGCCATGACCTTCGTTGCCATCCTCGACGGTACTACAGTGGCGGTCGCTGCCGGACGTGTCATTCCCCAGCACCGTATACTCGCCCTGATGGGAGCAGGAACGCTGGCCGACTATCGCCGGCGCGGTTTGCAGACGGCATTGTTCCGCCGTCGCCTGCAAGCGGCGGCCAATTCGGGATGCGAAGTCGCGGTCGTCGTGACCCAGGGCGGCACCGTCTCGCAGCGTAATGCCGAGCGTCTTGGATTCCGCGTGGCCTACAGCAAGGCCACGCTGTGGAAGAATTTCGAGAGCGCCGGCACGAAAGGAGCGTAACCACCAGCATTGTCATCCCGAGCAAGGCAGGAAGTTCGTATTGCGAACTCCCTGCGAAGTCGAGAGCCCGCCCTGAACGAACCCACGCATACGCGTGGGGAGTCGAATGGGGACCTGCCTTTGAAAGGATAGGATATTCACGCGCCCCAGGAGTAGAAACAAATACCATGGACACCGAGTCTATCCGCGCTTACTGCCTCTCCTTCCCGCAAACGAAGGAAAAACTTCAGTGGGGTGAGAGTTTATGTTTCAAGGTCGGCGAGAAGCTATTCGCCATCCTCAGCCTTGATCTCTCGCACGGGTCGCGTCTCGTGTTCAAATGCACGCCGGAGATCTTCTCCGAATTGATCGAGCGGGAAGGCATCCGCCCGTCGCCCTACGTCGGGCGTTACCACTGGGTGGCCCTTGAACGTCTCGACATCCTTCCGAACGACGAACTCGAAGACCTGATTCGCCAGTCGTATGAAATCGTAGCGGCTAAGGCGATCAGAAAGACACGCCTGACCAAGACGAAGAAGAAAAAAACCAAGGACAAGAGAAGAAAGTCGCGGCCCTCCAAGTCGCGCCAAAACAAGAGTCGGAGATAGGCGATGGAGGTGTCAGTTTGGCTCCTGATGCTGGTGGTACACGCCAGATCCTTCGCTCCGCCTGAAGAACTGCTACGCTCAGGATGACACCGATAGGGACGCATGTGGTCAGAATCCAAGGTACCACCACTACCAGATAGGTCATCCATTTGACGGCCCTCCCCTCGCTCGGCTAGCCTCAGAAGTTCCGATGCGAATTCACCGCAAGCTTCTGTGGCCGCTGCTGGTCGCGGCGCTTCTGGCGACGTGCGCGCTGGCCGCTCCGTCGCATCCCGTCCACGCGCCGCACGCCATGGTGGCCAGCGTCCACGAGTTGGCCTCGCGCGCCGGCGTAGAGGTAATGCAGGCCGGCGGCAACGCCGTCGACGCCGCCGTCGCCACGGGCTTCGCCCTCGCCGTCGTGCACCCGCAGGCAGGAAATCTCGGCGGGGGTGGGTTCATGCTTATCCGCATGGCCGACGGCGCCACCCACTTCGTCGACTACCGCGAAAAGGCTCCTGCGGCTGCGACCGCCAACATGTACCTCGACGCGCAGGGCAACGTCGTCGAAAAGGCCAGCCTGGTGGGTTACCGGGCGATTGGCGTTCCCGGTTCCGTCGCCGGCATGGTTTACGCCCTGCAAAAATACGGGAAGCTTCCACTCGATCGGGTCATGGCGCCCGCCATCAAATTGGCGAAAGACGGTTTCCCTCTCGCCTGGGAAGATGCCCGCGACCTGGAGGACGAAGACCTCGCGCAATTCCCAGACTCGCACCGCATCTTCCAGCGCGACGGTAAGTACTATCAGGCAGGAGAAATTCTTCATCAGCCCGAACTCGCACGAACGCTCGAAGCCATCGCCAAGAATCCGCGACGACTTCTACCACGGCAAGATCGCTCGCGAACTAGCTGCCGGCGTGCAGAAGGGCCACGGCCTCATCACCGCAGAAGACCTCGCCAACTACGAAGTCAAGGAGCGCGAAGCCGTCCGCGGCACCTATCGTGGCTACGAAATCATCAGCGCTCCACCGCCTTCCTCCGGAGGAGTGGCGCTTCTCGAAATTCTCAACATTCTTGAAGGATACGATCTCACCAAGTTTGGTAACCGCTCTGCCGAGTCGATCCACCTTACGGCCGAAGCTTTTCGCCGCGCGCTTTACGATCGGGCAGAATTTCTTGGCGACCCGGACTTCTCCAAGATTCCCGTACCGCAGTTGATCGACAAGAAATATGGTTCGGCATGGCGCGAATCCATCGATCCTGAGCGCGCTACGGCGAGCAAGGACCTGAAACGTCCCGCCAGTTTTACCGAGCTCGAACGCTATGCCGCTTTGCACGAGCAGCCCATGGCCGTCCGCGAGCCCGAGAACACAACCCACTATTCGGTGGTCGATCCCGCAGGTGACGCGGTCTCTGTGACTACAACTTTGAACGACAGCTTCGGTTCCCGGGTCACTGCGCCCGGCCTTGGGTTCCTGCTGAACGATGAGATGGACGATTTCTCTTCCAAGCCGGGCGTACCCAACGGTTACGGCCTGATTCAGGGACCAGCCAACGCAATCGGCCCCGGCAAGCGCCCCCTTTCCGCCATGACGCCTACGATCGTCCTGAAAGATGGCAAACTTTTTCTGGTGCTCGGCTCGCCGGGCGGCCCGCGCATCATGACCACCGTCGCCAATATCCTGATGGGCGTCGTCGATTATGGGATGGATATCGAGCAATCTGTGAATGCGCCGCGCTTCCATCACCAGTGGATGCCCGACGTGATTTTCATGGAACCAGGTATCTCTCCTGATACTCAGAAAATACTTGGCCAGATGGGGCATAAAATGAGGACTGAGGATCACTGGAGCGACGGGGAATGCATCGCCATCGATTTGAAAACCGGCGAGCGCCTGGGCGCGAGTGACGGCCGCAACAACGGCAAAGCCGTGGGATACTAGCATCGTTCGAATGAATTTCACGGCGTCGATCTTTTGAAGAGGACGGGACTTCACGGACTACGGAAGAGGAATGACTCGCAGCGCCTGAAGGCGCGTGCGTAGAGGGCGAGTTACGGCATGCCTGAAGGCATGCCCTGATACAAATCGGTGAAATGATGGATGAGTCAGTAGTCTTGACTAGCGTCTTCCACACCTCAGGACGTAAGAATGATTAAAGCAGTATCGACATTCGTCTATGTAAAAGAGCGTTTGCACCCCGGCATTCTCGATGGCCTCGTGCGCGGTGGCGCCCAGGCGCATCGAAATCTTCGCCGCCCGGCAGCACCTCGACTACGCCAACCGCAAGCAGCACGTGCGCGAGATCGCAGACTGGTTCCGCAACAGCGGGGTCCCCCTGAACTCGGTGCATTCGCCGTTGTACGCCGACTACGAATGGGGGCGCACCGGCGCGCCGCCGGTCAACGTGGCTTCCACCGACCGCGCCGCCCGGATCGAGGCTATGGACGAGATCAAGCGCGCCCTCGAAATCGCCGAGCAGATTCCGTTTCGCTTCCTGGTCCAACACCTGGGCACGGGCAACGAAAGCTTCGATGAACGCAAGTTTGAGGCGGCGATGACTTCCATCGAGCATCTCCGCGCATTCGCCAAGCCGTTGGGCGTACGCATTCTGCTGGAAAACATCCCCAACGAACTTTCCACGCCTGACAAACTCGTCGAATTCATCCAGGCGACTCACTTCGACGATCTCGGCGTATGCTTCGACGTGGGCCACGCTCACATGATGTCCAGCGTGCCGGAAGCTTTCGAGGTACTCAAGTCTCAAATCCGCTCCACGCACGTCCACGACAACAATAAAGATAAAGACTCGCACTTGTGGCCGGGCGCTGGTTCGATCGATTGGAAAGAGGCCATGGCGTTGCTGCGCTCCGCCACCAATACGCCGCCGCTGTTGCTCGAGATCGAAGAGGACGGAAAGGTAAACCCGGTGGAAAAGATGTCGGAGGTATTCGCGAAACTGGACGCCGCGTGATCATCCGTCAGACTTCAGATTCCGCGATCATCCGATCGACCGATGACTCGATTTTTAGTTATTCGATTACCCGATTACGAAATTTCTCAATCACTCATGTCTTCTCCCGTAAGCACGATCGCTGAAATCGGAAAGCACGAAGGCCAGACCGTCACTATTCGCGGCTGGCTCTACAACCTGCGCGAGAGCGGCAAGCTGCTGTTCCCCATCTTTCGTGATGGCAGCGGCCAGATCCAGGGTGTCGTCCCGAAAAACGCCGTCCCGCCGGAAGTGTTCGACGCCATCAAAGGACTCACGCAGGAATCCAGCGTCATCGTCGAGGGCAAAGTTCGCGCCGACAAGCGCGCACCGGGCGGATACGAACTCGACGTCGTCAACGTTCAGGTTCTGCAGCGCGTCTCCGAAAGCGATCCTTACCCGATCACGCCCAAAGAACATGGCGTCGACTTCCTCATGGAGCACCGCCACCTGTGGCTGCGCTCGCCGCGCCAGGCGGCCATTCTGCGAGTGCGCGCGGAAATCATCAAAGCCGCCCGCGATTTTTTCGACGAACGCGGCTTCACGCTGACTGACCCGCCCATCCTCACTCCCGCAGCTTGCGAGGGCACCACTACTCTTTTCCCCGTCGACTATTTCGAAGAGCAGGCGTTTCTCACGCAGTCTGGCCAGCTCTACATCGAAGCTACCGCCATGGCGCTGGGCAAGGTTTACTCCTTCGGACCGACGTTTCGCGCGGAAAAATCGAAGACCCGCCGCCATCTGACCGAGTTCTGGATGGTCGAGCCCGAAGTCGCGTATGCCCAGCTCGACGACATCATGGAACTGGCGGAAGGCCTGCTCTCTTTCCTCGTCCAGCGTTGTCTGGAAAAGCGGCGTGCCGACCTTCAGACCATTGGCCGCGACATCGCGAAACTCGAGAAGATTTCGCCGCCCTTCCCTCGGATCAGCTACGACGAAGCGGTCAAGATGCTGCAGGAAGCTCACGCGAAGGGCGCTCTGGAAAACAACTTCGAATGGGGTGGCGACCTCGGCTCGCCCGACGAAACATATCTTTCCGCACAATTCGAAAAGCCGGTGATGGTGCACCGTTATCCAGCCAGCGTGAAAGCGTTCTATATGGAGCCTGATCCGCAGCGGCCGGAACTCGCTCTCTGCGTCGACGTGCTCGCGCCGGAAGGTTACGGAGAAATTATCGGTGGGTCGCAGCGCATGGCGTCCTACGATCTTCTAATAAAACGCATTCATGAGCACGGCTTGCCGGAAGAGGCTTTCAAGTGGTATCTGGATTTGCGCAAGTACGGCGCCGTTCCCCACGCCGGTTTTGGCATGGGCATTGAACGCGCCGTGGCATGGATCTGCGGATTGGAACACGTTCGCGAAACCATTCCATTCCCCAGAATGTTGCACCGGCTGTATCCGTAGGCTGGCCTTGATAGCTTGGGGCAGAACTCGAAGGCTTGGAAAAGGCTTGGTTAGTCAGGGCATCGCTTCAGCGATGCCGCAAGTGGCTCTTGACTATCATCGCGCTTTTAGGCGCTGAGAGTCGCAAGTTCGCGCTGTCCGTCAGTTTGTAGCGGTAACGAAAACTCCACGTCGTGTTTTCGGAAAATTATGGTGCAAACATCCAGCGCTTCCTTCAGCAGCATCGTTCCGCGCAAAATTCGCGTCATCGGCGTACCTCTTGATCTCGGCCAGTCCCGCCGCGGCGTCGACATGGGTCCGTCGGCTGTTCGCGTCGCGGGTCTCGAAGCCCGCCTCGAAGAACTCGGTCACGCCGTCGAAGACGCGGGCAACATCGCGGTCGCCATTCCTGAGCAGAAAAAGGCAGGCGACGCCAATGCCAAGTACCTGAAAGAAATCACCGCCACCTGCACCAAGAGCGCCGAACTCGTCCTCAAGACCCTCGAGGCTGGGAAAGTTCCCGTAGTTCTCGGTGGAGACCACTCCGTCGCTGCAGGTACTGTGGCTGGTGTGGCCGAGTTTTACCGCAGGCAGGACCAGCGAATCGGCCTTCTCTGGATCGACGCCCACAGCGACATGAATACGCCGGACAGTTCTCCCAGCGGCAACGTGCATGGCATGCCCCTCGCGGCCCTCATGGGTCTGGGGCCAGCCGAACTAGGGAATATTTTCAACTTCTTCCCCAAGGTGAGGCCGGAAAACTGCGTGCTGGTCGGCATCCGCGACGTGGACTCGCACGAGAAGGAGAACATTCGCAAGGCCGGGGTTGAAGTCTTCACCATGCGCGACATCGACGAGCGCGGCATGCGCGCCGTCATCGAAGAAGCGCTCCGGATGGCCGGACGCGGTACCGCTGGCTACCACGTTTCTCTGGACATGGACTGGATCGATCCCGAAGACGCCCCCGGCGTGGGCACGCCTGTCTGGGGTGGCGCCACGTATCGCGAGGCCCATCTCGCCATGGAGATTATTTCGGATCACGGCCGGATGCTGAGTTTCGAGATCGTCGAGGTAAATCCCGTGATCGACGAGCACAACCAGACCGCCGATCTGGCGGTTGAACTGACGTTGTCGGCGTTCGGGAAGAAGATTCTGTAGATCACCACCGCAGAGGACACTGAGGACACAGAGGGTTTCAAGGATCTTCTGCTACGGCTAACCTTGCTCGGACCGCCCGACTCCCCTGTGAGGTTCTCTCCTTGGCATCCTTAGCATCCTTTGAGGTTTTGATTCTTAGTGGCGTACCTCGTCCCCCCTGGGTGGTCGATGCTCCATCGTGATCCTTCTGGTTTGTTTTTCCTAGATCCTCTGCGTCCCTTGTGTCCTCTGTGGTTGAGGTTTTGACTTTCGGAACCACTCCTGCGATTGACGCCGCGCCTGCCTTCCGGCCAAACTGAACGGTTATGAAGAAGCTTCGGGTCGGCATCCTTTTCGGCGGACGCAGCGGCGAGCACGAAGTCTCTTTGCTCTCGGCCGCATCCGTTCTCAACGCCATCGACAAGAACAAATTTGACGTCGTCCCCATCGGCATCACCAAGGAAGGCCGCTGGGTCACTGCGGGTGACGCCGAGCGCCTCCTCCAGGGCAAGCCACCTGAGGAAGCGCGGCATCTGCGCGCCGGCGATCCCGAGGCGACTCCCGGAGCTGCCGTCCTCGCCAAGGGTGAAGCCGTTGTTGTGCCACCCGAGCCGGTGCATCGCGAACAAGGTATGGTGCCGCTCGAAACCGCAGCGGCGCTCACCCGCCGCGCCGCCGATCGCGCCATCAACGTCGACGTAATTTTTCCTGTTCTGCACGGCACCTTTGGGGAAGACGGGACCATCCAGGGTCTCTTCGAACTGGCAGACATTCCGTATGTCGGCGCCGGCGTCCTCGGCTCCGCCGCGGGTATGGACAAAGACGTCATGAAGTCGCTCTTCCGCGCCGCCGGTCTGCCCATCGTGAAGCACGTCACCGTTCTTCGCAGCGACTGGGAGACCGATCCCAAAAAAGCGGAAAAACTAGTGGAGAAGAATCTGAAGTATCCGATGTTCGTGAAGCCCGCGAATCTCGGCTCGTCGGTGGGAATCTCGAAGGCTCACAACAAGAAGGAACTCGGCCCGGCGATTTACGAAGCCGCAAAATTCGACCGCAAGATTGTCATCGAGCAAGGCGTGGGCGGCACAAAGAAGAAAGCCCGCGAGATCGAATGCTCCGTCCTCGGCAACGACCGCCCCAAAGCATCCGTTCCCGGCGAGATCGTTCCTGGCAAAGAATTCTACGACTACACCGCCAAGTACCTCGACGAGGGCTCGCAGCTCATCATTCCCGCCAAGCTGACGAAGCCCGAAACCAAGAAAGTTCAGGACCTCGCCATCAAAGCGTTTCAGGCGGTCGACTGCTCCGGCCTCGCGCGCGTCGACTTCCTCATGGACCCCAAGACGCGCAAGATCTACCTCAACGAGATCAATACCATGCCCGGCTTCACCTCGATCAGCATGTATCCCAAGCTGTGGGGCGCGACCGGCCTCGCCTATCCCGACCTGATCGAGCAGCTGATCCAGTTCGGCCTTGCCCGCCACGCCGAGAAAAAAAAGAACCAGTACAGCAAGTAGTCTCGATTTAACGAAGCGCAGCCAACCCTATTCCAGGGCAAGGGCCATTTTGAGAGCTCGGTCCAGTTCCTTAACCTTGGGATGCGATAGCGATCCAACGAAGCGTGTCAGTTGCACTTTGCGGAGACTTACGAGGTTATCGCAGAGGATCCAGCTTTCGTGCTTCAAGCCTTCGTCGATGCCGATGGAGACCTGGGTCGAGAATCCATGTCCGCGCGTGAGTATGAGGGGGGCAAAATATTGAAGATAAAGCAGTTAAAAGTGGAGTTCCCAGATACAGGTTTTAGGGTTTCAAACTTTCAACGTTTCCCAGTGTTCTTCGCCTCGGTTCTCCGGTTCGGTTCTCAGAGCAAGCGGACAGGAGTGTCCGCTCTACACGGCCTGGCGGCTATTCAGTTGTCAAAGAACGCGGTGTGATGAAGGAAGTGTCGGCGGGAAGAGAGGATGTCGTCAAGGAAGCAGTGTGATACTGGAGAGTTTCGGCCACGTCGTCACGAATTCGGTGCAAGGATTCGACGCGAACTGGCACATGTTGGTATGGATCGGGACTGATGTCGTGCCGGTCGTATGTCGGCACGGTAATTGATTCGGCGATGGTATTCGGCTTTGATTACTCTCAGCCGAGCAGCCCACGCCTGGTTTCGCAGGCACAGTATTCGGGGGTTGTGGACTCCCTGGTTACGGGATTCGCATTTGTCGCGAATAACATCTACGTCGCTGGCGCAACTGATGCGGGAACTCTGATCGGGGCGGACAATACTTTGCCGCGGAACTCCATCAATCCGTTCTATCCGCCACTGGCATTGGCGACGACGAGTGGGTCTCCGGGGAGTCAGCGCAGACCGCTCGTAAGACTGTTAGAGGGGAGGGCTAAGAGCGCAGGGCTGAAACCGATGGGACTTTGGGAGCAAGCCCCCTTTAGAAGCCGCCGAAGAGGTCGCGCAACCCAGATCTTGGTGATGCCCTAATATGCAAGGTGCCCCACTTTCCCTAGGAACTCGGCGACGAAAAGCACCGTCAACGATGGAAAACTGGCTGCCCGCTGAGTATTGAAGGTTCAGAGAGACTCATCGGATCAGGTTGCCCTCTTGGCAAGATGAAGTTCCAGTCGGGGATTCGTTAGGAGCTGCCCTTCCGTTGCTGCTATGATTCCGGTCATCTTAGTTAGTCTGCCGTTTTTCACCTTTTCCAAGTCGGCAAAGAGACGAATTGGATCTTGGAGATCCGCGCCCCCGAAAAATCGGGTGAAGCCTGATATTGCTGCCGCATCTGTTTAATGTGCTCTGGCGGATGGAGGCTAATCTCGATGACTGGCCGAGGGCAGCTCTCCCAGATCGCCCTCATAATCCATGATGAACATCTCTTGTGCCCGCTTGATGGCAAATTCACGCTGGGCGGATATGAATTTCACCTCTCCTCTCTCATCTGAAATCAGCGGGCCGACGGTGTAGTTATTCTTGCTCTCTGCGAAGAGCACTAGGAAAATCGCGATACCCTCGGCAGGCAATCCGGTATCACGACTTCGGGCAACGACGGTCAGCATGTCTGGAAATCTCATAGCTTCACCTTGTTACTTGGGGTCGAGCTTGTTCAGCTTTATGACTGGTATTTTGTCGGGAGTTAACATCTCGATGCCATTCCCGTTCTCCACATTCCCTCCGTAAGTATTGTGATCTTGACCTGCTCCCCTAATTCCGCACACAACTGAGTATGATTTTTGCGAAAGAAAGGGGAACAAGCATGTCACGGAGCAGGCACACGGAAGCGCAGATGATCGCCGCCTTGAAACAGGTCGAAGCAGGGCGAGGGGTGGAGGATGTGGCGCGGGAGGTAGGCGTGTCGAAGCACACGATCTACGGCTGGAAGGCAAAGTACGGCGGCATGGACGTGAGCGAGGCCCAGGAGGCAAAGCAGTTGCGGGATGAGAACACGCGGCTGCGGAAGTTAGTAGCGGATCTGAGCCTGGACAAAGAAGCGCTGCAGTCGGTGATCCGAAAAAACGGGTGGAGCTCGTAGCGATGAAGGCGGCTATCGGGCAGATGCGGATAGAGTACGCCTTCAGCGAACGGCGGGCGTGCGGCCTGGTGATGCTGGCGGTGTCGAGTTACCGCTACCAGACACGGCGCTCAGATGAACCGCTGCGGACGAAGCTGGTGGAGTTAGCGCGGGAGAAGCCACGCTTCGGATATCGGCGGCTGCAGGTGTTGCTGCGCCGCTCGGGAGAACGGGTGAACCACAAACGCCTGCACCGGGTGTATCGGGAGGCAGGGCTGAGCCTGCGGCGGAAGAAGCGGAAACACTGCGTGCGCGTGGGACAGCCGCTGCGGACCTGGACGGCGGCGAACCAGGAGTGGGCGCTGGATTTCGTGCACGATGCGGTGGACTGCGGGCGAGCCATCCGAGTGCTGAGCATAGTGGACGCGTACACCCGGGAGTGTTTGGCGCTGGAAGTGGACACGAGTTTTGCCAGCCGCAGAGTGACGCGAGTGCTGGATGCGATCGTGGCCCAGCGGGGACAACCGAAAGTGATCCGCTGCGACAACGGGCCGGAGTTAACGAGTCGGCATTTTCTAGCCTGGTGTGTGGAGCGACAGATCGAGTTGGTGCACATTCAGCCGGGAAAGCCAACCCAGAACGCACACGTCGAGAGCTTTAATGGCCGGCTGCGGGAAGAGTGTTTGACGGTGAGCTGGTTTCAGAATTTGTTCGATGCGCGGAGAAAAATCACAGCGTGGCAGAAGGAGTACAACGAAGAAAGGCCCCACAGTAGTCTGGGGTACCGGACACCGAAGGAGTTTGCTGCAGCGATGAGGGCGGCTGAGGCCGGCTGCGCTTTGCTGGCTCCGCCGTCCTCAGCCGCAAACCCGGAGACGGAAACTATCGTATGATCTCGTGCGCGAAAGCAGGGGGCAGGTCACTCCGAGCGCGGCAGAGGTGTGTGCGATGCGTGAATGCGTTCCTATGGCGGTTTGTGGATTGGTCATTCTGTACATCGTGGCCGTGATTCTATTCGAGTTTGGATATTTCATAAAGCTGCTCAACTGGGGGACCAATTCCCTAGGCGAGTGCATGTGGAAACTTCTAAAAAGTAGCTTTACGCTACCAGGTATCGCTTTCTTGACCACCGCAATCTGGCTACTCCTAGATTACGAACCATGGAGTCCCATATACATACTGGGAGTCTTCTTACTGGGCATATCCTGGACATGTTTTGCAGTCGCAATTCATCGAGCCAAGTGTTTCGACGGCGATAAGTATGGAACAAGGAAAGAACGCTTGACCATTTTATGGTTGGGTATACTACTGTCAATCTTGTTTTTTGGTTTGCCCCACAAGAAAGGCCCACGCGCAGATTTGCGCCCTGATGTTGTTCGGCTGTCGGTTAGAGACCAGTGGAAGGATCACATTTTCGGCAAGATCGACCTTTATAACTTCGGACCTCCGCCCATAAGCGAGTACAGGATCTTCTGTGGGCTTGTCATGGAAGGACGGCTTAGCGGCGCCGAAGAAGATACGCTATTCACCGAGAAGTACTTTACTAAATGGGGCGGTGAGATGATTGTAGAAAACCAGCTCTTGAGATATGGCCAAGGTCGGGGATGTAAAGCTACCACAAGAGGTCTAACCCCCGACGATTGGAAACTGTTGGAGAAAGGAGAAGAGCGGCTCTATATCCTGACAAAAGAAGAGTTCGTTGATCGATTTGGCAAAATATGCAGTGAATCGTGCGCTTACAAAATCGGGACAGAAGCCGATATATTGAACGCACCTGAAGAATATCATTGCGAACATAGATACGATACTATTCCTTGTAAGGACGACCCATGAAGGAACCCGAATACATCGAAGGCCCGGAAGCTAAAAAGAACTTTGAAGAAGGCATGAAAGCCCTCTTCAAAGTTCCCAAAGATGAAGTTGTAAAGGCCGAGAAGAAGAAGCAGAAGGCTTCTCGCGCCTTGCGCTTGCGTAAGCCGAAGGCTTTCCGACAAGGACTAGAAGGGGACTTCTGTCGTTTCCCCCGTCCCTGTCGGTTCGTGGCGCGGCGATTCGTCTTTGCCTGTAGTTCGGTAGTAGGTTAAACGCCGTCCAGCAACTTGGGACATGGCCAGTTCGAATCGGTCGGCATCGGATGTGCGGGTCGCTCTTTCGTGGCGCGGTTGTTGTAACGGAACACTTGTTCGTCAACGTAACGGTACAAATGAAAAGGCTCTACAGCAACGTAGGTTCCACGAAGGCCGCGCTTCAGCAGCGACCAGAAGTTCTCAAGACCGTTAGTGTGGATGCGTCCATTACGTACGTTCCGCATGATTCACAACTCCATGAATGAAGTTGTAGCTCAACCTTGTCATAGCCGATTGCGTCGTCCGTGTAGACCTTCGATCCATACTTGATGTTCTTGAGCAGAACGTTTCTGCAAAGTCTCTCGCGTGACGTTCGGAACCACGGTAGCGCGAACCTGTCGGAGGTTGCGGTCAAGGATGCCTTGGACTATGGTCTTTCCGCCGTGCATCCCACCTGCTTTACAGGCGCAACTTGCGGTCCTTGTGCATGTTCTTTGTCAGTCCGCCGACGAACGTCTCATCCGCTTCCAATTCGGCATCGGGTCCGCCGAGTTTGGAGGTAGAGCCAAACGAGCGATTGTGCAAAGCAGTCCGAAGACGTTGCAGCATGAACCATGCCGACTTCTGCGTAATCCCAAGCGTGCGGTGAAGCTCCATGCTGGAGATGCCGTTCTTGCAGTTAACCAGCATCCAGAATCCAGTCATCCACTTATCAAGGCCGATGGGCGAGTCCTCAAAGATTGTGTTGACCTTGAGCGTGAATTGCTTATTGCATCCACGGCAAAGCCAGATGCGGCGAGTCTTGATGAAGTATTCTTTTCAGAGGAGCAACGTGGGCAATGGACCTTGCCTTCGGGCCAGCGAAGGCTAACGGCGAGATCGAAGGCCCGTTGCGGATCGGAGAAATAAACGATGGCTTCTTGTAAGGTCTTTGGCGGCTTGAGTTTGGCGTCCATAGATACAGATATACGCCGATTGTTCAGGCATGTCAAGTATATATTTGCCTGCGGTTCCCGACCCTTTTGTTTTCAAGATTTTGCAGACGACGAGGGCGAGGGGGTATACCCCAGAATGAGGCTGGATATGGCGGTATGACTTGTCCGCCATAGGACCCATCTCAACGATGATTGCAGGGAGGAATGGGAAGAGGGCACGACTTCAGACGTGCCACTCCGAATCACTAGATTAAGGGGGCTTCAGCCCCTGAGGGTTTTCTCCGGATCCCGAAGACGCTCTGACGTCGCCGTTACTCCGCGAACCGCAGGACCACACTCTTCCCTTGCAGAGCTTCCATCCGGGAAATCTCGTCCAGCGCCCGGTCGAGCGACTCCGCCGGACAGCTCTGAGTCAGAATTTTGACCTGGCTGCGGTCGTTGCCGTTCTTGGCCCAGGTCGCGGCGGCGCGCTGCACTGTGATCCCGTTGCGTTCGAGCACGGTCGTGATCGGACCGATCGCGCTCGGCTCGTCCACCGGGAAGCGCAGATAACGACGGCTGACGAGGTTGGGAGTCTTCGTGTCCATGGTGCGCTTGGAGAGCGGCGAGCGTCCAGTCTTGTTGCAGGCGATGTCGACGATGTCCGACAGCACGGCGCTGGCGGTGGGCAGCGAGCCCGCGCCTTTGCCGTGGAAGAGCATTTCGCCGACAGCGTCTCCGCGCACGAGGACTGCATTGTTCTCGTCGCGCACGCTGGAAAGCTGGTGCGATTTGGGCAGCAGCACCGGCTCGACACGCAGCGTGACGGCGTCACCGGCCACCTCGGCGGTGGCAACGTGGCGAATCACGCAGTTGAGTTCCTCGGCCATGCGCAGGTCGTCGGCCGTGATGTCGCGAATGCCTTGCACGCTCATCTGCTCGGCAGACACGCGCGCGTTGAAGGCGAGTTCGGCGAGAATCTTCAGCTTCTGGGCGGCGTCGTGGCCGTCGATGTCGAGTGTGGGATCTTCCTCGGCGAAGCCCTTTTTTCTGGGCCTGCGAGAGAGCCTCGCTGAACTCGGCGCGATCCTCTTCCATCCGCGTAAGGATGTAGTTGCAGGTGCCGTTGAGGATGCCGGTCAGGCTGTGAATCTGATTGCCAACCAGCCCGCTACGCAGGGCGCGGATGATGGGGATGCCGCCGCAGACGCTGGCTTCGAATCCGAAGCGCACTTTCTGCTGGGCCGCGGCTTGAAGAAGGCTGTATCCGTCGGTGGCGAGAAGGGCCTTGTTCGCGGTGACCACGTGCTTGCGTCCGGCGAGCGCGGTGTGGATGAAGCTGCGGGCCGGCTCAATGCCGCCCACAAGTTCGACCACCATGTCACAGCCATTCTTGATGACCTTCTCAGGATTCGTCGTGATGAGATCAGGATCCACGCCAGGACGGGGTTTCTTCGGATCACGTACGAGGATTTTCTTGATGGTGAGTTCGACGCCGGAGCGGTCGCGCAGCAACTCGCGGTTGCGGTTGACCAGTTCAACTAGGCCGCCGCCAACCGTGCCACAACCCAGTAATCCGATGCTCAGCTGCTTCTTAGACATGGTCGCCCCGATTTCTTACCTCCCGGAGCACCGCCAGCGATCGAGGGCACCAGGAGGACTTCGTCTCCGTCCTGGAAGGCGTAGGTGGGGCCACCCAGGAAGCGGATATCTTCTTCGTTGACGTAGACGTTCAGGAACCGCCGTATCTGCCCCGCCTCATCGCGCAGATGGGGCTTCAGATCGGGGAACTTCTCGTCCAGGGTTGTGAACAATTCGTTCAGGTTTGTGGGCGAGCATGTAATTCGATCTGTGCCGGATGTGTGCCGGCGCAGTGCGGTTGGAATCTGAACTGTCACTGTCATCTCAAGCCTCCACGGTTTCCCGTGCTTCGTAAGATTCGTGCAAGTACTTTTCAAATTCTGCGATCTTGGGCGGGATAGGAACTGCCGTTTCGTATTTATCGGCCAAAACATCGGTCGTCTTTAACCCGTTGCCAGTGATGCACAGCACGGTGGTTTCGTCCGGCGATATGCGGCCTTGTTCGTACAACTTGCGAGCCACGCCGACGGTGACGCCGCCAGCCGTTTCGGTGAAGACGCCTTCGGTTTCGGCAAGCATCTGGATGCCTTCCACGACTTCGGCGTCGGAAACGTCTTCCGACCATCCACCGCTCTGCGTGATGGCACGGATGGCGTAGTGACCGTCCGCGGGATTGCCGATGGCGAGCGACCGTGCGATGGTGGCCGGTTTCTGCGGCTGGATCTCAGGTTCTCCAGCTTTCACGGCGGTCGAGATCGGAGAGCAGCCGGTTGCCTGCGCGCCGAAGAACTTCACGGGCTTGGCTTCGACCAGGCCGATCTTCACCAGTTCGTCGAACGCCTTCTTGATCTTCGTGATGAGCGAACCCCCGGCCATCGGACACACGACGTTGTCAGGCAACCGCCAGCCGAGTTGTTCCGCGATCTCGAATCCCACCGTCTTCGATCCTTCCGCGTAATAGGGACGCAAATTCACGTTCACAAATCCCCAGTGATGCTCATCCGCAATCTGCGAGCACAAGCGATTCACCTGGTCGTAGCTTCCCGAAATTCTTACCAACTTCGCGCCGAACACTTGTGTACCCAAAATCTTTGCCTGCTCAAGATCGGCCGGAATAAAGATCCAGGCCTTGAAACCTTCGCGCGCCGCCTGCGCCGCCACGGCGTTGGCCAGATTCCCGGTGGAAGAGCACGACACCGTGTCGAATCCGAAGGCTCGCGCGTTCGCTAATGCCACCGCTACCACGCGATCCTTGAAGCTCAGGGTGGGCAAACAGACGGCATCGTTCTTGATGCAGAGTCGTTTAGCGCCGATTTTGCTGGCTAAGTGAGGCGCGCTGAGTAGCGGCGTGAAGCCTACCGGCAGATGGGGATGGTAATTCGCCGGGAGAGGCAGCAGCTCCGCGTAGCGCCACATGTTCGATGGGCGTTGGGCAATTTGCTCGCGGGTAAGATGTACCGCCTCATAATCGTAGGTAATTTCCAGGGGAGAAAAACAGTCTTCGCAAATCGAACGCGGCTGGTTTCCCCAGGTCTTGCCGCATTCCCGGCAGCGCAATTCGTATCCGATCATGGCAGCCACTCTTTCGAGTAGCTGAAAACGAGCCCTCTCGGAAAAGAGGCCCGTATAAACGGAAAACCTCCTTTCCGGAAATAGAAGGAAAAGAGGCTACGGAATGCGAATAAGCTGCATGCCGAATCTCATGTTCCCCGTTTCCGGGAGAGAGTTGGCACCTGCGATCAGGATATATGATCCAGAACCGGTTGCCGTGGCGTCACTGGGCTCGTCCCTCAGCCACTCTGCATGAAATTCAATAGTCCGCTCCGAAGAGCGAACCGTGCCCAGTATCGTACTTGTCACAAGGGGGTGTGTCAAGAGCGGGAGGTGGTTCGGGCGGGTAACTTTGGTGCGGAACGAGCGAATGTTAAACGAATGTTAACTACGGCGAAATGCTGGGTATCTCGAGGGACAAGCGGCGATGTCCGTCGTCATCTGCACTTGGCGACGATCAGGGTAATGTCGTCGGATTGCTCGTGCGGACTGAACTTCCTGACGTCGTCGACGATGGAAGCGACAAGCTGAGTCGCAAGCTGTTCGCGATGCCGCAGCAGCGAGTCGATAACGCGGCGCTCGCCGAATTCCTCTCCCGCCGCGTCGAAGGCCTCGGTGATGCCGTCCGTGTAGATGGCTAGCGTGTCTCCGCAAGAGAGCATGCTCTCGCCAATTGTGCAGTCCCACTCCTTGAAGAGGCCCAACACAGTGCAGGTCGATTCGAGGCGCTCCATGGCGCCGTCATTGCGCAGCAGCAGCGCGGAGAGATGGCCACAGTTCACGTAGCGCAACCGGCGAGTCCGCTCATCGTATTCACCGAAGAACAAGGTTGCATATGCACCTTCCGGCGAATTTTCGTAGAACAGACGATTGACCAGCTGCAGAAAACGTCTGGGCTGGTCGGAAGCGATGGCGCACTGGCTGCGCAAGTTCGCCTGCAGATTAGACATCAGGAGCGCGGCCGCGATTCCTTTGCCGGAAATATCACCGATCACCAGCCCGAAGCGATCCTGGCCAAGATGGAGGAAATCGTAGTAGTCGCCGCCTACCTGGCGGGCCTGAATACAGATGCCTGAGTAATCAAGTGTGGCAAGGGACGGAAGGCTCTGGGGGAAAAGTCCAAGCTGCACCTGCTTGGCGATCTCCAGTTCCTGCGCGGCGCGGCGCTCCGATTCCACCTTTGCCGCGGCCGCCCGGCGCTGCGCTTCTACGGCGCGGCTCTCTTCGTCGTAACTGACCAGCGCGAAAGAATTGCCGTCAATGTCCTTGAAATGCGTGATCACTCCTCCCCAGACAGGAGGCTGATCTGGAGCGGGCGATGGCATCGGCGAACCGAGCCCTGATACCTGTTTCTCATATCGATACGTTTCAGGCGGGGCGTCTACTGAAGCAAACCTACCGCGTTTCCACCATTCGCGATACTTGACCAGAACATCTTCCGTGACGAAGACGATCTGAGTCGCACAGCCAATGAGTTGAACATTTTTCGAATCAGCTTTCAGGCGACCAGCGAAAGACAGTGCTGCCGTCAGGAGGTGCAACAGCGACCCAGCGATCCCCGATCCAGAGCACACATCTCCCACCAGCTGAAGCCGAGCTGTCCAGATCGAAGACACAGGCTCTTTTCCTGGTCGTGCACCAGAATCTTGATAGCTGAATGCGCGATCGGGCGAACCGGGCCCTGATACCTGTTTCTCATACCGGATGCGCTTCAGCCGTGGCGTGTACTGGAAGCGAACGCCGCGCTTCCGCCATTCGCTGTACTTGGCCGGAACGTCTTCCGTGACGAAGACGATCTGCGTGGCGCGGCCGATGAATTGAACCTCTTTCGAGTCGGGCTTGGGGGCGACCAGCGAAAGCACAGTGCTGCCGTCAGGCGGTGCGACGGCGACCCAGCGATCTCCAGATCCAAAGCGGACATCTCCCACCAGGCTGAAGCCCAACTGGTCCAGGTAGAAACGCAGGCTCTTTTCCTGGTCGTGCACAAAGATGTTGATCGCATGAATGCGCAGATGGGGCTGCCGCTTTTGGGCAACAGCCAGCGAGTCCGGGCCCAAAGGTGAGGGAGAGCTGCCCATCCGCAAGAATTATAGCGTCCGAAGGACGGACGATTTTCGGGAGATGTGTATTCCCGCAAAGGCTTCGCGACGTTTCGTCTACCGGCGGCCGTGCGCAACGTCTTTCATCCTTTTATGGCACCTTCTGGCCATTGTTCGCTGTGAATCGTCGTGTAGCATTGCGGCCGAATCACAGGCCACACCACGACCCGCTTTATCCCGAGCTGTCCAGTCGGGCGGCAGTCTCAATTACAAATTGTTCTGGAAGTAGCCGAGAGAATCTCCGGGAGCCCAGGCATGCGCTGAGTTGCGTTGGCGCAACGCCTATTCTGGTTTGTAGATCTACCGGTCGAGAACCGAAAGAAGAATCCGAGGAGAACTATGTCACGAAACCGTCTCACCCTGTTCCGGCTCGTTTCAGTCATTGTTGTGCTGGCTGGAATGTATCCCCTCCACGCGTACGCGCAATTTGTGTACGTCAACGACAACAACTTCAACACCGGGGCGAATACAGCGACCGGCTACAAGGTCGTGCCCGGACCGGCTCTCTCGATTATTACGGGATCGCCATATGCCACCTTGGGCACGGGGCTGGGAAAATTCTTTGCGCCGCTGCAGGAAGTGGCGATCGCGTACGGCACGAATTTCAAGAACTGTCTGTTTGTTTCCGATCCGCTCACGACTTCGACTTTTCCCAACGGCGATATTTCCGCGTTCCGGATCAATGCCAGCACCGGGGTTCTCACCCATGTGGGTAACTTCGTCGACCCGACCGACACCAGCGGCGCGAATAACCTGGGAATTCCACTCGCCATTGACCGGCGCGTGGGCTTCCCCTACCTCTTCGCGGGTTTCACAGGGGAAAGCAAGATCGCCTATTTCAAGGTGAACCCCAGTAACTGCAAGCTGACCTGGGTATCTTCCACACCTGCGGTTGGCATCTCGGGCGCCAGCCCGCCTCAAGGGATGGCAGTTACCAAGACTGGTCCGCACGTGGTGGTGGTGACTTACGGAGATGGCTCCGTTCAGTCCTTCAAGATCGTAGGCGCGACTCTGGTCCCGAAGCCACTGGTGACCTCTACCGGTTTTATCAACCAGAGCGCAATTCCTGAGGGAGTCGATATCACCGCGAACGGGAAATATGCAGTCTTCGGGGATAATCAGCCTTCCGGCACCGAAGTCGAGGTTGCCAAAATCCTGCCTGGCGGGGCGCTCGCGCCCACCGTAGACTACGGAGGCCCTGCGAACGCGTCAGGGGTGAATCTGGGGCCTGGCTTGAACTCGCAAAACGTGTGGATCAGCCCGGGCTTCATCTCGGGTAAGAATTACCTCTACATCAGCAACGACTTTTCCGGTCAGGTGACCACAGCCAAGCTCTCCGGTGTGGGGGTAGTGTCGGCGATCCCCAGCACAGGCTGTACGGGCGTCTTCACTAACCCGACCACGCTGAACCCCGGAACGTGGAGTTTCCCGGCGGGACTGCACACGGTCAAGACCACGCCGAGCGGAACCGGACTGGTGGTGGGAGAGTTTGGTGGTCCGTCTTCGGTGGCGCTGCTGAGAATCCAGAACACCAGCGGATGCACAAAAGAAGTTACAGCCTCACCGTTCACCGATCCCAACAGCAACTTCGGGATATTTTCGCTCGACGTTTTTCCTTCCAGACCATTCTGAAGATTGGTGGCAAGGGCACAGGCTCAGAGCTTGTGCCCTTTTCCTGCCTTGGGCCGCGGGATTGTCGTCGGCTTCGTGAAAGAAGCTTGGTCACCACCCGCACGGATTACGGTACATACCTCCTAAACGTTTTCAGTGCGGATACGTCTGTCTAAGGAAGTGGGGGAGACGCATGGACCGCAGAGATTTCATAAGAAATGCATTGCTAACGACTGCTGCCGCGGGCTTGTCGTCAATGTCATCGCCTGCGCTGGCGAGCGGCAACCCTAAACGGATTTTGGTGCTGGGCGGAACCTTCTTCTTAGGCCCGTCAGTCGTCGAGGCCGTCTTGGCCGATGGACATGAAGTAACCCTGTTCAATCGTGGAATCACGAATCCAGATCTATTTCCGCATCTGGAAAAGCTGAGAGGTTTTCGCAGCAGCGATGCCAACGATCAGGACCTTTCGGCGCTGACTCGGAGGCACTTCGACGTGGTCATCGACGTCTGGCCGAATGATCCCGCCGTCGTTGCGTCGGCAGCGGAGCTTTTTAAGGATCGCGCGCAGCACTATCTCTACGTCTCTTCGGTCGGCGCTTACGACTCCAAAGAGTTCGCCAAGTCGGGCGTTACTGAGGATGCTCCGATGGAGCCGTGGAATGGCCAGGGGCGGAAATACAACCGAAACAAGGCCGAGAGCGAACGCAGGCTGCACACGATGTTGGGTGAGAGGCTCACGATTGTGAGGCCAGGGCCCATCAAGGGCCGTCGCGATGACACTCCCGACCTGCTGACCTGGCTGCTTCGCGCTCAGGATGGAGGCGAGCACATTGCACCCGGGGATGGCAGTGACCCCGTCGAACTCGTGGATGTTAAGGACGTTGCCCGATTTCTGGCGATGGCGGTGAGCAGGTCGCTTTATGGGACATTCAATCTGACGGGAAGGTCGATGACGTTCCGCGAATTTCTCGAGGCTTGCAAGGGCGCGACACGATCGGAGGCGAAATTTACCTGGATACCCCAGGACTTCCTTCATCAGCACGGTCTTAACACCGATGCAGTGCTACACACCTTCGCGGGTAATTTCCCTTTCTGGCGTCCTGATCCGGCGTTGCAGGGGCTTTACCAGATCAGTAGTGAAAAAGCATTCCGCGCCGGCTGGCGAACCCGGCCATTTGAAGAGACAGCACAGGATTGTCTGACTGATTTCTATGGCTTCCGGGTCATGAGCCGTCCCGATTATCTATCGTCGGAAAAAGAGAAAGAGGTCCTTGAGGCGTGGGCACATCGCTCGTGATCATGAAACCGGCGAGCATCCGCAAGTTCGGCTCACCGCTCGAGATACAGGAAAGCCTTCCCGGCGCTGAAGCGCCGGGCTATTGTCGCGACGCCCCTACGGGACTTGTCGAATCCGACCATTACTTTCGTTACAAGTTAAAGCTAGACAAGGCTTTCAGTGGTCGCACGATTCGCGTTAGGATCCGACCTGCGTCCGTTTTTTGTCAGCACCAAAAACAAATTCCTAAATTTAGTATATGCCCAAGACAGCCCGAAAAATCCCCGTCGTTAGCGTCAAGTCCCGCCATCGCGTTGACTGCAAGAAGCGCGGCAAGAATGCGTATACGCGTTGTTCCTGCCCCAAGCAACTGGTGTGGTCGAAGGATGGGGAGGAGCACAGAGAATCCGCCGAGACCTGCGATTACGAGGTGGCCGAAAAGCGAGCTCGCGAAAAAATGGCGATGTTCGAACGCGCTGCCGCGGGTTTGCCCGAACCTGAAGAGCGAATCACCGTCACCGACGCAATCAAGCATTTCATCGAATACAAAGAGAGTAGGGGGTACAAGCACAAGAGCGTCGACAAACTGAAGCTGTGGTTCGAAGAACGGTTCCAAGACTTTTGCGATGAGTGCGGCCTCCGGCACATGCCGGATGTGAAGCGACTCCATATCGAACAGTGGCAAAACACCTGGAAAGGGGCCAAGACCACGAAGCAGAAGATCCTGGGCAGAGTGGTCGGCTTCTTTGACTACGCGTTCGACCACGGTTGGATTACCCGTAATCCTGCCCGAGGGATCGAACCGATTGTCGTGGGCGATGGCGACTTCACGCCAACCATACCGCTCACCGAGGAGCAGTTCACAATCGTGCTGGGTGCGATTGTGAAAATCGACGGGCGGATCACGCCAAAAGAACGGCAGAGAATCCGAAGCCTGAATCTGCTGATGAGGTGGAGCGGACTTGCCATCCGTGACGCTGCCACCTTGGAGCGCTCTAAGCTGCTCGCTGATGTAGACGGGTGGTACAAGCTCTTTCTCAGGCGCGCCAAAACCGGCGTTCCCGTATACGCGTCGATTCCGCCGGAAATCGCCACTGAACTCGAGGCAACGCCAAACTCGAACCCGCGCTACTTCTTTTGGGATGGCGCGGCGACAAATCTCACGGGGAAGGAATTGGAACGAGCCCAGGATAGGCTCGTGAACCACTGGGGCCGATTGTTCCACAAACTGTCCGAGGCAGCTCAGTTAACCAATGAATTCGGAGAGCCGCTGCGATTCCACAGTCACATGTTGCGCGACACTTTCGCCGTGTGGTGTTTTGAAAATGACATGTCTACGGAAGACGTAGCAGCCCTTTTGGGGCACGCGAATATTCAAATCACTCAACGCCATTATGCGCCGTGGATCAAAAGCAGGCAGCAACGCCTTGCTGCACGCTTCCGGGAAGCCTATAATCGCCAGCCACAAACGATGCTTGTCAGCGCCGCCATCTACCTCACCCAGAATGTTTAGCGTGCCATCTGGGTTGACTGCGAAGATGCTTACCTTACTGACCTGCCCCCCATCTTTAGTCCAGGGATAGTGAGACTTTCTCCGGTTTCTGGTTCTCCAACGCTACACCTGTAACTACCCTCTCTCCACCTGACGGCGCGGCTTCGAACGGCGGAGCCATGGGAGCGCAGCCGGACGAAGCCGCGCTCCTCTGCGCAAACTCCGCGGGCGTGAGATAGCCGAGCGCCGAGTGCGGCCGCACTTGGTTGTAGTCGCACCGCCAGGTCTCGATCTTCTCCCGCGCGTCGGCCAGATCGAGGAACCAGTTCTCGTTTAGACACTCGTCGCGGAACTTGCCGTTGAAGCTCTCGATGAAGCCGTTCTCCATGGGCCGTCCGGGCGTGATGAAGTGCAGCTGCACTTGGTTCTCGTACGCCCATTGATCTACCACCTGACTGGTAAACTCGCTCCCATTGTCGATCACGATCGCCTCCGGCTTGCGGCCCCTTCGCTTCAGTTCTTCCAGCACCCGCACCACGCGCTGACCCGGCAACGAGGTGTCCACCTCGATGCGTGGCGCGTAGCGCGTGAAGCCGTCCATCAGGTTCAGAGTTCGGAACTTGCGCCCACTGGCGAACGCATCCTGCGTGAAGTCCATGGTCCAGACCTCGTCGGGGCGCACCGGTAGTTTCAGGGGCACGCGTGCGGCGGCCGTCGGCATCCTCCGCCGTCCTCGCTTCCGCCGCAGTCCCAGCTTCTCTTCCACGTACAGTCGGTACACCCGTTTATGGTTCACCGTGAAGCCCTCGCGTCGCAGCAGGATCTTGAGCCGCCGATAGCCGAACCGTCGCCGGGTCGCAGCCAGCTCGCGCAGCCGCTCCCGCAAACGCGGCTCTTCGACCCTGCGCCGCCGATACCGGCAGGTCGCCCGATGCATTGGGATCAGCCCGCAGGCGCGTCGCTCCGAGACGGTTCCCTCCGAGCGCATCACTTCCACTGCCTGCCTCTGCATCTGCGGGCCTACCACTTTTTTGTGACTACCGCCTGCAACGCTCGTTTGTCCAGCAGCAGCTCGGCCACGACGTGCTTCAGCTGCCGGTTTTCCTCCTCCAGCTGCCGCAGTCGCCGCGCCTCGCTCACTTCCATCCCGCCGTACTTCGCCTTCCAGCGGTACAGGCTCCCGCGGGTGATCCCGTGGCGCCGGCACAGCTCGTCGGGGGTTATCCCCGCCTCCGCCTCCTTCAGGATGGCGATGATCTGTTCTTCGTTAAACTGACTCTTGCGCACGACTCCTCCTCTTTGGCCCTGAGCGGGTCATCGTAAATGGAGAAGTCACATTTCCGCTGGACTACTTTTCGGGGGGCAGGTCATTACCTGTTCCAGTATCCAGGTGTATAGGACTTGCCCTTCGGGGTAATCGCCATATCCAGGGTGATGCTGCCACCGTAGGGTTGCGAGAATGGTCCCTGGGAGAGGTGTTAATGCGCCATTTGTTCCAATCGAGAAGCCGGACATTGTAGATGTCCCCGTGTTATCCGTGAAGACAAATTTGCCGTCTGGCGTTAAGGCCTGCCGCCAAGTTGCTGCGCCCATCGTGGGTACACTGGCGCTGATGACAGAGAGTTTCCCATTGGTCTGAACTGCGTATGACGAAATGGCCGAAGCTTTATGCGCATTACTCGGTCCGGCTTGGGAAACCAGTGCGGCAGCCTAAAGCGCACGCATCGGCTAAGGAATCAGCGGAATCTCAGATGCCAGTTGGAGCTTCACCATCAAAGTGAGGCGATTATCCACTTGATAGAATTTGGCGGCCCTTTTTGCACCCAGCGCCTTCTCGAACTTGGGCCAATAATCCTCACGCAGGTTCAACGTTCTGTCCTCAATGTTGATCATGCGCTGCACCATGTCCTTGGCGTTAGCATCGTTCATGTTGTCGTAATTCTTCGCATAGTCCTTAACCAACTGGACGAGATCGTCTCCGATTACCTGTTGCTCTTGAGCGTAATTTTGATAGACCGGCCAGAAGGCCGTGGATTCGGAGTCGGTGAATTGCATGGTGTCAGCAATGACGTGGTTCTTATTGGCCGCCAGGTCCGAGCGCAGTAATTTGATGTCGGTGTCGTTCAGCGGGCTTGTCGGTGCCTGCCCCTGAGCCCACGCCGCCGAAACTAGCAAAGCGCATACCGAACAGATGGTCAGTAACATTTTCATATGCTTTACCTCCGATTGCAGTCGATAGTCTGTCGCATTTGAAAACACATAAACTTATCGGCTCCGTGGCGTCCGAGCGCAAAAAGAACTCTGACGAGTGGTGCCGTTACTGCACCGAATAACCCCGGGCATCTATGCACGCCGCGAAGGCTCGCTTGAAGGAGTCCAAGGCGGCCTGGTGCTGAGCGTTCGCCTGCGACTGACCCTGTTGCTGCGCCTGAGCGGTTTTTTGAGCAGCTTGCTGCTTAGCCTGATTTTCGGCCATCCTCTGCTGCCGCCGGCCTGACATGGCCCCCACAGTTGCCCCGATAGCCGCGCCCTTTCCAGCATCGCCCGCAATAGCACCAATGGCCGCACCTCCGGCAGCGCCCCCAGCCGCACCTTTTACCGTCCTTCCCTTGCCGACATCACTTCCGGCCTGCTTTGCGGCTTGTTGCTGCGCTGCCTGCTGCGCGTCCGCACTGGGAGCTACCGGCACAAGGGCTTGAGGATCCACTCCAGAGTTCTGTTTGGCGGAACCGTAGCATTCGCTCTCGTCCTTGAGTTGCTGATCCGTTGTCTGTTTGTTCTTGGGATACGCATACATGCCAATGCTCCTTGCCGGAGACCATTCCAGTCCAGGGGCAGCGGTCTGAGCTTTAGCAGGCAACAATATCCATCCCAGCAGCAAAGTTACCGCGCAACATTTCATAACACTCCTGCTCTCCCGTCGCATTTTTTGCAAACCTCGTCACTCTTTGCCATACAAAAGGAATACAGCGCAATCTGAGTCTCTCTTGTTTCTACAGAATGATGTTTTCTTCCCATATACGGTTGGAGTATGCCCGTGCGTCCAGATTCGGAGATCTCACGAGCATTTCTATCAACCATTCCAGGCTGGGCAAACTAGCAGTTTTCCCAGCAGACTGGCTTCGGTGACAGAGCTATTGTGGAGTCGGCTAGAACCCATCATCTTTTTTTATATCGGCGTCTGTTTTTACTCACTTCCATGGTCCAGAGCAGAGTCGCTGATTTTCATTGGCAATCAAGCATGTTGGAAAAATCAGTTGGATGCTGTTACCTGTCAAGCGCCGGTGGGATGGGTAACCAATTCTGGTTTTGATCAAGAAGGTTAGGATTCTTGTGCTAGGCGCGTCTGAACGCGTTCTAGTTTTTCCATGCAAGCTTTTGCAGATCGACATCGGAGATGGAGGGGCCTCCAGGCTTATGGGCATAATGAACTATCCGCTGCTTGTGTTCATCTTGTCATTCGTGCTGATGGTGTTTGCCGTTCTGTTCGGTCGAACTCGCGCCCGCGTGCATCCCTTGAGCGGAGAAGAGCGTGGGGACTTCGATGTCGTACTGGGCGCCACCCTCACCTTGCTTGCACTGCTGATCGGCTTCAGTTTCTCTATGGCGGTCAGCCGCTACGATGAGCGTAAAAAGCTCGAGGAGTCTGAGGCCAACGCCATCGGCACTGAGTACGTGCGAGTCGACTTGCTGCCCGCTACAGATGCGACCACACTACACGAACTGTTGAGGAAATATCTCGATCAGCGCGTTTTGTTCTATACGACCCGCGGTCCGGAACAGATTCGGAAGATCAATTCAGACACTTCTGTGCTCCAGAACCAGTTGTGGTCCGGCCTTCATGGAGTGGCCGCCCAGCCCACGCCGGTGATTGCTCTCGCGCTTTCCGGAATGAATGACGTGCTCAATTCGCAGGGGTACACGCAGGCGGCGTGGTTGAACCGCATTCCCATTGCGGCTTGGGCGCTGATGCTAGTCATCGCTATGTGTTGCAATCTGTTGATCGGGTACGGTGCACGGCGGACGGACCGTCGCCTGTTCGTTGTCGTGCCCTTGGTCGTGGCGATCTCATTTTTCCTGATCGCTGACATTGACAGTCCGCGCGGAGGCACTATTCGCGTGGTCCCGGAGAACCTACTGAGTCTTGCGGAATCCCTGCATACACGATAAGCGGCAGGACTTGAGAGCGGGGCTCTTAACGCGACCGAGGCTGCGCGAATGCATGATGCACAAGCAACCCGGAACGCACAGTATCCACAAACCTGTGACTTTACTGGCTTCCTTCCGCCATTAGAAGCTTCACTTGCTTTCCAGCACCATGCGGTCATACTGCGCCTGCGTCGGACGTGCATTGTTCGGGTACACTTTCCCGAACTGCTCAATCTCCGCTGCCGATACGGTTACTGGATGCTTCAATACGTACCAAGCGACGTTCTCGCTGCAGGGTGGCGTAGTGAGCGATCCCGGAAAGGCGTAATAGCTATGATCCCCAGGCAGCAGACTATCCGCTTCAACGCGGACATTCTCGAAGGTTTCTTCCTTACCCTTTTCCTTTGGTAAGTGCTCCCATAGTTTGTGAATCAGCTGATTCTCTTGGCCATTCTGAAGCAGGATTGCGACTACTGCCAGGTTCCCTTCCTGGCCCGCATGCACCAGATGCACCACCATGTCGTAATTCTTGCCGTCGATCTTCTCCTCGCTGGGCCGGTGAAAGTGGAACTGTTTCAGTTGGTATGTCTTCCCATCTACCGACACGCTGCTTCCGGGGTCGTAATTGATCAGGACGGTGTGGCCGTTATCAACAATGTGCAGCTTAGAAGGGTTGTAGTTAAACTGGATTGGCGGGAGATCGGTTTTCCGGGTATCGCGAATATCGATGGGCGATTGGTGCTGGCCAGTCCTGCAGGTGGCAAACTCCGGCTTCAGATCCCCCCAATGGCTGGGTCCGTGCGCTTCGCTATAGTCCCACGTATGCTCAGGCTCCTGGGCCGGGGCAATTGCGAAACACACAAGCATCCAGGAAAACATCACAAAGAAAAGGTGGCTCTGAATCCTCATAGGAACTCCAAAATCCGCACCGGGCACTTTCGGATCTCGGCTTCAGCAACAGGCTCATGCTCCGGGCCCTGCCCAGCTTGCGCGTTTCGCGGGGCGAAAATAACAACGAGAAGGACTCACATAAAACAGGAAGAAGTACGAGGAACAACCGCCGCCGACATCCGTATCTAGGGCCCCGCTTCACAGTGGAACATGAGGGCCAACGGTCCTTGCACCTCTACTTCGGTAGGCATTAATTGAAGAAGCACTCGCGCGAGCCAGATGGCTTCTTCGGCGAGACTGCGGCCGCCTGCCATGCATCCCAACCGTCCAGTGGTTCAGTATCACGCGTTAGGATTCGTTCGCCTGGTCCAGACGCTTGCGAAAATTCTTTGCCCACGTTCGAAATGCGGCCTCGATGTCCCCCCCACTTCTTATAGGCGTTGAGTCCGCTAAACCATCTGCGTCCGCCCTTGCCGGTGACGAATGCCGCCATACGTTCCCCGGATACAGAATCGAGCATCTCCCCCTCAATCTCGACCTTGCCAACGCTAAGCCTGGGCACAGCGAGGCTGGCCCCCGGAGCCACTGCCACCGAAGCGGCGGTTGCGCCCGCCTTCAGGGCAGCGTTCTTCTTGCCACCAGTGGGCTCCACGTTAGTGATTGCCAGACGCACGTCCAAAACACCTGGTCCTGGCTCGGTTACGACCTCGTAGCGATCAGAGCCTATGAGTTCATCGGTAATGGCGCCAGTGAAGTATCGAGCTAGGCGATCCAGATCATCTGGGTCGATGCCGCGATCTTCAGCCTCAGGGAGCAAGTACACAGTAACAGGCTCAATGAGGAATTTGTGGTAGGTCTTCAGGACCTCTTTATTTTTCTCGTAAATCAGTAGATCCCCATTCTTTGGATCGGGGGAGAGTCCGGAATAATCATCTAAGAACCCGGAAACTCTCTTGGAAGGGGTCTCTTGCTCTTTAGCCGAATCTTGAGCTTGTGTCATGACGCTAAGCAGCAAAGAACTGCCCAGAAGACTCAGCCAGAAGAAGTGTGACACGGAAAGCCGGCAAGCGTCGTGCCAAATGCACGGTTTCGTAGTGATGAGCATTTTACTCACTGCCGTTGAAGGAACTTGCTTAGACATAGCTCGGTTTCTCCCGCCACTACTGTCTATCTCTTTGCCCTTGGTTGTCGCCTAGCAAAACTCCTAGCTCAACTGCGAGCAGCTCGCGAGGTGGACCGTTTTCGCTACACCAAGCATCCAAATCCCAATTAGGCGGCTCCCGGTGCAATTACTCTCCTGATCTCGAGGGGAATGCTTTCGAAGTAGATGACAGGTCAGTTTGACATGCCCCTGTTCTGGTTCACTCCGATCTGTCAGATTAGATGGGGAAAAAATCTTGCTCAAAAATACAGTGATAGAGTCAGACCAGCCCCGTTCACATGATTGGTCGCTGACCCGCTGATATTCTGTCGTTCAAAGCTCGGCGCGATTTCTACTCGCTTGTAGATTGGAACGACCATACCTCCTGTATAAGAAAAGCGATTCCAGCGCGAAACAGCGCTGTCGTAGAAGATCTCGCTTCTTAGGTATGGACTGAACATGAATGAGCCAATCTTGCAATTCTTTTCCGCGCCCAGCCGGTTTCGATAGCGCCAGGAGAATCCGTTACGCCAACGCAGATCCATGCGGCTTCGATCTGTCAACAAGAAGGACTTCGGCAAGGGAACACGGGGAGTTAGTTCGAGAATCATACGATTCTCGTCAGGCCCAGTCTGCGAGATCAAATGACGATAGCCGATCCGGAATGTCAGATACTTTCGCTTCTCCGGATCCAATGTTCGGAACTTCATTCGCAATATAGGTTTCAACGTGATGTCGAGGTTCGGGCCGAACTGCCAGCGCTCCTGCCCCGAATCCTGGTCGACGGACTTTGAGGCCATAAAGAACAGTCGATATTTTGGCGACAACGTAACATAAGTATCGACTTCCGGCCAAAATTCATTGACCGTATCTTGCGAGCGCGCCGGAATCACTGTGGAGCCCAAGAGCACAATGAGCACTCCGGCTAACCGAGCAGCTAGTCGCGCGCCCAATTTATCCTGTTGTTCCACTGTTATCTAAGCGACAAGCCGCGATTCGAGGTTACCGGCAAAAAACGCCAACAGGACCAGCGGAATCACACACATACAGTGTGCATACAGTGTGCGCTTCGAATGGGCCCTCGCAGCTTGCGGCTCAAAACCACCTCCAAGCGATGCCCTAATTCGCAGGGTTGTACAGCGAGTTCTTCTCAACCCCGCCAGCTGACGGATAAGCATTTCCCAAATGCGAGCAGGTAGTTCGTGAAATGTCGTGGTATCCGCTACTGCACAGAATAGCCGCGAGCGTCCATGCAGGCCGAAAAAGCGCGCTGGAAAGTGTCTCGTCCTTCCTTGTGCGCCAGCAGCTCCTGCTCGTATTCCTTCTGCAGTTTGGCTTTAGCCTGTGCGGCAGCTCTTTGCTGTGCTTGAGCATTTGCTGAATGTTGCGCTGCCCCACCACTCATCGTCCCTGCGACGGCGCCGATCCCGGCGCCTTTGCCGGCATTGCCCGCAATGGCGCCGATGGCCGCTCCTCCAGCAGCGCCGCGAGCAGCGCCCGCAACCCTCGCACCCTTCACCTGATCCGCGTTCTGAGCGGCCTGCCTTTGGGCCGCCTGTACCTGTTCTGCGGTTGGGCCGGTAGGAGCAGGCTGCTGGGGATCAATTCCAGTGCGCTGCTTGGCCATCCCGTAACACTCGCTCTCATCCTTCAGTTGCTGGTCTGCGTTTTGGCCATTCTTTGGAAAGGCAAACATCCCAATGCTCTGGGCCGGTGACCAGGCAAGCGCAGCTTGTGCCGATGACGATGCGTCTTGCTCGGCTGAAGCCAGGGTTCCGAGACAGACTGCAAGGATCAATGGGGCGACAGCACCATTCCAGTGGAATGACGTCATATTTCCTCCGAATTGAGATCAGTTCGCGACCGCTCCGGACCGAACTCCTACATCTGGTGTCCACCGGGCGTCGGGCAGAACTTTGTGATGCTCGTCAGAGTCGTCATCGACGCATCACCCAGTTTGCGTTCGCAACCCCAGCGGGTTAAAACCGCGCCAATAAGAACACTAATGCCCAAGCAGTTCGGCTTCAGCACTATGAGCCCGTACGGATGTTCACAGCTTTCATGTACTGATTCCCGTAGCTTTCGATTTCGTAGTGACCCTTCTTCTTATCAAACCGAATTTTCGCCGCAACCATAATCTGTCCGGTACCTTCACCCTTGTTGTTCAACGTCAATTGCAGGAATCCAAAGGGGTAGTCCCTCGTTCGCCCGCCGCGAGACAACTCGATAAACGGCATATTGCGAGCAGTAACGACCGTTATGATCGTGTCGGAACCGGCTTGCCGCTTCCGTGCGACCGCGATCACGTTCCCTAAGCTTCCTGTAGGGTTAATCCGTCCTACGTCGAGTTTCTCCATGGCTCCGCGAAGTGCGTCGGGGCCTTTCTCTTTCAACAGCATCGCTAGCTGGTCGATGTCTTCATCACTGGTGTAGCGGTTAACTCGTAAGTCAAACCCAGTCGACTTGCCCGACGCTGCCCCACCAGTTCCAATAGCTGTGCCGCTGTAGGCCTCCTGTTTCATTTGCCCTTCTTGGCACAAGAGGAGTGAAATGCTGAAGACTGCTCCCAAGATCAGCAAAGCGATCTTTTTCATGTGTTAGCCTCCCCGCACTCTAACCAATGGTCTCTCGAAACCCGCTGCAACTATGAACGACTTGCCCCGCGTAGGTTCTGCCCTTGCTTTCGATATCTCGGAGGAACCGAAGCCCATCGTGAGAGCCTCAAGGGATGACTCTCAAGAGGTCATCGGCCTCAGCGCAAGCGAGACGAACTACAGAAAAAACTCCCAAGCTACTTCGGCTTGTTGCCGCCGAACATCTTCTTGTGTATCTCTGGCCAAAACTCGATGGCGAAGTTCCCCAGGGTCTGATAACTCAGGCTGATCGCCAACCGCGTGAGAGTCAGGTTTGCACCACGATCCTCTGCTGGATAGTAGAGATTTGCCAGACCCGCGCTGGCAGATTTGCCGAACACGTTCGACCAGTTCGGTTGACTCGTACCCGAGTCGGCGCGAGTAACAAACCCTCGAGTCATACAATAACCAACTCGTGACCAAGCACTTCCGTCGCTTTTCCGAAAATAGCGAGGATCCTGATGCAGCAGTGATGGAAATGCGTAGGTGCCAAGAAAACGCGAGGATGTACCGTCAAGGAGAGCAGCACCAAAGCGTTTTCCATAACCGGCAAGCCCTTGTCCGTATCCCGCATGAGTGCCCGATGCTTGACTGATTCCCGCTTGCACGGCATAAGCCGCAACCGGAAACGGATCCAACGCCCCCTTGGCGAATAGCCCAAACTTCTCCCTGGACGTCAACGCTGGCGCATTTCGAGCATCGGTTATGGTGTAGGCGGGAATGACTCCGAAAATACGTTTTGAAGATTCGCCCTTTGATTGAAGTGCGGAGGTGCTGACTGCACTGGACGGACTTGGAGATGCCTGGGGCGCGCTCGCGCTTTGGCCCACGCCTCCCGACTGACCCCAGATCAAGAGCGGAGCCGAACAGAGTAGCAAGAGCGGCGATGCCGCAGGCAATCGAGAAACGCAAATTGTAGCTCTGTTGATGCGCATTCTCTTACCGGAAGACCACATCACGATCCTGTCTGCGAACTTAAGTCGCACAAATGCTTTCCCGCACAGGAACAGAACCACTCCACACCCTAGGCTACCGCGATCTCGTGGAATTCGATCCGCGGCGGCTCTGATGCCAAACTCCATCAAGATTGAGCGGTTTCAAGCTAGTTTATGGGAGCAGTGTCCAGCCACTGGGAAAAGTGCTAGTTCCTGTGGCGTTTTCGTTTGTTCTCCGGCCCGATGTAAGTAATCAACTCCGGTGCAGCGTGCCACTTCGACTCGTTCATGGGGGAAAGGGGAGAACAACTGGCATCCTAGTTGGTTCAGGATGTTATCTCTCCGTCGCATTTGAAGTGAACTGACCCTAGCATCCACCGTCGGCAGCCACGAAGCGGGTGACGCTTGCCCGATTCGACTGGTAACTACATTCGTTTTCAGAAGACTCTCCCAATCTGGAAAAAGAATTTGGCGTGACCGTAGTTGCCCGACCGCGCCGCCCACTTCTACGGGACCGAATATCGTGTTCACAATTAGTGCGCCGGCCACATCGCCTGGTAAATTGGGCGGCTCGGGCAAGGGAAGCGGATATGTCTTACCGATCTCGAACATGAAGAGGGCATCGATGGTGCTGCCAAGTAGCGGCGGCAGCGTCTTCAGCTTTCTGATGTATCCGGTTTGAAACAGGAAATATTGGTCCGTCAGCAGCTCATTCGTGCCGAAAGCAACGAAGCGGGTTACGCCGCCGAGATCGAACGGTGGAATGCCTGTCTTATATCCATAGCTGGTTCCTCCATATGCATTCAGAAACACCGAAGACGGACCGTTAACCGGAAAAAATTCTAGGATCTGCAGCTCTGATATCGGGAAACCGTGCGGTGCTCCGGGATTCTCATTGAAATATTTCGTAAAGAATCGAATACTTTCTCCCGCTATGAGGTACCGTGGGCCGGTCCAGGCTGGCCAGCGTGAATTGCAGCTTGAAATCGCCTGTGGGTCCGGCAACTGTCGGCAGCTCAGTACTACTCCCGATTTGCGGCTTAGCGCTGATATCCACCCTCATATCCGAACCGGAACTCGGCAGTTTTTCCAAAGTCATAGCCGAAATCCAGTCCGCCCAGCGCCTGCGATTCCGGTATAAGGCAAGAAAGTCATTGCCGTGAACAGCGGGAATTGCGCATTGTTATAGGTCGCCCGAGGAGCAACGAACCACTCACTGGTCGGGGTAAACGGCCGATAATATTCGGTACTGACCCCGTACTGAGATCCGAAGATTACATCTGTGCGCAGCTCGCGACGGTATCCACCGAAGTTCAAGAAGGTGATTCGGCCGCCGATGCTGAAGAAGACGTTGTCGTAGCTGGCGCCATTGATGTTTATCAGCGGCCGCACGATTGGCGGCGAATAGCCTTTCAGTTCACCTTCTATTTGCAAGCCGGGCTCTCCATTTTTCTCGACCATCGAGTAGTTCACAACCGAAAATGTGCCTGTGCCGTTCAATTGTCGAATATTCTGGTCCATTTTGGCAGTATCAACCGGCTTACCAGCCAGCCTTGGAGATCTTCCGTGACAGGATCGCCGATATCCGACGGTATGCCGGTCACCGTGAGGGACTGTGGGACTGCTGTCTTTCTGTTCCGAGCCCTACGCTCCGCCAGATACTGCTGCCATGTCGCTTCGTCGACAGAGAGCAATGATAACTTCGCTGCATTTGCAGCGGCCGCGGCATAACCTGCCTGGATGATTTCTCTTCGTTGGCGAAGTCCATCGAGCTGTACTTCCGGAGGTTGACCGTCACGACCATGTTGGCATCTTCCATGGCGCGCTGTTCATTGGCGGCGACTACGGTATCGATGGATTGGCTCAATACTGCGAAGCTCGAAAGCGACGCATCAGGATCCAGTGGGGCGGTCTCCAAGTTAATGCCCAGCACATATTGCGCCCCCATCGCTCTGGCGACGCTTACGGGAAAATTGTTCAGCAACCCGCCATCGACATAGATGTGTCCGCCGGAACGTACGGGAGTGAAAATTCCTGGCAGTGACATGGTCGATCGCAGTGCGAGATCGAGAGGACCGGTACGAAAAATATGTTCGCTGTTGCTGACCAGATCGGTGGCTACACAGGCGAAGGTATCGGCAGATCGTCGAAGCTCCGGACGCCGGAGTATGGAAGGGCGATGCGGTTAAGAATAAGCGAAACTTCCTGGCCAGAATTAAACCCGGAAGGCAACTGCAATCCCTTTTTCAGGCCCAGCTCCACCGTCGCAGGATATTCGCGCGCATCCTGTTTACGCCGGAAGGAAAGGTTGTCGAACGGTATTTGGCCACTGATCACCTGGTTCCAATGTATGTCCTTCACTACCTCGTAGACCTGTTCGGCATTTCGGCCGGTGGCATAGACTCCGCCCACCAGCCCACCCATGCTGGTGCCGGCGATGTAGTTTACGGGAATGCGATGTTCTTCCATCCACTGGATCACCCCGATATGGGCCAACCCCAGTGCTCCGCCGCCCTCCAGCACCAAGCCCAGGGTTTGGCGATTGGGACACCGTCGAATTACCAGTGGCGACGGGCCATGGCGGCTGAGCCACAGCGGACGAGGCTGACGCAAGCAGCCAACAACAAAAGACCGTTGTGAAAATTCCCGTGCGCAAGTGCATGACATTGACCTCGGTTGTGAATACGTCAGTGATGGTCGCGAATCCAAGACTTCCGCAAAAAAACCAGCAGGCGCACTGTCCGCTTGCAGGTCCCCGATAAGAACCTCCAATATCCTGATTCACCTCTGGATCGCCTGTTGCTCGATTCCTTCCGGTTGCGGGAATCCTGATCGCCCCTCGCGGATGAGGCGGGAAAAATCGAGTGAGCTGCCCGCCTTGTGGGCTGCAGGATTGATGTGTGCACTCTGCTTGAGCTCGGCGAATGGTAAGTTCCCGGCAAGATCTCCACGTTCGTACATCATCTCGTCGCCTTTCCCATTCAGCAGAATGCGCCAGTCCCACCGTACCTTTCCGCTTCTACTGTTGGCCACATGGGGGGCAATGTTGGTGGTGCAATTGTTAGTAAGGGCGTTGTACCACTCAGGGTGGTCGCGCATGCGGTTGGCTCGGGCCAAGTAATCCAGAAATATGTTCCGCGCCTGCTCTGGCGTGACCCGTGTGTGGTAGAGATAGACTTCTTCTCCTTCGCGATAGTTAGTCCGCAGGCGGACCATGTCGCGCTCGTCGCCGATGGTATAGATCAACTCGTAGTAGCGAAAGAAACCGCGGACCGCCGAGTAGCTTTCTCCCACCTCTTTCCGCGTCTCGACCGACATGGCTACATAGCCTTGGTTGCCGAAGTCAAAGCTCACGATGGGATGCGCGATCCAGGGCGAGCCCCAGTAGGTGATAAATACATCCACGCCACGAAGTTGTGAAATCGACCCTCTTCGTTTCCCAATGGGGTGTGTAGTCGGTTTCAGTGCGGTAATCGCAGTTGCGAAAATTGTGAATCGTGACTCTATCGCCATCGATCTCTGCCCAGGCAGTCTGGGCCACGTCAGGCTGCCAGTCACGATCGTTGGATGGCCGCAGCGATAACCACCAAGCGAGTACGCCGACGAACGCCACCATGGCAACGGCCAGGCCGCGCCACTGGAGACGAGAAATCGCCAGCACCAGGAGCACAAGCACTGCGTAGGTTAACGCCGCTGGAGACCTCCAGGACGCGACCGGCCAGTCGAAATACAATGCTGCGGTCGCCCACGACGTCAGGAAAAGTATCCCGCAGGGATACCGTCCCCTGCCGAGGGTCCTGCGCGTCCTTTTCCATCCGCCTGCTTGCGCCCCCGCGAACATTAATTCTCCGGTGCCATCGTTTTGGGTCTCCCGTGGGGATGGCAAAACGACGACTCAAACTAGTTGATTGCCTTCGCTCCACCACGGTGACTACGTGTGCCTGACCGTAGCCTTGGCGTTTTCCGGAAGGCCGTTGCTTGTGCACCCAGACCGCCCAGCATCGAGCGTCAGGATTTGTATCCCTTCCCAGACGCTCGCAAAGGTTCTTCACCCACCAAGCGAAAACGGCATCACTAGTCTGACTGCGGCCCGTTGGACGATATAAAGGTCGGCCCCGTGCATCAGTTGCGGTACGGTGGTGCTATTAAGGCTCGCAATGTAGTCAACGCGCGAGCCGCCTTTCCATTTGACAGGCTCCATTAATCGCGAGAAGGCTGACGACAATAGTAGAAAGAAGCCACAGGGCCCCGGAACTGGTAAAAGTGCTAGGAATCATGCACCTCCTCGGTTCGGAACGAAGGTAGAAGGGACTCAAGCGATCCGTACAGAAACTAAAGGATCACCCGTGAAACGGGAGGAGAGATAAAGCGCCGTCCTGCGAGGGCCTCGTGGATTGCCGGGACGAGATCTACCGCGAGTCGCGATTTTACTACGTAGCCGAGTGCCCCTCGGCCAGGCAGGCGCGCACGAACTCGACCCGTTCATGGACGGTTAAGAAAATCAACCGTGCCGTGGACCCGGCTTCACGGAGTTGCTGGGCGGCCTCGATGCCGGTTAGGCCGGGCATGGATCTGCTGAACAATCACATCGGGCTGGAGTCTTGCCGCTTCCGAGACCAGGTCCGTTCCATTCCCTACACTCCCGACCACGTCAAAACCTGACCGCAAGAGAGACCTTACTCGTTCGATGATCGGGCCATGATCGTCAGCTATCAAGACACGAGGCGGTATAGACCGTTTCTCGTCCGCAGTATCAACGGCATTTGTCTGGGCACCCACAATGAAAGCCTCTTCCCGAAGTTCGATCAAACTTGGAGACAGGCTCAAAATGTGAACTTTGGACCCCGCCGCGTGTTCTGGCTACTAGGAAAACTCTTAAGTACGTTGCGTCGCAATCAGGCGGGAATCAAGCCATTCTTCCGCGCCAACACACAAGTTCGGCGTCGCTATTGAGCCGACGAGGATTCCGCGCGGCTGCAGAATGGGGCACTCATGCCCTCCGCTGTCTCTGCTGGTCGAGAACTTGACTAGGAGAACGTCATTACCCCGTTCGCCGTAGATGAGCTCGTCCACCAGGTGCCGGGCGACCATGACTCCGAAGCCACCCGCCCGCAACCCT